>MSGZ01000021.1:470-90998 GCA_001940925.1 Ruminococcus sp. Phil11
AATGAAGACTTCATTGTTCCGCAGGATTACCGCTTCATTACAAAGCAGCTGAAGAAACTGACCAAAGCAAACGGATACAATCTCACGTTTCACCAGCTGCGGCATTTGAACGCGAGTGTCATGCTGATGCTCGGCATTCCCGACAAATACGCAATGGAACGCGGCGGATGGGCAAGCAACGGTGTTTTGAAGTCGGTTTATCAGCACACCTTCTCTGCTGAACGCAAACAGGTAGACGAACGGATCGACGGATTTTTCAATAACTTGTTGAGGGGTTGAGCACCCTCTCTACCCCCAAAAGTTCCCCATCGGTTCACTTTTTTGAAAACCTATTCTTGAAAATATCGCTAATACGATAGGTTTTTGAATGTGTTGAGGGGCGCTGCCCCCCCCGCTGGGGACATTGTCCCCAGACCCCATTATAAAGAACAAGAGGGTGCTGACGTACAATCAGCACCCGTTTTTTATCCGGTCAAGCATTACGCCGCGGCACGCATCCATATCGAAAGTTTTGATCGCCGCAGGTTTATCGACAGTCTGAGGACGCTGATAGATACATCAGCGTCCTTTTTGCTATACAGGAGAGCGATACCTTATTCCAGAAACGCCATTTTCGCGATCGCCCGCAGAAGGAGCGTCACATCCTCCGGCGAGAGCGAGCCGCTGCGGTCGCAGTCAGCGTTTTTCAGTCCCTGCTGCGTAATGACCGCGCCGTGATCTTCCACGCAGATCCGCGCCATTAACACCGCATCCGAGATATCCGCTTTGCCGTCACAGTTTGCATCGCCCGGGACGCGTTCCGCTTCCGGAGAAGTCGTTTCCGGCTCTGTCGTCGTGACGGGCTCGGTCGTTGTGGTAACAGGCTCTGTCGTCGTCGTGACGGGTTCTGTTGTTGTGACCGGCGCGGCGGTCGTTTCCTGCGCGTTCACCTTTGCAATGACGCAGTCATCCGCGGAGCCGTAGCTGCCGTCCCCGCCGGAGACCGTCAGCCGCATTGTGACCGTTTCGCCGGCGTTTGCTTCGATCCGGAGCTCCGGCTGCTGCCATACGCTCCAGCCCATGCCTTTTCCGGTGACGGACTGCTGTTTGCCGCCGGAGGTTTCCGCAGTCAGCGTAAAGGACGCCGTTTCGTCTGCCTGCAGCATCATACTGCAAAGGTAGCTGCCGGATTCATTCACGCGCACGGATGTCTCAGCGGTGCTGTTGCTGAATGCGGCCGTGGAATACCAGTGCAGCGCATAACCGCCGGTGCGGACATCCTCTGCACGGACATCGAAATGATCGGCTGCAGTGCTTTTGAGTGTCCAGCCTGCGGGCCGGTTTGACCAGCCGCCGTCTGCCTCGAAGCCGGGATTTTGCAGCAGATTCTGTCCGGTTTCTTCCTGCGGCTGCGGGGTGCTCTGCCCGCTGCCCGTGACCGACCGGAACATATAAAGCGAATCGAGCGGCTTGCCGTCGGCGGAAAACAGTGCCTGATTCTCCCAGCCGGAGCCGCCGTAGTCCTTTGCGTCCGGGTCGTATTCCTGCGCGGATTCATACGCCCAGCCGCCGCCGTACTGCTGCCAGAGCTGCTTCGCGGTCTGGTAATCGCTGCTGACGGGCAGCCACGCGGGCTCCCAGTAGAATACGCCGATGCCCATGCCGTTCGGGACGGCCGCGACCGCTTTGAACAGATCGGTCAGGAACGCGGTCTGCCCCGCGGCGCTGACCGGATAGCTGACGCTGCTGACGAGATCCTTCTGACTGCCGATCGTATTGACGCCGGGGTCATAATTCCGGAAGGTATACGCCCATGAGGTCTCCGCGACCAGCACCTTTTTGTGATAGGTGTTCGCGATGCTGCCGAGCACGGAGGTCAGATTCTGCAGCGTGCCGTGCCAGTAGGGATAATACGACGTTGCGAACACATCATAATCCACGCGGGTCTGGCTGACCATTTTCGCAAGATACTGCATATTTGACGTCTTTTCCGGATTCGTGAAATGCAGCGCGACCAGCACATCCGGGTCATATTCCCGCACCGCCTTCGAGCCCGCATTCCAGAGCTTCGCAAGATCGTTCCAGACCGCGTCGCCCCAGTTGCCGTCGGAGAGCAGCACGCCGCACATGCCGGCGGTTGTCTCATTGCCGATCTGTACCATTGCGATTTCCGCGCCGGTCTGCCCGATCTGCCGGAGCGTGTCTTTCGTGTAGCTGTAGATTGCGTCCGCCTTTTGCTGCACAGAGTAATGCGCCCAGGCCTTCGGTGCCTTTTGCTTGGAAGGGTCTGCCCAGAAGTCGGAGTAATGGAAATCGACGAACATGCTGAGTCCGGCGGCCTTGCACCGTTCCGCGATCTTTACGGCCTGTTTCGCGTCGTTTGCGCCGCCGCCGTAGGTGATGCCGGACTGCGATGCGGTCGGGTCGTTCCAGATGCGCACGCGGATGCAGTTGATGCCCGCATCTGCCAGCGTGACGAAAATATCCTGCTCTTTGCCGCTGCGGTCATAGAATTTGACGCCGCTCTGCTCCAGCGCGATCACCGAGGAAATATCCGCACCTTTGAACGGTGCGCCGTCCGCAAACGGCAGTCCGGATATGCCGGAAAAGGTGACGGTCTCCGCCGCGCTTGCAGACGGCAGGACGCTTCCGCTGCCAAGCAGCAGGACGGCAGCCGTCAGGACGGAAAGCAGCTTGCTGATTTTCATATCGGTACCCCCTTGTCTCTTTGCAGCACCGTTTCCGTTGCTGCGGTCTCTGCTGTTATTATAGCACAGAGCAGGGCGTGATTGCAATTGTTTTTGTCATTTTTTGTGCCGGATCGTATACAAAACGACGCAAGGGGCATAAGGCTACAAAATCCGCGGGAAATCGTCATATATTTTGCATCAGATTCCGAAAATACAGGCCGGATCGTATTTTTGACTTGACTTTTTTATATATTTCGCGTATACTGAATCTGTATGGGTATACCCCCGAACATGAAGGCAGGATCTCCCGTTGGGATTCGCAGAAAGAGAGGTATTGTATTGAACAGAAATACAGGGCGTTCCGGCTCAAAGGGCATAAAGGGCGGATTTTTCCGCGGCAAACAGCGCGGCGGGGTGCCGCTGTCATCCGTCGGCAGAAAGATCATGCCGGCGGAGCTTGTCAGTGAGAAGCTCGAAAAGCAGGAACGGAAGAAAGCAGAGGCTGCTGCCGCCGTTTCAAAAAAAGTCAGTGCAGAGGGCAGTCAGCCGCGTCACGCAAATGTGCAGAAGTCTCCGCAGCAGAAGGCGGCACCGAAGGAGCGTGCCGTCCGTGCCAAGACGCCTGTCCGCATTATCCCGCTGGGCGGTCTCGGAGAGATCGGCAAGAACATGACCGTGATCGAGTGCGCGAACGATATGTTCATCATCGACTGCGGCCTTGCGTTCCCGGATGCGGAAATGCTCGGCGTGGATCTGGTCATCCCGGATTTCACGTATGTCGAGCGGAATGCCGACAAGCTGCGCGGCATCGTGCTGACGCACGGACATGAGGATCACATCGGCGGCCTTGCGTATCTGCTGAAAAAGGTCGATACGCCGGTCTACGGCACCAGACTGACGCTTGCACTCGTCGAAGCGAAGCTCAAGGAGCATCAGTTGAGCGGCAAGGTGCGGATGAGCGTCGTGGAGCCGCGCAAGACGATCCGCATGGGCTGCATGGCAGTCGAGCTGATCCATGTCAACCACTCCATTCCGGATGCGGTCGGACTTGCGGTGCATACGCCTGCGGGCGTGCTCGTCCATACGGGCGACTTCAAGGTGGATTATTCCCCGATCGACGGCGGCATCATCGACCTCGGCCGGTTCGGAGAGCTCGGCAGCCGCGGCGTGCTCGCGCTGATGGCGGATTCGACGAACGCGGAGCGTCCGGGCTATACGCCGACGGAGCGGAAGGTCGGCGCATCGTTCGACAAGCTCTTTGCAGAGGCGGAAGGCAAGCGCATCATCATTGCGACGTTCTCCTCGAATATCCACAGAGTCCAGCAGATCATTGACTGCGCAGAGCAGTGCGGCAGAAAGGTCGCCGTATTCGGCAGAAGCATGGTCAATGTCATTTCGATCGCAAGAGAGCTCGGCTATCTCGAAGCGAAAGAGGGCACGATCATCGACATTGACCTGATGAACCGCTATTCCGCGGATCAGATCGTGCTGATTACGACCGGCTCGCAGGGCGAGCCGATGTCCGCCCTGACCAGAATGGCAAGGGGCGACCACAAAAAGGTCACGATCACGCCGCAGGATTTCATTATCATCTCCGCAACGCCGATTCCCGGAAACGAGAAGTTCGTGACGCGTGTCGTCAACGACCTGATGAAGTCCGGTGCGCAGGTGGTCTATGAGCGCATGTACGAGGTGCATGTCTCCGGCCACGCGTGTCAGGAGGAATTAAAGCTGATGCTTGCGCTGACCAAGCCGAAGTATTTTATTCCGGTGCACGGCGAGTATAAGCATCTGAAAAAACATGCCGGCCTTGCAATGGAGCTCGGCATGGACAGGGACCATATCATCATCGGTCAGATCGGTGATGTCATTGAAACAAACGGCGTCGATATGCGGATTACCGGGCAGGCACCTGCGGGCGGCGTGCTCGTGGACGGCCTCGGCGTCGGCGACGTCGGCTCCATTGTGCTGCGCGACAGAAAGCATCTTGCGCAGGACGGCCTCATCATCGTGGTCGTCGGCATTGACCGCGCAGAGAATGAGGTCGTGTCCGGGCCGGAGCTGATCTCCCGCGGCTTTGTCTATGTCCGTGAGGCAGAGGAGCTTATGGACGAGGCAAGACTGCTGCTGGCGGATACGCTGGAGCACTGCAGCCCTGCCGAGCTGCGCGACTGGAACGCACTGAAGGCAAAGCTGCGCGATGTGCTTTCCGACCACATCTTCCATAAAACAAAGCGTTCCCCGATGATCCTGCCGATCATCATGGAGATCTGAACCGCAGGAAAGCGGAATTTTGCAGAAAGGCGGTGATACGGGATGCAGAGCCGGCAGCCCTGGCGGCTGATCTGTTCGGGCGCACTGATGACACTGGGCGGTCTGATCATGATGATCATGGCACATGCACAGTATCACAGTCTGCCGTTCTGGTTCGCGGTGATCGTATTTCTGGCCGGTCTCGGCTGGCTGGTGTTCGAGATCCTGCGGATGCGGAAAAATATGCTGCGCTATGTTGCAAGGATGAACGGGGCACTGTCCCACAGCCTGCAGACTGCGCCGGATGAGATGCCGGTGCCCATGACCGTCGTGGACACGAAGGGCGAGATCATCTGGTATAATGAAGAATTCACGAACCGCGTTTCCGGCGGGGCAGAGCTGTTCGGCTTAAAGCTCCATGCAGTGATCCCGCTGCGGCCGGATGCGATCGCGGACGGCGAATCCATTGAAACGGTGATCCGTGACCGGCGGTACCGCGTCACGCGCATTGATTACGAGCGCAAGAACGGTCATGCGATCATGTTCTGCTTTGAGGATATCACCAATTATGTCATGCTGCGGCAGCTTTATATGGACACCCGTCCGTGTGTGCTGCTGATCCTTGTGGACAATTACGAGGATCTGTTCAGCGGAACGCGGCAGAGTGAGCGCGCGGCGGCACTGGCCGCACTGGAGGCACTCTTTGACCGGATGCTGGAGGGCACTGAAAGTGTGTTTGCGCATCTGGATGACGACAGAATGCTGATCGTGACAGAAGCCCGGCACTGTCTGGAAATGGAACGCGCTCACTTCCCGCTGCTTGATGAGGCGCGCAAGATCAAGGTCAGGGGCAGAAGCAGTATGACGCTTTCGATCGGCGTCGGCAGAAGCGGCGAGACGCTCGCGCAGAATGAATTTTTCGCGCAGCAGTCCCTCGAAATGGCACTGGGACGCGGCGGCGATCAGGCTGCCGTCAAGACCGACAGCGGCTTTACGTTCTACGGCGGTGTGTCGCAGGGCATTGAGCACAAGAGCAAGGCGAAGAACCGTGCGATCGCGAAGGATCTGCTGAAGCTGATGCTGCGCTGTACGCATGTGTATATCATGGGACACCGCGCAAGCGATCTGGACGCCGTGGGTGCGGCGGTCGGTGTCGCGTATATCGCGGAGCAGTGCGAAATTCCGTATAATATCGTCATCCGCACGGAATCCACCATGGCAAAGCTGCTGACAGACCGCATCGCGGAGGAAATGCCCGGCTGCATGATCGAGCCGGAGCAGGCACGCGCGGAGATTCAGCCGGATGACCTGCTCGTGATCGTCGATACGTTCAGCAAGGACATCGTCGAGGACGCGGAGCTTTACCGGCTGGCAAAGCATGTGGTCGTCATCGACCACCACAGACAAATGGTCAACTATCTGGACAATACCACGCTGAAGCTGCATGATCCCCATGCATCCTCGGCGGCGGAGCTGGTCACCGGCATGATCCAGTATTTCGATTTCCGCGAGGAGATGCCGCAGTTCTGTGCGGAGGCACTCATGGCAGGCATCATGCTGGATACAAAGAATTTTGTCATGCAGACCGGCGTGCATACGTTTGAGGTCGCGGCGTTCCTGCGGGAGCGCGGTGCCGACCCGATCGCGGTCAAGACGCTGTTTGCAGAGTCGCTGGAAGCCTATCAGCAGCGTTCGCGGCTGGTCGCCGAGGCAAAGCTGTTCGGCCGGTATGCGATCACGTCCGCGGCAGAGCAGATTCCGGATATCCGCGTGATCGCGTCGCAGGCAGCCGACGAGCTGCTCGGCGTCGAGGGCGTGGATGCGTCCTTTGTGCTCTATCCCGCAGGGGATCAGGTGTGCATTTCGGCGCGCTCGCTCGGCAAGGTCAATGTACAGGTTATAATGGAACAATTGGGCGGCGGCGGACATCAGATCATGGCCGCGACGCAGCGCACCGACTGTACACTGGTGCAGCTCTGTGAAATGCTGGTCGCCGTGCTCGAAAAAACGGACGCGGAAGCCGCACGGCAGGAGGCACAGGAAGTGCAGGAGGAGCAGCAGGAGGAATGAGCCTTCCGCTGCCGAAATACGGAAGAAGAAAGGATATGGTATCATGAAGGTGATTTTACTGCAGGATGTCAAGGGCACCGGCAAAAAGGGCGAGATCAAGAATGTTTCGGACGGCTACGCACGGAACTTCCTGCTCGGCAAGGGTCTGGCGGCCGAAGCAACACCCGCAAACCTGAACAAGCTTGCGGGACAGAAGGCATCCGCTCAGCATAAGATCGATGTTGCGAAGCAGGAGGCTGCCGATCAGGCGGCAAAGCTTGCGGGCAAAAAGCTCGTGATCCGTGCAAAGGCGGGTCAGGGCGGCAGACTGTTCGGTGCGGTGACGCCCGGCAATGTCGCGGATGAGCTGGAAAAGCAGTTCGGCTTTGCGATCGACAAGCGCAAGCTGAACATCGGCAGCGAGATGAAGAACGCCGGCGACTACAGCGCAGAGGCCAAGCTCTACGCAGGCATCACGGCAAAATTCACGGTATCGGTGGTGGCGGAAGATGCCTGACAGCCGGTTTTCGGAGCTTCAGGAGGGTTTTTCCGAGCGATCGCTGCCGCACAGTGTCGAAGCGGAGCAGTCCGTTCTCGGATCGATCCTGCTGGCACCGGAAATGCTGTCGGTCGCGCTGGAATATATCAAGCCTGAGACCTTTTATGTGGAGCAGCACAAGGAGCTGTTCCGGCTCATGACCGCGATGTTCGCAACGGGTACGCAGGCGGAGCAGATGGATATCGTCGTCGTGCTCAATGAGGCCGTGCGGCAGGGCGTATTTGAAAATGCGGCGGAGGGCAGACGCTATCTCACCAGTCTGGCGGAGAGCGTTCCCTCTGCGGACAATATTGTCAGCTACTGCAAGATCCTTGTAGAAAAATACTGTGCGCGGTCGCTGGCGACCGTTGCACGCGATCTGCTCCGGGAGATCACGGCCGGAACGGAATCCGCACAGACGCTGCTGGATTCCGCCGAGCAGCGCATCTACGATATCCGGCAGGGCAGAGATACCCACGGGCTTGTCCCGATCCGCGATGTCATGGTCGATACCTACAAGCATCTCGGCGATATCTCGGGTCCCGACCGCGATAAGTATGTCGGTGCAAAGACCGGCTTCCCCGATCTGGATGCGGTCACGGGCGGCATGAACAATTCTGACCTTGTGATCCTTGCGGCGCGCCCCGGCATGGGCAAAACCTCATTCGCGCTGAATCTCGCGACCAATGTGACGCGGCATTCCGGCAGAACGGTCGCGATCTATTCGCTCGAAATGAGCATGGAGCAGCTTGTCTCGCGTATGCTGTCCACAGAGGCACTCGTCGATTCGCACAAGCTCCGCACGGGGCATCTGGAACCGAAGGAGTGGGGACGGATCGCGAACAGCGCGGATGTGCTCTCCGGCATGAACATTTATCTTTCCGAAGCGACCGGCATCACGGTCTCGCAGATGAAGGCGCAGCTGAGGCGCGTCAAGAATCTCGGCATGGTCGTCATCGACTACCTGCAGCTCATGGATGCCCCGCTGAAATCGGATAACCGCGTGCTCGTCATCTCGGATATCACGCGAAATTTAAAGCTCATGGCCAAGGAACTGAATGTGCCGGTGCTGCTGCTCTCGCAGCTGAACCGCGGCGTCGAGAGCAGAACCGACAAGCGTCCGATGATGTCCGACCTGCGTGAATCCGGCTCGATCGAGCAGGACGCGGATATCATCATGTTCCTGTATAACGACTATTATTACAACAAGGAGAAATCCGCCGCGCCGAACATCACGGAATGCATCGTGGCGAAGAACCGTCACGGTGAGACCTCGAAGATCGACCTGATCTGGGACGGCCAGTTCACGCGCTTCTCGACGAAGGAACGCGGCGAGGCTCCGCCTGCATAATGGGGACGCTGACCGAACGGCTCCTGACGGGGCCTGCGGTGCCGCCGCCGGGAATCTGTACCGCTGCTTTCTCCGGCGGTGCGGACAGCACGGCACTGCTGCTCTGTCTGCATGAGTTAAAAACGCAGCTTTCGCTTGATCTGCGTGCAGTGCATGTGCATCACGGCATCCGCGGGGCGGAGGCGGACAGAGACGCCGCATTCTGCAAGGCATTCTGTGAACGGTACGGCATTCCGCTGCGGACGGTTTATGCGGATGTTCCGGCCTATGCGGCAGCGCATAGGCTCTCCGAGGAGACCGCCGCACGGAAGCTGCGCTATGAGGCACTGGAACAGGCCGCGCCGGAGGGCGTGATCGTGACCGCGCATCATGCGGGCGACAACGCCGAAACTGTGCTCTTTCACCTGATCCGCGGCAGCGGACTGCGCGGGCTTTGCGGTATTCCGCCGAAAAACGGCAGGATTCTGCGGCCGATGCTATATGCGGAAAAATCCGAGATCCTGGATTTTCTGCGGGAACGCGGGCAGGACTGGGTTGAGGACAGTACAAACAGCAGCGCGGGCAGCAGCCGGAACCGCATCCGGCATGAGCTTCTGCCGCTGCTGACAAGAGAGAATCCCGCGGCACTGCGGCATATCGCAGCAACGGCTTCTCTGCTTGCGGAGGACGACGCGCTCCTGAACGAACAGGCGGCTCTGATCGCGGCGGAATGCGCGGAGCAGGGCGGATTTCGCATTACGGCGGAACATCCCGCACCGCTGCGCAAGCGCGTGTATCTGCAGCTGCTTGCGGCACTTCCGGTGCATGTTGACCCTTCCTTCGAGCTGCTCTCCGCGATCGACCGGCTTGTCCTGCAGGGCAGCGGAAAGCTGACGGTCACACGCGGCATCTATGCGCATGTGCACCGGGGAATCCTTTATCTCCGTTCCGGACAGCCGCCGCTTACAGGCGAACACCCGCTGAAGATCGGCGAAAACCGGCTGTTTGAGGGCAAATGCTGCATCGCGGCACTGACGGATGCAGGCGCAATATCACGGAATCTTCACAAAGCAGACACAAAGTCTACTTTGGATTTTGATAAAATAAATGGTACACCGTATTTCCGGCAGCGGCGCGGCACGGATATGATCCGGCTGCCCGGACGGGATTTTGACAGTACGCTGAAAAAATGCGTGCAGGCAGAGGTCCCCGCACCGGAACGGCAAAGTCTCTATGTGCTTTATGACCGGCTGGGCTGCATTTACTGCGAGCAGGTCGGGATTGCAGCGCGTGTCAGGCCGGACGCGGACAGCCGCCGCATCCTGACGCTGCGCATTACCCGCGGCTGACGCATATCAAAAAAAGGAGTGAATGTTACTTGGGCAAGAATCGGGGCCTGGCGGCCTATATCTGCATTGCTTTGTTCTTTATCATTGCGATCTGGGTGGTGATGCCCTCGCTGGCGAGCAATCAGCATACGACAAAGTATTCCGATATCATGGCGTATTTCGACGATTATCAGGTGACGGAATATACGCTGGATCTCGGCAGCGGCGAGCTGAAATACAAGCTTTTCGGCGACGAGAAGACCCACACCTATGAGGTTCCGAATGTCTCGCTGTTCCTGCAGGACACGGAAAAATACCGTGAAACGTACAACGCGAAGCACAAGGGTCAGGAGCTGACGCAGGACTATTTCAAGGTCACGGATAATTCGTGGCTGCTGACGGTCGTCCCGACGGCACTGCTGATGATCATGGCGATCGTGCTGTTCGTGGTGATGTTCCGGCAGGCGAACGGCGGCGGCAAGATCAATTCGTTCGGCAAGGCGAATATCAAGGCCGCGTCCGGCTCCGCCAAGAAGGCGACCTTCGCGGATGTTGCCGGTGCGGACGAGGAAAAGGCCGAAATGGCCGAGGTCGTGGACTTCCTCAAGAACCCGAAGAAGTTTGAGGATATCGGCGCAAGGATCCCGAGAGGCATTCTGCTGCTCGGCCCTCCCGGTACCGGTAAGACGCTGCTTGCAAGAGCCGTCGCCGGTGAGGCGGGCGTTCCGTTCTTCCCGATCTCCGGCTCGGACTTCGTGGAAATGTTCGTCGGTGTCGGTGCGAGCCGTGTGCGTGACCTGTTCGAGCAGGCGAAAAAGCACGCGCCTTCGATCGTATTCATCGACGAGATCGACGCGGTCGGACGGCACAGAGGTTCCGGTCTCGGCGGCGGTCACGACGAGCGCGAGCAGACCCTGAACCAGCTTCTTGTCGAAATGGACGGCTTTACCGATAAGGAAAGCGTCATCGTCATTGCGGCAACGAACCGCCGCGATATTCTCGATCCGGCACTGCTGCGTCCGGGCAGATTCGACCGTCAGATCACGGTCAATTATCCGGATGTCAAGGGCAGAGAGGAAATTCTCAAGGTGCACAAGGGCAAGAAGCCGATCGGCCCGGATGTCGATTTCCATGAGCTCGCAAAGGATACGCAGGGCTTCACGGGTGCAGACCTCGAAAACCTGCTGAATGAAGCGGCGATCCTCGCTGCAAGGGCAGACCGCAAGGCGATCATCGCTGCGGATATCGAGGAAGCGACGATGAAGGTGCTCTCCGGTCCGGAGAAGAAGTCCCATGTGCCGACGGCGGCCGACAAGAAGATCACGGCCTTCCACGAGGCAGGCCATGCGGTCACAGCGTATCATCTCGAAACGCAGGACCGCGTGCAGCAGGTCAGCGTCGTGCCGCGCGGCATGGCAGCCGGCATGACATGGACGCGTCCGGATACCGAGGACAACCACATGAGCAAGACCAAGCTGCTCGAAACGATCGTTATGATGATGGGCGGCCGTGCAGGCGAGGCGACCGCGCTGGACGATATCTGCACGGGTGCATCCAATGATATCGAGCGCGCAACGAAGCTTGCGAAGAACATGGTCACGCGCTGGGGTCTTTCCGAGGCACTGGGGCCGGTCGCATACGGCTCCGAGAATGACGAGGTGTTCCTCGGCAGAGACTACGGTCATGTGCGGGATTACTCAGACGAGGTCGCAGCCCGCATTGACGCAGAGGTGCGCCGCATCGTGGAGGACAGCTACGAAAAGGCACTGGTCATCCTGCGCTCGAACCGGCATCAGCTGGATGCGCTGGCAGAATTCCTGCTGGAATACGAAAAGGTCAATGAGCAGGAGTTCCTGCAGATCATGCGCGGGGAACTGACGGTCGAGAGCCGGAAGGCAGAGCTTGCCGTAAAGCAGGCTGCTGAACCGGCTGTGACGGCAGAGTCCGACGGGGCTGCGGAGCAGACACAGGAATCCGCTGAAACGGAACAGACAACGGAACAGAGTGAATAAAATAAGAACCGGCATCTTCCCGCATAAGGAGGATGCCGGTTTTCGTATATTGTGTGACTGCAATCCGCTTGGGGGAGCCCTCTGTCACAGATAGCGGGTTACTCCGCCGAAGGCAGTTCTTTCACATTCTGCTTTGCATAGGCGAGATTCTGGGGCGAATAGCCGACCGCGCACTGCGGCGACTGCCGGGAGATCTCCTCCATCGCATCGACCATGATCTGCTTGTGCGTTTTGCCGAGCTTGAACGGATATTCAAACTTGTCGCCGTAAACATCCTGCCCGACCAGATAGACGCTGTGCTTGATGCCGTTCGTGCTGCTTTCCTTGCGGTAAACATGCAGCATCTGATCGAGCGGGATAAAGCTCTCGAAATCGCCGCGGATCATAATGAACGATCTGCAGAGCAGCGTGCTTTTCTCTGCGATGACCGGCTCGCCGCTCTCCGCCGCGATGCGTGCCGCAACGGATTCCGGAGAGCCGTATTTGCGGAACAGACGGCATTTTTCCGGGCTGGCGATCGTCTCAATATGCTTGCCGATCTGTCCGAAGATCGCCCAGACGCCCACGATGCAGCCCGCAATGCCGATCAGTGCCATCACGATGCGGAATGCATCCCGGTGATTGTTCATCAGCATGATGACGCAGCCGATCAGAAAGCCCGCTGCAAACAGGATCAGGAATATATCCCCCGCGATGCGGACGCGGTGTGTTTTCCGGATGCCGGCCAGCATTTCGTCGCCGGTCAGCGCGCTGTAATCCTTCGCCATGGCAGTTTACGCCTTCCAGAGGCCGTGGAGATTGCACCATGCATACGCGGCCACGATCTCGTCATCCTCATCCGCAAAGAACTGTACTGCCGGTTCCTCGCCGGGCTTCAGTTCCTTCCGCTCAACGCCGTTCTTCGTTTCGAGCAGGATCCAGCCGATATAGTGATTTTCGAGCATCGGGTGAATGACCTCGCCGACGGTGACGGTCACGGTCTGCCCCTCGCGGGAAACGACCGGAACATGCTTTTCCTTTGCAGCATCCACGGTGTTCGGGATGATCTCCTCAAATCCCGGACATGCCTCTGTGACGATCTCGCCGGTTTCCTTGTTCTGATAGAATTGCATAATTGACACTCCTTTTTTCATTTTATGATGCAGAGCCTCTGCTCTGATCGTTCCGTTTGATCTGCAGCATTTTTCTCCATGCCCGCAGGATCCTTGCCTCATCGGCTGCCGGATAGTAAAAATGCGAGGACTCCCGCAGCACATGCAGCCTGACCGACGGCACGGCCTTCAGCAGCGGCAGCGTCCGCAGAGAGACCAGCTCATCGTTTGCGGACTGGAACGCCGTGCACGGTACCGTGACGCGGTGAAGCGTCTCGCGGGTGCGCTTCATTTCGCGGAACAGCTCGCAGTAGCGCGGGATCCAGCGCAGGTACTGCATGGGCTGCATGTCCCGGCGGATGCTGTAGGCCTCCCGCATGGCAAAGGCGCGGGCGTCCTGCGGCTCCGGCTGCATCCCGGCACCGATCATCGCGCCCCAGAATGCGCCGTATGCGGTCAGATGCGCATAGAGCGGCACATCGAGCAGCAGCATCGTGCAGATCTGCGCCGGATGCTCCGCGGCAAGCTGTAAGGCAAACAGCGTCCCCATGGAATGCGCCGCAATGATGATATGCGGATATTTTGCGGAGAGCCGGCGGTACTGCGCCTGCACCTGCCGCTTCCACGCCTGCATATCGGTCCCGGCGAGGTCGGCCGGTTCGCCGCCGTGCCCCTCCAGCAGAATCCCGGAAACGGCATAGTTCTGCGGGATATCATCCAGCAGAAAGCGGAAATACTGCGGAGCACTCAGGATGCCGTGCAGCAGCAGAACAGCGGTATCTGCGCCCTCCGGCTCCCGGAAAATGTGATGATATCTGCCGCTCACCGGAAAAACTCGACCTTTCCGCAGGATTTGCAGTGATAGATGCGGACATTTGCGCCGTCCACGATCTTCTGAAGCTGTTTCAGCAGGATATTGCTCGGGTACCATTCCTCCACGCGGACGCGCTTCATCGGGACATTGCAGTGGATGCAGACCGGTTCTTTTGTGACAGGATTGATCATTCAGTTCCTCATTTCGTCAAAGGCGGTGCCGGATAGCCCGGCGGATTCTTATGATATTGATTATAACATATTCTGCAGTTTTTTTCAAGTGAACACAGAAAGAAAAACGGATCTCTGCACGGAAGCCTGCTGCCCGGCCGACAGCGAAAAAGGACGCCGACTGTTTCGTCAGCGTCCTTTTTGCTATCCATAACGGGGTCCGGGGACTAGTCCCCGGCAGAGGCCAACATGAAGAAACAAGTTTCTTCATGTTTAGGGGCGGAGCCCATTCTGAATCAACGCGACGCGATACCACAAATCGCCTCCGCGCAGCGGATGCCGTCTACGGCGGCGGAGACAATGCCGCCTGCATAGCCTGCACCCTCGCCGCAGGGGTACAGCCCCCGGACGGTCACCGCTTCGAGCGTCTCCGGATCGCGCAGCACGCGCACCGGCGAGGAGCTCCGCGTCTCCGGCGCAGTCAGCACCGCATCGGGCTGCAGAAAGCCGTGCAGCTGCCGTTCGAGCAGCGGGATGCCCGCCCGGAGTGACGCGCAGACAAATTCCGGCAGACAGCTTTCCGGCCTTGCAAAGACTGTTCCAAGCGGGTAGCTCGGCGCAACGCTGCCGAATGCCGCAGACTGCTGTCCCTTCAGGAAATCCGCCAGCAGCGTGACCGGTGCCTTTCCGGTACAGCCGCCCGCCTGATATGCCGCGTGCTCGATCCTGCGCTGCAGCTCCACGCCGGCCAGCACATCGTCCGAGCCGAAATCCGCGGGATGCACCCCGACCAGCAGCGCGCTGTTTGCGTTCTCCGCATCGCGGGCAAAGCAGCTCATGCCGTTCGTGACGACCGTTTCCGGCTCGGATGCTGCCGCCTGCACGGTGCCGCCGGGACACATACAGAACGAATACACGCCGCGGCCGTCGGAAGTATGCGCCGCGACCTTATAGCTTGCCGCGCCGAGCCTCGGATGCCCTGCGGCTTTTCCGTAGCAGAAGCGGTCAATGTCCGTTTGTTTATGCTCAATGCGCACGCCGAGCGAAAACGGCTTCTGCGCCATCGGCAGACCTGCCTGATGCAGCCACGCAAAGACGTCGCGGGCACTGTGCCCGACCGCAAGAACGGCATGGTCTGTACGCAGCTCCTGTTCAGTCTGATTCTGTTCATACCGGACAGCGGTGACTTTGCCGTCCGTGACCGTGATGCCGGTGCATTTTGCGCTGAACAGCACGGTTCCGCCTGCCTGCTCAATGCGTCTGCGGAGCTCCGGAATGCAGACCGCAAGCCTGTCTGTGCCGATATGCGGCTTGGACTGCCAGAGAATCTCCTCCGGCGCGCCGCAGTCCGCAAAGGTCTGCAGCACCTGCCGGATGCGCGGGTCTTTCGTGCCGGTGTTCAGCTTGCCGTCCGAGAAGGTTCCCGCGCCGCCTTCGCCGAACTGCACATTGCATTCGGGATCGAGCGTTCCGGTTGCATTGTATTCCATGACCGCCTTCTGCCGTTCCGCGACAGGCTTGCCGCGCTCCAGCAGTACAGGACGCGTCCCTGCCTGTGCGAGTACCCATGCAGCGAACAGTCCTGCAGGCCCTGCACCGATTACGACAGGCCGCTCCGACAGCGTGACCGCCTTGTACTTCGGCATACAAAACGGCTGCACCTGCTGAATATTCGTATTCTTCGGCAGACGCTTCCGCACGGCGGCTTCGTTTTTCAGCCGGACGTCTGCCGTCGCGATGAACTGCACCTGCTTCCGCGCATCGACCGCCCGCCGCACGAGCGTCAGCACAGTGATCTCTTCCGGACGGATACGCAGTAATTTTGCAGCCTGTTCGCGGAGCAGTTCTTCCGTATAGTCCAGCGGGAGCGGGATATTCGGGATCCGCAGCATAATCTCACCTCCGTCTGCGGGCTGTTTACTTCTTATACTTTTTCATGTTATGCCTCCAGATCAGGAAGCAGACGAGCACCGCTGCCATACAGCAGAGGAGCAGGATGATGCAGGTCGGGACATTGCCCTGTGTTTCATCCTGCAGGAAGCGGATGCCGTACATCGTTGTCGCAATGCCGAGCGCAACCGTGGCGAGCCCGGCCATAATCTGAAGCAGCAGATCTTTTTTCATGTGATGTCTCCTGTGTTTTGATGCAGTAATTTTTCCAGATAAACAAAATCCAGCTCGTCATTCACGGCTTTGCGGGCAAATTCGGTATACCCGCGCTTTTGATACAGCCGGAGATTCCCGGTGCTTCTGGTGCTGGTAAAAAGCTCATACCGCTTTCCGGGGAAGCAGCCTTCGATTGCAGCCAGCAGCGCGGAGCCGTGCCCCTTTTTCTGATGCGCCGGGTGTACCATGAGCTTGCCGATCTGCACCGTGCCGTCCTGCTCCCATGCACGGACGGAGCCGATGATCCGGCCGCCCTCGGTCATTTTCAGGATGATGCCGCGCTGAAATTCTGCGGTGACTTCGTCAAGCGTCTGTTTCAGCGGCGGGATATCCTGACTGCCGAACAGTGCGGCTTCACTCTGATAGGCCAGATACTGCAGCTGCAGGATCTCCGGCAGATCGTGCAGTTCCGCTCTTTCGATCATGCGCTTCACCTCCCGAAAGCATCGGGCAGTACAGGTCTGCGCCCGTACTGCCCGGTTGTTGTTATCGTCCGGCAAGACCGGCTTCGTATTCGCTCCGCAGGATCGAGAAATACAGTCTGCCGACGTATTCGCCGTCCATGAAGAAGTAATCGCGCAGCGTTCCCTCATAGGTAAAGCCGCATTTTTCGATCACGCGCTTCGACGGCTTGTTGATCGTCTTGGTGCAGATCTGCACCTTATGCAGATTCATCGTATCAAACCCGAATGCGATGACCGCTTTCGTCGCCTCGGTCGCATAGCCGCGGCACTGGAAATCAGAGCCGATGCAGTATTCGATCTCGGCAAAATGGTTTTTGTTATCGACAAGGAAATACGCGATCTGCCCGATGCATTCGCCGCTTTCCTTCTCAATGACCGCCCAGCGGTAATAATCCTCGCGCGGGTAGGAGCCGATATACTTGTCGAGCAGACCTCTGACCGCTTCCTTTGTCGGATAGACCGGTTCGGAATACAGCGACTGGATCTTCTCATCCGCGGCCCAGTATTTCAGCATAGCGTCATCGTCGGTATACTGAAATCTGCGCAGGATCAGCCGTTCTGTTTCAATGGTCTGCGTGCCGGTGTGTGTCAGCATAGTGATTGTCCTTTCGGGAAAAATCAGTCCATTTTCGGGAGCTTTGCAAAGGACGCTTCCAGCTCTGCATCCGTCGGGACATAGTTTTCAAGTGCGCCGTCATTGTATTTTGCATAGCCTGCAAGGTCGAAGTAACCGGTGCCGGTCAGACCGAACACAATGGTCTTTTCCTCGCCGGTCTCCTTGCAGCGGAGCGCCTCGTCGATCGCAGCCTTGATCGCGTGGGAGCTTTCCGGTGCCGGGAGAATGCCCTCGATGCGGGCGAACTGCTCTGCTGCCGCAAAGACCTCGGTCTGCTTGTAGGAAACTGCATCGAGGATGCCCTGGTCGCGCAGCTCGGAGAGCACGGTGTTCATGCCGTGATAGCGCAGGCCGCCTGCGTGGTTCGGAGCCGGGATGTAGTCTGCGCCGAGGGTGTACATCTTAGCCAGCGGGCAGATGCGTCCGGTGTCAGCATAGTCATAGGCATACTTGCCGCGGGTCAGGGACGGGCAGGATGCCGGCTCGACCGCGATGAACTTATAGTCTGCCTCGCCGCGGAGCTTCTCGCCGACGAACGGGGAGATCAGGCCGCCGAGGTTGGAGCCGCCGCCTGCACAGCCGATAATGACATCCGGCTTGATGCCGTACTTCTTGAGTGCGGTCTGCGTTTCCAGACCGATAACCGTCTGATGCAGCAGCACCTGATTCAGCACGGAGCCGAGCACATAGCGGTAGCCCTCATGGGTCAGCGCGGCTTCGGTCGCTTCGGAAACGGCACAGCCGAGGCTTCCGCCGGTTCCCGGATGCTCTGCGAGGATCTTTCTGCCGATCTCGGTCGTCTCGGACGGAGACGGCGTCACGGATGCGCCGTAGGTGCGCATGACCTCGCGGCGGAACGGCTTTTGCTCATAGCTGACCTTGACCATGAATACGCGGCAGTCGAGATCGAAGTAGGAGCATGCCATGGAAAGCGCGGTGCCCCACTGACCTGCACCGGTCTCGGTCGTGACGCCCTTCAGGCCCTGCTTCTTTGCGTAGTAGGCCTGTGCGATCGCGGAATTGAGCTTATGGCTGCCCGAGGTGTTGTTGCCCTCGAACTTGTAGTAGATCTTTGCCGGGGTGCCGAGCTTCTTCTCCAGACAGTATGCACGCACCAGCGGGGACGGACGGTACATCTTGTAGAAGCTGCGGATCTCCTCCGGGATCTCAATATACGGGTCGGTGACGTTCAGCTCCTGTGCAGCGAGTTCGCGGCAGAACACCTGCGAAAGCATATCGAGTGTTGCCGGTTCATGGGTCTGCGGATTGAGCAGCGGTGCGGGCTTGACTTTCATGTCTGCGCGGAGATTGTACCACGCCTTCGGCATTTCGTCTTCTTCCAGATAGATCTTGTACGGGATTTCCTTGCTTGCCATTGTGAACACTCCTTTTCATCTAAAAAAATAAACGGCGGCGGATGTCAGAGGACAAACAAAAACGCCCGTCCCTGACGCTTTCAGACTGTCAAGGACGAGCGGTGCTCGCGGTGCCACCTTGATTCACCCGTCCGTATGCGGACGCGGTGCACTTTGCGGGATACTCTCTATATCCCCGGCCTCTGACGCGTGCCGGACGTCGCAGCTTTGACTGCGCCCTCAGCGGGCCATTCAGTGAGCCGGATTCCGCCCGGTTCTCAGCCTCCCGGACTCTCTGTGGGGTACGATTCTCACTGTTTCTCTCCGCTTCAACGGTTTCTGTCTGCATTATAGCATGTTTCCCGGGCTTTGTCAAGCGGTTTTCAGGAAAAAAACTGTCCGTTCGCTCCGCCTGACAGATCAGTGGAATTCCTCATTCGGATTCAGGGCGGCAGGGGACTTCCAGCGGATGCCGTAGTCGCTGCGCAGGATCATGCGCTTTGCCATCCAGTATTCCTTGCAGTAGTCATAATAGCCGCGCTCATGCTCCAGCGCGTCGTCGATCTTTTCCTCCAGCTCATAGCGGATCGCCAGATATTCGGGCGTCAGTTCCACGGGGTCGCAGACCGGCTCCTCATCCTTGGCCTCCTGCACCTCGGAGAGCACCTCTGCATAATGCTCCGTGCCGAGATCCTCCTGCAGTTCCTTTGCCAGCTCCTCTGTGACGCCGTCCGCAGTGTTCAGCGCACAGGTCAGGATCGAGAACACGGTATCCTCCATATCGAGCAGCTCGCCGTTTTCGAGCACCTTGACGCCTTTTTTCAGCAGCTCCTTGACGCTTCTGTGGGCGTGGCAGGCATAGTCCAGTGCCTCCGGCCAGAAATGCGCCTCGGCATAGGTGTTTGCGGTATCCTGGCAGTAGCGCAGGCAGTCCGACCAGCGTGCCTCTGCTTCGAGCATATTCAGGGCGCGGCGGCAGTTTTCGATCGCCGGATGCGACCGCCACGCATCGAACTGCATGGAATGGAACTGCTGCAGCAGCAGGCAGGTATAAAGCTGATCGACCGCAAGATCGGCAGTCGGATGCGCTTCAAAGGCCGCAGCCACGCGTTCCAGCATCCGCTCCGTGAAAATGACGCCGAGATCGGACGCACGTTCAGCGTACAGCAGGTTCAGATATTCCATGAGCTTCTGCTGCTTGTCCTGCTCGGAATGCTCGGTGCTCTGAAGCAGATGCTCCAGCTCCTGACCCTTTGCTTTCAGCTCCTGATGCTTGACTTCATCCTTGATAAACATTTTTATAGCCTCCCTGCATGAACGCCTTTTGTTTTTTCTCTCTGCAAAAAGCAAATTCTTATTTAGTATATCATACCATATTTCCGGCGTGATGTCAAGCGAAATGCAGAAAAAATGACAAAATCTGTACGGCGTTTTGCGGGCATCTGCGGCAATTTCAGGCAGTGCAACTATGAAAATGGCTGATATCTCCGCGGATGCTTTTGCAGATTTGTGCAAAAGGCAGAAAATTCGCAGGGACTGTTGTTTCCCCTTGCATCAAACCGCGAATTATGATATACTGATTAACGTACATGCCCTGAAAACGGGCGTTGATGTCAAATGAAACGGAGGCTTCCAAATGGCAGATCAGAATACAAAAAATGTGAATCTGATTGTGAAAAATGAGGAGCAGCACAGAGAAGAAGTCGTTGTCTCGATCGCAGCGATCTTCAGAAAGCTGAAAAAGTATTTCCTCGTCTGGTTTTTTGTGTCTGTGATCATCGGCGGACTGATCGGCGGCGTCAGCGTGTTCTTCAGCACCACATCGTCCACGCCGGTGCGTGCGCTGGTCAGCTTTACGCACAGTGGCATTGAAAAGGGCAAGAATCCGGACGGCTCGGTCTTTGATGCGAACAGCATGAAGAACCCGCTGGTGCTCGACCGTGCACTGAAGGCCTGCGACATGGAGCCGGATATGCTGGAGACCGTCCGCAGAGATATCGAGATCGAAGGCATCGTGCCGGAAAATGTCTACGACCGTCTGACGACCTACCGGAACATTCTGGATACGATGTCCACCGGTCAGCTGGCAGCGGCCAACGCGATGCTGGATCTGAGCTGGCATCCGACGCAGTACAAGGTCATCTTCGATTACAAGGATGCAAAGATCTCCCGTACAGAGGCCGTGGAGCTCGTCAATGCGATCCTGGATGCATACCGTGACTTCTATTTTGAGCAGTACGGCTACAATGAGGCACTGGGCATCGTGTTCAACTCGATGGATTATTTCGAGTACGACTATGCGGAAGCGGTCGATATGTTCCGCACCTCGCTCAATTCGCTGAACCGCTATGTCTCCAATCTTGCGAGCGACGATACCACCAGATTCCGTTCGACCAAGACCGGCCTGACCTTCGCCGATCTGAAATCCAACATCAGCGCAATCAAGGATCTGGATCTGGATCTGATCTCCTCTTACCTGAACCTCAACAACATCACGAAGGACAAGGACCGCCTGCAGGCTTATTACGAGTTCCGGATCGAGAATCTGGAGCGTCAGCAGAAAACGGACGAGGAAACGCTCGCGGCCGTCAACGCGGCATTCGACAGCTACGAAAAGGATCAGGTCATCATCTTCAGCGACAGCATCGCGAACACGGAGTCCACGATCGCATCCGATGAGTACGATAAGCTCATCAACCGCCGGATCTCCGCACAGAATGCACTTTCCGAAACCAAGCAGCAGATCGACTACTACAAGGAGCGTCTGGCGACCCTGCGCAAGGCGACCGTCGGCAGCACCGACAAGGTCAAGAAGATTGAGGAAGACCTTGCACGCGTTGATGAAAAGGTCAGGGAACTGGTGCAGACCGTCAACGATACCGCTGATGACTACTACCAGAATGTTTCCCTTGCGAACGGCTACAATGTTCTGGTGCCGGCGACTGCCGATATTTCGACCTCGATCAGAAGCGGCATCTCCAAGGCGATCATTCCGGCATTCGGTCTGGAAGCACTGCTGTTTGTTGCGTATATGATCGTCGTGCTCTATGAGGCACTCAAGGAGGAGACCCTCAAGAGAAATGCCGCACATGCAGCGGCGGCAGCCGAGGATGCAGACGATGCAGCTCCGGCAGAGGAAACTGCAGCGGCAGCGGAGGCTGAAAGCACCGGCGACAGCAAGAAAAAGAAGAAATAACAGAATGTGAAAAAGCGTCCGTGCAGGGAAAAGCTCTGTACGGACGCTTCGTTTTTTTGCCGTTCTTTCATTGAAATTTCCTTGACAATATGCGATCAGCGGGTTGAGCCCGCCTTCATTTCCCACCCCTGCAGCGATGCAGAAACTTTTTTGCTGCTCTCCCATTGAAAAAAGCTTGACAATGTGATATAATAAGGTATAAAGGGAAGTATCGCCCGATTCAGAATACAGAAAGGAACATGCCGGTCATGGGCATAGATTTCACGAAAAGAAGTACCTATTATTACGATCTGCCGCAGGAGCAGATCGCACAGACGCCGGTCGAGCCGCGCAGCAATTCGCGGCTGCTGACCGTTGACCGCAGCACAGGTGCGGTCTCGCATCATCATTTTTATGAGCTGGGGCAGTTCCTCCGGAAGGGCGACCTGCTCGTCATGAACGACTCCCGCGTCCTGCCCGCAAGGCTTTACGGCGTCCGCACGGACACCGGTTCGCCGATCGAGTTTCTGCTTCTGAAGCCGACCGGCGAAAAGGTCTGGGAGATCATCTGCAAGCCGGCCAAAAAGGCAAAGCCCGGCGTCCGGTTCCGCTTCGGCGACAAGCTGACCGCCGAGGTGCTCGGTTCGACCGAGGACGGCGGCAGGCTCGTGCGGTTTGAATGCGAGGGCAGCCTTTATGCGGTGCTCGACGAGATCGGGCAGATGCCGCTGCCGCCCTACATCACCGAAAAGCTGCAGGACAAGGAGCGTTATCAGACGGTCTATGCAAGAGAACTCGGTTCCTCCGCCGCGCCGACCGCCGGTCTGCACTTTACGCCGGAGCTGCTCGCGGAACTGAAGGCGCAGGGCATCGACGAGGCATTCGTCACGCTGCATGTCGGGCTCGGAACATTCCGTCCGGTCAAGGAGGACGATATCCGCAGGCATCACATGCATATCGAGCATTATACGATCCCTGCGGAAACGGCAGAAAAAATACGACGGACAAAGGAAAACGGCGGCAGGGTCATTGCCGTCGGCACGACCTCCTGCCGGACTTTGGAGGGTGCTGCCGCGGAATACGGTGAGATCCGCGCCTGCGAGGGCGACACCGGCATTTTCATTTACCCGCCCTACGAGTTCAAGGTCATTGACGGGCTCATCACGAATTTCCACCTGCCGGAATCCACGCTGATCATGCTGGTCTCCGCGTTTGCGGGCTACGAAAATACGATGAACGCGTACAGGATCGCCGTACAGGAAAAGTACAGATTTTTCTCGTTCGGCGACGCGTGCCTGTTCCTGTGAGGGGAAATATGAAGCAAAAACGGTATCGGTTTTATCTGATTGCGGCATTGCTGCTGACAGTATGCTTTGTGCTGACGCTGATCTGGTCGTTTCTCATCCTAGCATTCATTGCCGCAGTGATCGGACTTTACGGCAAGATCACGGCACCGAAAACGGAGCCGGAAAGCCCGCCGGAGCCGCGCGTTCCGTTCACAAAGCGAAAGGTCGGCTGTGCATCGCTGCTGTTTTTCGGCACGGCGGTATTCCTGTTCCTGACGCCGCCGATCGCGCTGGAATCGCCGTTCATGTGGCAGTATCCGTTCCAGAGCAGATTTCTCAGTCTGTACCGGTACGGCGAACCGGAATGGTTCCCGGATTTCCGGAAGGACGTCAAAAGCAATTACCGCTTTGAATTTCTGCCGAGCATCATGCAGGGTACCGGATTTTATACGGTGCATTTTGTGACGATGCCGGAGCGCGCCGCGGAATATGCAAAGCAGTATGCCGAAGCGGGTGCCGATGCAGTCCCGCTGCCGGACTGCATCGCGGACTTTGACAGTGCCGTGCGCGTGAACGAAGATTTCTTTCCGGAGCCGGATGCCGCGACGGTTTACGTTATACAGTCGAACCGGAACTGGAATCATCCGCACAGCAAAACCGTGACGGTCGATCCGGTTTCAGGCAGAGTTGAAATAACACAATACGGGTGATGCTATGATCTATACGGACATGACGATCCGTGCCGCGCGCATTGCAGAGCAGGCGCACCGCGGACAGTATGACAAGGGCGGGATGCCCTACATCTATCATCCGCTGCATCTTGCGGAGCAGATGACCGATGAGATCACCGTGGCTGTCGCGCTGCTGCATGATGTCATGGAGGATACGGAGATCACCGAAGCGGAGCTCTCTGTGCAGTTCCCGCCGCGCGTCATGGATGCGCTGCGGCTGCTGACGCATGATCCTGCGGAGGACTATTTTGACTATGTGAAGCGCATCCGGGAAAATCCCGATGCAAAAGCAGTCAAGCTTGCAGACCTGCGGCACAATTCGGATACGGGACGGTTAAGCCCCGCAGACGCCGCAGGGAAAAAGACTGCGGAGCGATGTGAAAAATACCGCCGGGCAATTATGATCCTGACGGGAGAATGAGGTTTCAGGAGGATACAGATATGCAGCAGCAGCTGAGAAAAACAAAGATCGTCTGCACGATCGGCCCGGCAACGGACAGGGACGAGGTGCTCCGCCAGATGATGCAGGCGGGCATGAATGTCGCGCGGTTCAATTTTTCCCATGCGGACTACGAAAAGGATAAAAAGCGGTTTGAGCAGGTCGTGCGCCTGCGCGAGGAGCTCGGTCTGCCGATCGCGACCATGCTCGATACGAAAGGCCCGGAGGTGCGTCTGCGCACATTCCCGAACGGCTCCGTTGAGATCGAGGACGGCGCGATGTATACGCTGACGACGCGGGACGTCCCCTGCGACGACAAGATCGGCAGCGTCAATTATGCGCGCCTGACCAAGGACGTCCGCCCCGGCGACACTGTCATGATCAACGACGGACTGGTCGAGCTCCGCATCGAGCATGTGACCTCGACCGATATCGAATGCCGCGTCATTCACGGCGGTCTGCTCTCCAATCACAAGTCCTGCAACTTCCCGGACGTCAACCTCTCCATGCCGTATTTAAGCGACGCGGACATGGAGGATCTGGAATTCGGCGCAAAGCTCGGCTTTGACTTCATCGCGGCGAGCTTTGCAAGGACCGGCGCGGATATCCGCTATCTGCGGAAGTTCACGCAGAGCCTCGGCTGGTACGGCGTGCGCATTATTGCGAAGATCGAGAACCGCGAAGGCGTCAACAACATTGACGAGATTTTGGAGGAAGCGGACGGCATCATGGTCGCCCGCGGAGACATGGGCGTCGAGATCCCGTTCGAGCAGATCCCCGATATCCAGAAAAAGCTGATCCGCAAGGGCTATGAAGCAGGCAAGCAGGTCATCACCGCAACGCAGATGCTCGAATCCATGATCAACAACCCGCGCCCGACCCGTGCGGAGATCACCGATGTCGCGAACGCAATCTACGACGGCACCAGCGCGATCATGACTTCCGGCGAGACGGCAGCAGGTCAGCATCCGGTCGAGACCGTGCAGACCATGGCGCGCATTGCACTGACGACCGAAAGCAGCATTGACTATAAAAGCGAATTTCTCTCGCGCATGAACGAGAAGGCGACCATTGCCGACGCGATCGCGCACGCGACGGTCACGACCTCGCATGACCTTGACGCCAGCGCGATCATCACGGTCACGAAGGGCGGCGAGACGGCGCGGCTGATCTCGAAATACCGCCCGATGTTCCCGATCATTTCCTGTACGACCGAGCCCATGGTGCAGCGGCAGATGAATATGTCGTGGGGCGTGCATCCGCTGGTCATCAACGAGGAGCAGAGCACGGATGCGCTGTTCCGGCATGCGGTCGAGGCAGCGTGCAGGGCGGGCTATACCGAGCCGGGCGATCTGGTTGTCATTACGGCGGGTGTTCCGCTTGGCATCTCCGGCACGACCAATCTGCTCAAGGTCGAGACAATCGAATAAGCGGGCAGCGCCCGCGGGCGATTCCCTCCGGGGGCGGTGAGCGAAGTTCTCCCAGCAATCGCAGCACACGCCGCGGGGCGGCTTCTTTGGCGTTTGTTCTCCCAGCACTGAAGCTTTCCCCAAGCCTCCCCTGAAAGGGGAGGTGTCAGCGTTAGCTGACGGAGGGGGACGCGGAGCCCCCGCTGGGGACATTGTCCCCAGACCCCATTATGTGTAACACAAAAGGACGCTGATATCGCAATCGGCGTCCTTTATTGTACCCGGTCAGGCATTACGGTGCGGCGTGCGGCCGGAGACAGCGTCTCCGTCAGCATTCTGCGTGTTCAGGTTTTCGAAAAACGGCAGACCCCTTGCAGATCGCCTGCGGGGTCTGCCGTTTTATCAGTCTTTTTCGTAGTACACCAGCGTCATGCGTTCATTGACGTTGTCCGTTCTGCCGGTGCGGTGATGGCCCATTTTCTCATACAGATAACAGTTTCCTGTCTCCTGCAGGATCGTCGAGAGTGCCCAGTGCTCCGCGCCGTGGATCTGCTCTGCCGCAAGGATCGCCGCCTGCGCATAGCCGCGGTTCCGGTATTCCGGCAGAATAAACAGCGGGGAGATCCGCTTCCGGCTGCCGTTCCCGGCATCCACAACGCGGATCGCGCCGACCCGCTCGCCGTCTGCAAGGATCCAATAGTAATACGTTTCCGGCTGCGCGAGCCGTTCGGCAACGCGTCCGCAGGGTTCACACGCAGGATTCAGATCATAATCCCGATAGCGTTCGAGCAGCGGCGCAAATGCGGTTTTCTGCATCTGCCAGAGTGCTTCGCAGTCCGATAAACCTGCGAGCTGCAAAATCACCGGCCGCATCACCGCTTTGTTGAGGTCAGATAATGCCCGAAGGTGCGCTCATGCTCCAGCGTGGTGCTGCCGTAATGGCCGCAGTAAACGGTGCAGTCGCCCTCGATCGCGCCGAGCCTTGCCAGCGACGCGCGCATATCGCGGATGCTGCCGCCCGGGAAGTCCACTCTGCCGACGCCATCGCGGAAAAGCGTGTCACCGGAAAAAATGATATCCCCGTGCCGGAAACAGCAGCTTCCGGGGGAGTGCCCCGGCGTATGCAGCACGGTAAAGGTCAGCTCCTCCGAGAATTTCAGCGTATCGCCCTCCGCAAACGTGCGGATCATGCTCTCGTCCGGGCACTGATACTGCGCGCCGTAGCCGAGCTGCACCGCAAGTGAATACTCCGCAGAAATCACCATGGGCTTATCCAGCGCATGCACATAGAGCAGCACGCCGGTCTCCTGCATGACATCCGCAGCCGCGCCGAAATGGTCAAAATGCGCGTGCGTCAGCAGAATGGCCTGCGGCTTCAGCTCCTGCTGCCGGATCACATCCAGAATATAGGAGCCCTCCGCGCCCGGGTCAATGATGACCGCTTTTTTTTCGTCGTCGGAGACCAGAAAGCAGTTTGCCTGCAGCTCTCCGACCGGTAACTGTGTGATATTCAGCATACATTTTCTCCTTATTTGTATTCGCCGCGGCGGATCACCATATTGCATCTGCCCCATGCTTCATCCCCGAAGCGGAAAGCCTCCGGCGTCAGCGCACGTTCGGCAAAGCCCGCTTTCCGGTAGCATTTTTCTGCGGCGGTATTCGCATCAAAGACCATGAGCTGCACGGCAGATGCGTCCGTCTTTGCAAAGATCTCCCGCACGGCGGCGCGGATCATTTTGGTACCGATGCCCTGCCCGCGCAGCTGCGGGTCAACGATCACAAATTTCAGCAGGATCTCGCCGTCCCGCGGCTCTGCGGGATAACAGAAAAAACCGACGGCTCTGCCGGTGCTGTCCTCCGCGATATACGGCAGATCGCCGCTTTGCGCACGGATTTTCCGCAGACTGTCCGCAAAGCCCGCCGCATCCGGCGGATAGGGAAAGCGGTCTGCGCACCACATGGCGTGGGTGCGGCGGTCGGTACTCCATGCTGCGAGCAGCGCAAAATCCTGCTCATGGCGATACGGTCTGATTGTCATGCGGTTTCCTTCCTGTTGATTTGTCAGCGGCCGCATCATGAAAACGTCTGCCTGTCCGCCTGTGTGATACGGTGCGGTGTCGGTGAAACCTGCCCTGCGGTACAGCCTGATCGCCCGCGTACTCGTAGAGAGCGAATCGAGATACATCGCCTGAAAGCCCGCTTGTTCCGCGTACCGGATTGCGGTTTCAAGCAGCATCCGCCCGTATCCGTTCCCGTGATACTTTTCCAGCAGATACAGCGATTTCAGTTCACAGCGTTCAGAATCCATTGCCCGAACGGCGGCCGTCCCGATGATCTGCTCCGCATCGAATATGCACCAGAATGCGGCAAAATGCTCTGCAATGTGCAAATAAAAGCCATGCCTGCCGGAGAGGTCAAATGTTCTGCCGGATTCCGGCAGACACTGCGCCAGAAAATCAAGCAGGCGCGGCTCAAATTCCTTCCGGTACGGAACCGGAACAAAGCAAGATTCCATATTCTGTTCCTCAGTACGCCGCACGTTCGGCGGAGAGGACGTCGCGGACGGTGCGGAGCCGGTTCAGCAGCGTGTCGAGCTGTTCCAGCGAGCTGACCGATACCGTCGCATTCAGCATCGCGTTGCCGTCCTTCAGCATGTGGAAATTGAAGTTCGATACCGGCAGATGCGCCTCACCGATCACCTGCGTGATATCGTTCAGCAGGTTCAGACGGTTCAGGCAGAGCACCTCGATATTTGCCTTCATCTCTGCGGCCGGCGCGTCGGACGCCCAGTGCGCCGCGACCCAGCGGCTCATCTCCGCGGGATCGTTTTTCTGAAGTGCCTCCTGATATTTCCGGCACTGCTGCTTGTGGATCGTAATGCCGTGACCCATTGTCGTGAAGCCGACGATCTTCTCACCCTGCAGCGGCGAGCAGCACCGTGCCAGCTTGACCTCCAGATTGTCGATGCCGTCAATGATGATGCCAGTGCCGCCTCTGGTCGGCTTGCGGAGTTCGGGGAGCTGTTCGCCGGGCGTCTGCTGCTCGGCGGGCGCAAACCGCTTGAGATAATATTCCCGGATGCGCGGCATCAGCTTGGTCAGCGACAGGCCGCCGTAGCCGACCGCCGCATAGAAATCATCCAGCGTTTCGCAGTTCGGCTGCCGCAGATCCTCCCGGACAATGCTTTCGAGCTGCTCCTGCGTCATGACAATATGCATCCGCTTGCACTCGTGCTCGATGCTCGCTTTGCCCGTGACGATATTCTCCGGCCGCCGCTCCCGCTTGAACCATGAGCGAATCTTTGCGCGCGCCTCATTTGTCTTGACAATATCGAGCCAGTTGCGGTTCGGCCCCTTGTTCGGGTCCTTGCTTGTCAGGATCTCGCAGATCTCGCCGGTATTGAGCTGATAGGTCAGCGGGACGATTTTGCCGTCCACCTTGGCACCGGTCGTTCTGTGGCCGATCTGCGTATGGATATGATACGCGAAGTCGATAACCGTTGAGCCGACCGGCAGCGAAATGGAATCGCCCTTCGGCGTCATGACAACAACGTCCTCCGGCGCAATATCGTTCTTGATCGTCGCCACAAGCTCCTCGGGATCATCACTCGCCTGCTGCGTTTCGAGCACCTGACGAATCCACGCAATGCGCGAATCCATAACAGTCTTGCCCTGAATGCTCTCCTTGTATTTCCAGTGTGCAGCAACGCCGTATTCCGCATTTGCGTGCATCTCCCATGTGCGTATCTGTACCTCGAACGGGATGCCCTCCTTGCCGAGCACCGAGGTATGCAGTGACTGATAGCCGTTCGGCTTCGGGTTCGCAATATAGTCCTTAAAACGGTTCGGAATCGGGCGGAACATATCGTGGATCAGGCCGAGCACGCTGTAGCACTCGTTGTCGGTCGTCACGATCACCCGCACCGCATATTTATCGTAAATCTCATCAATGGATTTATGGTGGATATACACCTTTTTATATATGCCGTAGATGCTCTTGACACGCCCGTCGATCTGCGGCGGGGTGACGAAATCCTGCGAACGGAACCGCTCCGCGATCCGCTGCTTGATGCTCTCGATGAATGCCTCGCGCTCCTCTTTCTTGTTATCGAGCAGGCTTTCGATCTCCGCGTAGGCATAGGGGTCGAGGTAGTAGAATGACAGATCCTCAAGCTCCTCCTGCACCGATGTGATGCCGAGCCGGTGCGCGATCGGCGCATAGACATTCATCGTCTCAAATGCCGTATTGTGCTGCTTGTGAACCGGGCGGTACTGCAGCGTGCGCATATTGTGCAGACGGTCGGCCAGCTTGATAATCATGACGCGGATGTCCTGCGACATGGCCAGCAGAATCTTCATGACGTTCTCTGCCTGCTGCTGCTCCTTGGAGAAGGTCGGCACCTTGGCAAGCTTTGTCACGCCGTCCACGAGCATGGCAACGTCATGCCCGAAGCGCTTCTGCACATCCTCCCTTGTTGCGGCGGTATCCTCCACGACATCGTGGAGCAGTGCCGCGCAGAGCGTATCCGTATCCATGCCGAGCTCCAGCAGGATATACGCGACCGCGACCGGATGCACGATATACGGCTCTCCCGAGGAGCGCACCTGCCCCTCGTGGCACTGTGCGGCGTATTCGTATGCCGCGATCAGCTTGCTGATATCGTACTGCCGGTCATCTGTCAGGATTTTTGCAATAATCATGTCTATGGTGTATGTCTCATCATGAAATTCCGGCATAAGAACACCTCCTTTTCAGGTGCACGCACCTATTGTTTTTTCCGGAACATGCGGAACAGACGCTTACAGCCGGAACTCACATAATGATCTCCGAATGATAATACTGCTCCTGAAACCGGATCTGATTCATGATCTCTTCTTTCGTGAACGTGATGCCTTCCGGGCATACGACCCATTTTTCTTCCGCATCGTCATGCCGGTGCACGACCGCAATGATCCTGCCCGTGAACTGTTTGACCGGCGTATCCACGCCAAGAATATAGGCGTCCTGTTCCTCGCCGTCCGGTGCCATGATGCCCTCGATATATCCGTAGTTCACGGGATAATACATGTCCCTGTATTCCGGATGATAACTCCCCAGCGGTCTGTCAACCGTCACCGTCACAATTTCCCCGATCATTTTCTTCTCCTTATGCTTCGCAATTCAGGTCCGGCAGAATCTCCGAAACTGCAAAAAGCGCAGCGGTTCCGGAAAGCTTCACGCGTCCGCCGCCGACCGCCGCATAGAGCACGCCGCCGCGGGCAGATGCCTGATATGCAGTCAGCTCCCGTTTGCCGAGCCGCTCCGCCCAATAGGGGGCAATCAGGCAATGCGTCGAGCCGGTCACCGGATCCTCCGGTATCTTCATTTTCGGTGCAAAGACACGGGAAACGCAGTCAAAGGTGCTGCCCCTTGCCGTCACCGCAATGCAGAGCCCGTCTAATTGCATCAGCTTTTCGGGATCGGGCGTCAGCGTCCGGACAGCTTCCTCCGAATCCAGCACGAGCATCAGATCACGCGCAGCATAAGCCTGTACCGGCTGCACACCGATCGCGGCGGTCATCGCCGGCGTGACCGGTATCTCACGGAGCGGATACGCAGGAAAGTCCATTTCAATGCGTTCGCCGGTGAATTGCACGGTCAGCGCGCCGTGCATCGTCAGAAAGCGGAGCGATCCTGCATCCGGCCGATAAAACCGGTGCAGCACATACGCTGTGCCGAGCGTTGCGTGTCCGCAGAAGTCGATCTCACCGCCCGGCGTAAACCAGCGCAGCCGGTATGCATCGCCCTCCGGCACTGCAAACGCAGTCTCCGGGAGATTGTTCTCAACCGCGATCTTCTGCATCAGATCATCGGGCAGCGGCGCATCCGTCACGCAGACAGCCGCCTGATTGCCCGCGAATACAGTCTCCGCAAATGCGTCAGCGATATATTGCTTCATGAGGCATTCCCCTGCGCCAGCGACAGAATCTTCCGGTAAGCTTCGGATTCGGTCAGCTCGCGCTTCTGCGTGACGGGCAGCTTTGAGAGCGTCTCCGTCACCGGGTCATAGCAGAGCAGCCCCAGCTCGCTGAAAATATCCGCGATCATGCGGGCGCGGCAGCGGTTCATGCCCTTGCCCTGCAAAGCCGTACAAAGCTGCTGTACGGTCATCGGCATCCGCTGCACAAGCTGATAGACCGCGATCAGATCAGGCCGGTGCGGACACATCCGCTGATAGTATGCCTGTGCGGGCAGCTGCTCGCCGCGGCAGTAGGCGTCGTATGCAGCCTGTGCCGCAATCGCCTGCTCCTGCGCCTGTTCGGAATACCGCCAGTCCTCCGCACGCAGCGAAAGCGACGGCCTGCCCTGATATTCCTTTACATCCGCCGCGATCAGGAAGTCAAGTGTCTCCCCGATGCGGATGCCGGTCTCCTCCGGCTTTAAGCGGAACAGCAGCACCTCGCACTGTGCGGTACCCTTTTTCAGCCGCAGCTTGGTATGCGCACCGCCGGAGAGCGGCTGCACCTCCGCGACCGTCATGCCGGGCAGCACGAACAGGGGCTTGGGGTTCCCCGCGCCGAACGGCTCCATGATCTGCAGTCCCGCGACGTTTTCGGGCGTCAGTGCCTGCGGTTCGAGCGAACGCTCCGCATGAACGGTCATGACCGGCATGACGGGATTGTGCTCTGCCGCATAACGCTGGATCGCCTGCATGAAATTGTCCTTTTCCTCCGGCGAGACCGTAAAGCCGCCTGCACCGGGATGCCCGCCGTACCGCACCAGATGCGCCTCGCAGGCCTTCAGGCACTCGAACACCGAGAAATCCCCGAAGCTTCTTGCGGAGCCGCGGTAGCCGTCGTCCTCCAGCGACATCAGGAAGCAGGGCTTGCCGAAGCGCTCCATCAGCCGCGCCGCGACAATGCCGATGACCCCGTGATGCCAGTTCTCGCCGGCAAAGACCAGTACGCGCTCCGAGAGCGTTTCCGGATGCTGCCGGATCACCCCGAGGATCTCGTCGGTGATCTCCTGCTCGGTCTTTTTCCGGTCGTTATTCAGCGAATGGATCTGTGCGGCGAGCAGCTGTGCCTCGTCCGGGTCGTCCGTCAGGAACAGCTTTGCCGCAATGGATGCCGACGCAAAGCGTCCCGCCGCATTGATGCGCGGGATCAGCTGGAACGCGGCATTCTGTGCGGAGATGACCGTGCCCTCCTCAATGCCGCAGACCGCCATAAGCGAGAGCAGTCCCATGCGCTCGGTGTTGGCAAGCAGCTGCAGGCCGCGCTGTACGATGTAGCGGTTTTCGCCGTCCAGCGGCATGACATCCGCGATCGTCGCGAGTGCCGCCAGATCGCCGAACTGTTCGAGCGCGGGCTCCCAGTCGCCGCCGTCCAGTGCCGCGATCAGCTTCAGCACCACGACGGCACCGCAGATCGTTTTATACGGTGAGGGGCAGTCCGGCCGGAACGGATCGACCACGGCCACAGCCTCCGGCAGCGTATCGCCGGGACGGTGGTGGTCGGTGATGACCAGATCCATGCCCAGCTCCCGGATGTATTTTGCTTCCTCGACCGCGGAGATGCCGTTATCCACGGTCACAATGAGGGAAACGCCGTCCTCATGCAGTGCCTTGAGGCTTTCGCAGCGCATCCCGTAGCCCTCTCTCCGCGTCGGGATATACCATGTCACATCCGCGCCTGCGCACATCAGCCAGTCTGTCAGCATGACCGTTGCGGTCACGCCGTCGCAGTCGTAGTCGCCGTATACGCAGATGCGCTCCCCGCTGTCAACCGCCGCAAGAATGCGCTCTGCGGCGTGCTCCATGTCCGCAAGCAATAACGGGTCGGAAAGGCCGGAAACGTCCAGCAGACTGCCCGCGGCTTCCAGTGATTCGATCTCGCGGGAGACCAGCACCTCCGCGCAGAGCTGTGTTATGCCGCCCTGCTGCCGGAGCATCGCTGCCTTTTTCGCATCCGGTGTTCCGATTTCCCATCGTTTCAGCAAATTCTGCCACCTCCGCTGTCAGAACGGTCGATTGCCCGTTCGTGATCCTTCTCATCTTATTAGTATACCATTTTTATGAAAAAAAAGCAAGCCCCGGCGGGCAGCGCCCGCTGGCATTTCCCTTCGGGGGCGGGTGGCGAAGCTCCCCAAATATGCTTAGTGCACGCCGCGGAGCGGCTTCTGTCAGGTTACTGCTCCCCGATTATTGCGTGAAAAGTGAAGAACTGCGGTGTGCCTTCGGCAGATTTGAAATACATCGCCGCAGGCGATACCGCCGTTATTCACTATTCGTTCTTCACTTTTTTCTGTCTCTCCCATTGAATTTTCAGGTGTGATATGTTATAATGATATCAAATCCGCAGATATGCGAAAGGAGCTTCCGAATATGAGCAAGCAGCAGAAAACTTTGCCGAACAACGGCAGAAACCGTCAGGAGCGCAGACAGCAGGAGCGCAAGCCCCGCACGAGTTCCTCAAACAAGCCGACATGGCTCCGCATCCTGATCGTTGCGATCATCGGCGCAATGCTGATCGGCTTCTGTCTCGCCCCGCTGTTCGGCCGCTGAACCGACCGGCATGGCGAAGGCAAGAACACGGTATGAATGCACTGCCTGCGGTGCCGAATACCTGAAATGGAACGGGCAGTGCACGAACTGCGGCGCGTGGAATACCATTGAAGAAGCACTGCCGGAGATCAAGCCGGCCGCAAGAACCGGCGGTTCCGGCAATGCAAGGCGCACCGCCGATCTTTCCGCGCAGATCCGCGAGCTGTCCGAGATCGGCACGAACGAGGACATCCGCTATGATACGGGGATCTCGGAGCTGAACCGCGTCCTCGGCGGCGGACTGGTCAAGGGCTCGGTCGTGCTGCTCGGCGGTGAACCGGGCATCGGAAAAAGTACGCTTTTGCTTCAGATCTGTCAGTATCTCGGCGAATCGCATTCGGTGCTGTATGTCTCCGGCGAGGAATCCGCACGGCAGATCAAGCTGCGGGCGCAGCGGCTCGGCGTCGATACCGAAAGCCTTTATCTGCTGACTGTCAGCGATGCAGAGGCCGTCTGTGATACGATCATGGAGAGCGAGCCGGATGTCGTCATCATTGACTCGATCCAGACCATGCACATCTCCGGACTGAGCTCGGGGTCGGGTTCTGTCCCGCAGGTGCGCGAATGCACGACGCTGTTCATGCAGACCGCAAAGGCAAAGGAGATCCCGATCTTTCTGGTCGGGCATGTGACCAAGGAGGGCTCGATCGCGGGGCCGAAGGTCATGGAGCACATCGTCGATGCCGTGCTGATCTTCGAGGGCGACCGCTACCAGAGCATCCGTATTCTCCGGGCGGTCAAAAACCGCTTCGGCTCTACCAATGAGATCGGCGTTTTTGAGATGAAGGACACCGGCCTTGCGGAGGTCGATAATCCGTCGGCGATGCTGCTGGACGGCCGACCGCTCGGCGTATCGGGCACCTGCGTATGCTGCATGATGGAGGGCAGCCGCCCGATCCTCGCGGAGATCCAGGCACTGGCAGCAAAGAGCACGCTCTCTGCGCCGCGCCGCACCGCGACCGGCTTTGACTATAACCGCGTGTATATTCTGCTGGCGGTGCTCGAAAAGCGCATGGGACTGTTTTTCGGCGCGCTGGACGTTTATCTGAATATCGTCGGCGGCTTCCGGCTTGACGAGCCCGCAGGCGATCTGGCCGTCGCGCTTGCGCTGTATTCCGCGCTTATGGACAAGCCGATCCCGGAGACGGTCATCGCATTCGGTGAGGTCGGCCTCGGCGGAGAGTTGCGCGCCGTTTCCAATGCGGCACAGCGCATCCAGGAGGCCGAACGCCTCGGCTTTACGCTCTGTATTCTGCCGAAGCAGACGCTCCGCACGCTGCAGAAAGACCGCTTCACGATCCGGTTAGAGGGCGTATCCAATCTGCGGGAGGCGTTTGCGGTGCTGGAGAAGCAGTCCGGAAAGCAGGCATGACCGCAGCAATATTTTACATGACAGGAGAAACCGTATGGCAGGCATTTTCAGCATCCGGCGGAACGATCCGCAGGAGGAACAGGTCAGTATATCGGATACCGGCACGAACGTCCTGCTGACGGTGCTGGTGCTTGCGGGCTCGGCACTTGCGGAGACCGACAGTCAGCGGCGGCTGATCGTCTGGCTGGCGGAGCAGAAGCTCAACGAGGGCGTCTGCGCCGGGTTCAGCCTTTCGGATATGCCGTGGGACGCGGAAAGCTTTGAGGCCGACCGGCAGTTCATGGTGCGCACGGCGGATGCAGCCTCGCAGAAAACGGGCTGGCAGACGCTGAACTACTGGCCGAACGCAAAGGCACTGATGCCGATGCTCGGCTGGTTCCGCAAGGGCTTTGTCCGGCTGAAGGCCGCGGATATTGATCCGGCTAGGCTGACGCACTGGCTCAGCGAGCAGAACGAGGATGACCCCGTGCTGAACGGGTTCCCGCGCTGCAAAAAGCACAAGGCGTACTTAACGTGGAACGGATGCATTGCCTGCGGCGGGGAGCTCCCCCCGCGGGCTCCCCACTGATACACGCGGGCTCCCCGCTGATACAAAAAAAGCTTGACAAGGAGAAAAAAAGCTGATATAATATATGATAACGGCGGCACGAAGCAAGTGCTGCGGTTCCGATCATTTCATAATGAAACAGGAGGGTACATCAAATGGGCATTTTCTCCAGACTGAGTGATATTCTGAAAGCGAACATCAACGATATGCTTGATAAGGCGGAGGATCCGGAAAAGCTTGTCAAACAGATCATCATTGACATGCAGAAGGAGCTGACCAAATCCACGCAGGCACTCGGCAAGGCGGTTGCCAGCGAGCGTATGGTCGAAAAGCAGTACCGTAATGCCTGTGCTGTATCTGCAAGCTGGGAATCCCGCGCCAAGGCTGCGCTGAAGGCCGGCGATGCGGAACTCGCAAAGAAGGCACTGGCCAGCAAGGTCAAGGCGGACGAGGATGTCGCCAACTACCGTGAAATGTATGAGACCATCTCCAATCAGACGGAAGCGATCCGTTCCCAGGTTGAGGTGCTCAAGTCCAAGATGCAGGAAGCAAAGTCCCGCGAGGCAATGCTGATCGCACGTTCTCAGATGGCAGATACCACGAAGGAGCTGGCACAGTCTCTGAGCGGCATCGACACGAACAGCTCGTTCGACAAGCTCTCCAAGATGGAGGAGAAGATCACCCGCAAGGAAGCAGAGGCTGCTGCATTCAGCGAGATCCTCGGCAACGGCAAGCCCGAGGAGGTCGCGACCTTCGAGGAGCTCGAGCGCAATGCCAAGGTGGACAGCGAGCTGGAGCGTCTGATGGCAGAAATGGGCATGGCTCCGTCTGCCGGAGATACCGCTTCTGTCAATGATGAACTGGCTGCTGCGATCAGCGCACTGGAGGCGGATTCCGCTCCGGCAGAAATGCCGATGGAGGCTCCCGGTATCTGAGCGCGCCGCTTTGTACCATGATCTGAAACTTGCGGCACAGTCTCACGTTCCGTGAGGCTGTGCTTTTTTCCAGCAGGAAAGAGAGGTTCTCTCCATGTCAAATAAACGCAGGGTCCGCTGGGACCGTGTCGCGCTTGCGGTCATTGTTCTGGTCGCCCTGATCTTTTTGCTCGGCTCCTGTGTGTCAGGCTGCTCCAAGGATGATCCGGACGACGGCCTCACAACTGCGAACAGCGAGCCGGATACCGCACCGCAGGACGAACCGGCTGTGCCCGCAACAACGCCGCCGCCTGCAAATGCCGCGGATGCTTCCATGGTCAATGTGCCGATCGTCATTCACGATTCCGATTCACTCATTCAGCTTCCGGGCGGAGAAAGCTCCGCTTCGGATTCGACGGAGACCGAAACGGTCCCGGCACTTCCGGCAGGCTACCAGATGGTGCCGGTCAAGCTGAGTGCCATGTATGCCGGAACGCTTGTGCTCGTCAATAAGGATAATCCGAGCAAGCTTTCCGCAGAGGAGCTCGATCTGGAACAGGTCTACTACGCGGAGGATAAACCGGATACCTACGAAATTTCCTATCCGGGACATACTTCCCTGAACCGCACGGCACTTTCACAGTTCAACCGGCTGATGAAGTCGTACTACAGCGCAACGAGCAATCAGGAGATCATGTTCAATTACGGCTATCTGGATACCGGCAAGGAAAAGAGCAATCCGGATTCCCCGAGTGCTTACGATATCCAGCTGCATATCAAGCGCAATGACGGCGGTTATGAGTACATCTCCAATATTGCACCGTATTCGTGGCTGTTTGAGCATATGGCGAGCTACGGCTTCGTGCTCCGTTATCCGCAGGATAAATCGGAGATCACCGGCGAGCGCGGCGGCTATACCGCGATCCGTTATGTCGGCACGCCCCATGCATCCTATATGGCCGAGGAAAACCTCTGTCTGGAGGAATATCTCGACCGGCTCAAGACCAGACACCGCTTCGGCGGCCCTGTTCTGGAATATGTCACAAACAAAACGAAATATCATATCTATTATGTTCCGGTGGACAGCACCTCGACCGGCGATCCGGAAATTCCGGTTCCGTCCAGCGGACAGTATGAAATTTCCGGCAACAATTCCGACGGCTTTATCGTGACCGCGATCGTCGGGTAATATTGACAACAGGAGTGCGCAGTGTGCTCTTTCAGAATGCAGCCTGCATCCTGAAAGACTGCGCACTCCGTTTCCGTTCTCATGAGGGGAGGCGAACAGAATGACAGAGAAGAATCCGAAGCAGGCGGGACTGCTTTCCCGCGCCGCGGAATGGCTGCGCAGACAGCTCCCGGGCAGGAGAGAGGCCTCCGTGGTGATCCTGCCGAAGCGGGCTTCCTGCTTTCACGGCGCACTCGCGATCTCGCTGCCGTCGGATTTCCATGCGGACAGCCGGGAGAAGGATCAGCTGCTGTTTACCGGGCAGAAATCCGGGCTGCAGATGTCCGTGATGCGGATGCCGTTCAGCAGACCGCTCCGCGAGGTCACGGCAGCCGACCTGCAGATTTCGTTCCGGAAGCTGCTGCTGCCATCCCTGACGCCGAAGCTCGAATACGGCTATCTGCGGCATTCCCCGACGCTGACCGCTGTCTGGGTGCATCCGGCCAAACGGAAAAAGCTCCGGCGCGGCAATGTGGACGTCACGCTGGAGCAGGGCGAAGAAAAAACCGTCCTGCACCTGATCCAGGTGCGAAAGACGGTGTTTCTCCTGTTATTCCGGCATGTGACCGCCGCACAGGAGGCAACGGTCAATGCCATGATCTATTCCGTTTCGGCGGATCCCGGAAAGACCGCAGACCCCGGAAAGCCGGAGCCTTAATAGCCCTTTGTGATATCCTCAGAAAGGGAATCGTCCTGCTCGATCCAGTCCTCTGTCCGGATCGTGAAGTGACGGTTCTCATCCTGCCGGATGATGACCTGTTCGATGCCGGCATTGAGGATCAGACGCTTGCACATGGAACATGGCTCCACGGCACCGTCCAGCTTGTCGGTCTTGGCATCGTGACAGGCAAGGTACAGTGTTGCACCGAGCAGGTCTGCGCGGCTGGCACTGATGATCGCATTGGCCTCTGCGTGGACGCTCCGGCACAGCTCATACCGCTGGCCGCGCGGGACGCCCATGCGCTCGCGGTAGCAGAAATCGAGATCGCTGCAGTTCTGACGGCCGCGCGGGGCACCGTTATAGCCGGTCGAGATGATCTCGTCGTTCTTGACGACGATCGCGCCGAATTTCCGCCGCAGACATGTGCTGCGTTCGGAGACCGCTTCGGCGATATCCAGATAGTAATTGGTCTTGTCTCTGCGTTCCATGGGGAGCACTCCTTTTTTCGTATGATCTGCGGCGCGGACTCCGCACCGGAATGACAACCTCATTATAACAGATATCAAAAGAAAAAGCAAGAGACAATTCAGACAGGAGACTGTTATGCTGAAAATCACCATTGACCAGATGTACGGGTATCTGGCCGATTTTTTTGAATCCTGTACATGGAGCACAGGCGCACTGACAGAGGCCGGCAACAGCCTGATCGAACGGATTGCATTTGAGCAGCGGCCTGAAACGGTAAGCGTGGTCAGAAAAAACAAAACCTATGACAGCGGCAGGGTCGTGGAGGCACTGCTTGATGTGCTCAATACGCTTGTGAACAGTCACAATGTTGCACACTGTCTGAACTTTGCGCCGCTGCTTCCGCTGATTCCGGATTTTGATCAGGAGAAAACGGATTATATTCTGTATATTCTCGCCTGTACCGGCGACCCGCAATACGAGGCACTGATCCGAAGAGAGACAGCAAGATTTCCGGAGCTGAATCCGGAAGAATATCTTTCCGAGCTGCGCGGGCGTGCCGGCGGCAGACAGGACTGAAAGGAGCTGGGCATTTTGCAGGAACTGACCGATATGCAGTATATCCGGACGCTGGCAAAGCGTCACAATTTTTCGTTTTCCAAGGGGCTCGGACAGAACTTCCTGATTGACCCTGAGGTCTGTCCCGCGATCGCCGAATACGGCATTCCGTCAAAAGAATGCGGCGTGCTGGAGATCGGCACGGGCTTCGGCGTGCTGACGCAGCAGCTCGCGATGCGCTCGGAGCAGGTCGTCGCGGTCGAGCTTGACCGGCGGCTCCAGCCTGTCCTTGCCGAAACCCTCGCTGAATTCGAGAATATCTCCGTCGTCTGGCAGGATATCATGAAGGTCGATCCGGCGGAATTTCTGAAGGAGCATTTCGGGGCGCGGGAGGTCGCGGTCTGCGCGAATCTGCCGTATTATATCACCTCGCCGATTCTGATGCATCTGCTGGAATCCGGCGCGAAATTCCGCAGCATCACCGTCATGGTGCAGAAGGAAGCCGCAGAGCGTCTCTGCGCGGAGATCGGCAGCAGACAGGCCGGTGCGGTCACGGCGGCGGTGCGTCTCCGCGGCGATGCGGAGCAGCTGTTCGGCGTCCCGCGGGATGCGTTCTATCCCGCGCCGAAGGTCGATTCCGCAGTCATCCGCATCACGCCCTACGACACGCCCCTCTGTACGCCGGAGCAGCTGCATCAGGTGCTGAAGATCGTGAAGGCCGGCTTTGCGCAGCGCAGAAAGACCGCGGCCAATGCGCTGGCATCCGGGCTGGGGCTTTCCAGAGAACAGGTGACGGACGCGCTCGCTGAATGCGGACAGGATGCGAATGTCCGCTTTGAGCAGCTGGATCAGGAAACGCTGCTCCGGCTCGCGAATGCGCTGAAACAATAACGCACACCGTTCAGATGCCTGCCGGTAGGCGGATTTTCGGCCGCAGTACCCGCAGAAAGTCAAAAACAGCCGCGGATTCCGCCGCGAAATGGTCAGAATCTCCAAAATATGCGGAATCCCTGCCGTTACGCGAAAAAATGCTTGACAAAACTGCCGTTTTGTGGTATGATTATTTTACCTCTTTGCGGAGGTGCTTTTGTTGTGCCCGCATTCCGGCGGATGCTATCGTGCTTCGGCATCCCGCGGATGCCCCGGAAAGAGGGAGGCAAACTTTCTTCCGCAGCCTTGCCCTGCGGCGCGGCAAGCGGAAAATTTCATACAGGAGGTGCCGACCATGCGTGTCAAGATCACACTTGCTTGCACAGAGTGCAAAAACAGAAACTATGTTTCCAAGAAGAACAAGAAGAATGACCCCGACAGAATCGAAATGATGAAGCACTGCAGACACTGCAACAAGCATACGCTGCATAAGGAAACCAAGTAAGAATCCCGACCGTCGTTCCGCAGCGTCCTGCTGACAGGAACAGAAAGGAACAAACCTATGGCGAAGGACAAGGAGGTCGCTGCCGCCGAAAAGGAAAAGAAGGCAGCGAAGAACAAGGAATCGTCCAAGAGCGGCGGGATTTCCAAGTGGTTCAAGGATCTCAAGCTTGAGCTGAAAAAGGTCGTCTGGCCGGACAAGAAAACGGTGGTCAACAACAGCATCGTCGTTTTCGCAGCAATGCTCGCATTCGCCGCTTATACCTTCCTGCTGGACAAGGGCTTCCTTTGGCTCTTCCAGTTCGCGATCAGCGGCAAAAAGTAAGATGATGCAGGGCTGCACACAGGCAGTGCGCAATATTGAGTGAAGGCAGGGAATTGTGATGAATGAGAATAATACCCAGAAACCAGAGTGGTATGTGATTCATACCTATTCCGGCTACGAAAACAAGGTTGCGCAGAGCATTGTCAAAAAGGCCGAGAATCAGCAGCTCACCGACAAGATCCTTGAGGTACAGATCCCGACTGAGCAGGTGCGCGAGATCACGGATGGCAAGGAGAAGGAGATCACCAGAAAGATCTTCCCCGGCTACGTGCTCGTGCGGATGATTCACAATGACGAGGTCGCTTATCTGATCCGCTCAATCCGCGGTGTCACAGGCTTCCTCGGAGCAGAGCCCAATCACCCGATCCCGCTGACACCCAACGAGATCGCTGCAATGGGCGTCGATCTCGGCGAGACCGTCGAGATCAATCTCAGCGTCGGTGATCCCGTCCGGATCGTCGGCACTGCGATGGACGGCTTTACCGGTGTTGTCCAGAGCATCGACATCGAAGCAGGCACCTGCATGGTGCTCGTCTCCATGTTCGGTCAGGAAACACCGACCCAGTTCGCGCTCACCGATGTGGCGCGCGATAACTGAGAACGCCGTCAGCATTTGCAGACAGCGGAAACCGCTGTCGTGGGAGAGATAGCCTGAAATACGGTTATCCCGCCATACACCACATTATTTGGAGGTAAAATTACCATGGCACAGAAAGTAGTTGGCTTTATTAAGCTTCAGATCGCCGCAGGCAAGGCAACTCCTGCTCCGCCTGTCGGTCCGGCGCTCGGTCAGCACGGCGTGAACATCATGGGCTTCTGCAAGGAGTTCAATGAGCGCACCAAGAACGATGCCGGCATGATCATTCCGGTCATCATCACCGTTTATGCAGACCGTTCCTTCACCTTTATCACGAAGACTCCGCCCGCAGCTGTTCTGATTAAGAAGGCTTGCGGTATCGAGAAGGCTTCCGGCGTTCCGAACAAGAACAAGGTCGCAACCATCACCAAGGAGCAGATCCAGAAGATCGCTGAGACCAAGATGCCTGACCTGAATGCAGCTTCCCTTGAGGCAGCTATGAGCATGATCGCAGGTACTGCCCGCTCCATGGGCGTTGTCGTCGCCGACTGAGTCCGGTACTCCCCGTGGGAGGATTTTTCCGTCAGCCGGAGTCCAGACTCCGGCATACCACAGATTGATGATAAAGGAGTTTTTCATAAATGAAACACGGTAAGAAATATGTCGAAAGCGCAAAGGTGCTTGATAAGGCAAAGCTCTATGAGCCGAACGATGCTCTGAGCACTGTTTGCCAGCTCGCAAAGGCAAAGTTTGACGAGACCGTTGAGGCGCACATCCGCCTCGGCGTTGACTCCCGCCATGCAGATCAGCAGGTCCGCGGTGCAGTCGTTCTGCCGAACGGCACCGGTAAGACCGTCCGTGCACTCGTCTTCTGCAAAGAGGATAAGTACGAGGCGGCTAAGGCAGCAGGTGCTGACTATGTCGGCGGTCTGGATCTCGTCGAGAAGATCCAGAAGGAAAACTGGATGGATTTCGATGTCGTCATCGCTTCTCCGGATATGATGGGCGTCGTCGGCCGTCTCGGTAAGGTTCTCGGCCCGCGCGGCCTCATGCCGAACCCGAAGGCCGGTACCGTTTCTCCGGACGTTGCAAAGGCTGTTCAGGAAGCCAAGGCCGGTAAGATCGAGTACCGTCTTGACAAGTCCAACATCATTCACTGCCCGATCGGCAAGGTTTCCTTCGGTGCCGAAAAGCTCGAGGAGAACTTCAATACTCTGCTCGAAGCAGTCGTGAAGGCAAAGCCGGCAGCAGCAAAGGGTACTTACCTGCGCTCTGTTACCGTCGCTTCCACCATGGGCGTCGGTGTTCCGGTCCTCACCACCAAGTTCGGTGTGTAATTCGTGATCATAAAGCGGAAAAGGGAACGGCTGATGCCGTTTCCCTTCCGATCCGCTTTTTCTTCGCTGACACTTGACAAAATCACGATTCTATGGTATAATATCTAAGTTGCTATGAGAAATTAGCTCAGTTGGCAGAGCATCTCCCTTTTAAGGAGAGGGTCGAGGGTTCGAGCCCCTCATTTCTCACTCATGAATATTTCGTAAATACGCTGTTTTCCTGTATCGGGAGAACAGCGTATTTTATTGTCAAATGGGCTTTGGACACTATTTGGACACTACGCGAAAAATGGACACCAAGCGGCGCGCTTTTTGAGCGAACAACGAGCCGGATTTTTGGAATTTTATGGATTTTCTTGCAAAAATGGCGTTTGTTGAAAACGTAGAATTTTGATGCTGATTTTTAGGTATAATGCCAAGGCGGGCTTGCCTTGTGATTTGAGGCGGATTGTGGTATAATATAGGTGATCAGATGGTGATGATGTGGCTAATTTAGAATGATAGTATTATTCGGTGAAAAAGGGAGAAGCAAAATGACTTGCTCAGATATAATAAGCAGTATCGGCATAGCGATTGAAATCGTTGTTGCGATTTTAACCTTGTTAACACTGAAAGCTGCAATCCAAGCCAACAAACAAAACCGTGAAGAAATCATACAGGCGCAAAAAGCAATTCAGACATCAATTAAAATACAGGAGCAATCTAAAAATATAGAACTGCTCAATAACCGAATAGCTGTTTTAGATAAAATCGAACAATACGAAAAACCTCATTTAAAAAATGACCTACTTCCACATGTTGCATTTGGGATTTATGATAAAGTGTCAGAAAACGAATTGCGCATTTTGTTTAGTGATGATCGTGGAATAGTCAATGCTTTTAAGGAAATATGCGAATGTATCAGCAACGCTCATATGATTGAGAAACAGCTAAAATCTTTTTATCACGGTTTTTGCCAGAGGGACAGTATAGGACAAATCATCAATCCGGTTTGGGAACAAATCCATCAATATGAGACTCTCTCTGGACAGACGGATTCTGAGACAGCGGAATTTATTGACTATTGTAACGATCATGTCTATACTGACAGTGAAAGCATGGAAACATTTAATTACCTCGCGCTCAAACAAGCAATGAACGATAATAGCAAGAAATTTGAAGACGCGAAAACATCTTTAATAATGAAAATCAGAGTTTTTATAGATGAATCTATCAAGCCCATTGATTTTACATAATGAATTCTAAACTGAAAACGGGAACCGACACACAGCCGGTTCCCGTTTCGTTATACCCTTTTGTTGTTGGAGCTCATTTTCTCCGCGAAGACATCCGCGGCGGTTCCTGCCGTGCATCGGCATCGGTCTGGCCGTTCGGGACAGCACCGCTCTCTGCTTTTCGCCGCTGATCTTCCTGCCGTTCCAATACTTGCAGGAAAGAGCCGCCGAGCACCTGCTCTGCCGTCGTCAGATAACCGACCGCCTCGCGCAGTTCCGCCTCTGCCTGCCGCAGATTGTCAGTCACATTCTGCCGATATGATTTGGCTTTTTCAATCCTTTGCTCCGATTCCCGCCAGTTGCCCGCGTTAAGATACGACTCCTTTCTGAGCATTTCGCGAGCCTCTTCCGGCGTAAAACGGGCAGACTGCTTGTTGTAAAACACAATCTGCGCACATTCCACCAAATCCTCATGATGCCGCACATAGCTGTCGAGTTCTTCCAGGCGCTCTGTCAGTTCATTGACCTCCTGCTGCTTCTTTTCTGCATCCCGCCGCATCGAATCGAGTGTCGCGCCCTGATTGATCTTCGCATTCAGCGCGGCTAGCCTGTCCAGCTCGGCATCATTCTGCCACGTCAGAATGCCTTTCGGGTTCTTCTTGCGGACGGGGAGGTACCCGTCTGAAAAACAAACCGTGTAGCGCTGCATCATTTCGAGAACGCGGAGGTTCGGCGCGTACATATCCCTTGCCGATTGAATCATCTGCGCGAGATTTCTCTCATACGTTGCCTTGATCTCCAGCCGGTTCCGCAGCACATCTTCACTGTAAGCGCTGCCGAGCGATTTTAGCCGGATATAGTTCTTGCCGTCCGCCGGTCTGACTGCAATGTATTTGCCGAGCCTGATTTCGTAGTGTGCATCGCAGAGCCGCTGCAAAAGCTGATCGAAATCTTTCGACATCATCAGCAGTCGGTCAATGTCATCACGAAGTTTGTCACGCCGGGAGGTCGGCTGTTTCTTGTACTGCGCTTCGATTCTTCTGATCGCATCGACAAAACATTCCTGCGCCTCAAAGCCGTTCTCAGTTTCGCGGTACGGGATCTCTTCCCGATCAAGCACAGCCTGAACGAATGCCCGCTTGTCATCATCCGCATAGAAGAATGACTTATACGGCGAGTACATCTGCTCTTTCATTGAGGCGTTGATAGATGTCAGCTGCGCGATCTGTTGTTTCATCCGGAGCGCCTCCCGGATATCTTCCGGTTCGACGCGCTGCTTCTCACGAAAGACTGCTGAGTTTCGTTTGGCGTCCTGCCAGCGTTTGTATTCCTCGACGGTAAGATGATGATGATGCGCCTGCTTGTCTTCACGCTGACAATCATGCTGCCGGAGCAGTTGTTCCAGTTCCCGGCGCTCACGTTCTTCCCAGATCACCAACTGATTAACGCCGCTGTTCTTTGCGGTGATGCCCATCTCTTTCAATGCTGCCCGCATCGAAACGCCTTTGCTCAATCCGCGCTGTCGTCCCTCGGTATAGAACGGCACGAAGTCGATGTGCAGATGCGGTGATGCTTCATCGAGATGCATGACACTGTTGAACACATGAAGGTTTTTGTTGCGCTCCTGAAACTTCGCAGCGTACTCCGCGAGAATCTTCTGCGCGATTTCTGCGCGTGGACTGCCGCAGGGTGTATCCTTGCAGTCACCGAGCTGCACGATCAATTCATAGAACGGTTCCTCTCTTTTGCCGGATGCGATGTGCGAATAATAGTCTTTGATGCGTCGGCATGGCTGCTTCTGTTTTGCATTGTAATCGTCGATTGCCGCGCCGAACAGTTCCGCGTATGCCTCGTGAATATCCTGCTGCTTGAAGAAAATGTTGTTCTGCATCTGATCGCGGCGGATGTTTCTTGCAATGAAGTCGCGGTTATTGTGCGCAAGATTTGCGCCGTGGGGATTGCTTGCCTTGCCGAGTGTGACGCTGATACTGAATCGTTCCATTTGTCCTCCTTATCTCTTTTTTCAGCCGGAGAACAGCTGAAATCACGCTTTTTGTACCGTTTTGCAAACTGAATCAATAGATTACCCAATATCAGTAATGCATGACGGGTTTCCGTCCATGAACTACTGATTTCCGGGGCCTCAGGTGGCCTTTGTCTGCTCCGCAGCTTGGGAATTCCCCAACCATTTGCGATACCGATGTCCGATTTCCGGATAATAGTCGTGTATATCTCTTGCGGTCAGCGCAAGGTAAAGGCCCATCAGCGAGATCATCTTCTCGGCTTCGTTGTCGAAGAAGTAGATCAGCACCTCGTCCATGTCGCCGCGTCGGATCGGTTTTCCGTATCGCGTGATTTTGTCGCGGAGTGCTTTCGCCATGTCACCGAACGCGCACTCGCTGCCGCCGAGTACCATTGTATCAAGCATCGAGAGCAGCGCATTGGCCTGATCTCTCTCAAGGCATACTTTGATCGGACCGAGCTTGTTTTTGAATCCGGCCACTCCTGCATCACTCCTCTTCCGTTGTTTTATTGCTTGATGATGATCGTGCAGCTCTTTCTTTGAGTGCGGTGAAGCGTCTGTCCTCTCCCTGCACATGAAACGTCGCCGCACGCTCAAACATTCTGCTGACGATTCGTTTCTGTGTAAGGTCGGCGGGTGCTGCAAAATCGTTCATCGAAAGATTGGTCGTGATGACGCAGGGCTTTCCGCTGCGGAGTCGTCCGTCGATCAGATTGAACTTGATCTCGTCCATGTAATCTGTCCGGTGCTCGCATCCGAAATCGTCAATCACAAGCAGGCCTGTGTGATTCATTTCCCCATAGACCGCTCCTTTGTCCGGACTGTTCCAGAGCTGCTGTTCAATCTCGGAGACTGTGATGAACCGCGCTGTCATGCCGGCATCAATCGCTGCATTTGCAATGCACGCCGCCATGAATGACTTGCCTGTCCCGCAGTCTCCCCAGAGCAGCAGCCAATCACGGCTGCTGTCTCCGGTCACTCTTTCAGAAAACGCTTTACAGATTTCGGTCAGTCGGGGATCTTTGCAATCGTCATCCGCAAACCTTGCACGGATCAGATCGGAACTGCCAAAGCAAATCGTTCGCCGCTGTTCGATCTGATTCTGTCGAAGTCTCTCGCGCATTGCATCATCATCGGCTTTCATACAGTCGCAAAGGCAGTACACTGCAAAGTTTGAATCAGGGAACGGTCTACACTGCTTCGGTGAACGGCACTTCCCGCAAATCAGCAAGCCGGTTGCTTTGTCCGTGTAGTCACAGTCCCGAACCGGAATTGCTTCTTCGGCTCTCGCGGCAAGGATGCTGAATACTTCTTTCACTGCACTCATGTGAACACCCCTTCCAGATCATAAACCGGTTGAACCTGTGCCTCGTTTCGGGGCAGTGGTTTCTGTTCCTTCCTTGCCCAGGTTCGGATCACCGCGAGAAAGTTTTTATAGCGCTTGCCGCTGCTCGCCACATATCCTTGACGCGCTCGCCGATGAACCGCTGCAATTCCAGGCTTGCATTCAGCTTGCGATCCTGACCGGCGCGCGGCTTGGTGAACTGGTTGCCTTGAAATTCAGCGATGTGGACTTTGACAATAACAAGATCAAGATCGAGCGAGCGGCCTATAAGCTGAGAGGACAGGCGCAGGCAGTCAAGCCGCCGAAGGACTATGATGTGCGCACAGTTTCGATCACGCAGGAATGTACCGCACTGATTGCGATGGTGCAGGAGGAAAAGAAGCAGCTCGCGGCGGAACTCGGTACGGCATGGCACGAGGAAGACTGGATTCTCACGCAATGGGACGGCACGATGATGCACAAGCAGACGCCGTCTGCGAGATTTCGGAAGTTCCTGAAAAAGCATGGGCTGAAAGTGCAGAAATTCCATGCCCTGCGGCACACTTCTGCGACCTTGCTCCTTTACTCCGGTGTCAATATCCGGCAGGTGCAGTCGCGGCTCGGTCACGGCAATATCACCACGACGCAGCGTTATCTGCACGCAATCAAGGACGCAGACGAGGAAGCGGTCAATGCACTGCAAAACCTGCTGATTACGCAGCACAAAGCGGATGCTGAGGCAAAGCGTAAGGCGGAATAATAACGAAACGGGAATCGGCGCTTATTGCCGATTCCCGTTTCTGTATGGGTGTCTATGTTAACTTTTCCCTGGCATAAAGAGGGCTATTTGCGTGCGAGCATAACACGCTCAGATATAATCGCCTAATTCTGAAATTATATAGTCATGTTTTGAGAGAAATAAATGCGGAGAATGGGGTTGTCGGCTAATACCTTCTATCGCCGTGTGCGTGAGTATGAAGCGGAACACGGGATCGCAGTGCCGACCTCAGCTTGACAGCCCCCTCACACGAACGGAAACTCCCCCAGAGCCGTCCGAGCCTGCGTAGCAGAAACTAACCGTCCGAAAAGCAAGAGGCTCAGGAAGCAATATCCTGAGCCTCTTACTGAATAGATTCAATCATTTTTCTCAATATCCTGCCAATTTGAATTATGCAGTATCTCCGCATCATCACCGACAAAGACCTTGGATGCTTCCTCATCATCGCAGAGCTGATACAGCATCCAGGCGGTCATATACCCGTCGGAACGAACAAGCATATCCTCATGCTCCGCACCCGTTGCTCTTGCCCGAACCTTCTCAACATCATCAGAAATGCTGTTATAATTCGTGACAACTGCTTCAAGAGGACATACGCCTGCAAAATCCTTTGTAATATCCGGAACATCGGCATCATCGGTTTTTCCTGTTCCCGAAGTCATAAAATACGGTATCGTGACCTTGCTTACATCATAATCCCAGCCCATATTATGTGCAAGGAAGGGATAAGCCGCACTGCCTGTGAATATCGTCTTATACAGCTTTCCATTATCAAAATTCGTAACTGCACATAACGCTCCGGCACCGCCTTGTGAATATCCCATGATACCGATATTGTTTTTGTCTATCTTGCCGTACAATTCGCTGTCAGCACCGATATTCAGGATAAATTCAAGTGTTTCCGATGCTGTTTCGCCTGTGCCGGACTGCGGATCATCGTTACCAACCACAATAAATCCCCATGAAGCGATCCTGTCAAGCACAGCCATATAATTTCTTGCCCGTGTTCCGCTTGCATTGACGGAAACGATCATCGGATAAGTTTGTTTGCTGTCTGCAAGCTCCGCAGGATAAAATACCCTGATCGTGTCTATCTTGCTGTTATCACTCTTGAATTCAGTGCAGGCGGTCTCAAAGCTGCCCCTGGCGGAATATTTCTTTTCAAGCACTGCATCTGTCTTGAGATCATCGAAATAGTCATCATCGTACCACGGACGGCGTTCGTGTATCTTACCCTTTATGAAGAATATCACTGCAACAGAGAAAAGAATCAGCAGTATGATACCGATGATTTTCAACACCTTATGCCCCCGTTTCGTTTCAGTTTTCATGTTTGACCTCTCCTCAGAATGTTTTATCGAGCAATTCCAGCCCGTAGGTCTTTACATCACCGTTCACAGCATCATATATCCACTCACCGACACTTCGGGCGTTTCCGAGCTCGTCAAATACATTTGCAGATATGATCGTATGCTGGGTATTATGGGTATTTGCATCCTCTCCGCAGCTCCAGACATAGATACCCACATCGGGGATATTCGCCTGCAAGCCGTTTACCATTTCTTTCAGATCACGCTGGAAGTGATCGCCAAGCTCTTTTGTCTTATCCATTTTTCCGCTGTCGATATAGGACTGATACTGCATCAGCGTATCATCACGGTAGGAGCAGTCAAAGAGTATTTTCACGCCGTTACCACGCTTTTCGCGGAGTGCGGTCAGACTGTCAAGGACAAGGTTGTTTGTGGTCAGCCTGTCTGATATTTCAGTCGGAGCTTTCCACAGATCCACAGCCGTTTCGTGCCAGCCGTTATAAAGCAGGAGCGAGCTGTCAACACAGACGGTCACATTTTCAGCACCGGGAAAACGGTCGATCACATCGTCAGCCAGCAGGGAGGTCGCAAATCCGCCTGCCGAAAAGCCTGTTACAAGCAGCGTGTCAGGCTCTCCGATATACTGTTTGACCTGTTCCACATAAGCGGAATAATTGCTGTATCCTGTGTGATACACAGTCTTTTTACCCTCGTAAATTCCCGTGCCTGCGTGAAAATCGCCGGTCGCATAGGGGATCACGATAAAGCTCCAGTCCTTAAAGGGATTATCCTCCGCAGTGCTGCCGATACCGCCCTGTGCGACAAAGTCCTGTGCCGTCATATTGGTCGCATAGAACTCCTTGCCTCCCTCAGAGGTCTCAGGAGTGATGCTCACACCGCCGCCGAAGAAATACACAACGCCCTTGTTCTCTGTACCCTTGCGGAAGATGCCGTGCCATTCACTGCCGTCCGAGGACTTTGCGCCGTCCACTTCAACCTCATACCACTTGCCGATCTCAGGTTCACCCTTGAGCTTAGGGAATGTTTTGAGAAATGTCAGCTTCAGAAGAACAAAAATGCCTGTTGCAATCACGAAAATGATAATCCCGATGATGATAAGCACCTTTTTTAATCTGCTTTTTGGTTTTGTGATTCCCATAACATAGCCTCCTTCAATCTCATAGCTTGACAAAAACGCTTTCCTATGATACTATAATATCATAAAACGGCTGCAAAGTCAATAAAATCGGAAAAATGATACTATTTGGCGAAATAGTATCATCAGGCAGAAAGGAAGAACGGAAAATGTCGGAATATGTGACCTCAGCCTACGGTGAAGCACTGTTCAGGCTGATGAAAAAGAAGAATATCGAGAAGATCACCGTGGACGAGCTGTGCGGGGAAGGCGGCATCGGCAGAGCGACCTATTTTCGCAATTTCAAATCAAAGGACGAGATCATCACCGCCTACATCATCATGAAGTGGCGTGAATATGAACGTGAACACAGACTAAAGGAGCATCAGTTGAGTGACAGCTACCGTGTCAGACGGTACTTTGATTTTTGCTATTCACTTCGGAAAAAGAACGATCTCATCATCGGACAGGGACATCACGGAGCGATCCTGTCAGCTTATGAGGTCATCATGACCGACAGTGACACCGAGCAGTCCATTGACACCTACGAAAGCTACTACCTTGCCTATGGGCTTTTCGGCATCTTTATGAAATGGGCAAAAGGCGGTTATGCCGAGTCTGTGCAGGAGATGACGCAGATCGTGGTGGAGAGGATATTTGCAGGAAATATGGGATAAATGAAGCCCTGAGAAATGCTTATCCGTAAGCAGATCTCAGGGCTTTTTCTGTTATTCAGTTCCAAAAGGGTATGCTGTCATTGTGGCGCGCGCCATAATGCTGATTTGAACCTCAGCGGAACGGAAAGTGAGTGTATCATTAGACTACGGGCTATTGGCAAGAAAAACATTATGCTAATTGTTTTGTCTCAAAATCATACAATCTTTTCAGTGCCTTCTGCATGACTTCACAATCACTGATCTCCGTATCTATCGTTTCCTGATAGACCTCAAAATGTCTTGCATCGACCGTAATCATTCCGTTCGGGTACATTTTCGTGAGCCTGCTGTTTTCATTGCAAGGCTTGGTCATCTGCTGATGTTCATACGCATACAAGCGCTCCATCGCCGTTTGCAGAACATAACAGTTGTGGATATAGCTGTCTATCGTTTCCTGATACACATTGAAAAACTTTGCGTCAAGCGTGACCATTCCGTTTTGATACATCTTCGTAATATTTTCGTTCATTCCCAAGACCTCCGTTATTTCAATATGCTGATAATACATTCCACAAGCGTGAGTGCCAGCAGAATGTTGATGATGCGATAATGCTTCAGATAGAATTTCTGTATCAGCGCACCCATTCCGATCCATGTGAGCGTTGCAAAGCTGCCGAGTGTAGCGATAAACAGTTCAGCGATCACAAGTGCAGTCAGCGAGGTGTGGTAGTCTGTGATGTATCCAGTCAGAGCGGTCATACCGAACAGATAGATCTTCACATTGACGAATTGCAGCAGAAAGCCTTTCATGTAAGATGCAGATCTGCTATCATCGTCCTTTTCAGGCTTGCTGATCGCAATATGGATCGCAAGCCACAAAATATAGGCAGCACCGATGTATTTCATCACGCCGAGGACAGACGGCAGAAATGCAGCGATGCCGAATACAAACACTGCACAGATGAGCTGTACTACATAATATCCCGTAAAGATGCCGAAAAACAGCGGCTTGCCTTTCTTCCATCCGTAGTTCGTCACCGTGTTCAGTGCAAGGATATTGCCCGGTCCCGGTGTAAACGCATTGATCACACAATATAAAACAAAATTACCTATCACATAAGCCGGCATATTTATGCCTCCTTCCATAGTTTTATTATACCACGGAACGCTTTGCGATAGGTAATACTTTTATACTGTGCGTTTGCATAGGTTTTGCCTATGTTTCCTGATACTGCCCGATCAGTTCGATAAAACGCGCACCAAGATCTGAAAGTGTACGGTCTTTGTTGATAATATAGCCGATGTGCATTGTCTCTTTTTCTTTCAGCGGAACGGAAATGATCCTGTCACCGTGGAGATATTTCGCATAGATACCGCTGGAAATAGTGTACGCCTGCAGCCCGATCATCAGATTGACTACTGCTGCACGGTCGCTCACACGGATGCTCTTATCGACTGTTTCATTGCTGAAAAGCTCCTCTGCGAAGTTTGAGGACTCATACGCTCCCTGTACAAAACTCAGTCTCGGATAGGGCTTCAAGTCTGCAAGCGTAAGGGCTTTCTTCGCTGCAAGCGGGTGATCTCTGTCAAGGAAGATATGGGGAGAAGCCGTAAACAGCTCTTGGAATGTCAGGTTGTAGTCCTCAAACAGCTTTTGCAGGACGCTTTCATTGGATTCGCAGAGATACAGCAGTCCTAAGTCGCTGAACCTGTTCCGCACATCTTCAATGATCTGATGCGTCTGCGTTTCGTTCATGATGAACTCATAGCGTTCCTGCCCGTATTGCATGATGAGGTCAGCAAAGGCGTTCGCTGCAAAGGTATAATGCTGTGTGGATACGCAGAACCGCTGTTTTTCCGGCTGTCCGTTGACAAAGCGTGACTCCAGCAATTCCATTTGCTGAACGACCTGCCTTGCATAGCCGACAAACTCCATTCCCTCCGGCGTCAGTGCAACGCCTGCCCGACAGCGGTTGAAGATCGTGAGCTTCGCTTCATTTTCGACTTCCTTGATCGCACCCGACAGGCTGGGCTGGGAGATAAAGAGCTGTCTTGCGGCTTCGGTTATTGAGCCTACCTCTGCAACGGTAATGATGTATTTTAACTGCTGTACTGTCATTGTTCTTCACGCTTTCCGATAGAAGCACCGAGCATATAGGCATCTTCGCATTCAGGAATACCCTGCATATCCATATTATCGGTATGAAGCAGAGCTGCCTTGCCGAGATTTCGCCACGCAAGCCGTTTCATCATGTAATCAAAATGCTCATACAGCGGTTCAGGGTGACTTCCGCCTGCTGCGACCAACAATGCACCGCTTCTGCCTTTGCCGATCAGTTCGCTTCGTTCATACTCAGCCAACGCCCACAGCCTGTCGATCACATTTTTGAGCAGACCGCTATACGACCAGAAGAACAGCGGAGTTGCAAAAACGGTCACATCTGCCTTGCGGAATTCTGCGTAGACAGTATCCATATCGTCACGCTGCACGCAGGGGTGTTCCTTCTCCTTGCCGCCGTTCAGACAGCCGATACAGCTATGGATATTCAGCTTACACAGATCAATGACCATGACAGTGTGACCGACCGATTCTGCCCCCTTGCCGAATGATCTTATCATCGCAGCCGTAAACGCATTTGGTCTGGCAGAGCCGTTCAGGACGAGAATATGGGACATAGCGATACCTCCTGGCGAATTGTATTATAATTATACAACCTGATAGCAGAAGTGTCAAGATTCATGTTGTAAAAGGTCTGTTTTCCGGCGAGTGCCGGAATGTGGGTATGCGGAATAATAAGAAACGGATAGCCGTCTGATGAGGACGGTTATCCGTGTTTGCTCATTCAATGTGGTCAAGCTGATTCTTTATAGCAGAAATAAAATCTGTTATAAACCGTTCTCTTGTCTTTTCATCAAGCTCTCCGATAGACAAATAGGGATCAAGGTCTTCCAGCTCCACTAAAAGCAGTCGCCCATCACGGGTACGGCAGGCATCTACTCGCTGAATACCGTGAGAAATATCATTCCATTCGATGAATTTCTTTGCGAAATCAGCATCTTCGGTCGAATGATCATAGCGCTTCAGTTCCCATCGTCTGGTTTTATCAGGAGCATACAGAGCGTATGTATATATCTTCATCGCAGTATCTTCGACCCTTTGCTTCATAATACAAGGCGGTCAGATATAGTATTCTTTTCATTATGCCCTCCATAAAGTTGATGAGTACACATTCATAATTATACCAAACCGTCCCGAAAAAGTCAATCTCTGCACACTTTTTCACGCCCTTTTAAATGCAAAATACAAGGAGACACGAGCGAGAAACTACGAACAGAGAATGAGCAGACTGCTGGATATGATACAACGAAAAAAGACAGATACCTCGATCGGAAGTATCTGTCTTCCTTTATTATAGCCCGCTGTATAGGTCTTTCATATAAGTTCTTGTAAAACTTCTATATTAGTACCTACTTAAAAAGTCATTTGCTTTTTTATTCGGATAAATCAATTCACGAGTAGTCCTCTCTCAGCTTTTTGAGGAACAACTCCGCTATCGGTGAAAACACCTGATACTTCTTCCAGATGATATACATATTCGTTTCAAGCGTTGGCTTGATCGGTCGGAAACAAAGTCCGCTCTTCTCGCTCGTGTCGATAAGGTGCTCAAATGTCAGCAGATATCCAAGCCCCTCTTTTACGAACACCGAGCCGTTGTAGGCAAGATTGACAGTTCCTGCAAAGTTGAGCTTGTCCATGTTCTCACCGCACCAGCGAGGGAAATCTACACGGATAGACTGCTCGGAGCAGAACAGCGGAAGCCCGTAGAGGTCATCAAAGGTAACATATTCTTTCTCAGCAAGCGGACTGTCACGCAGCATGACAAGCCCCCATTTGTCGCTTTCGGGGATAGAGAGATAATTGTATTTTGAGAGGTTCGGCGGTTCAACGATCACGGCAAGGTCGAGGATACCTCTGTCAAGACGTTCGGCAACGGGCTCGGTATCTCCGCTGAATATGTGAAATATGAAATTCGGGTACTGCTCCTTGAATGTTTTGATGCTCCTTGCAAGGTATTTGATAAGATAGCTCTCGGCACAGCCTATGCGTATCTCACCGCCGATGATGTTGTCAAGCTGGCTGAACTCCTCGGCTGTCTTATCGACCATAGCAAGGATATCCTCGGCACGTTTGCGCAGGAGCATACCTTCATCGTTAAGTATCATATTCTTATTGGTGCGGATAAACAGTTCATGCCCCAATTCTTCCTCAAGCTTCTTTATCTCTTTAGAAAGCGAGGGCTGCGAGATATGCAGGCGTTCGGCTGCCCTTGTCATGTTTTCCTCTCTTGCGATGGCGAGAAAGTAACGTAAGACACGTATTTCCATAGCACACCTCCAATATTTCTATTATCATTATAACCTGTTTTGTTATTCCTGTCAAGAATAACAAGCTATTCAAAATAGGTATTTTACATATCATAAGATCTGTGTTATACTAAAGATACCAAATAACACAGAGGTGAGAATATGGCAAATGCAGCCGACAAAATGGCGGTCATGACCGAAAATCTCAGGGATATGGGCTTGGACGATGAAAGCGTAGCGAAATGCCTGCAAATGGTCGAAAGCGGACAATATCAGGCACTTGACTGTTTTCTGAAAAGCTATCGTCAAACGCTCCTTGACAGCGTTCACAAGTATAACGACCGCATCGACTGCCTTGACTATTTCGCCTACACATTAAGAAAAAACGGAGGTATCTGAAATGAAAGATGAAATGCTTACTTTAACACAGGAATGGGACAAGACCTTCCCGAAGTCCGACAAGGTCAATCATAAGAAAGTGACATTCCACAACCGCTACGGCATCACACTCGCTGCCGATATGTACACTCCAAAAAATGCAGGCGGAAAGCTTCCGGCAATTGCTGTAAGCGGACCGTTCGGTGCAGTCAAGGAACAGTGCAGCGGTCTTTACGCACAGACACTTGCAGAGCGTGGATTCCTGACCATTGCCTTCGATCCGTCCTTTACGGGTGAAAGCGGAGGTGTACCTCGTTACATGGCTTCTCCCGACATCAACACAGAGGATTTTATGGCAGCGGTTGATTTCCTCTCAGTACAGGAAAATGTTGATCCCGAGCGTATCGGTATCCTCGGTATCTGCGGCTGGGGCGGAATGGCTGTCAATACAGCGGCTCTTGATACACGTATCAAGGCGACTGTTGCATCTACCATGTACGATATGACAAGAGTGAACGCAAAGGGCTATTTCGATGCCGATGACAGCGAGGAAAAGCGGTATGCCATGAAGCAGGCACTGAATGCCCAGCGTATCAGGGATTACCAGTCCGGCGAGTATGAGCTTGGCGGCGGTGTTGTCGATCCTCTGCCCGAGGACGCACCGTATTTCGTAAAAGATTACCATTCTTACTACAAGACTGAAAGAGGTTATCACCCCCGTTCGCTCAATTCCAACGGCGGCTGGAACAAGATCGGCTGTATGTCGTTCATCAATATGCCGATCCTGCAATACAGCAATGAGATACGCTCCGCCGTTATGATCATGCACGGCGACAAGGCACATTCTTTCTACTTCGGGAAAGATGCGTATGAGAATATGATAAACGGCAATCAGTATACCGACAACAAACAGCTTCTTGTGATAGAGGGTGCTTCCCATACCGACCTCTATGACGGCGGTGAGAATCACGTTATTCCGTTTGACAAGCTCGAAGCGTTCTACAACGAATATCTGAAATGATCTTATATGGAGGAAACAGCGATGACAACGGCAGAATTTCTTGAATATATGAACAGCGGAAAACAGGTCACGGCGGAGAGCAATGTGCATCAGATCATGCACAAGCTGAGTCAGGAGGCAATCCGCATTACTATAGAGATCAACAGCCGCTATCATACGCCCGATGAGATAAATGGGCTGATGTCGGATCTGATCGGTGAACCTGTTGAGGTCGGGCTGTTTCCTCCGTTCTACACTGACTGTGGGAAAAACATTCATCTCGGCAAGGGCGTGTTCATCAATGCAGGCTGTAAATTTCAGGATCAGGGCGGTATTTACATAGGTGACGGTGCGCTGATCGGTCACAATACGGTGCTTGCAACGCTGAATCACGGACTTCTCCCCGAAGAACGTCATGATCTGATACCCAAGCCCATTCACATCGGCAGGAATGTGTGGATAGGCTCTAACTCAACAATCCTTTCGGGTGTGACGATCGGTGATAATGCAGTCATCGGTGCAGGCTCAGTCGTTACAAAAGATATTCCTGAAAATATGATAGCGGTCGGCACTCCTGCAAGGGTAGTGAGGAGCATTTATGATTAAAGCAAGATTTTTAGCTGTTATTTCTACTTTCCTGATGTTGACCGGGTGCGGCAGTTACTCAGAGGACAGTTCGGCTGTGACGGTGCAAAGTGAAAACTCGTCTGTTATGATGCAAAGTGACAGCAGGGTTTCATCTGTAACCTCCGACCGACAAGAGGTCACAACCGCCGGACAACATGAAGAAAATGATGCTGATGGTATGCAGATAACTGTAGGAGATACACAATTTCGTGTCTCATTGGAAAGCAGCGATACAGTTACAGCTTTGACGGAAATGCTGCCCCTGACACTTGATATGTCCGAATTGAACGGCAATGAAAAGTATTATTACCTTGATACCTCTCTGCCTTCCTCGCCTGAAAAAGCCGGTTATATCAGCGAGGGTGATATAATGCTGTATGGTGATAACTGCCTTGTGGTATTCTATAAGAGTTTCGATACTTCATACAGCTATACAAAGATCGGGAATATTTCAGATACTTCGGGGCTTGCTGATGCACTCGGGACAGGCGATGTGACCGTAACATTTGAAATGAACGGCAGCCAAGATACCGAATACACGGTGCAGGATGTACGGAATCTCAATGATTTTCTCCTTGCGAAACCGACAGAGGAAGATTTGCGGGGAAAGCCTTACGATCTCGACAATGACGGGGTATGGAGCGTTTTTGACCTATGCCTGCTGAAACGAAAGATATTGGAGCAGCGTAATATGACAACAGAATTTGATTATGAAAGCAAGACCGTATTGCTCAACAGCGGCTATGAAATGCCCATTCTTGGACTTGGTACATGGACACAGGACGATGATACTGCGGAAAGCTCCGTCTACACAGCACTGAAAGACGGTTACCGGCTGATCGACACAGCGCAGTATTACGGTAATGAAACAGGTGTCGGCAAGGGCATTCAGAAAGCAATAGACGATGGCATCGTCACCCGTGAGGAGGTCTTTGTCACCACAAAGGTCATGCCGTCCAACTATGACAGAGCGTACAAATCTATTGACGATTCGCTTGAACGGCTCGGACTTGATTACATTGACCTGATGCTGATACATCAATCGGGCAGCAATGATACCGAGGTCTACAAAGCTCTGTGTCAGGGTGTCAAGGACGGCAAGCTACGGTCGATCGGTATTTCTAACTATTATACCCTTGACGAATATGAGCGTGTCACATCCGGCGGTGAGATCAAGCCTGCGGTAGTTCAGAATGAAAATCATCCGTTTTATCAGAACACGCAGTTTCAAAAAGATATTGCCAAATACGGTACGGTGGTAGAATCATGGTATCCGTTCGGAGGCAGAGGGCATACGCAGGACTTGTTCGGTAATGAAACGATCACGGATATAGCAAAGGCACACGGCAAGACATCGGCACAAATAATACTCCGCTGGCATTTGCAGGCAGGCTATGTCACGATACCGGGTTCACAGAATCCGGATCATATACTTGAGAATTACAGCATCTTTGATTTTGAGCTGTCCGATGCAGAAATGCAGAGAATGGCAGAACTGCATACAGGACAACGATATGAAAATTGGTGAGTGAGGTATGTTTATGAGCAAAAAAGTCCTTATTATTTCGTCAAGCCTGCGTAAAAACGCAAACTCCGAGCAGCTTGCAGTTTCTTTTGCAGACGGAGCAAAAGCGGCGGGGCATGAAGTGGAATTGATCTCCCTGCGTGATAAAGAGATCAGATTCTGCATCGGCTGTTTTGCCTGTCAGAAGACTCAGCGATGCATTATGCATGACGATGCAGATGCTATCCGTGAGAAAATGCTTCATGCTGATGTGCTTATTTTTGCTACACCGATCTACTACTACGAAATGAGCGGTGCGCTGAAAACAATGCTCGACCGTGCAAATCCGCTGTTTTCCTCGGATTATCGTTTCCGTGAGGTCTATGCACTTGCAACAGCAGCAGAAGACGAGGAGGATGTTCCGCAAAAGGCATTTTCGGGTATTGAGGGCTGGGTAGACTGCTTTGAAAAGGCAAAACTCGTCGGCACTCTGTTCTGCGGTGGAGTGACTGATATTGGCGAGATAGAAGGCAATACCAGACTTAAAGATGCTTACAATATGGGGTTCCGCATTTAGTTTTGTAACTTTGAAACAGAAAGGCTATTGCACATTGACGGTGCAATAGCCTTGATTTTATATCCTGTCTAAAATACTATGAATATCCCCATTGATAAGAATACTTTGCTCTGTTATCTTATCGGGCGCATACGCTTCCCCGAAATTCAGGCAGGCATAGACCGCCTTCGGGTTTGCATAGGTCATCTTCCAGAACGGATACTTTATGATGACAGGCGTGTTCATACCCACACCAAGCTCTAAGAACAGGATATGCAGTCCCTCATGGCGGCGCAGGAACTCATCATAACGTTCCGCTGCTTTGTGCCAGCCCTCGTCCTCAACAAAGGTATCATCGGCTCTGAGGTTCATGCTCATGGGTTTTCCGCAGACAGGACACTTCGGCACAAGCTCTGACGGAACACGCATATTTTTCTGCTGCTCAAACATCACCCTGACGGTTTTCTCGTTGTCGTAGGTCTTTTGGTGACAGGGCTCACTGCACTGCCAAAGCCCGTAATCGCCCTGCGTGTAGAACAGGCGGTGCTTGTCAAATCCTGCCTTCTGGAACTGGTGATCGACATTCGTGGTGAGAACAAAATAGTCCTTGTCCTTCACAAGCTCAAACAAGCGCTTGTATGTGCCGTTGTCCACGTCCATGTAGCGGTTGATGTAGATGTAGCGTGACCAGTACGCCCACATTTCTTCGGACGTTTCAAAGGGATAAAAACCGCCCGAATACATATCCCGAAAGCCGTATTTCTCCACGAAATCGGCAAAATACTTCTGCAAACGCTCTCCTGAATAGGTAAAGCCTGCGGCGGTGGAAAGACCTGCCCCTGCACCGATCACGATTGCATCAGCGGTCTGTATTTCGTTTTTCAGATGGTCAATTTCCGCCGAGTAATCTCTTGTAAATCTCATGATCGTCCTCCTTGAACACATTGAAGATCACCTGTATATCGTGGTTCTTGCGGAACTCCCTGACGGTGCGGACAGCAATTTCCGCCGCTTTATCCTGCGGAAATCCGAATACGCCCGTTGAGATACAGCAGAAAGCGATACTCCCGATACCGTTCTGTACGGCTATTTCAAGACAGCTTTTGTAGGAGCTTTCAAGCAGACGGCAATGCTCCTCGGTGAGCCGTCCCTGCACGATCGGTCCGACGGTGTGTATCACATAGTCGCAGGGCAGGTTGTAGGCAGGCGTTATTTTTGCCTTACCCGTGGGTTCTTCATGCCCTTGTGTCTGCATGATCTGACCGCACTTGTAACGAAGCCGTATCCCTGCAAAGGTGTGGATACAGTTGTCGATACAAGAGTGACACGGCTGCCAGCACCCCGTCATTCCCGAATTGGCAGCGTTGACGATCGCACCGCATCGGAGCGTGGTAATATCACCTTTCCAGAGATAAATGCCGTCCTCTATTGGCGACAGATCTGCAATATCCGTGATACCCTTGCTCTCGGTCAAGGCTGTGAGATATTCGTCCTCGGCTTGCAAATAATCCTCGTCCGCCTTGACAGCTGGGCGGATATTTACAAGGCTGCGGTAAAGGCGAAACTTGTCAGATTCATTTTTTGGTATCTCTATCCTGCCTAAATCATCTCTCTCGGACAGCAGATAGTCTATCAGAAAGTCGAGCTTCTCCATACAATCATCTCCTTATGACTGCCCCCACAGGACAGACCTCTGCACAGTTTCCGCAATGCAGACAGTTTTCCTGACGGATAACAGCTTTTTCTTTCAGTTCGATACAGCTCTGCGGACAGTCGCTTAGGCACGAACCGCAACCGATACAATCATTGGTCACGAAATATCCGCTTTCCGTGATCTCTGCGCCGCCGAATGTGAAGCTGTCACGCTCGATAGGCTTCTTCGACAGGTCGAACCACTCTCCGCTGCCCTCATAGATCTGAAACACTGTGAGCGCCTTGCGGCTTTCCTCAGTGGGATATATCTCACACATATAGGGATTGTTCTCAAACAGCAGAGGGAGCATTTCTGCACCGATCTCCCTGACCTTGCCACGGACAGAGATCGCCGTACAGCTCATGGTATCCTCGCCTTTTTTTCCCGAAAGTGCAAGATAGCCCTTGTCCTTTAACCGCTGATAGAAGTTCTTTCCCTTTGCGGTGAGAAAGTACAGTCCGTTCTCGTCTGCATACATCATGTCGATCACACAGGTCACGGGCAGACCGTCGCTGTCCACCGTTGCAACAACGGTAGAGTGTATCACGTCCACGATAAATCTCAGATAATCATTCGCTGTCATATTGTCCTCCTATGGAAAGAGTGTGCCGATGTTTTCAGCACACTCTCATTTTATTCCTCGTCAATGAACTTTCGTGTGTCAGAGACAACTTGTGCAAGAGTCGTGCTTTTCAGCTCGTTTTCAAGAGCCGCCTGCACCGCTTCAAGCCTTCCGTCCATAGCCTTGTGGATATTCCGTCCCACAGGACAATCTGCATTGGGATTTTCGTGGAAGTGGAACAGTCCCTCATCGTCTACGCAGTCAACCGCCTTGTAAATATCGTACAGCGTTATTTCGTCAAGTGCTTTTGCAAGGTGTGCGCCGCCGCTGCCCTGACGGGTCTCAACTATCCCGGCATTGCGAAGCTGTCCGAGAACATTACGGACGATCACCGCATTTACCCCCGTACTGCCCGACAGAAAATCGCTGGTCACTCTCATCTGACCGCCAAAAATGTCAATGCAGGTGAGGATATGCACCGCCGCTGTGAATTTACTTGTTATCTGCATAGATATTCATCTCTTTCTTACTCTCTTACCACGCTGATACGCTGCCCGATGTGACCGCCTTTTTCGATCTCGTCTACCATAGCAACAGCATAATCCGCATAGCTGATAATGCTCTCGCCCTTAGCATTGAGTGTCAGCTCCTCACCGGCGAGAATGTACTTGCCGCTGCGCTCGCCGTCAGCCTGAAAATCTCCTGCGGGACTGATGTATGTCCACTTTACGTCATTTCTCTGACGGAGTTCGCCAAGCGCCTTTGCCATAGCAGAAGCCAGCGGCTTGAAAACTTCGGGAAAATCAGCACCGTCAGAAACACAGGCGGTATGCTCTTTGTTTACATACAAACTTCCTGCGCCGCCGACAACGAGAAGTCTTGTGTCAGTTCCCGAAAGAATGTCGCACAGGTGAGCAAGTGAAGTGGAGTGCTGAGGAAGTGTCTCGGGTGTCCATGCTCCGAATGCATCCACAACTGCGTCAAAGGCTGCAAGGTCTGCTGCGGTCAGGTCGAACAGGTCTTTCACGATCACGTTCTGAGCAGCGGACTTATTCTCGCCCTTGACAACTGCGGTAACGTCAAATCCTCTGTTTACAGCCTCTTTTACGATAAGCTGACCTGCCTTGCCGTTTGCACAAACTACTGCGATTTTCATAATAAGTACCTCCTGATTATATCATGATTATGGTGTTTTGTAAAGTTGTAAACATTTCTGTTTCAACTTTCTGACATTAGTATATCATGCGATTACAGAGTTGTCAATAGATGCATTACAACTTTGGAGGACTGCATAAAATTATATTCAAGTGATGCGCATATTGCACAAATAATACTTCGTTTTATACCGATGGCAAAGTGCAAACAGTGCTGTTTCAATTGGCAACGGCTCTTTTCTGCCGATTGACCTTTTGACCGCAGTATGGTATCATTGTCCTAAAAATTACTGTATCGGGAGTGATGTGAAATGGCAGTCTACATACCAATACTGTCATGTCGTTATATCAGTACCTAAATATTTGGGGGTGAACACCGCGTTCATCCCTTTTTCCACTTTGTTACTGTTCAATTTGAGACACAGTGAGTCTCGAATTTGAAAAAGGATATACCACCGGTTTACTTGACATTTCCGGAAAGGTATGCTATAATGTGCTCAACGCAGGGCAAACAGCCCGCGAAATTCTGACTAACGAAAGGGTGAAAACAATGAAAGCAATCATGAACAACGCAGTGTGCCTGTTTAGTTTTGAATACCAGCAGTTCTGCTATTTTCTCCAGCAAGAAAATGGTGCCTTTGTGCTGCACGCAAAACATACAGGTGTTTGTTCAGCTTCCCTGACAGGGTGAGCATAGATTGTGTTTCATTGTGAACCATCTTCTGATAGAACAAAGCCGTCTGTGTGCAGTATCGAAAGCACGCAGACGGTTTTTTGTATTCTGTCAGAAAGGTGGTATTTTTATGTCTTCCGATACGCCGACGATCAACATGGCCGCGACCGGCGCAAACATCAAGGCGCTGATCAAAAACAAAGGGCTCAAGGTTGCCGATGTGCAAATCAGATGCGGCTTCAACACGCCGCAGGCGATCTTCAAATGGATGCGCGGCGATGCGATGCCCACGATCGACAATATGGTGATTCTTGCGCATCTGCTCGATGTGACCATTGACAAGATCATCATTCTCAATTAAAACGCTCCGCCCGATTTCGGGCGGGGAATGATTCCGCTTCGTCTAACAGGCAGGACAGCGGGCAGTGCCCGCCTCCATTGATCTAAAGCCCGCCGGAAAACTCTGTCGTATCAGAAATGAAATATGCCTCTGTAGCTCAGTTGGTAGAGCACTGGTTTGAAGCACCAGTTGTCGCAAGTTCGATTCTTGCCGGAGGCACCAAATGATTCCGTTTCGTCTAATGGCAGGACAGCGGGCAGTGCCCGCGGCCAATTTCTAAAGTTCTCCGGAAGCGAAGAAAAGCAGAACAATATGGGCAGGTAAGCACCCAAAGCATATACCACCGGTTTACTTGATTTATCCGCTCGTGTATGCTATAATGCAATCAACATCAGACAGGGGCAGCCGGAAACAGGCTGCTGCGTTGAGATCTTATTTGAAAGGAGTTGCCGAAAATGACACGTTTCGCTATGAACAATCTGTACAGCCACAGTGAATATTACCTCCTGAGCCTCTATCTGGAAGAGACTCTGATTGTGCTGCATACAGATCGTAGTGAATGTGTCGGAACCGCCGGCATGCGCATTTCAGGATAGCCTTTTTGTATGATATCCCTGAAACGAAACACCGTCTGTATGCAGCGATACAGATGGTGTTTTTGTTATGTCCGTGTGATGGAATGGAATACATACTTGCCTCAGACACAAGGTTTTGGGAGTTCGAATCTCCCCGCGGACACTTTGCAGGATTGATGGAACGGAATACATGACAGCCTCAAAAGCTGTATTTTAAGGGTTCAAATCCCTTATCCTGCATGATTGATAACCCAATTAACTCTCGAATTTATCTGCTTGTCTAAATGCCAATCTGCCGCGTCAGAAATCCTTGCCTTGCGTCAGCAAGGCGGTGGCTTTCTTCCTTGCATATTGACATTTATACTGCGCATCTAATATTCAAGAGTTAATTGGAACATCAATAGCTCTTGTAGCCCAAATGGCAGAGGCAGCGGATTTAAACCCCGTTAAGTATGAGTTCGACTCTCATCAGGAGCATCAGGGATATGACAAGAAAGGAGATGTTTTCCATGCCGATTATTGATGTTGCAGCGACCGGTGCGAATATCAAATCCATGATGCGCACGAAAGGTTTTAAGGTGTCTGATGTTCAGGCGCGCTGCGGATTCAATACGCCGCAGGCGATTTTCAAATGGATGCGCGGCGATTCTGTGCCGACCATCGACAATATGATTATCATTGCAGATATGTTTGGCGTAACGATTGACCAGATCGTTGTCACCAAAAGAATCTGACTGCTTGAAGCAGTTAAATGGCCGCATCGTCTAATGGTCAGGATGCTGGATTCTCATTCCGGCGATACGGGTTCAAGTCCCGCTGCGGTTATCAATGTCCGTGTGGTGGAATGGCAGACACACCCGGCTAAGAACCGGCACACTGAGGGTTCGACTCCCTCCACGGATACTAATGGCGGATTCGTCTAATCGGTCAGGACAAGAGGCTTTCAATGGACGATGATCGGTTCAAATGTTATCTTATGGATACCGGCTTGCTCATCAACCTGAGCTTCGGTGACGGCAGTTATATGGACAACGATTTTTACAGGGCAATCCTGACCGACCGCCTGCATATCAATGAGGGAATGTTCGTAGAGAATGTCATCGCGCAATGCCTCCGTACAAACGGGCACAAGGTCATTTTCTATGTCGAGTATGACAAGCAGGGGAAAATGGCAATGGAGATTGATTTCCTGATTCGGATTGACAGGAAGATCGTTCCGATTGAAGCGAAATCCGGCAAACAGTATACAACCAAATCGCTGCTCAAGTTCAAGGAGAAGTTCACCAACAAAGTCGGCAGACAGTATGTGCTGCATGAGGGTGATCTCCGCGTCGAGGGCGAGGTTGTGTATCTGCCATATTATATGGCTGCGATCCTGTGATGCGGACCTCATTTTCGCACCGGCAATATTATCACATTTGCCATTCACAATATAATCCCTGCAATATTCTTTCATCGAAATAAGCGGAACAAATTTCAGAAATCTTGGACACTATTTGGACACTATTTGGACACTATTTGGACACTACGGAGAAATTTGGACACAAAGCTGCGCGCTTTTTGAGCGAACAACGAGCCGGATTTTTGAGATTTTTAGGAAATTCTTGCGAAAATAGCGTTTGATGAAAATAGAGAAAATTGAGTTTGCTTTTTGTGCATGATGCTAGGATGCGAATTGTGGCGGATTGTGGTATAATAAAGATAGTCCAATTCCGGTTTGCAAGGAGGTTATCATATGGCAGTACCAAAATATAGTGAATTCATGCCGTCCATTATTCGCTGCTTAGGCGATGGAGAAACATATACTCTCAGACAAGTCGTTGACTATTGCGCAGCAGAATTTCAATTATCAGATGATGATAAAGAGGAAACTCTAGCAAGCGGTCAGAATACATTGCTGAATCGTGTTAGCTGGGCGAAAACCTACCTGAAAAAAGCCGGATTGATTGAGAGTCCTAAACGAGCCAGCTTTTGTCTAACCGATGCAGGACGAAAAGCATTAAAGCAGGGAGCGGATTGCGTTACTTTACAATACCTGGAACAGTTTGAATCTTTCACTGCTTTTCACGGAAAGGCATCTGCGGGCAGCACTGATGGGAGCGATGTGACAGTTATTCAGACGCAAAGTCCGCAGGAGCAGATTGAGTCTGCTTTGAATGAACTGAATGAGGAACTTGCCAGCGATCTAATGACGGAGATTATGAAAATCTCTCCGTTTGAATTTGAGCACCTTGTTGTCAAACTACTGATAAAAATGGGGTACGGAAAACCAAGTGAAAATAAGGATGCTGTCACACCGAAATCCGGCGATGAGGGAATTGACGGTGTAGTCAGCGCGGACAAGTTTGGATTTGATTCCATCTATATACAGGCAAAACAATGGAAATCGGACAGCACTGTGAGCAGACCGGAGATTCAGAAGTTTTTGGGAGCACTTGCAGGACAAGGTGCATCAAAGGGTATCTTTATTACGACAGCCAAGTTTTCAAAGGAAGCCGAAGCCTATGCTGCCAAACAGCTTCATACGAAAATTGTACTGGTCGATGGGATTCAGCTTGCTAAGCTGATGATTGAATACGATCTGGGCGTGTCAACGGCGGCTACATATCAGGTTAAGCGGATTGATTCTGATTTCTTTAGCGATGATGTATAATAAAAGCATGGGAACCGACACAGCGCCGGTTCCCGTTTTGTTATACCCTTTTGATTGAATTCATCTTCTCCTTGGCGTAAACTGCACTCTTTTCGGAGGTTCATGCCCTGCGCCACACTTCTGCGACCTTGCTCCTTTACTCCGGTGTCAATATCCGGCAGGTACAGTCGCGGCTCGGTCACGGCAATATCACCACGACGCAGCACTATCTGCACGCAATCAAGGATGCCGATGAGGAAGCGGTCAATGCTCTGCAAAACCTGCTGATTACGCAGCATAAGGCGGATGCTGAGGCAAAGCGCAAGGCGGAATAATACAAAACACGGGAGCAGTCCGGTCTGGTCTGTTCCTGTGTTTGCTTTTTATGGGGTGACTTAGGCTCACCTCACAGCATCAACAAAAGCACAAAGGGGTGAACGCCGCGTTCATCCCTTTGTCCACTTTGTTACTGTTCAATTTGAGACATAGTGTGTCTTAAATTAGAAAAAGAATATACCACCGGTTTACTTGACATTTCCGCTCGGGTATGCTATAATGCAATCAACATCAGACATGGGCAGCCGGAAACCGGCTGCTGCGCTGAATCATCTATTATGAAAGGAGATGCCGAAAATGACACGTTTCGCTATGAACAATCTGTACAGCCACAGTGAATATTACCTCCTGAGCCTCTATCTGGAAGAGACTCTGATTGTGCTGCATACAGATCGTAGTGAATGTGTCGGAACCGCCGGCATGCGCATTTCAGGATAGCCTTTTTGTATGATATCCCTGAAACGAAACACCGTCTGTATGCAGCGATACAGGCGGTGTTTTTATTATGTCCGTGTGATGGAATGGAATACATACTTGCCTCAGACACAAGGTTTTGGGAGTTCGAATCTCCCCGCGGACATTTTTAGCAGGATTGATGGAACGGAATACATGACAGCCTCAAAAGCTGTATTCTAAGGGTTCAAATCCCTTATCCTGCATTTGCTCTTGTAGCCCAATGGAAGAGGCAGCGGATTTAAACTCCGCGCAGTATGAGTTCGACTCTCATCAGGAGCATCAGGGATATTACAGGAAAGGAGATGTTTACAATGCCAATTATTGATGTAGCTGCAACCGGTGCGAATATCAAATCCATGATGCGCACGAAAGGCTTTAAGGTTGCTGATGTGCAGGCAGCGTGCGGATTTAATACCCCGCAGGCGATCTTCAAATGGATGCGCGGCGATTCTGTGCCGACCATCGACAACATGATTATTATTGCAGATATGTTTGGTGTGACGATCGATCAGATCGTTGTGATCAAAAGAATCTGACTGCTTCGGCAGTCACAGGGCCGCATCGTCTAATGGTCAGGACACCGGATTCTCAATCCGGCGATACGGGTTCAAGTCCCGCTGCGGGCGGGCAGTGCCCGCAGCCGATTTTATTCTCCGGCAGCGATACTTGTTATTGTAATTGGTATCGCTCCTGAGAGATGATTCATTATCTTTTATAATATGTCCGTGTGATGGAATTTGGAATACATACTTGGCTAAGAACCAGGGTTTTGGGAGTTCGAGTCTCCCCACGGATACTCAATATGGGCAAGTACGCATAGCGGCGATTGCAGCGGACTGTAAATCCGTCACGTTAGATACACCGCAGGTTCGATTCCTGCCTTGCCCATCGTCTGCGCCCGCCTCCAATTTTATTCTCAAAGAGCGATACTTGTCATTTTGACCGGTACCGCTCCGAAGGGAATCATTACTTTCATTATTCATTATTTGGCCGCATCGTCTAATGATGAGGACACAGAATACCTGATCAGTGAGCAGATGAACGACAAGAAATTTATCAAGTTCGTATCCCGATAAATGAAAAATCGGGACGGATTTGCGCTGTCCATATTCTTTGATTAGAGTTACTTTGAAAGCAAATAAACCAAAATAACAATTGATACTGATAACATTAGCATTATTATAAACGCGCAAAAACAACCGGAAGATTGTTTAACATTTGTTTTCTGATGCATAGGCTGCTCGTAATAAACAGGTTTTTTCTGTCGGGAATCATGACTTGGTTCCTGCTGCATGGGCTGCTGCGAAGGGGATACTGCTCGCGGAACCTGCTGCGGTCTGTTTTCAAGTTGCCGCTTTTCTGCGCGTTCAGAAACTGCTTTTATTTCCATTTTTCTCAGCATCGCAAGCGGATCGTTGGTAGAGAACAGCCTTTTATAGAAATCATCAAGCCATTCGTAATCATCGGACGAGCAAATATCCGAATCATAGCTGACTTCGTGTGCAAGTTGATTTCTTATCCAGCGAACATGTTTAAGGTTATCATAATCACTTTTCCAGCCTTGTACGCTGCTGCTTCCCTTATAATAGCACGATTCCATTGAACGTATGTATTCTGAAACACCTTCAGAAGAAGAATAGGCATCTTTCATAAAACGGTCTGTACGTTTATACAGATCCATAAAATCGATATTCAAATCACGCATATTATTCTCCCCCTATTTTCGCAGCAGCTTTGAGATTCCGGTGTTTGCCGTTCCGTCAGCGGATTCGTTCCAGTATCAGTTTGATGTGGGTATGATCCGTGAGCGTAAAGCCGAAATCCTTGCGGATCTGCCATGCGGTGTAAGGAAGCGTGAACACATCCTTGTATACAAGCCTGTATGAACCGGGGATCCGCTTCATCAGATCCTCCGTATAAACAGGGAAGTAGTTTTCATGAACTTCCCGTTCCCAGTTCTGCGTATATTTGTATTTCAGCAGAAAATGCACAAGCTGGCGCTGCGTCTTGATCCTGCCCCAGACATTCTCATAGCTTTCCAGCCATTCTGCGCAGCTGCTGTGCCTGACTGCGGCAAGCTGATCTGTGCGGACAGGAATATCCTCCGCCCGTGAATACATCATGTCGCGGATCGTGACATATTGAAAACCGCTCCCGAAAACTCTGTCCCAGAAGATATCAATATCCTTTTTGCTGCAATAGGAATAAACCTCATGTACCGTACTGGAAATATTGATCAGGCTCTCTGCAAACGGAATGCTGATCCGGTTCCAGTCGTCAAAGAACTGTGCGTCCGGAACATTTTTGCGTGCGGCTTCGATCATTTCGGGGCTGATATCATAGCCGATATATTCATATTCGGGAAACATCGGCTTCATAGCCTTGATCAGTTCTCCGTTTGCACAGCCGAAATCAAGGACATACCGGAACGGTTCAAAGACCTTATCCATGAAAAACATCTTATCCAGTATGGATCGCTGCATTCTCGTCAGGTAGATATTCAGATCGGATATCCGGTTCATATCTGTATCCATAGCATGGTTCCTCCGTTTGATTCAAATGCCGGGCAAGTATCATAGATACAGTATAGCAGAATCATTGCGGAATGTCAATCCGTTTCAGAAACCCGTGTCCTTATTTATGGTCGCATAAGCCTAACAGGCAAGGCAGCAGTTTGCTAAACTGTGAGTAGCCGTGTATTCCGCGGTGTCCGGGTTCGACTCCCGGTGTGACCGTTCATATAAAAGCTGAGCCGGTGTCGGATAAGCACCGGCCGTTTTTTGCCGCAAGGACGCTTTCGCCGGAGCGGGATCATCACGGCAGAGCCGGCAGCGTGCGCGCTTTTGTCGTAAGTGCCGATAAACATTCGCGCTTTCAGGAAAAGATTGTGCTGTATCGGTAAACATTGTTCACGTATCTTGACAAAGAACCGATTACGTGATATTCTATGCATGTGAACAGTGTTCATTTTCGATGAAGGGAGGTTTGCGTATGCCGAGAGATAAAACCGAGGCACACGAAAAAATCATTGCAGCCGCAGTCAGAGAGTTCATGGAATTCGGCTTTGAGAATGCATCCATGCGCAGGATCGCATCCGAAGTCGGGCTGACAGTCGGCGCGCTGTACCGCCATTTCCCGAACAAAGAGGAGATGTTTGCGGCACTTGTGGAGCCGACGGTCAGCGAGCTGATGACGAAATATCAGGTGTTCGTTGAACAGGGCTATGAGGTCATGAAATGCGGCGATGTGCAGCAGCTCTGGAATGAGAGCGAAAGCGAGACCAAGTGGCTGATGTCCTTTATCTACGACCATTTTGATGCGTTCAAGCTGCTGATCTGCCGCGCGCAGGGAACACGGTTTGCGCGCTTTGTTCACGATATGGCACTGCTGGAGGAACGCTCCACGCTGGATTATTTTGAGCGCATGAAGCAGTACAACATGACCGTCAACGAGATTTCGCAGCAGGAATTTCACATGCTGGTGACGGCGAATGTGTCCGCGCTGTTTGAGGCGGTCATCCACGGTTTCAGCCGGGAAGAAGCCATGCATTATGCAGAAACGCTGGACGCTTTCTTTTCGGCAGGCTGGAAAAAAATACTCGGCATCTGATGCCGATATTTTTTCAATTAGAGTTAGCTGTAGCTAACACGATGAGGAGGAGCATTATGAAAAAAACAAAAAAACGCTCTGCGATCAGCTGGGTGATCGAATTTGCAGGGCAGAAGAAACCGAATTACATATTGAGCGTGCTGCTGGCAATGTGCAAGGTCGTGTTCGGGCTGATGCCGTATCTGTACATGGCGGATATCGTCCGGAAGCTGCTCGAAATGCACGCAGGTACGCTGGAAAAGGATATGTCCCTGCTGACTGCGAGCATCGTGAAAATGGCGGTGTTCTGGCTGCTGTGCCGCGTCTGCCACGCGGTCTCGACGACGCTTTCCCACGCCGCGACCTTTGAGGTGCTTGCCAATATCCGCCGTCAGCTCACCGAAAAGCTCTCGAAGCTGCCGCTCGGTTCGGTGCTGTCGCAGTCCAGCGGCACCTACAAAAACATCATCTGCGAGCGTGTGGATTCGATCGAAACGACGCTCGCGCACATCATTCCGGAGGTGCTGTCCAACGCCTTTGTGCCGGTCGCTCTCATCATCTACATGATGACGATCAACTGGAAGCTGACGCTGATCTCGCTGATCTGTGTGCCGGTCGGTGCGGCGTTTTTCATGCTGATGATGGTCGGCAGTCAGGAAAGCTATGAAAATACGGTCGTCAAAACGAAAAAGCTGAATGATACCGCCGTCGAATACATCAACGGCATTGAGGTCATCAAGGCGTTCGGCAAGGCGAAAACCTCGTATGAAAAATTCGTGATCGCGGCGAAAGAGGGGGCGGACTGCTTCATTGACTGGATGCGCCGCTGCAATCTCTGGCAGAATCTTTCCCTGCTGATCATGCCGTATTTTCTGCTCGGACTGCTGCCGTTCGGCGCGCTGTTTTACATGAAAGGCACGGTCACCGGTGCCGATCTGCTGATGCTGATCATCCTCTCGCTCGGTCTGGTCTCGCCGTTCATGACGATCGCGTCCTATTGGGACGGCATGGCAAAAATGGGCACGATCATCGGCGAAGCGACAGAGATCCTTGAACGTGAGGAGCTGATCCGCCCCGAAAAGCTGACCGAGAAAATCAACGGCACGGACATTGTGCTGCGCGATGTGCATTTCGGCTACAAGGACGAGGAGATCCTGCATGGCATTGATCTGAACATTAAGCAAGGGACGGTCAATGCGCTGGTCGGGCCGTCCGGTTCGGGCAAATCGACGATCGCAAAGCTGATCGCATCGTTCTGGGATGTGGACAGCGGCAGCATCACCTTCGGCGGCGCAGATATCCGCAAGATCCCGCTGGAACAGTACAACAGGAATATCGCCTATGTCTCGCAGGACAACTACCTCTTTGACGAAACGATCATGGATAATATCCGCATGGGCGATCTGCGTGCGACCGATGAGGATGTGATGAATGCGGCGAAAGCCTGCGGCTGCCACGATTTTATCATGCAGCTGGAGCACGGCTATCAGACCGTTGTCGGCGGTGCGGGCGGACATCTCTCCGGCGGTGAGCGGCAGCGTATTTCGATTGCAAGAGCGATGCTGAAAAATGCGCCGGTCATCATTCTCGATGAAGCAACGGCGTACACCGACCCCGAAAATGAAGCACTCGTGCAGTCCTCGGTCGCAAGACTGGTGCAGGGCAAAACGCTGCTTGTGATCGCGCACAGATTATCGACGATCGCATCCGCCGACCAGATCATTCTGATCAATAACGGCACAGTTGAAGCGGCGGGCACGCAGGAGGAATTGCTCGCAGATTCGCCGCTTTACCGGCAGATGTGGGAAGCACATACGGCAGTCAGGGAGGGTGCATGATGTTTACAACATTGAAACGCTTTTTTGATTTTTGCAACGGGGAGGACCGCAAAAAGCTGTATCTGGCGATCGCGCTCGGCACGGTCAAGGCGGTCTTTGCGGCACTGCGCATTTCGGCGATCGGCGTGATCGTCATGGGCATTCTGGACGGGAATATGACGAACAAACACATCTGGGCTGCGGTTGCAATTCTCGCGGCATCGGTGCTCGGGCAGCTGCTCATCAACCTGAAAACGACGATGCTGCAGACCGAAGCGGGCTATCATTCCTGCTCGAACAAGCGCATTGAGATCGCGGAACATCTGCGCTATCTGCCGATGGGCTATTTCAATGACAACAGCCTCGGTCATATCACCAGCGTGACAACAAACACAATGGAGGCACTCTCGGATGTGGCGACACGCGTCGTGATGCTGACGACACAGGGCATCCTGACAACATTTGTGATCACGGTGTTTGTATTCTGCTTTGACCGGCGCATCGGGCTTCTGCTGACGGCGGGCGTCGCGGTCTATGCGCTTGTCAATGCGGCGATGCAGAGAGCCACACGCAGGGGCGCACCCGCGCAGCAGAAAGCAAACCGTGATCTTGTTGCCGCAGTCATCGAGTTCATTCAGGGTATCGCGGAGGTCAAAAATTATAACCTCGTCAGCAGCCGTGCCAAGAAGCTTGAAGCGGCGATCAGGGCGAAGCAGAACGGCGACACGCACCTTGAATTTGACGTCATTCCGTACATTACCCTGCAGGAGATCGTCACGAAAATGACCGGCGTTCTGATGTGCGCGGCATCCGTGTATTTTTACATCAACGGCAGCATGTCGCTGCTCTACTGCATCATGATGACGATCAGCTCGTTCATGATCTATGAGAGCCTTGACATCATGGCAGGCTTTTCTGCGCTGATCCGCAGCGTTTCGGTCTGTGTTGATCAGGCAAATGAGATCCTCTCCATTCCGGAAATGGATATTGACGGCGCAGAGATCACGCCTGCAAATCATAATATCGAGCTGAAAAACATCTCATTTGCGTATGAAAACAGAACGATCATTGACGGCGTTGACCTGAAAATACCCGAGAAAACCACAACGGCGATCGTCGGGCCGTCCGGCGGCGGCAAGACCACGCTGACCAGTCTCATGGCGCGGTTCTGGGATGTGAAAAGCGGCGAGGTGCTGCTCGGCGGGAAAAATGTGAAGGACTACAGCTTTGACAGCCTGATGCGGAATTTCAGCTTTGTGTTCCAGCGGGTGTATCTGTTTGAGGACACGATCGCGAATAATATCCGCTTCGGTGAGCCGGATGCACCGATGAAAAAGGTCATAGATGCGGCAAAAAAGGCGCGCTGCCATGACTTCATCATGAGCCTGCCGGACGGCTATGATACCGTGATCGGCGAGGGGGGCGCAAGTCTCTCCGGCGGCGAAAAGCAGCGCATTTCCATTGCAAGAGCGATCATGAAGGATTCGCCGATCATCATTCTGGACGAAGCGACTGCCAATGTGGACCCCGAAAATGAAGCAGAGCTGACAAAGGCAATCGAGGAGCTGACCAAAGAAAAGACGATCATCATGATCGCGCACCGCCTGAAAACGGTCGAGCACGCAGACCAGATCATCGTCATTGACGGCGGAAAGATTGTGCAGCAGGGCAGACATAAGGAGCTCATACAGCAGGACGGCATCTATCGCACATTTGTGACCGACAGACAGAAAGCGGCAAGCTGGAAGCTGTGAGACCGATCATTCATGTACAGAAAAAACGAGCTTATACATTTCTGTATAGGCTCGTTTCATTTTACCGTTTTGCGCAATTACGGCGATTCTTCCGGCTTTATCTGACCTTTCTCACAACACAGTGCAGACGGCAGAAGCCGCGTTTTTCAAAGGATTCCATGTGAAGTCCGGCATTTTTGCAAAGCTCTTGTATCTCATTCCTGTCATACATATGAACATCGCCTTTCCCCTTCAGATTTATGAGCGGGATCTCAATTTTATTGCAAAACCATCGTCCGAAAGCGGTAGCCATTGTCATATCGCGCAGGATCAGTCTGCCGTTCGGACGCAGAACACGGTACACGCTGTCGAAGAAGTCCTGCGGATTGGGATAATGATGAAAACTCTCGCAGCAGATCACCGCATCAAAGGAATTCGCGGCAAAGGGGAGATTCTCGCAGTCGCCGACCACAAACTTCACGCCTTTCAGGTTTTTCTTTTTTGCGACCTCGATCATTTTCGGCGTCAGGTCAATGCCGGTGTAATGCTTGTCGGGGTATTTCTGATGCAGCAGCGTCAGCATCGGGCCGGTACCGCAGCCGCAGTCCAGCAGGTCGGTGAACAGCTCCTTTTCAAGCTCTGCCAGCACATCGGGGTAGTCCTTCTTGCACATATTGTACACGCCCGCATTCTCCGATTCGTAGCACTCGGCAGCTTTGGTAAACTCCTTTACGGACAGATCTTTGTATTCTTTGCTTGTCATGATGATCTCCTCACCTTAGTTCCATATCAGGAATCTGAGTATCGCATAATCAATTCCCGAAAACAGCAGCGACATCATTGCTGTATACACACAGCCGATCAGAAAGCCCTTGAAATGGAAGAAATAATCCTTATAGCCCTTGCAGCCCTCTGTGCCCTTTATGACGATCCATACCGGCGTGACCGTGCATACGATCAGCCAGTCCATGACCAGAAGATCAACCACATTCCATGTCATGGCAATTATGAAAATATACTTCAACACCTGCAAAAATGAAGCCTGTTCGCTGTGAAACCGGAGCAAGCCGAATGCAAGGAGTACGCCAAATATGAACAGACCGCCGACTGCACCGAATCGTTTTGCGGCTTGTTCCTGTGCTTTTGCCGGTTTCTCAATGGTCGCCGCAGCCTGAATATCCTTCGGATAATCGTGGAGCATCGAAAACGGATAGAATTTCAGGATGAGAAACACATAAACGCTCCACATGACAGACCAGATCAGACCGCAAATCAATGCATTATGCAACATGCTCACTTCTTTCCGATCAGCAAAGACGAACCGCTCAGTCCGAGAATTTTAGCTTCGCCCTTTGACATGAACATTCCGTTTGCCGTGTCGATCAGCTTCACTTCCTCATAGCCCTCGTCATACAGTTCCCGGATAAACTGCTGCATATCGCCGTAACGAGCCTTTGACATAATATCGTGTATTGCGAATGTGCCGCCCTTTTTCAATACACGCAGCGTTTCACGGAGAAGCTCCTGCTTGCTGACACCCGTGATATTGTGGTAAACGTAATTGCTTGTCACTGCGTCAAAATATGCATCGGGAAAATCCAGCCTGCAGGCATCGCCCTGACGAAATTCCGTATTCTGAACACCCTCCGCATCGGAATTATCCTCGCAGAGCTGCTGGCTGAACGACGCATATTCCATGCCCCAGCGGTCAATGCCGATCATTCTGCCCTGCGGATTCCGCATTGCACAAGCGATCGTCAGCGCACCGCTTCCGCAGCCGACATCCAGTCCGATGCCGTCCGCGGGCAGCGTGATATATTTTGCAGTACCCTCGACGATCTCTTTGGAAAGCTGACGCTCGCCGTCATAGGAGAATTTACCGTGTGCATAGAAGCTCCAAGCCGTCATTGCACCGCAGAGAAGTGTGCCTGCTCCCGCCGCTCCGGCAACTGCCTTTTTCAGATTCGGATTCATCTTTGTACACATCAGTGCTGCGGTTCCTGCACCGAGAATCATCGTGCCTGCGGTCAATGCCCTGAGCATTCCGTTGGGGACCCAGTTTTTATAATTCGCACGCATCATAACACTCCTTTTCACTTATTTTTTCTGAAAAAGCCCTTTTTCTCATACGGTTCGCAGGTCACACTCATAACGGTATAGCCTGAACCGTCCAGTGCGGCGGTTATCATCGCAGCCGACAGTTCGTTTTCGCTGATGATGACCGTTTCACCCTTTTTATGGGAAGATGACACCTTCTTCACTGTCATCTTGGTGCGAATCGCATCGTTGACATGCGATTCGCACATTCCGCACATCATGCCGTCAATTCTGACTGTTGTTTGATACACAGCGTCTCCGCTCCTTTCTATGATTCCTTTTCCGCCTGCAGCGTATTGTTCCCGTCTTCCTTGCTGTACATCAGGTCATAGATCTTGCAGCCTGCCGCCGTCCGGATCTGAACAAGCTTCATGCCGAGATGCACATAGCGGTCACATTTGCCCTTCGCATCGGTATCCAGTATGCAGGGGCAGCCGTTTTTGTCTGCCGTTTTATAGGCAAATTCCATGAGCTTCCGCATGTATCCCTGCCCCTGATACTGCTCTGTCACGATCAGCATTTCCACCTTGACATAAGGCTTTTTCTGCTTTTTCATCTGGATTTCAAGCGGCTTTTTATCGCAGCCGCTGTTTGCCTGCTTCAGAAATGAAAACAGCCTGCCCCAGCCGCCGAGTGCATTTTTCATGCGCCTTGCCATTCTGACGATGCTCCGGAATCCCGGATGATTTCCGTTTGTGTCGGTGATGAGGATATAGCCCTCGCCGTGATCGGTGCTGTAAAATGTTCCGCTTTCGATGCCTGCGATCACAAAAGACTTCATGTATTCGGTCATAGCCGCTTTTGACGGAAAAAACGGCTTCAATCCGCCTTCTCCGGGCGCATACGGGTAATCCCAGAACGATGCGCCGATCAGTGCGGAAATCTCATCTATTTTCTCTTTGGATAGTGAACGTACCTTTTTCATCCCTTTGTCCTCCGGCCGCCTTTTGGTTAGCGTTTGCAAACCCTCATCTATATTATAGCATATGCTAACTCAAATTTCAAGATGTCAGCAGAAAAAAGCCGCCCAATTATGAACGGCTTTCTGCAGGTGCTTCTGTATGATATATATAGGTTTCACCTGCCGGATAATCTTGATTTCTGTTTTTTCATCATTTTTCTGTTCAGCTTTCCCGGCCTGTGCTGACGGCGCGCTTCTCATTGTGATTCACATTACCGATAATTCGTTTATCGCTTTGGTGTGTGCCAACCGGCTTGCCAAGTGCAGCAGGTTTACCTGATGCAGAATAGGCATGTGCTTATAAGCGGGGCAGTCTCCGCGGGCGATTCCGAAAGCTCGCCGGAAGACTGTTTGCAGCATAAAATATACCGCTCGGCTTGCTTTTTGCCGCACAATATGCTATAATAATAAAGGAAATTGACGGAAACCGGTGATAGCTTGAACGAACAGGAACCAAAACAGGATAAGCGCATCCGGATCCTGCGGGATGAAACGCCTGCAAAGGCGGTCGTGCGCATGGGCGTGCCGCTGATCGCGGGCATGTGCATCATGGTGCTCTATAACCTTGTGGATACGTTTTTCATCGGCCTGCTGCATGACGACTATCAGCTTGCGGCGGTGAACCTCGGGTATCCGGTCATGATGATCTCGGTCGCGGTTTCCAATATGATCGGCACGGGAACTGCCTCGCTGATCGCACGCAGTCTGGGCGCGGGCGCGCGTGAGAAAGCCGAACACGCGCTGACCTCCGGCATGGTGCTGACCGCCGTGAACGGTCTGATTGTGACACTGGCGGGACTGCTGTTCCTGCCGCAGATCGTCAGCGGGCTCGGCGCGGATGCCGATACTTTCACATATACATCGCAGTATACCGAGGTGCTGCTCGGCGGCAGTATTGTCATCATGGGCAGCTATACGCTCGGCACACTGCTTCGGAGCGAGGGCTCCGTGAAATACGCCGTTGCGGGGATGCTCTGCGGAACCGCGGCCAATGTGGTGCTTGACCCGCTGTTTATCTTCGGGTTCGGGATGCAGGTGCGCGGCGCGGCAGTCGCGACCGTGCTCGGCAATGCGGTCAGCACGGGCGTTTCGCTGCTGCTCTATGCACGCGGGAAAACGCTGCTGCAGCCGCACTGGAAATACCGGGTGCCGACGAAGGAAGTCCTCGGCGAGATCTTTTATGTCGGTTTGCCGGCCTCACTGGAAACGCTGCTGACCACGGCGGCTTATATTGTCAACAACAATCTTGCGGCGCATTACAGCGCGCTGCATGTGACGGCAACGGGTCTGGCGCAGAAGATCATGACGCTCGGCACGTATGTCTATCAGGGCTTTGCGTCCGGCACGCAGCCGCTCATGGGCTATAACTACGGCGCGAAGAATTACCGCCGGATGCTTTCCGTCCTGCGGGCGGGTCTGCTGATTGTCAGCGGCACGGAGCTCTGCATCATGGCGGTCTACGCTGTGTTCGCGCCGCAGCTGATCGGCATTTTCACCGAAACGCCGGAGGTGATCCGCCTCGGCAGCCGTGCGCTCCGGACGGTCATGTGGATCCTGCCGTTTGTCGGCGCGGTCTCCATGAGCCGGATGTCGTTTCAGGCAATGGGCAAGCCGCTCAGTGCCTTTGTCATAACGCTGGTGCGGCAGCTGTTCCTTTACGTGCCGCTGCTGCTGATCCTTGACCGCTGCTTCGGCTTTTCGGGGATGCTCTGGGCGCAGCCCGTGACGGAAGCTGTCATGACGGTGTTTGCGGTCCGGCTGCTGGTCCGGACGATCCGCGGCGCGATGCGGGAAGCGGAATCTGCATAAGAGAAGGGAGAGGGCGCATTTGCTGAAGGGTGCGGCTGTCAGAGCACTGCCGCGGGATATTTTCACGGGCATCATCATTGCGCTGGTCTCGATCCCGATCTCCATGGGCTATGCGCAGATCGCGGGGCTGCCTGCCGTCTGCGGCCTGTACGGCTCCATTTTCCCGATCCTGATCTTTTCGCTGGTATCCAGCTCGCCGCAGATGATCTTCGGTGTCGATGCGGCACCGGCGGCACTGGTCGGGGCATTCCTGACGGCGCAGGGCATTGCGCTTGGCTCTGAAGAAGCGATCCGCCTCGTGCCGGCAGTGACGCTGCTGGTCGGGCTCTGGCTGCTGCTGTTCTCGCTGCTGAAAGCGGGACGGCTCGCGGCATATATCTCCACGCCGGTCATGGGCGGCTTTATCAGCGGCATCTGCATGACGATCATTCTGATGCAGATCCCGAAGCTGCTCGGCGGCGGAAGCGGCACCGGCGAGCTGCCGGAGCTGCTGCTCCATATCGCAGAGGTCTGCGGGAACGAGCTGAATCCGGCCTCTATGGCGGTCGGGTTTGCGGCACTCGCGATGCTGCTGGCCGGCAAAAAGCTGCTGCCCAAGCTCCCGATGGCGGTCGTTGTCATGGCGGGCGGCGCGCTGCTCGGCAGGAGCGGCTTTGCGGATGCGCACGGCATCCGGATGCTGGACGCGGTCGAACGCGGCCTGCCGCCGTTCTCCTTTCCGCACATCATGCCGGAGCAGATCTCGGAGCTGCTGACCGTCAGCCTGACGGTCGCGGCGGTCATCATGGCGGAAACGCTGCTGGCATCCGGCAGCTTTGCAAATAAAAACGGCTATCCGATCGAGGATAACCGCGAGATCCTGACCTACGGGCTGTGCAATCTCGCAGCGAGCGTGACCGGGTGCTGTCCCGTGAACGGCTCTGTCTCCCGCACGGCCATGGGGGAGCAGTACGGCGGAAGATCGCAGGTGATGTCGCTGGCGGCGGCAGTCACCATGATGCTGATTTTGCTGTTCTGCACCGGCTTTATCGCATATCTCCCCGTGCCGGTGCTGACCGCGATCGTGATCGCGGCTTTGCTCGGCGCAGTCGAATTTGACCTTGCACACCGGCTGTTCCGGCAGGATAAGCAGGAGCTGCTGATCTTCCTCGGCGCGTTCTTCGGCGTATTGCTGCTCGGAACGGTCGCTGGCGTTGTGACCGGCGTGCTGCTGTCGTTCGTCTCGCTGATTTTGCGGACGGCAAACCCCAAGCGTTCGTTCCTCGGCGTCATTCCGGGGCATGAGGGCTTTCACAGTCTGGAGCGCAATACCAATGCAGTGCCGGTCAGCGGCGTGATCCTGTACCGCTTTTCGAGCAACCTGCATTTTGCGAATGTGCGGCTGTTCATCAGCGATCTGGAGCAGGCGGTCACGCCGGATACCCGGTGCATCGTCGTCGATTCCGGCGCGGTCTGCAATCTGGATATCACCGCGGCGGACAGACTGGAGGCGTTCCGCAAATCGCTGAATGCGCGCGGCATCGCACTGTACTTCGCCTCGCATATCGGCTCGCTGAACGACCGGTTCCGCGCACTCGGGCTTGCTGGGTGGGTCGAAAACGGTTATGTCCGCCGGACGATCCCGGCTGCACTGAAAAACGCGGGCTATGAGCCGCCCTATGTCACGGACGGCGGCGAAACGGCATCCGCGGTGCGCGACCCCGCCCGTCTGGAATTTGAATGGGCGTTCGGCTCCCGTGCGGAGGCGGAAATGGAGCAGTACATCGAAGCACTGCTCCGGAACATCGACACAAATGCTTCTCCGGAGGAGCAGCTCTCCGGCATTCTGCGGGCGCGGGGCGTCTGGCGGGATGTCAGCGATTCCGATCAGGAGGAGCTGCTGACGCATCTGCAGACGCATATCCCGGAGCTTTCCGGGAAGCTGCATCTCAGCGAAAGCGAGATCGAGGAAGCAATCGAGGCGCGGCGCATGAAGCTCGCGCTCCGGCTGACAGAAAATAACCCGAAGGCAGCAGAGGCGATCCGTCTTTACAATCAGAATTATGAGACCTCGCTGCGGGAGCAGGATCCCGCGCTGTACGACCGTCTGATGCAGTACCGCGCACAGTCGCTTGCGCATTTGGCTCAGACGCATCCGGAGTATGCGGAGATCATCCGCGCATTCTATAAGGAGCAAGCATGAATCCGTTGTATTTGTATCCGGCCGAGACGAATCTGCTCAAAAGCGGAAAGCGCGGCGAAGCCTACCGGGAAGCATGGAAAAAGCTGGCGGATGTCACAAATAAGTATGCCGGTCAGATGTGGGGCGGCAAGCCTGCAAAGCTGCATACGCTTGCGCAGGTGCTGGCTGCCGTCAGCATTGTGCTGGCCGCGATGTATGTGGTGATCGAGATTTTGCTTCGTGTGCTGCCGTCCGCGCAGTGGAATGCGGGCGGCGATACCGGAATGCATATCGTATTCATTCTGGTGATCGCGGTGCCGGCCGTGCTGTGCTGTGCCGCGCGCGAGTATGTCAAGGACCGCATCCTGAAGCATTTTCTGAACGAATACGAACCCGTCTGTGAAAGCTACGGCGAGGAGACGCTCCGGCAGATCGGAGAGGTGCTCCGGAAGGAACGGGCCGCACCGGTCGGCAATTATGTCTGCCTGCGCTGCCGCAGGAGCAGCCGCTATGACGAAACGCTCCACAGCCGGGACGAAATGCTCTGCCCGTTCTGCAAGGGCAATACGCTGGTCGGCCGGCTCGACGGGTATCTGCTCGATGCCTGCTGCAATTATCAGGCGGAGCTGGATGCGCGGACGGAACGGTGACTGCCTCCGGAGGTGCGGTAAAGCCGCAAAATGACGGGGTCAGGCCGCAAAATAGCGCATTCGTGCTGCGAAATCCGTGCGCTTTTTGTCAAAAGCGGAGAATTTTCCAAAACGCTTGACTTTTTGACAGACTTCATATATAATGATATGTGCGCGTACTGTCTGTGCGTGCACATATTCTATTTTATAAAGAAGGAGGAAAATCATGCCAACTTTTAATCAGCTCGTTCGCAAGGGCAGAAAAAGTCTGACGGAGAAGTCTACGGCTCCGGCACTTCAGAAGGGCTACAACGCACAGAAGAAGTCCCAGATCGACCTCAGCTCTCCGCAGAAGCGCGGTGTCTGCACTGCCGTCAAGACTGCCACCCCGAAGAAGCCGAACTCTGCAATGCGTAAGATCGCGAGAGTGCGTCTGACCAACGGATATGAGGTCACTGCCTACATTCCGGGTATCGGCCACAATCTGCAGGAGCACAGTGTCGTGCTGATCCGCGGCGGCCGTGTCAAGGACCTGCCTGGTGTGCGTTATCACATCATCCGCGGTACACTCGACGCGCAGGGCGTGAACGGCCGTATGCAGGCCCGTTCCAAGTACGGCGCAAAGCGTCCGAAGGCAGGCAAGAAGTAAGATTCACCTGCAAACCAACGTATTCGCATTTACCCACAAGGCTCTTGTGGATTTGATAGATAGCATTTTCATACCTGTTATGAGGCGGACTTCCCGCTTTGCTGTCTCTTTATCTGCAACGGCGCCTACACCACGCCCCGCGTAAACGGGCACGGGTGAGTACCTGTGAATTCATCTTTTATGAAGGAGGGAAGCGAGTATGCCAAGAAGAGGCAATATCGCAAAGCGTGACGTTCTGGCTGACCCGATGTACGGTTCCAAGCTTGTTACACGTCTCATCAACAACATCATGCTCGACGGTAAGAAGGGTGTCGCACAGAAGATCGTGTACGATGCATTCGAGATCGTCAAGACGAAGACCGACCGCGATCCGCTTGAGGTATTTGAGCAGGCAATGGAAAACATCATGCCTGTGCTGGAGGTCAAGGCACGCCGTATGGGCGGTGCGACCTATCAGGTGCCGATGGAGGTTCGTCCGGACCGCCGTCAGACCCTCGGCCTGCGCTGGATCACCAAGTATTCCAGACTGCGCAGCGAGAAGACCATGAAGGAGCGCCTTGCAGGCGAGATCATGGATGCTGTCAACGGCACCGGCGGTTCTGTCAAGAAGCGTGAAGATACGCATAAGATGGCAGAGGCAAACAAGGCGTTTGCACACTATCGCTGGTGATTTTTCTGCCCTGTGCAGAAAGATCATCCGTATTGTTCCGGCATAAGGCTGTGCCGGAGGGCGTAAAATTTTAGGAGGAACTCTAATGCCAAGAGACTGTAGTCTTGAACAAACCAGAAACATCGGCATTATGGCTCATATCGACGCCGGCAAAACCACCACGACCGAGCGTATTCTGTTCTATACCGGTATCAATCATAAGATCGGCGATACCCACGACGGTACCGCGACCATGGACTGGATGGAGCAGGAGCAGGAGCGCGGTATCACGATCACCTCTGCTGCAACCACCGCTTACTGGAAAGAGCACAGAATCAATATCATTGATACCCCCGGTCACGTGGACTTTACCGTTGAGGTCGAGCGTTCCCTGCGTGTTCTGGACGGTTCCGTAACCGTTTTCTGCGCAAAGGGCGGCGTTGAGCCCCAGTCCGAGACCGTTTGGCGTCAGGCGGACAAGTACAAGGTCCCGCGTATGGCGTATGTCAACAAAATGGACATCATGGGTGCGGATTTCTACCGCGTCGTTGACATGATGAAGGATCGTCTGAAGTGTAATGCAGTTCCGATCCAGCTGCCGATCGGCTCCGAGAGCGATTTCAAGGGCCTGATCGACCTGCTCGAGATGAAGGCTTACATCTATGACGACAACGACCGCCTCGGTCAGCACATTTCCGTTGAGGAGATCCCGGCTGACATGCAGGAAAAGGCCGAGCAGTACCGCATGGAAATGATCGAGCATGTCGTCGAGACCGACGAGGAGCTTATGGAAAAGTACCTCAACGAAGAGGAACTCACCATTGACGAGATCAAGCGCGGTATCCGCAAGGGCACGATCGCAAACACGATCGTGCCGGTCGTCTGCGGTACTTCCTACCGCAACAAGGGCGTGCAGAAGCTGCTCGACGCGATCGTCGATTACATGCCTTCTCCGCTCGATGTTCCGGCTATCACCGGCATCAACCCGAAAACCGACGAGGAGGAGGAGCGTCCCTCCGACGATAAGGCACCGTTCGCAGCACTTGCTTTCAAGATCGCAACGGACCCGTTCGTCGGCAAGCTCTGCTTCTTCCGCGTTTATTCCGGTAAGATCGAAAAGGGTACTTCCGTCCTGAACTCCTGCAAGAAGCAGACCGAGCGTATGGGCCGTATCCTTCAGATGCACTCCAACCACAGAAAGGATATCGAGGAGGTCTACGCAGGCGATATCGCAGCCGTGATCGGTGTCAAGAACACCACCACCGGTGATACCCTCTGCGACGAGAACCACCCGATCATCCTTGAGTCCATGGAATTCCCGGATCCGGTTATCAACCTCGCAATCGAGCCGAAGACCAAAGCAGGTCAGGAGAAAATGGGCATCGCCCTCTCCAAGCTCGCCGAGGAGGACCCGACCTTCCGTACATGGACAGATTCCGAGACCGGCCAGACCATCATCGCAGGTATGGGCGAGCTGCACCTCGAGATCATCGTTGACCGTCTGCTGCGTGAGTTCAAGGTCGAGGCAAACGTCGGCGCTCCGCAGGTCTCCTATAAGGAAACCATCCGCAAGACCGTCAACGAGGACTACAAGCACAAGAAGCAGACCGGCGGTACCGGCCAGTACGGTCATGTCAAGATCACGGTTGAGCCGAATGAACCGGGCAAGGGCTACGAGTTCATCAATAACATCGTCGGCGGTGCGATTCCGAAGGAATATATCCCGGCTGTCGATGCAGGTATCAAGTCTGCAATGCAGGCAGGTACCGTTGCCGGCTACCAGGTCGTTGATGTGAAGGTCACCCTCTATGACGGTTCTTACCACGAGGTCGACTCTTCCGAAATGGCGTTCAAGATCGCCGGTTCCATGGCATTCAAGAATGCAATGCGCAAGGCAGATCCGGTTCTGCTTGAGCCGCTCATGAAGGTCTCCGTCTTTGTGCCGGAGCAGTACATGGGCGATGTCTTCGGTGACCTGAACGGCCGCCGCGGACAGATCCAGGGTCAGGAGATCCACAACGGCGTCGCACAGATCGACGCGCTTGTCCCGCTGAGCAACATGTTCGGCTACGCAAGCGACCTGCGTTCCCGTTCCCAGGGCCGCGGCAACTACACCATGGAGCCGCACAGCTTTGCTGAAGTCCCGAAGAGCATCGCAGACAAGATCAAGAGTGAGCGCGGCCACAGCGACGAAGACTGATCCCGTTATTTCTGCTGCATAACGCCCCTGATCCCGGGAAACCGGGGTCAGGACGGCGTAATTTGCCAAAAATGTACCGAAATCTGAGAAAATCTCGCGAAGTTGGATTTTTTTTCTAAAAACGCTTGCATTTTTCACGGAAATCTGGTACAATATAGGATGTCAGGTCTTTGTCGTATCCAGATGATGACCGAACCCTATTCAAAATCTATTTTTAGGAGGAGATTCCAATGGCAAAGGAACATTTTGAACGTACAAAACCCCATGTCAACATTGGTACCATCGGCCACGTTGACCACGGCAAGACCACTCTGACTGCTGCGATCACCAAGACGCTGGCAATGAAGGGTCAGGCAAAGTTTGAGGACTATTCCATGATCGACAAGGCTCCGGAGGAGCGCGCACGTGGAATCACAATCAACACTGCACACGTTGAGTATGAGACCGACAAGCGTCACTACGCTCACGTTGACTGCCCCGGTCACGCTGACTATATCAAGAACATGATCACCGGTGCTGCACAGATGGACGGCGCGATCCTCGTCGTTGCTGCTTCTGACGGCCCGATGGCTCAGACCAAGGAGCACATCCTGCTCGCACGTCAGGTCGGCGTGCCGGCAATCGTCGTGTTCATGAACAAGACGGACCTCGTTGACGATGAAGAGCTGATCGACCTCGTCGAGATGGATATCCGCGACACCCTGAGCTCCTATGAGTTCCCCGGCGATGAGATTCCGATCATCAAGGGTTCTGCTTTCCAGGCTCTCGATTCCAAGTCCACCGATATCAATGATCCGGTCTATGCACCGATCCTCGAGCTGATGGATGCTGTTGATTCTTACATTCCGACTCCGGACCGTAAGGCAGATCAGCCGTTCCTGATGCCGGTTGAGGACACCATGACCATTTCCGGCCGTGGTACCGTTGCAACCGGTCGTGTTGAGCGTGGCCAGATCAAGGTCGGCGAGACTGTCGAGATCGTCGGTCTGAAGGACGAGAAGACCTCCACCGTCGTTACCGGTCTGGAGATGTTCCGCAAGACGCTGGATTATGCTGAGGCTGGCGATAACATCGGCGCACTGCTCCGCGGTATCGCACGTAAGGACATCGAAAGAGGTCAGGTTCTCTGCAAGCCGGGTTCCATTCATCCGCACACCAAGTTCAAGGGCCAGGTGTACGTTCTGAAGAAGGAAGAGGGCGGCCGTCATAAGCCGTTCTTCACCAACTATCGTCCGCAGTTCTACTTCCGTACAACTGACGTTACCGGTATCATCACGCTGCCGGACGGCGTTCAGATGTGCAACCCCGGCGACAACATCGAGATCGATGTCGAGCTGATCACTCCGATCGCTATTGAGCAGGGTCTGCGTTTTGCTATCCGTGAGGGTGGTAAGACCGTCGGCTCCGGCGTTGTTACTGCGATCAACGAGTAATTTTTACCGATACAAAAACCGGATTCCTTCGGGAGTCCGGTTTTTTGTTTGTATGGAGCGATTGTCTGACGGAATATGCGCAAAAAAAGGACGCCGGCCTGTTACGGTCAGCGTCCCTTTTGTTCTTCTGATATGCTTCGGTATTGGGAGAAGCAATGCCGCAGAAGCCGCGTTCAGCTTAGCCGAGGAACTGCTCCCATGTGGTGTCTTTCTTGCCGGCGACAACCTTTTCCGTGTAATACTTCAGGATGACCTGCGCATCATCGACACTGACCTTGCCGTCCTTGACGACGTCAGAAGCCATGATCTGTGCCTTGGTGAGCTTGGGGTCATTGCCCGCGATGCCTTCGGTGTAAGCGATCAGCGTTGTCTGTGCATCCTGAACATCGACAAATCCGTCGAGGTTCGAGTCGCCGATCAGGTAAACCGCAACATCCAGCGGCACCAGCTTGACATCCTTGTCCAGCACAAGCTGGTTTGCGCCGCCGTAAGCGAAGAAGTCCTCCTCCTTCTGGCCGGCGACATTGATCGTTTCCTCGGTGCTGATGTAGCACTTGTAGTCACCCGGCTTGGTGTCCTTCGGAACGGTGATATCAAAGTTCACGAACGAGCTGGTCGCGTCGCTGATCTTTGCGGGCTCGTCACTGACAAAGCCCTTGGAATACCAGAGCACGACATTGGAAGCACCGGTCGCCTCGGAATACTGCATGTATTCTGCGTCTGCGTGCTCCTCAAAGAGACGGTGCAGCGGCTCGCCCTGCTTGTCCTTCTTGTCAGGATTGCGCGTGAAATCGCCGTTTTTGATGACGATCGGGTCGTCGCTCTTGAGGATCAGGCGCAGGGACGTCAGACCGGTGTAGTTGTCAATGAATACGTCGCCCTTCAGCACAGCGTCCTCCGTCATGTTATCGAGGCAGACTGCGCTTTCTTTTGCGTCAATGCGGAATGTCATGGGCTCATCCGCTGCGGAAGCGGACACCGCCGCCGACGCGAAAAGCATTGCTGCCGCTGCTGCGGCAAAAATCTTGTGTTGTTTCATAGTAGAAACCTCCTGCTGCAATTTTGCTTATTTTTTTCTGAGGGCTTATAGCAGCATACTCCATAGAGGATTTCAGAGGATCTTACGCCTGCCCGGAGATGCGCGAGAGCAGCCGCATCACATCGAGCATTGTCAGGCATCCGTCTTCGTCCAGATCGGCAGCGTAGAGCCGCCTTGATGAGGGCATCTGCGGCGCGGGGAGCGGGTCCTCCGTGATATACCGCAGAAGGAATACAGCATCCGCCATATCCAGCTTCCCGTTGCCGTTCAGATCCGGAGGAGCTGACGGCGGCTGGTATGCGGTTGTTGTTGCAGCGGGCGACGTCGATGTTTCAGACGCCGGGGTCGTCGTCACAACCCATGTTGTTGTGATCGGCGACGTTGTAGTGACCGGTACTGTTGTGGTGACCGGTACCGTTGTGGTGACCGGTACCGTTGTCGTGACCGGTTTTGTTGTGGTAATCGGTACTGTTGTAGTAATCGGTACTGTTGTGGTGACCGGTCTTGTTGTGGTGACCGGTCTTGTTGTAGTAATCGGTACTGTTGTTGTGGTTGTGACAGGCGTCGTCGTGGTGGACGTTGTCGTTGTGGACGTTGTCGTTGTGGACGTTGTTGTCGTTGTGGTGGACGTCGTCGTT
>MSGZ01000021.1:91089-227682 GCA_001940925.1 Ruminococcus sp. Phil11
CGTCGTCGTTGTGGTGGACGTCGTTGTTGTGGTGGATGTTGTCGTCGGTTCCGTCGTTGTAATGGACGTTGTCGTCGGCTCCGTTGTCGTTTCGGGTGCGGTCGTTTCCGTTGTGACGGCCGTCGTCTCCGCAGGGACCGGACCCGGTTCGCAGACCGTGATCACCAGCGGCTCCAGCTTCACATTCTGGTTCAGAATGAGCTGGGCGGTGCCGCAGTAGGCGAAGAAATCCTCCTCCAGCTGGCCTGCGATATTGGTCTGAACATCCTCACTGATATACAGTTTATACGTACCGACCGGCGTGCCCTTCGGGATACGGATATCAAAATCGACAAAGGTCGTGTCCGGATTGCCCATGACCGCGATCTGATCCTGCACGAAGCCCTTTGCATACCACAGAACGACATTCGATTCGCCGGTGACCGCGGAATACTGCATGTAATCCGCCTGATCGTGCTCCGGGAACATGTAATGCAGGGGCTCGCCGCGCTTGTCCGTTTTGACGGGGTCGCGCGTAAAATCGCCGTTTTCGATCGTCAGCGGACTGTCGCTTTTCAGCATCAGCCGCAGATTGGTCAGGCCGGTGTAATTGTCAATGCGGACGCCGCCGTGCACGACGGCGTCTTCATTTTCAAGCTGATCGGTATAAATTGTGTCGGTATCCGCAGTCATGCGGAAGGTCATGACATCATCCGCCGCTGCTGCGGGCATGATGCCGTTGGTGCAGAGTGCCGCTGCCGTCAGCACGGCAAGCTTTTTCAGAAGCTTCATAAATCAACCTCCTGCTGCATAATGTGCAGTGATATGATTATTTGAGGGCGTGATCTGATGCGGGGTACTCCACAGCGCAGGGTTATCATTCAATACGGCAGCGAGCCGCCGGAACGCGTTTTGCGATCAGCAGAGGCGGCTGCCCGGTGCAATGCTGTCATCGGCGAGCAGCAAAGTGATCTTGCCGTCGGGGCCTTCGGCGGAGCAGATCATGCCGCAGCTTTCGACGCCGCAGAGCGTCACCGGCTTGAGGTTTGCAACGACAAAGACCTTCTTGCCGACTAACTCCTCCGGCTTGTACCACTTGGCAATGCCGGAAACGACCTGCCGCTTTCCGATGCCGTCAAACAGCTGGAAGCAGAGCAGCTTGCTCGATTTCCTGACCTTTTCGCATTCGAGCACTTCTGCCACGCGGATATCCGCCTTTGCGAATGTGTCAATGGTAATCTCCTCGGCAAACGGCGCGACCGGCTCGGAAGGTGCTTCTTCCGCAGCAGGTGCCTGATGTGCCGCGATCATCTCCGCGATGAATTCCTCCGCGTTGATGCGGTTGAACATCGGCTTTGCCTCGCCGACCTCCGCGCCGTGCTTCACGCCGCCGAATACGGCATAGCGGTCGATTTCCCGTTCGATCGCTGCGACCTCGTCGGAAGCGGGCGTGTGCGCGAGGATCTTCTCTGCGGTCTCCGGCATAAAGGGCTTTAACAGTCCGCCGATGATGCGGATGCCGGAGAGCAGGTTATACATGACCTTTGCAAGGCGCGGCTTGTTGGCCTCGTCCTTTGCGAGCACCCACGGTGCGGTCTCGTCAATATACTTGTTGCAGCGGCTGGCCAGTGCCATGACCGTCTCGACCGCGTCGCTGACATGGAAGCTGTCGAGCAGTTCGGCCATTTTCGCGGCGGTGCTTTCCGCAACGGCCTTCAGATCTGCGTCGCAGTCCTCGGACGGTGCGGAAGCGATCGTGTCAGCATCCGGAATGATGCCGCCGAAGTATTTGTTGACCATTGCGACGGTGCGGTTCACGAGGTTGCCGAGCGTATTGGCAAGGTCGGAGTTGAACCGCTCGATCATCGTCTCATAGGTGATCGAACCGTCCTGTGCAAACGGCATCTCGGAGAGCAGATAGTAGCGGACAGCGTCCACGCCGAACTTGTCCACCAGCTCATCCGCGTAAATGACATTGCCGCGGGATTTACTCATCTTATCGCTGCCGAAGAGCATCCACGGGTGACCGAATACCTTTTTCGGGATCGGTGCGCCGAGTGCGTGCAGCATGATGACCCAGTAAATGCTGTGGAACCGGACGATATCCTTGCCGATGACATGGACATCCGCCGGCCAGTATTTTTTGAACAGCTCACCGTGGTTCCCGTAGGCATCATAGCCCAGTGCGGTGATATAGTTCGAGAGTGCGTCGATCCAGATATAGATCACATGCTCCGGATCAAACGGAACCGGAATGCCCCACTTGACCGTCGAACGGGAGACGCAGAGATCCTGCAGACCCTTCTTGATAAAGTTATTGAGCATTTCCTTTTTGCGTGCCTCCGGATAGATGAAATCCGGATGCGATTCGATGTATTCTTCCAGCCAGCCCTGATACTTGGAAAGCTTCAGGAAATAGGCTTCCTCCTTCGCATCGCGCACCTCACGGCCGCAGTCGGGACACTTGCCGTCCACGAGCTGGGACTCTGTCCAGAAGCTCTCGCAGGGCGTGCAGTATTTGCCGACGTACTCGCCCTTGTAGATATCGCCCTGATCGTAAAGACGCTGGAAGATATCCTGCACGGTCTTGGTGTGCCTGGGGTCGGTCGTGCGGATGAACTGATTGTAGGAGGTGTTGAGCAGGTCGCAGATCGAGCGGATCTCGCCGGCGATCTTATCCACATGCTCCTGCGGGGTAATGCCGGATTCCTTTGCGATCTCCTCGATCTTCTGGCCGTGTTCGTCGGTGCCTGTCAGGAAATATACATCATAGCCCTGCATTCTGCGGAACCGCGCCAGCGCGTCGGTCATGACGATCTCGTAGGTATTGCCGATATGCGGCTTGCGCGAGGTGTACGCGATCGCAGTTGTCAGGTAGTAAGGTTCATGCATAAGTAATTCCCCTTTCATATACTTGTTCTTTCTATTATAGCACATTATTTCGTATATTTCAATGGGAACGGGAGAAATATTTTATTGTTTCGCTGCATGGAGGCAAACAAGGTCCGCTTTCGGCAGAGCTCTGCGGAGATCTCAGCGGGGGAGCGGCCAAAAGGCTGTGATAAGGATCAAAAAGAACAGCAGCGGCTCCTGCGATACCGCTGCTGTTTTTTCATGTTAGAGTACGCGCCCGGGACGCAGGGAAAATGCGCCGCCGTATTATATTGCATAGCATCCGTGAGATTCAAATGCATCACACTGCGCAAGCAGCTCGGCAAGCGTCAGGCTGTCCATGTAGGCCCGCATGTGATCGTTGATCTTATCCCACAGGCAAACCTTGAGATTCATGCGGATGCCGTCCTCTGCATTCAGCTCCGATGCATCGGCCAGAATGCTGCTGTCCAGCGCATTCAGCACATCGGTGATCCGGATCTTGGAAGCGTCCCGCGACAGAGAATAGCCGCCGTTTTTGCCTTTGGAGGCAGAGATCAGATTCGAGCGGCGCAGCTGGAGCAAGATCTGCTCGAGGTATTTCGGGGAGATGCGCTGACGCTTCGCGATTTCGGCGGTTACTGCTTTTTTGCCCTGTTCATGCTGGATCGCAATATCCGCGATCGCCGCAAGGCCGTATTCCGCCTTGGTATTGAATCTCATTTGCTGCCTCCTTTTCTGTGTGTTATGCGTGCGGCATTTTGGTCTTGATCGAACTCAGGCGTTCGAGGGCTTCGTTCAGTGTTTCGTTTTTCTTCGCAAAATGCAGCCGGATATAGCGGTTCTCCGGTTCTTTGAAGAAGCTTGAGCCCGGCACCGCGCCGACGCCGACATGCTCCGCGAGCTTTTCGCAGAAGTCAAGGTCGCTCGTGTAGCCGTATTCCGAAACGTCAAGCAGGATGTAATACGCACCCTCCGGCACGGTATGGCGGATGCCGATGCGGTCAAGTCCTTTGAGGAACAGGTCACGCTTTTCGGTGTACTCCGCCTGCAGGCCGCGGTAGTAGTCATCCCCGAATTTCAGCCCGGTGACGGCCGCCTCCTGCAGGGGTGCCGCCGCACCGACCGTCAGGAAGTCGTGCACCTTTTTGACCGTATCAATGATCTCCGGCGGTGCAATGACATAGCCTAATCGCCAGCCCGTGATCGAATACGTTTTCGAGAGCGACGAGCAGGAAATTGTCCGCTCCCACATGCCCGGCAGGGATGCCATATAGGTATGCACATGCGGTGCGTAGAGGATGTGCTCGTACACCTCGTCGGTAATGACAAAGGCATCGTATTTCTTCGCAAGATCGGCGATGATCAGCAGCTCGTCCCGCGTAAAGACCTTGCCGCACGGGTTCGACGGATTGCAGAGGATCAGCGCCTTCGGGTGCTGCCGGAACGCTGCTTCCAGCACATCCGCATCGAAGGTAAATGCGGGCGGGATCAGAGGAACATAGATCGGCTCTGCGCCGGAAAGGATCGTATCTGCGCCGTAATTCTCGTAAAACGGCGAGAACACGATGACCTTGTCGCCGGGGTTCGTGACGCTCATCATGGCGGCCATCATCGCTTCGGTGCTGCCGCATGTCACGACGATCTCGCCGTTCGGGTCGATCGGTCTGCCCATGAAGCGGGTCTGCTTTTCGGCAAGTGCCTCGCGGAAATTCTGTGCGCCCCAAGTGATCGAATACTGGTGAAAGTCCTCTTTCGTCACTTCGGCTAGACGGTCGAGGATCTCCTTCGGCGGGTCAAAATCGGGGAAGCCCTGTGAAAGATTGACCGCGCCGTACTGATTGGAAATTCTTGTCATCCGGCGGATGACGGAATCGGTAAAATGCGCGGTTCTGCTGGATAAAGTCGGCATATTCTTCTCCTAAAACTGCGGTGTACCGGACAGCTGCCCGGTACACCGGTTATCATTATATTGTGTAATCAAGCTTGCGCTCGTCAATGATGCGCTTGGACTTGTGCTCGGAACGGGTGTTCAGGCCGCCGTCCGGATGCACGACCACTCTTGCGGGCTTGACGCCGATGCGCGCCTTGAGTGCTGCGGAAAGCTCTGCTGCGACGGTCTCGTCGTCCTTCGGGTTGCCGGCATTCTTCTCGACCTCGACCGCATACTTGTTCGTGAAGTCCTTTTCAAAGATGCGGATGAGATATTCGCCGGTGATATCGTGCTGTTCGCGGATGACCGCTTCAATGTCGCTCGGGAACACATTGACGGCGGAGACAATGAACATGTCGTCCTTTCTGCCGAGAATGTGGATCCTGCCGTGGGTTCTGCCGCACTTGCACGGTGTCTGGTCGATACGGCCGATATCGCCGGTGCGGAAACGGATGAGCGGTCTTGCGTGCTTGCGGAGCGTCGTGAATACCAGCTCGCCGGTCTCACCGGGCGGAAGGATCTCGCCGGTGTGGAGATCAACGGTTTCCACAAGAATGTGGTTCTCTGCGATGTGCAGGCCGTCGTGATATTCGCACTGTGCCGCGCACGCGCCGAAAATGTCGGACAGGCCGTAGAAGTCAAAGACCTCTGCACCCCAGATATCCTCAATGGCCTTTCTGGTTGCGTCGATTGAGCCGCCGAGCTCACCGGCAACAATGATCTTCTTGATGTTGAAATCCTTTTTCGGATCATAACCGGATTTCAGTGCCTTTTCACCGAGCTGCCATGCGTAGGACGGGGACGTCCAGATGACGGTCGGCTGATAGGTTTTCAGGATGAACAGCAGGCGTTCGCTCGGGAGCGTACCGCCCCAGATGCACAGGGCTCCGAGGTTCTGCGCGCCGATGACGTCCGGGCCGCCGACATACAGCGAGAAGTTCAGCGCGTGTACGTAGCGGTCATTCGGCCGCATACCGATCTGCCAGAACCAGCGGCTCTCGGTCTCCTGGAACTCGTCAAAGTCCTTCTTCGTGAACGGGCTCATGGTCGGCACGCCGGTCGAACCGGACGAGGTCGAGATAAAGACGACGTCCTCTTCCGGAACGGCTGCGAGCTCACCGAGGAACGAGCCGACACCCTGCGTATCACGCTGGGTTTTCTTGTTGATGAAGGGGAACTTCTGCAGATCGGAAAGCTGTTTGATATCGGACGGCTTCACGCCGGCTTCGTCAAAGCTGCGCTTATAATACGGTGCGTGATCGTAAGCGAACTGCACGATCTCCTGCAGGTCGGCCAGCTGCCGCTTTTCCAGTTCTGCACGGGGGAGCGTTTCCAGCTCCTCATCCCAGTATTTGCTGTTGACATTTCTGCTCATTGGTGGTATCCTCCTAATATTTCGAGTAATTCTATCGGATTGGTATGGTTTTATTATACACGATTCTTTCGCGTTTGTCCAATACCGGCATTTTATAATGAGCGATAGAATTTATTGATAGGTAAAGTTCTTTTCAATGAATGCCCACTTCTTGTCGCGGGATTCGATGACCGTTTTGATATCGTCCAGATCGAGGTGTTTGAAGCGTCCCTGCTTTTTCAGATATGCTTCGACGCTCGTAAAATCCTTCGGCTTATGATTCAGCGTAAATGTGCCGTTTTCGTATTCCGCGAGATACCAGAGACCGCAGTCCACGACCTCTTTCGCGATCTCGACCGTCTCATCGGTCGCGATGCCCCAGCCCGTCGGACAGGGCGCGATTACATGGATGTATTTTGTGCCTTTGATCTGCGCGGCCTTTTCGACTTTTTTGATGAAGTCAGCGAGATAGCCGACGCTTGCGGTCGCTGCGTATGGAATATCATGTGCCGCCGCGATCTCAAACATATTCTTCTTCGGACGCAGATTGCCGTGGATATTCGCACCGGCAGGCGTCGTGGTCGTGCGCGCACCGAACGGCGTCAGACCGCTTTTCTGGATGCCGGTGTTCATATAGGCTTCGTTGTCGTAGCAGATATAGATGATGTTGTCATTGCGGTCGATCGCGCCGGAAAGCGCCTGAATGCCGATATCCGCGGTGCCGCCGTCGCCCGCAAAGCCGACCGCGGTGAAATCGCTGTATCCTCTTGCGCGGAGCCCCGCCTCAATGCCGGTCAGCATGGATGCGGTTCCCGCAAATGTCGAGATGATCGAATTGTTCGAGAAGCAGAGCTGCGGGAAATTGAATCCGACCGCCGACATACATCCTGCCGGCAGCACGGAGACTGCATTCTGCCCGAGCACCTTCAGTGCCGCTCTGACGGCAAGCGCGCCGCCGCAGCCTGCACATGCCTTGTGCCCGTAGAAATATTCATCGCGGGAAAGCTTTTCAGCCGTTTGATTCGCCATTGCCGTCACCTCCGATCCCGATAAAATTCACGTGCTCTGTGCCGTCCTGAATATCCGCAAACATCTGCGCAATATCGCCGGCAGAGATATTCCTGCCGCCCAGACCGCCGATGAAGTTATAGCCGGGGATCCGGACGCCGGCCTTCTGCAGCGCGGAATTGACATTCGTATAGACCGTGCCCTCATTGCCGAAAGAGACATCCTTTTCCAGCACGCCGAATGCCTTTGCATTTTGCAGTGCTGCGGCGATCTCCGCATTCGGGAACGGCCGCATATAGCGGATGCGGACTACGCCCGCCCGGATGCCCTGTTCGCGGAGCCGGTCGGCTGTTTCGCGGCAGAGCCCCGCAATGCTGCCGAGCGTCACGAGGATATAGTCCGCATCCTCCGTGCGGTAGCTGTCCAGCAGACCGGAATACTGTCTGCCGAAAATCTCCGCAAAAGCGTCCTCTGTCTCAGCAACAACGTCTTTTGCCGCAAGCATTCCCGCATGTGCCTTATACTTGAAAACAAAATTGGTATCCGGCCCTGCGGAAAACGCCATGTTCTTCGGATTGTCAAAATCAATCCGGTTCCCGGTCACGTAGGGCGGCAGGAATCTGTCTGCCTGCGCCTGCTCCGGGATCTCGACCGTTTCGTAGGTATGCGTCAGGACAAAGCCGTCCAGATTGACCATGACCGGCGTGGATACGCGGCTGTCCTCCGCAATGCGCCAGCTCATCAGCGCAAGGTCGAGTGCCTCCTGCGCATTCTCCGCATAGACCTGGATCCAGCCGCTGTCGAGCTGCGAAAGGCTGTCGCGCTGGTCGCCGTAGATGTTCCACGGCAGCGCGGTCGAGCGGTCGGCGTTCATCATGACGATCGGGAACCGTCCGCCGGATGCGTAATACAGACATTCCGCCATGTACAGCAGACCCTGCGAGGATGTTGCCGTAAATGCCCTTGCGCCGGATGCGCTCGCACCGATCGCACAGGACAGCGCGGAATGCTCCGATTCCACATGGATAAACTCCGATTTGAGGCTGCCGTCCTCGACCATTTCCGAGAGCCGCTCGACGACGATCGTCTGCGGGGTGATCGGATACGCGGAGATGACGTCGGGCTTTGCAAGGCGGATGCCCTCTGCAAATGCCTCGTTGCCGGATAAAAACCGTTTGCTCATTTGTGCTCCGCCTCCGTTCTGATCGCGCCGAGCCTGCAGATCTTCGCGCAGATGCCGCAGCCCTTGCAGAAATCGTAATCAATGACGGCCTTGCCGTTCTGAATCGCGATCACGCCGTCCGGACAGTACAGATAGCACTGTTCGCAGCCGACACATCGTCCGGTATCAATGACCGGCCGGATGCTCCGCCAGCCGCTGTTGACCGATACCAGATAGCCCGCTTCAAACGCGGTCGCCTCCGGGATCTCCGCGGCAGAAAAGGTTTTCTGTTCTCTGATGTACGGTCTCATTTCTGCACCGCCTCTCTTGCCAGCTTCACCGCGCCGGTATTGCGCGCCTGTATTTTCTGCGGCATATAGCCTTCGATCGCGCTGACTGCCTGTTCCTCTGTGATGTAATCCGACAGCGCGGACAAAATGCCGAGCATCACGGTGTTGACCGTCGGCAGATGAAATTCCGCCGCGACCGCTTCGCCGTCAAAGGTGAAGGTATCGGGGATCGGCGTCTTGGAATTGACGATGATCCTGCCGCCTTCTTTCAGCTGCGCCTGCAAAGCCGGCGCATACAGCGTATCATCGAGCACGACGATGAAATCCGCTTTTTCGGTCTGACTGCGGTCGAGCACGGGCTTTTCATCGAGCTTCGTGAATGCCCTGACCGGTGCGCCGCGGCGTTCCGGACCGAAGGACGGAAATGCCAGCGCATAATGTGCATCATCGTTCGCGGTATATGCCGCACCGAACAGCTTTGCTGCCGTAAATGCGCCCTGTCCGCCGCGTCCGAGCCAAAGGATCTCTTTCATAGTCTCAATCTCCTACCTGTTTGGTATGTTTCTATGATACACCGTTTTCCGCTGTTTGTCCAATACGAAAGAACGATCGTCAGCTATCAGAGCATGTGCAGCTTCGGGGCATGTCTGCGGAGGACCTCATACAGCGTGACCGAAACCGCCGCGCCGAATACGCCCTGCACGATGTTCTCCGGAACGGACAGCAGTGCCGTGGAAACAGAGCCGTACAGCAGCCCCGCAAACACCGCGTAGCCGAAAATCATCACGGTCTCCGCGGCGGCGGCACCGGCAAGCAGTGCCCGGAACGATTTTCGCTTCCCGGAAAGCCGCTTGTATACGTAATACGACAGAACCGCCATGCCCGCCTTGATGATCAGCGTGGCCGGCGCATAGACCGTATAGCCGGAGATCAGGTCGGCAAGCGCGGAGCCGATGCCCGCCGCCGCACCGCCGTACAGCGGCCCTAGGATCCATGCAGACAGATTGACCAGAACGTCGCCCGTATTGATATAGCCCTTTGTCGGCGACGGGATCTGGATCAGCAGCGTGGCGACGGCCGTCAGTGCCGTGAGCGCACCTGCAAGCGTCAGTTTCTGAATGCGATCTGATTTCATAATGCTTCATCCTTTCCTTCCGGAATACCGAGATAGCGTTTCAGCTCCCCGATATAGATCGTCCCCGCCTTGCTGCGGAGTGTTTTTTTCAGTGTGATATAGCCGATCTCCATGGTATCCTCATCGGCTGTTTCAAACGGCACGGCGAGATAATCGCTGCCGTTCAGTTCCTCGCAGATAATGCCGGAGCAGAGCGTATAGCCGTTCAGGCCGACCATCAGATTGAGCATGGTCGCGCGGTCGTTCGCCTTGATCGTCCGCGGATATTCCGCCGTGCTGAGGATCTCCTCTGCATAGTAGAACGAGCTGTTCGCGCCCTGCTCAAAGGACAGGCACGGATACTCCGCAAGATCGTCAAAGGTGATCTTCTTCTGCTTTGCCAGCGGATGCCCCTTCCAGAGATACACAAACGGACGGCATTTCGTCAGCGGCGTAAATTCCAGACCGTTCGCGTGCAGCAGCTTCGTGATCGCCTTGCGGTTGAAATCGCTCATGTACAGAATGCCGATCTCGCTGCGCAGAGAAGCCACATCGCTGATGACCTCGGCGGTTTTCGTCTCGCGGATCGCAAATTCATATTTTGCCGTATCAAACCGCTTGACCATATCGACAAACGCCTTGACCGCAAAGGAATAATGCTGCGTCGATACGCCGAATTTCTTTTTGATGCTGCTTTTTGCGGCATACTTTTCCGTCAGGATATCGAACTGTCCGACGACCTGATGCGCATACTGCAGAAACTCCGCGCCGTCATTCGTGACGGTCACGCCTCTGCCGCTGCGGTTGAAGATCAGGATGCCGGTCTCCTTTTCGAGCTCCTGCACGGAGGCCGTCAGCGAGGGCTGCGAAACATAAAGCTGCTCTGCCGCCTTGTTCATCGAGCCGGTCTCCGCGATCGTCAGCGCGTATTTGAGCTGCTGCAATGTCATAAAATCACCTCATTATCCGAATAATCCTGTGCTGAAATAGCGGTCGCCGCGGTCGGGGAACACTGTGACGATATTGCCGCCGCTGACGCGCTCCGTCAGCTTCAGTACCGCCGCCATTGCCGCACCGGAGGACGAGCCCGCAAAGATGCCCTCTGTTTTTGCCAGCAGGCGGGCCGTCGAGAAGGCTTCGTCATCCGTTACCTTGATCACATCATCGACCAGCGACATATCCATCGTATCTGCGATGAAATCATTGCCGATGCCCTCGATATTGTAGTCGCTGTGTTCGCCGCCGCCCATCGTCGAGCCGACCGGGTCAGCCAGGATGCCGCGGATACCGGGATTGCGCTCCTTCAGATAACGCAGAATGCCGGTATACGTGCCGCCGCTGCCCGCACCCGCGACAACATAGTCAATTTTGCCGTCCAGCGATTCGTAGATCTCTCTGCCGGTCGTCTCATAATGCGCAAGCGGATTGCTCTGGTTTTTGAACTGTTCCAGCGAAATTGAGCCGGGGATCTGTGCCTTGATCTCCTCTGCCTTTTCGACCGCGCCGAGCATTCCCTTTTCACGCGGCGTATTGACGACTTCTGCGCCGAGTGCGCGCATCAAAGCCTGCTTTTCCGCGGAAAACTTCGTCGGTACGACAAAAATGATGCGGTAGCCGCGGTTCAGTGCCGCAAATGCGATGCCGAGGCCCGTATTGCCGGCAGTCGCTTCCACGATCGTGCCGCCCGCTTTGAGCAGCCCGCGCCGTTCGGCATCATTGACCATATAAAGCCCGGTTCTGTCCTTGACGCTTCCGGAGGGGTTCCACAGCTCCAGCTTTGCAAAGACGTTCACGCCCTGTTTTTGTACGATATTGCCGAGCCTGACCAGCGGCGTATGCCCGATCAGTGCCTGCATCGAATCATAATACTGCATGTTTCTCATCTCCGTATAGATATGCACGCTGTTCATCGGTCAGCGTGTCAATTTCGATCTGCATACCTGCGAGCTTCTGCCGCGCGACCGCTTCATCGACCGCACGCGGCACATTGTTCAGCACCGATGTGACCGTATCACGGTTTGCGATCAGCCACTCGGCACTGCGCGCCTGGATCGCGAAGCTCATGTCCATGATCTCCGCCGGATGCCCGTCACCCGCCGCAAGATTGACCAAACGCCCCTCCGCGATCACATAGACCGTCACGCCGTTCGGGAGCGTGTAGCCGGTGATATTCTGCCGCGCTTCAAACGATCTGACCGCAAGCTTTTTCAGCCCCGCCATATCGACCTCCACATCAAAATGGCCGGCATTGGAGAGGATCGCGCCCTCGTGCATCTTCAGAAAGCTGTTTTCGGTGATGACGCGGCTGCATCCCGTGACCGTGACGAAGAAATCGCCGAGCGGTGCGGCGTCCTCCATTTTCATGACCGTGAAGCCGTCCATGACCGCTTCAATCGCTTTCACGGGGTCAACCTCGGTGACAATGACCTTTGCGCCGAGCCCCTTTGCGCGCATCGCCGCGCCCTTGCCGCACCAGCCGTAGCCCGCGATCACGACCGTTTTGCCCGCGACGATCAGATTCGTCGTGCGGTTGATGCCGTCCCAGACGGACTGCCCCGTGCCGTAGCGGTTATCGAATAAATGCTTGCAGTCGGCGTCATTGACGAGCATCATCGGGAATTTCAGTTCGCCCGCCGCGGCCATGGCTTTCAGCCGCAGGATGCCGGTCGTCGTTTCCTCGCAGCCGCCGATCACATTCGGAAGATATTGCGGATATTCCTGATGGATCAGCGTGACAAGGTCGCCGCCGTCGTCGATGATGAAATGCGGCTGTGCCTCGATCACGCGGCGGGTGTGCGCTTCGTATTCTTCCGGCGTAACACCGTGCCATGCGTAGACGTTCAGGCCGGAATGCACGAGTGCCGCCGCAATATCGTCCTGTGTGGACAGCGGGTTCGAGCCCGTGATATACATTTCCGCACCGCCTGCCGCCAGCACGCGGCAGAGATATGCGGTCTTTGCCTCAAGGTGAATGGACAGCGCGATCCGCTTGCCCGCAAAGGGCTTTGTCTCTGCAAATTCCGCTTCAATGCCGCGCAGCAGAGGCATATTGCCCTTGACCCACCGGATTTTCCGTTCGCCGCTCTCCCAGAGCGAAAGATCTCTGATCTCAGACATTGGGTGCCGCCTTTCCGATCGCCTGTTCCAGATCGGCGAGAATGTCCGCGATATTCTCAATGCCGGTTGACAGACGGATCAGCCCGTCCGTGATGCCGACCTTTTTGCGGATCTCCGCCGGAATGGATGCGTGTGTCATCGTTGCGGGGTGGCACACAAGCGACTCCACGCCGCCGAGGCTTTCCGCGAGCATAATGAGCTGCAGGCTCTCGAAGAACCGGTTGATATCATAGCCCTCATGCAGCTCGAACGAGATCATGACGCCGCCGTTTTTCGCCTGCTTCCGGTTGATCGCATAGCCCTGCGCGTCCGGCAGGCCGGGATAATACACCGTCTTGACTGCCGGATGCTGTTTGAGATATTCCGCGGCCTTCTGCGCATTTTCAACGTGTCTGTCCATGCGGACGGCGAGCGTCTTGATGCCGCGGATCAGCAGGAACGAATCGAACGGGCCGAGCACGCCGCCGGTCGAGTTCTGGATGAACGCGAGCTTCTGCGCGAGTTCTTCGCTGTTCACGACCGCAAGCCCCGCGACGACATCGCTGTGCCCGCCGAGGTATTTCGTTGCGCTGTGCACGACAATGTCCGCACCGAGCGCAAGCGGCTTCTGCAGATACGGCGTCATGAACGTGTTATCGACAATGACGAGCAGCCCGTGCCGGTGCGAGATCTCTGCAACGGCTGCAATATCCGTGACCGTCATCAGCGGATTGGCAGGGCTCTCGATGATGACCGCCTTCGCGTCATCCGTGATCTGCGATTCGTATTTTGCAAGATCTGCGGTGTCCGCGATCGTGTACGTGATGCCGAAATGATCGAACACCTTGTCGAGCACGCGGAACGTACCGCCGTAAACATTGCTGGAGATCAGGACGCGGTCGCCGCTTTGCAGCAGGCTCAGCACCGCGGTGATCGCCGCCATGCCGGAGCCGAACGCAAAGCCTGCATAGCCGCCCTCCAGCTCCGCGATCAGCTTTTCGAGCGCCTCTCTGGTCGGGTTGCCGGTGCGGGAATATTCGTATCCGCGCATTTTTCCGAGTCCGTCCTGCTGATAGGTCGAGGTCTGGTAGATCGGCACATTGACCGCGCCGGTGCGTTCGTCCGTGGAAATGCCGCCGTGAATGAGGGCGGTCTCTGTATGTTCATATCTGCTCATAATGATTCTCCTTATTCATAATCATAGCCTGCGGTATAGGCCGCGGACAGCAGGCTGACATTTTCAAATGCTTTCATGCGGTCGGCGCGGCCGTCGAAATACTCTGCCTGCACCTTTTCCGGCGGCAGATAGGTGTCGATCTGGAAGCCCAGCGCATAGAGCGAGCGGGAAACCTCGTTGTAATCGTAGCCGCCGCGCATGTGCTCGCCGAGCGATGCCGTGATCTGTTCCAGCCGCCGCACGCGCTCGGGGAATACGCCGGTTTTCATCGGGTAGTCAAATACAAGGACGCTTCCCGGAACGGACAGGTCTGCGATTTGCGCAAGCGTATCCGAAAACACATCCAGCGTCAGATAATAGGTCACGCCGAGGATGCTGAAAAAGGTCGGGATCTGCGGATCAAATCCGGTTTTCAGGAGCTGCTCCGTCATGCGCTGCTTCTCAAAATCGACCGGCACAAAATGCACATTTTTCCGGATATTCCATTCCAGCTGCCGGATGCGTTCCAGCTTATACCGCTGCGTGTCCGGGTGGTCGATCTCGTAGATCTCAATATCCGGATCGTCATTGCGGAACAGGAACGTATCCGAGCCCGCGCCGCAAATCACATACTGGATCTTTCCGTATTTCGCTGCGAAATCATGCAGCCGGTTCTCCGCAAAATGGATGCGCGCCAGCGGGATCGGCGCAATGTATTCGGCGATGATCTGTTCGGTGTCCGCTCTGGAAAACGGAGCATCAAAGCCGTCAAAGCCGCGGCTGACCGTTTCGTACATCGCGTCATATTCCTCCTTGCCCATGAAATCAAAGGCAAGGTCGTCCTCAAAAATCTTGTCGCGTTCGTGGATCGCGTGCCACGCTCTTGCAAAGGCACAGAGCTTCGCGGTTATGCTTTCTCGTTCATCAACCATAAATCCTCCGGGGCATAAAAACAGCGCAGAATGCCATTGCATACCGCGCGTTTTTCTTCATGTTGCATGGGTCATGATACATGAGAAAGCCGACATCGCTGCCCTGCCGCGTGTGTATGAGACATTCGTATTTTGTTGTGACAGTTCATACAGCACAGCATACAGCACATCGTTTTCATGGCTTTTCTCCTTTCCTTACATTTCCTATCGGTTATGTATGAATTATAGCACAGCAGGTCGGAATTGTCAATAGGTTCTGCCTATATTCGGGATTCTGCACAAATTTATCACAGTATTCATATATGTGAATGGGGATATAACGAATATCCGGCGCGGAACGATAAAAAAAGAACGCCGATTCCTGCATCAGCGTTCTTTTGTTTCCTTTTATTATGCTCCCGGCACACTTTCGCACAATGCGCCGGCTCAGCGCTTCCATTTCAGCATCCGCTTCTGGAAGGCGTTGAACAGGAACGTCACCGCAATGACCACAATGCCGATGACCAGCAGACCCGTGATCGTGCGCGTGTAGTCGCCGAAATCGGAGTAGTATTTGACATAATAGCCCATGCCGTCGCGCGCGGCGATCATTTCCGCAGAGGTCAGCAGGATGAACGAAACGCTCAGACCCTGATTGCAGCCGAGGAAGATCTGCGGCAGCGCAGCGGGCAGAATGATCGTGAACAGCATTTCCGGCTTCGGCACATTCAGCACCTTTGCGGAATCAATGATGCGCTGATCGACATGCATCACGCCGCTCATCGTGCCGGCAAAGACCGGCCAGAAGGTCGCCAGAAAGATGACGAACACCGAGACCGACTGGAATGTCGGCAGCAGCGCGATGCCGTAGGGGATATAAACGATCGGCGGGATCGAGCTGAAAAACTTGGAGATATAGGTCGCTGCGCCGCCGAGACGGGCGTTCCAGCCGAGGAACAGCCCGAGCGGAACTGCAACGGCAGATGCGAGCACAAAGCCCTTGACGGTGATGCCGAGCGAGCTGCGGATATTGATGAGAATCTTTTCCCTGTCCTCCGCGAACTGATGCAGCACCTTGCCCGGTGCCGGGAACAGCAGCGGATTCAGCACATTGAATTTTGCCGTCGCCAGAGACCAGACCGTCAGCAGCACGAAGATGAAGCCGACGATATCCAGCAGCAGCATGAGGCTTTCCTTTTTCTTGATGAGAAAGCTCAGTCCGAGCGTGACGGCCTCCAGTCCGACCGCAAAGGCGATCAGCGCGCCGGTGTACACATCCTTGTCCGATCTGTCAGGCAGAAGCTGCACGAGCAGCAAAATCACGAACAGCAGATGCGTGACGCGGAGCAGGCGGTTCTTCAGCGTCATAGGACGACCTCCTCTCCGCCGATGCGGTTCGCCACATCCTGATAGAGCAGCGAGAGCAGACGGTTCCGGAATTTGCCGTATTCCTCGGTCTTAACAAGGTCTGCGCGGTTCCGCGGCCGCGCAAACGGCACGCTGACGATCTCATTGACCGTGCCCGGATGCGCCGTCAGCACGACGATCTTATCCGAAAGCAGGATCGCCTCGTCGATATCATGCGTGACGAACACGACCGTCTTGCGCTTGTCCTTGTGGTCGCCCTCCCAGAGCGAGAGCAGCAGCTCCTGCAGGACAACGCGGTTTTTCGCGTCGATCGCGCTGAACGGCTCGTCCATGAGCAGGATCTCGGTGTTCATGGCCAGTGCCCGGGCGATCGCCGCGCGCTGCTGCATACCGCCCGAAAGCTGTGACGGATACTTCTTGCCGAATTCCGCCAGACCGACCTTGCCGAGAAACTCATCCGCGATCCGGAACCGCTCTCTGCGGCTGAGTTCGTGCCGCGCCTGCTTGATGCCGAACGCAATATTGCTGCGTGTGGTCATCCACGGGAACAGCGAATAATGCTGGAACACAACGCCGCGTTCCCTGCCTGTTCCGTGCAGCGGTGCACCGTCGATCTCGACTGTGCCGCCTGCCGCCTGATACAGTCCTTCCAGAACGCTCAGCAGCGTGGATTTTCCGCAGCCGCTCGCGCCGATTACGCTGACAAATTCACCTGCGCCGACCCCGAAGGATACGTCATGCAGTGCATTGAACTTCTTGCCGCGCTCGGTATAATCAACCGTCAGGTTTTTAATCTCAATTTTATTCGTAGGCATTGAAATGTTCCTCCAATGATTTGTAAATGTCATCAGAGCCTTCGGCGAGAATACTGTCCAGAGCCGCCTTGTAGATATCCGTATTATACAGCGGTTCAATATCGTAATCCTCTGTATAGCCGAGCTCCACGATCGTATCCTTCAGCGTCAGCGTACCCTTTTTGTCCGGGTCGGGACTGGACACGCTGTAGCCGCCGTAAACCTCTGTTTCGATAAATTCCTCGTCAATGTCGATGTACTTCTTGACATCGGCGATCGTCTTTTCATGGTTTTCCTGCGTCAGGTGATATGCCTTGAGGAACGCACGCTCCAGCGCGGTAAAGGTATTCGGATTTGCCTTGACCGCCGCGGTCGACGCGACCTGCCGGCAGCACGGCTGATTCTCGAGTGCCTTTTCATGTGCGCAGTAGTAAACGACCTTATAGCCCTGCGATTTTGCAAGCGACGCATACGGTGAATAGACCGAAGCTGCGTCGATCGTCTGATTGGAAAGTGCCGCGTAAGCGTCCTTCTGGCTGTCGAAGTAGACGATGTTGACCTTGTCTGAACCCTCACCGATCTCAATGCCGGCATTTTTCAGCAGGATCTGCAGCTCGGCATCCTGTACGCTGTTCTTGACCGATGCGACGTTTCTGCCCTTGAGGATCTCAACGCCCTGTTCGTCCTTCTCCGCAAATTCGGACTTGATGACGTAGCCGTGGCCGTTGGTCATCGCGCCGCCGATGATCGTCACATCATGCCCCTGACTCTGGAAGGTCAGCGTCGGGACGGAGCCGATAAATGCAACGTCAAGCTTGCCGGATTCCAGACCGTTCACCAATTCGCCGGCACTCGAAAATTGCGTCAGCGTGACGTTCAGCCCCTCCTCAGCAAAATAGCCTTCCTCCGCCGCAACAAACGCAAGCAGATGCGCCGTCGAATTGAGGTAGCCGAGATTCAGGTCTGCTTTTTCCAGTGCTGCGGTCTTTGCGGCATCAGAACCGGCTTGGTCCTGCTCTTTGCAGCAATCCTTTTTGCTGTCCTCTTTGCAGCAGTCGGATTCGCCGCCCGCGCAGCAGTCCGGCACCTCAGAGCTTTCTTTGAGTGTATCGGCTGCATTGGTATTCGGTACGTTGTAGTCAGCAGCCTGTTCGGAATTGTTCAGCGCACCGCAGCCTGTCAGCAGCGCAAGCGATGCGAGAACGGAGATTGCCTTGATTATGTTTTTCATGATATTCACCTTTCTTATTTTCAGATTTCAGAATGCGAAAGCAGCTTCAGCAGAATCGCATTCGCTCTGAAAAGGTGAGATAAACAGTTTTCGTTTTCATCGGATTCACTCCCTGTGTTTGGTATGTGTATATCATAGCACACCTATAGGAATTTGTCCAATACGGAAACGTGATAGGCAGTTATCGGAAAAAGCTATGGATCGCCGCATTGTAATCAAAAGCAGAGGTACCGCGTGAAAGCCGTACCTCTGCTTTTGATTTATCCGATCGTTTTGTTCCGAACCGGCTGCACGCTGCGCCGGATCCCCCGGAGGGGACCCGCAGCCGCCGCTGTTCACAGGCTTATTCGTAACCCTTTGCCTTTTCGGGATAGTTCTCCTCGATATACCGGTAAAGCTTCATCAGCTGCACATTGTCAAAGCAGCGGCGGATGCACTGCTCCGCGATCGGGGGCGCGAGACGCTCCCGCAGATCCTTTGTCTTATAGGATGCAGTATTTCCGCGGTAAAACAGCAGGTGAAAGATGTAGCATGTTCCGCCGCCTCTGGTCCTGCAGGAGCCGAGCTTATAGGTGACGGCATAGAAATCCTGAATGTCGAGCTTCCAGAACAGGAACAGCCACTGACATTTTATGATGCTGCCCTCGCCGAAGGTCAGCCTGGTTTTGACGACGGAACAGCAGATGATGCCGATGAAGAATGCGCCGAAGATCACAAGCGCGGCGATCATCTCCGGCACGCCCGTATGCGTTTGGGTTTTCAGCGTGAACGACACGCCCAACGAGATGATCATGAGGACGCACATTGCGATATCCACGCAATGCGGCACCTGCTTGATTTTGATGCGGATAATCTTGTTTTCCATATTTCACCCTCTGTTGTATGCTGCTGCCGTTTCCGGCAGGCTGTCTTATCCGAGCAGCTTTTGATAAAGTGCGTTCCTGCGGTCCTGCAGGGCCGGAAAGCTGCGGCGGAAGCGTGCGGCCTCCTCCCCGATCTCACAGAAAAGGATGCCCTCGCGGTCAAGGAGACATTCTGCGGTCTCGCCCTCCGGCGTGACGGCTCTGCTGCTGCCGTTATAGTGCAGTGTCTGCTGTTCGCCGACGCAGTTGACGCCGAGCACCCAGCTCTGGTTTTCGATCGCGCGGGCTTCCAGCAGCTTGTTCCAGTGCGCGATCCGCCGTTCCGGCCAGTTTGCTGCAACGACCAGCACCTCTGCTGCATCGGATACTGCGCGGAAGATTTCCGGGAACCGCAGGTCGTAGCAGATGAACAGACCGAATGTGACGCCGGAATACGTGAACACCGCCGTCTGACTGCCGGGCACAAAAAACTGATCCTCGCCGCTGAAAGAGAACGGGTGAAGCTTGACGTAATCGGCAAGAACGGCACCGGTCTCATCCAGAACAGTATAATGATTTTCGCCTTTGTCCGCGTTTTTCTTCACCCAGCCGAACCCGGCTGCGATCCCGTATGTCTGTACATACTGCTGCATCCGCCGGACTGTTTCGCCGTCGGATTCTCCGGTGACGGATACCTGCATCGAAAAGCCGGTGAACGACATCTCCGGAAAGAAGATAATCTTTGCCTGTGCTTCGGCCGCTGCAGCGATCATCTGCGCGGCTCTCTGCAGATTCCATTCCTTTTCTTCGTATGCAATGCGGAATTGACATAATGCTGCTTTCATGATGCGGGCTCTCCTGCGGACAGAATTTGAACGGGTATTATTTGCTGATGATATTATAACATATTTGGGGCGGGAATGCAATGCTCCCGGAGCGAAAAAACAGCCGGGACACATCTTTGCGGATGACAGATTGACTATTCCGGCGAATCGTAGTATAATAGTTGTACCGGAGCCGTTCCGGTACAACTTTTTTCAGGAGGACAATATGCCTGCATTATCCAGCAGAACTGCCGGTTTTACCGATTCCGTCATCCGCCGGATGACAAGAATTTCCAATCAGTACGGCGCGGTCAATCTTTCACAGGGCTTCCCCGATTTTGACCCGCCGAAGGCTTTGCTCGACCGCCTTGCCGAAGTGACGAAAGAGGACTTTCACCAGTATTCGATCACTTGGGGCGCACAGAATTTCCGCGAGGCACTTGCCGAAAAGCAGACCCGCTTCATGGGCAGACCGATCGACCCGAACGGCGAGATCGTCGTGACCTGCGGCAGCACCGAAGCGATGATGGCCGCGATGATGAGCGTCACGAACCCCGGCGACAAGGTCATCGTGTTCTCGCCGTTTTACGAGAATTACGGCGCAGATACGATTCTTTCCGGCGCAGAGCCGATCTATGTTCCTCTGATCCCGCCCGCATTTACCTTTGATGCGGATGTGCTCGAAGCGGCCTTCCGGCAGCATCCGAAGGCACTGATTCTCTGCAATCCGTCGAACCCGTGCGGCAAGGTCTTTACGCGGGACGAGCTGCTGATCATCGCCGATCTTGCGAAGAAATACGACACCTTTGTCATTACCGACGAGGTGTACGAGCACATCCTCTACGCACCGCATGTGCATACCTATATGGCATCCCTGCCGGGCATGTGGGAACGGACAATTTCCTGCTCGTCGCTGTCCAAGACCTATTCGATCACGGGCTGGCGTCTGGGCTATGTCATCGCGCCGCCGGAGATCATCGGAACGGTCAAGAAGGTGCACGACTTCCTGACCGTCGGTGCGGCGGCACCCCTGCAGGAGGCAGCCGTCACCGGGCTGAAATTCGGGGATGACTACTACCGCGGCCTGCAGGCGGAATACACCGAAAAGCGCGACCTGTTCCTTGCAGGGCTTGACCGCATCGGCATCCGCCATACCGTGCCGGAGGGTGCATACTACGTGCTGCTCGATGTGTCGGAGTACGGCTACACGAGCGACCTTGATTTCTGCGAAAAGCTCGCGGAGCATGTCGGCGTCGGCGCGGTGCCGGGCTCAAGCTTCTTCAAAGAGCCGGAGAATCGCTATATCCGGCTGCATTTTGCAAAGAAAAACGAAACACTGAACGAAGCACTCGAACGCCTCGGCTCGATCCACAGGAAAATGCCGGTTCCGTAACCGCAGTTTTCGCATATCCGCTTGCTTTTTCTGCCGGATTGGTATATAATAGAAGCTGAACAACGAAAGGAGGTGCCCGCTGTCATGCTGATCATGATGATCGAGATCATTGCGATCATTATCCCGCTGGCCGGTGCGGCCGCATTGCTGCAGAACCGGCAGCAGAGTGAAAGCAGCATCCGCCTGATGCTGACAAGTATCAGCTGTGTGATCATGAACAGCGGCACGCTGCTCATGGAAAGCGCGGGGACGGAGCCCGAAGCGGATGCTGCATACCGCTTTGCGTTCCTCGGCAGCACCATGTTCTGCTATTTCTTTATCTGTTTTCTCGTTGCCTATCTGCGGCTGAAGATCCCGCGGGAGCTGCTGCTGATCTGGGGCGCATGTGAATGCGCCGTCATTGCAGCCCAGTGGAACAAAAAGCTGCGGGAAATGTTCATCGGACACTTCCGGTTCGTACAGAACGAGACCTTCCATGTGTACAGGGCGGAGATCACGCAGTCCTCGCTGTTTGTGTTCCGGAACACGGTTCTGGTGATGATCCTGCTGCTGGCACTGTTTTATACGATTTACCGGCGTTCCGTGAACAAGCTGCCGGCCGAGCGGCGCAATCTGGGGCGTCTGGCGGCGGCGACGTTCATTATTGCGGCGGCGATGCTGCTGCAGTTCGCTGCAAAGCCGAATCTTGAGCTGCTGCCGGTATTCTGTGCGCTGTCGCTGCTCTCCGTGGTCATTGCCATGCTGACGGACGGCTTCTTCGGCGTCACGGATTCCGGTCACGAGTGGGTTTTCAGGCAAATGGAAAACCCCTATATCATCACGGATAACCAGTACGGCTATCTCGATGCGAATACTCACGCAAAGGAGCTCTTTCCGGAGCTGAAAACGCTCGGACAGAACGAGCGGATCCCCGACCGGCTCTATACGCTGTTTACCGCGAACAGCACGCATTTCGAGCTCGGCGAGGAGGCATTCGAGCGCAAGGTCACCGAGCTGAAAAAGAAGGACGAAACGGTCGGCTACGGCCTGCTGCTGGAGGACGATACCGAGCAGCAGAAATACGTCCGGCTGCTGAACAACTATAACAGCAAGCTGCAGGCGGATGTCGAGGAAAAGACCGACCATATCCGCAAGGTGCAGAACTCGATCATCACCGGCATGGCAAGCGTCGTTGAAAGCCGCGACAACAGTACCGGCGGGCACATCAACCGGACAAGCCATGTGGTGCGTATTTTTGCGAAGAAGCTGCTGCAGGAAAAGGCGGTCTGCGAGCTGCTGAAGCTGGATCATCCGTTCCTGCACAATGTCACGAAGGCTGCCCCGATGCACGATATCGGCAAGATCGCCGTTGACGACCAGATCCTGCGCAAGCCGGGCAAGTTCACCGATGAGGAAATGGCCGAGATGCAGAAGCATCCTGCCGAGGGTGAAAGAATGCTGCGGAAGATCCTGAATGAGGTCGATGATGAAGATTTTGTGCGCATCACGCTGAATATCGCGCATTATCACCATGAGCATTTTGACGGAACGGGCTATCCGGAGCATCTGACCGGCGAGGATATTCCGGTCGAGGCGCGGATCATGGCACTGGCGGATGTGTTTGATGCACTGGTGAGCAAGCGGTGCTATAAGGAGCCGCTGACCGTGGATGCCGCACTTGCGATCATTGAGCAGTCGCTCGGGACACAGTTTGACCCGATGCTCGGCGGCGTGTTCCTGAAATGCCGCCCGGAGCTGACTTCATTCTATCAGAATATGGACTGCAGCTGAATGCAAAACAACGGGTGCCGACTGAAAAACCGGCACCCGTTTTGCTTGTGTACATGCTGCTCAGAGAAGCCTTTTCAGCAAGGTCAGATCGGCTGCATTCAGACTGCCGTCCGCATTCAGGTCACCGGCTGACGGCGCCGGGAGCACCGTCTCCGGGATGCAGAGCAGCCATTTCCGCAGCAGGACGGCATCTGCCGCGCTGCATACGCCGTCCGCATTGAGATCGCCGCGCACTGCCGGGAAGAAGCTTGCGCCGAGCTCGTTCTGTTCAGTATTCAGCTTCGTGAGCGGCACGGACTGTGCCCCGTCAAAATAATACAGATCATAGCTGCCGTTTTTCGTGCTGCTGCAGATCATGCCGCCCGGAACCGGACAGGCATCCGAACAGTCGAAGCCGGCGGAATCAAACGGCATCGCGGTCACTTCCGTGCCGTCGTACTGCATGATCTGATCGCATCGGTTCTCTGCGCTGTACCATTTCGTGAAATACACCCTGTCACCGGATGCAACGGGATAATACGCAGTTACGCTGTTTTCACTGAAAACACTCTCTGATTTTCGGGTCTGCATCTCCATGCGCCGGATCGTACCGGTACCGTTCTGATATTCCGCATAGTACAGATATCGGCCGTCCGGCGAAAAGCACGGCATGGCCTGCTCCGCAGGGTCGTCGGTCAGCATCGTGACCGCGCCGCTTTCCGGGTCAAGCAGCGCAAGATCGTACACAAAATCGTCTGCGGCACTGTCCCGGCGGCCGCGCTTGAATACGATTTGCGTGCCGTCCGGCGAAAAGCGCGGATCCTCGTTCCGGAAGCCGCTGTTCTGCGTCAGGTTCGTGATCCTGCCGCCGTCATACCGGAAAATATCCCATTCGTCCGCCGCTTCGTCGATCGCCATAAAGACGATCTGCTCCGGCGTTCTGCCGAAGCTGCCGTTCATCGCATGGACGAAATCTCCCGTGATCTCCTGCGTTTTGCCGTCGGGAGACCGCAGAAACAGGCGGCTGTCCCGTGCGGCATAATCGCTGTAGGTATGCCATAAAAGCCAGCCCGCCGGGAGCTCTGCCGCAGGCTGCGCCCAGCCGCTGCCGGCATATGTCTCATGCTGCGGCGTATCGCCCGGTTCATGGAACGGCGTGATCGTCACGCTGTCGATCTCGAACACAGCGGTATCAAAATCCGGCGTGCCCGCCCAGCCCTTCGGGAACCACAGCCCGAGCCAGAACCGTCCTGCATTCGTCGGGATGTACGTCTCTGCGGTGTGGGTCAGCTTACCGTCAAAATAATAGTCCACACGCGGTTTTTCGGTATCGCTGCCCGTGTGCCAGTCAAAGCGGTAGGTATGGAACTGCCCGTCCGCCTGTGCGCCGCAGGCGACCGATTTCGTTTTGTAGTCCTGCTCGGTCACCCATGTCGTGCAGAGCGCGTGGCTGAGGCTGAACGCGTCGTTTTCGTCACGCCCCGGGAACTCAATGTCGATCTCGTGATTTGTGACCGTCAGCGCATCGCCCTCGTAGTGTTCCTCATATTCAAATGTCCACATGGCGGAGCAGCAGCCGAGCTCCGGCGCGATCTTTGCGCGGATCTCGTAGCGGCCGGAGCCGAAGTATTCCTTTGTCGCGATTGCCGCGCCGCAGCGTTTGCCGTCTGTGCGGCGGGTGCCGTTCCGGTTGATTCCGCGCACCGCGCCGTCATAGCGGTTGCCGTGACCGGTCAGAACAAGCTTTCCGTCCGTGACGGACACATTTTCCGCGATGACACCGCCGTTGTAATCGGCGGTCTTTCCGTTTTCGGTGACTGTGCCGCCCCAGTTTTTCTCCGCGATCAGCCACTTGTCCGGATCGAGCCGCGTGCCGCTGAAATCATCGGAAAAGACGTCCGCGGGCTCCGCGGAAACAGATGCCGGCAGCGCGGCAGAGCAGAGCGCAGCCGCCGTAAGTGCTGCAAAAAGCTTCATATGTCCTCCTGTTCCCGGTACAGCATCGGCGTGAACCGGATGCCGTCGATCAGCTGCTCGGAATCGGTCTCCGCAAAACCGAGATGCCGGTACACCTCTACCGCATAGGGAGAGGAATTGACCGTAAATCCGTGCTTTCCGCAGTCTGCGCGCATTGCGTTGAACAGTGCTCTGCCGATCCCGCGGCGGTGATAGTCCCCGCGCACGAAAAAGCCGCCGATATGCTGCGGCGGGCGCAGGCAGATCGTCCCGACAAGTGTTTCGCCGTCGAATGCGCCGTAAAAGGTCAGCAGGCTGATTTTCTCTTTGTCGTCCAGATAGGCGCGGAAGCTGCGCACGCCCTGCGCGGAATAGTCCGGGGCTTCAAACTGCAGAAAGACCTTCCAGATCAGCTTCAGCGCGGCCGGTATTTCATCCGCCCGCAGACGGCGGATCGTATATGCAATGTCCATAGGATGCTCCTTTCGCAGATATGCGGAATTGATAAAAATATTATATCATATTATCAGGATGATTGCAATGGAAGAATTGCAAAAAGCGGTTGACGATATTCCTGCATTGTGCTATAATTTCATTAGTAAGGCGCGGAATGCCGCGGCAGATTGGATTGCAGGAGGTGCCTATGCCGTTTCAGATCATCCGGAACGATATCACAAAGGTCCGTGCCGATGTGATTGTCAACACCGCGAACCCGAAGCCCCGGTTCGGCAGCGGAACAGACAGTGCCATCTACGCCGCAGCCGGTGCGGAGCAGCTGCTCGCGGAACGAAAAAAGATCGGGGACATTGCGCCCGGACAGGCAGCGGTCACGCCTGCGTTCCGTCTGCCTGCGAAATATATCATTCACACAGTCGGGCCGGTCTGGCTGGACGGGCAGCACGGCGAGCAGGATATTCTGCGTGCCTGCTACGAAAACACGCTTTCGCTCGCCGCAGAGCTGAAGGCGGAGAGCATCGCGTTTCCGCTGATCGCGACCGGCGTTTACGGTTTCCCGAAGGAGGCTGCGCTGAATATCGCGCTTTCGGAGATCGGCAAGTTCCTGCTGACGCATGAGATGAACGTGATCCTTGTCGTGCTCGGGGAGGAGGCGTTCGCGCTCTCGGAAAAGCTCGTCGGCTCGATCGACGCCTATCTCGACGCGCATCAGGTGCGGGCACTGGAAGCGGCCGAATACGCAAGCGACCGGATCCTCGAATCGCACAGCAGACGCCGCGCTTCGCGGCTGTATGAAAAAAAGCCTGCTGTGTATCATAACAGCATCGGCAATGCCGTCAAGCCGCTGGAGCAGGTGCTCAGCGACGCGGGCGATACCTTTCAGCAGCGGCTCTTTCAGCTGATCGACAAAAGCGGCATGGACGATGTGACCGTCTACAAAAAAGCGAACATTGACCGCAAGGTCTTTTCGCGCATCCGCTGCAAGGCGGACTATAAGCCGACCAAGAAAACCGCTGTTGCACTGGCGGTCGCGCTGCGGCTCAGCCTGCCTGAGATGCGCGGCCTGCTGGCCTGTGCCGGCATCGCGTTTTCCCCGAGCGACAAATTCGATCTCATCGTCACATACTGCGTACAGAACGGCATCTACGATATCTTTGAGATCAACGCCGTGCTGTTTCGGTACGGCCAGCCGATCCTCGGCGCATAACTGTACTATAGTAATACAGACGCAAAGGAGCCTCACCATGAAACATGCAAGAGCATTCGCATTCCTGCTTCCGTTCATCATCCTGTGTTCCGTCTGCATGACGTTTTCATCTGCCTCTGCCGCTGAAATGTATTTCAAAGCGGTGCCTGTTCCGCATCCGGAAAACGGTATCATCACGCTCGAAAACAATCAGAAATGGTACAGGGTCAGGGGCGATTTTGAGGACTGTTCCAGCTATCTTCTGACCGTCCGGAACGAAGCAGGCGAGGAGCTGCTTCTCACGCTGACGGACGACGACGAGAGCCGGAATATCTGGTATTATTACCGCATCAGCATGACGTCCAGCGATGCACCGCGGGTCGCCTCGCTGACCTCCGGCGGCTATACACTTTCCTGCGGCGAGGGCAGGCTGCTTCCGTATCTCTACGGTTCGACGTCGGATGACCGCGCATGGGAAAAGGACGGCAGCGCACTCTGCTTCATCGGCAATGACGGGCGGCATTATCTGAAATATGATGCGGATGCCGCGGAGCCCTTCACCTTTACCGGGAACAAAGCCGAAGCCGCCGCAGTCGAGCTCTATGCCTGCGCCAATCCGTTCGGCCGCTGCATCGTGCAGCAGCCCGCCGCGGAATCCTACGCGGTCGAGGGCAGCGGCTATCCGGCACCGGTGTTCACGGTCGGGCTTGCCGACGTCATTCCGGACAGCATTCAGTGGGTCGTGGACGGCGAGCTGCAGTCCTGCACCGGAACGTCCCTGACGGCGGATTCCCTTGCGGGTCAGCCTGCCGGGATCCACAGCGTACAGTGCCGGGTCACTGCACATGATAAGGAAGGCTATTATTACAGCGAGCAGTCGGCAGAAGCGGCCTTCATCATTGCAAAGGGCGTTGTGCCGGATTCGGTGCTGACGTTTTCGGATGTGCATGAGGAATACGGCCTCATCACCGATTCGATCGGTCAGGTCATGCAGCAGACCGGCGGGTATCTTCCGGCACTGGTCATCTGCACCGGCGATCTTGTCAACGGGCCGACCGTCGCACGGGACAGGGAACTGAACCGGTATTTCCCGCAGCTTGTTCCGCATCTCGGCGGACTGGACACGGTCTATGTCGGCGGAAATCATGATTCCGGCGAGGCGGCGTCGGTCATGTCGGTCAAAGCAGGGCTCGGCGCGGAGAAGAACCTCCCCGCAGCGGGCGGCGTGATTTTCCGCGGCGAATCGGAGGCGGTCAGGAATGCCCGCAGCAGCCGCGATGCCAAAAGCATCCTCACCTACGGCATCAACTATGAGGGCGTTGTCAAAGAGATCAACGGCGCGCCGCATTACACGTATGAATCCGTCATTCCCGCAGTCGAACGCTTTTTGCAGGAGACTGCCGCGCAGTATCACGGCGAGCTGGTCATTATCTCCGCGCATTCCGGGCTCCATGTGGTCGGTCAGCAGACGGATCGCCTTGCAGACAGCAAATACGATCCGATCTACAGCTGGACAGGCGCGAACATGTATAATGTGGATATGTCCTATGAGCTGGCAGAAACGATCAACCGCTATGCCGAGCAGTACAATATGGATATCATGTATATCTACGGACACAATCATTCCAGAGGCGAAACGGAGATGTTCCTGACCGACGGCGACACGCTGATCTGCCCGCGGCGGTATTCCGACCGCAGTGCCGAAAACCTGACGCTGCATTTCACCTATACGCACGCCGGATACCTCGACACGACGATCGGCAGCGCCTACAAAAAGTTCTCGTTCATCGTCCGGGACGGTGACAGGTTCCGTTATGACCTGATCCGCGCCGACGGTATGCATATCCGGCATGAGGATATCCCGGTGAAGCATCCGTATGAAGCACCTGCCGAAACGACAGCCGCCCCCGCCGATGCCGGCACAACGGCAGTCAGCACGCAGACGACGGCTTCTGCGGCAAAGGCGGCCGCACCGGAAACCGGAGACCGTCTGCCGGCCGTGCTGTTTGCGGTTCCGTTTGTCCTTGCTCTGGCAGCGGGCGTCAGAACGCGCGCACGGAGCGGTTCCTGATAAAAAGAAAGGACGCTGATCACAGCATCAGCGTTCCGGCTTGTGGGGAAACCTCCGGCGAGCAAAAAATAAAGTTTTCGGTCGCGGCAGTTTATCTGACGCTGGCCTTCTTTCAAAAGGCTTGCGGGTCGAGGGCAGAGCCCTCGTCGCCCTCCGCAGAGGGCGAAATTCCTCTGTGTTCAAGAGCTCGGCGGGCTTGGGGACCTGCGATAGAGGTCCCCATTCTACAATAGCATCCGCGCAGCGGATACCTTTTTCTACTTCTGCAAACTGAAAGGACGCTGATGCAGATATCAGCGTCCTTTTTGTAATTTATGATTCCTTATATTCCGTCAGCCGGCGGCGGGTCTCCTCCTCGCCGAGCACATGGCTGATCTCCCAGAGGTCGGGCGCGTTCTGTCTGCCGGTCACGGCGACGCGCATCAGGTTCGTCACATCGACAATGCTGCCCGGATACAGCTCCGGATTTTTCTTGTATTTCTTCGGCTGCACCGCAAATCCGAGATCGTCGGTCAGCTGCCGCACCTTTGCGAACCATTCCTCCTGCGTATCCGCAAAGTCCAGCGTATCGAGATACCGCGTCAGAATCTCCTGCCTGTATTCCGCCGTGATGTTTTCCGGACAGCCGTCCTCGCGGACAAAGGTCTCCGGATCGTAGAACGAGAGGAACTTTGCGGCATCCTTCCAGTTTCCGTAGTCCTTCCGCGGCTTGTCGCCGCCTCTGCCGACATTGATCGCGGCCTTGTAGAAGTCCGCCTTCTGCTTCATGCGCTCAGCCAGTGCCGCGTCGTAGGTCTCCGCCCATGTCAGCAGCCCGTCGTAGACCGCATCGGCCGACTGGCGGGAGAGGTATTCCTTCGCGATATTATCCAGCTTTTCCAGATCGAACAGTGCGCCGGAGGTGCTCATCTTCTCCAGAGAGAATGTGAATTCGCGGGAATTTGCATCCGGATTTGCGAGATGCCACTCCTCGAAGTTGCTGTTCAGAACAGTCAGCAGATACTGCATGACCGCCTCCTGCGGGAAGCCTGCCTCGCGGTAATAGCTGAGGGCAAGCTCGGGGTCCTTGCGCTTGGAGAGCTTGCGCTTGGATGCGCCGTCCATTTTCATCAGCGTTGCGGTATGGCAGTAGACCGGGCGCGCCCAGCCGAGGATATCGAACAGCTGCACATGGATCGGCAGCGTTGCCAGCCAGCTTTCGTCGCGGATGACATGGGTCGTCCGCATGAAGTGGTCGTCGCAGACATGCGCGAAATGATAGGTCGGGATGCCGTCGGATTTCAGCAGTACGAAGTCGGTGTAGTTCTCCTGCACCCTGACCTCGCCGCGGATGCCGTCCTGCACGGCGACGGTGTTTGCCGGATCGCCTTCGGAGCGGAAGCGCAGCACCCATTCGGTGCCCTTGCTTATCTCCGCCTCAATGTCCTCGATCGGACGGTCACGCCAGACTGCGTATTTGCCGTAGTAGCCGTAATTTTCTTTTGCAGCCTCCTGCGCTTCATGCATTGCCTTCAGGTCGTCCTCGGTGCAGAAGCAGGGATATGCAAGGCCGCGCTCAACCAGAGATTTCGCGACGGTCTGATAGAGCTCCTTGCGCTGCCGCTGCCGGTAGGGACCGTATGCGCCGGTCTCGCCGTCCACGGTCGCGCCCTCGTCAAAGTGTACGCCGTAAAAGTTCATTGCGTCGATGACCGCCTCGACCGCGCCCTCGACCTCACGCTTCTGGTCGGTGTCCTCAATGCGCAGATAGAACACGCCGCCGGTCTGATGCGCAAGCCGCTCGCCGATCGCGTTATAGAGATTGCCGAGATGCACAAAGCCGGTCGGGCTCGGTGCAATGCGCGTGACGACTGCGCCCTCCGGCAGATCGCGGGGCGGATATTTCGCCTCGTAATCCGCGATCGTTTTGGTGATATCCGGGAACAGCAGTGCTGCAAGTGCCGTATAATCCATATTATATTTCCTTTCCGTGTATCAGTATAGCTTCAGAATGATCTTCCGCCGCCGCTGTGCGAATGTCCGCCGGAGGAGGAATGCGAGGAGCCGCCTCCGCCGAAACTGCCGCCGCCTCCGCTGCGGTCGGTGTCGATGCGCGTTTTTGTGGTATGTGTCCGGATGAACATATCATCCCGCTGATAGAAGGTCGTTTCCCTGTCGCTGATATAATTGGACGCGGACAGCGACTTGGTGAACTTATAGCGGCTCTTGATGACTGCAAAGGAGATCAGTGCCGTCAGTGCCGCGCAGATCGCGCCGACGATCAGGCCGACGCCGTAATTGAGTCTGTAGGAAAGGGGCAGCGTTTTGCTGCTGACAAGCTTTCCGTTCTTTTCATAGTAGTAAAGCCCTTTTGAATAATCTTTGGTATACGCATTCTTCGGTGCGCCTTGCTTTGCATACGTTTTGACGTCCTCGCAGAAAGCATTGACCGCACCGTAAAGATCGCCTTCCTGACCGCGCGGCATATAGCTGACGATATGATCCATCATCTTTTCACAGCGGCAGAACGGGTCTGATTCATCCTCATAATAAATAAGCTGTCCCATGCCGCTTGTGGAGATATAAAGGTAGCGCCCCGATTCGCTGGCAGGCATATCCAGATTCAGAACCAGCAGGGCACCGTCCGTATCAACATCCTGCTGCGGGTTGAACAGCTCGTCATAGCGGTCATCCGCAAAGGTCATGCAGCTTCCCTTTGACATATTGGAACCGCTGCCGTTCAGAATATATACTGCAACATACAGATTCGCTTCATCGCTGGCCTGACGAATAATATTGTCCAGTTCGGCCTGTTGTTCCGCATTGAACACACCGTCCGGGTCATAAAGCTTGCAGTTTTTGATGCAGTCCTCGAACTGCCGTTCCGCAGAGACCGGCAGGAGCGGCAGCAAAAACAGGCAGAGTGCCGCAAGCAGAGAAAAAATACGTTTTTTCATTGTCCCAGCAAACCTCCTACAAAGAACCCGATGATGCCGATGACCAATGCAAGCAGCGTGCAGAACAGTGCAACGCGGGATTTGCTCAGCGGCGGTTCGCCGACGAATTTGCCGGTCTGGCCGTTCAGTGCAAATTCGTAGACCTTGTCGCCGTATTTATAGGTCATGAACCAGACGGGCAGCAGCATATACTCCCATTTTGTACCCATGACGCGGATATCCGCACGGGTCACGGAGACCGACGTATAATTGGTCATGGAGCTGCGCAGGAGCTGATCGCTGGCCTGCACGGCACGCTGCTGGATGCGCGGGAACATCTTTGCCATGTCCATGTCGTATTTTTCCGCGAAAAAGCCGCTTAAATACTGCATGGCGAACGGCTTGACCGCCTTGTAGTCGAACGGCTCGACCGCCTCCATGAGATCGTCGTCAATATGGCTGGCACCGTCCGCAGGCAGACCGCGCAGCACGACCTTTGCTTTTCGTGCGACGGCGTATTCTCTTGTCTCGGTATACTGATAGTTGCCGGATGTCCATGTGCGGATCTTTTTGCCGAGGGCGTCCATTTCGCCGTTGACATCCACATCCGTCACCCAGAACGGCACATACAGTCCGGTGATCTTCTCCTGCTGGGCGGTGCTGAAAAAGTCCTTCGGAATGAACCAGTGCTTTTTGACGAATTCTCCGAAATGACGCAGAGCCGTCTCGCGGTCAAGCTGGAAGGGGAGCACGTAGGACGGACGGAATTCGCCGGAAACGCGTCCCTGCAGGATCACGGGATTGTGGCAGTAGTAGCAGAAGGTCGCTGCGGTGTTGGCATCTGCCATGATCTGTGCGCCGCAGCTGTTGCAGATATAGACCGAGGTCTGCTCCGCAAATTCGTTATCGACCGCGACTTCCTCCTGCGGCCGGTTGGCTGTCTGCTGTTCGAGTGCTGCCGCAATGGACTTCATCTCCTCCTCTGTAAAGCTGCTGAGGCAGTATTCACAGTTGAATCGCTGATCCTTCGCGGAGAACTTCAGGTCCGCAGCACAGTTCGGGCATTTGTAAGCAAGAGACTCCATTTGTGCCATAGCTGTTCACTCCTTTTCTGTCGCTTCCAAAAAGATTGAAGGGCGGGTGCCTATATTATACCATATTATCAGGATTATTGCAATGGGAGAAATGCGAAAAAAATCAGGATGCGCTGCATGAGATAAAAAATGAAGCATGAATAGTTACAATACGGAATCAACCCTTTACTTTTCCGACTTCCCGTGCTATAATAGAAACACTGTATTGTATCCCCGCAAGGGGAATGATAACAAGGAGGATATTCAAATGAGCAAAACAAACACCAAGAAAATCGTGATCCTCGGCCTGATGACAGCACTTCTGCTGCTGTTCTCATTCACCCCGATCGGCACCATTCCGGTCGGCCCGCTGTCGATCACCCTCAACATCATCCCGATCGCAATTGCTGCGATTGCCCTTGGACCGACAGGCGGCCTCGTCATCGGATCCGTATTCGGCATTCTGAGCTTTCTGCAGTGCTTCGGCATCGGCATCCCGAGCGGCATGGGCGCGACCCTTGTCTCGATCAACCCGCTGCTGGCGTTCATTCAGCGGTTTGTCCCGCGTGCAATGGACGGCCTGCTGATCGGCCTGATCCACAAGGGACTTTCCAAAAAGATCGGCGGCGGCAAGGCAAGCTTTATCACGGGCTTCTGCTCCGCATTTTTCAATACCGCATTCTTTATGAGTGCACTTGTGATGCTGTTCGGCAAGACCGACTATGTGCAGGGACTTTACGAGAAATTCGGCAAGAGCTATACGCTCGGCGGCACACTTGCATTCATCTGCCTGTTTGTCGGTATCAATGCGGTCGTAGAAATGATTACTTCGACGATCATCAGCGGGGGCGTTGGTGCGGCACTTTACGGCGCGCATATCCTGCCGCTGGAAGATAACTGAACGGAGTACAGACAATGGTTTTAGCGGTCGATATCGGCAATACCAATGTGGTCGTTGGCTGCTTTGAAGGGGATCGCATCCTCTTTACGGAGCGGCTCGCAACCGAACCTCTTTCCACGGAGCTGGAATATACGGTGCTGATCAAAACAGTGCTGGAGCTGAACGGCATGTCGGCATCCGGCTGCAGCGGCTGCATCATTTCGTCGGTCGTCCCGCCGGTAACACAGACTGTCCGTGCAGCAGTGCTGCGCATGACCGGCAAGGAACCGCTGACCGTCGGTGCGGGCGTCAAAACCGGACTGAAAATTCTGATCGACAATCCTGCCGCGCTCGGCAGCGACCGTGTGGCGGATGCCGTCGCGGCGGCGCATTTCTATCCGCGTCCGGTCATCATCACGGACATGGGCACCGCTACAACGATTTCCGTTGTGGATGCGGACAACCGCTTCCTCGGCGGACTCATCATCCCCGGTGTGCGCGTTTCGCTGGATTCGCTTTCCAGCCGTGCGGCGCAGCTTCCGGCGATCAGTCTGGAGCCTGCAAAGCATGTGATCGGTACGAACACCGTGGACTGCATGAAGAGCGGTATCATTTACAGCACGGCATCGGCTGTGGACGGCGTGATCGAACGCATCGAGGAGGAACTCGGTGTGAAGTGCACCGCTGTCGCAACCGGCGGAAACGCCGGAAAGATCATCCCGTTCTGCAAGCGGGAGATCATTCATGACGATCAGCTTCTGCTCAAAGGGCTGATGCTGATTTATCAGAAGAATCAAAAATAACAATACAGTACAGCGTCCGCTGCATTCCTGACTGCTCTGTCAGAGATGCGGCGGCGTTTTTGTTGACAGGGCGGCCGCATCATTCAGGATTATCTTGCTGCGGCATAATCCCCGCCGCCGAATACAAATCCCCGAAGCGATCCTGTACCGCTTCGGGGATTTGCTTTTATGCGGGCATCCGCCCTTTTCGGTTATCCGACCTCTGTGACGGTCAGGGAGGCTGCAAACGCTGCCGGTGCCGTTCCCGCGACCGGAATGTCGATCGCCGCGCCGGAGGCATTGACCAGCACCCATGCGCTGCCGGCCGGAAGTGCCGCGACTGCTGTTCCGCTCAGGAGCGCGCCGTTTCCGGCAGCTTCTGCGGGAACGCCCGAAAGCCCGAGTACCGTCTGTCCGTCCAGCGACTGCAGCACGATCACCGGTGCGGTATCGTCCGCTGTTTCCGCCAGCACATGCCAGTCAAAGCGGTAAACGCCGGCTTCACTGACCGAGACGGCGCGGTTTGCCGGGTCATAGCTCAGCCCGTTTCCGATCTGCCGGACGACGCCGCTCAGCGGAATCGCCGCACCGTTTGCGAGTGCCGTCTGTGCTGTGGAAAGGCGAATCTGAATCGCATCCGGCTCCGTGCGCGGGAGGGACGGATTCGGACGCGGCGGGAACGGCTGCGAGATGCCGGGCGGGAATCCGCAGCAGCTTGCCCTTCCGAGGCTCGCATCAATCATCATATTCCTCACTCATTTCTCTCTGAATTCCAGACGGAACGTCTGTGATATATTGTATGCATGAGCGGGAATGAAGGTGTGCGTGCGCCTCGGCGCGGTCGGCCGACCTGCAAGTTGACATTCGCGGGGGGCTGTGTTATAATAATGCTTGATAAAATGCATGAAAGGAGCGGGCGACATGATTCTGCTGTCCGCACAGAATATTTCCAAAACCTATATGGAGCGGCGCGTGCTGGACGACGTTTCCTTTTTCCTGAACTCCGGCGACAAGGTCGGCATCATCGGCATCAACGGTACCGGAAAATCCACGCTGCTGCGGATTTTAGCCGGGAAAGAACAGCCGGATTCCGGCAGCGTGATCCGTACAAACGGCATCCGCATCTCCTATCTGCCGCAGATTCCTGAATTTGATGCGTCCGGCAGCGTGCTGGAACAGGTCATCCGGCATCTTCCGGCCGATCTCCGGGACGCGAAGGAATACGAGGCGCGTTCGGTGCTCCGGCAGTTCGGCATCACCGACTGCGAACGCGATATCTCTGCGCTCTCCGGCGGCGAACGGCGGCGCGCGGGCATCGCGGCGGCACTTGTCCAGCCGAGCGACGTCCTGCTGCTCGACGAGCCGACCAACCACATCGACAATGAGACCGCGCAGCTTCTGGAGGATCAGCTTCTGAAATATCGCGGCGCAATCGTTATGGTGACGCACGACCGCTATTTTCTCAACAAAATATGCAGACGCATTGCGGAGGTCGAGCGCGGCGGACTGTATCTCTGTGAGGGCAATTACAGCGATTATCTGGCATATAAGGCGCAGCGCGAGGCGGATGCAGAGGCCGCAGAACGCAAAAACAAGGCACTTTACCGCCGCGAGCTGGAATGGATCAGCCGCGGGGCCCGCGCAAGAGGCACCAAGTCCAGAGATCGTATCGAACGGTTTGAGCAGCTTAAAAACCGGGAACTCCCCGCGGAGACCGGCACCGTGCAGATGCAGTCTGTTTCAAGCAGGCTCGGCCGAAAGACCGTCGAGCTCTCGCAGATCAGCAAAGCTGTTGACGGCAAGCCGCTCATTACCGGTTTTTCCTATATTATCGCGAGAGATGCGCGCATAGGCATCGTCGGGCAGAACGGTGCCGGAAAGAGCACCTTCCTCCGGATGCTGACCGGCGAGGTGCTGCCGGATGCCGGTGAGATCGTTATCGGCGAGACCGTGAAGATCGGCTATGTTTCGCAGGAATGCGGCGAAATGGATCCCGAGCAGCGCGTCATCGACTACATCCGCGATACCGCAAACATCGTGCAGACGCCCGACGGCCCCGTCACGGCCGCGCAGATGCTTGAGCAGTTCCTGTTCACGCCGGAGCTGCAGTGGAGTAAGATCGGGAAGCTCTCCGGCGGCGAGCGCAAGCGGCTTTACCTGCTGAAAGTGCTGATGTCTGCGCCGAATATCCTGCTGCTGGATGAGCCGACGAATGATCTGGATATCGCGACGCTGACGATCCTTGAGGACTATCTTGCGCATTTTCAGGGCGCGGTGATCGCTGTTTCCCATGACCGTTATTTTCTGGACAAGCTCGCGCTGGAGATCTTCGAATTCCGGGACGGACAGTGCACGCGCTTCACCGGCAATTATTCGGATTATGCGGAAAAGCGCACACCTGCTGCCGAACCCGAAAAGCCGAAGGCCGCGTCCGGGAAAAAGGAGCGCGTCTTTCAGGGTGCGGTCAGGCTGAAATTCTCCTATAAGGAGCAGCGGGAATATGAAACGATCGAGGACGATATTGCGGCACTGGAACAGCAGATCGCCGATACCGAAGCGGAGATCACGGCAAGCAGTTCGGACTATGTTGCACTGCAGAAGCTGACCGAACGGCGGGAGCAGCTCTCGCAGGCACTCTCGGACAAAATGGACCGCTGGGTCTATCTGAGCGATCTGGCTGACCGCATCGAAAACGGCGAGACCGTGCAGAAGGGATAACGCCTGAAAATTTCTCACGGAAAACGCTTGACAAATCAGCCCGTTTGTGCTATAATGATACGGTATCAAACGGGCTCGTAGCTCAGCTGGGAGAGCGCCGCGTTCGCAACGCGGAGGTCGAGGGTTCGATCCCCTTCGGGTCCACCACATCTAAATGCGTAATCGGAACGGTTACGCATTTTTCTTTTTTGCACGGAAATACGCAGCATCGCGGGTTTCCGTGCTTTTTTGCTGCCTGAAAATCGGCGGAAAGTTGAGGGTTCGGCCTCTGTTTTGGCGTGACCTACCTTATTTGCGTACTTTTTCAAGGGTACCCCTCTTGTGAAAAAATAATGAGGGAATGAGGCGGAGTTTTAATCGTCATACAGCAAATGGTTCTCGGTATGCCGGAATGACTGTTCAAGAGGACATAAGGCTTTCCGCACACCGACGCAGAGAGCTTTCAAAAAATGACATGGTGTGGCTTGCTTTTTCGGCTGTTATGGTGTATTATGAATCCAGACACATACAAACCGATAATACTGTAAATTCTGTTATCTGATTTATCTTAGCAAGTGAACAGAGAAAAATGAGGTGATGCAGGCTTGAACGAAACAGAACTCTATAAGGAACTCGGAATACTGACAAAGGAGAAAGAACGATGGAAAGAAAGCATACCCTATGTTTCATCTCTGCTTTCCCATGAGTCAGCCAAAATTCAAGCAAAGGCACTTTGGCTGATCGGAGAAATGGGACTTGTTTATCCTGAGTCGGTAAAAGATGCCGTCTCCGTTATTGCTTCATTCTTGGATGACAAGGTATCACTCCTGCGGGAACGTGCGGTCAATGCCCTCGGCAGGATCGGACGGGGTGACTACCATGTGATAGAACAGTATTGGTCGAGCCTATACCGTTTCGCCAATGATGACGATGCAAAGGTCAGACTGAGCTTTATTTGGGCATCTGAGAATATCGCCACAAATACGCCCGACATCTATGAAGACCATATGCCTGTATTTGCGAAACTTCTGCATGATACGGACGATAAAGTAAGAATGGAAGCCCCTGAGATATTCCGTGTTCTCGGCAAACGCCGACCGGAGTTTGTTCAGCCGTTCCTTGAAACGCTGCAACGCATATCTGAGACTGATGAGAACCGTGTTGTGAGGATACATTGCTTGGGTGCGATTAAGACGGCTTCATTGAAATAGGTATTTATTGAAATGTTTTTTTCGGGGTGAACGCCAATGAAAACAGCAATCGTTTATTACTCAAAGCATCACGGCAACACAAAGAAGCTGATTGATGCTATTGCCACAGTTGACAGCACGGTATCTCTGATAGATGTAACAGATAATCCCGATACCGATCTTTCGGATTATGACCGTATCGGTTTTGCTTCGGGCATAGGCTCTAATTCCACCATTCTTCCGGGAATTACTATCGGAGATAACGCCGTGATCGGCGCAGGCTCGGTCGTGACTAAGGACATTCCCGAAAATATGATAGCTGTCGGCTCTCCGGCTAAGGTCATAAGAAGCATATTTGACTGAGATAAAAAGTGCTCTCTTTCTCTGAAACAGTGAGATAATGAGGCGCATTTGGTAACAGAGGATGAAATGAATAGGAAAAAGCGCATTGCCCTGAACAGAGGACAATGCGCTTCTTTTTTCAGTATTTCACTCGTAACCGCCCTTAACCGCAAACCAGCTTGTGTGCTGAAAGTCAAATACGTCACCCCTTATTTTGAAAACTTCCGATTTGACGAGCTTTTTAAGATCATTATTCCTCTGAGAAATCAGTATCCAGAGTAATCTGCAACTGATAATCGGGAAATGCTTTCTGAACATCAGAAACTATCGCCTGATATGCTTCTCTGCGATTCGGGGCATCAAAGCTGATAACCACATCAAAGCGGATATTGTTCGTCTCTCTTGTAAGATAAAAACCGTGTATCTGCAAAACATGTTCATGCGCGAATACGATCTCACGAACCTTCTGCTCAATGGCTTTTGCCGCATCGTCTTTGGTATTGATCGAATACACGCCGATTGCAGTAAGTATGACCTGATGCTGGCTGTATACTTTCATTTGTATCTCACGGATAAGACGGTCTAACTGATCTGCTGAATAGGTATCGGGAACTTCGATATGAACAGAACCGTTCCATGCATCCGGACCGTAATTATTCAGCACGAGGTCATACGCACCTTCAACGCCCTCAAATTCCGTTACTGTCTGCTTTATACTCTTTGCAAGGTCGGGATCACTGCGTTCGCCGAGTATCTGCGAAATCGTATCTTTCAGCATCTCAAAGCCAGATTTTATGATAACCAGTGAGATTATCGCACCAAGCCACGCTTCGAGCGACAGACCGAAGATCATGAATATCACGGCTGCTACAAGCGTAGAAGCAGAGATGATTGAATCAAGTGTTGCATCTTCACCCGAATTTACGAGCGAATCGGAATTGACCTTTGTACCTACGCTTTTCACATATCTGCCAAGCACGATCTTTACCACAACAGCAACGCCGACGATCACAAGCGATGCGATTGAGTATTCAGGCGTTTGCGGCGATATGATCTTCTTGACCGATTCAATAAATGAGGTAACACCTGCATACAGTACGATTACAGATATGATCATAGCACTCAGGTATTCAATACGGCCATAGCCGAAAGGATGCTTTTTATCCGGTTCACGACCTGCAAGCTTTGTGCCGATGATCGTGATGAGCGAACTACCGGCGTCGGAAATGTTGTTGACTGCATCGAGAACAATGGCGATCGAGTGCGTCATAAGACCGATTACTGCCTTGAACGCCGCAAGGAACACATTGGCTATGATTCCGATGATACTTGTTTTGACAATGGTTTTTTCTCTGGATGTATCGTTTACAGTTGATACTTCTGATATTTCATTTCTCATAGGCATTCAGCCACCTTTTGCTAAGATTTCTGTGCACGACTGTTAAGCCTTATTGAACTTGTCCTTGCCCTGCTTGCATCTCGGACATTTCCAGTCATCGGGCAGATCCTCAAAGGCTACACCGTCATGCTCCGCAGGATCGTAAACATAGCCACAGATCGAGCAGACATATTTGCCTGTTCCTTCATCAAGCACAAAATAACTTTTATCAGGCCATATTGTCTCAGGCGGATTATCGAGATTCATAACTCTCTTTGCCTCAAGATTTTCATATCCTAAAGGTGTATGTGTCGAACAGTAAACAGTCGGGTTGTTGCGAATAAACTCACGAATCGTATTCTGTGTGCTCCTCGCCAGATAAATATCATCGTATACGATGGACAGCTTGTCCGCATATATAGCCTCATCAGTATACGAAATATCACCGTGGATCATATAGAACAAACCGTCATTTTCTACGATCACGATGCTGTTTCCGAATGTATGACCGGGTGCGGGGAGCATACGAACACCGGGAGCAATGATCTGGCTTCTGGTGAAGTTATAATAAGCACCGTCCGTGAAATCCACGGGAGTGATGCCGGGGTGATCCTTCAAAGCCCTGACCTCATCCGTATCAAGCTCGACCCTGTTCACATAAAATTTTGCATTCGGGAAGCTCCTGATCTCTCCGGAATGGTCGCTGTGCTTGTGTGTCAAAATGATCTTTGTGACCTGAGAAGGCTCATATCCTGCCGTCTTAAGTGCAGATATATAATCTTCGATCCATCTGCCCATATAGGAATGTGCTTTTCCATCCCATACTGCACCTGGAGTTTCTTTGGGAAGGCCGGTATCAACGAGAATGACATCATCTCCGGTATCAATTACATAATTCTGAAGTGATGCACGATACTTGACATTGTTGTCAAAATGTTCCATACCGTCCTCACCGCCAAATGCGAATCCCTGGGCATGAAATCCCTTTTCAAAGAATTTGACTGCTTTGATTTCCATAATGATTTCCTCCTTACAGCAAAGGCTGCCGACAACCGACCGACAGCCCCATATCATTCTTACTTTTCAGCAGGCTCCCACTTGCATCTCACGGGAGATACGATAGAGCCTTCCTTCTTCATAGCGGTCATGGTCTTGTCAACGGCCTTGCGGTCAAGACCTGTCAGCTCGGCGATCTTGCCTGCATTCAGCGGCTCGCCTGCTTTCTTCATTGCTTCAAGTATCTGCTGCTTTTCGTCCATGATAGTTACCTCCTGTGTTTCATTTGCCGCATACCGTCATTTCGTATGCGATCCATGATTCTATTATATTCTCAAAGCACAGAAGATACAAGCTATAATCATGCCCGAATATCTCATAATGAGACATTCGGGCGAAATTCTCTCATTTTATGTTCAGATACTCTTTCAATGGCTTTGGTACAGCCTTTTCAAACAGCTCCGCAAGATGATCTGCGGTATTGTCAGATTCTCCGAGCAGCCATTGGCAGGTGAGCTGTACTGTGCCATGTACATATAGCCTTACATAGACTTCAAGATCATTAGAAAGCTCTTTCATTGATGAGCTTTTCAAAACGCAGGCGGTGATATGCCCTATATTTGCGTCAGCGAAGTACCGCACAAATGAATCCATACCGCTTGTATGCAGAAGGAGATTTTTCATGTACTTCCTGTTTTCATCAAAAAAGCGCATACAGTCGGTCAGGATATCTATCCACTCGTATCCTTCCGTGCCGAAATTCACTATGATCTCCGAGGTGCGCTGAACATAGTCATAGGCGATCAGATCATACTTGTCCTTGAAGTGACGATAGAATGTCGCAGGAGAATAATCACAGTTATACACGATATCCTTAATGGTGATCTTGTCTATCGGAACTGTCTCGGCAAGCTCACGGAATGACTCAGCAAGGATTTCCTTGGCAGTTTTGCGTTTCATGATAACACCTCGGTCATTTGTTTTTACCATTATACCATATCTCAGGTAAAAGGTCAATCAGCAGAAAAAGAAAAAGCTCTCATCGCAGAGAGCTTCTCTATCAAACATTTTGGATCCATTGGGTTCAATGTTTCTTTTTATTGGCCGATTCTGTACGTTTTATTATACCACTTACAGATGAAGCCAAACGGAGACCGGCAAAATCATCAATCCGTCCCGCAGACCGTGTTATTCCGGTTTGCAGGGCGGATTGTTCAGTTTTGCGCTTTTTTGCTTATGATTCCGGGTGATCCCGGTAACCGCTTGCATTGCTCATTCGTTTTTGTCCTTTGCTAATTATTAGATTTCTATTAAATTTCTTCAAAAGCGGAAGAAAGTATTGTGCTTTTTACTATTTGTGCTATACTATAATCGGCAGCCTATGCTGCAAAAGATTTTGTGAGGTGAAAAAATGAAGCAATCATGAACCCGAACTGCGAGATCGTATCCAAGCCGATCATTTACACGGTGGATACCAAAGAAAAGCCGTTTGAAGGCACGATCCGCGGTTACAGCGGTTCGACGGCAGAAGCCTATGCAAAGAAATACGGCTACAAGTTTGAGACGATCGGGACGCCTGCGGAAACTGTGCTCGGTGACATTACCGGAGACAGCGCGGTTGGCATTGAAGATGTCCAGATCGCACTCAAGAGCTACACCGCAATGGTCGCAGGACTGCCGGAGACCCTGACCGCTGCGCAGAAGAAGGCCGGCGACATCACCGGTGACGGCACGGTCTCGGCCGACGATGTCCAGCTCATGCTGAAATACTACACCGAAAATACGGCTGCAGGCAAAAAGCTGACATGGGCTGATCTTCAAAAAAGCTGATATGCATAATGAAGCACCGGGATCCGCGGATCCCGGTGCTACTTCTTATATGGTATCGGTGTGCCCGTGCTTCGCTCCGTGCGGGATAACATAAAAACGGTATCTTTCCGGCTTTGAATTGTCCGGGAAGATACCGTCTTTGCTTTGATACGGACGCTGCCCGGTCCCGATGCGATCAGGGCAACAGAAGCCAGAGCAGACAATACAGCAGAAATCCGCAGCCGAATATCAGCAGATTCATCAGCAGGGAGTTCGTCAGCTGTTTCCCGAAATGCTCCGTGCGCACGCCCTTATACAGAAGCACGCCGGTCTTGAACAGTTCATAATACAGAATGCTGAGCAGAAAAGCCGCGGGTTGAAACCGGAACAGGGCCCCGATCAGGAGCATTCCTGCAAACAGTCCGCATTCCTGTACGAACTGCAAAACGGGGATCTTTGCATCGCAGTTCCGGCAGCGGCCTCTGTTCATCAAATGGGAGATGACCGGCAGCTGATTGGAGAGCGGGATCATGCAGCCGCAGTTTTCGCAGTAGCAGTCATGCGTCAGGACGGGACGTTTCTGCCCTGCTGTCAGCCGGACGATATCCGTTGTGGAAAGCCCGGCAGCCAGATAGGAAAATGCGGTAAAATACACAATGCGAATGATCGTTCCGACAGTCATAAGCTTTTGTTCCTTTCTTTGCTGCATAATTGCCGGAAGTGATACAGATCACTCTGCGCCCCCCCGAACGGCAGCAGCGAGACGGCAATGATAATGATGTTGATAAACAGCAGGATGTAATTGTTCAGAAAGACTGCCGCAGCCGTCAGAATGAGATTGAACAGGATGCCTGAAAAATAAAAGAGAAACAGGTGATGAACCGGGTATGCTTTCTGCCCGGATTCCTCATATTCCACAAAGCCGGTAAACGCAAGCGGCGACAGGAAAAAATGCTTTGTGCGGATGCCGCAGACATTCTCGAATCCAATGCACAGGAATACTTTGGAAAAGCGCAGAAGCTTTGCAGCCGCATAGTGGAAAAGCTCATGTCCGGAAACAGACAGCACGGTCATCAGATAGAACATGATAAGGTATCTCAGTACGATTTTCAGCAGCATAACAGTCTCCTTCCGGTTCCGGCCTGCAGCTTATGCTGCGGCGGACTGTTTCTGCGCATTCAGCCTTGTGCGCAGCACACGGATACATATATACAGTGTGCTCGGCAGCACAAGCAGCAGCATACAGAGCAGATCAGGCAGCAGGATATAGCGCAGCATTCCGAAGCTGCGGTCCAGCAGCAGCGCGGCTGCAAGATTCAATACGATGACCGCGCCGCAGAGCAGCAGATTCAGGACGCAGTACGATCTGCCGATCCGGCGGTTATCTGCATAATACCGGTTGTATTCGTTCAGACGGTTCACGTTCAGAATGATCTGGCGGCGCTGGATCATAAAGAAGCAGATGCCGAGCATCAGAGATGCCAGCAGCACGATCGGCCAGATCGAACGGACAAACGCGGAGTTTGTCTCCCTTGCCCACATCTCCGCAAAGGCAGACGAATAATAATTGTTTGCGGGGAATGACTGCATCAGACGGTTCAGCACACTTTTTTCCGCGCCGCTTTTTGTAATGACCGTCAATGCTTCCGCATTTTTGTTAATGATCTCATTCTCCTCGATGTAGGCATTGTAATATGCTTCAAACTGCGGGAAGGTCGCCGGATCATAGCGGTAAATGCCGCAGTTTTCCAGCGTATCAGAATACGAAAGAATGCAGACATCAGCATACTGAATGCCGACGATCTCATACTGCTTTCCTTCATATGTCAGCGTTTTGCCGATCGCATTTTCTGCATCGGATTCGGAAAAGCCGAAATATTTTTGCAGCAGCCGCACGGAAACAGAGGCCTCGTCCGCACCGTCCTTCGGCAGTCTGCCCTTGGTCAGATAGCTGAAATCCGTCATGCCGACCAGATTCAGATAACGCTGCTCCTGACTGATGACCTCGGGCATCGCGAAGCAGTACAGCGGCATTTCAAATGCGCCCTTTTCGCCCCTGACCCCTTTGTCGATCATGCTCTGCCGGTTCAGATCCGAGGAGAACGCCATGTATTTCGGCGTATCCTGAATGAAGATCTCTTTGCAGCCGTCGATCTCCGCAATATCGGGAATATCATTCATATTGATCATATTGTGGCTGACGGTATCGCTGATCTCCAGCCCCTCGCCAGCGCAGTAGCTCTGATTCAGCGTATCAAATGCACGGTCTACCGAATAAACGGCGATCAGATCCGGCGAAGGGATCGTTTCGGTATTGTAATGCAGATAGAAGAAATACTGCAAAAACAGTGTAAGGCCGAGTGCGGCGATCATGACCAGAAGCCAGACAATATAATTGACCGGCTGATTGATGCGCCGCCATGCGATCTTCCGGAACGGCGGCTTTTTGCCCTGCGCCGTCCGGCGGAGCTTCCCGTCCGCGGGCGGCTGTCCGGTTTCACGGGTGATCGTTTTGCCGTCCAGGGTATAACGGACGGCATTCAGATGCATGATGCGTTCATCATGTGAAACGATCACGATGACCGTATCCGCAGCGCGCGCACGCAGCATCCGGATCATACATTCCACAGACGAATCATCAAGATAATTGGTCGGTTCGTCAAGGAACAAATACGGCGTTTCCTTGATCAGCGCGGAGACAAATGCAGCCTTCAGCCGTTCGCCGCCGCTTAATGTCTGTACGTTTTCGCTGTAATTGTTCCCGTCGAATTTCAGTTCGTCCAGCAGCTTTTTGGCCTGCTCCAGATCCGCACCCGGATTGTCCTTCAGAATGTAGTCCTCAACGGACATGTCGCAGTCCTCGACATTCTGCTGCACATAAGAGAACAGCCTGTAACGCGCGGAATGATAACACCGCGTCATTTCCCCGTCGGGGAAAACAGCGTCCATATCCTCAAACACGATGTTTTCGAGAAGCGTGGTCTTTCCGGCACCGTTCGGCCCGAGGATCAAATAGAATCCGGGCGCGTTCAGGTCGATTTCCGCATTTTTATAGTCGATGAATCGGTTGCTGAGATTGATATTGTGAATAATCATCGGAATCTCCAATCAGTGTATCGCAGCGTTTTCTTGCGGCAGATCGTTTTGACGACGGCTCCGGTCAGCAGAACGATCAGGATATAGTATAAGTAATAGCCCCAGTACAGAAAACTGATCCGGAGCCCCTGCACAGTGTAATACCCCGCTGCACCCAGACAGACCGCAGCCATGCACAGTACAGATACCGTGCGGATGAGCCTGTCTTTGGACGCACGGAAAATGCTTTTCGAGATCGCGGCAGGTTCATACGCCATGTTGCGGAACACGCGGATATTGATCCGGCCGAGATACATATAGATCTCGGAAAAGATCATTTCCATGAGCAGCACCAGCAGCGAGCAGATCAGCATGGAAAGCAGCGTCCCTTTCTGCGCCTGGAACAGTTCCGCATCATTCAGCATCGTGATCGTATCATTGCTGCGGATATAGAAATTTCCGTCCAGCATCGGACGAAGCTCATCGCTTTGCAGAAAATCGGAGAGCGTGTAGCCCTCATGCAGCACAACCGTGCAGAACACCGGCTCATACGGCTTTCCGTTGCTTGCGGAATTGGTCTGATAGTACTCCGATGCCGCATCAAGCTCATTTTTCCGGACAGCCAGTGCGGGATCCTCACTGTTGTGGATCGAAAAAGAAAAATCAAATAATCCGTTTGTATTCAGTGCTGTTTCGCCGGTCAGCTCAAAATATTTTTCTGCTGTAAAAAAGCTCCTGTGCGAAAATACATCATAATATTCAAGGTTATATACGGTATACATTTCACTGTCCGGCAGATCCAGCGTGAAATTTACATTTCTGGAATCGCTTTTATCCGCTTTGAGTGCTTCGGTAAATTCAGCGATTTTGGTCTCGCCGTTCAGAAACGGCACATACGCGATCGGAAGCGAAGCCTTTTTGATCTCCGCACCGTATTCGGAAACGGGAATAAAAATGTCGATCTGATCCCCGCGCATCGGCGGCAGAGAATGATTGGCGGATCTGACGATCGAATGCCCCGAATAAACAGTGACGATCGCAAAGAGGATGCACAGAAACACGCTGATCAGTTTGACGGAAAACTGCTTTGCAAGAAGTGCACGGCAATCTCCGCGGTCAGAACGGCTCTGCTGCGTTTCTTCAAAATCATAATGCGTGCCGGGATCCGATACGATCGGCACATCTTCACTGGAAAGCTTTTCGTCTGCAATACGGAAGATGCCGTCCGCCATTCCGGAGATCCGGTCATCATGGGAAATTGCCAGGATCAGCGCATTCTTTGCGCGTTCGGCGAGCATTTCCAGAAACGATGAAACGACGCGGATATCAAGATCATTCGTCGGCTCATCAATGAAAAAGATCTGTACGTTCTCTGCCTGCAGGCCGCGCAGAATGCATGTCATCCGTTTTTCGCCGCCGCTCATTTCCCGGACCGTATGCGCCGTCAGATAGCGGAATCCCTGTTCTTCCAGTTTGTTTTCGGCAGCCTGCTGCTGCTTTTCCTCACAGGAAAACGCAATGTTTTCGATCACGGAGCTCCCGGGCAGCAGGCGGTTATTGGACTGGTCGATAAAGACACAGCGCGTTCCGGCTGCGGTCTGCTGCTGAAACAGCGCATTCAGCAGCAGCGATTTTCCGGTGCCGTTCCTGCCCTGAATGACATAGAGTCCCTTGTCCGGCAAAGAAAAATGTCCGCCCGGAAGCAGCATTTTTCTTTTCACATAAATGCTGTTGAAACAAAAATCCATTTTTCTCTCCTATGCCGTCACTTGCATTCTAACTAAGACAATACGAGTGAAGGGGTATTGTGTACCCCTTTCACTCGTAAAACCGCTTGTTAATCAGCGAACCTCTGCATAGAAGGAAGCGTGGGTCGTGCTGCTGCTGAGATGGTTGGTCTGCTGAACCTTGAAATATCTCTTGCTCCAGCCGCTTGCGTAGCAGGCATAGTTGTAGCCGACCATTTCCTGATAGTCCAGATAACCGTTGAAGGCGCAGGTGTAGGAACCGTTCTTGCTGTCCTTCCAGGAGACCTTGAAGCTGGTGTCGTTCTTGTTGACGCAGCTCTCCAGTGCATAGTACAGATCACCCTTGTCAGCATTGACCGTGATCTCCTTGCTGGAATTGTTGTTGTTGAACGCGCAGTCCACTTCAACGGCACTCTGGTTATAGGAAACGCGGATGGATACCGCGACACCGATCGCGCCGACAACAACAGTTGCGACAAGTCCGATAACGAGGGCCGCAACAGGTCCGAGATGTGCTCTTCTTTTTTGCATGATTTTTTTCTCCTTCGATTAGTAAGATTTATGAGTAAGTTTAGTAAAGAGTAGAGTTGTTACGTAAAAACCTGAGCCTCCTTCTGAAACATAAAATCAATGCCCTTTCACTAAACAGCCCACCGTTATCAGTCACATCCGAATGTGAGGATATGTCTGTCGTGTGTCTGTCATTATCCGGTAAAGGGTAAGTCCTGATTATTATAGCAAATATAGATTCCGATGTCAAGAATCTGACAGCAATTCGCAAAGTATCCCGCAAATCTTTGTGTAAATGCACGACACAGAACTTTTGACACAGCATGATTTTGTATATAGTATCCGATCTCGTTCGTTTTCTGCACTTTTGTAAAAGAAAAATGCTGAAAAACGCAGTTTTTACGATAAAATATATTACGATTTGTGCGCGCGTTTCGGTGTGCGCGGCCGTTTCCGGAACAAGTATATATGCTAATTTATTTCGATCGGAGTATAGAATATATCAAATCCGATTTTGCTGTAAATGCAAAGACATCCGCACGGATCGTTATGCCGGAGCTCCCTTGTTTCTTCCGCTGAAAGCACTGCATCATCTCTGTTTTATAGAGCCGAATGACAGGCAGGGCATCGTGTGAAATGAATCGCTGCCGCGTATCTTCCGGCAGAAGTGTCCGGCATTGGCGATCACTGATAATTCCGGCACAAAACATAATCAAATCAAAAAGAAAAAACGGAAGCGTTGACGTTCAATGATTGATCGGAAAGCAAAAGACCTGCCCCCGCTCCTGCAGATCAGAAACTGCACGGGCGGGTCCGTATCAGACAGCATTCCGGTTTTCCGGTTGCTTTTTTTCTGCGCTTGCAATTTGCGCCGCGGCGTGCTATAATAGTCATAACAGCAATAAAAAACGGAGGTTTTCCAGTGAGAACGTCAAGCCAACAGAACCGGTATGAACGGCAGTGCAGAACCGTCTGCATCCTGACCGTTTTCGGGATGCTTGCGGCACTGCTGCTGACCGGCTGTATCGAACAGCCGCAGACGGATACGCCGCGCCCTGCCGAAACAGCGGCACAGACAACAACAGCCGCCGAAACAACAGCGATGCCTGTCACAACAGCAAAAACGACCGCATCAACCGCCGCGGAGACGACAACGACCGCTCCGGCGGAGACCTATAAAATGCCGTTCGGTGACATTGCGGACGCGGAGCTTCTGATCACGAACCGCCGGATCTATCCGCTGGTCTTTACGCCGTCCGCGGAGGCACAGCAGACGCTCGCAGAGGTACTGCGGACGGCCGAATGGAGACCTGTCGGTCTGTCCGGCAGCATGAATTGTCCGGGGACGCTCTATGTCCGGAACGGCGAAGAAAGCTTCTCGCTGTATGCGAACAGCGAAAACTCGATCTATTTCAGGGACAAGGAACGGGTCGGAGAATATCTCGTCGGCAGCCAGACCGTGCAGGCTCTGCGGGACGCGTTTGCAGACAGTGACGGCTGCGCGCTGACCTACCGCGGCATGGATATCTATCTGGAGGATGAGATCTGGGCGAGTGAGGGATGGTATCCGGAGCCTTCCGGCACGGCACCCTGCGGGGATTTCAGTCATGCAGATGTCTGCTTTATGGACGTCGGCCTGATGAGTTCCGTTTATGTGTGCACGGATACGGCCGTGCAGCTGCTCTCGGATATCTTAAATGCGGCAGAATGGGAGCCGCTGCCGGATGACACGACAAACGAGATCGCACAGTACGGAAACTTCCAGACGATCTATATCAGCAATGACGGCTTCCGTTGTTCCTTCACATACCGCGGCGGCGGTCTCATAGTTTATCGGGATGAATCCGGCCGGCAGAAATATCGCGCAAACGGCGGCGTTTCAGGTGCCCTGTTTGGTCTGTACAGTGCCGTCTATTATAACCGTGACCGCGTCGCAGGGACGTATTATGATTCGCAGAATGACCGGACTGTCACGCAGGAATTTGACAATATCTGGGCAGGTGTGGCGGAAGCAAAAGCAGAAAAGCCGGAGATTTTTGATTGATATCCCGGCTGCAGAGGAGGAATCAGATATGGAAGCATACAGGATCACCGCGGCGGAGGCCATGGAGCGGCTCATCGCGGGCAACCGGAAGTATCTCGCGGCGCGGGAGCTGACCTGCGATGTCTCGCCGGAAACGCTGCTGAAAGCAGACCGGAGCGGTCAGCAGCCCTACGCGATCATTGTCACCTGCTCGGATTCCCGCGTCATTCCGGAGCTGATCTTTTCCGCGGGCATCGGCGATCTGTTCGTGATCCGCGTCGCGGGCAATGTGATCGACCCGCATCAGCTCGGCAGCATTGAATATGCCGCTTCGCATCTCGGTACGGGACTGATCGTTGTGCTCGGGCATACGCACTGCGGTGCGGTCGATGCGGCGATGAACCACGCGCCGGACGGCTACATCAAATACATCACCGACGAGATTGCCGCGGCGATCGGCGACGAGCAGGACGAGGTGCGCGCCTGCTGCCTGAATGTGAAAAGCAGCTGCGCGGAGATCGAAAAGAGCCTTGAGATCCGGCAGGATGAGGCGGAATACGGCCTGCGGGTCGTCGGTGCGCTTTACCGGCTGGAAACGGGAGAAGTCGAGTTCCTGTGAGCGTCCGGCAATATTGCCGAAAACCGCGCGCAGGATTTGTGCGAACCGCTGAAATCCGCGAAAATCGGCGGATTTGTATTGATGCGGCGGAAAAACTGTGGTATACTGAGACTGCGGAATACAGAAAAACCGCAGTGAATGAAAGAAACAGAATGCAAGGAGGAAACAGCATGAGCAAAATTCTGGTCGCTTATTTTTCTGCAAGCGGCATCACCGGCTATGCCGCGAAAACGCTGGCAGAGGCAGCAGACGCCGATCTTTACGAGATCAAGCCTGCGGTACCGTATACGGAAGCAGATCTGGACTGGCGTGACAAACAGTCCCGCAGCAGCGTGGAGATGAATGACAGCAGCTCCCGCCCTGCACTGGCAGATACCGATGCGGATATCGCGTCACATGACACGATCTTTCTCGGATTCCCGGTCTGGTGGTACATCGCGCCGACGATCATCAACAGCTTTCTGGAAAGCTATGATTTTACCGGCAAACGGATCATTCTGTTTGCGACATCGGGCGGAAGCAAGTTCGGCAAGGCTGCCGAGCATCTGCGTCCGAGCGCACCGGGCGCGGAGATCACCGAGGGCAGGATGCTCAACGGCAGACCCTCTGCCGCAAGCCTGAAACCGTGGCTGGAATCGCTGGGAATCTGAGCGGTGCTTCCGGCAGATCAAAAAGCGTGCTCCTGTTATGAGATGAAAAAAGGATGCCGGCTGTTAGGTACTGCGCTGATATATTGATGTCCCAACTATCTCTTGAAGATATCTGCTTGTCTTTTTGCCGTGATACTGCGTTAGAAATCCTTGCCTTGCGTCAGCAAGGCGGCGGCTTTCTGCCTTGTCTCACGACAAAAATCCTGCGCATCTATTCTTCAAGATTTAATTGGTACATCAATAGAAGAATTAAGCCATAGTATTTCTGATGTAAGGTCAGAGGTACTATGGCGTTTTTATTGACAACAATCCAATGCAGTACTATCATTGTTTCTAACACCAATCGGAATATAATTTCGCTTTATTTTTGATTATCCTATCTTGAGTGATTATCCTGCCGTAAGATTTGGCTGGGCGCGCCGCGCTAATTTGCCGGAAAGAGCAAAATAACCGACCGTAATCCGCTGATCTTGCTATTTATTCTTTTGGCGGTATCTGGTATAATACAGACATGAGAGACAGACTATCAAAAACTGCTCTCCGATCTTTTCACCGGGATCGTACTCAAAAAATCTGAAGTCAAAAGGAGGAAATGCCAATGAAAACAACCGCCATGATCCTTGCAGCGGTGCTCGGCATCGGTACGGTCGGCGGCTCCGGGGCGTACATCTATCATCTTTCGGCGCAGACCAAAGCACTGGAAGCGGAAAACGCCAATCTGCAAAGCTACATCACCAAGCATGATATGGAAGCGGAGGCCGAAGCGCGCGTGAAGTCCGTGCAGATCTTTGATGTGATGCGGAACGCAAGCAAACTCGTGACGGCTGAAGAAGATTATTCAAGGGATGTGACCATTTCCAAGGGCACAAAGGAATGGTGGGGCGTTGCGGAGCGGAAGCTGACCTTCACGTATACCGGAATGATCTCTGCCGGCATTGAGCTTTCGGAGGTCACATATACGCTGGACAAGGATGCGAACACGATCTGCATCACGGTGCCGGACGCGGTCATCATGCCGCAGACGGTAGACCTCGAAAACATCAAATTCCGTGAGGAAAACGGGCTGTTCAGTTTTATTACGGGAGACATCAGCTCGGCGGAGTTCACGGACAAGATCAGTGCCGTGATGAAGGAACAGGAAAGCCAGACGATCGCCAAAGGCGCGCTGCTGCACGATGCGAGGGAGCAGGCGAAGGAAGTGCTTGGCGGAATCCTGTCCGCATCCGGCGTGACGGAATACTACGACGTAACATTTTCGGGAGACAACGAAGAGGAGATGTGAAATATGATGCATGTCAGGGAGCGGCTGCTGTCGATCCGTCTGACGGAGCGTCTGAAAAAGCAGCCCGGCCTTGCGGATAAGCTCGCGATCGAGCTCCGCACACGGCATCGGACAGCAGAAGAAAAGAAAGCATCTGAGGAGAGGAAATAACCTGAGGGAGAGAACTTCACTTAGGGGGAGAGGGCGAAGGCTCCTTATCCGCACGGGCGGATAGGGAGCCTTCATGTATTGACATTCTGCGCCGGATGCTTTATAATAGAAACGATCGTTACAGACATGGAAAGGGGAGTGCAAAGGTGCATCATCTGTTTTATCTCATGGGAAAGAGCGCGTCCGGCAAGGATTCGCTGTATCATATCCTGTCGGAGCGGCTGCCGCTTCTGCCGGTTGTGCTGTATACCACAAGGCCGCAGCGTGCACATGAGCAGGACGGCAGGGACTATCATTTCATCGGGCAGACGGAGCTTGCGGCGATGCGCGCATCCGGCGAGCTGATCGAGGAGCGCACGTATCACACGGTCGCGGGGGACTGGACATACTGCACAGCAAAGGGTTCTGTTCCGCTGGCGCAGGGGGACTGTCTGGGTATCGGAACGCCGGAATCCTTTGAACAGCTCCGCGGGTATCTCGGCACGGATACCGTGATCCCGCTGTATATCGAGGTCGAGGACGGGCTCCGGCTGCAGCGCGCGCTGGATCGCGAGCGGGCACAGGAGAAGCCGAATTACGCGGAGCTCTGCCGCCGGTTCCTGACCGATACGGAGGATTTTTCAGAGGAGAAGCTTGCGCGTGCGGGAATCGTGCGGCGGTTTCAGAATCTGGAACTGGAAGCATGTGCTGCGGAGCTGACCGCATTTATCAAATCGAACAGCGCACAGACAGAAACCTGAATACACACAAACGCCGCCGGTCCTGCCTGACCGGCGGCGTTATTGTTTGGAATGCATTGCTGATGTTTTTATCCCCGCGCTGCTTTTTTTGCTTTGTAGGCTTCTGTGTCGATCGCACCGGATGCGATCATTTTTTCTGCCCAGAGCTGCAGTGCCTCGATCGTCACCGACATTTTTTCCAGCTCATCCTGGATCTCGATGAAATCGTCAAGCTCGTCATTGGAGATGCCGCCGTCTGCCGCAATCTCGATCAGGCGGTCTTTTTTCGTGCTGACACGGTTCAGCGACGCGATCATTTCCAGAATGATCCGCGAGAGATCACGAATCTGTACCTCCGGGACATAGACCTGCCCGATCCGGCAGACCCGCGCACAGAAATAATTGCAGAGGTCAGGCTTGTTGTAAGCCTCTGCCATGGCAAGGATTTCCTCCGGATATGGCACGGTTTTCTCATTCTCGATCTTTTCCAGCCTGTCCGGCGTGATGACCTTCAGCAGCTCACCGGCCTTTTCACGGGTCAGTCCCAGCTCCTCACGCGCAAGCTGATACGGCGTTTTGTTCTGCTTCACGGATGCTCTGCCCATAATTTCACCTCAGTTCGTCCGGTATCATGCGGGTTCGGTCTCTGCTGCTATTATAGCACGGAACGGATGAAATTGCAATGGGCTTTCGATAAAAAAGACAGCCGGCTTTTTCAGTCGGCTGTCTTTATGTTTTCCTTTATGATTGTCAGCTGCGGGACTGCTGCCTTATTCCGCAGATTCCCATGTAATACAGGGCTGCTCCGGAATCGAATTGACCCATGCCGGATATTCCTGCGTGGAATCCAGATATTCCTTTAGGCTGTGTAGTCCGCTGTGTTCCGAAGCATCAGGATTGACCATGCTGTCATTCCACGCTGTCAGCACATTGTCCGGCAGTTCCTCGGCGTAATGCGTTTCAGCAAATTTCACCTGCGTGTTTCCGATTTCCGACAGCGAATCCTTCGGAATCGTATAGAAATAATAGTAGTTGCTGCAAGTATTGAAATGTCTGATAAAATCAACCGGCGGATCATCCAGAATGAATGCGGAAAAGTTCAGTGTCAGACTGTCGGCTGCTGTGATGCTGCCGCCGGTGCACTCGAAATTATAATAGTTTTCCGGAAGCTGCAAATCCTTGAACGCAAAATAGAGCACATCATTTGTTTCAAACAGTTCCTCGTTTATGCCGAACTGACTGTACCATTCCGCTGCTTCCATTTCCATATAACCGCGGTCTGTTTCGTCAATCAGCGGCTGCAGATCATTCATACTGCGCAGCACCTTCGCTGTGCCTTTATCCGGTACGGTGGGACTTTCTGTATCGTCGCCGCCGAAACTAATCAGTTCTTCGAGCAGCGGAACTAGGTTTTCCGGCACTGTGTCCGGCTGCGGGTCAGCGTCTGCGGTGAGCGTTTCTTCCGCCGGTTCATCCGCAATGAGCCGGATGCCGGGTTCGCCGTTCGCAGTGATGAGCCAGCTGTTCTGTTCAACCAGATGAACAAACCATTCAAGCCGTTCCGATTCAGCTTCCGGCGCATCCGTCAGGAAGGGTTCCAGCGGAATTTCGTCATACGAAGTGCTGACCTCCGTGATTTCCGGCAGCGCGCCCTCCGGAACCGCAAAGACAAATGCCGTATTCGGCTGTGCATACTGTCGTTTCTCTGTTTCAAAGTACCGTACAGCCTGCTCCGCATCCGTCAATGCACCGATTTGCAGATGCAGCTTGCCGGACTGCGTCAGTGTTCCGGTGATCAAAGCGAGATCCTCCAGATTGTCTGGAACCTCCTGCATCGGAAGCCCGATGAAATAGATGTCATATACTTCGTCGTCTTCTCCATAGACGAAGTGACGAATATTTCCGGGCTTTAAACGCCCCGTTTCCAATGGCGGCTGTTCTTCCCCTAATTCGTCGAGAAATGCATACAGTTTCGTATCTGCCGGAAGACAGTCATAATAACCGGCGAGGTCACTTTTATCTTCCCAGTGGAAAAATGTGCAGCCGTCCGGCACGATCCATGTATTCGCAGATACCTCTGTGACCGGTTCGTCAGGCTCGCTTTCTGCGAATCCCGCATCATTCTGCTGTGCACGGCGGACGGCTTCTCTGCCGACCGGCACCGCGACTGCCGTACACAGCACGACCGCCGCAGCGATCCCGGCTGTCCATGCCCGCAGGCGCGCCGGTGATTTTTCTGTCTTTTGCTTCATCGTCTGATTCCTCCTTTGCGTGATCACGGGTTTCACCGTCCGCGCAGGAGCATCGGTTTCCGGTTCCGCACCGGTCAGCGGAGCACCGCTTTTCTGCCATTCGTCCAGTTCATCCAGCAGGTCCTGCGGCAGACTGCCCAGTGCCTGAATGAGATCCTGCTCTTTCATAAGAAACCCTCCTCCTTCAGAAATGTACGCATCTTTTCCTTTGTTCGCTTGAGGATCATTTTCACGCGCCCGACCGTCGAGCCGTGCGCCGCGGCGATCTCCGCGATCGGCTGCATCGAATAATACCGCGACAGAAAGACATTTCTGTGCTCCTTCGGCAGCGAGCGCAGGAACCGTTCCACAGCTTCCTGCAGTGCAATTTTGTCCAGATGCGATTCCAGATCTTCGTCTGATGTGAGATAGGGTGACAGTTCATCGAGTGCCGCTGCAAACTCTCCGCCGCCGCGCTTTGCCGTGCGGATCGCAGAAAGCCTGTCCAGTGCAAGATTCCGCGTGATGCGCGAAACGAACGCCGTCAGGGAGCGCGGTTCCGCAGGCGGGATCGCATTCCAGAGCTTCATCAGGACATCGTTTGTGCATTCCTCCGCATCCTGTCGATCGCCCAGGATCCGGTATGCCATGGTGCTGCAGAGCTTGCCGTACTGCGCCTCCGCGGCACTTAACGCGCGCTCATCACGCAGCAGAAACATCTGCAGAAGCTCTTGTTCCGTCATGCGGGATCCCTCCTTTCTCACGGGATGACTGCCCTTCTCACTTTATCCGACGGCAAATGAAGGGCAAAGGTAACGGGAATCGGATTTTTTTATTTGCGATACAGCGGCGGTATACGCCGGGGCAGAATCATTATAGCACGGGAATGCCTGCAAAGTCAAATATACAGCATTTTCCGGCAAACGAAAAGCAGCACCTGAGATCAAGGTGCTGCTTTCTGAAATACGGAAAGAGATATCAGTCCAGAGCCCATTCTGTGCTTTCGGTCTGGAGCCTTGTCATCTGTGTGAAAATGCCGTTCTGCTGCAGGGGTGCTGCGGGTACCGGCTTCGGCGACTCTGCCGCGCGCTCTGATCGTTACTTTTTGATGTGGAATGCGCTCATGCCCGGATAGCAGGCACTTTCGCCGAGCTCCTCCTCAATGCGAAGAAGCTGATTGTACTTTGCAACGCGCTCGGACCGGCTCGGTGCGCCGGTCTTGATCTGGCAGGTGTTCAGCGCGACCGCAAGGTCTGCGATCGTCGTATCAGCCGTTTCGCCGGAGCGGTGCGAGGAGATTGCCGTATATCCGGCAGCATGTGCCATTTTGATCGCTTCCAGCGTCTCGGAGACAGAACCGATCTGGTTCAGCTTGATCAGAATGGAATTGCCCGCGCCGAGCGAAATGCCCTTGGACAGACGCTCCGTATTCGTCACGAACAGGTCATCGCCGACCAGCTGTACCTTTTTGCCGATCTTCTCGGTCATTCTCTGCCAGCCTTCCCAGTCCTCCTCGTCCAGACCGTCCTCAATGGAGATGATCGGATATTTGTCAACAAGGGATTCCCAGTGTGCGATCAGCTCGTCGGAGGTGAACTCCTTGCCGGATTTCGGCTGCTTGTAGAAGCCCTTGCCCTTTTCGGATTTCCACTCAGAGGATGCCGCATCCATTGCGATCATAAAGTCCCTGCCCGGCTCAAAGCCCGCTGCCTTGACCGCTTCGAGGATCTTCTCGATCGCTGCTTCATCGCTGTCAAGCTTGTTCGGTGCAAAGCCGCCCTCATCGCCGACGGCCGTCACATCGCCCATGTCCTTGATGAGCTTTTTCAGCGTATGGAACACCTCTGCACACCAGCGGAGTGCTTCCCTGAAGGACGGTGCACCGACCGGCATGATCATGAATTCCTGCGTATCGACAGCACTGTCTGCGTGTGCGCCGCCGTTAAGAATGTTCATCATCGGAACCGGCAGTTTGGTGCCCTGAATGCCGCCGAGGAATCTGTAAAGCGGCAGACCGAGTGCCGTCGCCGCAGCTCTTGCGGATGCGATCGAAACTGCGAGAATGGCATTTGCGCCGAGCTTCGACTTATCCTTTGTGCCGTCCGCCGCGATCATTGCCCTGTCGATCGCGTAGATGTCAGAGGCATCCATGCCGGTCAGCACTTCATTGATCACCGTATTGATGTTTTCGACAGCCTTCTGCACGCCCTTGCCGAGGTAGCGGGACTTGTCGCCGTCGCGCAGCTCCAGTGCCTCGAATTCACCGGTCGATGCGCCGCTGGGTGCCGTGCCTCTGCCGACGGTGCCGTCCATGAGGTAAACCTCAGCTTCAACTGTCGGATTGCCGCGGGAATCGAGAATCTCTCTGCCGATCACTTTTTCAATCGTCAAGTATTCCATAACAATGCTCCTTTTCTGCCGGAATCCGGCATGATTTATGATATCCATGAATGCTCATGTAATACCCGTGCGCAGACCCGCAAGGCAAAAGGCTCGCACTTCCTCTTGCCTTGCCGAAAGGAGTCTGCTGATCTATTCGCGTTAGCATATGCTAACTATTATATTATAGCATATACATGCAAATTTGTCAATACGGTTAGATTTGCCTGCCTGATCAAATCAGCGGTCATTCGATGAAGATTTATTCAAACAAAAGTGCCTGCAATATATCACATTTGACGGTTCGGGTCATCGGCGGGAGCGGCGCATTCCCATTCCGGAAGATTCCTTTTATTTTTTTGCAGGAAAGGGCGATAAGAACGGAACGGCGGCGATCAAACGAAGCATCTGGCCGAGTGCGCGAGTAATTGTGAACCCGTTTGAAGTGTCTGAACAGCTTTGAAGGTTGTCAGGCGGACTGAAACAGCCGAAATTCGTTTCTTTTGAATAAAAACCTATTGACTTTCGCGTCTGAAATGTAACATAATATAACTACTATATTGATTGGCAATCGCAAAGGGGTAAGCGTCATGGCAAATGAGAAGCATGGGCGATGAGTACTGCTTGATTCCATTACAATTGCACTTTTGGATCCGTATTCTCTGAATCCGGTGGCCGGAGAACGTGAACATGACGATATGCGCATTGCCAAAATGGATATTGATGCGCTGACTTCGCGTCTGATCGCGGCACTGTAAAAGGTTCCGGATGTTCCGCGCAAAGGCAGAAAATTTGCGCTCCCGGTCGCCGTTTGTATCAATAAGGTAGATACCCTTTCCCTTCGGAACAAAATCGGCATTCCGGCTTCGGAGCGTTTGATGCAGCTGCATTCTGACCAGTTCAAGAGCAGATATGATGCAATGGATTATCTTTGCCGTGCGTTCATGTGTATCAACGGCAAAGGAAATGCCGTCATGGTCATAGATCAGAATTTCTCAACTGTGCACTATTTTTCCTGTTCGTCTATGGGATATGTCCCGCAGGGCGGACAGCGGATCCGGTTTACGCCGGAGAATGTGGAAGCTGCGGTATACTGGCTGTTTTTCCGTGCGGACAAACGCTTTGACAGGGTCTTCCGTGATTATGATATCCCCGACATCAGGGAAGAAAAAAAGGAACTCGGCCGAAAGCAGCATAATTATTTTCAGGAGATTGAAAACGACATGATCACGATCGGCGGCAAAGATTATATCAAGCAGATGACAGAGGTTATCTCAAACAGAGATGATGCACAGAGCATATTGGCAGCATTCTGTGATGAGAATGATATTCAGCTGCCAAAGAAAATTGCGCAGCAGGGAATGTGTCCGTTCTGCAATCAGCTTTTTCAGAAGGATAACGGAAAGATTCCGCAAAGCTGCCCGGTCTGCCGCAAGTCCTTTTTGTTAAACTGTCCCAAATGCGGCAGGGAGGTCAATTACGCAGAGGTTCGTGTATGCACCTGCGGATTTCATACAGACCATTATCCGCGTTTGGCCAAGAAGTGCGAGGAAGCACGTGTATTTATCAGCACACTGAATTTTTCTTTTGCCGAAAGCCGGATTGCTGAAGTCCAGGCAATATGGAATAATTATCCGCTGCTGGATGAAATTACACAGGAACTGAAAAAAAGACGAGAAGAAGCCGGTGCGTTCATAACAAGACTGAATGAATGTCTGAAAGCACATAAATTCCAGAGTGCGCATACTGTGACCGCTCACTGAACCGTGGGATCCCGTATTATTATGCCGTCTACGCGGTTCGCGGTGCGAATCATTCGCAGATCACTTGTTCAGAAAAGCCTGTTCTTTTGTTTCCGAATATTTCAGATATGCATATTCTGCCGGCCGAGTCATCCCTGCAGGTCTCATGGAACACGAATATCGGCGATCTGAAGGTAGAAGTTTTCCGCGTTGAATCGGAAAGCGTGCGTCAGTACGGTGCCGGTATGCCAATAAGAAGTGTCACTAAAAATAGCTTTGAAGACAGTGGTCTCCATCTCGGACGGCGGTATTTTTACAATGTATTTCTTACGGCCCAAATCAAAAATGAAAAGAGAGTTTCACGGGCATTCCCGGTTACGGCGTCTCCGATCAAAATCAGCGAACCGATTTCTTTTTTTCTTGAACAGGATGACAGCGGAACTGTGCTTATGAAGCTTAACCGTGAACCTGAGCCGGATGAAAAGATCGTATTCTATCGCTGCGATCAGCCGACAGCCCTGCCGAATGATCGTATTACGACCGTCCCGAAACTGATCAGTGAATTGCGGCTGCAGCAGATCGGTGTCAAAAAAGAAGAAGACGGTTCCTATTCGTTCAAGCCTGAAAAAAATGAAAAGGGCTATGTTTATGCTGTTGCCGTTCGCGGCGATACAGCTGTGATCGGTACGGAAGAATATTACGAAAACCTCGAGACCATTGAAGTTATCAATCAGCGCAGTGACGGCGTGAATATGTTTCTGGAACTGAAAAAATGGCCGGAAACAAGATCCAGATCAATGCGCTGACATATAAAGCGGAGCATATCAAAATCCCGTATCAGAATAAAGGTGTATTGTATGCAGCCGGCTTTGTCAGAGGTGCCAACGGTCATACCCGTATATTCCGGACAAAAATCGGAAAAGAAGAGAAGCTTCGGATCAGCTACAATTTTGCCAAAGGATTGTTTTCCGGGCGGAAACTGATTATTCATTCCTCAGAAGCAGAAGAATTGCCGGAAATGTTATTGGTCTACCGGGAATCATATCCACCATCCGGCTCTGAAGATGGAACAGTGCTGCTGGAAATTGCCAAACAGGGAAAGAGCAAGTCTTTTGAAATACCGATCAGAAACAAGCCCAATGCACGGAAGGGCGTAAAAATCTGCGGCAAACTATTTCTCAAGGATCCGTCTTTGAATGACCGTTATCTGATTATGATCGAAGAAGGACATACAATGGAGCTTTAAGTGATGTTTTTACCGCATAGGGAGAATGTATATGAGTATCCTTTCAAAAAAAGCAACCTGTTCGTATTGTAATGCGACATATCCTGAAAGTGATGCGGAATGGCGATGCAATTCGATCGAATGCACGGCAGCCGGCCAACTGGAGGCTGATCCTGTTTTCTACGAGCACCACAAATCTGTTACACAAGTCAAGCTGCCGCGGATTATCCCCAATCCAACATTTCAAAAAGGCATAGCAGTCTGTGAAAAATGCGGAAAAGCGAACAGCATCCGCATCTGCAAAAACTGCCATAGCGAAATGCCCGAGGTGCATGAGAGTCTGCTCGGTATGAATATTATTTGCCCTTATTGCTTCAACAGGTTTGCAGAAGGCTATGTTCAATGGCGGTGCAATCAGTATCAATGCAGCAAGAGCGAAAATCTGGAACTGGATTCACAGTTTTTTATTTATCACAAGTCTGCTGCACCACGCCAGCCGCATATCATCCCGAAACCGGCTGTGAAAAACGGCTATGCAAAATGTGATAAATGCGGAGGAGATACGAATGTCCGTATCTGCCCGGTCTGCCACAGCAAACTGCCCGATTCCAAGGAGAATATTATCATCTCAATCGTTGGTGTACCGGGTGCCGGTAAAAGCTATTACGTAGGCACACTTCTTCGTCAGCTTAGAATGCATATTAACCGATTTTGGCTGAGTGTGCAGATATCGTAAAAAACCGTATTTTACAGTCAAGCATTACACCCGAGGAGACATATGCAGAAGCCGGACACTTCAGCGCATTTCGGCGGCTGCTCTGCAAGATCCTGTCCGGAAGCAAAAAACGAAGCGAGTATTTAGAATATTTTATTTCCGCATTCGATTTTTTGCAGGTGAAGACCAGTCTTCTGGATGCGCTGTACGCAGAAGCGGATGAGACCGGAAGACAGGAGATCGTATCACAAGCTGTGAAGCTGATGAAATCAGAGCGGCAGGATGAGGCACCCGCTGCCATGCATGCACTTGCAGACAAGCCGCTCCGCGATCCGGCAGTTCATCGCTTTTTCAAGACGCTCTGTGAGGATGAAAGCATCGGCTTTTCAGAGATACAGCAGCATATGGAGATCCTGTTCGGCAGTGACAGCCGCTGCGCAGCGGCTTACGGAAAAGAAGGCTTTGAATGTCTGCGCGAAAAAATGGTTTTGTCTGAGTCACCGGAACAGGCAATGGATAATATCTTTGCAGTCCATGACTTTACCAATGAGATCGGACTGCAGGACAGCGATGCGGCGGAAATGCTGTATCAGGCTTATCTGGAGTTAGCATACGAAAAAACCAATTGGTATGATCTTGATGCCGCGCGTTTCAAACAGCTCGAAACACTGCGCAATGCAGTGCTGGCTCTTGAGGGCACAGACAGCAGCAAATCAAAATTTCACAATCTGCAGTGGATGCAGCAGATAAAAATCTGTACCAAGCATCCGGACAGAACGGATTTTCTCACATCCGTTCACAGCCCGTTTTCGTTTGAAGATGAAAATGCTGTAATACATCATCGGATTATTGAAAAACGGATCATTGAGTGCTTCTATTTTACCACTTTTACGCTGTTTTGTACAGTGGCGGATGTTTCAGTTTTGCGGAATCAGGATATATTCAAAACAACAAGAAAGCTGTGCCTCCGCGCATTACTTCGACCAAGTGACATGATTACTCATCCGGTGTGTTGGGGCAGATAGCCGGCTATTCGTATGAGGTTATCAATGACTGTACAGACTCGACGACACTTTACGGGATACTTCGTCTTAGGCGCACTTCCTGTTCTGACAGAGTCCTGAATCCGTGAGGCGGATTGCTTGAAATGGGCGAAAAGCCACACAGCTTCAGGTTTCAGATAACTGTATAAAAAAGCCATGGTGCTACTGATGTATCCATCAGCAACACCATGACCGGATGACGCTGTCATATGGTTTAGTGCTGGAGTGCCCAGAGTGCTGCATATTTACCGCCGCTTTGCAGCAGCTCATCGTGTGTTCCGTGCTCTGCGATTCTGCCGTGATCCATGACATAGATCTGATCGCAGTTTTTGACAGTCGAAAGGCGGTGTGCAATCATCAGACAAGTGAGCCCTTTCAGCGAAAAGACGGCTTCTTTGATTGAATTTTCCGTTTCCGAATCGAGATTGCTGGTCGCCTCATCAAGAATCAATATATCAGGCTTCTGCAAAACTGCCTGTGCGATCGCGAGACGCTGACGCTGACCGCCGGAGAGATCTGAACCATTTTCAAGCAGAACAGTCTGATAACCATCTGTCTTCTGGTCGATAAACTGTTCTGCACTGAATTTGCGGCAGACCGTTGAGATTTGATCGGCATCTGCATCGGAGCAAAGCGTCAGATTATTGCGAATGCTGTCAGAGAACAGGAATGGTGTTTGTGAGACATAGGCGATATTTCTGCGCAGACTGTTGAGCCGGATGGCACTGAGCGGCTTGCCGTTCAGGTTGATGTTTCCGTCCGCCATAGCGATGAAGCGCAGCAGCATACGGGCGAGAGTCGTTTTCCCGCTGCCGGATTCTCCCACAATTCCGATTTTCTGTCCGGCTGTGATTTTCATGCTGATATCCTGCAGGGCAGGCGTTTGACCGCCGTAGCTGAAATGAATATTCTGCATTTCGAGTGTGTGAATATCCTGAAGCGTGTCACCTTCCTCTATGTTTTCGGACTGTTCACTCAGTATTTCACCGATGCGATCCAGTGAGGCGAATGCACCCTCCAGCATAGGCTGCATCTGCACCATATTTTTGACGGGCTGGATAAAGGAGGAGAACAGAAAATAAAATGTAATCAGACCGCCCATCGTCAGATCGCCTGTGAAGATCTGCATGATCCCTGCGAGGATCAGAGAAACTGTGCAGATTGCTTCGATGACTGCAGAAAGTGTCGATTGCTTGATGCAACGGGTGTAGCATCTGCCGTAACGCCAGTGCTCATACATCAGGCGTGCGTGAGCAACGCCGACGGTGTAGACCGGAACCCAACCGAGACACATGCAGATCCCTCCTTTCTGTTAGATTTTGCGGGGTGATCAGGATCGCTTGCCGCAGGTACAAATCAGCTGTGCGCGAGAGGTAAAATGTGCGGCTGTCGATCTTTTGTCTCATCGAGGTGCATTTCTTATTTCGCTTGTTTCCTGTGCTGTTGAGCCTATTATACTCGTTCCATGACGATTTTTCAATTCGTTTTCGATGCTTTTTCGGGCGGCTTGAAGAACGGAAATCGCCCGTTCCGGATAATGATCATTTGGATTTCGCATAAACTGATTGTCAACATGATGATAATATGCTATAATATAATTATTGGGCGGTCGGGCGGTTTGAGTGATATGTATCCGGCACTTCTGTAATTGAGCAGGGGTGCTGTTTTCATCAGAATGTTGAATAGATGAACAATATTTTTTGAACGCCAAGATTGCAGGCCGGTTTTGCGGCTGCTTGCGGGAGAGAAAGATACTGTAGAATGAACTTGGTATAATAATATTGCATCTTTTTTCAACGGATTATCAAATTCCTTTACTATGTCCGTGACAACATTTGTGATAGTACCCATATGTGGGTTTCAATCTATACTTATGAACCAATTTGCCGTACTCTGGGTAACGGCTTGTTAATCTATCCGATTCCTCCGGCGTTTTGAAAGCCATACGATTGATAAGCTTAAATTTATGTATCCGAAATATATGATGTCTGAAAAAAACAATAACATTCGGTATTTATTTGCAGCATTCAGAGTCACACCGTGTGACTCTTAGAAAAGGAAAAAGCACCGGGATCATGACTGATCTCGGTGCTTCAGCATACCGCTCATTTTCATTCCAGAACATTCCTTTTATATTTTGCGCTGCAAACGATTATAATACTAGCACGGCAGCAAACAAACGGGACGGTCTGCAACAGGGCGGCCGATCCGATCCGGCTGCCCCAAGCGCATCCGCGCAAGAAAAGGAGAGATTCACAATGAAGGGTGAAATGACACAGAAGGGCAAGGAAGCCCTCGAACGGTTCAAGATGGAATCCGCAAGCGAGGTCGGCGTGACCCTGAACAAGGGCTACAACGGTGACCTGACCTCCCGCCAGGCCGGTTCGATCGGCGGCCAGATGGTCAAGAAGATGATCGACGCTTACAAGATGCAGTAATGCAGCTTTGCAGAAAGGCTCCGCCGTGTGCGGAGCCTTTCTGTTTCTGAAAAATGAGGTTCGGTATCTATAAATAAGTGTTATTTTGCGGGAATGCTTTTTACGATCTCCTCTGCGCGGAGCAGTGCAACGTCAATGTGCGGACAGAAATTCTCTGCCCCGGCCGCTTCCTTCAGGCCGGCCTTTTCCATCGCGTGCATCGGCTGTTCGTTGACATGCGAGAACACGACCTGCACATTGTTTTTCCGGCAGCTTTTCACGATCTCGGAGAGCGTCTCCACGCCGGCGGCATCGACAGCCGGTACATCGCGCATCCGGATGACCAGTACATCGAAGTCACGGTCGTCCAGCATGTACTTGTACTTTTCCGACGCCGCAAAGAACATCGGGCCGTTGATCTCGTACACTCTGGTGCGTGCGGGAATCTTTTTGCGCTGGATGTTGTCGGGATCGGTGTCCTCGTCGTCGGCATCCGTCCATGTGCGCGCTTCGGTCACATCCGCCATGCGCTTGATAAAGAGCAGCGATGCGAGCACCAGTCCGGCACCGATCGCGACGACCAGATCGAACACGACGGTCAGGACGATCGCGGTCAGCAGCACGGCGATATCGCTTTTCGGTGCCGTCTTTATCATCGTGCGGATATTTTTCCAGCCGCACATGTTATATGCAACGATGAACAGGATCGCGGCGATCGTCGGCATCGGGATCATGGATGCGTAGGGCATCAGCAGCACAAGGATGCCGAGCAGTACCGCGGAATGCACCATGCCGGAGATCGGCGTTCTGCCGCCGTTCTTGACGTTCGCGGCGGTGCGGGCGATCGCGCCGGTCGCCGGGATGCCGCCGAACAGTGCCGAGCCGATATTGGCGACGCCCTGTCCGATCAGCTCCATATTGGAGCGGTGCTTCGAGCCGATCATGCCGTCCGAGACAACGCAGGACAGCAGCGATTCGATTGCCGCGAGGATCGCAATGGTAAAGGCATTCGGCAGCATGGCGCGGATGCCCGCAAAGGTCACATGCGGCAGGACGAATTTCGGCGGTGCGCTGGAGATCGTGTACAGGTCACCGATCGTGTTGACATTCATGCCGGTCAGCTTCACGACTGCGGAGCAGAGCAGCACGGCGATCAGCGAGGCGGGGATCTTTTCCAGCTTTTTCGGCCAGAGGATCAGCACGGCCAGCGACAGCAGACCGATCAGCAGCGCGGACACATTCAGGCTGCCGAGACATCGGAAGATCTCCGCGATCTTGTCAACGGTTTCGATCGGGGCGTTCTGAAAGGTCAGGCCGAGGAAATCCTTGATCTGTCCGATAACAATGGTCGCCGCAATGCCGAAGGTAAAGCCGGCGGTGATCGTGTTCGGGATAAATTTCAGGAGCTTGCCGAAGCGGCACAGACCCATAATGATCAGCAGGATGCCTGCCATGACCGTCGAGAGGATGAGGCCGTCCATGCCGTCGGTCGCGACGATGCCGGCAACGATCGTTGCAAAGGCGGCGGTCGGCCCGGCGATCTGCACGCGGCTGCCGCCTAAGAATGAGACGAGGAATCCGGCGACGATCGCGGTGTAAAGACCCTGCTCCGGGTTCACGCCGGAGGCCAGTGCGAGCGCAATGGAGAGCGGCAGCGCAATGATCGCGACGATGACGCCCGCGACGAGATCCTTGACGAACTGCGCCTTCGAGTAGGTTTTCAGGACGGAAAAAAGCTTCGGTTTCAGCTTATCCGCGGTGGGTTTCTGTTGGACTGTATCCAATTTTTTCATCTCCGTTTACAAATAATAGACCTAGATATTATACAGCGAAATGCAGCAGGAATCAAGGCTTTTTTCGGGTTTCGGAGATTTTTGTCGGTTTTCATATTAAATGTGCGGATGGACGGTTAAAATGCGGTGAATTAGCAGGGGGGGAACAGTACGCCGGAAATGCAGGCGTGCATCACGCTCCTTTCGGTTGACTTTTCCATGAAAACATGTTATAATATTAACAAATAGAGACTTCCGCTTGTTAATATTTGAGCATATGAACGGAGGATGTGTAAATGCTGAATTTTACAAGATTTCGTAATGCAAACGAAGAAGAAATAAGTGCTCTGAAAACACGGGGTCTGAAAAGCACACTTGGGAACCCCCTTTCCTTTGACACGAAATCTCTTTATGAGGATATTCTGATCACGGTCGATCACGCCTTTGCATTCTTTCCGGCTTCTTTTTTTGTTGATGATCTGGAGCAGAAAAAAGCAGAACGCGAATATCTCCGTGCGGAATTCGACATCACAAGTCCTTATGATTTCATACCGGAAGAGTATCTGCTTCTTGCCGGCGACGCTGTCATTCGTGTATTTGCTCAGGTGCATGGTTTTCAAGAGGGCCGCTGCGTGAATATCAAATGCATTGCGATGCCCGAATTGCTTCTGCCGGAGCAGGACAGCGTAAAAGAGATCATCCGCAGTGCATTGTTCATTATGTATGCGCCCGACATCTTAAGTGCCGAAAAATACGGAATCAGACTGGAATATTCTGACAAAAGGGCAGAGATCAGAATCGTCGGAGCAGTGTATTGATTACTGCTTCGGGAATCAGAATCTGCAGCAACAGCTTTGGGAGCAGCAGCTGCCCCGCAGTGAATGGTGAAGAACGAATCGTGAATAATGGCGGTATCGCCTGCGGTGATTGAGTCTGATATGCCCGCAGGGAACACCGCTGTTATTCACTTTTTATTGTTCGTTATTCTAGAGTCACGGATACGAAATTGACCGATATACTATCGACGGGCTTCATTATTGGGAGTAAGTATACTTTAAGAAGCCGCCCCGCGGCGGGCTTTAGCATTGGGAGCAGTAACCTGACAGAAGCCGCGTTTAGCGGCGTGTATTACGCTGCCGGGGAGAGCTTCGCCAACCGTCTCCGGAGGGAAACGGCTGTCGGCCCTGCCGACCCGGGCTCCGCGCCGCCTCGTCATCTCTCACAAAAAAGACGGAGCGGAAAGCGGCCCGCATCAGAAACATGTCGATTTCTGCGAAAGCACTTGCTTTTTTCCCGATTTTATATTACAATATAGGGTGAATCACTGCCGCAAAAAGGATGGTAAAAAAATCATGGCAAGACCAAGACGCCAAAGCAATAATCGTTATGTCACGCTCGGCATCCGCGTGCTCATCCTTGTTATCATTTCACTGCTGCTTTTCAGCTCCGCACGGCGGAAACTCGAAAAGCTCGTCACCGAAGAACAATTCCCGACTGCCGGACAGCAGTATGCACAGTTAAAGGAAGAAAAAGGCAGCATCCGCGCACTTTATACGATGTTCCGCGGCAAGGGCGAAAGCGCAGACGTCAAATCCGCCAGTATGCTGGAAAAGCGTCTCTCCGGCAAGCCCGATATCGCGAAGGTCAGGCTGCAGGCGGAAGCCGAACGCGCGGACGACAGCGAACAGCCCGCAACCGAGCTGATCGAGATCAACCGCGGGCTTTTCCGCGGCAAGCTGCTTCGCATCTCTGACCCGTCCCGCGTATTTATCGGCGTATCCGGCGCACTCGGCGGAGAAGCACCGGGCAAAAAGATCGAGGAGATTGCCAAGTCCTACGGTGCGGTCGCCGCAATCAACGCGGGCGGCTTTGACGATCCGAACGGCACCGGCAACGGCGGTACCCCGAACGGTCTCGTGATCTCGCAGGGCGAATGGGCATTCGGCTACGACTGGATGACCTACGAGGTCGTCGGCTTTGACAAAAAAGACAAGCTGCACTGCGGCTATATGACCGGCAAACAGGCAAAGGAACTTGATCTGCGCGACGCAGCAAGCTTCGGGCCGATCCTGATCTCTGACGGCGTCAAGGTCAACAATTCCGGCAAATGGAGCGGCTACAGCCCGCGCACCGTCATCGGGCAGACCGACGACGGCACCGTGCTCCTCCTGCTGGTCGAGGGCAGACAGATCAGCAGCCTCGGTGCGACCTATGACGATGTTACCCAGCTCATGCTGGAATACGGCGCAGTCAATGCCGGCAACATGGACGGCGGGGCATCCTCTGCCATGATCTATAACGGGGAACAGGTCACGATCAGCTCGTCGCTGAACGGTTCCAGAGCCGTTCCGAGCTGCTGGCTCGTTGCACCGGAAAAGGAATAAGGGGGGACAGCCGATGGAACAGAAAAGAAGAAACGGACAGTCCCGCCCGCAGCAGCACAGAAGCAGCCGGAATGTTCAGGGTGCGCATTTCGCGGAGCACTCCGAGAGAAAGCCGGCACAGCAGCCGCCCCGCCAGAGAAGCACCGGCGGCGCACATGCAAAGGATCCCGCGCCGCAGCAGCGGACACGCCGTCCGGCAGATCAGCACAGCGCACCGCAGAACCGCGCACAGCGTCCGGTACAGCGGCGTCCGATGCAGCAGCACCCCGCGAATGCACAGCGGCGTCCGCAGCAGAACCGTCCGCAGCAGGGCAGACAGCAGCAATACCGTCCGCGCCCTGAAAATCAGCGGCCGCCGCAGCGGCAGCAGGCAGGTTACGGCACACGCGCAGCCGCCGCACGCCGTCCGCAGCAGTACCGCGGTGCACGCCGCGGCGCATCGGATTCCGGCAGCAGCATCATGTTTATCCTGTTTCTGGTGCTGTATGTCATCATCGCCGGGATCATCATCCGGGCGGTCGTCAAAAAGGCAAACGGCTATATGCAGGAATACGAGGCATCCCGTCCGCGGTACAAGATCGAGGAATATGTCTCGAACATGGGCAGCGGATTCTATAACGATATGCTTGAACAGGCGATCGAGAAAATGGAGCTCTCCCCCTACGAGCCGGCCTCCGCTGTGCTGAAGCGCACCAAAGCCGATGACGGCACCACAGGCAGCGGCGGGTATACCTATAAGAAAACGGAGAACTTTTCCGATTCCAAGCCGTCCTATTACATCATGCGGAATGACAAGGTCATTGCCGCGCTGACTGCGGAGCGTTCCGGCTGGACGGCAAAATACAGCTTCCCGGAGTGGCGCATCGCAGACCCTGTCTCCCTGATTGAGGTTGACAGCGAACCGGTCTATTCGCTTTCCGTGACGATGCCGAGAGGCTCCCGGCTGCGCGTCAACGGCAAATCGGTCGAGGAGGATGAGCTCCGCGAGACAGACTCCGAGCTGATCCTGACGAATGTCGAACGGCAGTATATGAAGCAGCCGCTTTCGGTGAAATTTGAGCTGACGGGGCTGTATACGCCGCCGGAGATCGCCGTCACGGACGAGAACGGCAAAACGCTCGAACCGGAGCGCACCCCGGAGCCCGGCGAGGCCGAGCAGGTCTATCTGTTCACGAAGCACGACACCGCAGAGCCGGACGAACAGCTCATCCAGCGTGCGGAGGAGCTGACCAAGGCGTATTTTGACTATATCACCAACAAGGACGCCGACCGCTACAACAATATCGCGAAGCTGAACAATTATCTGCTGCCCGGCTCGGATGCCTCCGTGCTGATGCAGTCGATGCTGAATGATGTATACTGGAACAACCCGTATACCAACCGTACAGACAAGATTTTCAAGGTGACGCATGTCAAGATGTACTCCGAGAAGCTGTGCACGGTCGAGATCCAGTTCGATACCACGCTGACCAAGCAGGTCACGAATGAGTACAGCGGTTCCGTCCGCTGGGTCATGGTCAACAACGGCTTCACATGGTACGCGACCAGCATGAAGCTGCTGCCCTGACGGAACGCCGCACATTTCGGAAATCCGCACAAAGCAAATGCCCTCAGATCCGCTCTGAGGGCATTTCACATTTTATGAGTACGGCCGGAATCTTATACAATCTCCATCTGGCAGACCTTCATTGCATTGAGTGCATTCTCGTGGCTCTGCGGGGTCACACCCGCGCAGCAGTCCGCAGCGATCTTCACCGGAACCTCCGGGAACGCCGCCTTGACGATCATCGCATTGCTGATGACGCAGATATCCGTGCAGACGCCGACAAACAGGAACTCCTCGATCTTTCTGCGCTTGCCGATGATCTTCGGCAGATCGACCGCGCCGAACGTGCCCTTCTCGACCCAGATCACATTCTCACCGAGTGCCTTTTTGACGGCGGCATCCGGCTTCCAGCCTGCCGTTCCGCGGATGCAGTGCGGCACGGGGAGCTTTTTGCCCTCCTGCGTATTCAGATAGTCCTCCGTGTGGGTATCCAGCGTGGCGATCAGGAGCCCGTCCGGATTCTCCCTGCGGAATTCCCTGATCTTCTGCACGACCGGCTTCACAACGGCAGCCGTTTCCGGATTGCCGAGCACGCCCGTCAGAAAATCCTTCTGCATGTCAATGACGATCATTGCTTTCATGGTGCTTCTCCTTTCGGTTGTCAGATCAGCTTGCGGATCACTCTGCCTGCGCCGCGGCGCATCACAGCGCGTGATCCCTGTCGGATGATCGTATCCGCCGCCTTCTTCGCGATGCGCTCGGCAGCTTCTTCGGTGACCCGCTGCACGATCCTCGTGCCGATCCTGCGGGCAATGCGTTTTGCAATCGGGTGTCTCATGATTTTCCGTCCTTTCTCCGGTAAAGCTTTGCGGTGCGGTGTGCAGCCGCTTCATTATAATAGTCTGTTTCGGTGAGCTTCGGGAGCATTTTCTTGCGGAAATTCTGCGGTGAGGTACGCGTCCCTGTGATGAGCTCATAGGGCTGCTGCAGATCGGAGACCGTGAACAGCTCCGGCATCAGATCAAAGATCAGGTCGTGATAAATGACCTCCCCGCGCAGCCTGTGAAAGCCGTCCACGATGATCTGCGCGTGGTCAAACGCAAGCAGATTTGTGACAGGTCTGCCGTTTTCGCAGTGCAGCAGGACTGCGCCGTCCGGCTCTGTCACCGTCAGGATTTCGCTGCCGTTTTCCGCGGTGCAGCTCACCTCCGCCCAGAACGCCGCAGCCGCATCGGACTGCGCCGCCGTTTCCGGCGTGACCGTTTTCGTCAGCGCGAGAAACGCGCAGGAGATGATCCAGCCGCGGGGGTCGCGTCCGGTCTCGCTGTAAACGCCGAGCTGCATCAGCTTCGGGTCGGTGACGCCGGTCTCCTCGGAGAGCTCCCGCAGCGCAGCCTGTTCAAGGGTCTCTCCCCGCCGGAGAAATCCGCCCGGCAGCGAACAGCGGCCGCAGAACGGTTCCTCTCCGCGCCGCACGAGCAGCAGCTTTAATCTGCGCTGCTTCAGCCCGCGGAGCGGCTCCGCCTTTTCCGTATCAAAGCCGAACACCACGGCGTCGGCAGCCACGGACGGGCGGTCGAATTGTTCAATGCTGTACATAGTCCCTCCGACTTCGGAACAATCAGTTACTAACTATCTGTTAATAAGATTATAGCACATCGCGGCCGCTTTGTCAAGGGGTTTCAGAAATATTTTCGGGAGACTTCATGTTCTTAACAGTGTATCAGCGGGCGGTCTGTACAGGCGATCTCAAAAATATTTTTCGCGTATCTGCGTATCTTTCACATCAATTTACGCAATCTCAAAAAATTTTTCGGATTTTTTGTGACCGACTGCCCTGTCTTTCTGTCGTAATGAGTGAAGGGCAAAATAACACCGGCAAAACCGCACGGGTTATCGGAGCCGGTACGATCGTATGAAAAGCGGCAGCGTTCTCTGCAGGAGCAAAGCCAGTCAATCTGAATGAAATTTTTGATATGGGAATAAAGGAGTATATCATGAAAAAGTTTTTTGTTATCGCTATGACCGCAGCCGCAATGATCTCCGCGGCATCCGCTTCCGTGACCGCTTCCGCATGCATGCATGAGACCGAAGCACAGCCTGAACCGGTTGACGTCCGCGTCACCATCCGCCTTGAAAAGGAACAGCTGAACGGCGATGCCGTGTTCGACCGGTACGTCACCGCAACGGATAACGACAACGACGGCAATGTGACCTATGCAGATGCAGTCAGAGCTGCATTTTACGTCTACAATCCGACCTCCATTGAGACCGCCTGCGAAGACGGCTGCGTCTGGGGTCATTACGGCAGATACAAGGCCGACATCACCGACGGCAGCGGCAAGCAGCTCCTCGCAGGCACTGAATACTACAACTCCGATTACGGGCTGAAGAACGGCGACTGGGTGCATGTGGAACCGCACATTGCAGACGTTGATGTTTACGCGCTGGAGCTGGAACGCAGCAGCCCGGTCTACAATTATGCGCCGACCTACGTGCAGTACGCTCCGGTCGCCCTGCGGACAGTCAAGTATCCGGCAGGCGATTTCAAGCCGGTGCCGGTACCGTTCACCGAACTGATCTTTGATGATATCCCGTCCGGCAAAATGACAACCGCAGATGGCACGGCGGTCATCACGTTCGATCAGGAATGGGGCTGCCATACCATCCGCGCAAAGTTCCGCTGCAAGGATACCGACACCTGCCTTGACAGCTGCACCTTCTGGACCGACAATGCCGGCCTGGACTGGACGGCACACCGCGCCTACGGCAATGCACAGACCTCCGGCGGAATGCAGATCGCTGCCGCTGAGGAGACCACCGCGCCGGCAGCAACCACTGCTGCGCTGACCACTTCCACCGAAGCTGTCACGACCGCAGCGGAAACCGCCGCAGCACAGACCTCTGCCGAGGCGATCACGACTGCTGCTGAAACCTCCGCTGCACAGGCAGCAACAACTGCAGCTTCGACCGCAGTTTCCACGACAGCTTCCGCAAAGCAGACCTCCGCGACCGGCTCGACGAAAGCCGGCAGCCTCCAGACCGGCGACAGCACACCGGTCGCAGCACTGCTCATCGCAGGTCTGACCGCGGCAGGCATTGCATTTGCAGTCAGCAGCAGAAGAAAAGAGCAGTAAGTTCCTGCAGTGATCTTATGAACAGAAACCGGTATGCTTTGCGGCATACCGGTTTTTCATGTGCGCTTGCAGTCAGCCCGCCGCTGTGCTATAATATAAGCATAATGCAGCAGAAAAATTTTTTTGCGGTTTTTGTAACCAAAATCCGACATTTCCCGTCTACAAAGACAGAGGGATCAGAGAGGAGGCGTCCGGCGTGGAGGATACACAAATCATTGAATTATATTTTGCGCGGGACGAAAGGGCTCTGACGGAAACAGACCGGAAATACGGCGGGCTTTGCTGTTCAACCGGCAGACAGATCCTCGGCAGCCGTGAAGACGCCGAGGAATGCTGGAATGACGTCATGCTGAAGACGTGGAACAAAATCCCCCCGGAAAGGCCCCTGTATTTTGCTGCGTATCTGGTGACACTGATGAGAAATGCTGCTCTGACCCTTTACGAAAAGCTGCACGCCGAGAAACGCGGCGGTGCCCAAACTGCGCTTGTTCTGGAAGAACTGGAAAACTGTCTGACCGCGCCCGATGACGTAGAAGCACAGGTCTCGGAGGCGGAGACCGGCGAAATGATCCGGCGATTTGTCAAAACGCTGTCGGAGGACGCACGGAATATTTTTATTCTGCGGTACGTCTACATGATGCCGGTCAAGGACATTGCGGAACGGCTCTCGATCGGAGAAAGCAAGGTGAAGGTATCGCTGCACCGCTCACGCGCGGCACTGCGGGACTATTTAGGAGGTGAACGGCCGTGACTGCCATGACGCTGCTCCGGGCAATGAGCGCGATTGACCCGAAGGACATCGAAGCCGCCTACAGGGCAAAAGGTGTGCGCATGACCTCCGCGGCTTCTTCACCGGTTCTGACAACAGAAGAAGCTGAAACCGCAGATATCCCCATGCCGTATCCGAAGCCCGTTTCCGCCCTGAAGCGTTATGCGATCGGCGGATGGGCAGCGGCGGCAGCGTGCATTGCGCTTGTCGCAGCGGCAGGACTGTATTTCCGCAGCAATGACGACAATCTGACAACGCCGTCCGGTTCCGAATGGGTCGTTGAGCTCACCGGAACATCTCCTGCTGAGACCGTACCGACGCAGACTGAGGAAGGTGTTTTTGCCGGTTCCGCTGAGACTGTCACCGTACCGGCGGTCACGGTACCTGCAGTTTTCACTGCACCCGCGGAAGCACAGACCACCGGGGCAGGAACCGAGTCCCCCGAAATGAGTTCCGCTCCTGCTGAAACGGATAACGGCATTCCGGTCACAACTGCAGATGAGGGCATCACTGCCGGTGCCGAAACAACAACGGCGGCGACGACCTCTGATGCATATATGATAACGACAACGACCGCTGAATCCTTTGAGAGCTACTGGCTGCGCCAAGCAGTCGATAAACGCGCCCTGCTCGCGACCTCAGACGGCCGTCCGAAGACACAGCAGGACATTGCGATCAAAACAAAAATAGTGGATGACCCTGATGAGATCCGTGCATTTCTGGAACGGGAGGATCCCTATGTTACGTTCGGATTCAACGGTGTGACCGAGACACAGCGCAGCATGATCATGGAAAACCCGATCATGATATATGTCAGCTGGCCAATGGACGATGACCGCTGGATCTCCTGGGGTGTTCACAGCGCAGTGCTTGACCGAAGCGGCGTGCTGCATCTGACGTTCAGCATGTACAGCGGGTGGGAGGCTGAGCATCATGAAACATGGATCTATGAAGCGGCACTGATCTGCAAAAAGGACACGCTCCCTGCCATTTCAAATATTACGCTCGAAATTGATTCCTACGAGGATACTGCCGATACCGGCGGTGAGCAGTACATGGAGTATGAGGCTTCCATAAGCGAGTATATTTACATCAGCACAAACCAAACGCCTCAAGGCGGAAACGACGGCTCGTTTGGGTTCATGACATCTTCTCCTGATGATGCTCCGTAAAACAAATCAGGCATAAAAAAGCTGCCGGTCTTCTGATCGGCAGTATTTTTGATATTCAGTGATCAGCTCTGCCGGTTCTTGCAGTACTGCGTGCAGAGCTTGTCGGTGCAGTTGACGCAGCGGAGCGCGGCGTTCGTGTTCTCCCAGAACCGCTCCGGATACATCATGATGCACAGCTCCCAGATCAGCCAGTCCGCGATCGCCATGAGCAGCAGCGTCCGGGAGAAGAACCCGCTGACCGTGAGCATCGGGGAGAACATCATCAGATGATCCCAGTTGAAGATGCGGCAGGTCGTGCAGCATTTCGCCTTGACGATCAGCCGGAACGGGCACCAGACCAGCACGCAGACAAGATCGCAGACATAAAACACAATGGTGATCATAAACAGCGCGTCGTCATTGAGGACGTTGAACACGCGCAGCATGGAGATAACAGCGACGACCGCCGCCCAGATCCCGAACACCTTGTAGGCAGACTTCGTGATCTCGATGATATGCCGCCGCAGTGCCTGATAGCTGAAATTTTCCTTATCCGGCGGCTGAAAGCGGAATTTGAAGTGCTTTTGCGAGCCGAGCGCGATGACCAGCCGCTTTTTGACCGGTACCAGCTGCCAGAGCATATCCAGCATCCATGTCAGCCAGAGCAGATGCAGCGGCGTGAACCGGCGAAAGAAGTTCCAGCCCTCCAGCACCTCGGTCTGCTCCCGGTCAAAGATCAGGATCAGGATGCACGCCGCAAGGATCAGACAGCGAAGCACAAGCTGCGCCATATACAGTTTTCTTGTTTTGGATGTGCCTGCATTCTGCATGATTCCCGCCTTCTTTTCCAGTCCGTTCCCGGCTTATCCCTTCGGCTGCCGGGCATTCGCAAGCATCAGCTTGACACGGTTTTCCTGATTGACGCGCGTCGCGCCGGGGTCATAGTCGATCGCGGTGATATTCGCATCGGGATATGCATTCTTGATAACGCGCATCATGCCCTTTGCGACGATATGATTCGGCAGACAGCCGAACGGCTGCGTGCATATAATATTTTCGGTGCCGGATTCGACGAGCGCGGCCATTTCCGCGGTGATGAGCCAGCCCTCGCCCATGCTCACGCCCTGACTGATATACTTGTCGGCACGGTTGCGGAGATGCTCAAAGTCATGCGGCGGGTCAAAGACGCCGTGCTTTTTGACGGCGTTGATCTGCTGCTTCTGCATCGCATAGATCGCCTTGTAGCCGAGACCGTTATACAGCACATTCTTATTGAAGAAGTGATAGAGCTTGCCGTCCACGGCCGTGCTGATCGCGCAGTACATGACAAATTCCAGCAGCGACGGGATGACCGGCTCGCAGTTTTCGGAGAGCAGATAATCCTCCAGATGATTGTTCGCGAGCGGGGAATATTTGACGTAAATCTCCCCGACGATGCCGACGCGGATCTTGTTTCTTGCGGTGCGCGGGATCGCGGCGAACTCATCGAGGATGCGCTTGTAGAGCTTTTTCGTATGCAGATAATCCCGGGACTGGAACGCCTTTTCGAGCCGCCGCTGCCATGTCAGCAGAAGCTTATCCGTTGCGCCGCGCTGCAGCTCATAGGGGCGGCACTGGTTTGCGACCAGCATCAGCAGATCGCCGTAGAGCACCGCGTAGAGGAATTTCAGGAAGATCGCGGGGGTCATCTGCCAGCCGGAGCCGGGATCCTTTTCCAGTCCGGAGAAGTTCAGGGAGATGACCGGCACCTGCGGGAACTGCTCCTCCAGTGCTTTCCGGAGCAGGTGGATATAATTGGATGCGCGGCAGCCGCCGCCGGTCTGCGTGATGAGCAGCGCGGTGCGGTTCGGGTCGTAACGGCCGGATTTCAGTGCCTCCATGAACTGCCCGATGACCAGCAGTGCCGGATAGCAGGTATCGTTGTGCACGTTTTTGAGTCCCTCGTCCACGACGGCGCGGCTGGCTGTCCGCAGCAGCTCGCAGTTGTAGCCGTAGGGCTTGAGTACGCTGATCAGCAGCTGAAAATGTACCGGCAGCATGTCCGGTACCAAAATGGTATGTGTTTTTTTCATCTCCGGTGTGAACCGTGCTGACATTTGAATCCTCCGCTCTAATATAGGTATCGCACGTTTCGCGCAAGCGAAACTGCGCAGTTTGCCGAAGGCAAACGTGCGCTGCGCGATGATTGATAATGGGCTCCGCCCAAACCCGCCAAAGGGTCACTGACCCTTTGGAATTCCATTATGAATGATATATTAACAAGTATTCGCTAACAGGGCCGCAACTTTCAGGATAAAAAGGTGAATCCGGCACTTTCAGAACCTGACCTGATACGGAAAGCCGACCGCCTCTGTATATTCCGGCAGGACGGTTTCCACGGGGAACGGCCGCTGTTCCAGTTTGCCGTCCTTTGTCCGCACCAGCGCGCAGAGCTCCCCGGTCCGGATATTCTCCGATTTGCAGAACTCCGCAAAGCTTGTGCAGAACGCATCAAACAGATCGCGCTGCTTCACACGGAGCGCAACGGTCTCATGCCACTTTGCTGTCCAGAAGTTCTGCTTCTGCGTGCGCTTCAGCAGCGCGTCCCCGAAATGATGCTCCTCCAGCCGGCAGAAGCCCGATACGACGGCATAGTCGCCGTCCTGCTCGTACTTGCCGGACTTCGCATCCAGCCGCGCATAGCTTTTGATCACTTCAATATATGCCTTTGCAATATCCCTGCCCTGCTGAAAATAAATGCTCTGAATGTCGATCTGCTTCGCGGCATGGGAATCCGCATCCCGCCGCAGCGTCTCGGTCAGTACCGTCCGGAGCTCCATTTCCGCTGCCCCCTTCCTCAAAACTCGATCTGATACGGAAAGCCGAATGCCTGGATCTTCTCTTTTTTCGGCTTTTGCAGGGTGACGGGCAGCGTATGATAGCAGGTCTTGCCGTCCTTGTTCAGGATTTTCGCCTGAAACGGATGCAGGATGATCTGCTCGTCCTCGCAGAGCTTTCTGAGCGCGGAGAGGAACACCTCGAACAGCTCGTTCTCCGGGTTCAGCGAAACGACGCTCCGCTTGCCGTGCATGAAGCGCTTTTTCTTCTCGGTCTGCAGCACGGGCTGCTCGAAATCGGTCTCGCTGATCGTGATAAACCCGCTGATGAGTGCCCGCTGCTCGACGCGCTCGTAATTGCCGCTGCGCGCCGCGATGCGTGCCTCCTCCTCGATCATATCGACATACTTGGCCGCGATGTTCCGCGCCTGATGATACCGGCGGCTGCGGAAATCGGTCTCCATGTCGCCGTGGATCTGCACCTCAGCCTTGAGCTGATCTATGAATTTCATATTATCATCCTTTTTTCGCTGCTGACTTTTCTTTTGTTTTCTTTCTGTATCTGCCGCAGGCGCGGCAGCGCATATATACTTTATTATATCATATACTGCAGAAAATTGCAATGGGCGGAATGCGAAAAATTTTGACAACAGCATCCCGTTCGGCCGGATACACGCCGCGAACCGGCTTCTTCGGCTTTGCGGCATAAGCATGAAAGCCGGGATGCCCTTTGCTGTCTGCTGTTTGAACGGTTCTGCGTGTATGTTGCATCTCCCGCCGGACGGCGGAAAAATAATCCGGAACCGTGTAACCTTATTTGGGTGTTTCCTGTCTCCAATAATGGGCGGGGAACGGTCATCACAGCAGGTTCGTACCCTTGCGACCGGCTCCGCGTCCGCTTCCGAAATTTCACCATCTCATGTAACGATACGCCCCGGACCGCTGCTGCACAGAAGTCCGGGGCGTACCGTTTTATCCGATCCATACAAACAGCAGCCCTGCCGGAACAGAGCTGCCGTTTGTTCATCATCATGTCACACTTTCACGAAAGGAAAAAGCGGACAATATTATTATAACACAGAACAATATAATTGTCAAGCGATTTACAGCAAAAGAAAACAGACCGTTTGTCAGGTATCCGGCACAAAAAACGGGCATCTCTGCGGAACGCGGAAATGCCCAAGTGTTTTAGAAAGTGAGGACTCAACCTCTGCTGTCAGTATAGCATAATGCCGCGCATTTGTCAAGTTTTTTATTTGGTATCATCTTGCGGATCGTGCCTCATGTTGTCAGAATGAGCAAAAGATTCATATTGTTTTGAAAAAAACTATTGACATTTCCAAGCATGCAATATATAATAGAAATAGGATCCAAATCGGTTTGCAGTTGAAAACGAAGAAGGAGGAATTAATATGAAAAAACTTATGAAATTCGCAGCCGTGCTTGCTTCGACGGCGATCCTCTGTGGGAACTGTCCGGCAGGATATACAGCAGACGGTCTGTGGTATTTCGGCTTCACGGCCAACGGCGTCTTTCAGCAGATGCAGATGCTTGATGCCAACGGATGGCTGCAGGATTATGTACTGCGGCCGCATGAGTTCACAGATGCAGACGAAAATACCCCGTATTATATCTGCACCTATCATGTTGACGAAGTTGAGAAATCTGACCCGGAGTATTATATTTGGGCGGATATGATGTATCTGGCCGTGCCGCAGCAGGACATGCTGCAGTATGTTCTGCGCACGGATATAGACCAAAACGCAGCGCAGCAGCAGGCCAAGACAATCGTGCAGAAGTATTTTCCGGGGCATACGCCCTATGAATGCAAGCAGAGGGCTTATCTGGTCAGAGAATCGGACGAAACAAGGAGAACCGCAGAAAATGCCGCCGGTCTGATGCGTGACCTTGCACAGGCCGGACTGATCTCTGAGTTTTATTCGTGGGGAGAGACTGCAGAGTATAAAGTGATTGAACACGGATTCCTGACCGTGTATGATGCGGACGGGTATATCAGAGAAAGGGAACAGGAAAACGGAAAAACATACGACTGGGCGGCGATCGAGGCTTGGGTCAGGGCGCATCATCCGGAATGTGAATTTGTCAGCATCACGGACAAGGACAGCGAGCTCGAGCTTGGCAATAAGCTGTGTAAAAGTGGCGGCTATGGCACAAAGCTGCTCTGGGGCAAGACGTTCTATGCGGTGATCCCGCCGGAGGATATTCCGTTCGCAGATCATTTTGCACTTGCAATGGAGCTGTATGAACAGTTCGGCCTGTCGCCCTGTGCAGGGCCGACATCTCTAGAAAGCGAACCCGGGCAGATGACCGCTCCAAACAATCTGACAGTTGCCGGCGATGCAAACCTTGACTGCTCGGTTGACGTCTCGGACGCGGTGCTTGCCGCACGGTTCGCTGCGGAGGACAGAGAAGCCGTCATCACCGATCAGGGCAAGCTGAACGCCGACTGTAACGGCGACGGCAGCGTCACAGCAGACGACACCGAGCTCATCCTGAAAAAGATCGCAAAGAAAATCTGACAGCGTATCCCGATAACGCCGCCCGGTTCAATCAGCCGGGCGGTGTTTTTTGCGCTTTCAGCTTGCTATTTTGTCTGTTTTATGCTATAGTAAAAGCACAGGGGGAAGCAAATCTATTTTGAACGGGGAGGGTATATCTATGAAAAAGATCATTGCAGCAGCACTCAGCTGCATGACGGCACTGACAGTGATCGTGATGCCGTCGGCGGCGGAACAGGAGGAAACATTGACAGCCGGGACACAGAGCTATTACAGAGAATGGAAAAATGCGTATCTTCGGCAAAATCCCTACGTCACGGACGGAACGCAGTATTATGTGTTCTACGGGGAGCAGACCTATGAAGAAGCGCAGGAAACTGTCGCGGTGACGGTCTCCGAGGCGCACGGCTACGGAATGCTGATTGCCGCACTCATGGCGGATTACGACAGCGAGGCACACGAGATCTTTGACGGGATGTACCGGTATTATCTTGCGCATCCGAGCAGCATCGGGCCGCATCTCATGGCGTGGCAGCAGAGCGACAACGGCGAGGCACTGATTGACACCGAGGGCGCGGATTCCGCGGCGGACGGCGACCTCGACATTGCATACGCGCTGCTGCTTGCGGATAAGGTCTGGGGCAGTGCGGGTGAGATCGACTATCTGTCCGCGGCAAAGCTCGTGATCGGCGATATCATGAAATACGAGATCAATCCGGTGTTTTGGCTGCCGCAGCTCGGCGACTGGGCGCATGACCCGGATCAGACATACGAATCCGTATTCCCGCCCGGAAACGGGGCAGCGGGTATGTCTACCTATGTGAGAAGCAAAAATTATCCGTTCACCGATGCGACGCGATCCTCGGATTTCACGCTGCAGTATTTCCCGGTGTTTGCATCTGTGACCGGCGATCAGAACTGGATCAAGGTATACGAAAGTATTATGGGTGTGATCCGGGATCATTACACGTTTTATGCAACGCCGTTGCTGCCGGATTTTCTGGTCTATAACCCGGTCGGCATCGGCAGCTGGATGGGTGCACAAGCAAATTTCCTTGAGGATCAGAACGACGGCAATTATTACTACAATGCCTGCCGGACGCCGTGGCGCATCGGAACAGAGGCACTGCTCAACAAACGGGATGCGTACAGCCGGAACGGTGAGGCGCAGGCTTTTGCGGAAAAGGTCAATGCCTTCATGAAGGAACAATGCGGCGGCGTCCCGGAAAAGATCATGGCGGGCTATGAGCTCACGCGCGGAAGGGCAATTGCGGATTACAGTGACCTCTGCTTCACGGCACCGCTGATGATCTCCGCGGCGGCAGCAGGCGATACGGAATTTCATGATGCGATCCGCAAAGAGGTGCTGGATATCGGCGTGGATTCCTATTACGGCAACACGATCGCCATGCTCTGCCTCATCACCGATGACGGCGGCTGGCTGGTGCCGGATACAGAGAAGCTGCCCGGCGATGTGAACAGGGATTACAGTGTCAATATCGCGGATGTGCGCTGCCTTGGCTTCTGGCTGAATGCGCGCCCGAACTGGACGCTTCCGGATCCGGAGGCGGCCGACATGAACAGCGACGGCGTCCTTGACGGAAAAGACCTGACGCTGCTGAAGCGGTATCTCGAAGAACAGCAGCCGGATACGCCGGAATGGAACACATAAAAATGAAGCTTGTATCCGCAGAGTGCTGCCGCAGCTGACCGGACCGGGTAAATTTGTTCAGATCAGGATCCTGATTTAAATTTATGCAAACCGCTTGACAAGCAGTGCCGGATGGTGTATAATGTGTATGTTGAATATACACATTCGACAGAAAGGGGCAGATATCCTATGACAATCAGAAAAACCATGCGGCAGACGCTCGCAGCGGCCGGAACAGCTCTGATGCTGCTGGCATCCCTGCCGGTTCAGGCATTTGCATCGGAAGAACAGACGACCCCCGGCGGCGTAAAATTCAGCGAGCTGTCGGACAAGGTTGACGAGATCGCGGAAAAGGGCACGTTTGCGTCGTTCGGCTATGCGGTGTTCAGCGGGGATGAGATCGTCAGCACGAAGCATTACGGCGAGATCGACATGGAAGGCCATATCGCCGCAGACGAGAACACGGTCTACGAATGGGGCAGCATCACCAAGACCACGATCTGGGTCTCCGCGATGCAGCTTTACGAGCAGGGAAAGCTTGACCTGAACGCCGATGTCCGCGGCTATCTGCCGGCGAATTTCCTGCACAATCTGAAATATGACGAGCCGATCACGTTCCTGAACCTGATGAACCACAATGCGGGCTTCTGTGAGTCCACATATCTGATCCAGACCTTCGACGAAAACGCGGTCCTGCCGCTCGGCAAGGCCCTGCAGGAATCCGAGCCGCCGCAGATCTGGCGTCCGGGCGAGATCACCAGCTATTCCAACTGGGGCGCAGCTCTGGCCGGATATATCATCGAGTGCATCAGCGGAATGCCGTACAGCGACTATGTCCATAAGAATATTTTTGAGCCGCTCGGCATGGAGCATACCGCGATCGCACCGGATCACAAGGATACACCGTGGGTGCGGGAGCAGCGCGAAAAGCTGAAGGCCTACGGCTTCCCGCCGATCGGTGCAGCAAAGCCGCTCGGCCCGCAGATGGCTTTCATCATGCTGTATCCTGCGGGTGCTGCGACCGGCACGATCGCAGACCTTGCGGCTTATGCGCAGGGACTTTGCGACCCGGATGCGCCGCTGTTCGAGAAGCCCGAAACACAGGAAATGCTGTTCAGCGGCTCCGCATTTTACGGCAGCTCGGAGCTTGCAGCCTGCTGCCACGGCTTCTGGCCGGAATATCACGGCGTTACGACGGTCGGACACGACGGCGGCACCTCGGCCTGCTCGTCGATCATGACATTTGACCGTGAGAGCGGCCTCGGTTATGTCTGGATGACAAACGGCATCGGCAAGCTGGACAGCATTGATGATATGCTGTTCGGCAAGCTGGACGCCGGTATGCTGCCTGCCGGTGAAAATACGGACAATACCGATATCTCCGGCTTCTATTCGCTGCCGCGCTCCACGCAGAAGGGGCTGCTGCGGTTCGTTTCGCGGCTGAATCTGATCCCGATCCTGAAGGACGGCAGCGGCGGCTATAAAGTGGGTACCGCTGCATTGACCCCGAAGGGCAGCGGACTGCTTCAGGTGCAGGACGGCGAGAACACCGGATTCTACGGCACAGGCCGTCTTTCGGACGGAACCCCGACGCTTCAGCTCGGCAGCATGGATGCATTCGGCAATCCGCTGCTGCCTGCGGAGTTCGGTTCGCTGTGTCTCTATGCGCTGATCGCGGTCATCTGCGTGATCCTGCTGCTGGTCAAGCTGATCCAGCGCATCGCCAAAAAGCGGAAGCATTATGCGGGCATGGGGATGATCACCCTTGCGCAGCTTGCAAAGATCGCGTCCCTTGCGCTGATGGTCGCCGCGGTTTCCGTGTATTCCGCGAACATGGGTCTGACGAAGCAGAACGGCATGATCTTCGGCATTGCGCAGGGCGTCTGCGGCCTGATCTTCGCGCTGGCGGCACTTTCCTCGTTCGGCTCGATGTTCTCGAAGAAGGAGAAGGCGAAGGCACCGAAGTATCTGTTCAACTTCCTGTTCAATGCATTTGCGGCCGCCGTCGTCGTTTATTTCCAGATGTATCAGTTCTGGGGCATTTGAGCTTTCCGGTCACAAAACGGGTGCTGATATGATGTGTCAGCACCCGTTTCGCATTTTGCTGCCGATAAAATTTTTTCGCAAACTGTCAGATTTTCCTTCGCCGGATCGTATTATTGGTGAAGGCGGAAAACGCCTTCCATCATGATGAACAACAATAAGGCGGTGAACATTCCGTGTTGCCGGAAGAATTTGAAGCCGCTGTCGTGCGGTATTATGATACCCTTCTGCGGCTTGCCGTCCAGCGGGCAGGCAGCCGCGCAGAAGCGGAGGACATCGTGCAGGATACATTTTTGCAGCTGCTGCGCAGCAATCAGACATTTGACGGCGAAGAACATCTCAAGGCGTTCCTGATCCGCGCCGTCATCAACCGCTGCAAGGATTTTCTCAAGTCTGCAAGACATACCCGCAGCGTGGAGCTCTCGGAAGCAGCTGAAAATATGCTCCCCGCTGCCCCGCCGCCATGATCGCGGCAGCCGTCGCAGCGATGCTCTGCATCGGGACGGTCACCGTCGGCGCGGCCGAACAGCGCGGAGACCGCTGGTTCAGCGCAACGCACCCTGTTATGTGCTTCGAGGTGCCGAATACGACGGATCCGTTCTTCCGCAGCGGTTCCGGTTCGGTTCTCGGCAGGGATGCTGACGGCACCGTCCATTATGTTGAACGCTTCATGATCCCGACGGGCGAATCCGTAGAAGGCAGATCCATAGCTGTGTCCTGCAGAGCGGTTCTTTCCGGCTTTGACGGATACGACGGCAGCCTTGATGATATTCATACCGTTACGCTGGATACGGTATACCGGACGGAGATGCAGCAGCTGGATACGCCGGTCATGATGAGCGTACCGGACACCGGCGAAGAAACTGCGCTGAACCGCGCGGCCGTCAGCCCGATCGGCGTCTGTCTGACGACGGACACAGACCGGGGGAAAGCCGCTGCGGTTTTCCCCCGGTTTCCGTTATGACAAAAGACGGCATCTCCGCGCGGGAGATGCCGTTTCAATATTATCTGTGGGTCAGTTCGATGTAGGTGACACCGGCACTGCTCTTTCTGTAGTAGAGCATCAGGAATTTGGCGATATCCCGCTGCGATGCCTGCGAATTTGCAGAACTGCTGACCGCTGCGCCGACCACGCCGCCGACGATCGCGCCGACCGGTCCGCCGAGCAAAAGTCCCGGCAGTGCGCCGATCAGACCGCCGCCGAGTGCGTCACCTGTTTTTCTCTCGTAGAATTGCTTTGCGCCGCCCTCCAGCCGGATGACAGTCTCATCTCTGAGGACAGCAGCTTCCAGTTCGGAATACGTGTTGACAGTTACCATTTGTAGTGCCCTCCTTTTCTGCCGGTCTTTCGCTGCCGGCTTGCCCATATTATACAGCAAAATCATATATTTGTCAAGGCGCTGTCGGCAGTGCCGACAGCCGTTTCCCTCCGGAGACGGTTGGCGAAGCTCCCCCAACATTCGCAGTACACGCCGCGGGGCGGCTTCTGATAGTTCACTGCTCCCAATGTTAAGCCCGCTGACAGTATCCCGGTACTTTTTATTCTAGTGAATGGTGAATAGTGAAAAGTGAAGAACGGCGGTGTACCCTTCGGGCATATTCAAATCAATCGCCGCAGGTACTGTTATTCACGATTCATTTCATTTTGCTCCACTCTGCCTCCTTGAAGCCAACCAGCACGGTCTGCTCCGTGACGAGGATCGGGCGTTTGACCAGCATTCCGTCCGACGCCAGCAGCGCGAGCTGTTCGTCCTCCGGCATATCCGGCAGCCTTTTCGAGAGCTGCAGCTCACGGTAAAGCTGACCGCTTGTATTGAAAAACCGTTTCAGCGGCAGACTGCTCATCCGCTGCCACTGCATCAGCTCCTCCGCGGTCGGGTTCTCCTCTTTGATGTCGCGCAGCGTATAGGACAGACCGTTGTCGTCCAGCCATTTCTGCGCCTTTTTGCAGGTCGTGCATTTCGGATAACAAATAAACAGCATGGGGATCCTCCTTTCCGGATCGTTCCGGTTGTGATAACACAGGGCGCGGAAAACAGCAGCGGGCACCGACCGAAATGTCAGTGCCCGCATTTTGTTATTTCCGCTTCTTCTTTTTAACGGAATAGCCGAACGAGCCGCATTTCCGGCCGAGCGCGAAATATTCACCGTGTGCATACGCAAGCAGACCGCTCTGCTGCAGATTCAGCTTGCCCTTGCTGTCCACATACCGCGCATCGACAGCCGTTCCGGTGATCTCCGCAAGGAACATGTCATGCGAACCGAGCGGAATGATCTCCTTCACTTTGCATGTCAGGCTGACCGGCGATTCCGCGAGAACCGGGACGCTGCCCTGCGGCGGCTCTGTCAGATGCAGTCCGCAGGCCGCGATCTTGTCAACGGTTTTGCCGGAGCGCACCCCGCAGAAATCGACTGCCTTTACCATGGCGGTCGTCGTCAGATTGATCGCAAATTCGCCGCTTTCCTTGATGATCCCGTAGGAATGGCGCGTCGGGCGCACCGAGATGTAGGTCATCGGCGGGTGCGTACAGCAGATGCCCGTCCATGCAACGGTCAGGACATTTGCCTGCTCCATTGTGCCGCAGGTAACAAGAACGGGCGGGAGCGGTGCAAGCATCGCTCCCCCGTTCCAGAATACTTTTTCGCCCATGCCTTACATATCCGCAAGGCGGTTGTTCGGATCGTCCTCCGCATGATAATCCGCGAAGGTCTCGCTTTCAGAAGGCAGATCGTCCGGCAGTGTCTTGGTCTTCGGCTCCGCGAGCTTTCCGCCGAGGAAGCCTGCCAGCAGCGCGCGCAGGTCAATGCCCGTCGCCTCGGTCAGACCGTCGGTGATCTTCGTCGTCGAACCGATGATATCGCCGACCAGCTTGCTCGAATTGCCCTCGCCGTACATCGTGATCTTATCCACATTGGCAAGCGGGAGCGCAGCGTTCTTGACAACATCCGGCAGTGCCTTGAAATACATTTCGAGGACAGCAGCCTCGCCGTACTTCTTCATAGCCTCTGCCTTTGCGTTGATACCCTCTGCCTCTGCAAGACCCTTTGCACGGATCGCGTCAGCCTCTGCCTTACCGACAGCGGCAATACCTTCTGCTTCCTGCATCTTCGCAAACTTTGCAGCCTCTGCCTCAGCCTTCTGCGCCTCTGCCTCCTGCTCACGCTGGAAGCGGTCTGCTTCGGCCTCCTTCTTCAGCTGATACAGCTTTGCGTCGGCCTCCTGCTGTGCCTTATAGCGCGCAGCCTCAGCCATTTTCTTGACGTCTGCATCGAGGGCCTTTTCCTTGACCTCTGCTTCCTTTGCCTTCAGCTCGACGTCCTTTTCAGATGCAGCGATGTTCGCGTTTGCTCTGGTGACCTCGATCGTCCGGCGCTGCTCTTCCTTCTGGATCTCATACGCAGCATCCGCGATCGCGAGCTGGGTATCGGCATCCTTTTTCAGTTCCGCCTGACGGATCGCGAGCTCATTGTTCTTCTTTGCGATCTCGGTCTGTGCCTGCACTCTGGCATCATTGGCTTCCTTCTGTGCGGCAGCCTTTGCGATCTCGATCTCCTTCTCAGACTCTGCCCTTGCGATCGCAGCCTTCTTCTGGATCGTCGTGACATTGTCGATACCGAGGTTCTCAATCAGGTTCTGATCATCCGTGAAGTTCTGGACATTAAACGAGACGATTTCCAGACCCATGCGGTTAAGGTCCGGTGCTGCATTCTCCTGCACCTTTTCTGCAAACGCCTTGCGGTCATTGACCATTGCGACCAGCGTCATCTGGCCGACGATCTCACGCATGTTGCCTTCCAGAACCTCTCTTGCGACCTTTGCGATGTACGCGGTATCCTTGTTCAGGAAGTTCTCTGCGCCGAGCTTGATGAGCATCGGGTCGCTGGAGACCTTGACGTTGACGTTCGCATCGACATTGATGTTGATGTAGTCGGCGGTCGGAACGGCACTGGAGGTCTTGACATCGACCGCAATGAGCTGCAGCTTCAGTTTATCCACACGCTCAAAGAACGGGATGCGGATGCTCGCTTTACCGATGATGATCTTTTTGCGCAGGCCGGAGATGATGTAGGCGGTGTCCGGCGGGGCTTTCAGATAGCCGGAGGCGAGGACCACGATGAGAAGAATCACTGCGACTGCAATCACGATCAGCGTGATCGGATTGGCGGGCAGCTCCGGGAAAAACGCGGCAATAATTGTTGACAGCATAACAAACACATCCTTTCTTTACGTCTGCAACATGATAGAAAAATCCGGACACAGATCAGCGCCGCGCTGCCTCTGCACCCGTTGTCGGTATTATAACATATTTTTGCGGGCTTGTCAAGAGTATTTCGGAGCATTTCAGAGCATTCGGGAGCATTCGGGAGAATACAGGAGCATTCGCTGAATCTGATATAATAAGTATCTTGCGGCTTTTCCGCCATCCCCGCCCATTTGTAAAATTATTATGAACGGCGGGGAGCCCCCGCGGGCGATTCCCTCCGGGAACGGTGAGCGGAGTTCCCCCAATAAGCAAAACGCACGCCGCTAAAGCGGCTTCTTTAGCTTTATTACCCCCCCAATGCTAAAGCCCGCTGCAAGCCGCCCCTGAAAGGGGAGGGGAACCGTGAAGCGGTGGAGGGGTAAACACCGTTGATGCGGCTTCTGCGGCATTACTGCTCCCCGTGCTGAAGCCTTCCGACAGCATATCGGCATCCTTTTTTTAGTGAATAGTGAATAACGAATAGTGAATAACGGACAGGGCACACCGCCGTTATTCATTTTTTATTTGACTGGGTCAGACTGATTGATCATCTCCAAAACACTGTCATATCATCGTCAAAATAAAAAAAGTTGCACCGGAACGTGCAACTTTTTTTATTTTCTGCACCCTTTGCAGAGAGCGATACGGGCACTGCCGGCATCCGAAATCTGTGCATCCAATGGGAGGCGACTCCCAAGAAGCTGCGATCAGCACCGTGCACTTGAGAAAGCGGGAGGTGCTTTGCTGCATGTCCCCGGAGGGAAATGCAAGCGGGTGCTGCCCGCCCGGAGCCGGAATGCGCCGGCATGTGAGCAGACCGGACGTCGTCATTGGGGTCGATTCGTTTCCGGGAACGCCGAAGACAGGATGCGCTTTGGTACTTTGACAATTGAATATTACATCTGTTTTTTGCATTGGGAGAAATAAAGCCAAAGAAGCCGCCCCGCGGCGTGCCCGGAGCCCGGGCAGGCAATTCCTAAAGTTCACAGGAAGCTTTTTTTCGTGAATTGATTGGGCGCATTAAAGTCAGAGAAGCCGCATTCGCGGCGTGCATTACGCTGCCGGGGCGAGCTTCGCCAACCGTTCCCGAAGGAAAACGGCTGTAGGCCCTGCCTACCCGCCGTAGGCGAGCATTTCGTCGATCGGACGGCGGGCCTGTGCGATCGTTTCCGCATCCATTTCGATCTCCGCGCCGCCTCTGCCAAGCACACAGTCATAGACATCCGCGAGCGTCGTCAGGCGCATGTTGTGGCAGACGCAGTCCTTCGAGAGCGGATAGAACCGCTTGTCCGGACATGCAAACTGCAGGTGCTGCACGATGCTCGTCTCCGTGCCGATGATAAATTCCTTTGCATCACTCTTTTCGGCATAGCTCATGATGCCGGTCGTGCTGCCTGCGTAGTCCGCAAGTGCCGTGACCTCCGGTCTGCACTCGGGATGCACCAGCAGGAGCGCATCCGGATGCGCCGCCTTTGCAGCCGCAGCTTCCTTTCCGGTGATGCGCGCATGGGTCGGACAGCCGCCCTGCATCAGCATGATCTCCTTTTCCGGCACCTGCTCCTTCACCCAGTTTCCGAGGTTGCAGTCCGGGATAAACAGCAGCTTTTTGTCCGGCAGTGCCCTCACGATCTTCACCGCAGAGGACGACGTCACACAGACATCGCAGACCGTTTTCAGCGAAGCGGTCGTGTTGATATACGCAACGATCTTGTGATCCGGGTGCTCTTTGCGGAACTGCAGGATCATGTCTTTATCCATCTGCTCCGCCATCGGACATCCCGCGTCTGCACTGGAAAGCAGCACGCGTTTATCCGGTGAGAGCATCTTGACGGTCTCTGCCATGAACCGCACGCCGCACATAATAAAAGTATCCGCGCCGGATTTGGCCGCCTGCTGCGTCAGCCCGAACGAATCCCCGATGTAATCCGCGACCTCCCAGATATCGTGCGTCTGGTAAGCGTGCACGAGGATGCAGATGTTCTTTTCCTTTTTCAGCCGGATGATCTCCTGCTGCATTTCATAAGTCGTCATAAGTCAGCCCCCTGTTTCAGGATTTGGTACTATTATAACACAATATCCGCTGAATTGCAATGGGAGAGCGAAAAATAGTGAAGCGTGAAGAACGTAGGGCACTCCTTTCGCGTTTGATATTTATTTGACAATGTTTCTTGACAAAAGGTATTACAAATCTTTAATTTTGCTTAATATAATACAGCATGTACAGAAAATGCGCTGCTGTACACCATGTTTTACTTATGCCCCCTATCATCAAAAACCTATTTGCTTTTTTGACAGAAATATGTTATGATGTATACAAAGGATACGACACTCCGTCAAAAAGGCTGCAAAACCGGATGCGCCGGCCACCCCTTCATCGGTCGGCAGATTCCGAAGATGCTTTGCGGCAGACGGATGCCGGATCAGTCCAGTGTGCGAGGGATGCACACCATACGGACATTTCTGCGGCAGATTTGTATGCCGCACCTGGCAGCCGGGCAGCTCCTGAACTGCTCCATTCTGCCGGCTCTAACCAAGTTCCCCCTAAGTGGCAGCGTCGGGACGAGATAAACTCCCGGCTCGGCGCTCCACTCTCTTTTTTCTTCGTTTCATGAGGAAGAGGCTGATAGATAAACAAACCGAACCCGCCAAGGCGGGTATTGCAGCGAGAAAGAGAAGCTGCAAAAACCAACCGAACATAGGCAATCTGTGATTTCAAAAAGGGGTATGATTATGCAAAAGAAAAAAATGCTTGCTGCAATGCTCAGCGCATCCGTGCTGGCTTGCATGATGTCCGCAATGCCGCTCCCGTCGTCGGCACAGACGATGCTGGATACCGGCTTTGAGGAAGACTACAGCGGCTTCGGCCCGAGAGCTTCGGAGACTGTTGACCGCGTCAGCACCAAGGCGCACAGCGGCCAGTACAGCCTTTACTGCTCCGGCAGAACCAATGAGTGGAACGGCCCGGTGCTTTCCCTGGGCAGAGGCGACTGGGTCGCCGGCCAGACCTACAGCTTCTCTGTTGCTGTTTATCAGGAGAGCGGTTCTGCTGTTGACATGAAGCTTTCGCTGCAGTATGACGATGCGTCCGGCACGACCGACTGGCTGCAGATCGCGACCGGCAGTGTTCCGAGCGGTGAGTGGACGATCCTTTCCAACGATGCTTACAAGCTGCCTGAAGGCGGCTCCGGTATGCAGCTCTACGTTGAGACTGCTTCCGATCTCTGCGATTTCTATATTGATGATGTGTTCTCCGGCTCCGAGGGCAGCACCCCGGGTCCTGTCACGCCGCCTGCACCGACCTTCCGCATGGGCGATGTGAACCATGATGACAAGATCGACGCGACTGACCGTTCCCTGATGCTCGACTTCATCCTCGCAAAGGATGAGGGCGCGAACCTCAACACGGATACGGCAGATATCAACAAGGACGGAAAGGTGAATTCTGTGGACTTTTCGATGCTGAGACAGTTCTTTATCTATCCGGAACTGACAAGCACCACCACGACGACCACCACGACCACCACGACGACGACCACCACCAAGGGCTCGACGCAGCGTGTTCCGGGCAAGTTCACGAATGTGGCGGATGTTTCCTGGATCACCCAGTCGAAGGTCGTTGCACTGAGCTTTGATGACGGCCCGTTCGGCGGCAACAACAATCCGGGACGTATTCAGAATGCTCTGACGAAGGCAGGCTTCCATGCGACCTTCTTCTACTGGGGCCAGCATATCCAGGGCAATGAGAGCGAGATCAAGCAGGCTGAGGAGCGCGGCTTCGAGGTCGCGAACCACACCTGGTCGCATCCGGATTCCTGGGGCAAGATGGACAGAAACTCCGTCCGCAGCCAGTATAACCAGTGCAAGCAGGCACTTGACAGGATCGTCGGTGAGGATCGCGTCTATCTGCTCCGTAACCCGTATCTGCAGGTCAGCGCAAACATCACCGGTGAGCTGAGTGAAGTTCCGATGCCGAACTCCGGTATCGACTCTGAGGACTGGAACGGCAACTCCACCTCCGGCATCGTCCAGAGGATCCAGCAGGCTGCACAGCAGGGCAGACTGGACGGCCAGGTCGTTCTGATGCATGAGAACTATGATTCCACTGCATCCGCAGTTGAGCAGCTCTGCCAGTGGCTCCCGCAGAACGGTTATGCAGTTGTTACCGTCTCCGAGATGTTCAAGTTCCACAACAAGGAACTGAAGGGCGGCAAGGTCTACAACAGCTGCTGGGACTAAGTCCTGAGATCCTATTCAGATAATCCCGTTTTTACTCTTTCATTCATTTCTTTCTGAACCCTTGTGAGGCGCAAGTCTCCAAGCAAAAAAGCACCTGTTCGCCGCAGGTGCTTTTTTGTTTTCCGTATGCATCGCGGCAGACGGAAACGCCCGATTATACAAAATCCTGCGGCGAACAGCGCGGATATTCTGCAAACGCGCCGTTGACTTTCCTGCCGCTTTTGTGCTATAATATAAAGTATCGAAATATACATTTATCCGGTTCGCCGGAAACCTGATTTGTTTGTTTTATAAAAACGGGAAGGATGTTCCGACATGGCAAAAGCAACTGCAGCGGTCTGTACCTGCGGTGCGGCTTATGACAGCAGCGGCGTCTGTACGCGCTGCGGCAAAAAGCGTCCGCGCTCCGGCGGCTGGCGCGTCCTGCATACGATCCTGTGCGCGTTCGGTGCACTGATCCTCTTTTTCTGCATGGGCAATACCCATGCGCTGCGGACGTATCTGGCATCCGATGCGCTTGTGACAAGTCTGCGTGAAGCCAGAATTTCCGATGCGGCAGTGCCGTTCACCGGGAAGAATGTGACGGAGCTCATCATGGAGCAGTATGTGACCGACAGCAACGTCACCGCGGAGAATGTCGCGGCGGCTGCCGACGATATGCAGATCCCTGCGTTCCTTGCGGGAAAGCTCGACGGACATTTTTCGCTCCTGCGCGGCACATCCGATACGCCCGTGACGATCGGCGCGGATGAGATCACCGCGGAGCTTGACCGCATCAGCGATTCGCTGGCGGCGACCGGCGGCATCATCGTGGACGATACCGACCGCGCACAGATCAACGATGCGCTCGGCGGCGTCCTGAATAAGATCAACGGCCTGTCAACGGCATTCGGCAGCAACAAGGCCGGCAGAGCAGTCCAGCGGTTCGGCGTAAGCGTCTGGGCTTATGTGCTCATACTCATTCTGCTCGGACTGCTGTTCGTGCGCTGGTGCGGCGTCCGCAAAAACAGCGGCAGAGATATTGCCGGTGCGATCAAGGGGCTCGGCCTGACGGCTCTGATTCCTTCGGCACTCGGGCTGATCCCGGTGCTTGCAGGCGGTATCCGCACATGGTTCATCAAGGACGGCACGGTCGGCCTGAACGGCGTCTCCAAGGTGCTGCGCAGCCCGTACTGGTTCATTACGATCACCGGCGTGACCTTCGGCATCTTCCTGCTGGAGCTCGCCGCGCTTCTGCGCGCACGCGCAAAATATAAGACGGAGCAGGCCGGCAAGCCCGTTGAGCCTGTGCCGCTTGACCCGAGACCGGCACTCCCGGAGGATGCATTCACGATGCCGGCTTCCGCGGAGGAGCAGTCTGCGCTGGAAAAGACCTGCGTCAGCTGCGGCAAAACGCTCGACGCAAAGGCGAAATTCTGCATTTACTGCGGTGCGGATCAGACCGCTGCCGCATTCCATAACGACGGTGCTCCCGCGGATGCGGAGCTGCCGGACGATCCCGCCGTGCCGGAGAGATAAGGCGCGGTCAGAAAAGAGAGAATCTTCATGGCGAAACAAAAGAAAAGACGCAGCAATGCGGCGGTGAATCTGGTTTTTGCGCTGCTGCTGACCGGCGTGATTGGCACGGGGCTGTTCTATGCGGGAAAATCCCTGCTGGACGGCCGCAGCGAGCTGATACAGGCTGAGGACAGTGAACAGGAGCAGCAGGTGACGGCTGCCGTCACGACTGCCGTGACCACAACGACCGAGCCGGAGACAGAACCGCCTTTCCCGCCCGCACCCGAACGCAGCACGGAAACCGTTGCCCTCGGCGATACGGACAAGATCCTTGCAAGGAATGCCGTACTGCTGAAGGTGACGCCGGAAGGCAATGAGATCCTTGCGGAGCGGGATGCCGATGAGCAGATCTATCCCGCGTCCATGACCAAGATCATGACTTTGGTGACATATCTGAAGCTCTGCGGCGAGACCGCCGAGGACGATGTGCTCATCATGGATGCTGACGTCATCGCGGCACAGCGCGCGCAGATGGCGTATACCGCGGGCTTTGAGCCCGGCGAGGCGTGCACCGTTACGGATCTGCTGTATGCGATGATGCTGCCCTCCGGTGCCGATGCGGCCGTAATGCTCGCGACGCACGCGGCCGGCAGTGAGGCTGCCTTCGCGGAGCAGATGAATGCGCTCGCGGCGGAAATGGGCCTGGAACAGACGCATTTCGTCAACTGCACGGGTCTGCATGAGGACGACCATCTGAGCAGCGTGAACGACATTGCACGGATCCTGCTCTACGCGCTGAAAGACCCGCTTGCCGAAAAGGTCATGTCTACCTACCGGCACACGACGACCGTGACGCCGCAGCATGAGGAGGGCATCGAGCTCGTCTCCACGACGCTTTCGCGGCTGGTCGGCAATGAGCTCGAATCACTCAGCAAGCCGCTGCATCTGATCGGCGGCAAAACAGGCTATACGAATCCCGCGGGGCAGTGCCTCGCGACATGGGCGGAAAACGCCGACGGCGAGATGTTTGTCAGCGTCATCGCCGGAAGTACCGCGCTGAAACCGCTGGACGCGATGGGGGATACCCTGACGCTGTATCAGCTGACCTGCGAGCCGCTTGACAGCATTGAGCGCATCACGCTCGACGAAGCGGATCTGCCGGATTATGTGCATAACTGAACAGGAGGACACATCATGCGGGCAGAGATCGAAACGGCCAAATCCGCCGGGTTCTGCTTCGGCGTGGACAGAGCCGTCAAGCTTGTGTATCAGGCACTGGACGAGGGGAAACGGGTCGCCACGCTCGGCCCGATCGTGCACAACGAATCCGTTGTCGGCGACCTGAATGCAAAGGGCGCACGCATTGTCAGTGATCCCGCAGAGCTTGTTCCCGGCGAAACGCTGATTATCCGCGCACACGGTGTTCCGCAGGCTGTGTATCAGCAGCTGGCGGAGCAGGGGAATCCCGTGATCGACGCGACATGTCCGTTCGTGGCAAGGATCCACAAGATCGTCATGGAGCAGACGGCGGCCGGACGGCATGTGTTTATCGCCGGAGACCCGAAGCACCCCGAGGTGCAGGGAATTGTCGGGCATTGCATGGGAAATTGTACAGTTTTTCGGGATGCCGATGAGCTGAAATGCTTAATTGATAGAAGTTTACCCGAAAGGCTTGCAATTGTGGCGCAAACAACGTATAATAAATTATTATGGGGGGAGTGTATTAAGCTTCTGCCTTCCGATCACCCTGATCTGCAGGTATTTGATACCGTCTGCAGTGCGACCGCAGCAAGACAGTCAGACGCGGATCTGCTCTCACGCGCTTCCGATCTGATGCTCATTGCCGGCGGCAGACACAGCTCCAATACCGTGAAGCTCTATGACGTATGCAGCAGAAACTGCCCGTCATGGCTGATCGAAACGGCTGAGGAACTGCAGGCACATGCGGACGAGATCCGGCAAAAGGCCGCGGAGATCGCAGCAAAAGCCGGAGCCGGTCATGTCCTGAAGATCGGGATCACAGCAGGCGCGAGTACACCCGCTCACATTATTAAGGAGGTTCAAACCAATATGTCTGGAATTTTTGACACCGATACCACTATCCCGGAAAACGAGGACTTCGCAGCAGCGTTCGAGGAGGAGCTTGATAAGACCTTCCCGAAAAAAATCAGAAAGGGTGACCGGGTCAAGGGCATTGTCGCTTCTATCGGCGGCAACAACGAAGTCATGGTTGATGTAGGTGCCAAGCAGACCGGCTATATTACCCTCTCCGAACTGACCAGTGACACCTCTAAGAAGCCCTCCGACCTCGTCAAGATCGGCGATGAACTCGAGCTTGTTGTCATTCAGGTGAATGATGCAGAAGGTACTGTTCAGCTCTCGAAGCGCAGAGTCGATGAAATGATCGGCTTCGAGAACATCCTCAAGGCACATGAGGCCGAAGAGGTGCTCGAGGGTACTGTCATCAGCGTTGTCAAGGGCGGTCTGGTTGCTGACAGCAACGGCGTACATGTCTTCATTCCGGCTTCGCAGTCCGGTCTCGGCAGAGGCGCAGATCTCAATGTGCTTCTCAAGCAGCAGATCCGTTTCGTCATCATCGACGTCAACGAGCAGCGCCGCAGAGCGGTCGGCTCGATCCGTCAGGTGCAGAAGGCGGAGCGCGATGCAGCCAAGGCGAAGTTCTGGGAAACCGCAAAGGTCGGCGATGTTTACACCGGCGAGGTCAAGTCTCTGACCAGCTACGGCGCATTTGTTGATCTGGGCGGCATCGACGGCATGGTCCATGTCTCCGAGCTCTCCTGGGCCCGCATTCATCAGCCGAGCGACGTTGTTGAGGTCGGCGATACGCTGGAGGTCTATATTAAGGCACTCAATCCGGAAACCGGCAGAATTTCCCTCGGCCACAGAAGACCGGAGGATAATCCGTGGGTCAAGTTTACCAACGAGTATCAGGTCGGCGACGTTGTTGACGCAACGATCGTTTCCGCAACGTCCTTCGGTGCATTCGCACGCATCACGGACGGCATCGACGGTCTGATCCACATCTCCCAGCTCTCCAATGAGCGCGTTTCCAATGTCAAGGATGTCGTCAATGTCGGCGATGTCGTGACCGTGAAGATCACCGCGATCGACACCGAGAAGAAGCGCATCAGCCTGTCCATGCGTGCTGTGAACGATGACAGCGCAGCTGAGGACGAGGCAGAGGAAGCTGACGAGGTCGTTTACTCTGATGAGGCTCCGGCTGCGGATGCTCCGGCTGAGGATGCAGCAGAGTAATTGAAGAAAGAATGCTCTGAGCGCGGCTCAGATTGGCAAAGGAGGACGGAGGAGATTCGTCCTCCTTTCCGTTTTTGGCTGAAATCCGGTTTTCCCGACTGTTTTTCAGCCTTGACAGAATCCGCTGTCTATGCTATGATAATAACACGCGAAAACATGAAGAAAGGGGAATACAGCCGTGAAAAACAGCACCAAGATCCTGCTGGCAGTCATGGGAATCGTTGAAGCCCTGCTGGCGGTCATCCTGTTCAATGCACTGAACACAGGTATGCTGCTCAAACTGCTGGTCGTGGGCGCGGTTGTCGTGATCTCGCTGATCGCGGACGGCGCGATCCTGCACGCAGGCAGCGCATCGGTCGTCAGTGATGCGAAAAAGCTGAAGGACGCCGATGATTATATCAAGGCGTTCAATGCGTGGCTCAATGAAGATACCCCGTTTGAAAACTATATCAAGATTGCGATCAAGCAGCTTGAATCGCTCAAACGCAAGCAGCAGGCACTCCGGGCTGTGCTGGATGACTCAAAAGACAGTCCGTTCCTGACGACTGCCGCTGAGGTCGATCAGTATATTCTGGCAAACAGCAAGCGCATCCTCAACCGCGTCATGATCTATGACCAGGGGGATGTCGCAAAATATAACGAACATGCGGCTTATCTGGAAACGATCCTCGGCGAGGACGCGCATGTGCTCTCCGACTTCGAGAACCTCATCCTTGAGGTCTCGCAGATCGGCGACAATGCGACCGCTGCGGCGACGCCCTGCCTGACCGAGCTGACCAATGCGCTCCGCAGTGTGCGCAGCGGCGAGGAGGCATGGGAACCGCAGAATCAGCATTTCGATCCGCCGCAGCAAATGATGATGCAATAAGCGTGCATGGCGCTGCCCGTTGAAAGGAGGGTTTTGTCATGCTCTATACAAAGTGTCCTGCATGCGGTGTCGCGCTGCGCGGGGGAAAAGGCAATGTGTCTGTCTGCCCCAGATGCCTGCGCGGATTCCGCAGCAATGAACCCTCTTTTCCCGCATCTGCTGTGATCCAGCCGGTGACAACGGGCAATACCAATGTGCAGCCGAAATCTGACCCCAACAGCAGAAAGATCGCTGCATTGCTGGTCGCGATCATTTTCTTCGGATTCGCAGGCGGCGCGGCGGCACTCCCGATCATTCTGGTGATGACCGTTCTGATCGTGCGGTTCGCGATCGCGTCCGTGAAGGATGATTTCACGGCAGACAGTGAACCGATCCCCGTCCGGCGTCCGCCGCAGTCCTGCGCGGATTACCGGAAGGAGCTGAATGCGCTGCAGCTTGAAACCATGCCGCTCGGCAAATACGGCTATGATGCGGATGCACAGCTCAGACTGCTGGAGAATCAGAAGAAGGCGCTGACCGAGATGCTCGGCGCATCGCACCCGTTCCAGAAGAACGCGGCGGATGCAGAGCAGTATGTGCTGAACAACTGCAAGCAGATCTATTACCGGCTCCGCTACTGCGACCAGAGCGATCCGGCATTCTGCCGCATCCATGCGGAATATATGCAGCAGCGTCTGCAGGAAAATGCACGCGTGCTGCGCGATTTTGAAAAGCTCATCATTGAGGTGACGCAGATGAATCAGGATATGCCGGTTCAGGAGCCCTGCCTCGATGTGCTGGCGGATACGCTCCGCAAGGTCCGGACGCAGGAAACTGTTATGCCGCAGCAGCGGATGATGCAGTGACCCATACATTTATTCATACGACAACAGGAGGTAGATATGAGCAAGTCAACTTCAAAGAACATCGGATTTCTGGCCGGTATCGGTGTGCTGATGGTCGCACTGATCGGCGGCGGCATCGTCCTCACGAAGAACATCGGAAAGTCCAATCAGGAGGTCACGCGTGAGAATGCGATCGCGCAGCTCGATAAAAAGCTGAAGAAGATCCAGATCTTTGAGTCGCAGCCGCGCAAGGCCGCTGTAGAGATCGCCGAAAGCAATCTGGCCGCAGAGCTGCCGGATATCAACAAGTATCCGCTCTCCGTCACGGGCAGAGGTTCGGTCAATATCGAGATCTTCTCCTCTACGGAGAAATCCTCATCCGGTACCGACGGCTGGCTCAATGAGGTCGCTGAGAAGTTCAACAATTCGCACCAGGAGATCGACGGTCAGTGGGCAACGGTTTCCGTCCGCCCGATCGCGTCCGGTGCAGCGATCGACTACATCATCTCCGGCAAGTATATCCCGGAGGCCTATTCTCCCTCCAACGAGCTCTGGGGCGAAATGATCGCGGCAGAGAACGTGAAGATCGAGATGATTGAGAAGCGGCTGGCCGGCAATACCGCAGGCATTCTGGTCAACAAAAAGACCTACGATCAGCTGCAGCAGGAGTACGGCAAGGTCGATATCACCTCTGTGGTCGATGCGACCGTGCAGAGCAAGATCACCATGGGCTACACGAACCCCTATGCGTCCTCGACCGGCATGAACTTCCTGACCGCGGCACTGGAGGAATTCGATTCCGCAGATATCCTCAGCCAGACTGCGACCGAGAAGTTCCGCAAGTTCCAGCAGAATGTCCCGTTCGTGGCGTATACCACGCTGCAAATGCGCGATGCTGCCGCCAAGGGCGTGCTGGACGCGTTCCTGATGGAGTATCAGGGCTACTTCAATGTCCGCGGCGAGCTGCACGATTATGAGTACATTCCGTTCGGCGTGCGGCATGACAGCCCGCTCTATGTGCTGGGCGATGAAGTCTCCGGCGCACAGAAGCAGCTTGCAAAGGCCTTCGCAGATTACTGCCTGACCTCTGAATGCCAGAGCATGGCCAAAAAGTACGGCTTCAACTATGAGGAGGAGTACAAGTCCGCACAGTGGAGTCTGAACGGCAAGACGCTGGAAAGCGCACAGAAGCTCTGGAAGACCGAGAAGGACGCCGGCAGCCCCGTTATGGCGGTCTTTGTGGCGGATGTCTCCGGCAGCATGGCAGGTGTGCCGCTGCAGAACCTGCAGTCCTCGCTCGTCAACGCTTCGCAGTATATCAATGAGACGAACTATGTCGGCCTCATCAGCTACAGCGACGATGTGACGATCAATCTCCCGATCGACAAGTTCGACCTCAATCACCGCAGCTACTTCACCGGTGCCGTTGAGGATCTTTCCCCGACCGGCAGCACCGCAACGAATGACGCGATCCTGGTCGCCGTGAATATGCTGAAGGAGGAACAGGAAAAGATACAGGCCGAGACCGGCCAGACGATCAAGCCGCTGATTTTCGTGCTCAGCGACGGTGCGACGAATACCGGCAACACGCTGAAGGATATCACACCGATCCTGGAAGGCATGAAGATCCCGTGCTATACGATCGGCTATAATGCAGACCTTGACGAGCTCAAGAAGATCTCCTCGATCAATGAGGCGGCGAGCATCAATGCGGACAGCGAAGATGTTATTTACAGCCTCAAGAGCCTGTTCAACGCACAGATGTGATCCCCATAAGACAAAAAAACACAGCGGGCGAAAGCCTGCTGTGTTTTTTGTTTACGATCCGGAGCGGCGGGCAGCGGGGCGCATCAACGTCTTCAGGGGAACCGGCCCCGGCTTCGGAGGACGCCGCGGCAGGTGCGTATTTTCGGTGCTCCCGCATTCCGTCAGTCCAGTTCGGCGGTGACAATGAACCCGTGCTTGTTGTTGCCGGACACATTGAATGTATACCCGACCGGCACCGGAATCTCTGCTTCCGATGACGGATCGCTCGGGTCAAACGGAACATAGTACACTTCATATTCCTGACCGTCTGCGTCAGTGAGGCGGAAGTGTTCGCCGTCGTATGGATGTTCCTCCAGCATGGCGGTGTATTCCTCCAGCGAGAGGCTGTTTTCATGCATATAATAAGCGTGCGGCTTGCCGACATACCGGAATACCTCCGGGCGGTTGCTGACGCCGGTGGCCTGTTCGCTGCCCGCCGGATACCGCTGGATGATGCCGTAATCGGCACAGTGCTCCGCGATCCACTTATGCTCGTCATCAGTCGTGAAATCGAGGTAATTGCCGTGGCTGTAGAGGGAAAACTCGAACGAATAGCCGGATTCAAACTCGCTGCAGCCCGGCAGCGCATAGAGTTCGGATTCGGTCTTTCCGGTGCGCTGCAGGTCGGCTTCATAGCGTTTCTTCTGGTCTTCCTTGGTGATGTAACCGTTCAGCACCAGCAGATCGGTCAGGCCGGTTTCCTTCTGAAAGCCCTCTGCCAGTTCATTGATCGCAGCAGCGGCATCCTCGTGCAGCATGACCGTCAGGTCGCGCACGGTGAGGATGTTGAGCTTTTTTTCAAATACGGTATAGATGCCTTCTGTCAGATCCTCTGTGGGATAATCGTTGCTGATGAGCACCAGCGGGCCGTGATGCAGTTCGGCGGCGGCAAGCGTTTCCGTGCCGTAATCCTTGCCGTCGGAGCTTTCTGCATTGCTTTCCGCTGGGTCGGGTACGCTGATCTCCGTGCTTTCCGCGGGCGAGGTGACCGGCTCGATGCCGTCCAGCACATACTTGATGCCGTAAGCAGCACCCGCCGCGAGGAGGAAGGAGAGGAGCCCTGCGATCAGACCCTTGGGCGATTTGCGCAGCTCCTTTCCGGTTGATCGGTACGCAGCCATAATTTCTGTTCCATGCATCTGCTGTGACGGCAGACGCGCTCCTTTCCGGTACAAAGGCGGCAGCAAAAAAAGCTTCTACAGTTTCTATTATAGCATAGCGAAACGAAAAAAGGAAATGATTTTGCACATCTTTGTGAATAATGACAAGAACCGGCGGAAGCGTAATTGTCAAACTGTACAATAAATCAACAATCTGGCAGTATTTTTTCTGTTCCCGCGGGTCGGGGGATGCCGGGGCGTCCGGCAGTCTGACCGGAAGCTTTTGCGGGGACGGGCGTGTTTTTGTGAAAAGTGGGTGAAAAAAGACGATAAACTTTGTCAGTTTTTACAGGTGCAATTTTGTTGCTGTTGTGGTATAATGGAAGCATATTAATGCGGCAGCAGTCGCAGCATGAAAGGATGTATTACTTATGGCAGATGTGAAGGAGAAGGGCAAGGGCTTCCTTGCAGAGTTCAAGGAGTTTGCGCTCAAAGGCAACGTGATGGACATGGCTGTCGGTGTCATCATCGGCGGCGCGTTCGGCAACATTGTGACGGCATTTACGGAGGATTTCATCAATCCGATTATCGCATGTCTCGGCGGTGCTGAGTTTGGCGGCAAGACCCAGATCGGCAGCACGGGCAATTATATCGAGTGGGGTCACTTCATTACCTCTGTGGTGAACTTCCTGATCATGGCATTCTGCATTTTCCTGATGGTCAAGGCTGTGAATAAGATCACTTCGCTCGGCAAGAAGAAGGAAGAGGAGAAGCCTGCAGAGCCGCCGAAGGAAGAGGTCCTGCTGACCGAGATCCGCGACCTGCTCAAGGAGAAGAAATAAGCGCGGAGCCCGCGCCGGCATTTCCCTCCGGGGACGGGGAGCGAAGCACTCTCAACCATCGCAGTATACGCCGCGGAGCGGCTTCTGGAAGGCTGCTCCCGATGCTGAAAATCGCATAACAACAAAAGGACGCTGACAGGTCATGTCAGCGTCCTTTTTGTTGCATATAATGGGGTCTGGGGACAATGTCCCCAGCAGGGGCCAACATGAAGAAACAAGTTTCTTCATGTTTAGGGGCAGCACCCCCATTTTTGATCCGCCGGAGGCACCTCATTCATTCGGGTTGATGTCTTTCCAGTAGTGGACGAGGTATTCTGCGCCCGACCAGACCGTCAGGACAGCCGCGATCCAGAACAGCAGCGCGAGGAAGATCTCCGCGCCGGTGTACACGCCCGCTGGGATATTCAGCCCGAACGCGTTGAAGTCCAGCCGGAACGACCAGTACACCATGGCCGTGATCAGCGCGATCATTGTGAACGCCGTTTTCAGCTTGCCGGCAAATCCCGCCGGCACGACCGTGCCCTTGCCTGCGACGACCAGCCGCAGTGCCGAGACCATAAACTCCCGCGTGACGATCAGCAAAAACGCGACAATATTGAGCTTCTGCTGCTGCAGGAAGCAGGCGAGTGCCGTCACGACCAGCACCTTGTCCGCGAGCGGGTCAAGGAATTTGCCGAAGTCGGTGATCTCGTGATTCTTGCGCGCGAGATGTCCGTCCACGGCATCCGTGATCGCGGCACCGACAAAGACCAGCGTCGCGATCAGATAATGCGCCGGAATTTTCAGATAAAAGAACAGCACGAACGCCGGCACCAGAATCACGCGCAGCAGCGTCAGCTTATTGGGGGTATTCAAAATGAGGTCACCTCTCCGGTCAAATCATAATCATCCACGGTATCCGTGATGTGCACCTGCACGAACTGTCCGATTTCCAGACCGTCCGCAGGCTTTCCCGGCAGATACAGTCTGCCGTCAATATCGGGGGCGTCTGCGGCCGTGCGCGCGAGCCACGCTTTCGCCTGCCGGTCATAGCCCTCAATGACTGCTTCCGCATCCGTGCCGACGCGTGCGGCGTTCAGCTCTGCCGCGATCTGCATCTGCTGCTCCATCAGCAGCTCCGCACGGCGGATGCGGACTTCCTCGTCCACCTGATTTGCCATGCGCGCCGCGACCGTGCCCTCCTCCTCGGAATAGGCAAAGCAGCCCATGCGGTCAAAGCGCATTTCCTGTACAAATTCCGCGAGCTCGTCAAACTGCGCGTCCGTTTCGCCGGGGAATCCGACCAGCAGCGTCGTGCGCAGCGTGATGCCGGGGATCCGGCTCCGGAGCTTTGCAAAGAGCGTCCGCAGCATGTCCGCGTCGCATTTGCGGCGCATATTTTTCAGCACATCCGCATTGCAGTGCTGGATCGGGATATCGAGATATTTGACGATCTTCGGCTCTTTTGCAATGACGTCGATCAGCCCGTCGGTGATGCGTTCGGGGTAGCAGTACAGCACGCGCACCCAGCGGAACCCGTCGATCTGACAGAGCGCGGTCAGCAGCTCCGGCAGGCGGGATTCGCCGTAAAGGTCCTCACCGTAGCGCGTTGTATCCTGCGCAATGACGATCAGCTCCTGCACACCGGATGCCGCAAGCTCTCTTGCCTCGGCGAGCGCGTCCTCCATGGGGACGGAGCGGAATTTTCCGCGGATCTGCGGGATCGCGCAGTAGGTGCAGCCGTTCGAGCAGCCCTCTGCGACTTTCAGGTAGGCCGTGAACGGCAGCGTCGCGATCACGCGCTTTCCGGTCAGCGGCATACAGCTTTTCGGTGCGAACTGCATGATCTGGTCATCGTCGGAAAGTGCCGCCAGGATCTCCGCGATCTTCACCTGATCGCCGATGCCGATGACGGCATCCGCTTCGGGAAACTGGTCTGCGACCTCTTTTTTATACCGCTCCGCAAGGCAGCCGGTCACGACGATCCGCTTTAAGATGCCCTCTGCTTTCAGCGCGCCGAGCTCTAGGATCGTGTCGATCGCTTCCTCCTTGGCGGACTGGATAAAGCCGCAGGTATTCACAATGGCAATGTCCGCTTCTGCGGGGTTCGTTGTGAGCGTATACCCTGCCTCTTTGATCTGCGCGAGCATCCGCTCGGAATCCACTAAATTCTTGGCACAGCCAAGCGATACCATGCTGACGACCATAAAACCTCTCCTGTTTGCTTACGTTTTCTCTGTATGCTTTGCATAGCCGTTCTCGAACTGTTTGTCTGCATCGAAAGCAGCGAGCTCCGCGGCCGAGAGCGTACCCTTTCCGTCATAGCGGTAAAATCTTGCGCTTTCCGCAACAAATTCCGTGACGCAGTAGTCCGGATCGTCGATGCCCTGCGGATAGTATTTCTCATCGCCCGGATTCCAGAGCAGCTCCTTGAATACGCGCTCTGTATGAATGACCGCGTGACCGTACAGGCAGAGCCCCTCAAATGCCGCATCATCCGCAAAATACAGGCAGGCATTGCCGTTTTGCAGCAGGCTCTGCACATGCGCGGAGCCGGTATTCGTGGAAATCAGATGCCGGCCGAGCCCCCTGTGCCAGACGCAGAACACCCTGCGGATATTCGGTCTGCCCTGTTCATCGGTATAGCCCAGATCGGCAAACAGCGAACGGTTGATGAGTGCCGCAAGCTCGTCAAGTGTCATCGGCCTGTTCCTCCAGCCACGCGTAATAATCTTCGATCGCATATCTGATCTGCTGATAGGTGTACCCGCGCCGCACCAGTGCCGCCGTGACCTTTTCGGTCGATCTGCGGTCATCCGGGTCGGTCAGGTACCGCGCATATTTTTTCTGCAGCAGCTCCAGAAGCTGCGCGGAGATCGTTTCCGCATTGTCGTATGCAGCAAGCGCATCGTCGATGTCCGCCTGCGACAGTCCGCGGTGACGCATTTCGTATTCCGCACGCCGGAGCCCGAATTTCTTGGCTTCGACATAATGCCTTGCAAGCTGCTCGGCATAACGCGCGTCATTGAGAAAGCCGTACCGCGTCAGCTTTTCGAGCGCGGCCAGAACGGCGTCCTCCTGCGCATTCGGCGCGATCATCAGCTTGCCGTAGAGCTCCCGGTAGGAATATCCGCGCTTTTCAAGCAGATACAGCCCGTATTCATAGGCGCGGTGCTCTGCCGCCTGCCGCCGCAGTTCCGTGATGCGATCTTCATCCAGATCGTCGCCGGGACGCAGAAATTCTGACTGCACCAGATCGGCGTGCAGCCAGAGCTTCTGTTCATCTTCCAGCGTGATCTCGTATAATTTGCCCTTGCCGGGCGTGATACTCAGAATTTTCATGATGATACGCACAAAACGGGAAGATTATTCTTCCGGTGCAAATTCCTCAAAATCCTCATCCAGATCGGCACCGGCTGCGTCCAGTGCGGCACCGGTCGCCGCGACGGCCTGATCTGCCTTGGACTTCGCATCCGAGACGGCAGCGGCCTTCTTGTTCTTCTTGGAGGCAAGCACGAGTGCTTCCTTCTGCGCCATGATCTTTTCCTCGATCTCCTTCGCGAAGGCAGGCTCTGTTTCGAGGATCTCCTTGACGGCGTCTCTGCCCTGACCGAGCTTTCTCTCGCCGTAGCTGAACCACGAGCCGCTCTTGTGGATGATATCGAGGTCGGTCGCAAGGTCAAGGATTTCACCGGTACGGGAAATGCCCTTGCCGTACATCATGTCAAATTCGCACTCCTTGAACGGCGGCGCGACCTTGTTCTTGACGATCTTCACTCTCGTGCGGTTGCCAATGACCTCTGCCCCGTTCTTGATTGCCTCGCCCTTGCGCACCTCCATGCGGACGGATGCGTAGAATTTCAGCGCACGGCCGCCGGTGGTCGTTTCAGGGTTGCCGTACATGACGCCGATTTTCTCACGCACCTGATTGATGAACACGGCGACGCAGTTCGACTTCGCGATGACAGGCGTCAGCTTGCGCATGGCCTGCGACATCAGTCTGGCCAGCATACCGACATGGGAATCGCCCATTTCGCCTTCGATCTCGGCGCGGGTGGTCATGGCTGCAACGGAGTCAATGACGATGACGTCGATCGCGCCGGAGCGCACCAGTGCCTCCGCGATTTCGAGTGCCTGCTCGCCGCTGTCCGGCTGCGAGACCAGCAGGTCGTCAATGTTGACGCCCAGTGCCTGTGCATAGACCGGATCGAGTGCGTGCTCAACGTCCACAAAGGCAGCCTCGCCGCCGCGCTTCTGCGCCTCTGCGATGATCTGCAGGGCGACGGTGGTCTTGCCGGAGCTTTCCGGTCCGTAGATCTCGACGATCCTGCCGCGCGGCACACCGCCGATGCCCAGTGCCATATCCAGCGAGAGCGAGCCCGTGGAAATTGCCTGCACATTCTGGACCGTGTTCTGACCGAGCCGCATGACGGCACCTGCGCCGTACTGTTTTTCGATCTGCGCGATCGCGTTTTTCAGTGCCTTCTCGCGCTCCTCCTTCGTTGCCGGAATGGTGAGCCCGACACTCTTCTTTTTCAGCTCTGCCTTTGCCATAACATTGATTCCTTTCTGTATGGGATTTATAAGTCGCCTTCTGCGAGCAGGATGGATTGTCGATACTGTTCCGCAGGTGGGACGTCAATCCATTCAACAGTTTTATCATAGTTCTCCCGAACTACTTTTTTGATTTCACTGAGCGAGATTTTGAAAAACTCTCTGCGTGAATTGATTTTGTTTATTTTCTGCCTCTCAAATGCATTGTGTAAAGCAGCTTCAAGTGCCGGTGCATCCTCGGTAAAAATCAATGCGTGAACATCAAAGTTGAATGGAACAGATGCATCGCCTAATTCATCAATTCTATCCATAGGATCTAGTCGGCGCGTCATACCGATCTTAAATACATTTTCTCCGAAGGCACCGATATTAGAAATAACGTAAACATATCCCGCCCGAATATTTGCCTGCCGATAATCTACATCTCTGATTGCTTTATCAGTCTCGGAGATATTATTTTCGATAGCCGCTTGTTTCTTTAGTAATTCGCTGTCATTCGGGTTCTTTTTTAGCAATTCAATGACTGCTTGCAATGCGTTTTTATAATGTAGTTGTTCTTTTTCCAGTTTCTTTCGAGCTTCTTCGATTTCTTTTTGAGCCTTTGCTTCTTCCCGCTGCCGTTCCCTTAACTCTTTTAGCCGTTCTTTTTCCTCCTGTTTTTTCTGCGCAAAATCAAGGGAAAGATTGGCTTCTTCTATTCTCCACTGAATATAACGCGGTGAAATAGTTATCTGCATTGTTCGCCCGAGTTTTTCAATTGAATCAGCGAGCTTCTTAATTCTTTCAATTGACTTGGCGTGGTTAGCAATGGTTATGTGACTGATAATGTCATCACACTGTGAATTAAACGCAGTCAAAAGAAGCGTTTGGAAATCGGATACCATTTGTGCTCCTTCTTTATTGCTTCCATTCACAACCCAATTTGTAACACCGGAGCAAGCCATTTTCTTAGAAATCATTTCTTTTTGCTGATCTCGAATATATTTCAGTTTGTCTTTGTAAAGGTCGGAATTTGCAAACACATACGTCGGTGTATACAGGCCATATGCCTGTGCTTGTATTTCTAAGGCTACATCGTTCGTTAAAATGCTCAACTGTTTCGTGAGGTTCTGGATTTGTCCTCTTAGTTTAGCAATCGTTTCTGTTTGACGCTGAATGAGTAATTGGTTTTTTTGAATTTCCTCTTTTTGCGTTGCGCATATGTTGTCCGATGAAGCGATAGAATCATCAATGCGCAGCGGATCATCATTTGTGCCCATGAAGAACCTCCTTGCATAGCAGCAGAATGGCTGACTGGATTCTGCAAATATGCTCAGCTTCTTTCTGCAGTTCATACATAATATAGCACACCAGATGTTCAGACTGTATACATCTGGAGAATTATCCGTTTGGATTGTTCTTCGCCGACTTGGCCGAGCACCGCACGCGGATTTCCGCTACGGTATATCCGGATTAGTTCACGGTACATGCCGAACATCCTGTTAGGTGTTCGCCCTGACATCGTCCCAGTTCTCCGCCGCATATGCAGAAATCATCCAGTTGAAGCCCTTGTGCCGCTCCGCGACGACATCGTGGGAAAGCCCGCCGCCGATCGGCTCATTTTTGATGAGCGCGTCTACGCAGGCCCAGTCCATGCGGTAGGTCAGGTCTGCCTGATCGAGGATCTCGTCCTCCGGGCGCATGGAAACAAGCTGCATCAGCGCGTCAAAATCCGCGCAGCCGTTGATCTTTCCGATCAGCTCCGAGCAGTCGGCGACCGTGTCCGGATACTGCAGTTCTCCGTCGATCAGTCCGCACGCCCAGAACAGCGGCATACACATTTCAATGCGCCATGTGATCTGCACGGCGTCCTGCTGTGAGATCTGTTCCGCAGTCGGGTCAGCCAGCGCAAAGAGCTTTGCCTCGTCCGGCGTCAGATCCTGCTCCAGACCGAACCGCTGCAGGATATTGCGGAAAAACAGTGCGGATGCTGCAGGGAAATGATCATTTGCAGCGTCGATCGCGACCTGCGCGGCCAGCAGAGCCGTCAGTGCACGGCGGAGCAGAACCTCCGGCGGCTTGATCACAGTTTTGCCCAGATCGGGCAGATTCGGGTTGATCTTGATATTGTGCGTCTGCAAAAACGCTTCGGATCGTTCTTTTCTGGTCATATCGGATTCCTTTCAGCCGTGTGTCCCGAGCACGACGCGCTCCATGCCGTTCAGGTCGCGGAGCACTTCGATGCCGGTGAAGCCGTTTTCCGCAAGGATCGCCGCGACAGCCTTTCCCTGCGTGCAGCCGATCTCATACGCAAGCAGACCGCCCGCGCAGAGACTGCCTTTCCAGAGCCGCGTGATCTCACGGTAAAAATGCAGGCCGTCCGTGTCGCCGTACAGCGCCGTCTCCGGCTCATAGCGAACCTCCGTCTGCAGCTGCTGCATATCCGCCGCCGTCAGATAGGGCGGGTTGCAGACGATCGCTGCAAGGCTCTGATACTGCGCGGCAGTTTCCGCAGAAAGCACATCAGCCCGGAGAAACGCGGCGTTCTGCATGTTGTGATACGCTTTGTTTTTCAGCGCGTAGGCGAGTGCCTGTTCGCTGATGTCGATGCCGGTAAACTGAGTTTGCGGCATGTTCTGTGCCAGTGCCAGCGCGATGCAGCCGCTGCCGGTGCAGAGGTCTGCGACCTGCTGACCGTTTTGGTCTCTGACGCGGGAAAGCACCGCATCCACGAGCGTTTCGGTGTCCGCCCGCGGAATGAGCACACCTTCGCCGACGAACATTGTCAGCCCGTAAAATTCCCATTTGCCGAGCAGATACTGCAGCGGCTCATGCTTTGCACGGTGCGCCGCAATGTCTCTTGCGTGCGCTTCGGAGGCGGCATCCTCAAGGATCCATTTGGCCTCAAGCTCCGCGTCCTCAATGCCGCCGCTTTGCAGCACTGCGATCAGCTCCCGCAGCAGCGCGGGATCCATTTGCTTCATAGATACTCCATATTGATCGAGTTCAGTCTGATTTCAGAAGGCAGCGATTCTGCCTGCATACCGGGAGAAGTCGCCTTACAGAAGCCGCTTCGCGGCGTGTATTGCGAATATTGGGTGTACTCCGACTGCCGAGCCCGGAGGAAAATGCCAGCGGGGGCTCCCCGCTCACCAAATATCATCCTCCAGATTTTCGGGGATGCAGGGGGTCATCGCTGCGATCGCACATTCGATCTGCGATGCATCCGGCTCCTTCGTCGTGATGCGCTGGATCCACAGACCCGGCGCGGACAGGATCCGCGTGAACACATTGTCATAGCGTCCCGCCAGACGGATCAGCTCATAGCTGACGCCCATAATCAGCGGGAGCAGGGCCAGTCCGAACAGCACGCGCTGCCAGACGACTGTATACGGATTGAAGCAGCCGAAGAAAATGCTGATCAGCAGCACGAGGAAAATAAAGCTTGTGCCGCAGCGCGGATGAAAGCGCACCTGCTTCTTTACGTTCTCAACGGTCAGCGGGAGCGCCGCCTCAAAGCAGGCAATGGTCTTGTGCTCCGCGCCGTGATATTCATAGGTGCGGCGGATGCTTTTCATCTTGCCCGTTACCCACATATATGCAACAAACAGGATGATCTTGACAAGACCCTCTGCGCAGGATTTGATAATGCGGTTATCCGTCAGCGGCTTGATGAACGATACGATCAGGCGGGGCAGATACAAAAACAGCGCAAATGCAAATGCCACACCGATCACCATGGCGATCACCATGATGATGTTGAAGATCTTGTCGCCGAGCTTGTCGTCCAGCCACTGTTCCAGCTTTGACGGTTCCTCGTATTCGTAGTTCTCCGACGCCTTTTTCAGATAATCCCAGCGTTTTTGGATCGTTTCGGCATCCGGTGCGCCGAGCGGCTGGTACTTTTTGTCCTCTTTGGCCTTTTCCTTGTCGATCTTTTCGCGCTCGGCAGTCAGCCATGCGCCGAATTTTTCGTAGGCCGCATCCTCCGGCAGCTTGTCGATCTTCTCATGCTTTTTCCATGCGCAGAAATCGTCCACTTCCTCGTCATACTGCTTTTCCGCCGCCTTCATCATGCAGCGGTAGCCGTCGATCATCGACATGACAAAATTGACACAGCCGCGCACGAGCGGAATGCGGTTGTACCACTTGCGCACGACGCGCTGTTTTCCGGTTTTCGGGTCAGTCTCAAAGGAAGCAGGGAGATCCCATGTTTCCACGTCGATCTCGCCGTTCGGGAGACGGCAGGCCATGGCTCCGCGGAACGCGCCCTTCATCATGACGCCTTCGATCAGTGCCTGTCCGCCGATCTTGGATTTGTGTGCGTATTCTGCTTTTGCGGCTGCCTTCTGCGCTTCCGCGGAAAGCGGTGCTGTCTGTTCCGGCAATGGTATCATCCTTTCGTGTTTCCGATTCTTTCATTGTATGTTCCGCAGAACCGCGCTTACTGTCCTGCTTTCTTGGTCGGCAGCGTGATCGTTACCGTTGTGCCGACGCCCTCCTCACTGTCAATATCAAGCGAGCCGTGATGCAGTTTCACAAGCTCATCCGCAACGGCAAGGCCGATGCCGGAGCCGCGGCGGGTGTGGTTCGGCTTATAGAACTTGATCTTGACCTTGTCAAGGTCTGACTTTTTGATGCCGCAGCCGTGGTCGCGCACGGTGACGCGTACGGCCTTGTCGTCATCGACAGCCTCAACGGTAATTTCCACAAGCCCGCCCGGGTCGGAATACTTGATCGCGTTGTCGATGATGTTGATAAAGACCTGCCGGATACGGTTCTTGTCGCCGTAGACGAACGGCAGCATTTCCGGCTCGTCGTAGGTGATGCGGATATCATCCTTTTTGGCGCGCTCCATATAAATGAGCACCGCGTCACCCAGTTCCGCAAGGATATCCATGGTATCCATCTGCAGCGAGAAATGACCGTTCTGCATCCGCGAGAAATCCAGCAGTTCCTCAACCATTTCCGAAAGACGCTCCGTCTCACCGACGATGATATGCAGACCCTTCTGCATCATGACCGGGTCCGGCGGCGACTGATCCGCAACGACCTCCGCGCTCATATCGCTCAGCGTTTCCGCCCAGCCCTTGATCGCAGTCAGCGGGGTTCGGAGCTCATGGGAGACCGAGCTGATGAACTCATTTTTCATTGCTTCTGCGGCAGAAAGCTCGTCTGCCATGTGGTTGATGCCCGCGCAGAGCTCGCCGATCTCGTCCTCGCTTTCCTGATTGATGCGTGCGGAGAAATCACCCTGCGCAAATTTTTCCGTGTTCGTGTTGATCTCGCGGATCGGGCGCAGGATCGAGCGGACGAAGTACAGGTCGGAAAGCCCGAGCAGCAGCAGCACGGCGATCGCCGCGATCGTGACCGCCAGCACAAAGCCGGAGACGGTATCGTCAATGGTTTCCAGCGAGGCGACCACGCGGATCGCGCTGTATTCCTCGCTGATCGCGGTGATCGGGCAGCTTACCGCCATGATGCGCTCGCCGTTTTCGGTGCGCATGGTTTTGGAGCCGTAGGCCTTTCCGTTATTCCGCATGGCTTCGTCGTAATCCGGCATACTGATCGCATAATCCGGCGTAAATCCGGATGATGTCAGCACGATCATGCCGTCATAGTCGATTGCCATGAGCTCCATTTTATCCTTGCCTGAGAAGCTTTCCAGCGTACTGCGGATTTCTGCATTCAGGTTTGTGCCGGCATCGGAGGCATAGCGCGTCAGCACGGTGTTGACCGCGGTGATCTTGGTTTCCAGATACTGCTGCGCAGAGCTGTAGAAATAGCTCTGCACCGCGTAGATAACTGCCAGCTCAATGACCAGCAGAATCAAAACGATTACGCCGAGGTTATTGGTGATCCAGCGGCGTGTGATGCTTTTTTTCGCCATTCACAGTGTTCCTTCTGACGCCGCATCAGCGGTGATTTTCCGCTTTTTCCTCCCACTTGTAGCCGTAGCCCCAGATCGTGATGATATACCGCGGATCCGAGGGGTCGTCCTCGATCTTCATGCGCAGACGGCGGATGTTGACGTCCACGATCTTGTTGTCGCCGTAATAGCTGTCGCTCCAGACATTCGAGAGGATGCTTGCACGGTCAAGTGCGGTATTCTTGTTCTTGAGGAAATAGGTGAGGATCTTGTATTCCACATCGGTCAGCTCGATCGGCACGCCGTTCTTGGTGACCGTTCTGCCGTCCAGATTGATGACGAACGGGCCGGATTCGAGCATCTTGACGCCCTCTGTGTTCATCGAGTTCATCATCACGCGGCGGTAGAGCGCATCGACGCGGACGGTCAGCTCCGAGGGTGCAAAGGGCTTGGTGATATAGTCATCTGCCTCATTCATGAGCGCGTTGACCTTGTCCATTTCCTGTGCCTTGGCCGAAAGCATGATAATGCCGAGCGTTTTGGATTTTTCGCGCAGACGTTTCAGCACGGTAATGCCGTCGATGCCGGGCATCATGATATCGAGCAGTGCGATATCAAAATTGCCGTTCTCCTGCTCGAATACGCGCAGTGCGGCCTCACCGCAGTCTACGTCCACGACCTCATAGCCTGCACGCTTCAGATTGATAACAACAAATTCGCGGATCGTTTCTTCGTCCTCACAAACGAGCACACGCTTCATGGTTTGTTCTCCCTCCTGATTTCATATTATTGATGTCCCAACTATCTCTTGAAGATATCTGCTTGTCTTTTTGCCGTGATACTGCGTTAGAAATCCTTGCCTTGCGTCAGCAAGGCGGCGGCTTTCTGCCTTGTCTCACGACAAAAATCCTGCGCATCTATTCTTCAAGATTTAATTGGTACATCAATAATATACGCAGACAGTCAGATATTGACCATGTTCCGGTATGCGGATGGCGTAATCCCCTCCGTCTGCCGGGAAAGTTTGGTAAAATTGGAGGGATTCTCAACGCCGCAAGCTTCCGCAACAGACTCTACCGAGAGATACGAACGGTTCAGCATAGCTTTCGCTTTCTGAATCCGGAGCCGATTGAGATATGCTATCGGCCGTGCATGAAAATACTGACTGAACAGCCTGCACAGATAACCTTCCGAAGGCTCAGCCACATGCGCAAGAGCGGTACCGGCTTTCCTTGCACAGACACTCGTTCAGAATGAGAATCCGACCTGCGATCATCACCATGAACACGGCGAGGACCATTCCTGCGGCAGTCACTCCTGCGGTAAGCACTGATGAAGGTCATTACACTTGTGGAGAATACCTGCGGTCACAAAAGCTGTATCGCAGAGCACGGCCTTTGAGATGATGAAAACAATTTTGGGAGACAAGCTCATTGCTCTGCACAGCGGAAAAACAGTCAGATCATGAGATCGGAAGTGCTGATTGCATATACGGAATAGAACCGCCGTCTGCAAAACAATGCAGACGGCGGTTCCCTATATTCACATTCCGTGCCCAAGATCGTCGATTCTTCTCACAATACCGGTTGCTTTTATTCTGTTCATGATCTTCACAATCATTGCCAGCTTTTTGGCAGCGTCTTTCTGTTCGGCCTTGATTTCGTCCGGATGCACGCAGGCGTCTGCCGGTTTTTTTCGTGTTATGCTCGCTCATATAGCTCCTTCAGTCCTGATATTGTTTCCTGCGTACCGTTGAAATCAGTTACATCGGAAGTGTCATCGACCGAATCGTTGTTGCCTGTGTATTCCGCATGAGTCTCGTTCAATAAAGAGGTTACCATCTTTTTTGATATGGTAAATTTTGTAAGCAGATTTCCGCAGCCCTATGAAAAACTATGTCCTTTTTTGTTTCCTTCAGATGTGATTATATAGAATTATATGTGAATTGCACATATCTACATTCAAATCGTGCTGCAAAGCTGAAATCGCACGAGGCCGTGAAAACGTAAGGAAATGAAAGAAATCAAGAGAACGGCAAGGGATCCTTTCAAATAAACAGGGTAGCTGGTTTTGCTGCGGATTGCAAATGTTCGTCAAACCTGCTATACTGAGGATGCTATCTGGAGACAGGAATCTGCCGCTTGCAATAAAATGCAGCATATGCTATAATATATGCGGCTGAAAAATATCTGGATTACAGTTATATCGGAGAGAAGGAAACTATGGATCTATCATTTGTCTATTTCTGGGAACAGGTAACATCCAACCCGCTTCTGATACTGGCAGTCGGTCTGACCCTCGGCGTGATTTTCGTCAACGGCTGGACGGACTGTCCGAATGCGATTGCAACCTGCGTAACGACCCGATGTATGGAGGCGCGCCCTGCAATTCTGATGTCGGCATTCTTCAATTTTCTCGGTGTGTTCATTATGAGCTCGGTCAATGCGACAGTCGCGCAGACGATTGCCAATATGGTCGATTTCGGAACGAACTCGCATGATGCGATCGTAGCGCTGTCAGCAGCCTTGCTTGCGATTGTGATATGGGCTGTGCTCGCATGGTATTTCGGAATACCGACAAGCGAAAGCCACGCGCTGATTGCAGGCCTGACCGGTGCAGCGATTGCGATGCACGGCGGCCTTTCCGGCGTGAACGGTCACGAATGGATCAAGGTCATCTACGGTCTCGTGATCTCGGTCGTGCTCGGCTTTATTCTCGGCTATGCGGTATGCAAACTGGTGACCGTCATCTTCTTCAATGTTGACCGGAGAAAAACAGAAGGGATCTTCCGGAACGGTCAGATCGGTGCGGCCTGTGCCATGAGCTTTATGCACGGCGCGCAGGACGGTCAGAAATTCATGGGCGTCATCCTGATGTGCCTTCTGCTTTCAAACGGAGGCGGAGAAGGCGGTGCGGTCAAAATGCCGGTATGGATCATGCTGCTTTGTTCCGTCATCATGTCGATCGGAACGTCGATCGGCGGCAAGAAGATCATCAAATCCATCGGCATGGATATGGTCAAGCTGGAAAAATATCAGGGCTTTTCGGCAGATATGGCAGCTTCCATCGCACTGCTTATCAGCTCGCTATTCGGTATTCCTGTATCGACAACCCACGCAAAAACAACTGCGATCATGGGTGTCGGTGCTGTCAAACGGCCTTCTGCGGTCAATCTCGGCGTTGTCAAAAATCTCATGATGACATGGATTCTGACCTTCCCTGGCTGCGGACTAATCGGCTATATCACAACGAAGATCTTTATGGCGGTCTTCTGATCAGGAGGATATTATGGCAAACAAGAAAAACGATTTTTACTGGAACAACTACATTTCGGCTGCTGATACTGCCTGCTGTGCCGCAGATTATCTGCTCAAATGTCTGCGGGAATTCGATCCCGAACGGTTGACCGAAGTACTGCCTGAGATGCATATATTTGAGCATAAAGGCGATTCGCTGCGGCATGAAATGACGGAAGCACTCGCAAAGTCTTTTGTCACGCCGATTGACCGTGAAGATATGGCTGAACTGTGCCAGAGACTTGATCATGTGATCGACAGTATTGAAGAGGTTTTGCAGGCGATCTATATCAACAATGTTGCCAAGATCACCGGTGAGGCGATCCGCTTTTCTGAGCTGATTTGTAACTGCACAGCCAAAATGAAGGCGATGCTGACAGAACTGCCGAATTTCAGAAAATCCGAACAGCTGCACAAGCTCATCATTGATGTGAACNNNNCCGCCGAAGAAGAATGCGATGTGCTGTATCTTCAATCTGCTTACAGCTGCCGCAAAAACTGGGACGGAAAGAATCCGCTGGACGTTATTGCATGGCGTGAGATCTACTCAGCGCTTGAAGAGTGCGCCGATGCCTGCGAGGATGTAGCGGATACTGTTGAAGCCGTGGTCATGAAAAACTCCTGACAGAGACTTTGAGCAGTCTGCCTGCGGTCTAAGATTTTTCATTGCACACAAAAGAGAGGATAAAAAGCTCTCTAATAGTATACTTTTCTCTTTGTCTGCAAAACGAATATGAATAATAAAACAGCCGCCCGCGAGCGGCTGTTTCTCTGTATTCACTTCCCGATGTACCGGTCCGCTACGGATTCCACACCCATGCAGAACACCATATCCCGTGTCAATGTTTTCAGTGAGAGATCGCCCATCCTCTACCCGATGTACCCTCTCCCGGCGATTTCCTGCATCCCGGAGCAGAATGCGATTCTCAGTATCATAGTTCTCAAAAAGCGGATCTCCTTCGGTATGACAACCCTGCAAAAATCAATCATAAGAATGCGCAATTCTGTCATTGTATTTCGGCTGTGTTTGAATTAGAATGAAGGCAGCAGATACGGCAGCATTGCGATGCAGTCCCCTTCCTGCGAACAATCTGCCGGATTCTGAAACTATCAGAAATGGGGGAGAAAAATGAAAAGGAAAATAACAGCTGTATTGACCGCATTCTTATGCGCTGCATCCTGCCTGCCGCTTCCGTGTACGGCGGCAGAGAGCAATCAGTACGAATTTGAAAAGGGTACGATCACGGTCAGCGGAAATAATCATGCGGAGATCGCAGCTGTCAAAGGCGCAAGCGGCGGAAAAGCCGTCAATCTCAGAGACGGCGGAAACAAGGTCACACTGACTGTAAACGCAGCAGAGGAAGGAATGCACCGGATCACACTGCGATACAGTCAACCGTATGACGAAAACGGCAAACCGCAGAATGTCCTTGTCAACGGTCAGAATTCCGGCGAGATCATGTGCGAACTGACCGGTGAGGGCGAATTCAAGACGGTCAGCGTCAATGCCAATCTGAAAAAGGGCAGCAATGATATAACGGTTGCAGCATCGTGGGGCTGGACTTTTCTGGATGCGCTTCTCATAGAGAAAGGAAATTTCACGAATTATTCCGGCGGCGGCAGGCTCTCAAATCCGAAAGCATCCGCGCAGACTCAGTCGCTCTACAATTTTCTGTGTGACACTTACGGAAATCATGTGATCTCCGGTCAGCAGGAATCCACATGGATGGGCAGCGAAAACTATGAATTCGACATCATCAAAAGGGCGAGCGGCAAATATCCGGCACTCCGCGGACTTGACTATATGGGCGACGATTTCTCCGGCTGCAACCGGCGTGCCAAATCATGGTATCAGCAGGGCGGCATCGTAACGATCTGCTGGCACTGCGGCAGCGATTTTTCCGGCAGCCATACCGAAGCCATGAATACCGATCTGAACTGGAATGCAGCGCTCACCGAAGGCACCTCCGAGTATAATAAGCTCATCGCCGGCATGGACAAGGGCGCAAAGGCGCTGAAAGAACTGAAAGATGCAGGCGTTCCCGTGATCTGGCGTCCGTTCCACGAATTTGACGGCAAATGGTTCTGGTGGGGAAAGGGCGGTGCAGAGAATTTCAAGAAGCTCTGGCGCATCATGTATGACCGATACACAAATTACTGGGGACTGGATAATCTGATCTGGAATCTCGGCTACTGCGGCGACGTTAACGGCGGCTGGTACCCCGGCGATCAGTATGTGGATATCATCGGCGCGGACACCTATGTCAATCATTCTAATTCTCTCGTGAGCCTTTACGGCAAGACAGCGCAGGTTGCGAAGAAACCCGTCTGCCTGCATGAAAACGGACCGGTTCCGGATCCGGAAAAGATGAAGGCAGACGGTGCAAAATGGCTGTGGTTCATGACATGGCATACTTCCTTTATTGACAGCAATGCGATCAATACCGCTGATTATATCAAGAGAGTTTATAACAGTGACTATATGCTGACTTTGGATGAACTTCCGGACATCTATCATTACGGAAATGCGGCATCCTCCGGCAATGATTCTGTTCCTGTATTTGAAATTGCACCGCCCGAATCCCTGCGCGGTGATGTGAACGGTGACGGAAAATTCGATGCCGAAGATGCAGTTCTGATGCAGAAATGGCTTCTGAGTGAACAGAATGCAATCCTTACAGACTGGAAGGCAGGCGATATGAATACAGACGGCAGACTGAACGCAGCCGATCTCACGCTGATGAAACGGGAGCTGATAACTGCTCCCAAGGAACCGGAAGTCGTTGAGCAGCCGAAAACGGCGTATCAGTATGATCCGGCAAAGCAGTACCGCGAATATCCGGCAAGCTATAAAAATGCGATTACACAGAAAGGCACAATTGTCAAGGAAACCTATAACGGCATCAACGGCACCAATTCCCTGAATGTCTATCTGCCTTACGGTTACGATCAGAACAAACAGTACAATGTTTTCTACTTCATGCATGGCATGGGAGACAATGAAAACACGCTGCTTTATAATGACAGCGGAGAAGCGCAGCGTTTGCTCGACAACATGATGCAGAACGGTGACATTGATCCGATGATCGTCGTGACGATGACATTCAATAAGGTCAGCTCAGATACATTCTACAATGCCGAAAACTTCTACAAGGAGTTCCGACAGAGCGTTGTTCCGTTTGTGGAGGGCAAGTATTCCACCTATGCGAAATCCACATCCGATGCCGATATCCGTGCATCGAGAATGCACAGAGCATACGGCGGATTTTCAATGGGCAGCGTATCCACATGGGCAGCCTTTGAGAACTGTGTCGATATCGTTGCGTATTTTATGCCGATGAGCGGCGCACATCACTGGGGTACCGGCAATGCAGACGTCAATGCGCTGGCACGGGCAGTTGACAGTGCAGGACTGAAAAAGAATGAATATTTCATTATGTCCGCAACAGGTACTTCCGACTTTGCAAATTCCAATCTCTGTCCGCAGATCGAAAACATGAAAAAGAATGACCACTTTACATTCACCTCTGATTTCTCCAAGGGGAATCTCTGGTTCATGTATGTCAACGGCGGCCAGCACGACTGGTATTATGTACGTCAGTATATTTATAATCTGCTGCCCAATTTCTTCCGGGAATAAGCTGTGTCCCCTTTTCCTGAACAATCTGAAAGAGCCGCTGTCTGCACAAAGCAGGCGGCGGCTCTTTGTTGACAATCTTTCTTTTTCGTGTTATACTGATATCAGCGAAACGGAAGGGGGGATTGGTTTGCTGAAACGGCTTGGACTGATGATTCCGGGTATCGTCGATCCGCTGGATTTTGAACTGCTGAACGGCATTTATGATGCTGCGAAGAAGCTGAAATACGATGTGCTCATATATACCGGCATTTATAATTCGAATATTGACTTGCAGCAGGACAGCTATATCCGCGGACTTGAAAACATCTATACACTTCCGGCAAAGCAGCGGCTGAACGGTATCCTTTTTGCAGCAGAGCGCTTTCACAATCAGCCGGTGCGCGAACAGATTCGGCAGCAGCTGATGCAGACAAATACCCCCGTTCTTGTGATGGGCGAGGATCTGCTTCCCTTTGAAAGTATACATCCCCGTCAGCAGGACAGCATCTATCGTATCACAAAGCATCTGATCGAAGCACACGGCTGCAAAACAATCTACTGTATTTCCGGATTTAACGGAAATCAGGCTTCCGAAGAACGCATAGCAGGCTACCGTCAGGCAATGCAGGAGGCGGGTCTATCCTGCCGGAATGACTGGATCTTTTACGGAGAATTCTGGCAAACCGTCCCCGCAGAGATCGGTCGGCAGATCGCTTCCGGCAGTATCCCGATGCCTGATGCAGTTGTCTGTGCGAGCGATGTTATGGCATCGGCACTCTGCGAATCGCTGATGCAGAACGGTATCGCTGTTCCCGGTCAGGTCAGAATCACGGGTTATGACGGCGGCTGGGATTCGTGGCTGAACATCCCGCGCATTACGACAGTGGAAGGGCGCGAACGTCAATTCGGCGAGGATGCGGTATTTGCACTGCATGAAATGATCACGGGAGAATCGGCCGGCTTTTCAACTGTTCGCCAGACCGTCCGCTACGGAGAAAGCTGCGGCTGCAATCCTGCGCAGATGCCGCAGAATCCCTGCTCACCGGTCGAATCCTATCTTCGTGCAAATATCCGGAATCATATGCAGAAATATACATTTCTGGCATCCGATCTGTTTGCCCAGACCGGCGGCGCCGTGACACTGAATGACTGGATCACCAAGGTTGACAGAACCGGTCACGTCCTGCAAAACTGGCACTGGCTGGATATCTGCCTCTGCAAGGATTGGTGCATGGAGTTTTCGTATCCCGACCGTTTCCGGCAGATCGGATTTGATGACAGAATGCTGCTTGCGCTATCGAAACGCCCCGGAAAGAATGCGCCGGATCAGTATGAATTCGATACACGCGATATTCTTCCCGCACTCAGCGAAACGCATGAGCCTATGCTGATTCTTGTTACATCGCTTCACGCACACGGACAGATATTCGGGTATCTGGCGAGTGCCTATACAAAGCCGGAAGACATGGAACCGGATGAATACTATACAAACTGGTGTGATGCCGCTGCACACGGGCTTTATCAGCTTCAGCAGGCGATGTATGCGGAATACCGCCGCAGACAGATACCTGTCATTTCTTCGCATGATGCGGAAACGGGACTGTATAACCGGCGCGGATTTGCCGAGCATCTGCACGAAGTCCTGCACCGACGCCTTGCGGATTCAGAAACGCCCCTGCTGATCATGCTCGGAATTGCGGGCGATTCTAATTCGGTTCCGGAATGCAATCCGGTACTGCTGCTTGGCAATGCACTGCGGGATGTCCTTCCCGAAAACGGATTTCTTGCACGGATGCAGCCGAATGTATATGCTTTGATCGTTCCCGCCGATCAGGCAGAAAGTGACAGCGAATTCACAGGGATGCTCGCTGCTTCTGCCGAACACAGGATGCAGCATTTGCTCGGTACAGCCGATGTCCGAATTCCGCGGATCATTTCAGCGGAAGAGCGGCTTTTGCAGAATTCGCTTGCCGAAGCAGCTGCCTCTGCCGAGGAACTGGAACAGACGCTTCTGGATCGGATTGCCGCTGCCGCTGTTTTCGCAGCAGATTACAGGGAGATTCTGCAAAAGCTGCGGAGTGAGATCACACTCAACCCGCAGAAAGAATGGGACATTGAACAGGAAGCGAAGAAAATCGGCATCAGCAGAAGTCATCTGCAGCGGCTGTATAAACAGTATTTCTCCGTGAGCTGTATGGATGATGTCATCTCTGCCCGCATGAACAAAGCCAAAAGTCTGCTGAAGCATACAGATCTGCGGATACAGGAAATCGCAATACAGTGCGGATATCAGAATGTATCACATTTTATGCGGCAGTTCAAGGAAAAAAGCGGTATGACGGCAATGCAGTACCGCAAAAACAACCTATAAACCGACGGTCAGTTTTGAGTAGCTAACCGTCGGTTTATATGTTGCGTGTTATTTCTCTTTCCGGTATTTTGCGGGAGACACACAGGCATATTTTGTGAACACGCGCGAAAAATGTGAATAGTCCGAATAGCCGCACTGCTCGGCCACCTCGACAGCTGATAGGTCAGTCGTTGCGAGGAGCTGTTTTGCATATTCCATGCGGCTTGTCAGAATGTCCTTCGTACACGGGATCCCGAAGCGCTGTTTATACAGCCGCTGAAAATGTGAAACCGACATATTCATCTGCTCGGCAATGCCGGCAATATTCCATTCTCTTTGCGGAAACGCATAGATATCCTGCCGAAGCTGTTCAAATTCAACGTCATAATGTGTTCTCGGTTTGATCTCCGCAGGCCGGTATTCGGATTTCATCTGCACCATAATCGCAGACATCATGTATCTGAGAACAGTATCCTTCTCCGGGCGGTTTGTCTGAAAGATCTGTTCACAGATCTGTATTAACTGCGAAACAGTATCTGTTGTCAGCAAGATCGGAGTATTGAACGGAAGCCCGTTTTCCTTCAGAAATGTGCTGTCATCGCTTTCGAGATCGAAGCGAACCCAGTCGTCGATATAGGTCTCGCCGTCGCCGAAAAGCGAATGGGGATAACAGCTTTCTACAATAAAAGCGGTATTAGGCTGAACCTGATATTCATATTCCCCCATACAGATGCGGGCTTTTGAACGGATTAGAATGATTTGCATTCCGTGTATTCCGTCCGGCCGGATCTTCACAAAATCATGCGGATGCTCCCAGTGCCATCCGATCGCATAAATCAGCATCGCTGCTCCCCCCTCATCATGCTGCTTATTTCCATTATACCTATTATAATTGTCCTTGTCAACAGGCATTATGCGATTGATTGCAAGAAAACAGCAATTTTATAACAGAATATGCAATTCTTTTTTGCGGCTGAACATGATATGATGAATGTGTCAGCAAGGGAAAAGACAGAAACGAATGATTTGAAATTCGGGGGAGGAATTTTGATGAAGTGTACCAGAAAAACGGCTGCGGTATTATCGTTGCTGATTGCCGCGGCAAGTATGCAGACAACCGTACTGACAGCGAATGCGGCTTATGGTGTCGGCGGAAACGGAACAGCGGTCATGGAGTATCTTGACCGCGGCATCTATGCGGTCAAATCCGGAAACGGGATGTTCGTGAGCTGGCGTTTCAATGCCGATGATCCGGACGATGCGGAATATCAGCTTTTCCGTGACGGCAAGCTGATTTACACGAGCAAAGCCGGTGACGCAACATCCTTTCAGGATAACGGCGGCAGTGCAAATTCAAAATACCGCGTGGACACGCTCTCAGGCGGAACCGTGATTGGCTCGGCAGATTGCAAATTCACATCCGGAAACAATTATTTCGACATTCCGCTGAAGCGCCCCGGTTCGCAGTATTCCCCGAACGATTGCTGTGTCGGCGATGTGAACGGCGACGGGCAGTATGAGATATTTCTGAAATGGGATCCGTCCAATGCAAAAGACAATTCACAGTCAGGCAAAACTGATAATGTCATCATTGACTGCTATACGCTGGAAGGAAGCATGCTCTGGCGCATCAATCTCGGTCAGAATATCCGCGCAGGACAGCATTATACACAGATGTGCGTCGCGGATTTTGATCTTGACGGAAAAGCGGAACTGATCACCAAGACCGCAGACGGAACCAAAGACGGAACCGGCAAGACCATCGGTGACGGCAGCAAAAGCTACGCAAACGGAAACGGATATATTCTCGACGGACCGGAATACATGACACTGTTTGACGGACTGACCGGTGCGGCACTCGACACAATCGACTTCCCTGTTCCGCGCGGCAAGGTATCAGATTGGGGCGACAATTACGGCAACCGCGTTGACCGCATGAACAGCGGGATTGCCTATCTCGACGGCGTGCATCCCTCCGCGGTCTACGGCAGAGGGTATTATACAAGACTGACATGGTCGGCGGTTGATGTTGTGAACAAGAAGCTCGTGAAGCGCTGGGTTTATGACAGCGGGAACAAGGGCGGCGCATACGGCAACGGCAATCACAATGTCATGGCGGCGGATGTCGATAATGACGGAAGGCAGGAGATCATCACGGGTTCCGCCTGCATTGATGACAACGGCAAGCTGCTCTGGGTATCAGGTGACGGTCACGGCGATGCGATGCATGTCGGCGATCTGCTCCCTGACCGCGAAGGTCTTGAGGTATGGGAGTGTCACGAGGGCAAGCCCTACGGCGAAACCTGTTACGATGCGAAAACCGGTGCAAAGCTGTTCCATATCAACGGAACATCTGATACCGGACGCTGCGCAGCAGATAATGTCTGGGCGGGCAGCAAAGGTGCTGAATTCTGGGGCGCAGCGGATGGTAATGTCTACAACACTGCCGGAAAAAAGATCGGCGGCAAAAAGCCCGCTCAGAATTTCTTCATCTACTGGGACGGCGATCTGGAGCGCGAAATACTTGACGGAGTCAATATCTCCAAGATGAACGGCGCCGAGAAGATTGACCGCATCTTTACTGCGGACGGCTGTGCTGCAAACAACGGCTCCAAGAATGTTCCGTGCATGACCGCTGATCTTTTCGGCGACTGGCGTGAGGAACTGATCCTGCGAACGAGTGATAACACAAAGCTACGTATCTGGTGTACAACAACGCAGACAAAGGTTCGTCTGACGACGCTGATGCATGATATGCAGTACCGTGCACAGAGCTGCTGTCAGCAGTCCACGTACAATCAGCCGCCGCACGTCAGCTTCTATCTCGGAAGTGATGCTCCCCTGCCGGCACGCCCGAATATTGTTGTAAACGGCAAGAGCACTTACACACCGCCGGAACCGATCAAATATGAGGAAAGCAAGTATATCACGAACCTGAATGTTTCGGATACGGTGAATGCTGCGAACTGGTCTGTCGTGACGAACTCCAAGCAGATTGGCAGCACTGTTTTCGGCGACAGAGCATTTACATTTACCGCAGTGCCGAAATCGCTCGACGGCGCGGAATGGATCCAGACAGCGTGCGATTCCAAGAAGTATACCGGTGAGGAAGCATCTTTCAAAGCCGGTGCGGATATTTCCGCGTATGTTGCGCTGGATTCGCGTGTCACCGATGTTCCCGCATGGCTCGGAAGCTGGACAAAAACTGCCGATACGCTGACCGATGACGGCAATCCGGTTGTCACCTATCAGCTCTACAAAAAGGATTACTCTGCCGGAGAAACCGTGACGCTCGGCGTCCTTGCACAAAGTTCCTGCGTGAACTATGCGGTTGCAGTCACAGCGCAGAAAGCTGCACCTGTGATCGGCGATGTCAATGCAGACGGTAAATGTGATATAGCAGATGCCGTGCTGCTGCAAAAATATCTTCTGACGATTGAAACCGCGCTGCCTGACTGGCAGGCCGGCGATCTGGACGGAAACGGAAAGCTGAATGCTGCCGATCTGACCCTGCTGAAACGATTGCTGATACAATAAAAACATATAGAAATGCCCGCCTGCTTGAAAACAGGCGGGCGATTATTATGCTCGAAGTTCATCGAGATATTGCTGCGGCGATTTGCCGATAAAGCGTGAAAACTCAGCAGAGAATTCATCTTCGCCTGCATATCCGCACAGCTGTGCGATCTCTTCAACTGTCTGGTTCTCGCTGAGATGAACCTTCATCTGTTCGGCAATATAACACAGCCTTGTGTGAATCAGATCATCCGCAAAGGTGCTGCCGTTCTCCGCTGCATACTGCTGCAAAAACGCATCTTCAGACAGATTCAGTGCATCAGCAAAACGGGCAGCTTCAAACCGGTCAAATGGCTTGCGGAAAATAAAATCCTTGATCTGGCGCAGCCGCCCCGAATCAGAACTCCCGTCCTGTACTGCGTTCACGCGGACAAGCTGCTCATGCAGCCGGTAGAAAAGAATGCGGAAATACTGAACGGTGATCTCGGTTCTGTGCAGACGGGCGGAATAGTATTCTGTGCAGATGTCGCGCAGAATCTTGGATATTTCAGTTCCCTTAGGGAGTGCAACCGGTGTATTCAGCGGAATATCCAATTCCCGAAGCAATGTCTCCTCATCTGCATCCGGTGCAAAATGCATCCAGTCGTCATAATATTCCCCGCCGTCAGCGCCGTATTTCTGATAGGCTTCCGGCGTGAAGAGAATCCATGTATAAGCAGGAAATTGCTGCATTTCGCCGTTTACAAAAATCCGGCACGGTGATTTGATCAGCAGAAATACCCAGTCTCCCGCACCGTGTTCACGCTCATTGATAAACTCAGGGCCGTGAACCGAGTGCCATCCGATCTCATCCATTCGCATATTTATCAGCTCCTTTGCTTTATCATATCATATTCTGTTCGCGCTGTCAATAGAAAAGCCGCCGGATGCCTGTTCAATCGTTCATATTCATTTCGGAGTCTCGGCAATTTGGCATTATATAAATCATTGTGATTGGTTTACATTTCAGCAATTATCATCAAAATGGCAGAAGCGAAATTTTTATCGGAAAATATCATTGACATTCCTATCATACTTGTATTAGAATAAAAATACAGGCCACAGCATTCATGCGGCAGGAATGAATTCTTTGCGCAAATCATGCATAAAGATGATGAATTCTGTCATTGTTTATTCCGGATTGATCTTTTATAATAGAATCATAATAAGCTGAAAAGCTTTATTCGGGGGAGGATGTATTATGAAAAAAGCACTTGCAGGATTACTCGCGGTACTGGCGCTGACGACAAGCACTGCGGTTTATTCTCAGCCCATTGTTCAGCAGAGCGCGGTAACGGTCAGCGCCGCGGAACAGACCGCTGCTGCAAATCCGGTCATCAGCCGCGGTGTACCGGCATATTCCGGCGGCGGCACGGCATCAAACGGCAATGATGACGCTTACTGGACAGAATGGCAGTCGGATGCGCCGGATTATCTCGCATACGACCTTTCCGGTGTCCCGGCATCACAGCGGAAGCAGGTCATTGCGGTCTGGTACAACGGAAGCACCTATGACAATATCGGCTCCTATGTCAATAAGAGCGCAGAGCCGGTGGATTATGCCATCGAGATTAACAAGGCGGCAGGCGGAACCTATCCGGAATCAGGCTGGGAAACCGCGGTCACGGTCAGCGGAAACGGCCTGAGTTCCAGACAGCATCTTGTCAAGCTGAACGGTGCAAACTGGATCCGCATTCGTGTGACAAAAGCAGAGGGCGGCAAGGTCAAATTCAATTTTGATATTCACGATGCATCGCAGGGCGTTTATGACAGCTGGATTTTCCTCGGCGATTCTATCACGGCAGGCGGCATGGTCAACCAGTGGGGAACGAGCTATGCCGCGCATATCCATCAGCTTGATTCCCGTTTCTATCCGGTCGCGCAGAACGGCGGCATCGGCGGCATTTCCAGTCCGCACGGCAAGGCGGCGATCGACGGCTGGCTGAAAGACAGCCCTGTGAAATATGTCAGCATTGCATACGGCACAAACGATTGCTGGGGCAATCCGAATAATGCCGATAATTACTATAACAATACCAAGTATATGATCGACGCGGTGCTGAAGCTCGGCAAGATTCCGGTTCTGCCGATGATTCCCGCATCGACAAACAAGGATGTTCAGCCGAATGCAAAGCTGTTCAACAAAAAGGTGCAGCAGCTTTACGATGAATACGGCGATAAGCTCGTCCACGGCCCTGATTTTGAGGCACTCTTCGAGGCGCATCCGGAGCTGCTCAGCGGCGACGGCGTGCATCCGAATGACGAAGGCTATGAAGCAATGCGAACGCTCTGGGCGGAGACAATGTATGAAACGGTATACAAAAACATGACCGTTTCGGATGTTCCGCCCGAATCCGATGTGTTAAAAGGCGATGTCGATCTTGACGGCAGCGTGACAAAAAAAGACGCTGTTCAGCTGTCACAATACCTGATCTGTTCCGCTGATTTGACAACTGAACAGGCAGCAAATGCGGATATCAATTCAGACGGAAAGCTGAATGCGATTGACCTGACATTGCTGAAACGGATTCTGATCAGCGGAAGCAGTCAGCCGGATGAACCGCAGGCACAGTTCGTAAAGGTGTATGAAGCGGAAAATGCAAAGCTGAACGGCGCAAACACTGCACAGAATGATTCTGATGCATCGGGCAGCAAGGCAGTCGGAAATTTCGGTGATGATGCAGATACCGTTGTTTTTACGGTCGAAGTACCTGCGGACGGCCTCTATAAGCTGACGCTGACCGCAAAGGGAATCGGCGGTACGAAGACCAACAATGTGTATGCGGACGGCAATTCTGTCGGGACATTTGAGAGCGGAACAAGCTATACAGATACCGCGCTGAAAGGTGTCATGCTGGCAGCCGGAAAACATGAGATCAGCGTGAAAAAATCATGGGGATGGATCATGCTGGATAAACTGACTGTTGAAACTGATGAAGGGATTTCCGAATCAGTGTACGAAGTATCCGATCAGCTCATCAATCCGAATGCTGACGCGGCAGCGAAAAAGCTGTTCCGTTATCTCTGCGATTCCTACGGCAAATATACGCTGGCAGGTCAGGTCTGCGATAACGGCATGGACGGTCCGGAATTCAAGGCAATCTATGAAGTCACCGGCAAATATCCTGCAATCTGCGGGCTGGATTTCATGGACTATGCACCGTCCCGCGCTGCACGCGGCGCAAAGTCAACGGCAGTCGATACCGCGATCAAATTCCACAATCAGGGCGGCATCGTGACATTCTGCTGGCACTGGAACGCACCGGACAAATATCTCAAAGACGGAAATGATGCAAACGGCAATCCGCGCTGGTGGCAGGGCTTTTCTACTTCAAATGTCACCTTTGATATTGACGCTGTCATGAACGGTAAAGATCCCGAAGGCAAAGCATTGATCGACGCTGACATTGCAGCGATCGCAAAGCTCATCAATCAGATGGGTGATGCAGGTGTGCCGATCCTTTGGCGTCCGCTGCATGAGGCATCCGGCGGCTGGTTCTGGTGGGGTGCAAAGGGCGAAGAGCCGTATAAGCAATTCTGGAAATACCTTTACGAGCAGCTTACAAATGTCTATCACTGCAACAATCTGATATGGGTCTGGAACGGACAGAACAAGGACTGGTATCCGGGCGATGAATATGTTGACGTCATCGGCGAGGACATTTATGCAGATGCACATTCATACGGCGCACAGAATGCGAAATTTGCGGAGCTGCTGGAATATCCGCAGACGAACAAGATCACTGCACTGACAGAAAACGGCGTGGTATTCGACATTGATCATGTAGTTGCATCCGGCGCAAGATGGTCGTGGTTCGGTACATGGTGCGGCGGCTTTGTAGTAAATAACAGCAGCTATTCGGAAGCATACACCGAAAAGGCTGTTCTGAAAAAGACCTATCAGAGTGAATATGTGATTACGCTCGACGAACTGCCGAAGTGGTAAATCAACCGTATAATACAAAACCAGCCGCTGCGTTTCTATGAAACGCAGCGGCTTTGCTGTTCAATGAATAATGCAGGCTCGATAAGAAAAGCTTTTTTACTTTGCAGGCGCAAATGGCAGCGATACATCTCACGGGCATATTCATCCTATGTACCCTCTCCCGGCGAGCTCCTGCATCCCGGAGCAAATGCGAATTCCTGTGTCAATGTTTTTCGTGAGGGGTTGCTTTCATTTTGTGCCTCCTGTTTTGGTTTCGCTATTTTGGGATAGCTTCGCTTTTTCAAAGCTACCGGTATTGTTTGCCGTCTGCGGCAGATTATGCATGATTTATAGATCAGGTGACTTTTCCATCATGACTTTGTTTGCCAACAAGCTTGCAATTCATTGTCTTTTTTCGCAAAGAATACGCTCATTTCTGATGCATTGGGCATTGTTCACAATAACAAATTGCACATTCAAACCATGTCAGTAGATGCACCCCCATCAAAACAAATCATTCTGATCGGGGGTATCATCGCAACGTATGATATTCACCTAATCATTGTACTCCAGCCGGCTGATGCTCTCAATTCAGATCGTTGTGTTGATTCTTATGCCGGCAAATTCCAGAGCCAGCCCTCAGAGAAAACACCCAGTTTCAGGTCTTTCGGAAGGATGCCTGCTTCATCAGTAGTAAAATCCTGTTTCGATGCCGCGCTTTCATAATAGCCGGACGTACTACGAAACGACCACATCCACATCCGTTTCCAGCAGCAGCACGGGCAGCGGGAATAACCTCACAGACGACGGTCTGTACAGGACGCCGCTCGATCCTGTCAGATGACGGTACCCTGTTCCGAGTGTCACGATTCAGAAACAAAACTGTTACAAACCGGAAAATGGCCTTGACAATTATCAGCAAACCATATATAATGAGCTAAAATCTATGAAAGGCAGGTGAACCCCATGAAATATCCAAAGGATACCGTCACAATTCAATATTCAAATTATTACTGCACATGGAGTTTGCCTGTATGCACAGTCTGACTGCGCAATTCTGTCAGAAGGCAAGCATCTCTGCATTCGCAGGGATGCTTTTTTTACGGGCGCTCCGGAAAGGAACCGTTATGTTTGAAATACACGGAAAATACGCATCTGCGAAGATATTTGCAGATATTGCCGAGGAGAGCGCCGTTTCGCAGATCATGACACTGTGCAATCAGCCCATCACTCAGGGTGCGAAGATCCGCATTATGCCGGACGTACATACCGGTGCCGGCTGCACAATCGGCACAACAATGACCATAACCGATACGGCGATCCCGAATCTGGTCGGCGTCGATATCGGCTGCGGCATGGAGACTGTCAAGCTCCGTGAAACCCATATCGAACTGCAAAAGCTCGACAAGCTGATCTACCGCTGCATCCCTTCCGGATTCGATGTTCGGGAAACGCCGCACCGTTTCGCGGAACAGTTTGCACGTGAAAACCTCTGCTGTGCCGAAAAAATCCATGTCCGGCGCCTGATGCACAGCATCGGCACGCTCGGCGGCGGCAATCACTTCATTGAAGCAGATCAGGGAGAGGACGGCAGCATCTATCTCGTGATCCACTCCGGATCGCGGCATCTGGGCGTTGAGGTCGCACGGTACTATCAGGAGGAGGCTTACCGTCAGCTCAACCGCGCTTCCGCGGGGGAGGTCGAGGCTTTGATTGCGTCGCTGAAAGCACAAGGAAAGGAAAAGCAGATTCAGAAGGCGCTGAAGCAGCTGCATTCGGAAAAGCATACCGATGTTCCGAAGCACCTTGCTTATACTGCCGGAACGCTGTTTCAGCAGTATATCCACGATATGAAGCTGACGCAGGAATTCGCAGCGCTAAACCGCAAAGCGATGACCGACGTGATTATCCGCGGGATGGGGCTGCATATCGCGGAACAGTTTACGACGATCCACAATTACATCGACACGGAGCATATGATCCTGAGAAAGGGCGCCGTTTCGGCGCGGCTCGGCGAAAAGCTGCTGATTCCGATAAATATGCGCGACGGGAGTCTGATCTGCACGGGCAAGGGCTGCGATGACTGGAACCAGTCGGCGCCGCACGGTGCGGGCAGACTGATGTCCCGCGCAGATGCAAAGGCATCGTTTACCGTATCAGAATTCAAAAAGCAGATGGCTGGCATCTTTACCACGTCGGTCAGCAGCGGAACGCTCGACGAATGCCCGATGGCATACAAGCCGATGGAGGCAATCACCGGATGCATCGGCGAAACCGCAGAGATACGTGAGATTATCCGCCCGATCTACAATTTCAAGGCAGGTGCAGCGGAATGAAAGAGTTTGTGCCGTATGAAAAAATGAACAAAAAGCAAAAGCGCGAATTTGACCGGAAGCGTCGGGGAACATGGAATTGTTCTCCTGTCACGCGCATCGCGCAGACAGACGCAAAGCACTATTCCCGCAAGATCAAGCACAAAAACAACGGCAGGGATGATTCCCTGCCGTTTTAGCTTGTCGAGAAACCTATTGGGGATCAAAATAAAAGTTTTTGATGTTTACTCCGGCAGCTGATCCCTGCCCGGCTCCGGTCATTCGGTTTGTACGGTGATTCTCCGGCTTTTTCAGCCGTTTATTTTCGCTTCAAAGCTCCCGTCACGACAAGCCGCTGTGATCCGTCATCGGTACAGGTGATTATCGTGATCCGATCATCGCCTGCGTCATCCAGCACCCATGTCTCATTCGGTTCAACGACAAAGCTTTCTGTGACAGAATAGTCATAGCGATTTTTCTCCGCATCATACAGTGAGATCTGCATACCGTTCTCTATGTTTTTCAAGATGATCGCAATGGATCCCGTGAAAAACAGGCTCCATTGTTTTTTTGTTTTCTTCTGTTTCATTTCAAATAAATTACTGTTCTTCTCTGCGCCGGAGTTTGCCGGACTGTCTGACCGCGAAAACACCGAAGACAGTCATCAGCAATGCGCCGGCCATAATCAGCAGGTTTTTCAGGGAGTTATTGCCGGTCTGCGGCAGATTAACAGGCTCGGAAGCGCTGTTTGTCCCGACACCCGTATCTGCATTCACGGTGTAATAATCGAGATCGGAACCGTTTTCGTCGCTGAGAACAATCACGGCTTCGTCCTCCGGTACGGGAATGCCGTCGAGGACTGTGACGACGCTTGCGGAATCCGGACGGATGCCGTGCTTTGCCTCGTAATCGTTCAGTGCCATATCCATAAGCTGGTCATCGGAATATGTGTATGCTTGCGGTGCATCCGCGATGCGTTCAAAACGGATGTCCATATTGGAAAGCTGAAGCTCATTCCGCGGCAGTTCACCGTCTGCGGAAAGTGTCATCAGAATCTGATTGAATTCGCCCTGCTCATCTGCGACATACAATGCATAGAGATACGCTCTTTCGGCGCTCAGGGTGTAGAAATACTGGAGCTTTGCAAGGCCTTCGGATACGCTTTCCACACTGCCGTCCGCATAGGTTATGAGAACAAAGCGCGCGTTTGTATCTGCACTGTGCGTGAATCTGAGGATTGTCTCAGTCTCGCAGTCAGTCTGCTGCCATTCGCCTGCCAGATTCTGCGTGCTGAGACCTGCCGGTGCGACGACTGCGTCATAGAGCTGCAAATTATCGTCGGCATCATACGGTGCATCCTGCCGTGTAAAAATCAGCGGATCCTCACCGGCTGTTCTGATCTCATCCAGCGAAAGATCACCGTTCACATCGAACATGATGAAGACCTCTTCGCCCGCATAGAGAACATAGTAGTAGGTACGGCTGCCGTCCCCGTCAAGCTGATACTGCAGTCTGACAGAGCCGAAGGCCGTCAAATCCTGCATATCATTTTCAGAAACCGTCACCGTAAAGCTGCCGGCATACAGACTATAGCTGTCGAAGAAGAAAGACACTGCACAGCCTTCCCAGTTGCCGAACAGTACATACGGATTGATCCATTCACCGTTCAGTGCTGTCACGCTGATGCCGGATTCCGGCACATCTTCCGCATCGTAGAAGCCGTAATCGTTCGGCACAGCCTCCGCGTGCGTCAGAATCTGCTCACCCGTCTGCCCGATTGTCAGCGTATTCCGGTTGTCCGCGCTTGATGCCTGTGCGCCGATCCAGAATTCCCCGTTGCTGTCATAGAAGCAGTACCAGATCTGAACACCGCAGTCCGGGAACATCTGATAGGACGCGGTGACTTTACCGGTCTGCACCGTATCAGAATTGCAGCCGCGGTAGGTGTAGACCGCACAGCCCGCTTCTTCATCATAGCTGACGGTCACAGTACCGGCTTCCTCATATTCTCCCGTCATACCCCATTCCGGCGCGATGATCTGATTTTTGAGGACCCATTCCCCGCAGATGTCCCTGCCTTCTGCCCTGCGCACGGAATCGTCACGAACCAGTCTGCCGCCGTCTTCCAATGCGATCGTGTCTTCTTTATAGAGCGTGCCGGTCAGAAATACTGTCTCAGCCTCGGTGTTATAGAACAGAAACAAAGGAGCTTCCGTGCTGCCCTGATCGCTTTCATCAATCACATTGACCGTTCCGACCGTGTTGACCATATTTCCGTTCTCATAGCTGCCGGTGATGCAGATAAAGCTGCCGTTTTCATCTACGGTCAGCGCACCTTCGGTCTGTCCGCCGCTGTTTTTCACGAGCCATTTGCCGGTCAGCGCAGCAGGCGCTGTCATTTCAGCAACGAGTGCGGCCGTATCGGAAACCAGTCTGACTGCACCGTCCTGCCCGCTGATGAATACGCCGGCGTCATCAGAAGCACAGCAGTTTGCGAAGCAGCCGCCGGATGCCGTGTCGCGGAATGTGTACCAGATATTTGTACTGCCGTCAGGATACACATCATAAGAAACCGTGATTGTTCCCTCTGAACTGACGCTGCCCTTCGCATCGGTATAGGTGTAGGTGCCGTCCTCCGAAACTGTCACAGTGCCGTCTGCTTCGTATTCGCCGCTCTGCTCGCTGAGCACCTGATAGGAATAGCTGCCTGCGATATCGGCAGGATCTGCCGTCTCATAGTCCGCAGTATCCTTTACAAGCATCGCGGAACCGTCCTGTCCGATCGGCAGCACATCACTGCCTGTATCCGGCTTCCGGCAGCCGAACCGGAATTCACCGCTGTTATCATAGAAGCTGTAGATCTCCGATGCGGTTCCGTCCGGATGCTCGTCGTATTCGATCGTGACCGTACCGCCGTATGCGGTGTTTTCCGCATAGCTGTAATAAGAATACGTCCCGTCCTCATACACCATCACATAGCCGGTGCTTTCGCCGCCTTCCTGAAGGAACCATCTGCCTGTGAGATCGGCAGGCGATGCAGCCTGAACCGTTTCTGCGGCGGCGGCAGGCGCCTTTTTTTCTGCGGCTTCCGCCTGCACGGCTGCTGCCGGAACCGAAGCAAGGATCATGCTGAGAACTGTAAGACAGGTAATGAGCTTTTTCATAATAATGACCTCCGTTTTATTGATTGTGTTGCGAAGTTCCCTTCGTCTGACTGTATCATATCATAAAGCGGTGAGAAACTGTGCGAAATTACAGAATTGTAATTTGAGGATGAATTCTGATAAACGCTGCGCGCCCTGCCTTTTCCGGCAGGGCGCGTCAGCTTGTAGATAAAGTC
>MSGZ01000021.1:227756-241668 GCA_001940925.1 Ruminococcus sp. Phil11
CAAGCCCCTATCTTTAGCGCTTTTCACGCAAATAAGGAGTTTCGCCCTCTGCGGAGGGCGACCAAAGGCTCCGCCTCTGGACTCCGCGACCTTTTTGAAAAAAGGTCGATCAAAAACTTCAATGATAATCCTATCGAGGTTTCTCGACAGACTGGCGTGTCCTGTGTTATTTGTCCGCATCCGTCACGCTGCGTTCAAATGCCGGATCTTCTTCATGATCCGGCAGCAGCTCCGCCATACCGTTCTCAACGTTTTTCCGGAATCTGCCCCAAAGCGCCTGTTCCTCGTCATAAAAGCAGTACCGTATTTCGCCGTCTGCGGTCTCCGCGGTGACCGTGCCGTACATGGAACCGCCGCCGCGGTAATCAAGCTGGAAGCTGCCGTCCTCCGAAACAACCAGAGTTCTCGCGAACATTACCCCGGACTCAAACCACATACCGACAATCGGTTCCAGCGCCTTTTTTTCTGCATCGCTGACGGACGGTGTCGTTTCTTCGTTTTTTCTTGCGTATTTCGCCTCTACATAGCCGTCACGGCCGTTGAAATGCACGAAATACCAGCCGTCATTTCCGCTGTCGCAGAATTCCACATAGGTTCCGTTCGGGATCATGCCGATCGTTTTGGCGCCGGCTTTCGGTTCCCGGAGCAGTTCAACGCCTGCCTCGCCGCCGTCAGCAAAGCCTGCAAACAAGAGCTTCGGCTTTGCCGTTTCTGTCTGAACAGTCTGCGCTGTTTGTGCTGTCGTCTGAGCGGGTGTGTCACCGTCCCCGATCTCTCTGATGTATTTTGCGCTGACATATCCGGTTTTTCCGTCATAGGAAACCTTGTACCAGCCGTTCACACCGCTTGCATAGATATCCAGCTGCGTACCGGCAGGAATGGCAGCAAGCTGCTCCGAGTTGTCGTTCGGCTCGCTCCGCAGTCTCAGGGAACCGGAGCTGACTGCGACATATCCGACAAACATCTGTTCCGCCGGTGATGCAGCGGCGGTCTGTGTCTCCGTGCTTTCCGTCTGTCCGGAGGTAACAGTTTGTGCTGCCGTTGTGCTGTTCTGCGTTTCTGTTCCGTTTTCTTCTGCTGCATCTAAGAGATCTGACAGTTCAGCGCCGGACTTTGATCCGGTCATCGGGGAAGAGCCGACAGCATCGGCTCCGCATCCGCTGAGGCAGATCACAGCGCCGAGCAGCGCCCATATCATCACTTTTCTTTTCATCGTGATACTCCTTTCATTTTTGCAGTCAAATGGTCTGTACTGACATTCATATTGTATCACGCAGCATCAGAAAGCAGCAGATAATTTCAGAATTGTAATTCGTCATCAGAACAGCACCCGCCGAAGGACATATTCGCCCTCGGAGGTCGATGCAATCTCGTATGTGCTCATATCATCCATCGAAAGATGCTTTTTCAGGCGGGAAATATTCACGCGGATCGTATTTTTGCTGTCCTCCACATCGCAGCCGTAGATCGTCCGGTAGATCTCATGGTAACTGACGCGGGAGCCGAGCCGGGATGCCAGCAGATAGAGAATTTGCAGTTCCCGCTGCGGCAGGGGGCATTCATTGCCGTCAAGGACAGCATTGCCCGCAAACAGGTCGATCGTCAGATACGGCAGCTCAATGCGCGGATGCTGCGTGTCACGGCTGCTGCTGTGCATCAGCGGTATCTTCATGTATCTGACGCAGAAAAACCGACAGCAAAGTACAAGATTGCTGACAGATTATTCCGATGAGATGATCTCCGTTTACAAAGAAAATGAAAAAAACAGGCGCGTGAACGACACCGGCGAGACGGCGCGGTCGTTTCTCTTCATCTGTCAGCAGTTCATCTCAGCGCCTGTGACGCATACACGGTTCAGCGCGGAATGTGATCTCGCGTATTATTATTATCTGGATATTCTGAACAGCATGGGAGAAGCGCCGGATGAAACACTTTTTGTGTATTACAAGGATTTTTTCTACTCTCCGAACGGCAAAGCGCAGGAAGAGACCGAACAGAAGCTGAATGCGGTCTATGCGGATGAGCACCGGCAGTGCGAAGTGGAATTTGAAGATCCGGACGGCGTGCAGTGGGTTCTGAACAATCAGTCCGGCGATTCGTATATCGAAACGGACAACGGTCTGATCACGGTCGCCTTTGCAGGGGCATCCAGCTTCCGAGAGGATCAGCCGATCAAGATCGGCATCATCCGCGAATGGGATGACAAATCCGTGATCGTTTCCGAGGCGCAGCGTCTTGTGGCGACGCAAACCGAAACTGCGGAAAGAAGCCGCCGGGAAACCTTCCGGAAGGGAATGCTGTTCCTGCTTGCAGCAATGCTTGCAGCCGCGCTTCTGAGCCTGCTGCATACGCGCAGATTAGCCGGAATGATCGCCGATCCGATCGAGCTGGAGCAGAAACGCGCACAGCAGGAAAAGGAAGCGCTTGAAGAAGCAAACCGCATGAAAACGACCTTTCTCTCAGATGCTTCCCATGAACTGAAAACACCGCTTGCTGCGATGTCCGGCTATGCACAGAACGCAGAATACGATATCCTGAACGGCGGCGAGAAAGCCATCATCATCGAAACGCTGCGGCGCATCTCCTCCGAAGCGAACCGTATGGCGCTGATGGTCACACAGATCCTGGACGCTACGCGCATCGAAGAAGGCAGAATGGTGCTGGAAAAAGCCCCCTGCGATCTGGACAGTCTGGTGCGCAGGACTGTCGAGACCTATTTCGCCGTGCTCAATAAAAACAACAACCGGTTGGCAATCCGTATTCCGCTGGAGCTTCCTCCCGTCGAGGCGGACAGCGCGAGACTTCAGCGCGTTCTGGTCAATCTGATCTCCAATGCACTGAAGCATACGCATAACGGCACTATTCTCATCAAAGCGGAAGCGGAGAATGACAGCGTCAGAGTTACGGTCAGAGACACCGGCTGCGGTATCTCCGAGAAAGATATGCCGCATATCTGGGAGCGGTATTACAAGGGAAAACAGTCCGAGACGGGTACGGGACTCGGTCTGTTCATCTGCAAATTTATCGTGGAATCACACGGCAGCAGTATTTTCGCGGAAAGTGAACGCGGAAAAGGAACCGCGTTCCATTTTACGCTGCCGGTCGCCGGACAGCCTGAACCAGCGCCGTGAACCGAAATACCCGATACAAATGAAACCGTCTGCGGAGAAACCAATTTGCAGACGGTTTTATTATACCACATTTTACAGAGGATTGCAATGAGCACTCCGTTATTTCTATCGGTTATATCTCTGCCGCTGCCTGCTCAGGAATTCCCTGAATCCCGCTTTGTTTCAGCAGAGATCAAAAGCATATTATTGCTGCACTCTATGCACAGGCACTCTATTCAGACAGCGGCGCAGCCATGCAGTCCGCGATTCCCTCTGCCCGCTTTCTGACTGCTTTCGTAAACGCGGCATGATGCTGTGCAAGATAATCCGTATCACCGGCTTTGGCAGCATTTTCCAGCTCCTGTGCTGCGGCGGGCAGCTCAGGAATGCCCAGCGTGCGCATTACGCTTTTCAGAGCGTGAACAGAGATCGCATAGTCACCTATGCTCTCCGATGCAAGCGCACTGTCCAGCTCTCCGCAGCGTTTCTCCGCGCTGCCGAGGAAATCCTGTATCATTTTCAGATAGAACGCCGCATCGTTTCCGCAGTATCGGACGCCGTCCTCTGTGCAGATGCCTGCGCGTTCAAGCGCACGCAGCGCCGCTGCCGGATCCTGTGCTGCACCGGTATGATCGGGCATGAATTCGATCACGCCGTCCGGATCGCTGAATTCCTCCGCATTGCCGTCCTCATCCACAAGCTCAATCAGCCCCTCCGGCGCCTGCGGTCCGCACACCGGCGGCTGCTCCGAAAGCTCCTGCGGCAGATGCTTTTTCAGGATCTTCTCCAGCTTTTCCAGTTCAATCGGCTTGGAGAGATAATCGTGAAAGCCCATACTGAAATACAATTCTCTCGCGCCTGAGATCGCATTGGCTGTCAGCGCGACAACTGTGGTATGTTCGGTCAGAGAAGCAGCCTGCAGCTGCCGCAGCGTTTCCGCGCCGTCCATGCCCGGCATCATATGGTCAAGGAACAGGATATGATAGTTCTTTTTCCGCATCAGCTCGATGGTTTCTTCGCCGGATGCCGCAAGATCCGGCTTGATGCCAAAGAGCCGGAGCAGATTTTCCGCGACCCTGAGATTCATGTCATTGTCATCGGTCACGAGCACTCTGGCACCGTGCCATTTCTCAGTGATTTCCGGCATGGTCTGCTGTCTGGCGCGGGTAAACCGCTCATTGAAATCGCCGAGCAGCTCATTGCCGGACACCTGCTGCTGCAGAGTGAAGGAGAATGTGGAGCCCTTTCCGTATTCACTTTCGAGATGCAGCTCGCTGCCCATCATCGAAAGCAGCGCAGTCACGATTGACATGCCGAGCCCGGTGCCTTCAATATGGTGATTGATCTGCTGATCGAGCCGCGAGAAGGATTCAAACAGCTTTTCTCTGTCCTCATCGCGAATGCCGATTCCGGTGTCCCTGACCTCGACATACAGGCTGACGCTGCTTTCGGTTTTATCCTTCGGCTTCATCGTCAGCGTGACAGTGCCGTGCTCTGTGTATTTGACCGCATTTGTGAGCAGGTTGGTGATGATCTGCGTCAACCGGATGTCGTCGCCGATCATGACGGCCGGGAGGTTCTCATCTATTTCCGTGTTGAACGCAAGCCCTTTGTCCGCAGCACGCTGCGCAATGGTATTAACCAGATTGTCAATCAGTGAGGCAGTGTCATACTGCACGGGAATAATCTCCATCTTCCCGTCCTCAATCTTGGAAAAATCGAGAATGCTGTTGATAATGGACAGCAAATTCCTGCCGGCAGTGCGGATATGATCTGAGTATTCCGCGAGATGGGGGTCTGTCGTTTCGCGCAGGATCATCTCGTTCATGCCGAGCACAGCATTGATCGGCGTTCGGATTTCATGGGACATCTGCGCCAGGAATTCACCCTTTGCCTTATTGGCAGAATCCGCAGCAGTCTTCTCCAGCCGCAGGATCTCCGCTTCATATTCCTTCTGCTGCTCTCTGATCTTCAGCGTTTCCGCTTCGCGGCTGCTCTTCTGCTCGTTACGGTATGCGATCGAATAAAACAGTGCGATCAGAACGAACACGATTGTGTTGGTGATAATATTGACTGCAAGCTGGGAATAGACATCACGGAACAGCTCGTCGTTCCCGACGACGATTACGACATACCACTGATCCATGATCGAATCTGCAAACACGGTGCACTGCCTGTCTGAGAGCGCAGTTTCAAAGCGATTATCCGTGCCGCTCGTCAGCTTGTCCATGAATTCCGCACCGCCGCTGACGGTATGGAAATCAATCCCGTTGAGCGCCGGATCGGAATGCGCGATGACCGTGCCGTTTTTGTCAACGATAAAGCTGTAGCCCTTTCCGTTGATGTCCGTTGTCTCAATAATATCCTGAATATGCGTTGTATACACATCCAGTGCGACCACATTCTCCGGATCGGTCAGCCGCTTGCAGACGGAGATCACCATTTCGCCGGTCTGCGCATCAAGATACGGAGGTACGATGACCAGCCCGCCTTCCTTTGTTGTGATCCGGTACCAGTCTCTCTGCTTTGGATCGTAGTCTGCCGGCGGCACCCAGCCGAGCCCGTCATAGTAAGATTCTCCGATAAAACCGTACAGACCGGTATAGTTGTCATCGAACTGGCTTTTGTGCTTCTGCGTCTCGACAACGAGGAAATCCTGTATCGTTTCGCCGGAGGCGCCGTTTCTAACCATGTAATCCACGGAATCCGCTGTGACCCACAGCACGCTTTTCGTCGTGTCGAGATAATTTCCGAGATTTGCCGAAAGACCTGTGATCTTGTCCTGACCGACCTCATACACATTGGATACCGAGATTCTGTAAAACAGTGCGGAAGTATAGATGACGACCAGAACCATCAGGATAAATGTGATTGCAAGCGGAAACGTGAGGTTCAGCCTGCTTTTTTTCATACGATTCCCTCCCGCCAAATGAAATAGCAGGCGCGTTATCTGCGCTTCTCCTACGGATTCTGCATAAGCTCCGTCTCATATGCAACCGGATGATCGGGGCAGCGCCTGTTCCATACGGATGCGACACGCTCTGCCGCCGCGGCAGGGTCGCCTTCCCCGGCATCGGGCAGCAGCACAAAATACTGCTGCTTTCCGGCACGCATCATCAGATCACTTTTGCGCAGAGTATTCTTCAGGAATTCACCGAATTCCTCCGCGGTCTCATCTGCGCCGGCACCCTCTGCAGAGACCGTGAACAGGAGCTTGCAGCCGGTGATGCGGTATCGACTGAGAAAGCGCATCACAAAGCGGTAAACATACATAAAGTTCTCTCGTTCCAGATACAGGGCGCAGTCAGGAATATTGCGCTCATCCAGCAGTCTGGAGAAAGCCGCGATCCCCATGCGCTGATCCGGCGCATCGGTGTAATTTCCGAACACTGAATAGCCGTGCTTTCCGTTCTGCTTGACATGATAAAGCGCCTTGTCCGCCATCTTGAACAGGGATGCGTATTCCGTGCCGTGCTCCGGCGTCATCACGATCCCGACCGAGGCGCCGAGCGGGATCACCATATCCTCGCCCATCAGCTCCTTTGCGCGTCTGAGCAGACTGCGGTTCAGCGCCGCAGTGAAATCGGCGGCATCGCTCTCGCGCGTCATGCCCTGCGCAAAGGAAAGAAATTCATCGCCGCCGATCCTGCCGTGGACGCCGTTCGGCATTCCTTCGCGGATGCAGTCGGCAAAGGCAGCCAGCACTCTGTCGCCCATCTCGTGCCCGTAGAGATCATTGACCAGCTTGAAAGAATCCAGATCAATCATCATCATCGCGCCGCGCTTTTCATTGCAGAGCACGGCGAACCGCTCTGCGGCAGCCGCCTTGTTCAGAAAGCCGGTCAGCTTGTCGCGTGTGGCATCTGCTTCAAATTTGTTGATCTGTGCCTGCTGCGCAACGGTATTTCCGATTCGCTTCAGCAAAATCTCAGGCACGAACGGCTTCCGGATAAAATCGGAAACGCCCATTTCAAAGCCGCGGCTTTCCGTTGCGGTATCCTGATCGGCAGTCAGAAAGATCACGGGCGTCTTGCTGCGCCCGATTGTTTCCTCCTGCACGCGGAGCCGCCGCAGCGTCTCGAAGCCGTCCATAACCGGCATGGCGATGTCCAGCAGGATCAGATCCGGGCTGTTTGTCTGCATGAATTTCAGAAGTGCAGTGCCGGATTTCATGATGCTGACGCGCATCTGATTTTTGCTGAGTATCTGTCCGGCAATGTTCAGATTGGTCATATCATCGTCTACGATCGCGATCCATTTCATATTCTGCCTCCCATGCGGCTGACGGGCTTATCCGGTTTTACATTCAGGTATTTGTTTTTATTATACCTTTCCTGCATAGAAAAGTCAACCCCTGCCGCAGAATCTGCCGCCGTGCAGGCGCCTGCTCAAGCTTCTGCAAGACACACATCGGCACGCGCTTCCCGCAGTCGAGATGCCATTTCGATGGTTATTGAAAAGCTGCTCGATGAATCAGGTTCTGATTAATTATATTTAAGAACGAAACAGTCTGCTGCAATACACTTCTATTTGAAACTATCGCTCTTGCTTCATTTATAAAACGCACGAAAAAAATTTTTCAAAATCCCTTGACAAACTGTAACACGTTTGCTATAATTGTATACATAGAGGTTATACAATTTAGACTTTTACGGTAGTTGCAAATGCTGTGAATGCCTTGACCTCGAAGGAGTGTACACGAATTATGAATATCAACATCAGCAACGCATCCGGTGAGCCGATCTATTTGCAGATCGCAAACCAGATTAAGACGATGATACTGGAGGGAAAACTGAAAGAGGGCGAAGCGCTGCCCTCTATGCGTATTCTGGCGACAGAACTCCGTATCAGCTTCATGACAACGAAGCGCGCCTATGAGGAGCTTGAACGTGACGGCTTTATTGAAAGTTACACAGGAAAAGGCTCATTCGTCAAGGCGCAGAATTTGGAGCTTTACCGTGAGGAGCAGATCAAGCGCATCGAAGCCTTGCTCACAGAGGCAGGCGACACGGCGCGTAAGGCCGGCATCACGATGGAGGAGCTTCACGAGCTGCTTGATCTTGTGATTGGAGGAGAATGACAATGACCGAATACGAAAATGCCATTGAAATAAAGGGCGTGACCAAATACTATGACGGCTTTACGCTCGACAACATCAGCTTTGATGTGCCGAAGGGCTGTATCATGGGCTTTATCGGGCAGAACGGTGCAGGCAAGACCACAACAATCCGCAGTCTGCTGCGTATCACGGATATCAACAGCGGCGAAATCCGGCTGCTCGGTCTTGACCATATCAAAGACGAGACAGCGATCAAAAAACGCATCGCCGTGGTATTTGACGAGCTGCCGTTCCATGATGTGTTCAATGCAAGGGATATGGCACGCATCTTCGAGGGGATGTACCCCGAATGGGACAATGCCGCATATATGCAGTATATCGAGCGTTTTCAGCTTCCTGTGAAAAAGAAGATCGGGCAGTTTTCCAAGGGCATGAAAATGAAATTGCAGATAGCCTGTGCCCTTTCGCACAATGCGGAGCTGCTTGTCATGGACGAAGCGACAACAGGTCTTGACCCCGTTGTGCGTGACGAGATCCTGCACATTTTCATGGAGTATCTGCAAAACGGCGAGCGTTCTATACTCATGTCCTCGCATATCACCTCAGACCTTGAAAAGATAGCGGATATGGTGACATTCATCGACAAGGGAAAGATTCTGCTGACGGGCTATAAGGACGAAATCATCGAGCAGCACGGTATCCTCAAATGCGACAAAGACAAGATACAAGAGATCGACGCTGAGGATATTGTCAGCGTTCGCACAAACAATTTCGGTGCAGAGGTCATGGTGCATGACCGTGAGAATGCCTCCTACAAATACCGTGACTGCGTGATCGACCCTGCAAGCCTTGACGATATCATGCTCTACTATGTTCACAGAGATATGAAGGAGTGGTCGTGATGGATGCGCTGAACCGTTCGCTGCGTTTTCGGGATTTTTCGTTGATCAAGCGGAATCTGAAACTGCGGACGATTTTGCTGGGGTGCTTTCTGCTGATGATGTGCCTGATTGCGCCGCTGATGAGCGCAGGCGGTTTCCTCTCCGATGATGATTTAAGCGGTATGTTCTTTGGAATCGTGATTGCAGCCTTTCTGGCAGCATTTCTCACAAATGTCGAATATGATGCAGACAAGGCAGATGAAGATGCCGGCTGGAAACGCTGCCGGCTGGCGTTTCCCTATTCCGGTACAGATCATGCAGCCGCACGCTATCAGATCAAAACTGTCATCATGTTCATTTACGGCGGATTGCTCTTTCTGTGCAGCGTCGTCATATCTGTACTATGCCGTTTTTCATTTACCGGTACGGCAATAAATTGCTATCTGCTTTTTCTTTGTTTGCTGGAGCTTTCATGCATTGTGCGGCGATCTGCCGGAATGCTGCTGCATGAACATCGGCAGCTAAAGCGGATACTGATTATACCTGCTTCTTTGCTGCTTTTGCTTTGGGTTCCGTCCCTGCTGAGAGGATTGCTGCAAAATGAACCTGCGCTGCCGGACAATACGGACCCAATCACGTATCTTGCAGAGCATATCGGCGCACTTTATATAACACTGCTGACATTTGTTATTCTTTGCGGTCTGCTGTATGTTGGCAGAAAAGTCACTGCGCTGGAATTTGACAGGAGGGATTCATAATGAAGCTATACACGTCGCTGATATATCGTGAATTAAAGCTTACACGCAAGCGTTTTCTCCTGATGCTGATTCTGTTTCTTCTGTTATCGCTGATGATGATGACTCCACTTATTCTCGTCTTTATCTCCAAACCTGCCAAAGGTGAGGAATCGCCTTTAGAAATGATACCTCTTTTTGTGGGAATAGTAGCCCTGACAGGCGGCTTTATGGCAGGCACGAATAACGGCTTACAGAAAGCCGATATCAGCTCAGGCTGGAAGCGGTATTCCTTTGTCCTGCCGCCGACAGCAAAACAGCAGGCACTGTCCGATCTGCTGCTCAAGCTAGGCTATATTCTGTTCTTCGGACTGTTATCAGCTGCTTTTGAATTGGTATACACCGCTGCCGCAGATTATAACAAATTCGGTAATAAGCTGTATATTTATATGCTGAATATTTTTCTCGGAGCAGTCTGTGTTGTGATGCTGGTCGATATCGCTTACAGCTATATCATGATGTTCGCAAAAGATAAAAACCAATTGAAAATCATCGGTGTAATTGCTTTTTTAGGTGCAGGAGTTATACTGAGAGTTGCGGGCATATTTTTCAATGTGAAAACTCCCGAACAGCCTGCTGACGGCGACACTCTGATTTCAGACGAGACGATTAATCGGTTTGAAGCTGTGTTATTGTCAGGAAAAACATCACTTTGCATATTTGCTGTATTTGCAGTGATATGTACAGTGTACTTCCTTGCAATGTGGCGGTCGCACGAAAGGAGAGAGCCGTAATGACGGGATTTGTTTTCAAGGAATGGAAGCAGAACCGCTGGTTCATTCTTTCCATGATCCTATGCGGCGCTTTGCCGGCAGTATTCTTTTTGGAAAAAGATATTTTCAACGATATCAATGTGCTGCGTATTTTCGGAATGATAAGCGCATTTCTGGTTGCAGGCGGACTGCAAACAATGGTGCTGATGGGCGATGACCGCAGGCTGTGGGGCTACTGGGTCACTTCAACCTCTGAAGGATACAAAGGCTTTCTCCGTGTAAAATATGAGATGGTTTTCGGTATGGTGCTGCTGTTTCTGTTCAGCCTGCAAACAGTTGACAGCCTGATCTGTGCTGCCGCTGCCGATATCGGTATCACAGAGATCCGGGATATCAGCATCATCATGATTCCGCTTGCTTTTTTGCAGATTCTTCTGCGCTCCGTAGATATCCCGTTCACGCTGCGTTACGGCAACAAAAAAGGCAGCCTGATTAAGCTGATCTATTCCCTTGTATTTGCAATCATTCTATCTGTAATAATACTGACGAATATCTGCAATTCCAGCGTAATCTTATTTGACGCATTCAAAAAGCTGTTTACCGGCGATCATCTTTCTCTGCTGTTCGGTGTTTTTGCCGTTTCGGTGCTTGTGATCTATTACCTGTCATACCGCATTTCGTGCAGAATCTATCTGAAAGGGGTGGAGCAGTATGACCGCTAAAAAAGAAAACGCGAAGCGGCTCGGCATTTATCTGCTGACCGTTTCCCTGTTCGTATTGCTTCTCTTCGTTTTCAGAAAGCCGATGAACAAATTGAGCACGGTATTTTTCATCCTGTATTACTGTTTATTCTCATTCTCACCTGCAATCGCCAGCCTCATCACAAGGGCTGTTACCAAAGAGGGCTTCCGTGATATGAAGCTGCACCTGAATCTCGATGGCAATTTCAAATGGTATCTGCTGGCATTCGGGCTTCCGCTGACAGTCTTTTCGGCACGGATTCTGCTACCGGTTCTCATCAGCGGACACAGCGACTGGCTCGGCGGATTCACGTTTCAGAACGTGCTGGCAAGTGTGTTCATACTTGCGGCATTATCGGCAGTGCAGTCGATCGGGCTGCTCGGCGAGGAGCTTGGCTGGCGCGGATATATGAACCGCAAAATGGAGCCGTTGTTCGGCACAGTCGGAACCTGCCTGATCGGCGGTATCATGTGGAGTTTATGGCATCTTCCGATGGATTTGGGCGGCTGGCTTGACGGTGAAGGCACATTTTCCGATGTCTTGCAGATATGCGGCGAAAGAATGCTTCTGCTGACGTGCTTCGGAACATTCCTGATGTGGCTGACGAAAAAGACGGACAGCGTATTTCCTGCGGCGGCGGCGCATTTCATGTTTAATCAGAGTCAAGAAGCTTTGGGCGGACTTCTCTCGCAGGGCAATATCCCCGAAAACGCTGATCTCGGAGCGATTGCAACTGTATTCGAGTATGTTCCGGTGGTTTTGCTGGCAGCCGTTTTTATGGGCTTGCTGCTGCGTGAAAAGAAGAAATCTCCTAAAACAGCATAAAACAAAAACTGAACCCGCCTGATCAGGCGGGTTCTTCATTCGTGATACGTCAATCGCACAGGCGATGCACGGCGGTTTCATTGAACCTGTGTTTTTTCAGCACTCACTTTGATGCCTTTCCATCCAGCAACGCTGCTTCCGGTGGAAACGATGATTCCGTCAGCATTTACTGCGGCCATTTCGCGAGCTTCGATCTCTACAATATTTTCCCATTCGGACAGTTCCGCTTTCAGAGATTCATCATAACCTGTCGTAACAACAGTACCGTCTGCTTTCAATCCGACAGTGCCTCTGAAACATGCTGAAACAGCAACCATATCTTTCCACTCGGAAACTTCACACTCTTTTTCGTTGTTTGATCCGACGGCAACAACCGTACCGTCAGATTTCAGTCCGACTGTATGGGCATCATTGTCCCATCCGAATTTACTTGTTGAGATTGCAACAATATCCGTCCATTCTGATACATCGCACGGTCCATAGCTGTAATAGCCGTCTCGAACATTGAGACCGATCGCAACAACAGTACCGTCATCTTTCAATCCGACGGTATAATTTTCCCCGCAGGCAATTTTAACAATATGCTTCCACCCGGATACATTGCACTGACCGTAATCGTTGTTTCCGACAGCCACAACAGTTCCGTCCGCTTTTACACCGACAGTATGCTCGCCACCGGCCGAAATTGCTACGATATCTTTCCATTTGGATACATTACACTGTCCCTGTTCATTTGATCCGGCAGCAACAACGGTTCCGTCCGATTTCAGTCCGACCGTATAATCCCAGCCGGCTGATACTGCTACAATATCCCGCCATTCTGCTGTTGCGCACTGACCGTCATTCGTGTCTCCGACAGCCAGAACGGTACCGTCTGCTTTGATCGCGACGAAATGAAAACCACCCGCACAGATCGTATCAGACGGGAGTCCGGAGCGCAGAATTTCCAGAGATTCCAAATACTTTTGTTCGGAATCCTTATAGCTTCCCAAATCGGAAAAACAACTGATTGCATCAGCATACTGCGCCTCATCCATGAGATGAACCGCCTTTTGGTAGCTGCATTCCCGGAGCAATTCCGCACTGTCATTATAATCATCCAGTTCAGCAAACTTGTCCAGCGCTTTGTCATACTCTCCTTGATCCATGCAGGAAACCGCCAGCAGATATTTACATTCCAGATAAAGGTCACGGCTCTCAAGGTAGTCTCCGAGCTGCTCAAATTCTTTTTCGGCTTCCTCGTATTTTTCCTCGCTCATATATTCAGATGCAATCAGATAATGTGAGTCGGACAGAAACTCCTGCGATCCTTTATAATCGCCCAGTTTTTCAAAAGCAGCACATGCTTCCCTGTATTGCTTATGCTCCTGAAGCTTGATTGCCATTTGGTAATCTGCTTCTTTGATCTGCTCAGGTGCATCCTTATATTTTCCGAGTTCTGCAAAGCGCTTTTTTGCTTCTTCGTATTGTCCGCTTTCCAACAAATCGACTGCTTTATGATATTTGGAGTTTTTTATGAGCTTGGGGACAGCGATTCCTGCCGAAACAGCGAGTGCGGCTGCGACGAAACCGATGATTTTCAGCCGTTTGTCTCTTGCGCGTTTCTGCGCTTTTGCGGCTTCCCATCTGGCTTTTTCTGCCTGTCGTGCTTTTTCCAGTGCTTCTTCCTGTGAATCAATGCCGTTATCATCGGAGTTCAGCGCGCTTTCGTTCCGGTTTTCAGATTCGGGTTCCGGCTGCTCCGTTTCCTGTTTCGGGATGATTTCCGGAGCAGTTTCCGCTTTCGGCG
>MSGZ01000022.1 GCA_001940925.1 Ruminococcus sp. Phil11
CTGCACATTTCTTGACAATTCCACGTTTTCAGCCGTGCAGATATCTCGCGTTATATTCCTGATTGATCTGCGCGATCTCTTTTTTGCCGTCGATATATTCCTGATACATCTCCCACGGAGAGCCGCCGCCCAGCCAGCAGGCGGAACAGTTCTCACAGCCTCCGCCGCAGTCCATAGATCTGCGGACAATTTCCTCCCGCTGTTCGCGTGTCGTATCCTGAATGAGAATCGAATCCATATTACAGCTTCCCCGTTTCCTGTGCGATCAGATCTTCTGTTGCGGACATTGCCTGCAATGTCATTTCCAGCAGCTTGTCAAGCTCCCAGCCGAGCTGTTCTGCGCCGCGTTCGATTACCTCACGGGAGCATCCGGCTGCGAACCCCTTGCTTTTATATTTCTTTTTCAGCGATTTCAGCTCCATGTCCTTTGTGCTTTTGGAAGGACGCATCAGTGCAGCCGACCAGATCAGACCGGTCAGTTCATCTGCGGCAAACAGCACCTTTTCCATTTCATGCTCCGGCCTGACATCAATTGTGACACCGCATCCGACTGTGATGCCGTAGCCGTGCGAACAGACCGCATGGATGATGTCATCACTGACACCGCCCTCTCTGAGCAGCTCCGGTGCTTTCAGGCAGTGCTCCGCCGGATATTGCTCGAAATCAATGTCATGCAGAAGCCCGACGATGCCCCAGTATTCCGCCTGATCGCCGTATCCGAGTTCATTCGCATACCATTTCATAACAGCTTCCACAGTCAGCGCATGCTGTAAATGAAAATGATCCTGATTGTATTTTTTCAGCAGTTCAAATGCGGCCTCTCTTGAAATCATTTCAGTTTACACTCCTTTTGCAAAATTGCGGACAGCGCGGAAATGATCCTGTATCATGCTTTCCGCATCCGCCGCTGATGATACAAATTTATTATATATTGCTTTTCTTCGATTGTCAACTACTTTTTTCTGATAACGGATGCGCTGAAATAATGCGCCCCGATTCTGAGATGCCGGATAGCTTTCACCGATAACCGCCTATCAGAAATACGAATTTGACAAATGCCGACAAATGTGGTATGATATAAACATAGTATGTCTATAGAAAGGGTGGGCTATATGAACGCGGCACTGCATGAAGCGATTTACCGGAAATACATTGCGCCGACGGAACGTCCGGCCGGCAAATATGTCGGCGCGGAGCTGGAATATCCGCTTGTCAATCTCGCCCGCCGTCCGGTCGATATCCCGGCGGTGCAGGAGGTTGTGCGCGGCTTTGCCGGGCGGTTTCATTTTACCGGACAGTGCAAAGACGACAACGGCAATCTTTATTCCCTGACCGAGCCCGTCACAGGGGACAATCTTTCCTTCGACTGCAGCTTCAACACGCTGGAGCTGTCCTTCGGCAAGGAGGAGAGCATTGCGGTGCTGTATGTGCGGTTTGTGCGGTATTTCGAGGATCTGCAGGCGCATTTCCGCCGCATCGGTCATCTGCTGACAGGGCTGGGCATTCATCCGTATTATAAATACAACGATTATGTGCCGATCGCCAATGACCGCTACCGGATGCTCTATCATCATCTGCAGTCGTATCCGGAATATCCGGAGCGGCAGTTTCACGGTATCCCGCATTTCGGGATGCTGGCGGCTGCCTCACAGGTGCAGCTTGACGTCGAAAAGGACGATATCTTGCAGACACTGCATACGATGAACCGGCTGGAACCGTTCAAGGCGCTGCTGTTTGCAAATTCATGGCTGGATGCTCTGCCGGAGCTGCTGATTTCCCGCGATTATCTCTGGGCGAACAGTATGCAGGGGTACAATCCGCACAATGTCGGGATGTATGCAGCGGATTTTGCCGATCTTGACGAATACATCGAATATATCGCCGGACAAAGCATGTACTGTGTCGGCAAGCAGGAACGGTATTTCCATTTTGCGCCGATCCCGCTCCGGGACTATATCAACCAAGCGCGCATCAGCGGACAGTATTTCGCGGACGGTGCATGGCAAACGGCGGAGTTCCGTCCGGAGATCAATGATGTCGGGCATCTGCGGACATTCAAATTCGCCGATCTGACCTACCGCGGAACGGTCGAATACCGGAGCGCGTGCGAGCAGCCGGTCGATGCAGCATTCAGTCTGGCGGCATTCCATGCAGGGCTGGCCGAGGAAGGCGATGCACTGACAGAGCTGCTGGATGCAGATACCGTGCTGTATCATCACGGCGATTCTGCATCGGAACTGCGCGCGCTTCTGACGCACCGGACATTGCCGTCCTTCGCTGACCGGAAGGCACTTTCCGCAAAGCTGCTGCAAATACTGGAGCTTGCGCAGTCCGGGCTGCAAAAGCGCGGATTCGGGGAGGAAGTATTCTTAGAACCGCTGTTTGACCGCGCCGAACGCCTGACCAATCCGGCACTGGAATACCGGAATGCGCTTGAACACGGCGCAAATACTGAAGAACTGATCGAACGCTATGCCGCACTGAATGTCCGTGCATTTGCGGGAAAGGAGCAGTTATGACGATTCAGCAGATCCGCTATGCGTTGAAAATTGCAGAGACCGGTTCCGTCTGCCGCGCAGCACGGATGCTTGGGGTCCGGCAGCCTTCTGTTTCCAGTGCGGTCGCACAGCTGGAACGGGAAATGCATATTGTGATTTTTGAGCGCAATTCCAAAGGCATGAGACTGACCGATGCAGGACAGGAATTTCTCGATGATGCGTCGGTTCTGGAACGGACATTCGGGCATCTTGAATCAAGGTTCTGTATCAGATAAGCGGAAACAGGGATCCTTTCTGCGGAGGGGATCCCTGTTTTCTTAGATACAGATTGACAAACGGGACAAACTGTGATATAATCATACTGTTTCGATATGAATAGTAAAAGGAGCGAACAGTATGACGGAACGGCCGGTCAGGACCGAAATGCCGAATGCGATCGAGCTTTCGGTCGTCAACAAATTCCGCAGAGAGATCTGGACGAAATTCCTGAAGGGCATCAAGGAATATCAGCTGATCCAGGCGGGCGACAAGATCGCTGTCTGCATCTCCGGCGGCAAGGATTCGATGCTCATGGCGATGTGCATGAAGCGTTTGCGGCGGTATTCCAAAGTGCCGTTTGAGGTCGTGTTTCTGGTGATGAATCCGGGCTATAACGAGATCAATTATCAGAAAATACGCGAAAATGCAGAGCTGCTGGAGATCCCCGTTCAGGTGTTTGAAACCGGCATTTTCGATGCGGTCGCAAAGGTCGATCAGCACCCCTGCTATCTCTGTGCGCGGATGCGGCGCGGGCATCTCTACAAGACCGCAAAGGAACTCGGATGTAATAAGATTGCGCTGGGGCATCACTTTGACGATGTGATCGAAACGATCCTCATGGGGATGCTTTACGGCTCGCAGGTGCAGACGATGATGCCGAAGCTGCACAGCGAAAACTACGAGGGAATGCAGCTCATCCGCCCGATGTACCTCGTGCGGGAGGCGGATATCATCCGCTGGAAGCAGTACAACGATCTGCAGTTTATTCAGTGCGCCTGCCGGTTCACCGAAAACTGTACGATGTGCGACAACGGCGGAGGCGGCTCGAAGCGGCAGGAGATCAAAACGCTGCTGAAGCAGCTCCGCGCGGTCAATCCGGCGGTCGATAAAAACATCTTCCGCAGCGTGGAAAATGTCAATCTGCAAACGATCATTTCCTATCACCGCGGGGACGACTATCATCATTTTCTTGACGATTACGACGAGGGCAGAAGCATTCGCGGAACGGCTGCGGAGGGTAAAAATGATGCCGGTTTATCTTGATTATGCTGCCGATACGCCGCCGGATGAACGGGTCTTGTCGGTGTATCTGGAAACAGCAAAAGCGTATTTTGCAAATCCGAATTCCGTACATCAATGCGGCGTATCCGCGAAAGAGATCGTCAGTCAGTCGCTTGCGAAAATTGCGGATCTGCTGCATATCGGACAGGATGAGATCATCCTGACAAGCGGTGCAAGCGAGGCAAACAATCTAGCGGTCAAGGGCATTGCATTCGCAAACCGCCGCCGCGGAAAGCATATCATTTCAACCTTTCTGGAACACAGCTCCGTCAGCGGCGCACTGACCTTTTTGCAGGAGCAGGGCTGGGAGATCGACCTTGTGAACATCAGACCGGACGGCAGAATTGACCTTGCACATCTGAAAACGCTGCTGCGGCAGGATACGGTATTATGTGCCGTCTGCGCGGCGGACAGCGAGCTCGGAACGGTGCAGCCGGTGCGGGAGATCGCGGAGATCCTGAACGATTACCCGAACTGCCGCCTGCATATTGATGCGACACAGGCGATCGGAAAGATCCCGGTTGATTTGTCCTGCGCAGACACCGCGAGCTTTGCGCCGCATAAATTCTACGGGCTGAAAGGCAGCGGCGTGCTGTATAAGAAAAAAGGCATCGTCCTCGAACCGCTGATCCACGGCGGCGCAAGCACGACCATTTACCGCAGCGGCACACCGGATGCACCTGCTGCGGCGGCACTCTCCGCGGCTTTGCAGTACGCTCTCAGCGAAGCTGACGAGCGGCAGCAAAAGGTTCTTGCGCTGAATCAGATGCTCCGGAATCATTTTGCGCAGCAAGACCATATCCGCATAAACAGTCCGGAAAACGCCGTGCCGCATATTCTGAATCTCTCGGTCAGCGGTATCAAGGGCGAAGAAATGCGCCGCCTGCTTGATGAGAAGTGTGTGTGTGTTTCGGTGAAATCGGCGTGCTCCGTGCCGAATACGCCGTCCAGAGCGGTCATGGCGATCTCGCATGACCGCAAAAACGCGCTCAGTTCATGGCGCATCAGCCTGTCACATCTGACAACGGAACAGGAGATCGAACAGTTCACCGGCATACTCGGTCAGATCATTTCGGAGGGATAGGATGCTGAATCAGTTTTCGAGAACACAGCTTCTGCTCGGGCAGGAAAATATGCAAAAGCTCGCAAAATCGCGTGTTGCAGTATTCGGCATCGGCGGTGTCGGCGGCTATGTCTGCGAGGCACTTGTCCGCAGCGGCGTCGGCGCATTTGACCTGATCGACGATGACAAGGTCTGCCTGACGAACCTGAACCGGCAGATCATTGCGACGCGGAAAACGGTCGGGCAGTATAAGGCAGAGGTCATGGCGGCGCGCATCAAAGAGATCAATCCCGATGCGGATGTCCGGATCCATAAATGCTTCTTTCTGCCGGAGAATGCGGACGGTTTTCCGTTTGCGGAGTATGATTATATTGTCGATGCGGTCGATACGGTCACGGCAAAGCTTGCACTTGTCATGAAGGCGAACGAGCTGCATATCCCGATCATCAGCAGCATGGGCGCGGGCAACAAGCTTGACCCGACGGCATTCCGTGTAGCAGATATTTATAAAACGAAGGTCTGTCCGCTGGCAAAGGTCATGCGCATCGAATGCCGCAAGCGCAGGATCAGAAAGCTCAAGGTCGTGTATTCCGAGGAAGTGCCGACGCGTCCGATCGAGGATATGTCAATTTCGTGCCGGACGCACTGTATCTGTCCGCCGGGTGCGCAGCACAAATGCACGGAGCGGCGTGATATTCCGGGCAGCACGGCGTTTGTGCCGCCGGTCGTCGGGCTGATCATCGCAGGAGAGGTCGTGAAGGATTTATGCAGACAATAACAGAGGAGCTGGTTCGCTGTGCCGAATCCGGTGAGGAATGCAGCTTTGAGATGAACGGGCAGCGGTATATTCTCTACGGCTGGGGACAGTGTGACGGCGTCTTTCTGAATGTTGCCGATGAACACGGTGAGATCGTCTGGCAGGCGGTCGGCAGAAGCCGCAGGGAATGCGCCGCGCAGCTCCGGACGGGGTTCCGCATATAAAAACAACAGACCGGCATAAAAACCGGTCTGTTTTCATATATACATCGCATCGCTGACGGTGATATAGTCCAGCGGCGGAACAAAAACGCCCTTGTGCCGGTCGCCGCGGAATACCTCCTGCCCGCTGCGGTAGGCGATCACCTGCGTCATCGGGAACGGGACCCATGCGCCGGAATCAAGCTGCTTGGTCGCAAATAAAATGCCGTTTTCCAGCCGTTTGAAGCAGAGCGTGTTTTTCAGATTCTTGTGAACATAGAGCAGATCGCCGTCGTATATGATGAGATTCAGCTTGTTGCGCGGCGCGTGGTCTGCGATAAAGCGGTTGATCGCTTCAAAGCGTTCGCGGTCGGTCGGGATGCCGCCCGCAAGCTGACGGTTGACCGCATCCAGCATCGCAAGGAAAAAGCGTTCGGAATCGGTGTCGCCCTGCTGCTGTGCGGCATAGCGGTGATTGTGCTCGCCGTGAAAAATCGTGCCGTTGTGGATCATCGTCCACTCTCTGCCGGAATCGTCGATGCCGGAAAAGGGATGACAGTTTTCCTCTTTGACCGTGCCGACGGTCGCAAAGCGGATATGCGCGAGCAGCGTTTTCTGCGGCTGCATCGTATCAATGAAATCGGAGAGAAATGTGCTTTCGTTTGCGCTGACGGCTTCTTTCAGAATGACCCGCACGCCGTCCTCATACATCATGCCCCAGCCGTGCGGATTCTGTACGCTGTGTGCATAAAATGCTTTCAGGTACGCGGAAATATCTGTCTTTCTGGATGCCGTGAAGCCGAGCAGCTCGCACATGGTTCTCACCGCCTTATGTATTGATATTGCTGTAATGACAGATGTCAGCCTGCTCCCGGACGAGCTTCAGCCGTTCAAATTCGATGACATTCTGTGCATCCGCATCCGCTGCAAAATACGCGTCCATGTGATGCAGAATGTCAGCTGCCTGTTCCGTCAGCGCGGCATCCGGCTCGATCAGTGCCGCATTCTTATGCTTCTGCACCGCCTCAGTCTGCAATGCCGGCGTGAAATCGAAATCCGGCAGCGAAAGCAGATACAGCATCAGCAGATGCGCAAACTGCAGATCGCGCCCGTCAATGCCGAGCGGCGCATCGGGATTCAGATCAAACATCCGCAGTTCGATGTGGTCAACGCCGTGTTCCGCAAGATTTTCCAGCGTATTCACGCCGCGCGGCTTCAGCCTGACCGGCAGATACAGCTCGCTGGCCGAATGCAGAGATCCGTCCCGGATATATTTCCGGATGCTGTCCGTAAAGCTGCGCAGACTGCTGTGATCGAGCACCGGCAGATGCGGATTCCAGTAGCCGCGCTCGCTGTTGCGCATCGAGGAATATCCGCTTTTTATTATACCACGTTCGCCGGATTTGTCAAGAGATGCGTCATAAAACGGACTTGCGGCGGTCAGCAGCACGAGCAGCCAGCTGTGCCGCATGAGCTGTTTATACAGCCGCAGATAGAGCGCATCCCGAAAACATCGGAAATCGGTTCGCTCCGTATTTAATTCGTGCAGATAATCCTCCGAAAACGAGAAATTGAAGTGGATGCCGGAAAACAGCATCAGCTTTTTGCCGTATTTCTGCTCCAGATATTCGCGGTAGCTGCGCTTCGAGGAATGGTCGCCGGTGAATGCCGCGATCGGGATCTCGTCCTCGCTGTCAAAATGCGGCGGATTGCTGTAGAGCCAGAGATGCTCGCCGTTTGCCTGCAGCACCTCCCGCACCTGTGTATCCAGTTCGCCGAGCGCGTCCAGTGCTTCGTCAATGCTGCCGCAGACCGGTGTGACAAGCTCGATCTGATTCTCGCAGAAATCGCGCGTGATATGCGGATCATCGCCGAACGGATGCGGTGTCTGTGCCAGACTGCCGAAGCTGTCCACGCGCAGTGTTTCGCGCTCAATGCCGAATTTTCCTTTCAAAGAAAGCATATGCGCACCTCCTCAGACACGGTTTGCATACTAAATTACTATGCTTATATTATAGCATACAATCTCTACCATGTCAATAGGAATACTATATGGCAATCGGATTGCGGGCAATAGGCTTTATCTATTGCGGGCTCCGCGCCCGTCCGCAAAACAATTACAAATGTCACCGTTTTGATGACATCCGGCATCTTTCTTTTCGCCGCCCGATCCGCTATAATAGAATCAGAAGGAAACCGAAAAGCGGGGAGGTGAAAGATATGAATGAAATGAATACAGGAAAAAGCCTTTTTATTGTGATCACGGCGGTTTTGTTCGGCGGCATCATTCTTCTCTGCGGCCTGGATGCGTTCCTTGAATTACCGCTGTGCTTTGTGCTGTGGCTGGCTGTCGGATACGGCGCGACGGCACTGGCACATCTGATTGCAATGCTCGGATATCTGATCACGAAGAAGAATTACCTGAATATGCTTCTGGTGCTGTGTCCGGGGCTGCTGACGCTGATCTCGATCGGCTGGGCGATCCATGAGAGCCACAGCTTTATGGGCTATCTCGGGGCGGCAGTGATTGAGGTGCTGTTCACGCTCCCGTGCGGCGCAGCATTCCTGTTCTGGCTGGTCGCCGTGATCCGCAAAAAGCTATCGCTTCGCGATCATGCCGGATGAGGCGCAGATACAACAGAATCACAAAAAGGACGCCGATGCAAATGATCGGCGTCCTTATTTGATTCATCATGCGGTTTGAGTCAGCACCCCGTTCCGGATCACTGATTCCAGCTCTCCAGTTCCTTGTAAAGACCGAGGTAGAGCTCTGCGGAGGATGCCCAGCTGAAATCCTGCGACATCGCATTTTTGCGGATCTCCTCCCAGAACGGCTTATTCTCGTATGCACCCTTTGCGCGCAGGCACGCACCGAGCATATCATGCGCATTGTAGGTCTTGAACGTGAAGCCGGTCCCGTTTTCGCCGCCCGCATCCCGGACGGAATCGCGCAGGCCGCCGGTCTCTCTGACGATCGGGATAGTGCCGTAGCGCATCGCGTACATCTGCGCCAGACCGCAGGGCTCGCTCTGCGAGGGCATCAGGAACATATCGCAGCCCGCATACAGTCTGCGGGAGAGCTGCGGATAGAAGCCGAGCGTCACGCTGACTGCCTTCGGATAACGCCATGCCATTTCCCGGAAGAAGTCCTCGTAGATCCGCTCACCGCTGCCGAGTACCGCGAAATGGAAGCCGTGCTGTACCATTTCCTCAAAGACATAGCGGATCAGGTCAATGCCCTTATGTGCGACAAACCGCGAGCAGATGCCGATCAGCGGCTGGTCGTCCTCAGGCAGCCCGAGCTCCTGCTGCAGTGCCCGCTTGCAGGCGAGCTTGCCCTTCGCGTCTCCGATGCCGTAATGCTTGTAGGGCGGGGTCAGTGCCTCGTCCGTTTCCGGATCATAGCTGTCCGTATCAATGCCGTTCAGGAAGCCTGTCAGCTTATACTGCTTGTTCGTCAGTGCGCGGTCAAGGCCGTGCGAATACCACGGATCGAGGATTTCCCACGCGTAGCTCGGGGAGACTGTCGTGATCTTGTCCGCCGTTTCGATTGCGCCCTTCATCATGTTGACATTCCCGTCATATTCCAGCAGGTTCGCGTGATACATCGGGATGCCCATGAGCTCGTTCAGCACCTCCGTGCCGTACTTGCCCTGATAGGCGATGTTGTGGATCGTGAACACGGTATGGATCCGGTCATAGCCCTCCTGATACTTGTAGAAGATCTGGTAGTAGACCGGGGTCAGCGCGGTCTGCCAGTCATTGCAGTTGATGATATCCGGCTTGAAGTCGATCACACGGAGCATTTCCAGGATCGCGCGGCTGAAGAACACAAAGCGCTCGCAGTCGTCATAAAAGCCGTAAATGCCGTCCCGCTTGAAGTAATACTCATTGTCGATGAAGTAATAGGTCACGCCCTGATACACCGCGGAGAAGATCCCGCAGTACTGCTTGCGCCATGCTACATCGACCGTGATCGAGGTGATGAAGGTCATGTCCTTGCGCATGTCCTCACCGATCGCTTTATACAGCGGGATGACGATGCGGCAGTCATGTCCCTTCAGGTTCAGCGCGTGCGGCAGAGCACCGGCAACGTCTGCCAGTCCGCCGGAAGCGACATAGGGTCTTGCTTCACTTGCTGCATATAAAATATTCATAGTTTGCCCTCCGTTTTCTGCGGCATCCGAAACGGGACGCCGGTCAGATTTCCGCGCCCTTTCCGATGAACAGCGGATAGCCGACGGAACCGGTCAGCACGCGTTCGTCCGCAATGATGACGTTCTTGTCCGTGATGACATTGCGGATCGAGCAGCGTTCTCCGATAACGCCCGACTGCGTGATGATGCTGTCCCGGACTGTTGAGCCCTTTCCGATCCGGACACCGCGGAACAGCACGCAGTTTTCGACCTTGCCCTCAATAATGCAGCCGTCTGCAATCAGTGAATTGCGGATATGCGATTCCAGCCCGAAGTGTACCGGTGCATTGTCCTTGGTCTTTGTATAGACCGGTGCATTCTTTGCGAAGATCGCATTGCGCTTTTCGGTATTCAGCAGATCGAGATTTGCGGCAAAGTAGGAAGCCAGCGAGTCAATCCGCGCATAATACTTCTTGTGCTCATAGGCGAGGATTCTGTAGCCCGCATTCCGGTCAAGCAGGATATCCCTGCGCAGACTGGTACGGTTGCGGCTGATCGACTCCTTAACGATCTTCCGCAGGAAATCCCGGCTCATGATGTACATGTCCAGCCCGAGATTGCAGCTTCCTGTCATCGGCGGATTGACCATGACATCGTTCACAAAGCCGTCACCGCCGACACCGAACACGGTCGCCGCTGTGCCGCGGGTGTGGTCGTAATAACCCTTTGCATAGATCACGGTGATGTCCGCGCCGGCCTCGATATGTGCCTCGACCGCCGGACGGAAGTCAATGTTTGTGATGACATTGCAGTCCGACAGCACGACATAATCCGCATTGGAATGCTCCACAAAGCTCCATACGCTGCCGAGCGCATCCATTTTTCCTTGATAAATGGTCGAGCTGGTGTGGCTGTATGGCGGGAGCAGATGCAGACCGCCCTTCTTCCGGGCGAGATCCCACTCTCTGCCGGAGCCGACATGGTCCAGCAGCGAGCCGTAATTGCTCTTGGTGATGACACCGACCTGCGAGATGCCCGAATTGACGAAATTCGACAGCGGAAAGTCGATCAGCCGGTATCTGCCGCCGAACGGTACGGAACCCATGGTACGGTTCTTGGTGAGATCGAAAATAGCTTCATCATGGATGCTGGCAAATACCAGACCCAGAACATTCTGATTGATTCCCATTGGTAAACCTCCGTTTTCCGCCGCGCTCAAATGGATTCGGACAGGATCTGCTTCGGCGCGACCTCTTTGCCTGCGCTGACTGTGATTCTGTGTCCGGTCACGGCGATGCCCCAGTTGTCACGGGCTTCTCCGACAAATTCCGCCGGGTCTCTGCCGACATGCGCATTTTCCCCGATGACGCAGTCCTCACCGACGATCGCATACTCCACAACGGCACCCGCCTTGATGACGGTGCCCGGCATCACGACGCTGTAAAGCACCTTTGCGCCCTCCTCGATCGTTACGCCGCCGAAGATCACGGAGAAATCGACCTTGCCGTCAATGACGGAGCCCTCTGTGATCATCGAGTTCTCGATCTCTGCGGTCGCGCCGATATACTGCGGCGGCAGGTTGCTGTGCCGCGAATAGATGCGCCACGATTTGTCGTAAAGATTCAGCGGCTCTGCCGGTGCCAGCAGGTCCATGTTGGCGTCCCAGAGCGAATCCAGCGTGCCGACGTCCTTCCAGTAGCCCTCAAAGGTGTAGGCATACAGCCGCTCGCCGTTGCTGAGCATGGACGGGATGATGTCCTTGCCGAAATCCTTGGAGCCGGTGTTTGCGTTCTCGTTTTCGATCAGATACTTTTTCAGCTTCGACCATGTGAACACGTAAATGCCCATGGAAGCCAGCGTCGATTTCGGCTCTGCGGGCTTTTCCACAAAGTCCGTGACGCGCATTTCCTCATCGCAGATCATGATGCCCATGCGGGACGCTTCCGAACGCGGCACATCCAGCACGGCAATCGTCAGATCGGCCTTCTGCCGCTTATGGTAATCGACCATTTTCGCATAGTCCATCTTGTAGATGTGGTCACCGCCCAGTACGACCACGTATTCCGGGTCATAGCGTTCGATAAAGCTGATATTCTGATAGATCGCATTCGCGGTGCCTTCGTACCACGATGCGCCGGAATTGCTCTCGTAAGGCGGCAGTACATGCACGCCGCCGTTCATGCGGTCAAGATCCCACGGCTCTCCGTTGCCGATGTACTCATTGAGCACGAGCGGCTGATACTGCGTCAGAACGCCGACCGTGTCAATGCCGGAGTTCGTGCAGTTGGAAAGCGGGAAGTCGATCAGCCGGTATTTGCCGCCGAACGGCACGGCCGGCTTGGCCATATCCTTTGTCAGCGCATAGAGTCTGCTGCCCTGTCCGCCTGCAAGGAGCATTGCTACGACTTCTTTTTTTGTATTCATAAGGTGAACGCCTCCTTCAGTTATGCTTTTCCGCCCTTTGCAGTCGTCTTTTTTGTACGCTTGGGCTTATCTGCGGCGGCCGGTGTTTCCTCCGCCTTCTTTGTGCGGGTGTGCTTCGGCTTTTCCTCGGTGACCGGAGCAGCTTCCGCCTTTTTCGTGCGGGTGCGCTTCGGTTTTTCCTCGGTGACCGGAGCAGCTTCCGCCTTTTTCGTGCGGGTACGCTTCGGCTTTTCCTCTTTGACCGGCTCCGTCTCTGCCTTCTTTGTGCGCGCCTTTTTCGGCGTATACCTGTAATACTGCACCGAAAGCGGCGGCAGCGTCAGTGCGGCGGACTGGTCAAAGCCGTGCATCGGAACTTCCTCGGACTGCACCTTTTTCAGTGCCGTACCGCTTCCGCCGAAGCTTTCCGCGTCGGAATCGAATACCAGTGTATAGGTGCCTGCATACGGCACGCCGATCCGGTAGTCCTCTCTGCCGACCGGAACGAAATTGCAGACCGCGATGATCTCATTGCCGCTGTCGTCAATGCGGCGGAATGCGATCACGCTCTGCCGGTAATCGTCATTGGAGATCCAGCTAAAGCCTTTCCACGAGTCGTCGTTTTCCCAGAGCGGCGGCGTCTCACGGTAGAACCTGTTGAGTGCCTTGGAAAATTCCAGCAGCGTACTGTGATTCGGATAATCCAGCATGAACCACTCGAGCCCTGTCTCGAAATTCCATTCTCTCCGCTGGCCGAACTCCTGTCCCATAAAGAGCAGCTTCTTGCCGGGATGCGCGAACATATAGCACAGGAATGCGCGGTAGGACGCGAATTTCTGCTCATCGTTCCCGGGCATCTTCTCGATCATCGAACATTTGCCGTGCACGATCTCGTCATGAGAGATCGGCAGGACATAGTTCTCGGAGAAGCAGTAGAAGAACGAGAAGGTCAGCTTGTCGTGATTGAATGCGCGGTACAGCGGATCCATGGACATATACGTGAGCATATCGTTCATCCAGCCCATGTTCCACTTGAAATTGAAGCCCAGTCCGCCGATGTCGGTCGGCTTTGTGACGAGCGGCCACGCCGTTGATTCTTCGGCGATCATCAGCACATCGGGGTGCCGTGCAAAGACCGCTTCATTGAGCTGCTTCAAGAAATCAACAGCTTCAAGATTCTCTCTGCCGCCGTTGACATTCGGACGCCATTCGCCGTCTCTGCGGTCGTAGTCCAGATACAGCATGGACGCAACGGCATCCACGCGCAGGCCGTCGATGTGGAACGAATCCAGCCACCAGCACGCCGAGGAGATCAGGAACGAGCGGACCTCCGGGCGGCCGTAATCGAATACTCTGGTGCCCCAGCCCTTGTGCTCGCGCTTGAGCGGGTCGGTGTATTCGTATAAGCAGGCACCGTCAAATTCATAGAGCCCCTGTTCATCCTTCGGGAAATGCGCCGGCACCCAGTCCAGAATGACGCCGATGCCCGCCTGATGGAACAGGTCGATCATCTGCCGGAAATCGTCCGGCGTGCCGAAGCGTGAGGTCGGGGCGAAATAGCCCGTGACCTGATAGCCCCATGAGCCGTCAAACGGATACTCCGTCAGCGGCATGAACTCGATATGCGTATAGGACAGCTCCTTCATATACGGGATGATCTGCTTTGCAAATTCCGTATAGCTGAACGGATTGCCGTCCTCATAGGTGCGCCATGAGCTGAAGTGCACCTCGTAAATGTTCATCGGGGATTTGTAGACATTTGTCTCTGCCTTCTGCTTCTGCCACTTCGCGTCCTTCCAGCGGTAGGACGATTCATACAGCTTTGTCGCATTCTGCGGCGCAGTCTCATAATGCGTGCCGTAGGGATCGTTTTTCAGAATGACCTCTCCGGACTTGGTGAGGATGCTGTATTTATAAAGCGTGTACGGCGGGAGCTGATCCAGTGCAGCCTCCCAGATGCCGTTCGCGACGGGCAGCATGGTGTTGACAGAACGGTTCCATTCATTGAAATCACCGACGACTGAAACATCAACAGCATTCGGTGCCCAGACACGGAATACAGTTTTTGCAATACCGTCCCGCACCTCGGTATGTGCGCCGAAGAAGTGCTGCGCTTCATAGTTCCTGCCCTCGAAGAACAGGTGCAGCGGATACGCATTCGGGTTCTGCTCCGCGCTTTGACGATTCTGTTCAGTATTCATGTGTTCCTCCTAAAAACGGCTCCGGCAGCGGGTGCCGGACGTTTCCTCAAAATAACTTCCCGAACGGCATTTGTTTGCTGATGAATCTCGTGCACTTTGCGCAAAATCGAAGTGCGTGCCAATATGCCGTATATACATTTTACCATAGAATTGCCCAAACTGCAAGTGTTTTTGCAATTTAAGGGAAATTTCGGAGATTCGGCCAATTTTCAGGCGGAGTTTTGTATATATTGACAACAGTAAAGCGCGAACTTGAAAAAAATCTGCGAATATTCAACGAATTGTTTTCTGAGCAGAACAAATTGCAGCGGAAATCGCGCAGATACGGCGCGTTTATTCCGGCAGGGTATACAAAAATATACCGGCAATTTTTTTATATTTTCTATGCGGTGCATTCAGCCGCGATCCGGCATTTTTGTAAAATATCATCCTGAATTTACTGCGCGTTAAATCCGTGCTGTCCGGACGGCATCCCGCATTTCTATGATACCGCATTTTTTTTGATTCATGCATCGGAAACGGCTGCCGAAACGGCCGCGGCCAGCACGGTCACATCGTCCTTCGGATCGCCCTTTGCGCTGCGCGTCGCCTTGGCACAGACCGCGTGCGCCATGGTCTGCAGGTCTCCGCCTTTGGTCATCGCCTGCCGGATATACGGGAACAGTGCTTCGTCCAGACCGTCCGTCAGCAGGCAGAGCATGTCTCCGCGCTCCAGCTGCATGACGGTCGTGAACGGCTCCGCATCCGGCAGAATGCCGATCGGGTCAGTCGCCGCCTGAAACAGCGTGATGCGTCCCGCATGGCGGATGAACGTCGGGCCTGCGCCGTATTTGTACAGCGTGACGGTCGCGGTCTCCGTGCAGATCTTTGCGACATCGAGCGTTGCAAAGCGTTCCTCGCCGGAGCGTGTCATCATCAGCGCATTGATCATGCGTGCGGCCTCTTTGCACTCCATGCCGGACTGGACAAGCTGCCGGAAATCGGAAAGCACGATCTTCGCGTCGAGCGCGGCGCGCCGGCCGGAGCCCATGCCGTCGGAGACCGCGAGATAAAAATCGCCGTCGCCGTCCGTGAAGGTATCAAAGCAGTCGCCGCAGGGCTCGTCCTCATGCACCGCGCACTGTGCCGCCGCCGTCGTGACGCAGTATCCGCCCGCCGTGCGCAGCAGGAGCCGCTGTTCGTCTCCGGCGGATTCCGCACAGCAGAAGGACAGCGGCTTTTGCAGGGCTTCGGACAGGCAGTCCGCGATCAGCTCCGGGTCGAGCTCGGCGTCCCTGTCCGCATAGAGCTCGATCAGCATCCGCGCATTGCCGCCGGTCGAGACGGCAGCCGCCCGCACCGGGATCCCGCAGCGTTCCAGCGCATCGGAGACGAAACGCGTCAGCTCCCGGTGATAGGTTTTCTGCGGCGGCTGCACCGCACGGCTGAGCAGTGCCTCGGTGATCTGCATTTGCGAAAACAGCAGCTTCTGCGATTCCCGCAGCCGCGCCGTCAATGTTCTGGCGGTCAGCTCCTGCCGTTTGGTTTTGGTGAATTCCGCCGTTACACGGTCGGGCTGGACACAGTTGAACGGTGCTTTCAGCTTTGCAGAGGGTGCCTCCTCCGCAAGCCGCCGGAAGCACCGCGCCGCTTCGTCGTCGCCGCTTTCCCAGCAGAGTGCCCTGCTCCGGCACCGGCTGCATACGGTCTCGCAGACGCGCGCGGCGGGATCGGCGGCGGTCTCCCCTGCGTTCATCAGTCCCGCGATCCGTTCCGCGTCACCGCGCACCCCGGCGATCGACTGCGAAAGAAACTGCATCCGCGCTTCGGTCAGTGCGGCGAGGTCGGCACCGGAATCGCTCCACTGCAGGAGCCTGTCCGCAAGCTGTGCGGCCGGCAGGATCAGGAAGCCGAGCCCGCCGATCAGTCCGCCGACCCATGCGCCGGAGATCTCCGCACTCTGCCGGGAGAGGATCAGCCCGGCCGCGCCGATCGCCTGAAAGACCAGATAGAGCATCCCGGCGGAGTGACCCGCGAGGCATCCGGCGGCGAAGCCTGCGGCGGGGAGCATTGCCGCATAGCCTGCCGTTCCGGTATCGGCGAGCATGAGCGCGAGTGCGGAGAGCGTCCCGCAGATCATGCCGCCGCCTGTTCTGTACCGCTTGGCGGCGGTCAGTGTGACAAACGCGGCCAGCATCTCCCCGAAGCCGACGCGCATCAGCCGGACGGCGCACAGTGCCGCAACGCAGAATACATAGCAGGCGGCAAACGGGAGCCTGTCAGCCTCATGCAGCCGCACCGGCAGACCTGTCCCGAAGCGCGTCATGACCTGCCGGATGCACCATGCCAGCACGCCCGCGAGAATGCTCCCGCAGATCCACGGGATCCAGCCGGTGCCGTTGATAAGTCCGGCCAGCGCGAAGATCACGGCGGAAATGAAGGTGCTCCCCGCCGCGAGCATGGCAGAGGTTTTCGCGCCGGGCTGAATGCCGAGGATCCAGCGGAGCACGGCAGTCACCGCGACGGCGCAGAGCAGCGCGGGCTGCTTCTGCAGCAGACCGGTCAGCGCGTAGGACGCGGCACTTCCGGCGAGCACGGCGGCACCGCAGGCCGGGGATACCGCCGCCGCCAGTGCCGTATTGAGCGGCACGGACATGCCGTTGAGCTGTACGGTTGCCAGCAGGCAGGCGGCGACCCCGCAGCCGGTCACCTTTGCGGCGTAGCGGACACGGGGCTCCGTGCGCAGTTCGTTCCATTCGATCATGAAAAACCATTCCTCTCTTTTGCGGTATATATCTGTATCTGTTATTATACCGCAGAGAATTTGCAGAAGATGTCGAAGCAATGCCTGCACGCAGTCAGAAAGCGAAAACCGATCGTAAAACATATCTGAAATTTTTTCGCTTTCGCTTCGATTTTTCCGCCCGAAACGGTACTAATGATTGAAAGCACATCAAACCCCGGAAGGAGGGAACAGCATGGATCAGGGAGAAAGCAGCTACCGCCGGTTTCTCGCGGGCGACAATGAGGGTCTGCATGAGATCGTCTGCGCGTACCGCACCGGCCTGATGCTCTATCTGCACAGCATTGTCCGGAATATCCATACCGCAGAGGAGCTGACCGAGGATACATTCTACGAACTGCTGCGGAAGCGGCCGCGGTTTTCCGGCAAAAGCTCCTTCAAAACATGGCTCTATGCGATCGGGCATCATGTCGCCGCGAAATATCTGCGGAAGCATACAAAGCACAGCGAGGTCCCGCTGGAATCGCAGGAATCCCTTGCAGATGCAGACGATCTCGAACGCAGCATCATCCGGAGCGAGCAGAAACGGATGCTGCATCACGCGATGCGGCGGCTGAATCCTGCATACAGGCAGGTGCTGTTTCTCAGTTATTTTGAGGGCTTCAGCAATGCGGAGGCGGCAGAGATCCTGCACAAATCAGAACGGCAGCTCCGCGATCTGCTGTATCATGCGAAAAAAGCACTGAAAACCGAACTGGAAAGGAGCGGCTTTGAATATGAAGACTGACGATGAAATGTATCAGAGCTTACTGCTGCGGTTCTGCGATGCGCAGGCGCGGCGGAAAAAACGGCTGCGCACGGCTTTGCATACCGTTCCGGTTTTGGCCTGTTTCTGTCTGGCGGCCGGATCGGCTGTTTGGTACCGGCAGAACGGCGCAGAGCTGCCGGAGATTCCGGCGTATACGAATCCTTCGGCGCTGCCCGTGACGGAGATCGCAGAACCGGCTGTTACAGCAGCGCAGCAAAGCGGGACGGAGCCGGTTTCGTCAGCGGTGACTGTCCGGAAGCCGGAACCGGAGCGGACAGATGCGGCAGAATCACAGACCGCTGCAGCCGGTACAGAAATCACGGAACCGGAGCCTGCCGCTGTGACGCAGACGGAACCCGCTGTGACCGGTGCAAATCCGGTTCAGGCCGCGCAGACTTCGTACACCGCACCGTCCGCGCAGGTTACAGAGACACTGCCGCAGACGCAGACCGTGCCGCCCGTGACCGTTCCGCCGCGTACCGTACCGCCCGCCGAGCAGACCGCAGCACCGCCGGATATCCCCGGCAGCTCCGGGAATCCGGGGGCGGTGTTCACGCGCCGGACAGTCAGCTTTGCGGAGGCGCAGGAGCTGTTCGGGCATCCGCTCATCCCCTGCGGACGGGATGATTTTCAGCGTTATCAGGCCGGGATCGTCAGCCGAAACGGCAATGCGCAGGGCAGCGGCGCGTTCTGTCTGTCCGTGACATACGAATTTGCGGACGGCGCGGTCACGCTGACGGACTGGGACAGAATGAACGGCTCTGACGGCAGTCCCGATGCGGAGCAGATCAGCTATTGCGGCAAATTGTTCTACGTGGAACGTCCGGACGCGTATGAGGACAGCCTGCGGATCGCGTATTATGCGGCGGGATATGACCCGTTCGCCCTGCGCGGGATCGAGTATCAGGCGGTGTTCGGCGGCAGCGCGGATCTTTACGCGGTCATGGATCTGATGCTCTCGCTGGAAACGGAAACAGAATAAAGATACCCCCGGAAGCAGTTTTGATCCGCTTCCGGGGGTGTTTGCTGTATGCCTTCTGATTTTGCGGGTATGCGGGTATGGGCTCGGCAAAGGGGAACTCCCCGCCGTGTATGGCAAAACTTAGGGCGTTCCAGCCCTAAGAACCCGGAACGCCCGTTCACTCGTCGCGGCTTGCGCCGCTCCTACGTGCTGCGGGCGGCTGCGAATCGCTTTGCGATTCGCCTAATAAGAGGTATCCGCTTCGCGGATGCTATTTGAGAATGGGGACCTCTATCGCAGGTCCCCAAGCCCGCCGAACTCTTAGCACGCTGGGGTATTTCGCCCGTTGCGACGGGCGACCAGAGGCTCTGCCTCTGGACTCCGCCAGCTTTTTGAAAAAAGCTGGATCAAAAACTTTTGATATGGATGCGTGCCGCAGCGTAATGCCCGACCGGCAGCGAAAAAAGGACGCCGACTGTTTCGTCAGCGTCCCATTTGTTATACATAACGGGGTCTGGGGACTAGTCCCCAGCGGGAGTTTGAGGGCGGAGCCCTCTTTTCAAATCATCGCGAAGCGATACCTCACAGCTTCGCGAGCTTTTCCTTGAGCAGCTCAGTCGCTTCCTGCGGATTCGCCGCGCCCTTGGTGCGCTTCATGACCTGTCCCATGAGTGCCTTGATCGCGGCCTCCTTGCCGGCCTTATAGTCCGCAACAGCCTTCGGATTCGCCGCAATGACCTCATCCGCGACCGCATTCAGCAGACCCGAATCCTGCACCTGCGTCATACCGTTATCCTCAGCTAGCTTTTTAATATCCACGTCTTTATGTTCACTTGAAAGCAGTACCAATGGAATGACATTTGCCTTAGATATAATATTATCCACGGCTAATTTTGTTGCAGCAGGAATAGTTTTTATCGCTTCGCTATATTTCATTTTTTTTGAAGTGTTCAAAAATACATTAGTTATGATTTTAACGGCCGCGATTTCTTTGCCATATTGTGTATCATATTGACTTACAGTGTCAAAAAACATTCTGACATATTCGCTTCCCGTGTTCATTAATGCATCTGCAATTTGTTCAGATAAACCGTATTCTGTTGTCAACTTTTCTTTGTATTCCTCCGGCAGATCGGGGATCATGGCACGAAGCCGCGCGTGATCCGCATCGGTCAGGATGATCGGCACGAGGTCGGGGTCAGGGAAATAGCGGTAATCGTTCGCATTTTCCTTGACGCGCATCGAATAGGTCTTGTCCTTTTCGGGATCATAGCGGCGGGTCTCCTGCACGAGCTCGCGGCCTGCCTCGGTCTCGTCGATCTGGCGCGCCTTTTCCGCGTCGATCGCCGCAACGATATGCTTTAAGCTGTTGAGGTTCTTGATCTCGGTGCGGGTGTAAAGCTTCGTATCACCGACCGGACGGATCGAGAGGTTGACGTCGCAGCGCATGGAGCCTGTTTCCATCTGGCAGTCGGAGACACCGACCCAGCGGATCAGCTCGCGCAGACGCTCGAGGTATGCTCTCGCCTGTGCTGCCGTGCGGATATCCGGTTCGGAAACGATCTCGATCAGCGGCACGCCGCAGCGGTTGCAGTCCGCGCCGGAGCCGTAATCCGTATGCACCAGCTTGCCCGCGTCCTCCTCAATATGGATGCGCGTGATGCCGATGCGCTTTTCCTCGCCGTTGACGTTCACATCAATATAGCCGTGCTCGCAGAGCGGGTGGTCGAGCTGGGAGATCTGATACGCCTTCGGCAGGTCGGGGTAGAAGTAATTTTTGCGGTCCATTTTGGAGAAGTGGGCGATCTCGCAGTTGAGCATCATGCCCGCGCGCGCCGCAAAATCGACGACCTGCCTGTTCAGCACCGGCAGGGTACCCGGCATACCCATGCAGACCGGACAGCAGCGCGTGTTCGGGTCGCCGCCGTGATCGGCAGGGCAGTCGCAGAAAATCTTGGTCCTGGTACGCAGCTCAATGTGCACTTCCAGACCGATGACACATTCGTATTTTGCCATATATCATAGCCTCCGCTTTGTGATTATTTGGAGTTTCATTGGGTTTCTTCTGTATTTTGGATGTATCTGCATTTCGGGAATGCAGAGCAGCCGTAAAACTGTTTGCCGGCATTATTGCCCTTTTTCGCAGTCCGCAGTACCAATTCGGCACCGCAGCGCGGACATTTTCCGTCCGGCATTGTTCCCGTTGCGGATGCCGCATCTGGTTCGGCTGCGGGTTCCGGTACAGGTTCCGGAACAGGCAATGCCGGAGATTTTTCTGCTGGCGGTATGCTTTCCGCTGTCAAAGCCGGAACAGGAACCTCCGGTTGTCCTTCCGCATCACGGACATATCTGCATTTCGGAAATGCGGAACAGCCGTAAAACTGCCGTCCGGTGTTCGCGCCCGCTTTGGTTGTCCGCAGTACCAGTGCAGAACCGCAGGACGGGCATTTCATGCCATGATACTGCTCCTGTATGCGGTCAACATGTGCCTGCTTCATTGCTTCATCGGCATTCTGCAAAATTGACAGCATATCGTAAATACTTTTTGTACCTTCTTCATCAAACACATCCGGGTTCTGCTTCCAGATTGAACGGATTGTGGAAATGAGCTCATCCCGGTGAATGAGCGCACAGGTTTTGTCGCGGACATCCAGTTTTTTCAGCTCACAGCGTTCAGAAAAAACAATGAGCGAAAAGCAGGGCAGATTCTCATCATGCAGGAACTCGCGCAGCCATTTGATATGTCCGCGGTTCTGCCAGATCGGATTGAAAAATCGGTATTTTGATTGATCCGGCAGAGATTCCGTCCAGTAACGGTCACTTTCCCGCCCGAAAATCCAGCCGGAAATATTTTTGCTTTCAATGATGAACAGACCCTTTTGCGTAATGTAGATCAGGTCGATCTCGGTCGTTTCTCCGATTTCGGCGGGAATATAAACATTCCGCAGCATCAAGCCTTTATATCCGAATAGTTTTGTCCATTTCAGCTTTCGGGCGGTCAGATCCTCGCCGTATTTTCCGAGCAGATCGCTGCTGTCATCATTCAGCAGAAAAAACCGGAGCCATTCGCTGAAGTTCATATTGCCGCCCCCTTTATCTGCTAAAACGGGATTCCAAAGGGACAAGTCCCTTTGGCAGGGTTTGGGGCAGCGCCCCATTATCAATCATCGCGAAGCGATACTGCTTTCATACGCCGCAGCCGCCTGATAGAGTTTCGCCTCGGAGAAGGCGGGGCCGATGAGCTGGAAGCCGACGGGCAGGTTTGCGCCGTCCTGCGCGACGGTGCCGCAGGGAACCGAGATCGCGGGCAGACCGCCCAGATTCACCGGCACAGTGCAGATATCGCCGAGTGCCATTTCCATGGGATCGCTGGACTTCTCCCCGATCTTATAGGCCGGTGTCGGTGCAACCGGCGCAAGCAGCATGTCGTACTGCGAGAACAGCTCTCTGAAAGCGCGGATCAGCAGCGTTCTTGCCTGCTGCGCTTTTTTATAGTACGCATCGTAATATCCTGCGGAAAGCACGTAGTTTCCGAGCAGGATTCTGCGGCGCACCTCGCGGCCGAAGCCCTCGGTTCTCGTCTTGCGGTAGAGGCGGTCGAGGTCCTCCGCACCCTCTGCGCGGTAGCCGTAGCGGATGCCGTCGAATCTTGCGAGGTTCGAGGACGCCTCCGCACAGCAGAGCACATAGTATGCAGGCAGCGCGTAGCTGACCGCCGGCAGCGAGCATTCTTCGATCTTCGCGCCTGCGCCTTCGAGTACCTTTGCAGCATTCTGCACAAGCGCGGCTACATCCGCATTGATGCCCTCGCCGAAATATTCCTTCGGCAGACCGATGCGCATACCGGAAAGGTCTTTGCCGATCAGCGCGGAATAGTTCGTATCAAATTCCGGCAGCGAGGTCGAATCGCGGCGGTCGTGGCAGGAGATCGCCTCCAGCACCTTTGCGTTGTCCGCGACCGTTTTCGTCAGCGGGCCGATCTGGTCAAAGCTCGACGCATAAGCAACCAGACCGTAGCGCGAAACCGTGCCGTAGGTCGGCTTCATGCCGACGACGCCGCAGAACGATGCCGGCTGACGGATCGAGCCGCCGGTATCGGAGCCGATCGCGAAGGCGCACTCATTTGCCGCGACTGCCGCAGCCGAGCCGCCCGACGAGCCGCCCGGCACATAGTCCGGCGCAGCGGGATTGCGCGTTAGCTGCAGCGCGGAATTTTCCGACGAGCTGCCCATTGCAAATTCGTCCATGTTGGTCTTGCCCAGCATGACCGCACCCGCCTTTTTCAGCTGCTCGGTGACGCACGCGTCATAGACCGGCAGCCAGTTTTCAAGCATTTTGGATGCACATGTCGTGCGGATGCCCTTTGTGCAGATATTGTCCTTCATCGCAAAGGGGATGCCGGTCAGCGCGCCTGCAGTGCCGTTATCAAGCATATATTGAGCAGCTTCTATTTGACGGTTCAACTCTCCATTGGGATCATCTAAATTGAGAGTAGTCAAATATGCGCCATAAATACTATCTTTCTCTTTTATTGCGTTTAACGCAGTCTCTGTTAACCAGCTAACTGTTATTTCACGGTTGTGAAGCATTTGAGACAGCGTAGCAATATCCAGTTCCATTACTTTTGAATAATCCATTTTTCGCGCTCCTTTCAGCCGATGACCTTCGGCAGAGTGATGAGGCCGTCCTCGGACTGCGTGCCGGAAAGCAGCAGGTCACGGTCAAGACGCGGCGAAAACGGCTCGTCCTCGCGCAGCACATTTTCAAGCGGCGCGATGTGCGCGGTCGGCTCCACGCCCTCGGTATCGAGTGCGGAAAGCTGCTGGAAAAAGGTCAGCATCTCGGCAATGCTGCCGGAGAGCGCCTCTGTCTCGTCTTCGGGAATGTCCAGTCTGGACAGCCATGCAAGGGTATCCAGAGTTTTGGCATCTAATTGCATGATAGTTCTCCTTTTTTTGATGTGCGGTTTGCGAATACACTTATTATAGCATATTCTTCCGGATATTGCAATGGGAGAGCGGCGAAAAAGTTTCCGGGAATGCTGCACGGCACAATACGGCTGCGGATTTGCCCTGCAAAAGATTGCTGTTTCGCTTGACAGCCGGTTGATTTTGTGCTAATATTTACTTAGAGCAAACTGCAAGATCGCCTGAATCAGGTCAAAAAGGTGCTGTCTGCGCGTGCACGCAGGCTGCGCCTTTGGGGATATTATTTTCAGATGAAAAGGAGTTGTGTGTATGAAAAACAAACTGAAAGCGGCAGCTGCGGCTGTCACGGCATTTATGCTGCTCGGCGGAGCACTGCCGGTCAATTTTGCGGGCGTGGAGCTGCTGCGGCCTGCGGTAACGGCAAAAGCCTATGAAACGGTCACCTTTGATGAGGAGACCGGCACCCTGACGCTGCACGGAAATGTGGACAAACAAGAGGTTGGGCAAGCTATAGCGGATATTATATATACATATCGTTACTATGACGATGTCACTGTGAACTGTGAGGAAGGAACCGTTTTCCCGGAGAATTCATCATATTTGTTGGCTAGTCTTCGTCTGCCGTATACATACCAAATGACAGATTACGGGGACCCCGAAATTTATTTTGAACCTATTGGTAATGTAAAAAAATTTGATTTGCGAAACGCAGATACCAGTCATGTGACCAATATGGAGGGCATGTTCTGGGATAATATTTCATGTGAGTCGCTACTTATAGATTTCGACACCAGTCATGTAACAGACATGAGCAGCATGTTCAAAGGATGCAATGAATCTCTTTCAGAACTTGATCTCTCCAGCTTCGATATGAGCAGTGTGACAGATGCTTCCGAAATGTTTAGTGGGTGCAACAACCTGAAAACAATTTATGCAGGGCGCGGCTGGAATGTGAATCCTGAAAAAACAGACTGCAGGGAAATGTTCAGTGCCTGCTCAGAGCTGGTCGGCGGCAGCGGAACCAATTATTCTTCGGCACATATAGGCGGCGAATACGCCCATATCGACGGCGGCGCGGAAAATCCGGGCTATCTCACCTTCGGCGGCAGCACCGTGAAGGGTGCCAGCCTTTCGCTTGACGGCAGGATCGGCATCAACTTTTATGTGCGGCTGAGCAGCGACGCGGCAAAAGCCGTGCTGGAAGGCCCGCTCGGCACGGTTACGGTCCCGCGTTCTAAATTTGCGGGTCTGACCGTGCAGGACGGCGACTATGCGGGCTGCACGAAGCTGACCTACGGCATCAACGCGACACAGCGTCTGAACAAGGTCACATTGAAGTGTTACGACAGCGACGGCGATCTGCTTGACATCTGCAAGGGCGGCTCCGGTTTGCTGAGTAAGCAGTTGTCGTATTCCGCGGCGGATTATATCAGCAGCTATCGGGATACGGGCAACGAGAATCTGACGAATCTGGTCACTGCACTGGACCGCTATTTCAAATCCGCGGAAAATCACTTCATGGGCAAAACGCATACGATCTTCCCGGAAGGCTATACGCACCGCTGGTTTGATATCTACAATTCGACAGACGGCGATTACGCGCTTTCTCTGATCCTCAATTCCGGTACCGATCTCCGTATTTATACGGATGCCGCGGAGGTCAAACTGCAGACGGGCTTTGACGAATACGAAACGCTGACCGCAGAAACAACGGCGGACGGCAAGCGATATTTTGCGATCACCGATATTCCCGCGCAGGATATCGTGGGCTCTGAGCGGATCTATGTGGACGGAAGAGAGCACCTTGTCTGCCCGAGAGACTGGTGCGTGCTTGCTGTTGCCGACGATAAACCGCAGACCGTGCAGGATCTGGGCTGGGCGCTTTATGAGTACGGCAAGGCCGCCGAAACGTATCTGCATTCGCTTTAATAATCGGAAAGGAGAATGATGATGAAGGAATATACGACTCCCGAAATGGAACTGATCGCGTTTGCATCGGAGGATGTCATCACCGACAGCGTTTTCGTGAATCCGGAAACACCGATCTTTGAAGGATAACATGATAAAAAGAACGGGTGCTGTTTGGAATTTCAGCACCCGTTTGTTTTCGGGAAAGGGTATCCGCTGCCGCTCACGCTTGTTTGCACAGCGAAACTTAGGGCTTCCAGCCCTAAGAACCCTGAACGCCCGTTCACTCGTCGCAGCTTGCGCCGCTCCTATGTTCAGCGGGCGGCGGCGGATTGCTCTGCAATCCGCCGAGGGCCGCCCTCTCTTACAGGGCGGCCCTCTTTCAAAAACGCTCCCCCGGAGCGTTTTTGAAATTCACCCTTGCGGTGCGCCTGACGATAGGGGATTCCGCTCACTGCGGTGAGCGGCTTAGGGCTCTGCCCTAAGAACCCGCGAGCTTTTGAAAAAGCTCGACCAAATCTTTTGATATGGGTGCGTGCCGGCGGCAAAGTGCCCGACCGGCAGCGAAAAAAGGACGCCGACTGTTCGTCAGCGTCCCTTTTGTTTTCAGTTATACCTGCGGCGAACTTCAGCATTGGAAGAAGTAACGCCACAGAAGCCGCGATCAGCGGCGTGTTCTTTGCTGCCGGGGAGAGCTTCGCGCACCGTCCCCGGAGGGAATCGCCCGCGGGGGCTCCCCGCTTACACCATCAGGTCGCAGATCATTTTGCTGAGGGCGACCGGGTCCTCGACCGGCATTCCCTCGATCAGCAATGCCTGCTGATACAGCAGATCGGCGTATTTGTCAAGCTTTTCCTTATCCTCCGTCAGCAGACGCTCCAGCGTTGCAAACACCGGATGATCGGGGTTCAGCTCAAGCACGCGCTCCGCCTGCACCTTCTGGCCGGTCGGCATCGTGTTGAGCACCTTCTCCATTTCCAGAGAGAGCTGACCGTCGCTTGAGAGGCAGACCGCATGGTTCTTCAGACGGTTCGAGAGCCGCACCGCCTTGACCTTGCCCGCCAGTGCCTTCTGCATCTCCTCGAACAGATCCTTTGCCGCGGCGTTCTTCTCCTCCAGCGCGGTCTTGTCCTCCTCGGATTCGAGGCCGAGATCGCCTGCGGAGACATTCTTGAATTCCTTGTCCTGATACTTCATCAGCATCTGGATCGCAAATTCATCGACGTTTTCGGTCAGATACAGCACCTCATAGCCCTTGTCGCGCACGAGCTCTGCTGCCGGCAGACCCGCACATCTTGTGACGGTCTCGCCTGCCGCGTAGTAGATATACTTCTGATCCTCGCGCATTCTGGTGACATATTCCGCCAGCGTCGTGAAGCCCTCTGCGTCGTCGCAGCCGGAGCTGTGGAACATCAGCAGATCCTGCAGCAGCTCCTTGTTTGCACCGAAGTTGTTGTATACGCCGAATTTCAGCTGGATGCCAAATGCTTTCCAGAACTCGGTATACTTTTCGCGGTCGGTCTTGAGCAGCTTTGCAAGCTCGTTCTTGATCGACTTTTCCAGCGATTTCGCGATCAGCTTCAGCTGCCGGTCATGCTGCAGCATCTCACGGGAGATGTTCAGCGACAGATCCTCGGAATCGACCAGACCGCGCACGAAGCTGAAATGATCCGGCAGCAGATCGGCGCACTTGTCCATGATCATGACGCCGCTTGCGAACAACTGCAAGCCCTTTTCGTAGTCCTTCGTATAGAAATCATACGGTGCTTTTGCCGGGATATACAGCAGGGAATTATAGGTGACGGTGCCCTCGCTGCGGTTGTGGATATGCAGCAGCGGCTCGGTGTAATCGAAGAACTTGTCGCGGTAGAAGGTCGTATAGTCCTCCTCGGTCAGCTCGTTCTTGTTCTTCTTCCACATCGGGGTCATGCTGTTGAGCGTCTCGACGTCGATGCTGGTCTCGTACTCGCTCTCGCTGCCCTCCTTGAGCTTTTCGCGGGTGATCTCCATGCGGATCGGGAAGCGGATATAATCGGAATACTTCTTGACCAGCTGGCGGATGCGGAATTCCTCAAGGAACTCGGAATACTTCTCGTCCTCGGTATCGTCCAGCAGTTCGAGCACGATCTCCGTGCCGACATCGGACTTTTCGCAGGTATCGACGGTGTAGCCGTCCACGCCCTCGGACTGCCAGATGTATGCGGTATCGCTGCCGTAGGCCTTTGTCCGGACGGTCACGCGCTTGGCGACCATGAATGCCGAATAAAAGCCGACGCCGAACTGACCGATGATATCGGTGTTCTCGTCAAGGGTGTTCTCGGATTTGAATGCACGGGAACCGGAATGCGCAATGACACCGAGGTTCTGCTCAAGCTCCTCTGCGGTCATGCCGATGCCGTTGTCGGTGATCGTCAGCGTGCGCTTTTCCTTGTCCGGGGTGATCTCGATGTAGAAATCGTCGCGGCTCTTGCCGACCTGATCGTCGGTCAGGGAGCGGAAATAGAGCTTGTCGATTGCGTCGGATGCATTGGAGATCAGCTCGCGGAGAAAGATCTCCTTATGTGTATAGATCGAATGGATCATCAGGTCCAGCATACGCTTAGACTCTGCCTGAAACTGTTTTTGTTCCATAACGGATTCACCTTTCTATCAGAAAATTAGCACTCTGTCTCTCTGAGTGCTAAAATCAGTATACCACAAAAACCGGAAAATGCAAGCTTCTTCACCGGATATTTACGGGATTTTCACAGAACCGTCACAATCCGGGACGGGCAACTGCCGTTTTTCTGCCGCCCGGAACGGATTTCCCGGACAGAACCCGGAAGGCTTTGCATCACGGAACAGCACGGGGTCATTCCGCATTTTCGGCATATTTTTTTCAATATCGTTTTAATCCGGAGGTTGCGAACAAGCGTTCTCTGATTTGTACGCCAAAAAAGCCGCGGTACAGACAACTGTATCGCGGCAGGATGACCAAATATTTCCGAAGGTACTTGACAAAGAACACTTTGTAGATTATAATAGTAGAATGCCTGACTAGGCACAAGCGGCTTTTCTCCGCGTAATAGTATAGCATAGAACCTGCGGTTTTGTCAAGTCCTTTTTCTAAAAAATCAGGAAATGACACTGCGGGCGGATGCGCCCTGATACAAAAGACAGGAGGTTTTTGCCCATGAGCTCTAAAACCAGTCCGGACGTGCAGACTGCGGTTTCGGTCAAGGACGTTCAGGTCGGAAAAAACACACGCAAGAGCTTCGGTAAGATCGAAGAGGTTTTGCAGATGCCGAACCTCATCGAGGTGCAGAAGAAGTCTTACGAGTGGTTTCTGACGGAAGGTCTGCGGGAGGTGTTCCGCGATGTGGCCTCGATCAGCGATTTCAACGGCAATCTGCAGTTAAGCTTCATTGACTACCGCATCGACGATACCCCCAAGTATACGATCGCGGAATGCAAGGAGCGTGACGCGACCTATGCAGCACCGCTGCGCGTCAAGGCGCGTCTCTGGAATCAGGAGACCGATGAGGTCACCAGCAGCGAGATCTATATGGGCGATATGCCCCTGATGACTGAGAGCGGCACGTTTGTCATCAACGGCGCGGAGCGTGTTATCGTTTCGCAGCTCGTCCGTTCTCCGGGCGTATACTACAGCTTTACCCGCGACAAGTCGGGCAAGAGCCTGTTCACCACGACCGTTATCCCGAACCGCGGTGCATGGCTCGAATATGAAATGGATTCCAACGACGTCGTTTCCGTCAAGATCGACAAGAACAGAAAGATCCCGATCACCAAGTTCATCCGCGCACTCGGCGTCGGCACGAACGAGGAGATCCTCGAGATGTTCGGCGACGATCCCAGACTGAAGGCGACGATCGAGCAGAAAGAAGAAGGCATCACCGACGATGCCGAGAAGAACATCAACGAGGCACTGCTCGAGGTCTACAAGAAGCTCCGTCCGGGCGATCCTGCGACCGTCGATGCGGCAAAGACCCTCGTCAACAACCTGTTCTTCGATCCGAAGCGCTATGATCTCTGCCGCTTCGGAAGATACAAGTACAACAAGAAGCTCGGCATCGGCGCGAGACTGGTCGATCAGGTGCTTTCCAGACCGGTCATCAGCTTCATGACCGGCGAGATGATCGCGGATACAGGCACGAAGGTCACCCCGGCACTGGCACAGGAGATCGAGCAGGCAGGCGTCTTTGAGGCGTATGTCGAGGCCGAGGTCCGCGAAACGCATGTCGATGAGAAGAAGCATGAGCTCGTCGCGGAATTTGTCGAGCGCGAGGTCAAGGTGCTCGGCTCCGGCATGGTCGATATCACCCCCTATGCCGCAGCCTTCATTGAGGACTTCAACGCCGAGGAATACGGCATCAACGAGAAGGTCTCCGCAAGAGTGCTGAAGGATCTGCTGGAAGAAGCCGACGGCGACGCCGAAAAGCTCGGTCAGCTGATCCGCACGAACAAGGATCTGCTCGTCCCGAAGCACATCGTCCGCGACGATATCTTCGCAACGATCAGCTACTTCTGCAACCTCTGCGACGGCATCGGCCACACCGATGACATCGACCACCTCGGCAACCGCCGTATCCGTTCGGTCGGCGAGCTGCTGCAAAACCAGTTCCGCATCGGCTTTGCAAGAATGGAGCGCGTCATCCGCGAGCGCATGAGCCTGCAGGCACAGGATGCCGAAACGCTCACCCCGCAGACGCTGGTCAATATCCGTCCAATCACCGCAGCGATCAAGGAGTTCTTCGGCTCCTCGCCGCTGTCGCAGTTCATGGATCAGAACAACCCGCTCGCAGAGCTGACGCACAAGCGCCGTCTCTCCGCACTGGGCCCGGGCGGTCTGACCAGAGACCGCGCAGGCTTCGAGGTGCGTGACGTTCACTATTCGCACTACGGCAGAATGTGCCCGATCGAGACACCGGAAGGTCCGAACATCGGTCTGATCTCCTATCTTGCATCCTTCGCCCGCATCAATATCTACGGCTTCATTGAGGCACCGTACCGCAAGGTCGATAAGGCGACCGGCAAGGTCACGGACGAGGTCGTCTATATGACCGCGGACGTAGAAGATACGTTCTATGTCGCACAGGCGAACGAGCCGCTCACCGAGGACGGCAAGTTCGCAAGACGCCGCGTTACCGCCCGTCACCGCGACCAGATCCTTGAATGCGATCCTTCGCTGATCGACTTCATGGATGTCTCCCCGAAGATGGTCGTTTCCGTTGCAACGGCAATGATCCCGTTCCTCGAAAACGATGACGCGAACCGTGCCCTCATGGGCTCGAACATGCAGCGTCAGGCTGTTCCGCTGCTCAAGACCGAGCGTCCGTTCGTCGGCACCGGTATGGAGTACAAGGCGGCTGTCGATTCCGGCGTCTGTGTCCTTGCAAAGGAAGCAGGTCTGGTCGTCAGCGTCAGCGCGGATGAAATCGTCATCAAGACCGGTGAGCGCGAGGATGACCTCCGCCGCTATCAGCTCATCAAGTTCCAGCGCAGCAACCAGGGCACCTGCGTCAACCAGCGTCCGATCGTTGAGGTCGGCGATCAGGTCGAGGCGGGACAGGTCATTGCAGACGGCCCTGCAACCTGCGACGGTGAGATTTCCCTCGGCAAGAATGCCCTGATCGGCTTCATGACCTGGGAAGGCTATAACTACGAGGACGCGGTTCTCCTGAATCAGCGTCTTGTCCGCGAGGATGTCTTTACCTCCGTTCATATCGAGGAATATGAGCTGGAGTGCCGCGATACCAAGCTCGGCGCGGAGGAGATCACCCGCGATATCCCGAATGTCGGTGAGGATGCCCTGAAGGACCTCGACGAGGACGGCATCATCCGCATCGGTGCAGAAGTCCATGCAGGCGATATCCTCGTCGGCAAGGTCACCCCGAAGGGCGAAACCGAGCTGACCGCTGAGGAAAGACTGCTCCGCGCGATCTTCGGTGAAAAGGCGCGCGAGGTGCGTGACAATTCCCTGAAGGTGCCGCACGGCGAATCCGGTATCGTTGTCGATGTCAAGCGGTTCACCCGCGACAACTGCGATGAGCTCGGCCCGGGCGTCAATGAAATCGTCCGCTGCTATATCGCACAGAAGCGCAAGATCTCTGTCGGCGACAAGATGGCGGGCCGCCACGGCAACAAGGGCGTTGTCTCCCGCATTCTGCCGGAAGAGGACATGCCGTTCCTCGAGGACGGTACGCCGCTCGATATCTGCCTGAACCCGCTGGGCGTTCCGTCCCGTATGAACATCGGTCAGGTGCTTGAGGTGCACCTCGGCATGGCTGCAAAGGCACTCGGCTGGCATATCATGACGCCGGTCTTTGACGGTGCACACGAGGACGATATCCGTGCGTGCTTCCGCCTTGCACAGGAGCGCAATGACGAGATCAATGCGAAGAAGGAAGCCCTGAAAGAGGCCGGCGAGGATTCGCAGACCTTTACCCTCAGCCCGATGCAGAAGGTCATCGACACCACCTCGATCCCGCTTTCTGAGGACGGCAAGTTCACCGTCTATGACGGCAGAACCGGTGAAAAGTTCGATAACCGCGTCACGGTCGGCTATATGTACTACCTCAAGCTCCACCACCTCGTTGACGATAAGATTCATGCGCGTTCCGTCGGCCCGTACTCACTGGTCACGCAGCAGCCGCTCGGCGGTAAGGCACAGTTCGGCGGTCAGCGTTTCGGTGAAATGGAAGTCTGGGCACTGGAAGCTTACGGCGCAGCCTATACACTGCAGGAGATCCTGACCGTCAAGTCCGACGATACCACCGGCCGTGTCAACACCTACGAGGCAATCGTCAAGGGTCAGAATGTGCCGAAGCCGGGCATTCCGGAGTCCTTCAAGGTGCTCATCAAGGAAATGCAGTCGCTCGGTCTGGATGTCCGCGTCCTCGACGAGGATCAGCAGGAGATCGACCTCAAGATGAGCTTCGACGACGATCTCCCGCCGCGCAGCTCCTCTGACTTTGATGACGAAAACACCGCAGATACGACACATTACGAAGATACGGATATGGGCGATGCGGGTTATAATACCGCAATGTACGGTGAGGATACCGAGACCCATGAGGTCGAGCACGGTCAGATGCCGGATGCCGACGACGATGATGAGTTCGGCTACGACGATCAGGACGATTCCGCTGCATACAGCGAAACGGAAATGACCGATGACATGTTCGGCGCAGACGACGAGGATCTGTAAGAAACACCAGTCCGCGAAACGGTATCATGCAGCGGCGCGGCAAAGGCTGCGTTCCGCTGCGCTCCGACATAGAATTTAGGAGGGAACACATTGGAATTCACCACCTTTGATTCCATTAAGATCGGTCTTGCATCCCCTGAGCAGATTCAGAAGTGGAGCTATGGCAAGGTCGAACGTCCGGAAACGATCAATTACCGTACCCAGAAGCCGGAAAAGGGCGGTCTTTTCTGTGAAAAGATCTTCGGACCGACAAAGGACTGGGAGTGCTACTGCGGTAAGTTCAAGAAGGTTCGCTTCAAGGGCAAGGTCTGCCCGAACTGCGGTGTTGAGATCACCCGCGCAAAGGTGCGCCGTGAGCGTATGGGCCACATTGAGCTGGCTGCGCCGGTTGCGCATATCTGGTACTTCAAGGGCACGCCGGCCTGCATCCGTCAGGTGCTCGGCGACCTCTCCCAGAAGGATCTCGAAGCCGTCATCTACTTTACCAAATATATCGTCACAGACCCCGGCGATCCGGACCCGGTGCATGAGGGTCAGTATGTGACAGGCCTCCTCAAGCAGCAAACGCTGTCCGAGGAGGAATATCAGAATGCGCTGCAGAAGAATCCCGGCCAGTTCAAGGCCGAGATCGGCGCAGAGGCGATCCTGCATCTGCTGCAGGAATACAGCCAGGACCGCTACGACAAGTTCCGCGATCAGCTGATCGCAGAGGGCAAGCTGACACTGGAACCGGACGAGCAGGAAGCCTGCAAGAACTGCGAGCTTGGCCGCAACTGCCGCGAGTGCTCGTTCTGTGCAGCCTGCGAGGACGAGGAGTGGAAGAACAACCTCGTCATGGCCTGTGATGCGCTCAAGGAGGAAGTCCGCAAGCTGGATGAGAAATCCACCGGCAGACAGACCTCCCAGAAGAGCCAGAAGCGCGGCAAGCTGTTAAAGCGTCTCGAGATCCTCGAAGCATTCCGGCAGTCCGGCAACCGCCCGGAGTGGATGGTCATGACCATTCTCCCGGTCATCCCGCCGGATATCCGCCCAATGGTCATGCTGGACGGCGGCCGCTATGCGACCTCTGACCTGAATGACCTCTACCGCAGAGTCATCAACAGAAACAACCGTCTTGAAAGAATGCTGCAGCTCAATGCGCCGAGCATCATTGTCCGCAATGAGGCGCGTATGCTGCAGGAGGCTGTTGACGCGCTGATCGACAACGGCCGCCACGGCAAGGACGTCACCGGCCCGAACAACAGAAAGCTGAAATCGCTCTCCGATATCCTCAAGGGCAAGCAGGGACGTTTCCGTCAGAACCTGCTCGGCAAGCGTGTTGACTACTCCGGCCGTTCCGTTATCGTCGTCGGCCCTGAGCTGAAAATGTATCAGTGCGGTCTGCCGAAGGAAATGGCACTGGAGCTGTTCAAGCCGTTCGTGCTGAAGCGTCTGGTCGATATCGGCAAGATTCAGAATATCAAGAGCGCAAGAAAAATGGTTGACCGTGCAAACGACGATGTCTGGGACGCACTCGAGCATGTCATCCGTGAGCATCCGGTGCTGCTGAACCGTGCGCCGACCCTGCACAGACTGGGTATTCAGGCATTTGAGCCGGTGCTGGTCGAGGGCAGAGCACTGAAGCTGCATCCGCTGGTCTGTACCGCTTTCAACGCCGACTTCGACGGCGACCAGATGGCTGTGCACCTTCCGCTTTCCGCAGAGGCGCAGGCAGAAGCCCGCTTCCTCATGCTGGCTGCAAATAACCTGCTGAAGCCGTCCGACGGTAAGCCGGTCGCGGTTCCGACGCAGGATATGCTGCTCGGCTCCTACTACCTCACCATGGTCAAGGACGGCGAGCCCGGTGAGGGCAAGGTGTTCCGCGACGTCGATGAGGCCATGATGGCTTATGACGAGCACGATATCACGCTGCATTCCAAGATCAAGGTGCGCATGACCAAGGAGGTCAACGGTGTCAAGACCTCCCGCATCATCGACTGCACCGCCGGCAGACTGATCTTCAATGAGATCATTCCGCAGAACCTCGGCTTTGTCAACCGCAGCGATCCCGAGCATGAATTCGATCTCGAGATCACGCAGGTCGTCAAGAAGTCCGTGCTGTCCAAGATCATCGACCAGTGCCTCAAGGTGCACGGCGTGACCGCCACCGCAGAGGTGCTCGACCGCATCAAGGCACTCGGCTACAAGTACTCCACCAAGTCCGGCCTGACCGTCGCCGTTATCGACGCTGTCATTCCGCCGCAGAAGAAGGATATCCTTGCGGCTGCTGACGCAGAGGTCGATGCACTGAACGAGCAGTATCAGTACGGCTATATCTCCGGCGAGGTCAAGTATGAGAAGGTCTGTAAGGTCTGGGCAGATGCGACCGACCAGATCACCGAGGCACTGAAGGCAAACTTTGACCCGTTCAACCCGATCAACATCATGGCGGATTCCGGAGCCCGCGGTTCCATCAACCAGATCCGTCAGCTCGCGGGTATGCGCGGACTGATCGCGAACACCTCCGGTGCGACGATCGAAATTCCGGTCCGTTCCAATTACCGTGAAGGTCTGAACATTTCCGAATACTTCATTTCCAGCCGCGGTGCCCGTAAGGGTCTGGCTGATACCGCGCTCCGTACTGCGGACTCCGGTTACCTCACCCGCCGTCTCGTCGATGTTTCGCAGGATGTCATCATCCGTGAGATCGACTGCGGCTCTGACGAGGGCATCGAGGTCTACTGCATCAACGACGGCGAGCGCGACCTCGAAACGCTGCAGGAGCGTCTCGTCGGCAGATACCTCGTTGAGGATCTCCGCGACGAGAAGTCCGAGCTCTTTGTCCCCAAGACGCGCGCCATGACCAGCACTGACGCACAGCGCATCGTGGACGCAGGCATCACCCATGTCCGCATCCGCTCCGTGCTCGGCTGCAAGGCCAAGAAGGGCGTCTGCGCAAAGTGCTACGGCGTCAACCTCGCAAACGGCAATCTGGTCTCCGTCGGTGAGGCGGTCGGCATCATCGCCGCACAGTCCATCGGTGAACCGGGTACCCAGCTGACGATGCGTACCTTCCACACGGGCGGTATCGCGAACGCAGAGGATATCACACAGGGTCTGCCGCGTGTTGAGGAGCTGTTTGAATCCCGCCGCCCGAAGAACGGCGCGATCCTTGCAAAGTCCTCCGGTGTCATTCAGATGACCGAGGACAACGGCATTAAGACGATCGTCATCCACGATCCGGAGACGAACAGCGACTCCACGCCGTACACCATTCCGTATAACTACCACCTGGCCAACGGCATCAAGGACGGCGCTGAGATCCAGCGCGGCAGCAGACTGACCACCGGTTCCATTTATCCGATGGATCTGCTCGATATCCTCGGTGTGCAGGCTGTCCAGAACTATATCATCGAGGAGATCCAGTATGCGTACCGTCAGCAGGGCGTCGGCATCAATGACAAGCACATTGAGGTCATCGTCCGCCAGATGATGCGCAAGGTGCTGATCGCAGATCCGGGCAGCAGCTATCTGCTTCCGGAGGCTATGGTCGATAAGCGCGAGGTCGAGACGATCAATGCCGGCATTCAGGCGCGCATTGATGCAGGCGAGACCGATCTGCGCCTTGTCACCACAAGACCGTCGCTGCTCGGTATCACCAAGGCTTCCTCGTCCTCGGAGAGCTTCATGTCCGCCGCATCCTTCCAGGAAACGGCAAAGGCTCTGACCGATGCCGCGATCAACGGCAAGAGCGACTATCTGCTCGGTCTGAAGGAAAATGTCATTATCGGTAAGCTGATTCCGGCCGGTACCGGTATGGCACTGTACAACAACGTGCAGGTCGTGCGCGCAGACGGCTACCCGACTGATTATCAGCAGCCGCAGATGCCGCTGTAATTGGAGACAAACGGGGGATTCCGCTGCGGAGTCCCCCGTTTTCATTATAGGAGAATGGATATGAGCAAAAAAAATGTGAGCCGGTTTGCGGCCGGGATGCTCGGTGCGGCACTGCTCTGCCTGACGGCAGCAATGCCTGTGTTTGCAGACCCGGAGGAACCGGCTGCGGAAACAGCGGCTGAAACGGCTGCCGAAGCGTCCGCAGCAGATCCGGCGGAGGAGACAGAGACCGCAGCAGAATCGACGGCACCGGAGACCGAAGCGGAAGCTGAGGAAACGACAACGACCGAAAAGCAGCTTGACCCGAATGATCCGCTTTCCGGCATGGAATATGAGGAGACAGCGGACGGCGGCATCCGCATCACGAAGTATAAGTGGTCGAGTGCCAAGAACATCGTGATCCCTGCGGAGATCGAAGGCAAGCCTGTCACCGAGATCGGCGACGAATGCTTCAAATACTGCTACGGCGAGACCGTCTCGCTGCCGGATACGATCCGCGTGATCGGCGAGCGCGCATTCCAGTTCTGCACCTATATCGAGCGCATCGAGGTGCCGGACGGCTGTGTGCGCATCGGTACGCACGCATTTGATTCCTGCGCCCGTCTGGAGGAGGTCAAGATCCCGGATACGGTGACATTCATCGGATTCAGCGCATTCGAGGACAGCCCCTATGACGAAAAGCTGACGGATGAATTCGTCGAGATCGGCGACCATATCCTCTACCGCTACAACGGCGATGCGGAGGAGGTCAGGATCCCGAAGGGCTTTAAGTATATCGGCGAATATGCGTTTGAGGAAAAAGAAAACCTGAAATCCGTGAAGATCCCGGACAGCGTCATCGAGATCTATGATATGGCGTTTGAGGGCTGCAATGATCTTGCGAAGATCGAGGTTGACGATTCGATCGAGGCGATCGCACCGAATGCCGTTGCGAACACCAAATGGCAGATGAGCAGCAAGGAAGATTTCATCGTGCTGGGCAAGATCCTGCTGACATATCACGGCGATGAGGAGGAGGTCACGGTGCCGGACGGCATCCGCGTGATCTCCAAGCAGGCGTTCAATTTCTGCACGAATATGACGACCGTGCATCTGCCGGATTCTGTTGTCCGGATCGGCGAGGGCGCATTCGCACAGTGCGCACAGCTCCAGATCGCGGAGCTCGGCGAGGGCCTTGAGGTCATTGAGCGCAAGGCGTTTGAGTCGGACAAGTATCTGAACTATGTTCGGTTCGGGCACAATCTCCGCGAGATCGGCGAGGATGCGTTCCTGCAGTGCTATAAGCTGGAGGACGTTTATCTGCCGGATACGGTCGAGAAGGTGCATCCCCATGCATTCGGCTATGAGTTCGGTGAGGATGCGCATACGTTCCTCAGAACGGACACGCAGCTGACGCTTTACTCCAATACCGAGGCGGTGCGTCAATACGCAGAGGAAGCAGGCATTCCGCACCAGCCGCTGCCGGATGAGGAGAACACCAAGCCGCAGCCGGTCCTGACGACGGCACCGGGCAAGACCGGCCGGTTCGGCAAGCCGGGCGGCAAGGTCTGGATCCCTGCGGCGATCGTCGGCGGTGTCATGGTCATCGGTGCTGCTGCCGCTGCGTTCCTCCGCGGCAGGAAGGAGAAATAAAGATTCGCCCTGCGGCGGATCGGATAACAAAAAGGACGCTGATGCATTGATCGGCGTCCTTTTTCATTTTCAGTGGTGTTTGCGGAGGGCTCCCCGCCTTAAAACTGCGCAGCGCGGTAGAGGATGATCGTGACCGCTGCAACGGCCGTCACGATGCCTGCAAGCAGCGTGACATGCATCCGCTTTCTCTCATACAGCACCGCGATAAACTCGCGTACAAATGCATTCAGCGAGAAATAGGACTTGGTCTTTGCACCGATGCCCTCGATGTGTCTGCCCTGTGCATACGCGAGCGCACCCGCACGGAACACATGATAATTCGTCGTCGAAAGCGCGATCTCCGCGTCGGGCTTCTGCGCCGCGATCAGTTCACAGGAATACCGGATGTTCTGCGCCGTCGATCCGGACTTGTCCTCCGGCAGGATCCGGCTTTCCGGGATCCCGCATGAGAGCAGATATTGCTTCATGCATTCCGCCTCGGAGACGACCTCGTCCGCGCCCTTTCCGCCGGACGGCACGAAGATCAGCTCTTTGCCGGTCTTTTCCTTCTGCATCTTTGCAAATTCGACCGCCCTGTCAATGCGGCTCTGCAGCAGCTTTGTCGGCCTGCCGTCCGAACCGACTTTGCACCCGAGGATCAGGATATAGTCCTTATTGAACGCCGGGATATGCTTTGCCGCCCTGATGCCGAGGATAATCATGCCGGCCAAAATGCATTCGAGATACGAAAGGCAGGCAAGGATCGCCCATTCCACAAACTCCATGACATAGCGCGAAACGCTGTTTTCGCGGTGCAGCTCGACCATGCCGCTGTTATCCGCTGCATCGTACAGGAACATGGGCAGGAAGGTCGAGAAGCAGACGAAAACGCCGAGCATCGCCCCGAGCATATTCCGCCACGTAAAGCCCTCGCGCTTCAGCAGAACAATATTGCTCAGTGTGATCAGCACGGACATCAGAAATGCGGTGGGGAGCATCAGATACGAAAAGCCGCTGCCCGAGCTGACCAGTGAACGCAGCGAATCGCCGAGACTGAGATGCTGCCCGATCGACAGCAGATGATCGAGCAGCAGGACTGACAGAAACAGGATCAGCCCGAGCTGTCCGCAGCAGCGGTGCTGATACATGCTTTCCCGCATGGATATCCGGAAATAGCGGATGCACAGGAACAGTGCCAGCGCGACGGAAAGCATGGACGCATACATGAAGCAGGTGCTCATGGTGCCCTTGCCGAGATACGCATCCACCGTGATGACACCGCTCGCATGTACATAGATCACATGCAGCCACACGTTTTCGGTGCCGTCAATGCCGGCTTCAAGATAGCTTTTGCCCTTCTGCAGCGCATGGAGCTTCAGTGTGAGCGTGCCGTTCTCCATTGTCTTTTCGGTGCATTCGACGATCGGCGGGGTAATGTCTATGCTGACCGCCTCGGCGGGGGCATCGGAACGGGTCTCAATTTTCAGCGTCGTTTCCGAGCCGCTGATGCGCACAATGAGAAATGCGGCGAGATAAAATATCAGGACGGATACAAACCAGATGATCAGATAGCGCTGTTTTTGCTTTTTCATGCTGTTTAACCTCACGGTCTGCGGTGATACCTCTATTATAGCAGAAAAAACGGAAAAATGCAATGATTACGCGCAAAAACGCGATCGGGCTGCGGCCGGAGTAAAGGGAATATGAAAAAGGGTGCTGATTGTTATGTCAGCACCCTCTTGTTCTTCATAATGGGATTCCAAAGGGACAGTGTCCCTTTGGCGGGTTTGGGCTCGATGTTTGCGCAGCAAACTCGACAGCGAAGCGTGGGAGCCACATTATCAATCATCGCGAAGCGATACCTACAGCACGATCTCAAAGGCGCGGTCGCCTGATTGCAGGGCGGCGCGGAGGATCGGGTCACCCCAAAGCCGCAGCGTCACGCCGCCGTCAAACTGATATTCATACACAACATTGCTGCCTTCTTTTTTATCCGCAGGCTCTCTGCCGAATGCTTCAGTCAGCTTTTCCCGCGTCATACAGCGGTCAAGCAGAGACAGCTTCCAGACCAGCTCTGCGGCAGTCATTTCCGCCGGAGCCGCCGGGAGCTCCTGTGCAGCAGGTGCTTCCGGTTCCGATGCAGGCTGCTCCGGCTCTGCGTCCGGTGCTTCCGCCACAGAGACCGTTTCCGTCTCTGCGGTCATCCGCTGCAGTTCCTCCGGCGTCGCCTTTGCGATCCACATGGCGGAGAACGCCGGCGCCGTGATGCCGCCGGTTGCCTCAACATGTGCGCCGGTCAGCAGATCGCACCAGCCGTCCCCGGAGATCGGCAGCGGCAGACCGCTCGGCTGATCGGAGAGGTTCAGCACACAGAAAACTGCATCATCGCCCTCGCCGCGGCAGAACACAAGCTGCTGATTCCGCACCTCAACCGTCCGGAAGCTGCCCGTATGCAGCGCAGGCTTCAGCATGTACGCCGCACCGAGCCGGTACAGGAACTGCGTCAGCGGATTCTGTTCGGGGTGCATCTCCGCGATGTCCAGCGCAGGCCGGAGATTCGCGTCGGAGCCCTGCTGCTTTTCGCCCTCGATGCCGAATTCCGAGCCGTAATACAGCGACGGGATGCCCGGCATCGCGTAGAGCAGCGCGTAAACCAGCGGCAGATGACGCTTGTCACGCAGTTGTGTTGCCAGACGCGCAACATCGTGATTATCCGCAAAATTATAGAGCAGCAGATTCCGGTAGATATCCTGCTGCCGGTTCATCGCGTAGTTGATCTCAAAATAGTTCTTGTCGTTATGCGATGACCAGATGCCCTTCCAGCACTCGTAATTCGTCGAGGAATCGAGCATATCCGGATTTGCAAACTGCGCATAATTGCCGTGAATCAGCTCGCCCATGAGCCAGCATTCCGGGTTCCTGCTCTTGATCGTATGCCGGATACGGCGGAAGAAATCGTGGTCGATGCAGTCCGCGGCGTCAAAGCGGATGCCGTCGATATGGAACTGATCCATCCAGCCGAGGATCGCCGATTCCAGATAATTGACCACATCATTGTTTTTCAGGTTCAGCTTGACGAGCTCCTCACAGCCGTGCCACGATTCGTAGGAAAACGGGTCGCCGAAGCGGTTGGAGCCGCCGAACCACAGGTTGCAGAACCAGCTGCAGTAGGGGGAGTTCTGCCCGTTTTTCAGCACATCCTGAAACGCGAAGAAGCCGCGTCCGACATGATTGAACACGCCGTCGATCACGACGCGGATGCCGTTTGCGTGGAGCGCATCGCAGAGCCGTGCGAAGTCGGCATTCGTGCCGAGGCGGCGGTCGAGCTGCGTATAATCATGCGTATCGTAGCCGTGTGTACCGGATTCCCACAGGGGGCTGAAATACACTGCATTGATATGCAGCTTTTTCAGATGCGGGATCCACGCATGAATCCTGTCGATCCGGCTGACAGGCTCACCGCCGGGATTCTCCCACGGCGCACCGCATAATCCGAGCGGATAGATGTGATAAAACAAAGCATTCTGTTCCCAGGACATTTCAGTCACACTCCTTGTATCTGGGTCAGTTGCGGGAAGGCGGACAGATGCACGCCTTCAGGTCATGCATATATGTATCTTTCCGGTTTTTTCCGGAGATATGCGCATTCAGACAGTGCCTTCCAGGAAATAGCTTGCCTCCATGTCCGCGACATGCAGCGCGAAGGCCAGCGGGTACATTTCCAGTGCCCTTCCGACGGTGTTCTTGGCATTCTGACCCTCCGCATCGGAGAAGCCCATGTGCCAGCGGATCGCCATGGCTTCCTCCTTGCGCAGGTGCATGAAGAACTGGATCATGAACACGGATTTTTCGCCGTGTCCGTAGGGCAGGCGGTCGTCGATCTTGTAATACGGCACCTTCTCCCAGACGCCCTTTTCATTCTTGGCATTGCGGTAATCGACGGTATAGAAATTCATCTTGCAGAGGTCGTGCAGCAGCGCACAGATCGCGATGCTTTCCTCAGAATACGCCGGAATATGAAAGACCTCGCTGCAGCGGCTGCGCGCCAGATATTCCGTCAGATTGTGATACACATTCAGCGAATGCACCAGCAGGCCGCCCTCGTATGCGCCGTGATATCGCGTGGAAGCGGGTGCGGTGAAGAAATCACTCTCCTCGGAAAGCAGATATTCCAGCAGCTTATCAGCACCCTTTCGGGTGATCTTTTCTCTGTAAATGCTGAGAAATTCCTCTTTCTTCAGACTGAGCTCCTGATCGGTCATGCGGATCGCTCCTTTCATTGGTTCGGATCATAGATATTATACCACAAAACGGCAGATTTTTCAATGGAAGAACTGCATAAATGATTTTGCTTCGCTGCATGGACGACAAAACGGATGCGGGTACTGTCCGCTAATTAAATTTAGTTGAAATTTTCTGTATTCCGTTGCTTTTTTCAACAGAGTGTGCTATAATAAAACAGTACGCAACAGAACTGCATGTTCTGCATAAAATAACAGAAAGGATAAACAAAATGGCTGAAGCAAAACGCAATCCGAACGGCGGCCGTCCCGCAAACGGCAGCCGTAATCCGAATGCAGGCCGCAGACCCGCTCCGAACGGGCAGAGACCTGCGCAAAACAAACGGAAGAAGAAATCCGCAGCAACCGCGCCGCTGATCGGCCTGCTGCTGCTCGCTGCTGCCGGGATCGGCGGCGGGCTCTGGCTGATCCTCTCGCAGGATAAGCCGAACACCGGTGAGGATACGCCGCCGGTTGCAGAGGTCACCGATATCTCCGGCGCGACAACCGGCGTCACGGAGGTGACGACTACGGAAACCGAAACAACTGTGACCTCGGAAACCACCCTTGCGCCGGGCACCGTGACCGGCATCAAGCTTTCGTTCTACGAAGCGGCGATGAAGGTCGGCGATGACACCGTGATGCCGCTGGTAACAATGGAACCGGCAGATGCAAAGGATGTCTCCGAGAAATGGGAAACCTCTGACAAGAATGTTGCGACCGTTGACGACATCGGCAGGATCAAGCCGGTCGGTGTCGGCAGCTGCACGATCAAGGTTTCCTCGGTCAATAATCCCGCTGTTTATGCGGAGGTCAAGGTCAAGGTGACTGCACCCGTCACAACGACAACCGTCACGACTACGGCACCGCCGACGACCGCCCCCGGCAGCACAGAGCCTGTCGTGACCTATACAACTGCGGTCGATGCGAACGGCAAGCGCACGGACATCGAGGTCAAGGACGGCATTACCTATATTCAGGGGCTGATGATTGTCAACAAGAGCTATCCGCTGCCGAAGGAATACAACCCCGGCGCGATGACCCCGGAGACCAAGGCGGCTTACGACGAGATGCTGAAGGATGCAGCCGCTGCCGGACTGACGCTGAAATCCGTTTCCGATTTCCGCTCCTACGAAACGCAGGATCAGCTTTATAAGAACTACTGCGCGCGCGACGGACAGGCGGCTGCGGATACCTACTCCGCGCGGCCGGGTCACTCCGAGCACCAGACGGGTCTGGCGATCGACATCAACTGCGCAGGCTCTGCCTTTGACAATACGCCCGAGGCCAAGTGGCTCGCGGAGAACTGCTGGAAATACGGCTTCATTCTCCGCTACCCGAAGGGCAAGGAGAACATCACGGGCTATCAGTACGAATCGTGGCATATCCGCTATGTCGGCAAGGACTGGGCGAAGAAGATCACGGACAGTGGCCTGACAATGGAGGAATACTTCCAGATCGACTCCAAGTACGCAAGCTGAACAACAAGATCCCCGCACGGCAAAAACGCTGTGCGGGGATTTTATATTTCTGCTGTGAAAAAGCGGATTTCTCAGACATGAAAAAAGCATCTGCTTTTCAACAGATGCTTTCAGTCGGATGAGGATGAGCGGACTTGAACCGATGACCCCCTGCATGTCAAGCAGGTACTCTAACCAACTGAGCTACACCCTCACAACAGAATCTATTATAGCACATTTTCTTCCGTTTGTCAACCCCTATTTTGAAAAAATCGGAAAATTTCTTTTGCGGCTGCAAAACGGGAACCGGAACAGCATCCGAACCGAATGCATCCAGCCGCAGTGCATGATATTTACAATTTGTAATTATGCACTGATTATCAAGGATGTTTAATTTACGGCTCGTAATAAAACGGCTTCTGAACCGTACATCTTCGATCATAGGATATGAAAGTTGTTTTGTTTGCGATTTTGCAGTAAATTTCCTGCACACTATGTTTGAATTTTTTAGTCCCTGCTTGAAAATGTTATGATTAAATAATGTTTCATTTCGCAATATCGCCCTAGTGCTGAAAAATCGGATATATTTGATATATTCTCGCATCGGAAACAACAAAACGTATATTATTAAGAGGAATTTCAGCTTCACGCCTACAAGATTCGATTTTGCAAATAAATTATAATCAAATAATTATTAAAATACATTCAATTATATTGACACGAATTTCAACTTGTGGTATAATCTGAACATGCGCATTCGGGTGCGTAAAACGCAGACGGGTGTGCAAATATTTTGATGAGGTGAAAGAAATGAAACTCAGAAAGTCCAAGATCGCAGCAGCGGCGATGGCTGCGGTCACCGCGATCAGCGCAGCACAGGCAATTACGGCATCGGCGTTCAGCTATACGACGGTCCCGCAGAGAACCTGTGAGAGCTACAGCTACGTGAACAACATCACGACCTACCTGAGCGGCTGCAACGGCACCAAGGCAAACACCACCTGGAGCGGCTCCGTTACCTGGGGCCCGACCTGCAAGACAGGCTTTCAGGGCGGCTCTTACAGCAACATCGGCGAAGGTACCAGCGTGTCCAGCGGCAAGGCATTTGCAAGAAAGGTCGCAAAAGAAGTGTACGGCACCACATCCTACATGGAAATGAAGGAAGTGACCAACACCTCGGCCTACAACTACTTCCGGTACATTCCGCGCATCGGTGATCAGGTCACTGTGAAGAACGGCAGCACCGAAAAGACCATCTTCATCTCCAATGTGACTAACGGCACCATCAAGGCCTGCGAGGTCGATGAAGGCGGCAAGATCAGATACAACAAGAGCTATACCTACAGATCGAGCAATAAGACGTTCACTTACAGCGGCAAGGCATGGACCTTCCAGTATGTTGCACGTCCGGTCAAGGAAGGCGATGCAAACGGCGATTCCTATGTATCCCTTGACGGTGATACATTCACCTATACCAGTTATTCCGGCAGCGTTACCTTCAACTGCAAGGCTGACGGTGCAGAGATGTCTTACATCATGAATCACGGCTGCCGTTCGGGCGAGCAGTATAACTGGCTTTGCGCAGCAGCTGACTGGAACAATGACTGGCAGATCGACGGCAGAGATTACAAGATCTTCTGCGATCACATCATCGACTACTCCGGTGCCGGTCTGTCTCACGACGGCTGCCTGCCCAACGGCGGTTATCTGCTGTTCCCGTGGTAATTCCCCGCGAATCCCTCTGACCGGAGACGGTGACTTCAGCCGCTTCCGGTGATCTGAAAATTTACCCCTTTTTCTTTTCCACTACCATAAGAAAGCCCCCGTGCAGCGGCGAAATGCACGGGGGCTTTTCGTTATTTCAGCAGAGATTCCTGGATCGTGAAATGCGCCGGAATGCCGTGGTTCATCTGGATGACCAGCTCACCCTGGATCAGCGGCATGAAGTAGCGGAGTGCTTCCTCGGTGATGTTGTTGCCCGCTGCGTTGATAAACGAGCGCGGCAGCGACTTCTCCTTGTTCGCGACCTCGGACGCGTCCGCCGTGCCGATCATGACGGTATACGGCATATCGTGCAGGCGGCGGAACACCATGACCTTGCCGGTCTCGCCGCGCAGCGCACAGCGCACACCCGCCGCGCCGATCGCCTCGGATTCGTCGATATCCGTGCGGGAGCAGAGATGCGACGAGCACCGCTGCATGACGTTCAGCTCAATGGAGCGCACCTTGCAGCCGATCTCGCTGCGGACGGCCCGTTCCAGATAACTGCCGATGCCGGACAGATATTTATGCCCGAAGTTATCGACCACGCCGGACTGTACGCCCTCCGGCACCTCAATGCCCTCGGAGACAGCAACGATCACGGCCTTGTGCTTGGCCATTTCGCTGCGGACATCCCGCATGAATTTTTCCAGTGAGAATTCCGCCTCCGGCACATAGATCAGATGCGGGGCGGCCTCTCCGAGCTTGTGCAGCACCGCGGCGGAGGCGGTCAGCCAGCCGGCGTGTCTGCCCATGATCTCTGCGATCGTGACGGAGGGGATGCTGTAAACGGAGCTGTCGCGGATGATCTCCTGCATGGTCGTGGCGACATATTTTGCCGCGGAGCCGAAGCCCGGCGTATGGTCGGTGACACAGAGGTCGTTGTCAATGGTCTTGGGGATGCCGATGACTTTGACGCCGATCTCCTGCTCCCGGAAATACGCGGAGAGCTTCTGCACGGTGTCCATGGAGTCGTTGCCGCCGATATAGAAGAACGCACCGATCTGCCGCTGCTTCAGCGTATCCGTGATCTTCCGGTAGACGGAATCGTCCTCGTGCCAGTCCGGCAGCTTATAGCGGCAGGAGCCGAGTACCGTGGAGGGCGTCTGCCGGAGCAGTTCCATGTCGTCGTTGGTGAAGATCAGTGTTTTCAGGTCGATGAGATGATTCTGGATCAGACCCTCGATGCCGTTGACCGAGCCGAAGATCGCGTCGATCTCCGGTTCCTTCAGGGATTCTCTGAACACGCCGACGAGTGATGCGTTGATGGCACAGGTCGGACCGCCTGACTGCGCGACTGCAATATTCATTCCGTGACTCCTTTTTTCGTTAGTTGTCATGTGCCGCATATCGCGGCTCCTAAGTTGTATTGTAACATAATCCGCAGGGGAAGTCAATTGAAATTCGGAAATTTGTCGCAAGAAATGAGAAACGCACCGCAATAAATGATGATTTTGTGCAGTATTGGCCGCAGCGATCCAAAAAACGGCAGCGTTCTGTCTCTTGCAGATCAGAGACAGAACGCTGCCTGTACGGAGGTAAATTCCTGGACCTTTTATTCCCGCAATGCCTGTGATTCCGCATTGCCGGGAGACGCTGCTTGTCGGCGGGCTTCAGCATTGGGAGAAGTAACTTTACAGAAGCCGCGATCAGCGGCGTGTACCGCTTAAATTGGGGGAGCTTCGCCTACCGTCTCCGGAGGGAATCGGCAGCGGGCACTGCCCGCCCGGAGGGAATCGGCAGCGGGCACTGCCCGCCCGGAGGGAATCGCCCGCGGGGGCTGCCCCGCCTTATTCAAACATCGGGGTGGAGAGGTAACGCTCGCCGGTATCCGGGAGCAGCGCAACAATGGTCTTGCCCTTGTTCTCCGGACGCTTTGCAAGCTGGATCGCTGCCCAGACAGCCGCGCCGGAGGAAATACCGACCAGAACGCCCTCGCTGCGTGCAACAGCCTTGCCGGTCGCATAAGCATCCTCGTTCGTGACGGTGATGATCTCATCGTAAATATCGGTGTTCAGCGTCTCCGGCACAAAGCCCGCGCCGATGCCCTGAATGCCGTGCTTGCCCGCAACGCCCTCGGAGAGCACCGGGGAGCCCTTCGGCTCAACTGCAACGATCTTCACATCCGGATTCTGCGATTTCAGATAGCCGCCGACGCCGCTGATCGTGCCGCCGGTGCCGACGCCCGAGACGAAGATATCGACCTTGCCCTCGGTGTCCTTCCAGATCTCCGGGCCGGTCGTCCGCTGATGTGCAGCGGGGTTCGCCGGGTTCGTGAACTGCGACGGAATGAAGCTGCCCGGGATCTCTGCGGCAAGCTCATCTGCCTTGGCGATCGCGCCCTTCATGCCCTTGGCACCCTCGGTGAGCACCAGCTCTGCGCCGTAGGCCTTCATCAGATTGCGGCGTTCGACGCTCATGGTCTCCGGCATGGTGATGATCAGGCGGTAGCCGCGGGACGCTGCGACAGAGGCCAGACCGATACCGGTGTTGCCCGATGTCGGCTCAATGATGACGCTGCCCGGCTTCAGAAGTCCCTTTTCTTCTGCGTCGTCGATCATTGCTGCGGCGACTCTGTCCTTGACCGAGCCGGCCGGATTGAAATACTCCAGCTTGCCCAGAACGGTTGCTTCCAGCTGATTCGCCTCCTCGGTGTGAACCAGCTCCAGCAGCGGCGTACCGCCAATCAGATCGGTAATGTTCTTGTAAATGCTCATGTGAATACGCTCCTTTTCAATTTTTATCAGTTGATTCTTGATTATCATATGCGCGGGGTTTGTGTTTGAACAGTCATCCGCGGTCAACATCGTTTCATATCCGACAGCCCTCCTAGGTTTACCCATAACTCCTATCTGTTTGGTATGTTATTATTATAGCAGACAAAAACCGATTTGTCAACCCCTTTTTGAAAAAAATTTTGGCAGGGCAGCCACCGCGGGCATTTCCCTCCGGGTGCGGGCGGCGAAGCTCTCCCAATTTTCGTTTGTACACGCCGCGGAGCGGCTTTTGAAAAGTAACTGCTCCTAATGCGAAAGCCCGCTGACGGAAGGGTAACAGCGCAGCAGCCCCGCCGCCCAAAATCAACATCGGACAAAAATAACCCCCGCACAGCATACACCGTGCGGGGGCTTGATTTGCATATTCTGTCAGATTACAGGAGATTACTTCTCTGCGAGCTTGGTGAGGTAAGCGTAGCGATCCTCTGCGGTCTTCTCCGCCTTCTCGAACAGAGCCTTTGCGCGCTCCGGGAAGGAACGGGTCAGTGCGCTGTAACGAGCCTCGCCCATGATGAAGTCCTGATAGGACTCGGTCGGAGCCTTGGAATCGAGCTGGAACGGATTTTTGCCCTCAGCAGCCAGACGCGGATCATAACGGAAGTTGTTCCAGTAGCCGCACTTGACAGCCTTCTCCATCTCAGACTGGCAGTTGGTCATACCGCCCTTGATGCTGTGCATTTCGCACGGTGCATAGCCGATGATGAGGGACGGACCCGGATAGCTCTCAGCTTCCTTGATCGCCTTGAGGGTCTGGTTCATGTCAGCACCCATAGCGATCTGTGCAACATAGATGTAGCCGTAGCTCATTGCGATATCAGCAAGGCGCTTCTTTGCGATCGCCTTACCTGCTGCCGCGAACTGTGCGACCTGACCGATGTTGGAGGACTTGGAAGCCTGTCCGCCGGTGTTGGAGTAAACCTCGGTATCAAAGACCATGATGTTGACATCCTCGCCGGTTGCCAGAACGTGATCCAGACCGCCGAAGCCGATATCGTATGCCCAGCCGTCGCCGCCGAAGATCCAGACGGACTTCTTGGAGAGGTAGTTCTTGCTTGCAAGGATGTCCGCGCTCTTGTCGCACTTGTCAGCGATCTTCTCGAGCTCTGCAACGAGAGCCTCGGTTGCAGCGGTATTCTTTGCGCCGTCGTTGACGGTTTCGAGGTAAGCATCAGCAGCAGCCTTCAGCTCGTTGGAAGCCTTCTCATCTGCAGCGACTTCCTTGATCTCCTCGATCAGACGCTCACGGATCGCCTTCTGGCCGAGGTACATACCGAGACCGTGCTCAGCGTTGTCCTCGAACAGGGAGTTTGCCCATGCCGGACCGTGGCCGTTTGCGTCAACGGTATACGGGGAAGTTGCAGCCGGGCCGCCCCAGATCGAGGAACAACCGGTCGCGTTGGAGACATACATTCTGGAACCGAACAGCTGGGTGATGAGGCGTGCGTAAGAGGTCTCAGCGCAGCCTGCGCAGGAGCCGGAGAACTCAAGCAGCGGCTTCTTGTACTGGCTGGAGATAACAGTTGCATCGGTTGCAACATCTGCCTTCTCTGCGACCTTTGCGACACAGTAATCGAACACAGCCTGCTGCGGCTCCTGAGACTCTCTGGAGACCATCTTCAGGGACTTGGTCGGGCAGACGCCGATACAGACGCCGCAGCCCATGCAGTCCATAGCGGAAACAGCGAGGGTGTACTTGTACTCGGTCTTGACGATCGGCTTCGGTGCGATCTTGATGTTTGCCGGAGCAGCAGCAGCCTCAGCCTCGGTCAGAGCGAACGGACGGATCGTTGCGTGCGGGCAGACGAATGCACAGCGGTTGCACTTTGCACAGGTCTCCGGATTCCACTCCGGAACCATGACTGCGACGCCGCGCTTCTCGTATGCAGCAGCACCCTGCTCGAAGGTACCGTCCACATGATCTGCGAATGCAGAAACAGGCAGGGTATCGCCGAGCATCTTGCCGACCGGGTTCATAATGGTTTCAACCATCTTGACGAGCTTCTCGCGGCCCTCAAGCTTTGCCGGAGCTGCGGTATCAACAGCAGTTGCCCATGCAGCCGGAACATCGACCTTGACGTAAGCATTTGCGCCTGCGTCGATTGCCTTCTCGTTCATCTGAACGATCTCGATGCCCTTCTTCATGAACTTCTGTGCCTTTTCCTTCATGTAGCCGATTGCCTCAGCCTCCGGCAGCACCTTGGAAAGGGAGAAGAATGCAGACTGGAGAATGGTGTTGGTACGCTTGCCCAGACCGATCTCCTGTGCGAGGTCGATTGCGTTGACCAGATAGAGCTGGATGTTGTTCTTTGCGATATACTGCTTGGTGTCAGCGGTGAGGTGCTGATCGAGCTCCTCCGGCTTCCACTGGCAGTTGATGAGGAACACACCGCCCGGCTTGACGTCGTTGACCATCTTGTAGCCCTTCAGGATGTAGGACGGGTTATGACATGCAACGAAATCAGCCTTGTTGATGTAATACGGGCTCTTGATCGGCTTGTCACCGAAGCGCAAATGCGAAATGGTGATACCGCCGGTCTTCTTGGAGTCATACTGGAAGTATGCCTGCACGTACTTGTCGGTGTGGTCGCCGATGATCTTGATGGAGTCCTTGTTTGCACCGACGGTGCCGTCGCCGCCGAGACCCCAGAACTTGCACTCGATCGTGCCCTCTGCTGCGGTGTTCGGTGCTTCCTCCTCTGCGAGGGAGAGGTTGGTGACGTCGTCGTTGATGCCGAGGGTGAACTGCGGCTTCGGATCAGCCTTTGCCAGCTCTGCATAAACTGCAAAGACGGATGCAGGCGGGGTATCCTTGGAGCCCAGACCGTAACGGCCGCCGATGACCTTGATGCCGGTTCTGCCGGTCACGTTCAGGGCGGTGACAACGTCGAGGAAGAGCGGCTCACCGAGGGAGCCCGGCTCCTTCGTTCTGTCGAGGACAGCGATCGTCTTTGCAGACGCCGGGATTGCCTCAACGAGCTTTTCAGCGGAGAACGGACGGAACAGGCGGACCTTGACGATACCGACCTTCTCGCCCTTCTTGTTCAGGTAGTCGATGACTTCCTCTGCGACGTCGCAGATCGAGCCCATTGCAACGATGACGCGGTCAGCATCTGCTGCACCGTAGTAGTTGAACAGCTTGTAATCGGTACCGAGCTTTGCATTGACCTTCTCCATGTATTCCTCAACGATGCCCGGAACGGCATTGTAGTAGGAGTTACATGCTTCTCTGTGCTGGAAGAAGATATCGCCGTTCTCGTGGGAACCGCGCATGGTCGGATTTTCCGGATTCAGAGCGCGCTGACGGAATGCCTTGACAGCATCCATATCGCACATTTCCTTCAGATCCTCATAATCCCAGACAGAGATCTTCTGGATCTCGTGAGAGGTACGGAAGCCGTCGAAGAAGTTGATGAACGGAACTCTGGACTTGATGGAAGCCAGATGTGCAACAGCTGCAAGGTCCATAACCTCCTGCGGGTTGGTTTCTGCAAGCATTGCAAAACCGGTCTGACGGCAGGCATAGACGTCGGAGTGGTCGCCGAAGATGTTGAGCGCGTGGGAAGCGACGCAGCGTGCGGAAACGTGGAACACGCACGGGAGCAGCTCACCGGCGATCTTGTACATGTTCGGGATCATCAGGAGCAGACCCTGGGAAGCGGTGTAGGTGGTGGTCAGTGCACCGGCATTCAGAGAGCCGTGGACCGTACCGGCAGCACCCGCCTCAGACTGCATCTCCTCGACCTTGACGGTCGTACCGAAGATATTTTTGACGCCCTGTGCAGACCACTGGTCAACATAGTCAGCCATCGGGCTGGAAGGCGTGATCGGATAGATACCGGCGACTTCCGTGAAGGCGTAGGACACATAAGCAGCAGCATTGTTGCCGTCCATCGTCTTCTTCTTACGAACGATTGCCATAAGAATGTACCTCCATTAAATATAGTATAGTATTGAGCTGGGAATCTGCGCCCGGTGACTGTGCACTCAGCCGCCGTCGCAGAGTTTCGCTTATCTATTATAGCACAAATGCGCCCAAATGTAAAGCCTTTCACTGATTTTCGATGATTTTTCACAGAAACGTGCGGGGCTGACAGGGGGACTGCTTATGCCTGATGTAGTTTTTGTGCAATCTGGTAGATTAAATTTGGTCAGAATCACGAAAATCTTTGCAAAGAGACAGAAAAAGGAAAAAAACGGTTGACGTTTTGCTGCTTTTCGTGTATAATAAAGACGGTGAAATAATGTAATGTTATTTTCACTCGTTTTGTTGTCTCCTTTCTTTTGTTCTACACATTTTGATTTGACCTCATTTTATTTCAAAGCAGAGCAGCCGCTCTGCTTTTTTTCATATCGGACGGATGCGGCAGAAAGGACACCGGATCATGAAATTCAGACTGACAAAACACGAGCTGAAAGAGAAGCTCCGGCCGTGGGTGCGGGCACTGACGAATCCGCATCTGCTGCTCTCGCTCGGCATTGCGTGGTTCCTGACGAACGGCTGGGCATACTGCGCGATCGGGCTCGGCGCATTTCTGGAGATCGGCTGGCTGCTCAAGGCGGGCTCGGTCTGGGCAGCGATGCTCTGGGTGCCGGGGACGCCGGAAAAGCTCGTCACGTTCCCGATCGCGATCTTCATTCTGCGGCGGCTGTTCCCGGACGATACCCGCACGCTTGCGATGATTGACAGGAAATGGAAGTCCGCGAAGGAAAAAACAAAGCTGCGATACCGGAAGTTCAGGGAAAAGCTCCGCAGCAAACGGAAGAAAGAACTGCCGGCACATAAGGATGAGGACTGATACCCGCACAGAAAAAGGCACCCTGCCGGCAGGCAGAGTGCCTTTTGAAATATCAGAGAATCATTCCGCAAGCGTCAGATAGCCGGGCGTTTCGGGCGTATCGACCACTGCATATGTCCAGTCTGTAAGCTCCGGATCATATGCCGTACCGTTTCCGCCGACCAGCTTTTCGCAGTCGCGGAATACATCTCTGGAGCCCTTGGCATGGTCCGGGTTCCACGGATAGGATACCAGAATCGTGGTGAGGTTCTCACAGCCGTCGAACATGTGGGGCATGAACGCGACGTTCTCGATATAAAAGTTTGTCAGATCCAGCGTTTCCAGAGAATGGCAGTTCTCAAACATATATGTCGTCATTGCGATTTTTTTGATCTCGGCAGTGCCGAAATTGATTTCTTTCAGGCTGGAGCATCCGCTGAACGTCTGCTCCATACTGGAGGCATTCGCCAGATTCATCGCGGAAAGATCCAGCGATTTGAGACGGTAGCAGTTGCAGAACAGCATATTATAACTGCGCACATTCGGGCAGGTAAAATTGCTCAGATCCAGTTCTGTCAGCTTCTGGCAGTCGTAGAACATCTCTCTGATGTCCGTAACGCTGTCGGTATTCAGCCCGGTGATGTCCAGTGAAAGGAGCTCATCGCAGCCGGAAAACATCCCGCTCATATCCTCAACATTGGAGGTATCAATCCCGCCGAGATTCAGAGATGTCATATAATTGCAGTAAAGGAACATGGATGACATGTTTTTGACCTGACTGGTATCGGCATTGGTCAGATCAATGGACTCGCAATCAAACTCTCGGAAAAGATTACTGCTGTCCTCCGGGAACACGGTGCCGCTCTTGCAGACAACGGATTTCACACTGTCATTACTTTTATAGGCCTGAACTTCCTCTGCCGTGAGATTGCCGGAAAGCGTCAGAACGCCAGTTTCCTCATCCAGAGAGACGTTTGACTTGCCGAACAGCGAGGGCTTTTTGTCCTGTTTTCCTGAGGACTGTTCCGCGGCAGGCGCGCCGCTGTTTCCGCTCGTGCTGCCGCCTGCATTGCCGCAGCCGGTCAGGAGCAGTGCCGCCATCATCAGAGCAGGGATACTTCTTTTCATTTTCTGTACTTCCTTTCGTGTGTGAAAATTTGTGTCCGGACAATCTGTCCGCATTTCATATTATACCACAGTCCTCTGCATAAGTCAAGAAATGCAACTTAAAATAATTCCGAACCCCCTGTGATATTTTCACTTTCTCAGTTGTTATATATATGAAGGCCTTAATCAATCGCTGCAACAAAAAAGGAGCGAATCCATGGATCACGCACAAATGACTGCGATCTATCAGCGCATGAAGGACACCGTTTACCGCACCGCACTTTCCTACTGCCGCAATGTGCAGGACGCCGAGGATATCACGCATGATGTGTTCCTGATCCGGTTCCGGCACGAAGCCCCGTTTCCTGACGACCGGGCGGAAAAGGCATGGATGCTGCGCGTCACGGTCAACCGGTGCAAAAATCTGCTGAAATCCTTTCGCCGGCGGTTTACCGTTCCGCTGGAGGATGCCGGGGAGGTCTGCGTCACGGAGGAGGAGCACGCCGTCTGGGATGCGGTGAACGCACTGCCCGCGGCCTATCGCCTTGTGATACACCTGTACTATTATGAAGGCTATTCCGTCCGCGAGATCGGGGAAATCACCGGAAAAAGCGAGACCGCCGTACAGACGCAGCTTTACCGCGCAAGAAAGCTGCTGAAAAAAGCACTCGGAGAGGAGCTCGAATTATGAATATGCAGGATTACCGTCATGCCGCGGATCGCATACACATCGCAGAGCACTGCGAGAAGGAGGTTTTGAGCATGACACAGAATACCGAACAGAAAACGCGCAGACCGCTGCTCCGCACGGCGACCGGCATTGCCGCCGCTGCTGCCTGCGTCGGGCTGACCGGCGCACTCGGATTTGCGCTTTATCGCATGGGACATGATGAAGCCGATCTTCCGGCAGCGGATTCCGCCGGAACTGAATCGGTCACGGAGCAGTCCGCAGCAGATTCCGCAGAGGAATCCTCGCAGATCGGGACCGCAGAGGAAACCTACGAGGATTTTGCGGCTGCATACTACGAAAAGGCCGCGGGACATCCGGTCAGTTACGACTGGTCGTCGCTCTGCGGCACAAATCTAAATGAGGTATGGGAAACAGAGGGCGGCACGGTGACGCTGAAAGCCGCCGTCACGGACGGGTATCAGCTTTATTATTACTACACGTTCAAACCGAATTTTGACTGGAACAGCGTGAACTGGGACGAACCGCTCAATGAGGAGACCGGCAAACTGATGCCGAATCTGATCGTGGTCCCCGCAGACCTTCATCTGCAGGAAAATCTGCGGTACGGTGACAGTCCGGCAGTCCGGCTCGATGACACGCTGCGCGAGGACGGAACGGTTCGCTTTTACAAATTCTTCGGTTCGGAAATGGCCGGTCTGCCGCTGCCGGAAAACGGAGAATTTGTCGCGTATCATCTCGGTTCCGGTGGATCGCGTGAGGAAAGCCGCCGTTTTACCGTCAATATGCCGCAGCAGATGCCGGAGTGGCATGAGCTCAGCAGTCCGCTGCATATTGCCAATGACGGCACCGCATACGGCTTCGGGAGCATGGAAGCGGATTACCGTTATGCCCTTGTGACGCCGCTCGGCGCGATTCTGACAGAAAACGCACTGGACGAACGCATCGGAATAATGGAAGAAAAAAAAGCAAACGGCGGGACCGGTCAGCCGCTCATGGCGGATTCCCTTTCCGTGATGAAGCTGACGCCGTCCGGCGGAAAAGCCAATGCGCCGTATGCGCTGTTCGGCTCGTTCGGTGAATGCTCCGGTATGTGTTCGATCGACATGGCCGCTGTCGATCATGACCCGGATGAGCGGCAGATCTTCAGTGTTTGCACGCTGCGGTTCCGGGTGCCGCAGGATCTGTCCGATGCGGTCGGCATGGAGTTCGCGAGTGCTGCACAGGACGAAGCCGTCACGGTCGATCTGACGCCGGAAAAGCTGCCGTTCTCGCCGGAGCTTGATCCGGACTTGGCGGAGATCAACGTCATCAGCGAACCGACTGAAACAGCAGTCCCGGAAACAACGGAGACGACCGCAGAGGCGGTGCAGGTTCCTGCGGAGACGAAGATAAACACACAGAAGCCCGCGGATACCCAGACGGCGGAAGTGCTGATCGCGAAGATCACCGAACAGCTGAACGCGCTGACATGGTCATCGGAGACCTGCGACGGCCTGCCGGAATACCAATGGACGGCAGCAGACGGCACGGTGTACCGGCTCAATCTGTCAAGCCGCTGGGTCTGGAAGCGCACGGGCGGTACGATGCAGGAAGCGCATCTGACAAAGAATCTGCTTGACCTGTTCAGCGCATATCAGGCAGGGTACGGGCTGGAAGAATGCGAATACTGATTTTTCCGGGGAGAGGGCAGAGCAGCCTTCTCCCCTTTTTCTGTATGATGATTTTGCAAAAAAGCCTGCATGGGCTCCGTGCCTGAAATAAACACAAATTATTCCGTGCGCAGGATAAGAAACGCAAAAAACGGGGAGGCATTCGCAAAAAACAACTTGTATTATTTTCCGTATATGGTACAATACAAGTTACAGGCCGTACAAGCTGATACGGCAATATCATACGAAAGTGAGGCAATGATCCGAATGACAAAGCGCACGATCAGAACACTCTCTGCCCTGACGGCGGCTGCGTGTATGCTGTGTGCATCCGGATGCGGCACAAAGCCCGCGACGGATCCCGCAGATCCCCAGAGCAGTTCGCAGCAGGAGACCGAACCGGCAGGTGAAACACAGGTGTTTACGGAAAATATCACAGGCACCGCGGACGGCTATGACTATGAGCTGTGGAAGGACGAGGGAGACACGACCTTCAACGTGGAGCCGGGCGGCGGCACCTTCTCCTGCGAGTGGAGCAACATCAACAACGCACTGTTCCGCCGCGGCCAGAAGTTCGACTGCACGCAGACCTATCAGGAGCTCAGCAATATCTATGTCGATTACGGCGTGGACTATCAGCCGATCGGCAATTCGTATATGTGCGTCTACGGCTGGACGAGAGAGCCGCTGATCGAATACTATATCGTCGAATCGTGGGGTTCGTGGAGACCGCCCGGGGCACCGTTTGCGATCGGCACCGTGACCGTGGACGGCGCGACCTATGATATCTACAAGACGACGCGCTATGAGCAGCCGTCGATCGACGGCACGCAGACCTTCGATCAGTACTGGAGCGTCCGCAAAACGAAGCCGCAGGGCGACGGCACCAAGCTTGAGGGCACGATCTCCGTTTCCAAGCATTTCGATGCGTGGAAGAAGTGCGGTCTGGAGCTCGGCAAGATGTACGAGGTCGCACTGACGATCGAGGGCTATCAGTCGCAGGGCAAGGCGACGGTCTACAAGAACGAGCTGCGGCTCGAGGGCACCTACGCAGAGGCAGCCGACATTGAAGTGACCGTTGACGAGGATGCGATCGCAAAGCTTGCCGAAGCGGAAGCGGCCAACAGTGAACCGACAGAGGTCGGCTTCTTTGAGACCGGCTTCGAGGAAGGCAACATGGGCTGGATCCCGCGCGGCGGTTCGCTGGTCACCGTGGACAAGGAAAATGCCGACGAGGGCTCGCAGTCGCTGTTTGTCAGCGGCAGAACCGATTACTGGAACGGCGCAACGGTCATGCTCAGCGCGGATACCTACAAGCCGGGCGAGGCGTATCATTTCAAGGCGCGCGTCATGCAGAACAGCGGCGAGGACATCACGATGAAGATGACGCTGCAGTATAACATGGACGGCGAAAAGTATGATGAGATCGCACTGGAGCCGGCACCGAACGGCGAGTGGATCACGCTGGAAAATCTTGCGTATACGATCCCGGAGGGCGCGGAGAATCTGCAGCTTTATGTCGAGTCTCCGGACAGCCTGACCGATTTCTACGTCGATTCCGTTTCCGGTGCTGAGCGCGCAGATTAAGGCGTTTCCGGCGAAGCTGAAACGGGCGTGCCGCCGCTTGGGGGCACAAAAGCATAATGGCCTGTCATCATTCGCGCATCATCTCAAAAGCGGCGGTTCTGCTGAAGGATCGTTCCGTATGATGCAGCATTCAGGCCGGTTCTGAGAGGAAAGAGCAGCACGGATCACCGGGCTGCTCTTTTTTCGGTTTGCAGGATGTTCGCCGCTTTTTTGCTTTTATACGGCAAAATCTGATAATTTTCGGAATTTTCCCATTGCAATTCACGGCATAATATGTTACAATAAAATTGCCTGCGAAGGATGTTCCCCCGCAGGCAATCGGTTTTGTATGTTACCGGAAATCATAGCTTTCGATCGTCCAGTTTGTGCCGTCGAATACAAAATGTGCGATGCCGGTGCCGTCAAGCTGGTTGGAGTCGTTGGTCGTCGCCGTGAAAGAGGTGTCCGTCTGATCGCTGATCGTGACGCCGTGACCGGTCTCAAAGGTATGGAAGCCGTGTGCGCCGGAAGTCAGGATATAGCTGTCCTCACGGAAGCAGTCATCCAGCATGGCCTTCCAGTGCGTATATTCGGTGCCGGAGACGGTCTCCTCCAGCAGCCGCTCAAAGGCGATCTTGCCGAGACTGTTGATCGCAAAGCGTTCATCCGTCACCAGCGTATAGGTCTCATTGCCTTCGGTCACGGTTCTGGCCGGGTCGGTCTCCAGATCGCCGCCGCCGCCGGACATGCTTTTCATCAGGAAGGTCAGGTTGTTCATCTTTTCGGCAGCGACATCTTCCAGGCTGACGCGGACAAACTGTGTTTCGCCGTCCTGACCGGAGCTGATGCGGTTGACAGGCTGCTCGCCGCAGGCAAAGGAAATCCACGGGGTGCTCTCATTGTCACAGAAGGCATACCAATAGGAGACGGAGCCGTCCGGATGCTTCTCCGGATCAATGCGCACCTTGCCGAAGCGCGTGCCGCCTGCTGCATACCGCATGATGACCGAGCCGTCTTTCCGGACGGTCAGGGTGTTGTTTCTGTTGCCGAAGGTTCCCGGCAGCGACCATTCCCCGACGAGATCGTCTGCGGAATACGGGCATTCTGCTGCGGGCGCGGCCGTTGTTGCTGCCGGTGCTGCGGCTGTCTGTTCGGGTGCGGTCTGTGCAGCGGCGGTATCTGCTGCTGCGGTCACAGCTGCTTCGGTGACGGTCGTCACGGCTGCCGTTTCGGCTGCTGTCGTTTCGGCTGCGGCGGTTGTCACCGTATCAGCCGGGATATTGACATTGATCTGAACGGGGTCCGATCCGCAGCCCGTGAACAGGACGCCGATCATTGCGGCAGTAAGAAGCATCATTTGCTTTTTCATTATTATCTTCTCCTTTGTGTTTCGTTCAACTTCTGTTGACACGTATATCATAGCACATTTCCGGCGGCTTGTGTGCGGAATTACAGAATTGTAATCGGGTTACTGCCGGAGCATCTGCTCGATCGGGTTTTCGCCGGCATCGGCGGCATGTTCCGCAGCGAGCGGCAGCGTAAAGGTGAACGCGGTGCCCTTGCCCTGTTCGCTCTCGACATTTATGGTGCCGCCGTGCGATTCTACGATGAATCGGACGATAAACAGCCCGAGCCCCGTGCCGGTTTCGGAGTGTTTGCCTTTATAGTACCGCTCCCAGATATGGGGCAGGTCCTCCGGCGAAATGCCGCAGCCGGTATCCCTGACGGTAACCGTTACGGTCTCGGCATCGGCTTCCGCCTTGATGAGCACCGTGCCGTCCTTGGTATGCTTGAGCGCATTGGAGATCAGATTGACGAACACGCGCTGCAAACGGGTGCTGTCCGCATCGACCTTCGGCAGATCAAGCGGGATGCGCAGGATCAGGCGGTTGTTGTTCTTGTTCAGCACCGCAAAATAGGTCTCGACCGTTTTGCGCACCAGCGCGTCCAGATCGCAGGGGGCTTTTTCGAGCACCATGCGGCCTTCCTCAATGCGCGTCGCATCGAGGATCTGCGTCACCATGAGTGCCATGCGGTTCGCCTCTGACGAAATGCGCCGGAGCTTGCTCTGCATGGTCGATTGTTCGCCGCCGTTCATGAGGTCGAGCTCTGCGTCCTGCGCATAGCCGGACATTGCAGCCAGCGGCGTTTTCAGCTCGTGCGAGGCATCCGAGAGGAATGTCGTTTTCATCTCGTTGACCTGCACCAGCATGTCATGCTCGGAGACGACCGGGTCTGCGATCTTCTTGGAAAGGATCGCGGAGATCAGCAGAAACAGCGCAAATACGCAGATAACCGATATGATCATCATGTACATATACTTCCGGAACAGGCTGTCCATATTGTACAGCAGGGCTTCAGTCTGCTGATCGGCCGTTTCTCTGACCGGCTCGACCCAGCTGCTGACATTCTGCATGAGCACGCCGAAGCAGAGGTTCTCTCCGGAATAATTCAGCAGATTGTCCCATGCGATGATATAGCCTGCGCCCTCTTTGGCGTATGAGCCGCAGGGCTGCTCCATGCAGGCATCCAGCCAGCCGGCAAAATCGGACTGATCGCCGTAATATTCCGGATGCTCCGCGGCCTTCTGACTGAACGCGGCTGCCGCATCCTGCATCAGGTCTTCCGCACTGCCGCCGGCAAACATCTGATAGCTGCACAGTGCCTCGCCGTCATACAGAAAGAATACATCCGCGCTGCCGAAATAGGTGATCGCCTGATTGCACAGATATTCACGGCGGGCCGCTGCATCCATGTCATTCTGATACAGCAGCAGCGACATCTCTCTGCCGAAGTCATGCAGGTATTGCTGATGCGCGGCCAGAAACTGCTGATAATACGCATCGGAGACCGCGGAAACGGTCTGACCGGCCAGCGCACCGGAATACAGATTGACATTCACCGATGCCTGCTGATAGATCATATTAAAGATCAGCGTGCAGATGCCGAGCACGGCGATCAGGCACGAGATCAGTGCAATCAATAGCTTTCGCCGCAGCAAACGGCTTTTTGACTGTTCTTTCTCCAAGAAACTCACTCCCTTCACGGACTGTGAGTCTATTATACCATATTTTTACCGGAAATCAAACAGGATTACGATTTTGTAATCACGGAGGTTTTTATGGCACATATTTTGCTTGTCGAGGACGATACCGACATCATGCGGATCAATCAGAGCTTTCTGGAAAAAGAGGGCTATGACGTACACTGTGCGGATTCCGTGCAGCAGGCGGCGTTCCTGCTGGAGGAATGCGTGCCCGATCTGGTGCTGCTGGACGTCATGCTGCCGGACGGCGACGGCATGGACTTCTGCAAGATCCTGCGGCAGAAAACGCAGGCACCGGTTATCTTCCTGACCGCCCGCGACGAAAATGACGATGTCATTAAGGGCTTCCGCAGCGGCGGCGATGACTATATTACAAAGCCCTACGATCTGAATGTGCTGAAGGCGCGCATCGAGGCACAGCTCAGACGCAATGCAAAGCCCGAGGCGCAGCATCCGCGCATTGAGCTGCCGGATCTCATCATCGACCTGTTTTCCGGCACGGCAGAGCTGGACGGCAACGAATGCTCCCTGCCGCAGCGCGAACTGCAGATCCTCTATCTGCTGGCATCGCGGCTGGGCTCGCGCATCAGCTATCACGAGATCTATGAGAAGATCTACGGCTGCGACGTCGAGGACAGCAAGAACACGATCCGCGTCAATATGTCGCGCCTGAAAAAGCATCTTGCCATGGACGACATGAGCACCTACGAGATCGCCTCGACCGCGGACGGCGAATATGTCCTGCGCAGAGTGATCTTCTGATGCAATTACAATTCTGTAATTCAGCGCCGGAACGCTGCATGATCTGGTATAATGATACTGTCAGAAGGAACTGACCTTGAATTTCAAATAAGAAAGGGTATATCATTATGAAAAAGCAGATCATTGCAGCAGCGATTCTGAGTGCCGCCGTTTGCCTGACCGGATGCGGTGCCGATATCAGCATCACAACAGGACAGCAGGCAGGCATCTCCGTATCCACGGCAGCCGTATCCGAAACAGCAGCCGTATCCGAAACAGCATCCGTTACAGCCGGCACCACAGAAACGAAGGCAGCAGACTCTGAAGCTGCCGCAGAAACCGCACCTGCTCCGATCGCGGAGATGACGGCACCGGCGGAAACAGCAGCCGCACCGGCTTCTGCGCCGGCAGCCGCGGCGGAAAAGCCGGATATCACCGTGACGGATTCCGTCACAAAGGCAGCATATCAGGATCCGGACACGCAGCTTTATTTTGTCTATGACTGCACACTGCCGTATTTTGAATGCAGCGATCCGGACGCGGCGACAGCAGAAAATCTCAGCGAGCTGAATGAGCAGATGCGGCAGATCATGATCGCACCGATTCGGGAACAGGAGGCACACAACCGTCAGGAGGTTGCCTATGCTGCTGCGGATCAGGCGGTCACGGACAGCCCGTTCGGAAACGAGCGGATCTCGGTGAACTATCAGATGACCTATCAGGGAAATGCCTGCACGGTCATGATCGACAGCTTCTGGTACGGCGGCGGTGCGCACGGCGGAAACACGCTGAGCACATTTATGATGGACAGCCGGAATATGAAGCCGATCCGGCATCTGGATGAGCTCTCTGCTGCACCGGATGATTTTATCAGCTTTGCGGCGGAGTATCTTCTGACGAATTATGCGGAAAAATATGCCGGACGGGATGAATGGAATGCGGATTATCTGAAACAGGGCATGAACGGGGACGCCGCATGGTATTTTGACAACAATACCTTCTTCCTCGTTTTTCCGGAGTACGCGCTCGGTGCGTGTTATGCGGAGGGCAGACCCTGCCTGGAAATTCCGCTTGCAGACTGTCTGCCGCATCTCAGCGATTACGGCAGGCAATTGCTGCAAAAATAACAAATGAAAATGGAGCAGGGAATATGAAAACGCAATGGCTCATACCGGTGATCCTCGGTGCGGCGGTCTGTCTGACCGGCTGCGGCAGGCGCAATGATCTGACTATTCAGGAGGACATGATCCCGGTCGTTCCGGTTGAGACGGCCGCAACTGTTCAGACACATCTTACGGAAGGAACGACCGGCACGGCATCGGCAAAGACTGAAACATGCTCCGCGGTGACAGCTTTGCTGACCGGTACCGGCAAAACCGAAGCTGCATCCGTTACCGGAAAGACCGCAGCAGATGCGGCCGGCACCAAAACATCCGTCACAAAGGCGGCGGAAACAGCCGCGCAGCAGAAAACGGGCGGCTCCGGCGGTGCCGTTTCACCGGAGCAGCTTTCCGGCAAATGGGAAACGGTTTCCTTTTCCAGAGATTCCGGCGCGCGCGTTCCGTATGACCTTTCTGACCCGGTGCACAGAAGCTATTATGTCGGGCTGGATCTGAATGAAGCCGGACAGTCGTCGCTGACGGTCGGGACAGTGTCGCAGCCTGCATCGACCGTTCTGCACGGCAGTATGCTGACGGTCACGGGCATCAGCCGGGACGATCCGCTCAGCATAGATCTCACGGTCAACGCAGACCGGAAAAGCATGACGGCGGAGCTGATGAACGGCAGGATCATTGCGACGCTGAAGCGCATCAGCAGCGATTTTTCGCTCCGGCCGTATGAAGAACCGGCGTCTGATGCCGATTTCAGCACCATTGCCGGTGACTGGAGCTATCAGGAGGAGGATCCGGCGATCGAAGCTGTTTTCGGTACGGTCGGGTTTGTCACGGTCCGGCCGGACGGCACATATACCTATCAGCCAGCGGACGGCGCGCCGCGGCGCAGCGGAACGATCCGGACGGAGTCCGTGGAATACGGCGAAGGAGAAATATTCTCGTACTTTGCATTTTATGAGGATGACAGCAATACCCCGTGGATCAGTACGGCTGACGTCTTTCATAACGGCAGGGGCTGCTTTGATCTCGGCAACGGCGGAATGAGCCGGCTGTTCCCGTGGAATCAGCAGGGCAATCAGTTTGACCGCTTTGTCGGTCAGTGGCAGTCCGGCAGCTTCCGCATTCAGATCGGAAAAGAGGACGAACGCTTCACGGTGCGCTGCAAACAGACGACCGGTGCATCTGAATACAATGAATGGACATATCTCTGTGAAGGCGATCCGGACAATGCGGTGCTGAAATGCACGGGCGGCGGTACGCTTGTCCGCGTCACGGCCGCACCGGACGGCTCCGAAACGCGCACGGAGGTCTACAATGACGGCACGGCCGGCTTCACCATGAACGGCAGCAGTCTTTTCTGGACGGACAACAAAGAAAACGCTGCACAGGCAATGGAATTTTCGGTGCCGGACTGAGCAGACATCCCGCAGATCAAAACAGGCAGTCTTTCGGACTGCCTGTTTTTTGCGCTGATACGAAGAAAACACGTATTGCCTTGAAGCGGTCTGCATTTCGCGATTACAAATCTGTAATTCTGTGCACAAAAGCCTTTTCATCTGCTATAATGGCATTGTCAGCAGGAGAGCTGATGAAACCAAATGATCGAATACTGTTAAATGTAAAGGAGAATGTACCATGAAAAAGCAAATGATCGCAATCGCAACCCTGATCGCAGCAGTCAGCCTGACCGGCTGCACCGTCAGCATCAATGACGATACCGTGAACGCAGCAAAGGATATTGCAGCCTCCGTGCTGGATGAGACAGACATCACAGTCAACGGTCAGTCCGTCGATGTTTCATTGGATTCGGACGGAAATGTCAGCGTCAACATGGGACAAAAAGCTGCTGCAAAGCCGGGTGCAGATCTGTTCGGCGGCTATGTAATCGGAGATACCGCAGTTAAGCGTCAGCCGGATTCCAATTCTGAAACGCTGATTACAATTCCGGATGCAACACAGATCAGCGTGAAGGAAAGCGGCGTATCCGGTTGGTTCATGACCGTATTTCAGGATCAGACCGGTTACATTGCAGCAAAGTCCGTCAAGGATATTCCGCCCTATGATCCGGCACTCGGCGGCGACAATGTTTGCGGCGGTTCTGTCAATGCCGATGTCAAACTGATGAGCGGCACGCACCCCTATGCAGAGGTTCTGATTGAAATCCCGAACGGCACACAAGTCAATTATTATGCCGTTCCCGATCAATCCGGCTGGTGTGCTGTGAATTATCAGAATAAAATCGGCTATATCGAGGAAAAATTCATCAGCCCGATCGAAGACTATGTGCCGGCTGAGCCGGATGTCAGCGTGCTTACCGGTGAATATCGTTATCAGCTTCGGGACGAAAAACCCGGTGAATATTTCATTGATGAAGGATATGTCACGGTGAACGCAGACGGCACTTATATTTATCAGCCGAAGGACGGTTCGCTTCGGCAAAACGGTGTTGTGCAGCTGGAATATGACGAGCATCCCGACGGAAGCAAAACACCGCTTCTCGTATTCCGTGAAAAAGAAAGCAACGAGGTCTGGAACGGAACATACGACTGCGAACCGGACGGCAAGGGCGTGTTCTATCTTGGAAACGGCGGCATGGCAAGACTGCTGCCCAAAGATCAGCTTGAAGATGATTTCTCCGATTACATCGGAATCTGGCAGTACGACAGATGCACCATTCAGATCGGCGAACAGGGTGAAGGCTATCTTGTGACAATTCACTGGGCAGACAGCGCATCCGAAGACAATGTCTGGAGCTATTCCTGCAGTGCCATGTCTGACAACACCGGCCTGGAGTGCACGGAAGGCGGCACGCTGACGCATATCGTCACGGCTGCGGACGGCACCGAGAACCGCACCGTGGTTTACAGCGACGGCGATGCATCGTTCCGCTGCAGAGGCGGCAGACTGTTCTGGTCTGACGGCAAAGAGAACAAGGGTATGGAAATGGGCTTTGAGAAGATCGGCTGATATTACAGGAAAACAGGCAGTCTTTATGATTGCCTGTTTTTTTCGCTGATACGAAGAAATCACGCGCTTTAAAATGATAGGCCGGTTCCGATTACAAATCTGTAATTCTGCACCGATCTGCGGAAAAATATGCTATGATAATATCAGACGAAGGGAACTTCGCTGGATGAACGAATCAAAATGAATTTGGAGGTCATTCCCATGAAAAAGATCATTACCTGTATCACAATGCTCAGTATGCTTCTCGCATCGGTCCCTGCTTCCGCACTGGAGGCGGCCGCAGCACCCGCAGTCATGACTGCCGCCGCAGAGCAGGAGAAAGCCCCCGCTGAACTGGTCGGCAGATGGTATCATCAGACTGGCGACAAAAAGAACGGCTACGTCATGGTGGAGACCGACGGCACCTATTCGTATTTTGACTATGCCCAAAACACCGCTTACGGCGGAACCGTTAAAACGGAATATGACACGCACCCGGACGGCTCCAAGACCGTGCTGTACAGCTTTTATGACAACAGCGGCAAGTTCCTGTTCGGCTGCGTCAAGCCCGCTGCAAAGACCGATACGATCACGCTCGGGCAGGACGGCGCGGAAAAGCTTGTCAGAGATACCAAGAACTATGAGACCGCAAGCGTGAAGGATATCACCGGACGTTTCATCTATCAAACGCTGCAGAGCGGCGACACATACAAGCAGACCGGTTACGTCATGATCAACGAGGACGGCACGTATTCCTATGACGACAGTACCACGAACATGGTCACCGGCGGCACCGTCAAAATTGAATACGAGGTCTATCCGGACGGCAGCACGAATGCATGGTACTGCTTCCTTGACAATGACGGGAAAAACCGGTTCAGCTGCGCAGCATCGGAAAACGGCAATGAATTTACGATCGGCAACGGCGGCATGGCAAAGCTGGTCAGAGATACGAAGAACTACGAGACCGCAAGCATCAAGGATATCACCGGACGTTTCATCTATCAGACGCTGCAGAGCGGCGACACATATAAGCAGACCGGTTACGTCATCGTCAACGAGGACGGCACGTTTTCGTACAACGATGATACTGCGAACAAAGTCACCTTCGGTACGGTCAAGATCGGTTATGAGGTCTATCCGAACGGCAGCACGAATGCATGGTACGCCTTCATTGACGGCGACGGGAAAGATCTGTTCAGCTGCCTTGAAACGAATGACAGCAATGTATTTATGATCGGCAACGGCGGCATGGCAAAGCTGGTCAGAGATACGAAGAATTACGAGACTGCAAGCATCCGGGATATCGCAGGCAGACTGGATTATCAGAAGCTCAGCGAAACGGCCGGACAGTTTGAGACCGTCAGCACCGTGACCGTCTCCGAAAACGGCACCTACACCCTGAAGGATGCCGCAGGCAAGACCGCAGAAGGCACCGTCACGCTGAGCTACAACGTAAACCCGGACGGCAGCACCGTTGCATGGTTCAGCTTCCTTGACAAGAGCGGAACCGCATGGTTCGGCTGCTATGATCCGAAGGACAGCGATGTGCTGACAAACGGCGGCTCGCAGGAGCGGATGATCCGTGCGGACATTACCGGTGATCTCACCGGCGACGGTGCGGTCAGCATTGACGATGCACAGCTTGCGCTGAAGGCTTATACCGAGAAGCTTTCCGGCAAGCCGCACGGTCTGACGGCTGCACAGTACAAAGCCGCGGACGTCAATCATGACGGTGACCTGTCGGTCGAGGACGTGCAGTACATCCTGATCTACTACACCGAAAGGAGCGTTGCCGGCAAAAACATCACATGGGATGATCTGCTCAAAAAGTAATCAGACTTCTGCGGCAAACGGCCGGTTACCCACAGATCGGCAGGCCGCCGCAGTGAGCCGAATCATGATCGCATCAAAAGCAGCTCCCGCCAAGCTGGGATGATACAACTGATCGCATTTCCATTCAGCAAAAGAGGCGTTTGCCGGCAACGGCAGACGCCTCTTTTTTGATAACGGAAAAATTGCGGAAAATGCTTATTTCCGCCGGATATCCTGATACAGCAGGCCGCATTTTGTGCAGTACCACACAAGCCGTCCGGCGCGGCAGAGCGGCATCCGGAACTGCATGTTCCATTCGGGATACTGCTTGAACAGCATGACGGTGCTGTCATTGATATACGCGGCAACGGAAATATAATGCTCCTTCGTCATCGGGTGGTCGGCGGTGACATACCATTCCCCGTCGATCTCCTCCAGCTGCAGCCGTTCGTCCTCCGGGGCAGGCTGCGGATTTTCCGGCGTCAGCGTTTTGCCGCAGCAGGTAACGGCCGCCTCCGAGGTCGCCGTGATGATATTGCCGCATTCTCTGCATACATAAAATCTGATCTTTTTCATATCGCCTTTCTCGCTTTCGTTTTTCCGGATCGAGCCGGAGAGCAGCGTCTGCATGTCCGTTCCGAGCATCTCCGCCAGCACGGGCAGCAGAGAGATATCCGGACTGCCGTTGCCGCATTCCCATTTGGAGACAGCCTTGTCGCTGACGCAGAGCTGTTCGGCCAGCTGCTTTTGTGTCAGGCCGCTGCGCATCCGGAGCTCCCGGATCAGCGCGCCGGTTCTGGTCTGATCCATGCGATCACCTCACTCAAATATCTTGTATGTTCATTGTAGCAGAACCGCACGGAATTGTCAATCTACGCTCCGTAGACTGTGTCCCGCTGCAAGAAAAAACCTGTTTCCCCGGTCGGTCTGACCGCGGGAAACAGGTTTTCTGCGTTATTGCTGTTCGATCGCGCCGACCGGGCAGGTATCTGCGCAGCATCCGCAGTGCAGACATTCCTCCTGTGCGATCTCCGCCTTGTCCCCGACCGTGATGCAGCCCTGCGGACATGCATCCGCGCAGGCACCGCAGCCGATGCAGGCATCCGTCACAAGGTATCCGCCCGCCTGCGGCTCCGCAGCAGGTTCCGCTGCGCCGCATGTGAAGCTGCCGCGCTCCTTGCCGGAAAGTGCCTTCCATTCGCCGCTGTCCGCTTTCATACAGAGCACGGAAACGGCCTTTTTGTCCGGGTATTTCTCTGCGAGATACTTCTGCGCCGCGAAGAACTGCGGCAGAAGCTCCGCACCGGCCTCGCTGAGCTTGCCGTATACGGTCACGGCGGTGCCGTTTGCGGGATCCTCGCTCTTTACGCCCGAGCACACAGCGTCAGTGCTGCTTTTCAGGCATTTGCAGAGTGCCCCGTCCTTTTCCGTGAGGAAATACAGTCCGGTTTCGTCTGCGAACACTGCATCCGCGATGCAGCTGACCGGCAGGCCGTCCCCGTTTACGGCTGCCAGCGCGGTAACATGAATCTGCGTGACAAGCAATTCAAAGCATTCTTTTGCTGTCATAGGATCACCTCCGCTATCAGTATAGCATATCGGGGCTGAAATTGCAATGATTTCAAAAAATAAATAAAAGCGGATGGCTGCTTCTGCCGTGAGGCGCGTGATTCAGGCAGAAGAAAACGACGGTCTTTCAGACAAAAACAGAATCCGAAAGGCGGCATTTTGTCGCGGACGAACGGCGGCAGTTCGTCGCGGGGGCGGCAGTTCGTCGCGAAAAACGGGATTTCGTCGCCGTATACGGGATTTCATCCTCAAAAAGCGGGATTTCGTCCGATTATATTGCTATCTCGGCAAGATTGTGCTATAATATAAACATGCACACCAGTATGCAATATGATAAATCTGAAACCGAAATGATGTGCAAAAATATTGCACCGTTTTTGTTAATCTTGGCAAGCAATTTTATCTCAAAAAGAATGCTGTTCCCGGAACGGGGCGGCGGTATCTTTTTTACCATATTTTGATTTCGCAGGGTGCGAAAAATTGAAAACATCTCCGAAAGAACGCAAAATGCTCATAAGCGATTGACAAACAGATACGAAGATGTTATAATTTAGCTACTGCAATATCATTCCAATATATGCAGAAATCCAGAAGTAGAGAGGAGGGTATCCGGTGATTCCGGCGACGGCGGCATCACCCGGCATTTACCGTGTGGGGCACGGAGGGAGATAGCAATATTTTACCTTGTCGGAACGAAGCCGCAAAAGCTGTCTGAAAGGAGGAAACGGGAAGGGAAAACGTAAAATCTCGGCGCATCATGTTCCTGCCGGGCTTACAGGCTCCCCTGCCGGATCTGCGGCCGAAATGCGCTTTCTGAAAAAAGCAGGAGCAAACTGTAAAAACACAGGAACACCAAACAACACACCATTTTTATTTTTAAGGAGAAGAACGATGACACGGAATCATTCTATCAAGAGATTTTTGTCCGGTACGATCGGTGCAGTGATGTTTCTTTCTGCACTGCCGGCAATCGCAGCAAACGCAGCAGTCGGAACAACGGTTCTGACCTACGATGATTACGAAGTAAGCTATGCAGTTACAGACGAGTGGAACGGCGGCCAGAACGTCCTCATCACCGTGACGAACCTCGGCGATGAATCCCTCTACAACTGGGCATTCAAGTATGATGCGGGCGGCAGCATCGAAGGTCTTTACAATGCGGTCGTTTTTGAGAACGAGGATACGGATTATATCGTCAAGAACAACGGCTGGAACTTCGAGCTTGCACCGCAGCGCAGCGTCAGCTTCGGCTATACCATGCGCGGCGAGGAATTCTCTGTCCCGACCGATTTTGAGCTCCGCTCCGAGCGTGTCGATGTGGCTGAGGGCTATGAAGTAGAGGTTACATATGATGATGTCTGGCAGGACGGCGCACGCGGCCAGATCACTGTGACCAATACCACCGAGCAGCCGCTGGAAGCATGGAAGCTCGGTTTTGATACCAATTTCCAGCTTGAGTATGTCTGGAACGGAAGAATTGTCGATAACGACGAGAACCACTACGTTGCAGCAAGTGAAGCGTGGACGCAGTACCTCGCACCGGGTCAGTCCAAGTCGATCGGCTTTGTCGGCTCCTTCGAGCCGGGCACTGAGCCGGAGTTCTCCAACTACGAGCTCAGCCAGGTGAGAATCAAGGGTCTGCATGAGACCGGCGACCCGATCAACGAAATTGATATGGACACGGACAACATCGACCTCGGTTATATCGAGAACCTGATCAATGCAGGCCTCATCACCGTGAACTTCGATCACAACAGCCGCCTCCGTGCACTGGACGGCAAGTTCACCAACAAGAAGCTTGAGACCGCTGAGGATGCTGCCCATATCCTGAACTGCGCACACACGCTGTTCAGCGATACCTTCCATGCAGACGCTGAAGATATCGTGATCTCCACCGACGGAGACGAAACCTTCTTCAAATACATCATGAAGGTGAACGGCGTTCCGGTTCTGGGCAGTCAGATCATCCTCTCTGCAAGAGACGGTGTCTCCACCGGCATGTCCAGCTCCTACAATAAGCTGGCTGAAACCGCAAACACGGCACCTTCCATCACCAGCGATGCTGCTGTGGACGCTGTCCTCGCAGACATTTTTGCCGAGTATCCGTCCCGCTTCAACGCAGTTGTCCGCAAATCCGGTCTGACCGAGGCAGAGGTCACTGAAATCTTCAAGAACTCCTTTGAGGTGACACCGGAGCTTGTGATCTTCCCGATGGACAGCAAAACGCTGACGCTGACCTGGAAGATCAAGATCGTCAACAACAATGTGAAGACTGCTGATACTGTCATTGATTACAACGATGTGAACGATTACTCCAAGTATCTGTTCAGCTTCATCAACCGCGAGTACAACCTCTATGCAGACGGCGTAAATGCCGGCACGATCTATTCGCATACCGGCAGCGGCAATTCGCTCTGGAACAATACGACCGGAAACGGCATTGACCTTGCAAACAATGTCAGAAACTTCGGCGCACAGAGCGGAACCGGCTCGGATTCCGGTTACCGGATGCGTGACGATGTCCGCAACATCGAGACCTACAAGACCGATCTTGAGGTTATCGAGCTGAGTGATGATCCGGCGGATTCGTTTGTAACGCCTTATATTCCCGGCACCATGTTTACGTCCGGCAACGGTACGTTCACCGATGCACACGGTGTCTCCGCACATGCAAACATGAGTGATATCTATGATTACTACAAGAATGTGCTCGGCAGAGATTCCTATGACGGCCATCACGCGAAAATCGTGATCTCCACCGGCTACAGAGAAGAAGTTGATCCGTATATCAATGCGTTCTGGAGCCCTTCCGACCAGCAGTTTGTGTTCGGCGATGCGGGCAGTTCCATTCAGTTTGAGAACGCAGTCGATGTCATGGCGCATGAGTTCCAGCACGCTGTGACGGGCGATATCGCAAACCTGACCTACTGGGGTGAATCCGGTGCGCTGAATGAAGCATACTCCGATATCTTCGGTACGCTGGTCGAAGGCAAGGCTTACACCGATCCCGGTTTTGCAAACATGGGTGAGGACTGCGGCCTGATCGTCAGAAATCTTGCCGATCCGGAGAGCATCATTGAGGATGACGGCCACACCTACAGCGCAGACCACTACAGTGATCTGAACGATCCGTGGTTCCGGAGCATTGCACCGTATGACAGAGGCGGCGTGCATATCTTCAGCACCATTTTCGGCCGCGCAGCATACCTGATGATGACGGATGAGGCGAATGCTTCGATCACCCCCGAACAGTGGGCAGAGGTGTTCTACAAGTCTCTGCGTTATGTCACCTCCGACGCTGAATTCCTCGATGGACGCTATGCAGTTGTCAGAGCAGCAAAAGAACTCGGCTTCACCAGCCTGCAGCAGGAAGCAATCAAGAATGCATTTGACACCGTCGGCATTTGTGAGCCGTACAGCCTGAGAATCGTTCTCAGATGGGGTAAAACAACAGTGCCGGATCTGGACTCCCACCTCGTCGGCCCGAGAGTTACCGGCAACGGCAACTTCCACACCTACTACATCGACAAGAGCTACTATGTGGATGATACCTACAACTCTGTTCTGAATGCAGATTTTGCAGCAGAGCTGGATTATGACGATACCGATTACGAAGGCCCGGAGATCACCACGATCCACAACTTCTCTGTCGGTGATTACTACTTCTATGTCCACGATTACACCAACCGCGCCAGCACCACCTCTACCGAAATGTCTACATCCGAAGTTACCGTTTCTGTCTTCCAGGGTTCCTCTGATATCCCTGTTTACCAGGCAGACGGCACACCGGCAGTCTTTACGATTGATGAGATGCAGGTCGGTACCCTGTGGAAGGTCTTTAAGATCAGCGTTGCTTCCAACGGTCATGCAGTGATCACACCGGAAGGCGCGATCACGCTCCACAGTGTTCCGTCTACGGTCGGCGCATAATCAGGGGCGCATGTTTTCCTGATTTTTCCTTCGCGATTTACAGTATAACGGCAGGGCAGAGGGCTTCGGCTCTCTGCCCTGTTTTGATCGGCGTTATGCCGTTGACTTTTCAGTGCTGCGGAAGTATAATGGTATCAGAAAGCCGCAGGACAGAATGAAAAGGTCGTGAACCCATGATGTTTTACACGTTTCGGTACCGCTCTCCGCTCGGCAGCATCATCCTCGCAGGTGACGGCGAAGCACTCACCGGATTATGGTTCGACGGGCAGAAATATGTTCCCCGCAGAATCATATCTGAAAGCACAGAGGCAGAGCTGCCGGTTTTCACGCAGACCGTCAAATGGCTCGATATCTATTTCAGCGGTATCGCGCCCGATTTCACGCTGCCGATCCGCCTGAACACAACGCCGTTCCGCAGGGCTGTTTATGAGATCCTGCTGACGATCCAGTTCGGGCAGACCATGACCTACGGCGGGATCGCAGATATCATCGCGGAGCAGAAAGGCATTGCGCGGATGTCGGCGCAGGCGGTCGGCGGTGCAGTCGGGCATAATCCGATTGCAATCATCATCCCCTGCCACAGAGTCCTCGGCGCAGACGGCAGCCTGACCGGATATGCCGGCGGGCCTGACCGGAAGGCGGCACTGCTGCGGCTGGAACAGTCCGGCACAATATAAGCAGAAAACCGCAGACACCTCAACTATTGAGCTCTGCAGTGAAATTGCTCACAAAATTAGGAAACGTTGATTTTCCTGATGTTTTACAGAATTGACGGTATAAAATCACTTTTCAGCGATGCTGTCCAGCACTTCCCGAATATCCCCGTTGATACAAATACTCTGCCCCGCAATCTCATCCGGAACATAGGCTTCACCGAAGTTCAGGCAGGCATAGACTGCTTTCGGGTTCGCGTATGTCATTTTCCAGAACGGATATTTGATGATGACAGGCGTGTTCATGCCGACACCGAGTTCCAGGAACAGAACGTGCATACCCTCATGACGGCGGATAAATTCATCGTACCGCTCGGCAGCTTTGTGCCAGCCGTCATCCTCGACAAAGGTATCATCTGCCCGAAGGTTCATGCTCATGGGCTTGCCGCAGACGGTGCAGTGCGGTATCAGCTCGGCGGGAATACGCATATTCTTCTGCTGTTCATACATCGCCCTGACCGTTTCTTCATTGTCATAAGTCTTTTGGTGACACGGTTCACTGCACTGCCAAAGCCCGTAATCACCCTGCGTGTAAAACAGCCGGCACTTGTCAAAGCCTGCCTTCTGGAACTGATGATCGACGTTCGTGGTCAGCACGAAATAGTCCTTGTCCTTCACAAGCTCAAACAGCCGCTTGTAAGTGTCGTTTGGGGCGTCCATATAGCGGTTGATGTAGATGTAGCGTGACCAGTATGCCCACTGTTCTTCGAGCGTCGGGAACGGATAGAAGCCGCCCGAATACATATCCTTGAAACCGTATTTATCTACGAAATCGGCAAAGTATTTCTGCAAACGCTCTCCCGAATAGGTGAAGCCTGCCGCAGTGGAAAGCCCTGCGCCCGCACCAATTATGATAGCATCGGCGGTATTGATTTCTTTTCTCAGGCTTTCAATTTCCGCCGAGTAATCCTTTGTATATCTCATAATCGTCCTCCCTGAACACGTTGAAAATGACCTGTATATCGTGTTTCTGACGATATTCTCTTACTGTGCGGACAGCGATCTCCGCTGCTTCTTTCTGCGGAAAACCGAATACTCCTGTGGAGATACAGCAGAATGCAATACTGCCGATGCCGTTCTGCACGGCAACATCAAGACAGCTTTTGTAGGAGCTTTCAAGCAGCCTGCAATGCTCCTCATTGAGCCGTCCCTGCACGATCGGCCCGACGGTGTGAATCACATAGCCGCAAGGCAGATTGTAGGCTTTTGTGATCTTTGCCTGTCCGGTCGGTTCTTCATGTCCCTGCTTTTTCATAAGCAGACCGCATTCGTACCGGAGCCGAACGCCCGCAAAGGTGTGGATGCAGTTGTCGATACAGCTGTGACACGGCTGCCAGCAGCCCGTCATTCCCGAATTTGCAGCGTTGACGATCGCGCCGCATCTGAGCGTGGTAATATCGCCCTGCCAAAGATAAATGCCGTCCTCAACGGGCGTTAAGTCCGCAATATCGGTGATGCCCTTGCTTTCGGTCAGTGCCGTGAGATACTCGTCTTCCGCCTGCAGAAAGCTGTCATCTGCTTTCACCGCAGGACGGATATTCACAAGGCTTCTGTAAAGACGGAACTTATCGGCATTATCATCGGGAATACGGATACCCTCTGTATCTTTTCTTTCAGAAAGAAGATAGTTTATCAGAAAATCGAGCTTGCTCATAATATCACCGCCTTACAATAATGTGAGCTGACCATCGAACCAACTGGCCTGTTTTGCTTGATGAATGACCTCACCATCCTGCAATTCACCGATAAGAAACGGAGAATCCGGGTTATGAAGTCTCATATTTCGCCATACATTTTCGTGGTTGTAATTTGCGTAGCAGTATCGGCAGAGGTGTCCGCAGGTGTCGTATGTACCGATGTCCGTTCCGAGAACGCAGGCACACTCTGCTCTTTGAGACTTCTTTTTTGGAATAATAAGGCTACTGCCGACAGCTGTTTCAAAGGTCTGTTGTGTCATACAGCCGCTGCAATCCACACCATAAGGTGCAAGCTCCGTACCCTCAGCACAGGCTTTTATCACGATACCGTACTTGTTGCCGATTTCAGCAAAGGTCTTTCCAATGATGATGCGCTCCTGCTGTACGACTGTTCGAGCCTGCGGGAAGTTTCGCTTAACTTTTTCGTAGAGGTCAATGAAACTGATAACACAAACCTTGGTATAGCCCGATAACGTTCTGCACATCTGCTCAAAATCGCTTAAATGCCTTTCAAGAGTGTAGGTGCTGTCAATGAATATCGGATCATACCGCCAGCCGACGCAGTTCTCGCCGAGCTTTTCCGAAAGCGTGATGAAGTCCTGCATGACCTTTTCTTTCGGCGGCACATTCGGCTCAATTTCTCTGTCGTAGGGAGTTATTGTAACGAACCAATATTGATGATAGGCTTTCAGTTCGTCAAGGTATTTCAGCATAGGTTCGGGGTTCTTTGTGCAGAAGGCAAGGCAGTCCACGACATCGGGATTCAGATCATAGCGAGTGATCCAATCCGGACGGTAAGGATTCCTCACCAGCACAAAGCCTGCCCGTATCCTGTTCATGAACCACTGTGAATAAAATGCCGGAATATCCGTGCGCATTCCTGTGTTTATTATCATTATCTCACCCTCTATGGAAAGAGTGTGCCGATATTTTCAGCACACTCTTATATTTATTCTTCTTTGATAATCTTCTTGGTATCGGCAACGATCTCGGCAAGCGTAGTCTTTTTCAGCTCATTTTCAAGAGCTGCCTGAGCCGCTTCAAGTCTGCCGTCCATGACCTTATGGATATTCCGTCCCACGGGGCATTTCGCATTGGGGTTCTCATGGAAGCGAAAGAGTCCGTCATCGTCCGTGCATTCTACAGCTCTGTATACATCATACAGCGTGATCTCGCCTGCGGGTTTGGCAAGATGTGCGCCGCCGCTGCCCTGGCGGGTTTCAACGATCCCTGCCGTGCGGAGCTGTCCGAGGACATTGCGGACGATCACCGCATTCACGCCTGTACTGCCAGAAAGGAAATCGCTTGTCACTCTCATCTCACCGCCGAAAATCTCGATACAGGTGAGGATATGCACTGCTGCTGTAAATTTACTTGTAATCTGCACGAATACCTCCTAAAGGATAATATGAAAGTTCGTCTATGTTAAGTTGTAACAATGCTTGTTTCAACTTTCTAAGCTTAGTATATCACACAAACCGCAAGTTGTCAATGTGTATATTACAGTTTTGGAGATGTGCATAAAAAGAAGGGCGTTTCATGCGCTTAATGCACAAAATGTCAGTTATACACTTTGATTCTGCCTGATTCAAAGTAGATGTAAGAGAAGCGCTCAGCAATGAGGGCTTTTTCTGTCGATTGACCTTTCACCTGTGATATGGTATAATAACATATACCTTTACAAGGGGGGGCGAACAAATGGAACTGCGCTTACTGGAATACTTCCTCACAGTTGTTCGTGAGGAGAACATATCACGAGCTGCTGAGGTGCTTCATGTGACACAGCCGACACTCAGCCGTCAAATGAAGGAGCTTGAAGACGAGCTTCACACCACACTGTTTATCAGGGGCAAGCGGCTCACGCTGACAGATTCGGGCGTGATGCTTCGCAGACGCGCAGAGGAAGTCGTGTCACTGATGAAAAAGATAGACAGCGAATTCCGTGAACAGGAGGAAATCAGCGGAGTGATCTCCGTCGGCAGCGGCGGACTGAAAGCCGCAAGCGTCCTGCCTGAGCTGATCGAGCATTTCCGTGAACGCTATCCGCTTGTGAGCTTTGAGATCATAACCGGTACTGCCGACCGTATCAAGGAAATGCTGGAACACGGTCTGCTTGACTTCGGGTTTCTGTTAGAGCCTGTTGATATAGAGAAGTTTGACTATCTGCGTCTGCCGACAAAGGAAGTGTGGGGCGTTCTTTTTCCTGCGAATCATCCGTTTGCGTCCGAAAAGGCTATAACTCGCCAACAGTTAAGAGATCTTCCGCTTGTCGTAACGAGCCGTACCGCCCTGCGCGGTGAGATTGAAGAATGGCTGAAATATCCTGTTTCGGAGCTTGATGTCGTTGCCACCATGAATCTGATCGACAATGCCGCACCGCTTGCAGAACGTGGCATCGCCTGCGTTCTGTGCGTAGAGGGTGCTGTGGATATGTTCGATCCCGCACGCTTTGCGTTCCGTCCGCTGAAACCGGAGCTTTCCATGACCTCAGTGCTTGCGTGGAAGAAGCTGAGTCCGTATGCAGGTGCGGCGGGTAAGTTTCTCGAATATATCAAAAGTATACATTCTGAGCATACTGAAGTATAAGATATAAGCATTTTACATATTGAGAAATATATGCTATAATGAGTACAGGACACAAAACCTGTACTCATTTCTTTTTACAGAGGTGACGATATGAAAGTGACGATTCCTAAAATAACCGATCAGGAGCTTGCAGGGCTGCTGAAAAGCTCCGGAATGACGGAGGATGAGGTAAAGGCGTTTCTCAAACGCTGCGAGAACAACTGCTGCTGTGCTGAAAAGGTGCGTATCCTGCGCAAAACGCGGAAATCTCTGCTTGACAGTATTCATGAGAAACAGGCTGTGCTTGACAAACTGGACAACCTGATCTGGTGCACGGAACACGGAGGTATGTCATGAAATTGTTTTCTTTATTGTTGACAGGCACTGCGCTCTTCGGCTTTACATCCTGCGGCACGGCGGCAGCAAACAGTATGTTTTCCAATGAGGTTTCTGCTGTTTCACTCTCGGAGACAAATCGTGCAGTCGCTTCTGCGGCAGAGAATGCCGATCTGTCTTCCCCATATTCCTATACGTTGCAGGATATCCGCAATTTGCAGGACTTTCTGCTGACAAAACCTGCCGTGGATGATCTGACAGGAAAACCTTATGATATGAACAGTGATGGCAACTGGAATGCGGTTGATCTGACACTGATGAAGCGGGAACTGCTGCCGGTAAATGATTCTGATACACTGGTCATTTACTTTTCGCGCACGGGCAACACCGAGAAAATCGCGCAATACCTGATCGGGCTGACGGACGCAGACAGTTATGTGATCGAAGCGGCTGTGCCGTATACCGATGCAGATATCAAATATCAGGACGACAACTGCCGTGCAAATAAAGAGCAGAACGATAAAACAGTGCGTCCCGAGATCGCTAACCCGATTGCATCAATCGACAGCTATGATACGATTTTCCTCGGCTATCCGATCTGGTGGGGACAGGAGCCGCGAATCATTGACACTTTCCTTGAAAGCTATGATTTCTCGGATAAGACTGTTATCCCGTTCTGCACATCGGGCAGCAGCGGCATCGGAACAAGCGAGAAGAATATCAAAGAACTAGTGCTAATCGGGAATCAGCTTGCAGGCAGACGCTTTCCTGCGAGTGCCACAAAGGATGATGTAAAAGCGTGGTATGACACACTTCCGCTGAATAATGAAAAATCCGATAACAAGCTGAAAATATCCGTCAACGGTACAGAGCTTACCGCAACACTTGCCGACAGCACCGCCGCAAAAGAGCTTGCAGAGAAGCTGAAAGCAGAGCCGGTGACCGTTACCCTGAACGAATACGGCGGATTTGAAAAGGTCGGCAAGCTGCCGTGGTCGCTTACCAAAACAGATGAGAGCATCGTGACCGAAGCAGGCGATATTATGCTCTATCAGGGCAATCAGATGACGATCTTCTATAACTCAAATTCATGGAGCTATACAAAACTCGGACATATCGACAATATCACAGGAGAAGAACTTGCAAAGCTGTTCGGTGAGGGAAATATCACCGTAACACTATCATATTAAAACGGAGGTATCGCTATGAATAACGAAATTCTGACACTCACGCAGGAATGGGACAAGACCTTTCCGAAGTCCGACAAGGTAGATCACAAGAAAGTGACCTTCCGTAACCGCTACGGCATCACGCTTGCTGCTGATCTGTATATCCCGAAAAATACAGAGGGTAAACTTCCGGCAATCGCTGTCTGCGGACCGTTCGGCGCAGTCAAGGAGCAGTGCAGCGGTCTGTATGCGCAGACGCTTGCAGAACGTGGTTTCCTGACGATCGCATTTGACCCCTCGTTCACAGGCGAAAGCGGCGGTCAGCCGAGATATATGGCTTCTCCCGACATCAACACCGAGGACTTTCAGGCGGCTGTCGATTTTCTGTCCGTGCAGGAAAATGTGGATGCTGATAAGATAGGCATCTGCGGTATCTGCGGATGGGGAGGACTTTCAATCAACGCGGCGGCGCTTGATACCCGTATCAAGGCGACTGTCGCTGTTACGATGTATGATATGGCGCGTGTCAACGCAAACGGCTATTTTGATTCCGAAGACAGCGAGGAAAAGCGCTATGAGAAGAAAGCCACTCTCAATGCGCAGCGTACTGCCGATTATAAGTCGGGCGAATATGTTCTCGGCGGCGGTGTGATTGATCCTCTGCCGGACGATGCGCCTTTCTTTGTAAAGGATTACCACAGCTACTACAAAACTGAGCGCGGCTATCACCCTCGTTCGCTCAACTCCAACGGCGGCTGGAATGTCATCGGCTGTATGTCGTTCATGAATCAGCCGATCAATACCTATTCCAATGAGATCAGAAGTGCGGTGCTGATCGTTCACGGCGAAAAGGCGCACTCCTGCTATTTTTCAAAGGATGCTTATGCTGCTATGACGAAAGACAGCAAGTATACCGCCAACAAAGAGCTTTTGATTATTCCGGACTGCGTTCACACAGACCTCTATGACGGCGGCGGAAAGGACGCGATTCCGTTTGATAAGATCGAAGCATTTTACAGGGAATATCTGAAATAAGGAGGAACTGACGATGAAAACACTGGTCATCTATTTCAGCAGAGCCGATGAAAACTATGCTGTCGGCTATATTGATAAAGGCAACACGGAGATTGCCGCAGAGTTTGTGCAGGAGCTGACCGGAGCGGATATGTTCAAGGTCGAGCCTGCCGTGCCGTATGCGGCAGACTACAAAACTTGTATCGAGGAAGCAAAGCAGCGTATTGGTAATGCTCCCATCAAGGAGAAGCTGAATGATATTTCCGCCTATGATACGTTATTCATCATGAGCCCAATCTATTGGGGAACGTATGCGCCCGAAGTGAAGACAGCATTAGAAGGGCTCGATTTCAGCGGAAAGACCGTCAGAGTTATCAGTACTCACGAAGGTTCAGGGCTTGGCAGTATGGTTTCAGATGTAAAGAAGATTTGCAAGGGCGCAAATGTCGATACAAAGGGACTTGCGATCAAGGGCAGTTCCGTAAAGACATCAAAAGCTGTTATTGAGAAATGGCTTTGAAGCGAGGCTTGTTATGAGCATTATTGTAAATCTCAGATACACAGGCAAAGACGGCTCTGCGAGAGCATTTGCAGAGGAAATGACCAAAAGCGGAACAGTTGAAGCAATACGCAAAGAGAACGGTAATCTGCGGTACGAGTATTATCTTTCTTTTGACGATCCGGAAACTGTTCTCCTGATTGACGAATGGACAGATCAGTCGGCAATCGACCGTCACCATGCATCGCCGCTGATGCAGAAGATCGCTGAGCTTCGGGACAAATGCGATCTTCACATGACGGTGGAGCGATATGTCAGCGATGAGGACGGTGTGCCCGACAAGGACGAGCAATTCATAAGAAAGTAGGTGCCGCAATGGCTGAAAAGATCATACAGACAGCAGGCAGAGACCAGCTCGGAGCGTTCGCTCCCGACTTTGCACACTTCAACGATGATATTCTGTTCGGTGAGAACTGGAATAATATGGATATTGATCTAAAAACACGCAGTATCCTTACAGTTGTCGCGCTTATGTCGCAGGGTGTGACGGACAATTCTATCCGCTACCACATTCAGAATGCAAAGAATCACGGCGTATCGCAGAGAGAAATGGCAGCAGTCATTACGCACACGGCTTTCTATGCAGGCTGGCCGCACGCCTGGGCGGTATTCAACATTGCAAAAGAAATCTATGCGGAAAATGATTCTGCCGTTTCCGATAAGGAAAGATTTCAGAGCGAGATCATGTTCCCCATAGGCGAACCGAATCCTTACGGTGATTACTTTGCAGGACAAAGCTATCTTGCGCCTGTTTCTACCGAGCAGATACCGATCTACAACGTGACCTTTGAACCTGCCTGCCGGAACAACTGGCATATCCACCACGCAAAAAGCGGCGGCGGTCAGATGCTGATTTGCATCGGCGGTCGCGGCTGGTATCAGGAATACGGAAAAGAGCCAAGAGAACTGAATCCGGGCGATATTGTCAATATCCCTGCTGAAGTCAAGCACTGGCACGGCGCTGCAAAGGACAGTTGGTTCGCACATCTTGCAGTCGAGATTCAGGGTGAGGACAGCAGTACAGAATGGTGTGAGGCTGTTTCTGATTCTGAATACGGCAAGCTGAAATAAAGGAAGGCGCGGTCTGTATGAAAATTGTCGTTCTCAAAAGCAGCGGTAATACGCACGGTTCTTCAAATCTGCTTGCTGATGCGTTTATCCGCGGCGCAAAGGAAAGCGGTCATACCATAACCGAAATTGATGTGTACAAGGCAAATGTGAAGCCGTGTACAGGCTGCGTTGCCTGCGGTTATGAAGGTACTTGCGTTCAGCGTGATGATATGACATCTATTCGTCAAAGTATCCTTGACAGTGACATGATCGTGTTTGTTACTCCGCTGTATTATTACGGATTTTCGGCGCAGATCAAAACAGTGATTGACCGTTTTTGTGCGTTCAACGCAAGTCTGACAGGCAAGCAGATGAAGTCGGTGCTTATTTCTGCTGCGTGGAATGCAGATTCCTGGACATTTGAAGCACTTGAAACGCACTATAAGACACTTGTGCGGTATCTGCATTTCAATGATTGCGGAAGTATTCTCGGATACGGCTGTGGAACTGTCGGAATGACAGAAAGTTCGGAATACCCACAGCTTGCGTATAAGCTTGGAAAAACAATATAACATCAGGATGGATACAGAAAAGCAGCTCAGATTCTCTCTCTGAGCTGCTTTCATTGTCAAGAAAAAGCCGCAGGCTCTCAGTCGGGAACCTGCGGCTACAAATTTTGAATGCCGGCGGCGGGGGTCGAACCCGCACGGTATTGCTACCAACGGATTTTGAGTCCGTCACGTCTGCCAATTCCATCA
>MSGZ01000023.1 GCA_001940925.1 Ruminococcus sp. Phil11
ATCTCAATTTATCGAGATGTTTGGTGATCCGTTGTCAAGTAAAAAAGGATGGGCCGAAAAGAGCATAGCTGAAATAACGACAGATATTATAGCTGGAGAATGCTTGAACGGCGAAGCCCGTTTGAAAAATGCTGGCGAAAAAGCTGTCCTAAAGGTAAGCGCCGTAACATATGGATATTTTAAGGAAGATGAATATAAAGTACTGAATGCCGACACAAAGATTTCAAAAAATATATACCCACAAGCTGGTGACCTTTTGTTCAGTCGTGCAAACACAAGAGAATATGTAGGTGCGACTGCGCTTATCGAAAAAGACTATCCAGACTTGTTATTGCCGGATAAACTATGGAAGATAATGCCTACAAAAGAAGTAAGAACTGTTTTTCTAAAAGCGGTTCTGAGTATGCCATCAGTAAGGCAAGTATTATCAGAAAGTGCTACTGGAACAAGTGGATCAATGTATAATATTTCCATGCAAAAACTCAAAAGATTAGTTGTCATTGTTCCGCCTATTGAACTTCAAGAACAATTTACTGCCTTTATCCAACAGACCGATAAATCAAAATATAATGGCTACAGAACGATTATTGGATTAATAGATTTGATTAGTTTTATCAGTAATGAAAGGAGTATAAGCCAATGAATGCTGTCGAGATTTACCACTCTTTGATCGGTGATAAATTGAAACCTATGATTGTAGAATATACTCCATACTCAGACAATTATCGCTATTTTCCATATCATCATGTATTTGATTCGGATTTTGAAAAGAACTTTATAGATTTGATTTTTAATAGTATTGTATTCTATGCCTTTGAAAAGAATGAAATTGAAAAAGACTATGAAAAGCATAGATTGGACGATTTATATAAAGCGGCAATAGCTGCATATAATAACCCAAGTTTTCCTAAGACAGAAAAACTTACAGATGGGTTAATGGGCGAATTAACTCTTGATTGCTTTATAAAAACATTTTTTGATGATATCGAAATGCTGTATTCCAGAGTAAAATATGTTGAGTATGTTCCTCGAAAGAATCTGGACAAAAAGAGAAAAGGCAAGGAGATAAAAGGATACGATGGGCTTGTATTCTCTATTTCAAATGACGTAAAGTATATGTGGGCAGGACAAGTTAAAACCGGTACATGGGAATATTGTTTAAAAAGCATTAAAGAAGATATAAACAAAAGTATCCTAAAAACTTACTTTTCTGATTCTATGCTTTTGATGGCTCGTATAATGAGAGCAGCATCAGATCGCTCTAAAGAATTAGAAAAAATAATAGATGATATAAATGATTTGCAATTGGATTACAGTACTGATGAAGCTTTATTACAGCAAAAAATAATCGAGTACTTTAACTCAAATGGTATAATTATAAGGCTACCATGCTTAATTATGGCTGAGGAAGAATGCTATTCTGATGAAGAAATCTTATTAGAAACAATAAAAGCGAAGTGCTCAAAAGCCTTTAAAGACTTTACTTTTGAAAACAAAGAAAATCTTAATGTTGAAGTAATGTTTCTTGTTTTTCCTGTACGTGATATCAAAGACCTTCGTAATCGCTTTTTATCAATAAGAAAGGGTGAGAAGAGTGAGCAAGAGTAACGATATAAAAACACTGATTAAAGAATTACTCTCCCTAACTAATCGCTCTGAAATAGATATTTCGGCTATGTTAAGGATGAAAGACCTGATTTGTTATTTATCAGATCAACGAAAAAAAGACATTATTCCTGATAAATATCTTGGTTACTTAGATTTTATTCTTTACTCTGCTGCAACAAGATTAAGATCCTTTGGATATAATCGACAGAACCGTTTTAATATAAATGATTTCTACTACGAAGGTATTGACCTCTGGAAAGATGAAACTATATCTAATTACTATAAAACTAATTCGGGAGCGGTACTTGATAGATATCAAAAAGAAGTAATGGATACGTTTGTTGAAAACAATCATAGGCTTTTTTTGAGTGCTCCAACATCATTTGGCAAAACTTTCCTTTTAAAAGAAATTTTATTCTCGAATTATGAGAGGTACAGCAATATAGTAATTGTGTTACCAACGGTAGCTCTTCTTATGGAGGTATCTCAGGATTTAAGAGAGTTTTTCAAAGACAAACAGATGGCATATTCAATCTACACTTCTGTATATCGTGATCTGGAATTAACCGAAAAGAATGTTTTTATACTTACGCCAGAACGTGTTTTGCGTCTATTAGCTCTTAGAGAAGAAATAGAACCCGATTTTATCTTTTTTGATGAAGTGTATAAAATAGACGAGGATATTGCCTCATCAGATGAAGAGAATGTTTCGTCAACGATAGACATCGGAGATAATACTACATCTAAAAGAAGTTCAAATAGTAGTAAGGAACATCGAGCAGTCGCTTTTCGTTTAGCATTATATCTATTAATGGAAAAACAGCCCGAGTGTTATATTGCAGGACCTTTTATAAGCTTTAAAAGCGCAAAATCCGGGTTGAAACAATTCATTGAAAAGTATCAAATCAAAACGATTGAAGTAAGTTTTGAACCAACTTTAAAAAACAGAATCGATTATCATGGGAAAAAGCTCAAATCAGTTTCTTCAGTTACTGGTGAGGATGTTATAACAACTCCAGCAAGTCAAAAGATAGATAAATTAAGATTCCTTACACAACAACTCAGTATAACTGCCGATGAACCTGCCTTAGTTTATTGTTTGTATCCAGGATATACTGAGAAATACGCTCGTCAGTATTGCGAAGACAAGTGTATTGTTCAAGATAAGGATATATCTATTTTTATCGATCATATTGAGCACAATTATAATTGCAGATTTAGTAATGGCACTAAAAATTCTATAGACGAATGGGATTTCCTTTATGCTCTAAAGCGAGGAATAGGAATACATAATGGCAAGTTTCCGAAATACTTTCAACGTGAAGTAATGACTCTTTTCAACAGCAATAGAATGCCTCTCTTATTCTGTACTTCTACAATAGTTGAAGGTGTTAATACCAATGCAAAGACTATTATTTTATATAATAATCCGTCCGGAGAAAATGAAGCAGGCAAAAGGTTTCTTTTACTTAACATTAACGGCAGAGCTGGTAGGTATTTACGTCATTTTGTTGGAAACATCGTATATTTAGATAAACAATGCTTAATTATTGAAAAAGCTGCTAATATATCTTTAGATTTTAAACCATTTAGCTCAGACGTAATACTTGACAAGATCGATTTGGAAAATATAGCTGAAAAAGATTTATCTCCACGAAACCGTCAATTAAAAAATGGACTTTCGCTTGACCGAGATTTACTTCCAGATTCGGTTTTTATTCAGAACAGACTGATCGAACGAGTAAAACAGGAAAGAATTTTGAAAAAAATAATTATGAAAATCAAAAAATTCCGTAATATTGAAAGTGTATCAATAGCCAATTTTATAAAACAAGGTTATTTTCAAACAATCCTTCAAATCTGGGCAGAAGTCGGTGAAATCAATCCAAATCAGATAGATGCTATAAAGTATTTTGCCCAAAATTATGCAGCAAACGGATATTTAGGAGTGCTGAATTACTCCTTTGACAAATATGCTGGAGAAGATGTCAACAAGTTTGTTAATGAAACATATCGAAGAGTGTTTAAGAATGTCAAAGATACGATTGAATATCAATTACCACGAATTATCAGCTTGTTTGAGTCCTTAATCAATCGAGCATTTGAACTGATTGAAGAACCATTTGACACACCTCTTGATCTAAGCAGAATCATCAGATATTTTGAAGTAGGTGCAACAACATTACTTGGTGTTGATATGATTGAAAATGGAGTTCCAATAATTACTGTCCGTAAAATAGAAAAATACGACGTTAAAGGCGATACTTTAACTGAACAAAAAGAATTCTTTAAAAGCATAAAGAATAAGATTCATTTTGATGAATATGAAAAGAAACTTATTGATATGTATATCGCTGAATAATGATGGGAGGTTCCCAATATGTTTAATGAAGATAACACGATAGAGCAGATGGTCTTAGCCACGCTCCAAGCTAACGGCTGGAAGTATATCGAAGCTGAAAAGCTGCCGAGGCACTATTCGGACGTTATGGTCGAATCGATGGTGCGTGATGCACTGATTCGCCTGAATCCTGAGATTGCAGAAGTTCCGTCAAGGGCAGATACTGTCATTTACAAACTGCGCACTCTGATCTTGTCCGTGCAGCCGCACAACCTCATCACACAGAATGAGATCTTCAAGAAGCTGATCTTTGAGGAGAATTCCTATCCTTTCGGAAAAGACGGAAGAATGATCCCGATACGCTTCTTTGGCACTATGACAAAGGAAAACCTCGCCCTGAACGAGTATGTTGTAACGAATCAGTGGGTCTATCCGATGCAGGAGGGCGGTCACCGCTTTGATATCGTGCTGCTCATCAACGGCTTTCCTATCGCCATTGGCGAACTGAAAACACCCGTCCGCAGCTCTGTCACATGGCTTGATGGTGCAAGCGACATCGCAAACTATGAGAAGAGCGTTGCGCCGATGTTCGTAACAAATATATTCAACTTTGCGACCGAGGGTAAGATGTTCCGCTACGGCTCTGTCGGGATGCCTATCAATATGTGGGGACCGTGGCACACACCTGACCACAAGGTTGAAGGAACGCTGTCCGATGTCAAGATCAGTATTGCAGATATGATGCAACCGTGGAAGATTATGGACATTTTCCAATTCTTCACGCTGTTTGCTACAGATAAGAAATATCGAAAATACAAGATCATTTGCCGCTATCAGCAGTATGAGGGGGCAAATCTGATCGTGGAGCGTGTGAAAGCCGGATACCCGAAAAAGGGCTTGATCTGGCATTTTCAAGGCTCCGGTAAGTCACTTCTCATGGTGTTCGCAGCGCAGAAGCTCCGCATGATACCGGAGCTGAAGAACCCTACCGTCGTTATCATCGACGACCGTATCGACCTTGAAACGCAGATGACAGCAACATTCAATGCCTCAGATATTCCAAATCTTGTCGGTATCGCTACAAAGGACGACCTCATCAAATTCTTCCAGCAGGACACCAGAAAAATTGCCATCACCACGATCTTCCGCTTTGGTGATGTAGAGGAGGAGCTGAACGACCGAGACAACATCGTTGTCATGGTAGACGAGGCGCACCGTACACAGGAAGGAAACCTCGGCGAGAAGATGCGTCTTGCGCTTCCGAATGCATTTTTCTTTGGTCTGACCGGTACACCGATCAATCGCTTGGATAAAAACACATTCAAGACCTTCGGTGCAATCGAAGATAAAAGCGGCTACATGAGCAAGTATTCGTTCTCTGACTCTATCCGTGACCACGCTACACTTCCGCTGCACTTTGAGCCTGTTCCGGTCGATCTCCATGTTGACCGAGAGAAGCTGGATGCCGAATTTGATGCCCTGACGGGTACCATGTCTGAAGAACAGCGCACGGAGCTGTCCAGACGTGTCAATATGAAGGCGATCATGTATGATACAGACCGTATCCGGAAGGTCTGCGAACATATCGCAAAGCACTATCGGGAGAAGATCGAGCCGAATGGGTATAAGGCACAGCTTGTCGTTTTTGACCGTGAATGCTGCCTGTTGTATAAGGCAGAACTTGATAAACTGCTCGGCGAGGATGCGACTACGATCGTCATGGACACCAACAATGATAAGAGTGACCGTTATAAAGCATACCGCCGCAGCCGTGATGAAGAAGCAAAGCTGCTGGACTTCTTCCGTGATCCGCACAGCCCGTTGAAGATCGTGATCGTAACAGCTAAACTGCTCACAGGCTTTGATGCACCGATCCTTCAGGTCATGTATCTGGACAAGCCTATGAAGGATCACAACCTTTTGCAGGCGATCTGCCGCACGAACAGAACCTACGACGAGGGAAAGACCTATGGTCTGATCGTGGATTACATCGGCATCTTCGATAATGTAGCAAAAGCGCTTGAATTCGATGAAGCGGGCATGAAGAAGGTCATCACGAACATCGAAGAAGTCAAGCAGAAATTTCCTGAATTGATGACGAAGTGCTTGGAATACTTCGTAGGCGTAGACAGGACTGTTGAAGGCTGGGAGGGCTTGATGGCAGCGCAGGAGTGTATTCCTACGAATGAGGACAAGGACAAGTTCGGTGCAGACTATCGTGTCTTGAACAGAGTATGGAATTCTTTGTCCCCAGACCCATTCCTCGCACCGTACAAGTATGACTATCAGTGGTTGACTCGTGTATATGAGTCTGTCAAGCCCACGACTGAGATCGGAGGTCTGGTATGGGCGGCTCTTGGCGCAAAAACGATGGAGCTTGTTCATGAAAACTTGATCGTCGGTGCTGTCCATGAAGATGAGGATATTCTGGAGCTTGATGCGGAGCTGATCGATGAGTACATCGAAAAGCAGAAGGACATCAAGAAAACCACGATGAAGGTGGAGATCGACCTCGTTGCCCGTATTCAGGCGCATAGCAAAGATCCGAAGTTCATCAAGCTGGGTGAAAAATTGGAGGAGCTGCGAGATCGTCACGAACGTGGTCTTATCGCCAGCGTAGAATTCCTGAGACGTTTGCTCGTACTCGCAAGAGAGGCTCGGCAGGCGGAGAAGGAAGTCGTGCCGGAGCAGGAGATTGACAAGGGCAAGGCGGCTCTAACAGAGCTTTTCAATGGACTCAGAAATGACAAAACGCCTATCATTGTTGAACGCATCGTAGCGGATATTGACAGCATCGTTAAGGTCGTTCGCTTTGACGGTTGGCAGAATACAACTGCGGGGCAGAAGGAAGTCAAGAAAGCTCTGCGCAGTGTGATCTGGAACAAGTACAAGATCCACGATAATGATGTGTTTAATAAGGCGTACAGCTATATCGAAGAATATTATTAAGGAGACAAGCTATGATTGGAGAAAAATTCACACTGATGCAATACTCGGTCAGTGCCATTCTTGGACTGATTGAGGCAGGTCAGTTTGTCATTCCGGAGATTCAACGCCCTTTTGTCTGGAAACGCAGTCAGGTTCGAGATCTGATCGATTCACTGTATAATGGCTATCCTACAGGCTACATCATCACATGGAAGAATCCGGACGTGAAAACAAAGGATGGTGTAGTCGCCGGGGGAAAGCACGTTCTGATCGATGGGCAGCAGAGAGTCACCGCTTTAATGGCTGCTATTTCCGGGCTGGAGGTGCTTGACGAGGATTTTAACAGGGATAGAGTTAAAATTGCCTTTAACCCGTTGGCAACTGATCCTACTAAAAGATTTGAGGTACAAGATGCTTCACACTTAAAGGACAAGAAATGGATCCCTGACATATCCGTGATCTTCAAGCCAGACTTCAAGCAGAGAGCTTTTGAAAATCAGTATGCTGCGCTGAATGAGGGTGTAGATCTCGACGAAGTTTCCGAGGAACTTACCAAGCTCAAAGCCATTGCCAATCGTCAGATAGGTGTCATCGAGCTGGATCACACTCTGGACATTGACGAAGTAACAGAGATCTTTATTCGTATCAATTCAAAGGGAACACCGCTTAGTCAATCCGACTTTGTTATGTCGAAAATGGCAGCGGACACAGCACACAATGGCAATGTCCTCCGCAAAGTAGTAGACTATTTCTGCCATCTTGCTGTTAAGCCTGATTTTTACCCACAGGTGCAAAAGGATACTGAATTTGCTGCCACGCCTTATGCGCAGAAGATCAAATGGCTGTCAAAAGATAATGAGGACATATACGATCCTGATTATGGTGATATGCTGCGAGTCGCTTTCATGTACAGTTTTAGCAGAGGCAGACTATCAGACATGGTCAGCTTGCTTTCAGGACGTGATTTTGAGACAAGAGAATTCAAGGAAGAGATCGTCGAGGATTCTTACAAAAAGCTCGATGAGGGCATTCAAGCCTTTATCAATGAGTACCATTTTGCTCAGTTTATTCTTGCAATCAAGGGTGCGGGATTTAAATCCAGTAAACTCCTGAATTCAATGATGACACTTGATTTTGCCTATTACCTGTTTCTGAAGTTGTCTAATGACGCATCGATCCCGAAAAATCAAGTGAAGCGTTATGTTCAGAAATGGTTTGTCCTTTCAACTCTGACCGGACGGTATATCGGTTCACCTGAGACTGTTATGAGCCGTGATATCCGAAATATTGAGGAAAAGGGCTTTCTCACATTCTTCAGTGAGATCGAACGTTCTGTGCTTCCGGACACATTCTGGGAAGTTACCCTTCCTCAAAATCTTGAAACTTCCTCTGTAAACAGTCCGGCTTTCAACACATTTCTTGCTGCGCAGATCAACATGAACAAGAATTCTCTGTTCATGCACGGAACAATGATCTCTGATCTTCTGGACATCTCAGGTGATGTGCATCATATCTTCCCGAAAGCGTATTTGAAGTCAAATGGTGTCACGTCAAGATCACGGTATAATCAGGTAGCAAACTACACATATCTTGATACGCAAGTGAACAAGGCAATTAGTGATGATGCCCCTGCTGTCTATTTCAAAACCGTTATGGATCAGTTTGGCACTGGCAATGCTGAAATCGGCAATATCATGGATAAGGCTTCTCTTGACGTAAACCTTGCTGAAAACGCTTTGCCTACAGAAATCGTCAACATGACTGTTGATGACTATGAGAACTTTTTGTCTAAGCGTCGGCATTTAATGGCTCGAATGATTGAGGCGTATTATAAGAACCTGTGAGAAAAGCACTCAGAAAAGTAGCTTTTGGTACGTTATTTTTATCAGAAACTATGATGGGAGAATATTAAATGAATTTTAATGAGTATATATCTGAAATATGGTATAAAGAACATCCTTTAGCTAAAGCATTTGCTGAATCCGAAGACTCAGATGAAGTTAATTCTTCTGATAATTCAACTGAAATTCTTCAAAAGCTTGATTGGTTTAAATACTGTCAAAACCACAGTATTGACATTGAAGAGAGCTTTTTAGATGAGTTATTTGAAAGTATTGTTTCCAGATTCATTATTCAGGCTTCTGAACATGAAACAATAACCTATGGTGATATTGCAGATTGTATTGATTACGCTCCACTCCATAAAAAGCAAAAATACGATGAAAGGCTTATGGAAACGGTAGAGAATATTTTGACACATAATTATGAATTTGATACCACCTTCAACTTGTTTTTATCGTGGACAAGCAATAGGTTTTCTTTGCTTACTGATGTAAAGTTGGGCTTTCCGATTCAAGAAATATATATTATGATGTCATTTTATCGTAACAACCGAAACTATTTCATAATGAAACGCGATAGTGATTTTCCAGCAATGAAAGTGATAGCTAATTATTTTTTAAGATGCTATGAAAGCTGTAAAACAATTGACTCTCCGATGATATCCGAAGACTTAATCAAGATCCGATATTTTTTACTGTATTTCATGAGGGATGTATTGTCTTCCTCTATTATTAATGGATATTACGAACATGAAGAAAGAATCAAGCAAATAATTGAAGATTTAAAACTTGAGAGAGCAGATAAACCAACTGTCTTTATATCATACACATGGTCAGACGATTCTAGCAAAATAGCAGACAGGTTGCAAGCTGAACTTGAAGAAATTGCAATTATACGAAGAGACACTACTAATCTGGTAACTGGCGATAGTTTATCTGAATTCATGAAAACAATTCGTAGTCAAGACTTTGCCATATTGATTGTAAGTGATCAGTATTTAAGAAAAAGAAACTGTATGTATGAAATGGCACAGTTGCTAAGAGACTACGAAAGCCATGAAGAAGACTTTTGGGATAAAGTCCTTCTATTTGTTACTGCTAAATTATATAGCGAAAAAGAAAAAGCTGAAATTATTGGATATTGGAAACAAAAGATAGACGAAAACGATGCACAAATAAAAGCTGCAAACAGTGAATCAACGGAAGTATTAGTAAAAGAACAGAAGGAATTTCGGTATATTAATATGGAAATCGGAAAACTGCTTGAGTACGCAACAGATACACTTTGTGAAAAAGACATTGATAAGTTTATCGAAAAAGCAAAAGAAAGAATAGCAAAGCCAAAAGTTTAACTTTTTATTGAAAATAATGGCTTATCCGAGCACAAAACTACTCGCAAAAGCCGCTGAGTGAAAAAACACTCGGCGGCTTTATTTTCTTATTACTTTAAAAGCAAGCTACAGTTCATTTCATATATGACTGTAGCTTGTTTTTTTGCCAACACCTTGCCAACATCCTGCCAACCACAAGCTGCGAATAATCTGCTATACTGAAATTACAGCAGGAGGACAGCGCACCGCTATTCCGAAAGCTGAATAAGAATATTTCGGAGGTACAGATTTTGAAACATTATAATGACTTCCTTATTGTAGGCATCGACCACGGCTACGGCAACATTAAGACCGCCAACACGGTCACACCCACGGGCATCAACAAGCTCGATGCCGCACCTACCTTCACCAAGAACACTCTTTTCTTTGAGGGGAGCTACTATCAGATCGGTGAGGGACACAAGGAGTATCTTGCCGACAAGTGGCAGGACGAGGACAACTACCTGTTTACGCTTATGGGGATCGCCCGTGAGCTGAATCGTGAGGGCATCACATCAGCTAAGATTTACCTCGCTGTGGGATTGCCGATTACCTGGGTAGGCAGACAGCGTGAGAGCTTCCGTCAGTATATGTTGCAGAGGGAGAGCGTGGACTTCAAGTATGAGGACAAGCTCTACTCTGTCCGCATCATCGGGTGTTATGTTTATCCGCAGGGCTATGCAGCCGTGGTGGAGAAACTGAACGAGATGACAGGTCTGAGCATGATCGCTGACATAGGCAACGGAACAGTCAACATCATCTTCGTGAGCAACAAACGTGTCATCAACACCAAGACCTATACCGAGAAAATGGGCGTGAACCAGTGCGTCAAGGCTGCGTCCAATGCGATGATGAACAAGCTGGGCGTAACCGTGGACGAGACCATTATCCAGTCGATGATCCGCTACGGCAAGGCTGACATTGACAGCAAATATGCAGAAGTTCTCCGTCAGTCAATTTCCGAGTATGCCGAGGATATTTTCGCTCTGCTCCGCAAGTATGAATATGACCCGAAGATGATGCGCCTTTACATCACGGGCGGTGGTGGAAAGCTCATCGAGAATTTCGGAAACTATGATAAGGATAGAGTTACTATCATCGGGGATATTTGTGCATCGGCTAAGGGCTATGAGTTCTTCGCCGCCGCACAGCTCAGGAAGGAGGGCAAGTGATATGGGCAAGGACAGAGAATGTGTAAGAACGACTTGCTTCCGCTTCAATATGAAGAACCCCGAACACGCTAAGGCGTGGGACTACCTCCATAACTACGATAAGGACAAGATCAAGTCCACCAACGTGGCGGCGATCATGGCAGTGAATGACTACTTCGACCGTATGGGGAAACTTGCTGATGATCCCTATTTCGAGACCCGTCAGCGTGAGGAGCGTTTCGTGGAGCAGATCGTCAGCGAGGTCGGCAAGGCGTTTATTGCCGAAATGCCGAAGTTTCTTGCAAGCCTGATGCTGAGCCTGAACAGGGGCTACCCTATGCAGGCTGTCCCCGTAGGAACGGAGGACACAAGAGGATATGCCGGGGACGGCAATCCGAGCGCCGCAGAGGGCTTGGGAAGCGCTGACAGCAGCGAAAATGACGATTATTCCGGTATTGATTTCGATTTTATCGGCGGTTGATACTGCTTGAAACAGCTTTACCGCCGAATACATAGCGGAGTGTTACAACAACAGCAACAAACCAATAGATAGTGGGAAAATTTAGGGTAAATCGCAAAAATGTCCGATAGCATTTTATGCGAAAAGAGAAATCCTGCAAATATCACAGAGAAATTTGCAGGATCGAGCGCCTAACGCTCAGGAGAGCGAGGCTTAAATTCGATACGGAAATCGAAAGTCTTGCAGGAACAAGACCACGCCCGTCGTAGGATTGCGCCGGGCTGGTAGTACCAATGTAGTGACACATTGGTCTCCCAGCTCAGAGACGTTCCCCCTCCGAGACCTTCCCCTAAGACCGCCGCAGGCGGAGAAAGGAGCGACTATGCCCAATCGCAGGCGCTATCACTCGATCAGCCTGAAACTGACCGACGAGGAGCTTCAGCTATGGAACACCAAGCATGAAGCAAGCGGTCTGAGCAAGACTGACTATCTGATGCAGGCTATCCGCAACAGTGAGGTGCGTGTATATTCCATAGACGAAAGCATTGCACCTATTGTCCATGAGATCAGGAAGATCGGAACAAACCTCAATCAGCTTGCATACTTCTCAAACATCGGACAGGAATATCGTGTCCGTGCTGAGATCGAAGCGATACGCAAGACCAATGACAGAGTTATGGGGCAGCTCTCCGATTTTCTGAATGACCCGAAGTTCAGCATCAAGGGCAGTAAATAATGTTCGGCAATGTGAAAGTCAATTATAACCCCTGCAAATCCAAAGTGGCAGTGGAGCGCACAGCGCACTACATTTTGGGAAAGCTGCCTCAGCAGATCAAGGACGGAGTTATAAAAACAGCCCCGAACTTATATTGGGGCATTAACTGTGATCGTGATAATTTTCCGAGAGATGTTATGATGACGAGAAAACTGTTCGGCAAGCGCAATTCGGGCAATGCGAACCTTTCTTATCAAATCTCGATTTCATTCTCTCCGGATGACAGGGACAAACTCACCAACGAAGAAGTTTTCAGGATAGCGAAAGACTTCGCTGAGAAGTTTTTTCAGGGCTACGAAGTGCTGTTCGCTGTTCATATCGACAAGCCCCATCCTCACGCACATTTTCTGGTCGGAAACTGCCACACCGTCACGGGGAAGGCGTTCCGCCGCAACGAGAGAGATCTTTATAATATGTGTGAGTACCTGGGCGAACAATGCCAGAAACGTGGGCTTACTCACTCTATGCGTAAAGATTATTATAATCACGATCTTGACGACAGCCCCGATAAGGAAACTTTTGCCGAAAAGCAGATGAAAGCCAAAGGCAAGGAGACGTTCAAGGATGAACTGAGAGCGGTCATTCGTATCGAGTGTGCTGACCCGAACAACAGGACTTTAGAAGATGTGGTAGCCGCCCTCATGAAGCATTATCATGTGGAGTGTCGTGTAAAGGGCAACACCATATCCTACCGTCACCCGAATTTCACCGACAAAAGCGGTAAACTTGTCTCGGTCAGGGGCAGTAAGCTGGGTGACAAATACACAGTGAAAGGAATTAACTATGAGCTTGGAAAGAATCAACGAGGACGTGAAGCCGACAGAGCCGAAGCCCTCACAGCCGACAGTACAAGAACCGCAGACAGAATCCAAACAGCAAACGGCGGTCTTTACACGGGAACAGATGATAAAAGAAGCGGAGCGTATCCACAGGGAGTACGAACAATCACGCAAGGCACAGAGACAGGGGGCAGCAGTAATGGAATCTCAGAAACCGCACAAGCAGGAAACACCGCTTCCGGAACTGAACGCAATAGAAACGAGAGTTCGGGAAATGGCGGAGGAGATCGGAGTATCCTCGGTGGACGCTCAGAGGGACGAGAGGGTTCTCCTTCTGGTAACGGCAACGCTAAAGATGTGCCAACTTTTGAAGAACTATTCGACAGCTATAAGCGCCGAAATACAAAGGTTGTCCGAACATCAGATGCAGAACCTGAGCCTGCAAGAGCAGTACGCAAAAAGCGTCAGGACAGAGGTCGCTGACAGCGTTTACAACATCTATCATCAGTTCAAAAACGAGCAGACAGTGGCGTTCAGAGAGGTACAGAAGTATCTCTACGACACCTGTGATGATATGGAAAAGGAGATGATTGCCTACATCAAGTACATGAAAACGCTAACAATAACCGCAAACTGGGCTTCAAAAGAGATCAGCAAGTCAGTAAAACGTTTCTGCACCGTCAGAACGATTGGCGATCTTCTGTACTATGCCGCACCTGTTGCGGTAGTGATAGATGTGCTGCTGAGATTGTTTGATTTTATCTGATCATTCGTCATTCAAGCCGAAAATCTCAGCATCATCTTCCTCTGAAACAATGAATGATCTGATAAGCGGATCCGAGGGCGGCTCCTTGCCGTCCTCATGAGCGTGCCAGCGGGGATTGGTCTCTGTTTTTTCAAGAGTCTGCTTGATAAGATCAAAGTTTTCGCTGTCCTTGAAACGCTCAAAAAACTGAGCCTTGTCCGCCTGATACAGCAGGCGGTGTTTGAAAATGTTCTTGTTATAGTTCATAGCCAAGCAGCTCATAGCCATATCTGTGCTGAAATTGCTTTCGATCTTGAAGTAAAACTGAAACAGCAGATGATATGCAACAAAAATATCACTTTCGATCATTGTTAGATATTTCAAGGGTGAAATTCTATCAGCAATCTCAGAAAGTACTTCTTTGGGAGCTTCGCTTGTATCCGTAGAGAACAAAGTCTCACCGAACGCAAGCATTTCTTCGGGGTTGATCTTATAATCGGCTTCAACGAGCTTGCGCACAATAGAGGTTATGGAGATCGTACCGTCAGAGTTATCATGGATAAAGCCGAGGTCGATCAGCTTGTCTATCTCTGTGAAATCAATAAGCCTTGTCAATTTCTGAAACAACATTTTCGGAACACCCGATTCGGGCATGAAACGCATATATGACAGAACATATTTATCGGTAACAGTGAGGTCTGCCTTTCTGAACAGGCTTTCAATGTGACGATAGTGTGTGTCGGTCTTAGGCTTACGGTCTTTATTAGCAGGGATTCTTGCTTTCATATTCTTGATTCCTCCTACAAGGGCATCTGCACAGGTATCGGGCGTGTCGGTTCCTCTTTTTATGGAACGGGCACACAGCTCCAATGAAAACGGATATTTATCTGTTATCAACGCAAGACGGTGCATTTTGAATTTCACATCAGGATCATTCTCATCAAACGGGTAAAACTGCTTTATCAGATCATATGATTCACGGAATGTCCTTAACTCTGTCAGGTCATATACCGTAAAATCATCGTCATAGTGAGAATAGGAAATGAAAATAACATCACATTCCAATTCAAGAAGGTCAGGCAGTTTTGAGTCACGATCGGCAGGAACATTATAGTTGTCGATGATAAGCAGGAGATTTTTTCCAAATGCCGACAGAAGTTCAAGGTTTTCTTCATAGAGAGCTTCAATGTCACTGCGGATAAATGCCATATTCGGCAGAACATTCGCAATCATATCGGCTATGCCGTTACGATATTCATTGTAATTATAATATCCGATATGGGCATATTCCGAAGCATACTTTTGCGCATAAGTGCGGACAAGCTCGCTCTTGCCGACACCTGCAACGCCAGTCAGAAACACTTTACCATCGGACTGTATCAATGCGTGCAGCTCTTCAAGCTCCTTCTCACGTCCGGTAAAATATTTTGGCGGAGCTTTAGGTTTAGCTTTGGAAAACAAACCGTCCGAATTGTTGTTCGTATCATAGTAGTAATCCGCATACCAATACTTATCAACCTTATAATAAGGACGGTATGCAGCTATGGTAACGGCAGTATAGAACACCTCAGCAAGATGCTCATCATCGGAGTATTCACGGGAATGATTCAAAGCAAACTGCTTTTTATATGGCTTGGAAATAAGCGGATCATTGATGATAAGATCAAAGAACGAAACGTGGAGCTGCGGCTTGTCAAGGATATATTTCAGCATACCTTTAATATCGCCGAGCAAAACAGACTTATCCTTTCGCACATAAAAATCCGTGATATTAGAGGATAACGTGCGAGTGCCTTTATTCAGCTTTGACGGTTCTGAACGATCATATTCCGGACTGGTCGGATCGTTAAAATAGGACTTGAACAGCATATCCACCAATGCCTGATAGGTGTTGACAGACGATGATACGAGCTGTTTATACAGAATGGCGATCACGGTTTTGATGTCACAGTTCATACGGCAGCTCCTTTCGATATTATTCCAATATAATTATAGCACAAAGCTATATCAAATTCAAGTATCAGGAGGTCACGAAATGACTATTTTCGACGATATAAAAGAGCTTGTCGATGTGCCGACGGCAGCTCGCAGTTACGGTGTAGAGGTACACCGAGGAAACATGGCGCTCTGCCCGTTCCACAGGGAGCGTCACCCGTCCTGCAAGCTGTATGCAGACCATTATTACTGCTTCGGATGTCAGGCACACGGCGATGTGATAAAGCTGGTGCAGGAGCTTTTCGGGCTGAGGGCGATAGAAGCCGTGAAGCAGATCAACAGTGATTTTACCCTTGGTCTGGACTTGGACAAGCCGCCCGATATGGAAGCAGTGGCACGCAGGCGCAGGGAGATCGCCGAGCGTAAGGCAGAGAAAGCAAGGGTGGAGCATATGTATGATGTTCTGCTGAGGTACTTTACCTTGCTGGACAAGTACAAAATGCGCTATGCGCCGACTTCTCCCAATGATGAAACGGACAGGCGGTTTGTATACGCTTTGCAGAATATCGGCTATGCTGAGTATATGCTTGAATCATTTAACCGCTATGACAAAGAACAACAGAAAGAGATAAAACCGGAGGTAGACAGGATTGAACGAGAATACAAACGATGTGTCGAGGAATGGGGAGAATATTGAAGTAACCGCTTCACCTGAAAAGAAAAAGCAGGAACGTGAGCTGCCCGACTGGATGCTTGACAAGACTACTGTCAATGAGCTGAAATTCTGTGGGGCTTTCACGCAGAAGCACCCCATGAAGTGCATCGGAGGACGGTTCTTCGACTATGACGGACTGGTTGACGAGAATGCTCTCGGCAACGAGGTCTATCGTATGCTCCGTCAGGGCGTGTGGATAGGGCTTTCAAAAAAGGTCGTGCAGATCATGGACGCACTCAGGCTCTATACATACAGTGCGCCTCTGACACCCGACCTGAACTTTATCCATGTTCAGAACGGCAAGCTGGATCTCAAAGGCAATTTCTATCCTCACAGGGAGTTCTGCACCAACCGCCTGAACATCTGCTATGACCCGAATATCCGAAACGGTGCTTATTATCCCGAACAGTTCATGACGTTTCTGTTGGAACTGCTTACACCGGAAGATGTGGTCACTTTGCAGGAGTATCTCGGCTATCTGCTGATACCGTCCACAAAAGGGCAGAAGATGATGTTCCTCATCGGGCATGGCGGAGAGGGCAAGAGCCGCATCGGCATCGTTCTTCGGGAGATATTTATGGACAATATGCTGACGGGGAATGTCCACCGCATTGAGAATGACCGCTTTTTCCGTTACAATCTGAAAGACCGCCTGCTTATGGTGGACGATGATATGCAGATGCAGGCGCTCTCGTCCACGGGATATATCAAGAACCTCGTCACCGCAGAAACGCCGATCGATGTTGAAGCCAAAGGCAAGCAGAGCGAGCAGGCTTGCTTTACACAAGGCTATTGTGCTTCGGCAACGGCAGTCCCAAAACGCTGTATGACAAGAGCAAGGGCTTTTCAAGGCGAATGATTATCCTAACCACCCTGCCGCCGCCCGAACGCCGTATCATTGACCCATATATCGCCGAGAAGTTCATAGCGGAAAAAGAGAAGATATTCTGCTGGATGTATGACGGACTGCTGAGACTTCTTGCCAACAATTACCGCTTTACGATCTCCGAAAGGGCAAGGCAGAACGTCATGGAAACAATGCAGGACAACTGCAATATCACGGAGTTTCTGGAAGATACGGATAGGGTACAGTACAGTGAAAATCTGCGGGTCGCTTCATCGGTGCTGTATGACAGTTATTATCATTGGTGCGAGGACAACGCCCTCACAGCCCTGAAACGTGAAACTTTTGTATCGTGGCTCAGACAGAATGAAGCGGCGTATCATATCAAGTATGATCTCAATATTCCGAGTGGGAGTAGTCATGTCCGAGGATTCAAGGGCATTGCGTTAAAGTTTAAGTCGAGTACATATTAAGGCGTGTAGGCGTGTAAAGCCCGTAACTGCGAGCTTTCTGCCGTGTAGGTCAGGCGTGTGACCACAGAAACGGCGTGTAACACACACGCTGTCAGAAACTTTACACGGCATAGGTACACGCTTAAAACAGCGTATTTGCGCCGTTTACACAGGCACACGCCATTTTATCAAGTTGTTTATGTTCAGAAAAATAAAGGAGGAAAAAGAATGGAGAAAGTTCTTTACACAGTCAAAGAGGTATCGCAGATACTTCACACAAATCCGTCCTATGTTTATCAGCTCATCAATACGGGGCTGCTGCCTGTTCTGAAACTGGGCTCATATAAGGTTCGGCACGAAGCTCTGATGAAGTTTCTGTCCGAATACGAAGGCTATGACCTTTCCGATCCGAAGAATGTGGAGAAGCTCACCGCAACGGCATAAAAACTGAGGATAGCATCATGAAAAGGTGCTATCCTCTTTTATGTTTATTTGAACACATCTTCCAGCGCTCTCTTGCTCAGTTCTGCCTGGCTCTGTGTCAGATGATTGTAGATGTCCATTGTAACGCTGATGTTTTTGTGACCTAATCTCTCCTGCACATATTTAATTGGAAGCCCAGCTTCGAGCAGACGGGTGCAGTGTGTATGGCGCAGGGAATGGAATGTGAACGCAGGATAGAACTTGTGTATGACCTGACTTGTATGCTGTATCGTTCTCGGCTGAATAAAACCGCCGTTTTCATATACGTTTACAAAGTCAATCACGTTGCCTGTGCTTTCGTTGATGCCGAGTTCCTCATCGTAGTATATCAGTGAGTATTCATCGGCGTAGTATTCCTTTGCCCGTATCTGCTTTTCCTGCAATTCTTTCAGCAGTTCCACGATGGTTTCATCTATATCTATCGTTCTGCTTGAATTGTACTTCGGCGGAGTCAGATACCAGAACTTCTTCTCTAAATCCCATTGAAGCTGTTTGTTGATCGTGACTGTCCTGTCAGCGAAGTTCACGTTATCCCATGTGATCGCAAAGGCTTCACCAAGACGCATACCGCAGTGATAAGCGAACATCAGCGGAAGATAGGTTGAACTGCCTTTCGGGAAACGCACAAATATCTCGTCGATAATATCCTTTTCGATGACCTCACGCTTATACTGTGACGAACGGTAATTGGTGCGTGAACCTTTGGGTATCTTCACATACGCCATAGGCGAGGCTTTCAGATAGTGAAGCGGCTGTACAGCATAGTTCAGGCTGCTTGACAGCACACCCTTGATGCCGATGACGGTATTCTTGCTGTAACCGTTAGCGACCATGTCATTGATCAGCTTCTGGAGCTGTTCCGCTGTGATCGTTGCAAGACGGTACTTGCCGATTTTCGGAGATATATGAAGCCTGATATACTTTTTATAGTTAGCGACAGTCGTTGGTTTCAGATTCGGGATACAGTACATCTCGATCCAGTAATTGAGGTAGTCGTGCATAGAAAGCTCGGAAGGCGTGTTCACTGTGCCTGCGGTCTGGTATTCGTGCATAGCCTTGACACCTTCGCTGACCGCTTCAGCCTTTGTGTTGAAACCGCCCTTGCTGATACGCTTTCTCTTGCCGTCCATCTTGGCTATCTCAAAGTAGTATTCCCATTTCTTTCCACGCTTGCGAGCGTTGATATCTGCCATAAGATCACCCTCATTTATTATAGCGCGCCACACCCGAAAAAGTCAAGCATTTTTGTCACCCATTTGTCACCCAAAAATAAATTTTTGTGAGTAAAACGCCGTCAAAAAAGATTTTGATATATTTTCGACAATGCGTTATAACGGCGTAGTTACGGGTTTTTCTCGTCATTGCAAGTCACTCCTTGTAACGGTAAATTTTTTTGACATTGCATGGGCAACAACCCGATGGTTGGTGCGACCGTTGCATGTGCTGTTGCTGTTGAGGAAGCAATGAAGTAATAGCAAAACAGCATACATACGCGTATATACGAATCCCCGGCAGATCTTGCGGTCTGCCGGGGATTTCTGTCCGCTGTGAAAGCAGGTATTCAGACATCGGACATAAATCACTCACATCCTATTCACAGATCTATGCTATCATTAAAATGACGGATTATGTGCTGACGGCACAGTTCCGGAAAAAACGGTACGGCAGATGCAGTGAGAGGGCCTGCATATGCCGCAAGGTACCGCTGTTCAGAGTTCAAGGAGGGAAATGCCATGAAGCAAAAGCGTCTTGCTGCCGTATGTCTGGCAGCACTCATCACGGCGGGCACGCTCGGCTATACGGCCGTGCAGATGCCTGTCCCCGCAAAAGCAGCCGACAGCTGCAATGACGACTGGCTCCACTGTGAGGGCAGCCGCATCTTCGACAAGGACGGCAATGAGGTCTGGCTGACCGGTGCAAACTGGTTCGGCTTCAACTGTACCGAAAACTCGCCGCACTACCTTTGGAACGGTGACATCAACGATCTCGTCCGGGATATCGCAGACCACGGCGTCAACGTGCTCCGTCTGCCTGTTTCGACCGAGCTGCTCTACAACTGGATGATCGGAGATCCCGATCCGATCAAGAGCATCAAGCCCAGCAGCGATCCGAACTATCCGTTCAATATGGAGCTGCTCCGTGCGGACGGCAGCATCTGTGACAGCAAGGAGCTGTTCGATCTCCTGCTTGCCAAGTTCAAGGAAAACGGCATCAAGGCGTTCATTGATATCCACAGCCCGGAATCCAATAACTCCGGCCATAACTACGGCCTCTGGTACGGCAAATCCTTTACCGCAAACGACGGCAAAGCGGTCGAGGTCACGACGGATGTGTGGATCAAAACGCTTGCATGGTGCGCAGAGGAATACAAGAACGATGATACGCTCATCGGCTTCGACCTGAAAAACGAGCCGCACAGCAAATACGGCGGTGCTCCGATCGACGCGATCTGGGATGATTCGGATGAACCGAACAATTGGAAAAAAGCAGCAGAGGACTGTGCAAACGCGATCCTCGCTAAGAATCCGAATGCGCTGATCCTGATCGAAGGTGTAGAAGGCTTTGAGGGGCACGGCGCATGGTGGGGCGGCAATCTCCGCGGCGTCGCAAAATACCCGGTCATGCCGACTTCCGGCACCTCGCAGATCGTTTATTCGCCGCATGATTACGGCCCGATCGTCAGCGATCAGTCATGGTTCCACAAGGACTTCACCGAAAAGACCCTGCTGGACGATTACTGGTATGACACATGGGCGTATCTCGTGGAGGAGGACAAGTACCCGCTGCTGATCGGCGAATGGGGCGGCAAGCTCGATGACGGCGACAACGAAAAATGGCTTGGGCTGCTCCGCGACTACATGATCAAGCATCATGTGAACCACACCTTCTGGTGTCTCAACGATGACTCCGGCGATACCGGCGGTCTCTGGAAGGATGTCCAGTTCAGCACAACGCAGAACGGAGACGGCACAGTCACCGGAACCACCAAGATCACATGGGATCAGAAGAAATATGAGACCTACTACTATCCGGCGATCTGGAAAACCTCCGATACCAAGAAGTTCATCGGTCTGGATCATCAGGTCCCGCTCGGAAAGAACGGCATCAGCCTTTCGGAATATTACGCTTCCAGTGAGACGAGCAATCTGGACGGCGGCTCCAAGGGCAAGCACGGCGGCTCTGTTCCGATCGTCCCCACACCGCCGCAGGTTACGACCGCGCCGCCGGTTGTGACGACTGCGCCGGTCACCACGACGGCAGCTGTCATCACGGCCGCAGAAACGACCGCAGAGCCGGCACCCGGCACAACAACATCCAAACTCGCGCAGCCGACCAAATGGGGTGACGCGAACCTGGATACGAAAGTGGATGTGTCCGATGCCGTTCTGCTGTGCCGCTTCCTAGTCGGCGATGCGTCTGCAACGATCACGGATCAGGGTATCGCAAACTGCAGGATCATCCGGCAGGGCGAGCCGCCCACAAGCGACTGCGTCGTCAAGATCATCAAGTATATCGCGAAGATGATCAATCCGGAGGATCTCGCACCGGAACCGTAAGCGCGCTGCTTCTCCCCAATCATATGATAAATGAACCGCCGTTCAGGACTGTTCCCTGAACGGCGGTTTCTGCAGTTTTATTTGTCAGCCGATTTTTTCAAGAATCCACTCATTGCCCTCATTGGACGAGCCGGATGTCCAAAATACTTTCGCATCGCTCATGCTGCCGTTTTCTACTGTTAAATCTCCCCCGAAATCGCGGGAAATATTGAAAACCCCGTTCCGCACCTCATCCAGTGAGACGATCAGGCTGTTTGCACTGACGACTGCTCTGCCGCCTGTGCCGCGATTGAGATAGCCGGGATGAACCGCAGACAGTGTTCTGATGAAGTAATAGCCATTACCCTGCGGGATCACTTCCCATTTCTGATTATCTCCGCCGTTGGCACTGTGCTGCAGCAGATTGCCGTTTGCTTCATACATATCCAGCACGCGGCCGCTCTTTGCGTTTCTGATCGTGTAAATGCCGCCTCTGGCATCCTCAAGGCTCCAGAGCTGATTCACATTGCCCGGCTGGTATTCATTCCAGACAGTCAGCGAACTGGAGGAGCCCGGATTCTTCACTTCCAGCGCATAGGTTTTTGTCGTATTCGTTGCCTTATCACGCAGCGTCTTGATGATCCGATAGCTGTCAGCATCAACCCGCTGAATTGCCGAAACAGACGAACTGACACCGACCACAGCCTTGAATCCGCCGTCACAGACATCGCCCATTGTCACAAACTTGTCATTCTGGAGGGATTTCAGGCAGCCTTGCCGGAATTCAAATATCTGGTTGTTTCCGCCGTTGAATCCGTGACAGATCAGGGTTGTATAGCTGCTTGCTGCCAGATCGAGATACCGGCCGTTTGCCTTGCTGCGGATATAATACACACCCTTAGAACAAATGCCTCTCCTGTGCTCAGAGCCTTCCATTGATGTTGTATCTATTGTACCGGACAGATTTGACGCACGCAGAACCGGTCTGCCCTTCACGGAATCCATGATCCAGACAGTGTCGAAATCCCAGCCTGTAAAATTCGATTCATCCGAAAATTCTGTCAGCGACAGCTTCGTGCCGACCTTACTGGTTCTGTCACTTGCATAATAACAGTTTATCGGGGTCTGAGTCCCTCCACAGTACCGGCCAAGCGGATCTGCGCACCACGAAATAGGACTGTCCACTCTTCCGATACTATAACAGTTTTTGATTCCTATCGAATAATCCATATCAGTACTTCCATAATCATATGTTAAACTGGAAATAAATCCGGCAACCAAACCGCCGCTGTCACCCTTTCCGCTAACATTGCCAATATTATAACAGTTTTCAAGCCATCCGTACGAGAAACCGCACAAACCTCCTGCCCTGCCTTCCGTTAATCTGCTTGAGTCAATAATCTCTCCTTCGTTCCCGCAGCACCTGACAAGCGTTTTCATTTCCATAAAGCCGCAGATACCGCCGACATTTCCTTTTCCGTGAACATCTCCATAATTAAAACAATCTGAAACGAGCGCACCGTAAACAGTATAACCGGCGATTCCGCCCATCATGCCCGTATCCTCGATCGTTCCGTAATTCGTGCATTGTTCAACGGTGCCGCCCTTCATGTAGCCTGCAATTCCGCCGGCAATATTTCCGCTGTTGTTGTTTGTACCTGCTGCATTTTCGCTCACATTCACATAGCTGGTGCAGTTTACGATTCGTCCGGACAGATCACCTGCAATTCCGCCTGCACGCATACCGCTGACCGTTCCGTATACAGTTACATTTCTGACTTCTCCGCTCTCCGCAACACTTCCGAAAAGACCCGCCAGATGCTCGCTGTTACTGATATAAAGATTCCGGACAGATTTGCCGTTTCCGTCGAATGTGCCCGCAAAAGATATCGGTTCAAAATCAATTTTGCCCCATTTGTCTGAAGTCAGACCTGAAAAATCAGCTGCCTGCAATCCGGCACTGATCGGCCGGAACGGTTCCGAACCTGAACGTGTGCTCAGATCAATATTGTTTGCAAGGAAAGCATTGCTCTGCGGATTTCCGGCATTGACATGCTGACTGAACCAGTCCAGCTGGTCAGCAGTCGTAATGCGGTACGCCTTTTCGCCGGATTCGACTGTCCCGTTTCCGTTGACATCGTAGCTGACAAGTGCGGGTGCCGAACCGGAACCGCCCGCTGCAAATGCACTGCCTGCCGGCAGAACGGAGCCGCTCATTGCAGCTGCAAGCCCGATGACTGCTGCGCGTCTGAATGTGTTTTTCATAATGATCCTCCTGTTTTATGTTGTTTCCAAGATGTTTTCGCGGCATTTGCATGCAAAAAGCCGCGCCTTTCAGGACAGGAACGGTGCGCATCCGTTCTCCGCCTTATCTTTGTAGACGGGAAACAGCGCAATCAGGTTACATGGAAAATATTATTTTTTTGTATAACAATCTGAAACTGACGTTTGTTTTCGCTGAATGTTCATATCCCCACTTATAATTTTATTGTTTGATGAATCCTGCCGTAAACGCATATCCCGGAAATCGGCGGATATGCGGCGCAAAAAAATTATTGTCCTGTGTGTAACCTTTTTTCCCGGAACTTGTCTATATGGGTAGCAGGTACTGATGCGGCAGGCGGCCGTTCGGAGGCGCGCCGACCCGCTGCGTCAGGCATGTGAAGAATGAAAACATCAAACGAAGGAGTGATCACGATGAAACACAGCAAAGCATTATCAGCAATCCTTTCAGCGGTGACCGCCTGTACGGTGCTTCCGGCTTTCCCGGCAGTTTATGCAGCTGAAACAGCACTCCCCGACTGGGTTCCTGCCGATTTCCGGTCAGCGTGCACGTTCAGCAACACCTACGGCAGCACGCTCATAAAGGACGATATCATCTGCATTGTCACGCGGCATACCGGAGAAGGAACCGTGAAGCGCTTGCCCCTGCTCGGCAGCGGAAACTGCAAAACACTCGCTGACGAATGGTACAAGGGCGAATTTGAATCATACGGGGACATTTATCCGTACTACCATGTCACGGTCTATCAGCCGGAGGAAGCAAAAACCGTTGTGCTTTATGACTATGACACTGTCAACAACAAGGAGTCGGATCAGGACGATCAGTATATCTTCGCGGTCGGTCCGGAGCTGCAGGTCACGGAAACGGACTGGCGCGGATTCGTGCCGGACTGCATAACGGAATACAGGGATTTCATCGCGGAGACAGGCAAGGAATACGGGCTGGGGAATGACGGATTCACAAGCTGCAACATTGACGGCAGAGGCAGCTATGTACTCATGGCTGCGGGGAGCTCCGGCTTTGTCGGCAGCTACATGGACAGCACCGTCATGGTGAACGGCAAGAAGCAGCAGCTGAAAACCTCCGGCTGCAATACAAAATATGAGGGCCCGGAGCCGACCGATCAGGGCAGCAATTTCGTGCGGTATCTGCAGATCACGGAGCCCGCTGAGATCGAAGCGACTTTTACGCGCCGCACGGATCGCAGCGAGCTGGAAGCGTTCAGCGTCACCAGAAAGCTGAAAGCTGAGAAAGACAGCAGCGGATTCATCACGGTCTCTGCTGCGGATGATCCGGCTGACGAAGAAGAATGGCGCAAATATGTGCCGGATACCTCTGACGAGGCCTATACGTTCCTGCGCAGCGAGGGTCTCGTATCCTGCAGCGACCCGTATAATGAATTCAACATTGACAACCGCGGCGATTATCTGATCGCGGCAGCGGCGAACTACGGCGGACTGTCCAGTGCAATGGCCATGATTGAACTTGAAAAAGACGGAAAACCGCTGCGTCTGAAAAGTGTAAACTGCAAGCCTGCGGCAGAGCCTGGCATGGTAATCGACGGAGAATGCCTGATCAGCTATGCGAAAATCACCGAGCCGTGCACGATCAAGGCGTTCATCCGGAACGGTCAGGAGAATTATCAGAAAGAAACAGCAATCACAGTCACAAAGAATTCCGAAGGGAAGCTCTGCTTTGCGGCGGAGGACGAATTTGCATTCCTGCCCACGAGCTTTGAGGAGGCCGAGGCTTTCTATAAAGAGTACGGTGTCATTTCCGAGCATAAAGATTATATCGTCTGCTGCGGGGCAACGAACCGCACGACAGGCTACGACATTCTGACTGACACAGCAGGCTCTGCGGGTGCAGAGACCGTGAAAAAAATGCAGTATAGCTGGTCACCGGATACGTCTGAGGACGGCGCAGACCGGACGATTCAAATCATCGTGCTCAAACCGATCCGGCAGGGAAAGCTGAAAGTCACGGTGCGTCATGCGCGTGAATGGAATCCGAATGAAGGCAGGATCATGCAAACGAAGTTCTATTATGTCAGGGATTATCTTTCTCTTGCTGAGCTGAAAATCACAATGGGCGATCTGGACAGCGACGGTCAGATGACAGCCGCCGATCTCGTGATTCTGAGCAAGTATCTCGGCGGAATGCAGACACTGGAGGAAGTGCAGTTCTTTGCAGCAGACCTCCGGAACGATAACCGCATCAATGCGGCGGATCTCTCGGTCATGAAGCGGCAGCTCACAGAACTCAAAAATCCCCCGCCTCCGGCTGCAGATTCCTGAACGGCAGCCGCACAGGAAACAGCGTACCCTGCACCCTGCATCTGCATAAAGGGCAAGCATCCGTGACACAAATCACGGATGCTTGCTCTTTTCGGTTATTTTGCGGTATCGTTTTTCAGGGAACGGGAACAGGCGATCACGCCCGCTGCGGCAAGCAGCAGGATAATCGCGATGAGCTTGACCGGCTCGACCGCAGTACCGCTCCGGATGCAAAGAAAGCTGAGCACGGCAGCCATCATGTAGCCGGCCAGCGTCGCCTCTGTCATGGCTTTATTGTATCGGCCGACCAGCCCGCGCCCGGCTGCGGAAAAGTTGACGTAGTACCGGCTGCCGGAGAGGAAAATGCCGTTGCCGATGCCGCTCAGCACCGCAGCGGCGGTCAGCAGTACAGGCGAGCTGCTGTGCAGAACGATGATCATGCCGAGTGCCGCAGCCATTGCAAGCGGCGCGGCCGGCCGGAGCTTCCAGAGCTTCATCGCCGGGAACAGCCCGATCACCAGCGCGGAGACCAGCACCGTTCCCGCAAGGAACAGGCTGCTTTTCACCGCATAATCCGCAACAAGCAGGTGATCCTTCATGATGTAGGCCACAGACGGCATCAGCGTGTTCGTGGCGCAGTACATCAGAAAGGTATAAACAAGTGCCGTCCGGTCAGCCCTCTGCACGGATGCGGGTGCTGCTCCGGCAGGTGCTTCATCCGCAGCGTCAGCGTGTATTCTGCTGCCTGTGCTGCCGGAATATGCAATATACGCACGGCTGACAGGCAGATAACAGACCAGCATCAAAATCACGGAAAGCAGAATACAAAGCCGCGGCGAGGCCGAAAAAAACGAAAAGAACAGCGGCCCCGCAATATAACCGATCATCTGATAGGTCAGCAGAATGCGCACATTTTTTTCGCGGTCGTCGTCGGAGACCGTACCGGAAATGAACACATCAAAAACATTGTACAGGAAATTCAGGCAGAAGCTTGAAATGCCGAACATTACCATATAGAGCAACGAATGCTGCACAAGGAACATCGCGGCAAAGGTCAGGCAGAGCGCAAGTGCCATGCCCGCGGTCAGCAGAAGCCGGTTCCGTCCCGGTGCCTTTTTTTCATTGCTGCGCCGGATGATCCGCGACGACAGCATAATGCCGAACATCGTGCAGAGTGCGCTGATAAACAGCGCGACCGCAACAAGCGTTTCCTTCTTCTCCGGATAATAGGCGTCATAAAACATCTGCACCGCAATGTTCCGGATCCCCGCGGAAAACACAGATGTGGAAAGATACACCAGATCGCGCAGGAGCTGCTTTCTCACGCTTATCTGCCCTCTTTCTTCAGACGGAAGAACAGGGTGAACGCCATTCTGCAGACCTCTGCCGCCGCACCGATGATCATCGGGATCATGATGAGGTCAAGCAGCATCACGGGGAAAGTTCCGATATGGAACACCGTGATCGGTCCGAAGATGAAATTGATGATCGCAACGACGATATACGAGACATGGATCTCGAACGGGCCGAAGGGCGGGAACGGGAATTCGTTGTAGATCATGATATAATGCATGGTGCAGAGCATGTGGATGCCGTACAGCGGGGCACCGAACGCGGCAAATTCCAGGTGCCCGAAGGACGACAGGCCGATGAACAGCAGCGTAAACGTGCAGACCAGTGTATCCGACATGATGTCGAAGAAGCCGCCGCGCAGGGATTTCTGATTGCGCGTTCTTGCCATGTATCCGTCCAGATTGTCGCAGACGATATGCACCAGCAGTCCGAGGATCGCGGCGAGGAAGAACCAGCGTGAGAACGTCCCGAGGAAGAAGCAGAGCGAACCGGTCAGTCCCGCGATGATGCCGATTGTCGTCACGACGTTCGGATGAACCGTCTCCGGGATCAGATACGCGAATTTATACGTGAAATCGGCAAATTTCCGCTCCATAACGCTCGGAACGGTCTTGAGCGGCGCGTCCTTTGCGCCGGACTGGTCAGGCCGGATGCTGGCGGCTGCCTTCTTCGCCGCCCTCTCCTGCTTTCTGGTCAGCTTGTCATCCTGTTTCAGTTCACTCATGATTCTTTTCTCCTTTTTTCATAAGATATGCGCGCAGGCTCTGCTCTGCCCCGCGCCAGTTCTTCACGCGGATCAGATTCTCCGCGGAAATGCCTCTGTTATACGGCGCGTCAAACAGCAGCACGCAGATGCCGTTCTCTGCAAGCGTTTTCGCCGTGACCGGGTGATCTTCTATCATCACGCTGACATGATATTGCCGGCAGTATTTCAGCTTTTCCGCGGCGGCATGTTTCTCATCGCAGAGCAGCAGTTTATCACAGCAAAAGCCGTTGTTCCGAAGCCAGTTCGTCAGTGCGCGGCGGCTGTACCGCCCGAGCGGCGAATCCGACATGGCAAATTTGCGCGCGGTGATCTGATATATGCTGTGTCCCCCGCGCTTCAGCCGCCGGTATACGCCTGCGGCATCCGGATAGGGCGGATAGCTCCGGCAGTAATACGGCAGAAACCAGCGCATCCCGAACAGCAGCACCGGCAGTCCGCTGACGCCGAATATCTCCTCGACTGTATAGCCGTCCGGATTGACCGGCTTTTTCCGGAAGAACCGGCTCCCGTATTTCAGCATGAAATGCCGGGTATCCAGCAGCACGCCGTCAACGTCAATGCCGATCCTCATAATGCCGCCTTTCTCATGTCCGTGACGGCGCGGTACAGCTTTTCCGTCAGCGTATCCGCGGTATCGTCCGGTGCCGGCATGATCGGTGCGCCGAACGCGATCTTCAGCCGCGGCTTTCTGTGATTTTTGAAATCATAGAACTTCGGCAGGATCGTTCCCGCCGGATAGATCTCATACGCGCCGGTGATACAGACCGGCACAATCGGGACACCGGTATCCATGGAAAGGCTCGCGACGCCCTTTTTGAAGCTTCCCATTTCGCCGTTCCGCGTGCGGGTGCCCTCCGGATGAATCAAAAACTGCGTGTCGCCGCGGCGGATGACCTGCTCCGCACGCTCCATTGCAGGAGCCGGATTGCCGCTGCGGTCAGTCGGGATGCCGCCGAGCATCCGCAGCATCTGCCGTGTGACCGCAGTATCAAGATGCTCCTGCTTTGCCAGACAGGCAACGCGGCTGCAGTCAAGGCGGTCTTTCAGCGCCGTCCACACCCAGAGCCCGTCCAGATGACTTTCGTGATTCGGACAGAAAATATAATGCCCGTCCGGACGGAGCTGCTCCGTGCCTGTGATCTCAAAATCATAGAGGCTGCCGAACATCCGCATCATGCCGTTCAGCAGCAGCATGTCCCTGCGGCGGCGTTCCAGCGGAAAATCCTTCACATCCGCGGTGCTGCTGACGGAACGCCTGATATGCTTCTTTTTCACGGTCACATCCGCAAGGTCTCTGACCGTCTCCACGCTGCCGATCAGCTCCATGAGGTCGGTATCGTAGACAGTCTGCAGCTCCGTGCAGAGCTCGAACATCGTGATCGAGTCGATCGAGAGGTCTTCCGTCAGCCTTGCATCCGGAGTGACCGCTGTATCCTCCGGAACATATTTCCGGACGATCTCACAAAATTCTGCCAGATATTCCGGAATATCCGCTGCAGCCTTTATACTGTGCTTCGCGGATTTCTTCTCCTGTACCTTCGCACCTGCATCAAGTGCCTCGACGATCTGCCGTAACTGATATCGCTTGATCTTGCCGAGGGTCGTCGTCGGCAGCTCCGGAACGGTCAGAATGTCCGCCAGCCGGTACAGCGTACCGTTGGATTCCGAGCGGCTTCTGAGCTTCTTTTTCAGCTGTTCGATCTCTTTGCTGCTGAGCCCTGCTGACTCGATAAACAGCACAAGATGATCGGTGTGCATATAGTCATCCGGGATGCCGCAGCACGCGACGCGCACATCGCCGCAGACCGCCTGATAGTAGCTGTCCACATCCGGCGCGGAAACCTTGTGTCCGTTGCTGAGCTGGATCGTCTCCTTGCGTCTGCCGGTGATGTAAAGATAGCCGTCGCGGTCGATATAGCCGAGGTCGCCGGTTTTCAGATAGCCGTCCGGCGTAAAGGCCTTGCGGGTGCTCTCCGGGTCGCGGAAATAGCCATTCATCATCAGCGCGGATTTCACAAGAATCTCCTCATTCTCAATGCGGATGTCAATGAACGGGAACTGCCTGACATTTCCGGCACCTCTGTCCGGATAGCCGTCCTGCACCGAGGAAGCGGTGATCGGGAAGGAAGCCTCCGTCGAGCCGTAAGCATTCAGGAACTCGATGCCGAGATCAAGGAAGAACCGCACTGTCTCAAGCTCGCAGGGCTCCGCACCGCAGCCGAGAATGATAATGCGCCTGCCGAGCGCGGGTGCATAGAACGGTCTGGTCAGCCAGCGCAGCCGGATGCCGGTGCGCTTCCGGACATACGAGGTGATCCTGCAGCAGACCGTAAACGCCGCACGTACCGGGAACGGCCTCTTTGCGATCTCCGCCTGCATTTTCTTCTGAATGGTCTCGTAGACCTTCGGGATCATGATCATGTGCGTCGGCTGATACACCTTCAGGCCGAGCGTCAGGCCGGCTGCGGTCAGCTCGGGCACAAAGCCCATTTCCGCACCGATCATCAGATTGATCTGCATCATCGAAAAGCCTGCAACATGAGAAAGCGGAAGCACCTGCAGAAAATGCGGCGAATTGTCCGTATAGTTCCCGTAGGTCATGCCGGCCTTCCATGCGTAAAACAGGGACTGATAGGGTACCTCCACGCCCTTGACGCTGCCGGTCGTGCCGGAAGAAAAAAGAATTGCAATGATGTCCTGTTTGCCGGGAACTTCCGGGATGCTGCGCTGCTTCAGTCCGGGATTCAACTGTTTCAGCGGCGTATTCCCGGAGAACAGCCTGTATACCGGCAGGGTGTTTTTCAGACCGGGGTCAAGCGTTTCATACAGCGCATCCGTCGTGACGATCATTGAGGGCTCCGCAAATTTCAGCAGACGGTTCCGCTCCTCGGCGGGCAGAGCCACATCCGGCAGCACTGCGGTATAGCCGAGATATGCAAGTGCCAGCAGCATCGCCGCCATATCGCCGGAGGGCGGCGTCAGGACCGCGACGCGCTCGCACGGGGAAATGCCGTTTGATTCCAGCACACGCTTCACATGTGCCGTCATGCGTTCAAGCTTTCGGTAGGTATAAATGCGTTTTTCTTTCTCGTTTATAAGGTTGACGATCGCAGCCTTACCGGGGGTTCTCCGGAATACGCCGTCGAGCTGTTTCCGGTAATCCTGCTGTCCGTAGGTTTTCATCAAAAAGAATGCCTCCTGAATTGCTAAAAATCAGCCGTCCGCGGGGAAAACGAAGTCTGAGGCAGCGGGCGCGGCGATGCGCTTACAGCGAATAGAAGCGCAGGAAATCTTCGGTATTGTGAATCCCGTGATCCGCATACCGGAATTCGTCTGTTTCGATGCGGATGCCGTTGTACCATTCCAGTACGCGGTTCAGCTCCGGCACATCCGCACCGGCAAACTGCGCGATCTGCACGATGACCGCAAGCCCGAACGAAAAATCCGCCATGAAATACCGCGAATGCAGATCCGGCAGGAAGCCGCCCTCCGCAGGGACAGACGGCGTTTTCAGTCCCTTGAACGCCTTGATGCTGCGGATCTTTTCCGTCAGCTGATGCGGCGTTTCGCTTTCGTAATGCTCCCGCAGCGATCTTACATGCGAGAGGTCAAACATCGGCAGCGCACGGCAGATATTCTGCACCTCATCGTCACATCGGAACAGCAGCTCAGAGGTCTCGTCGCTCCATTCCTCATAAAAGAGCGGCAGCGACGGATAAACTTTGCCGGGTCTGTAATCGCCGAACAGCGTCATCAGTCTTGTGGTATGCAGCACGGGATTCGACGGCGTCAGCGTCAGGTTCAGCATGTTCGGGATCGCCTTGCAGGGGATATCAAAAATGCTGCTGACGAATGCGGCACACTGTTCCGCTGCGGATGCGGGCAGTGCCGCTGCGTGCAGCTCGGAACGGTACCCGACCGAGCGCACGGTACTCCCCTTTTTCACGAGCCGTGCCACAGCCGGTACCCGCTCGATACAGAAGAAGGTGTGCCCCTTTTCGATGCACCGCCGGAAAGCGCATTCGCTGCCGCCGTTTCCCGGCACGACGCCGATCAGCGCGTCCTTTTTGCAGTATGCATATACAGCGTCCGCAGCCTTCTGCATCTGTGCAGAGGGATACGTCACAAGCACGGCGTCCGCGTCAGCCAGTGCGGTGACAGGGTCGTCCGTCGCACAGCGAATCTCGCCCTGATGCGTGAGATTGCCGTTCTCATCGACGATCGTCAGGCACTTTTCAAACATCTCCGGCACAGAGGTATACACCGTGACCGCATGACCCTTTTCCGCGCAGTGCACGGCGAACTGCGTCCCGATGTTGCCGCCGCCGATAACCGTAATATTCATTTCACTTCACCTGCATTTCCGTTTTCAGCGCAGCGATCAGACGGTCGTTGTCCGCGCTGCCGCGGATCGCGATGCGGATGAACGCACCGCCGCCGAGCTTCTTTGAAAGGTCTTTGATCAGGATCGAATGCTTCACCAGCAGCAGCTTCGTCAGCTGTGAAGCGGCCATGCCGTTTGTGAGCTCCGCCGTGAAATAATTTGCCTGTGAAGGGATCACGCGCAGACCGTCAATATGAGAGAGCTCTGCCGCAAATCTGCTGCGCTCCGCACGGAAGCGGACAAGCGCAGTTTCGTAGTCCTTGTTGTATTTTTCTGCGATCTGCATATAGAACTCGCCGAAGGAATTGATGTTCCAGATCGCGACGTCCTTTTTCATCGCGGCGATCAGCTCCGTATCACCGGAGGCCAGCACGCCGAGGCGCAGGCCGGGGACGCCGTAGGATTTCGAGATGCTTTTCATCACATACAGCCGCGGGTATTTGTCGAGTATTTCCTGACGGATCAGCGTCGCATCCGGTTCGTCCGCAAAATCGGCAAAGGATTCGTCGATCACAAGGCGGATGCCCTTTTCGGCAGTCCAGTCCGCGAGCCGCAGCAGGTCGGCCTTCGGGATATAGCTGCCGGAGGGATTGTCCGGATTCACCACGACCAGACTGCCGATCTCCTTATCAGCGAAAAAGTGCATCAGGTCATCCGCCGTATAGGAAAGGTCGGCATTGTGCGGATAAAACGACACAGACTGTGCCGGGTCAAAGCGGTTCGGATACTCCTCAAAGGTCGGCCGGACAAAGCCGGTTCTGCCGCCCAGCTGCTCCATGAGGGATTTGATCAGCTCCGCCGCGCCGTTCCCGACGATGATGTTTTCCTGCTCTACGCCGAAATTCTTGGCGGCCAGCAGCGCATTGACCTTCATGCCGGAGGGGTACTGCGTCAGCAGCTTCTCAAAGCTCGCCTTGATCTCGTCGATCAGACGCTGCGGCGGATAAAACGGATTGACCAGATAGCAGAAATCCAGCACCTGCGGATACCGCCAATAGCCGCCGTACCGCGACTGGATCAGGCTGACCCTTTCGTCGTCGTCCGGCGCAAACATGGACGCGGCAATGTCAAGGTCCTGCAGATCGTCGATCTCGTACCAGAGCTGACCGCTGAGCCGCTTTGCCTTGATGACCGGCGTGTCAAGCATCGTGATGACCTTCAGCACCTGCTCGTAATACTCATTGTTGCCGAGTGCCTTGGAATAGGCGTCCAGAAACGGGATATAGTGCGTCTCCGAAAAGCGGCGGCTGAACTTGTAGATGTTCACGGTCTTGTAGTAGCTGCCGATCTCGTTGAAGCGAAATTTGTCCTTGCTGACAAATGTTTCAATATGGTCCTCGTCATCAATTTTGACGCAGGTGCCGTCCATCCAGCTTTCGTATTTGTCCACCAGTGCCAGCGTATCACGCGGGTCATCAAGCAGAAGGTCGATCACCTCGTCCTCAAAAATCAGGTCAGACTCAAATAAAAGCGTATCATCACTGCAAAGCCAGTCCTTCGCCAGCGCGAGCGAATAGATATTGTTGGTCTTATAGTAGATCGGGTTTTCCACATACTCGATCGGCGTGCGGATGCCGAGCGTATCAATGTACTGCTTCAGTTCCTCCGCCTTATAGCCGACGACAATGACGATCCGCCTGAGCCCCTTTTTCTCGATCTGCCGGAGCATCCTGTCGATCAGGGTCTCCCCGTTCACCTGCACCATGCATTTTGTATTGCTGCGCGTCAGGTTCTTCAGCCGTTTTCCCATGCCTGCCGCCAAAATTACAGCCTGCATTTTTTCACATCCTTCCGTTTTTCTGTATTCTCATCGCAAGCAAATAAATACATATTATAACAACTTCATATTATAGCAAATTCCGTTTGCCGTGTCAACTGACAAAACGCATTTTTCACAGCAAAAACATACATATCGCAAAATTGGTTGATATTTCACAAAAGATAAAAAATATGTTGATATACAGAATACAGTCGGTTTTCTCCGGAAACATGTACAGACAGAAAAACCGGAGCGCATGTACGCTCCGGTCGGTTTCTGCGGATCATGATGTTTTTTTGTGCATATCGCGCCACGCCAGATAATCCTCCGGCAGCCGCTCATCCTCAGTGACCCCCTGCAGCACGCTCGTGCTGTTCAGCGGTTCTGGGCTTATTTCGACAAGCGACTGATAGCTCCCGGACAGTGTGCAGTACCGGAATTGCTGACCGGTGATCTTCTCATCCGGAAATGCGGCAAGCATTCTTTCCGTCAGTTCAGCCATGTTTTTATATGCCTCGCCCTTCGACATTTCCCGTGCGTCCCACACATACCAGTAAATGCGGTGATACTGCGTTTTCAGGTCTTTGCCGCTGACAACCGTGAATGACCCGATCTGCTCAGCCGGTTCAAGCCCCTCGGCGGTCAGTTCGTCCCGGAAGGCTGCATACTGTTCATTGAGTGCGTTAAGCTTTTCCCCGCTGAGCGCGTAGTCAAGAATAAAATCATTGCGCAGCCGGTAAGCAAGCCCGCCGCCTTCGGATACATACTGCCCGTTATACCAGTCAAAACGGCAGTGTATCCTGCCGCCGGAATATGCCGAAAGCTTCGACTGTGCAATCAGCTTTCCGACCAGCGGCGCATAGCCGAGCCCGTAACAGAATACGCCGACTGCCAGCAGCAGCAAAGCCAGCAGCGTCAGACCGCAGCCGGCAGCGACCTTCCGGATGCGTGATCTGCGGCGTACTTTTTTGAGTGCCGTCTTTGCCGCCGGCGGGTCGGCGGGCGGTTCCGCAGCCGGGTGCTCCGGAAACGCCGCATACAGCTTCCGGCATTCCGCACAGGTTTTCAGATGCTCCTCAACCAGATGCTTTGTTTCATCACTGCAAAGTCCTTCTTGGTACACCGGAAACAGATCTCCGATCACCTGACAGCTTATCTTCTCATTCATCGTTATCCGCCTCCTTCATCATGGCAAGCAGTTTCTTTTTGGCACGGAAAAACGTCACGCCTGCCCAGTTTGCGTTTTTGCCGAACAATCTGCCGATCTCGCTGAACTGCAGCTCTGCGAACACACGGAGCAAAAAGACCTCCTTATACGGCTCCTCAAGCTGATGCAGCAGACTGTGAATCTCCATGGAGCGGTCATGCTGCTCAGTCTGCTGCTGCAGATCGCCGGGGGCGCGAGGCTCCGGTATCTCGTCCAGCGGAAGCGGGCGGTCTTTGTTCTTTTTCAGCCAGCGTCTGTATTCATTCCGCGCGATTGCACAGAGATATGTTTTCACCGAGCATTCCCCGCGGAATTTGTCCGCAGACCGGGAAAACTGCAGCAGCGTATCCTGCAGAATATCCATGGCAAGCTGCTCGTCATTCGTCATGCGCAGGATAAACTTGTAGAGATCAGCACTGTAAAGCTGATAGATCTCCTCAAATGCACTGTCCGTCGCGCCCACCCCCTTTCACTTCATTAGAGTACAGATGACGCGGTTTCATTACAGGATCTCAAAAAATTATTCACCCCGCCTGACTGTTCATCAATGCGCGGACCTCCGGGAGCGTCGGCGGATTCAGCGGAAGCGGGAACCGCATGACCGCGGCTGCTGCACAAGCCGCGGCAAACCGGACTGTTTCCGCATCACGCATTTTATGCAGCAGCGCGTATACGCAGCCCGCCTTGAAGGTATCCCCTGCCCCGAGTGTGCTCTTTACCGGAACGCGGAACGCGGGCATCCGGTGCGTCGACCCGCCTTTTCTGCCGAACAGCATCTCCCCGCTCCCCTGCGTCAGGATCGTCAGGCCGTCTGTCTCCTGCTTCATCAGCTCCATGATATCCTCCGGTGCTGCTGCGGCACCGTACTGCGCCGTACATTCCTGTGAGATCACATTGACCGCGGCATGCCGGTGCAGCGCGGAATCATGGCGCGCGTCGATCGTCACATACGGGATCCGGTGCTTCACGCAGAGCTCCGCGGCCAGCAGCGATTCCGCACCGAAAAACGGGTCGATCGCGGCTGCCCTGCATCCAGTGATGTCCGTTTCCCGCGGGATGCTCCACCAGCGTTTTCCGGACGAGAACAGCGCCTGAAATCTGCCCATCGGAGAACGCACATTTCCGCCGATCACAACGTAATCCATGACGCCCGGGTCATCCGGCATCGGATTGAGCGGCGACAGATCGACCTGCCTGTCCGCATAAAATGCTTTCAGCATCGGCATGACTGCCGTACCGATAAAAGTGCCGTCCATGCGCACGGAAACACCAAGCGCATCCAGCACGGTCGCGGCGGTTCCTGTCTCTCCGCCCGGCAGAAAATACTGCGCTGCGATTTCTGCGTAGGTATCCGGCTGCAGAAAGCCGTCCTTCAGCAAAAACGAATGCGTGCCGAGAATCTGCCCGTACAGATAGACCTCCGGTGTATGCGCCACGGGGATCCCTCCTTTTGTTATCAGTTATGCTTCATTATAACATAATCGCTGCCGGAAATCAAGCATCCGGCAGGCTGTTTATTCCGCTGATTCCTGCATTTCCGGCATACCGAAGATTGACAAAAGCCGGAAAGTGTGGTATACTATTATTATTGTATGATATATCCACTATCATCGCAGAGAAAGGAAGAAAAAATATGAGAAAATGCTATGTACTCGCAATGGCTGCCATGCTGTGCTGTACCGCTGCACTGCCGCCTGCAATGCCGGTACAGGCCGCATCCGTTCAGGCAGAAGCCGATTCGGAATGGTTCAGCACCGGCACGGACATGAAAAACATCACAGTCTACGATGCTGAAAAAAACGGCTCGTTCCGAATGAGCGGCCGGAGCTTTACGCGGGGCATTGTATTCACGGGTGCTTCCAATGACTATGAGACCAATGCCGTTTCTGCGGTCACATATGATGTTTCTGCGTTCAGTTCGATCAGCTTTACGGTCGGACATCTCGACAATACCGCGCTGAACAGCGGCACGCTCTCGGTCATAAAGGACGGCACAGAGGCAGATTCCGTTTTCCTATCCTACAACATCACCGCCAGAGAATATACGCTGGACGTTTCGGATGCACAGTCCGTTACATTCTCCGTCACGGTCAGCGGAAAATCCCAGTTCGGCTTCGGCTGCTTCTCCGCCGACGGCAGTCAGCCGGAAAAGTCTTCCGCCGCACCGGAATACGATTCTCCGGAAAAGCTGATGAACGCAGGCTACAACATGCTGAACACCGCGGTCTATACCGCAGCGGATAAGAGCCAGTCCTTCAAAATGAACGGCAGGACTTATTATCAGGGTCTTGTTTTCAGCGGCGGCGCAAGCTATAATGAAACGAACGCATCCCTGTTCACGGTCAATACGGAAAACGTCAGCAGGCTCCGCTTTACGGCCGGACACATCGACAACGCGGCCAGAAAAAACGCGACCGTCAAGATCTACCGCGATAATGTGCATGACGAAGCTGAGGATATTCTGCTGACGCCGGATATGGCAGTCAAGGAATGCGAGCTCGACGTCACCGATACCAAGTGTCTGCTGCTCTGGATCGACCGCGGCGGCGATTCTGTCTATGCCTTCGGCGATATCTCCGCCGATGAGAAGGAATGCGGACTGAAATCGGCTGCTCCGGTTTACGCTTCTCCGGAAAAGCTGCTGAACGCTTCCTTCAACAGCGAGAATATTGTCATCTGCAGCGCAACGGATCAGAGCCAGTCCTTCAAAATGAACGGCCGAACCTATTATCAGGGCATTCAGTTCAACGGCGGTATGCCCTACTATGACCCGAACACCTCGCACATCTCGTTCAATACCGAAAATGTCAGCAGGCTTTCGTTTACCGCGGGGCATCTTGACAATTCCGCGCTGAAGGACGCAACGCTGTATATTTACCGCGACAATGTCAAAAGCGATGAGGAGACGATCAGTCTGAACGCGTCCATGCCGCTAAAGAATTACGTGATCGACGTGAGCGATACCGGCGTGCTGACGCTTGTCATGGAGCGCAAAACGAAATCGGACAGCTCCGTCAGCATTTCCGGCTACGGCTTCGGCAATGTCGCATTCGACGGAAAACCGGCCGAACTGGAATGCAAGACCCCGAAATATACGGACGCCGCACAGCTTCTGAAGGCCGGCTTCAATACGCAGAAGGCGATCGTCTATACCGGTGAGGATACTTCCAAATCCTTTGCATTCGGCGGTGAGACTTACACGCAGGGCATCGTTTTCGGCAGCGGAAACGGCTTCACGCCCGCAACCGAAAACCGCATCTCGTTCAATGTCGAGAACGTCGGTGCCGTGACGATGAAGCTCGGCTGTGTGCAGAGCGACGGCAGAGGCGATTCCGTCATGCACGTCCTGCTTGACAATCAGGAGCTCCGGCAGATCTCGCTGAAAAAGGATATGACTGTCCGCGAATGCACGTTCAATACAGCAGGCTGCTCCGTGCTGGAGCTGGTCGTTCCGGTCAGCTATACCGACAGCTTTGCCGCCGCAGACATTCAGCTCTCCGATTCGCCGGTCATCCTCCGCGGCGATGTCAGCGGCGACGGTGAGGTCGGCGTCGATGACGCACAGACCGTCCTGAAAGCGTATACCGAGCGCATTTCCGGAAAGCCGCTCCCGCTGAACGCAGCGCAGACCGAGGTCGGCGATGTCGATGGCTCCGGTGACATCAGCATTGAGGATGTCCAGCTGATCCTCAAATATTACACCGAGAATACCGTCGCGGGAAAGAAGACCCCGTGGGAGGCTCTGATGAAATAACAGCGAAAGTGGTCATTTGTCGCCTGACAAACGACCACTTTTCTTTCCGTCTGTGCTATAATGGAAGCATCAAAGAAAAGGAGGGATCCGATATGATCGGAGCAATGTTAGGTGATATGATCGGCGCGCCTTTTGAGTTTGACAGAGGCAGCAAGACCAAGGACTTCCCGCTGTTCGGCAGGGGCTCGCATATCACGGACGATTCCGTGATGACAGCCGCGGTCGCAGAGGCACTCATGGAAAGCAGCGGCAAATCCGATGACGAGATCAGAGCCGCCCTGATCCGCTCCATGCAGAAATGGGGCAGACGCTATCCGAATGCGGGCTACGGCGGACGGTTCATCCACTGGCTGTTCACAGCGGATCCGCAGCCGAACGGCAGCTACGGCAACGGCTCCGCAATGCGCGCGTCGGCGGCGGGGTGGATGTCCGTTGATATTGACACCGTGCGGCATCTCGCGGCACTGACCGCGGAGGTCTCGCACAATCACCCGGAGGGCATCAAGGGCGCGGAGGCGACAGCCGCGGCGATCTGCCTTGCGCGAAACGGCAGCAGCCTCGCGAAGATCAAAGCATACACCGAACGGGAATTCGGCTACGACCTTTCCAAAACCTGTGCCGAGCTCCGGCCGAAGAACCGGCACAACGAGACCTGTCAGGTCACGATGCCGCTGGTCTTTGCAGCGTTCCTCAAAAGCACGGACTTCGAGGACGCGATCCGGAACGCGGTTTCGCTCGGCGGCGATACCGACACGATCGCCTGTATCACGGGCAGCATCGCGGAGGCTTATTACGGCGTCCCGGCGGAGATCGAAGCGGAGGGCAGAAAGCGTCTGCCGGACGACATGCTTGCGCTGCTCGACCGATTCACGGCACAGCACGGCGCATAACAAAACACAAAGCGGCCGGATGCAGGGGCACATCCGGCCGCTTTGCGTTCTGAAAGCATTGACAGAATAAAGAAGATGCGTTATAATAAATACATAACGCCCCTGCCGGTAAGGCAGACGGGAAAATCCGTGAAGGAAGTGAAAGGAGCCGGCAGTATGAGCTCGGAATTTGCAGAAAACGAAAAGCGGTTCCCGCTGTACAACAAGGTGCGGAACGATCATGATATCCGCGTCTATATCGAGGAGCAGAACAAATCCATGCACGCCATGGGCTATACGGAGCACAGCTTCGGCCATATCGGCGTGGTGGCGGAACGCACGGGCTATATTCTCGAAACGCTCGGCAAAGACGATCACACCGTCGATCTCGCGCTGATCGCGGCATGGATGCACGATCTCGGCAATGTCGTGAACCGCGTCGATCACAGCCAGTCCGGCGCAATGATGACCTTTTATCTGCTTGATAAAATGGGCTTTGCCGCAGAGGATATCGCACCGGTCATCCGCGCGATCGGCAACCACGATGAAGGCAGCGGCGTACCCGTCAGCGACATTGCAGCCGCACTCATTCTCGCCGACAAATCGGACGTCCGCAGGAACCGCGTGCAGGATACACCCGAGCATTTCGATATCCATGACCGGGTGAATTATTCCGTCACATCCTCACAGCTCAAGATCAATTCCGAGCATACCGCGATCAAATTAAAGCTCGTGATCGACACCCGATACGGCGAGATCGGCGAATATTTTGAAATATTCATGGAGCGGATGCTGCTCTGCCGGAAGGCCGCCAAATTCCTCAATCTGGAGTTTCATCTGATCATCAATGAGCAGACGCTGATGTAATGCGTTTGCCGGAGCATGGGGGATTCAGAAACGAACGCTGCGCGCTCTGCAGCGTTGATCAGCAATAAACTGCCTGAAAAAAACGGAGGTGTCATGCAATGAATCTGAACGACCTGTTTGACCGATTGAAAAAAGCACTGAATCCGGATCAGCCCGCGCAGAGTTCTGCGCCGGTACCGCAGCAGGTACCCGCACAGCAGCCTGCACCGGTACAGCAGCCGGAACCTGCAAAAGCACCGGAAACAGCTCCGGAGGATCCGTTTGACGAAGCGTTTGATCTCGCGGTCTCAAAATCTCTGCTTGCAAAGATCACGATGCAGACGTCAAAGCCGTTTTTGCAGCTGACGCTGACCGATCAGGTACCGGGGATCCGCGGCAGCAAGGTCGGCGGCGTGCCGTATCTGCCCGATGATGCAGAAGTTCCCTGCGATGCAGACGGCTGTCCGCTGCAGATGCTCGCGCAGATCGACTGCACGGAGCTTTCTGCTCTGCCGGAGTTTCCGCATGAGGGGCTGCTGCAGTTCTGGATCGGGCAGGATGTCAGCTACGGCCTGTTCACGGAGGGCGGTTCCCGCGTGATCTATTATCCGCAGACAGACAGCAGCGTCACAGAAGAAACCGTCCGGGCAAGGCTCGCTGCACTGCCGAAGCCCGCTGAATCCGATTCGCCGCTGGACGGTGTATTCGGCATTTCGATGTCAATGAAAATTGCGGGCGTATCCGCACAGGATGTGCATTTTAATCCGCTGTTCGTCCGGATGTTCAACGAGGAAATGCCGGAGCATCAGATCACAGACCTCAGTGATCTCGGCGACGAGATCGGCGAAACGGTATACGAGGAGCAGGGCGGCTTCGGGCACAAGATCGGCGGCTATCCGGGCTTTACGCAATGGGACCCGCGCAAAGAGGACGATCCGCGCACGGTTCTGCTGTTCCAGCTCGACAGCGACTACGGAGACGGGAACACAAAGGTCATGTGGGGCGATGCGGGCATCGGCGGATTTTTCTGCTCGCCCGAAGCACTTGCCGCACGGGATTTCAGTGATGTTCTCTATAACTGGGACTGCGGGTAAACTGCATACAACAAAAAAACGAGCCGTCAGCGTGCGGCTCGTTTTTTTGCATCCTCAGTTTCAGGGCGCAAAATACCCAGCTGCTCCGCCTGCGATTTCAGCATCCGGTTCCCCTGATTCATTGAACCGAAGGTTTCCGTGCAGCAGAGCACTTCTCTGCACCGCTTCATGACATGCGATGCATTTTCAACAGCTTTCGCGCCAACCGGCTCAAATGCTTTTTCGGTAATGACAACCGATGCAAGTGCCTTTGCGATCGGATATTCCACATCGTTTTCATGCAGAACGCCTGCTGCAAACGGGATCCCTGTGCGATGCATCCTCCGATAGACCGGAATGCCCGCTCCCCCGCCGCCGATCACGAAAACTTCAGGATCGCCCTGCACCGCAGCGGGCTCCGCGGCACCGAAGCGCGGGTCATATGTCCCGTTTTCGATCTCATACAGCGACGCGATATAATCGCCCGAAAAGATCTCCTCCGGCGTACCGATGCGTTCCGCTTTTCCATTGTGTACACATACGACCGTATCCGAAAACTTCTGCGCGAGGTCAAGCTCATGCAGCGACTGGATCACCGCGATCTGACGCTCCTTTGCAAGCCGGCGGAGCAGCGAGAGAATATGCAGCTTATGCCCGATATCGAGAAACGAGGTCGGCTCGTCGAGCAGCATGAGCTTCGGCTGCTGCGCGATCGCGCGGGCGAGCATCACACACTGCCGCTGCCCGTCGCTGATCTGCCGGAAATCGGTATCATACAGATGCGCCGCACCGACAAGCTCCATTGCCTCATGTACGATTCGCTTATCCTCCGCGCTTAATATGCCGAGCGTTCCGGTATACGGATATCTGCCGGTTTCAGCCACATCGCCGCAGGTCATGCGCTCTGCGGTGATCTTTTGCGTCAGCAGAACGGAAAGCCGCCTTGCGACGTCTTTTTCATGCAGCGTATCCAGACTGTCGCCGCACAATGCAACAGATCCGGATAGCATCGGCAGCTGCGCCGCGACCGTTTTCAGCACAGTCGATTTGCCCGCGCCGTTCGGGCCGATCAGCGTGCAGATCGCACCGGCGGAAACGGAAACCGTCAGGCCGTCCACGATCACCCTGCGGCTGTAGCCGGCGGAGAGTGCATTCGTCTGCAGAACTGCGTCACTCATGAGATACTCCTCTCTTTCGCGCGGTGCAGCATCATGAAAATGACGACCGGCGCGCCGAATACCGCCGTCACCGTGCTGACGCTCAGCTCCTGCGGCGCAAACAGCGTTCTTGCAATCAGGTCGCAGCCCATGCAGAACACGCCGCCGCCCAAAAACGCCGCCGGTATCAGGATCAGGGGCTTTGCGGTTCCGAACAGCCCTTTCATCAGATGCGGCACCGCGATGCCGACAAAGGACACCGGCCCCGCGAATGCGGTCACACAAGCGGATAATGCACTGGACAGCAGAATCAGCAGCAGGCGGAATACGCGGATATTGACGCCCATGTTCTCCGCGTAGCTTTCGCCGAGCTGATACGCGCCGATCGGCTTGGAGAGCAGAAACGCACCGGCCAGCGAGAGAAACACAAGCACCGCCATTGCGCGGATATCCTGCCAGTCCGCGCCGGAAAAGCTGCCCTTTGACCAGTTGTGCAGATTGACGATATTCGCGTCATCGGCAAAGGTGACGGCGAGATCGGTCAATGCATTGCAGATATAGCCGATCATCACGCCGGCGATTACAAGCTGCGCCATATTCCGCACCCTGCCCGAAAACAGCAGCACGGTCAGCATACAGAGCACCGCGCCGACAAATGCCGCGGCGATCATCATGCCGCTGTGCAGAACAAAGCCACGCTGCAAAGCTGCGATCATCAGCAGCGCGACCGTCAGCTTTGCGCCGGACGAGATACCGAGCACAAACGGCCCCGCGATCGGATTGCGGAAGAAGCTCTGCAATAAGAAGCCGGAGACCGACAGTCCGCCGCCGAGAATCAGCGCGGAGAGCGTCCGCGGCAGACGGATATCCGTAATAATACGAAACGCGGCGGCATCCGGATTCTGTCCGGTCAGAATCACGAATACTGTATCCGGTGCAATCCGGCTGCTGCCGGACATCAGGCTCAGACAAAAGAGCAGCCCTGCCAGCAGGAGCAATCCGAGAAAGCAGATCAAAGCGCGCAGGATTCGCCGTTTTTCCATAGCCCCTCCTCAGTGAATGCGGTGCAGATAGGTCAGCTGTTCCATGTCATCCGCCTGCCCGGAGAAAATGCGGTTCAGGTCGGTGATCATGTCGGCCGCACCGGTCGTCTGCTGATAAAAATTCTGCTCCGTACACCAGACAGCGTCATTCTGTACGGCGCGGAAATCCGCGAAAACAGGCGATTTTCCGACCAACTGCGAAACAGAATCCAGCTGTCCCTCGATCGTGCTGTTGTAGATCAGAATGTCGGCATCCTTTGCCGAAGCATAGAAATTCTCCATTTGAATATTCATCGTCGAGAGCGCGTTTTCGTCAATATGCAGGTCGTCCGCGGTGAAGATATAGCGGCCGCCCGCAAGCCCGATCATCTGCGAAACATAATCGCCCGGCTTGCGGATATTTACCGCGCCGTTTGCCGTGATACTGAAAAATGCGGCGGTTTTCCGCTCCGCCTCCGGGATATCCGGCAGCGTCAGCGCACGGAATCCGGCGGTTTTCTCCGCAAAGCATTCTGCGGCCTCCTCCGCTTTGCCGAGCATCAGGCCGTAAAGCTTCATCCATTCCATGCGGCCGAGCGGGTGCTGCTCATAGCTGGAACGCTCGACGATCACCGGAATGCCGAGTGCTTCGATCTGCTCCCTGACCGCCGGGCTGTGCGAGATCATCGTGTTCTCGATCGCAAGCGGGCAGTCCGATTCCGTCAGTGCTTCGTAATCCGGCGCGCTGTATTTGCCGATGAAAATGAGGTCGCCGCGCTGCATCGCGTCCTGTACGGCAGGCAGCGTCCAACCGCCGATATCCGTTGAAGTCAGCGTGACCGCATCCAGCGCGCCGATCGCGTCAAACAGATCCATTGCCGCCGACGATGCAACGTAAATGTCCCCGTGCGGCTGGCGGATCACCGGCAGCGGATTGCCCTCCGGTTCGGTGCAGCCGTCCGGGACAAAGAGATAATCGTCCGCGGCAATGTGAATGACCGAGCAGCCGTCCGCGCAAAAATCGACAGAAAACTGCGCCGCGTATTCCAGCGGCATCTGTCCGGTGATATCAAAGACAGTGCTGTCCGCAGGCGTTTTTCCGGTGCAGCCGGTCAGCAGCAGGACGGCTGCCGTCAGCAGAATCAGCCGCTGCTTCATTTGATTGTCGCCGAATCAAAATACAGCGTGTATTCGATCTCGTGCGGCGTGCTCATGGCAGTCGTATCTGCTGCGATTTTCAGCTTGCGGTCAAAGGATGCGACCGGGATCTCAAAGACGGAAAACTCCGCCGTGTCGGTCGGGAGATATTTCTCGTCACCGATGCGCATATAGTCGTATTTGTTGCTGCTCCAGATGATCTCCGCAGCCGCCTGACCGCCTTTGACCGTCAGCTTTGCCGGAGACTGCACTGATGCTTTGCCGGAGCCGCCCTCGAGTTTGACGTCAACCGTGTATGCGCCGTCCGCAAGACAGAGCGTTTCCGCAGTGACCTTTTCCTGCTCCGGCAGCGCATCCTCCGGGAGCGAATCGGCGCGGAACACGAGCTTGCGGTCATACCAGAGCTGCTTTTTCCGGCTGAGTGCGGCACAGTTAATCTCCTGATCGAGCGCCGCAACGGGAAATTCAAAAATGCAGCCGGAATCAAGCACAGTCGGCGCAATATACTGAGATGCATCCGCGGCTGCGGCCTGTTCTGCCGTACCCGCATAGAGGTATTCGTAGCTGGTGCTGTTGATCCTGATCGCAGCGGTCATTTTGCCGTCCGCGACTGTCAGCTTGCAGGACGCGATCTTGAACATCGACGAGCTGGAATCGACGGCAATGTCATATTCGCCCGGCTTGACGGATGCCGCGGGAACTGCCTCCATGCCCTCATAGCCGACGGAATTTGCCGCGATCACATCGTCACCCGATGCAACAGCCAGAGAGGATTCGTCCCCGCTGCTTTCATCGGGGGCAGTCGTTTCGGGGACGGCTTCCGTTTCCTGTCCGGCTGCCGTTGTGAGCTGTCCGGCCGGTTCGGTATCCGTCGGCTGTGTATCCGGCAGCGTACTGCCGCAGCCGGTCAGCAGAAATGCGCATAACAATGCAGATACGTTAATTTTCAGTTTCATATACAACTCTCCCGATACAGAAACCGGACAGCCGAAACTGTCCGGAATCGTTTTTACTGAATGGAATCGATCGCGGCCTGTGCGTGCTCGACATAGAGCTTGCGGATTGCCTCGTTCTCACCGAGTCCGCGCACCAGACACTCGACCTTATAGCCTGCGCCCTCGAAGACCGATTTCCACGAATCTTCCTCGTCGCCTGCCATGTCATTGTTTGCATGATCGCCTGCAACGACCATGAGCGGCTCCAGAATGACGCGCTCGTAATCGCAGGCCTGCACCTGCTTCAGCACATCGTCCACGGACGGGCTTGCCTCGACCGTGCCGACAAAATAATTCTTGAAACCGTCCGCGGTCAGCAGATCCTGCATCTTCTGATAAACAGCATTGGATTCCGCCTCGGTGCCGTGACCCATGAAGCAGATGGCGGTCTTGCCGTCGTCATAGTCCTTCGTCCAGTCGGTGATCGCGGTCTCAACGCGCTTGAAATCGTCATCGGAGGTCAGCAGCGGCTTGCCGAATACGACCTTGTCAAAGGCGTCGGACTTTGCGCCGACCTGCTCAAGCAGATCGTTGTATTCCAGACCGTCCATGAGGTGCGTCGGCTGCACGACCAGCGTCTTGACATTGTTGTCGATCGCGCGCTGCAGGGCAGCATCCACATCGTCAATCAGGATGCCGTCGCGGCGGTTCACATGGTCAATGATGATGTTCGCGGTAAAGCCGCGGCGGACGCCGTAATCCGGAAATGCCTTTTCAAGATCGTTCTCAATTGCACCGATTGTCAGACGGCGGCTGTCATTGAAGCTCGTGCCGAAGCTCAGAACCAGCAGCTCCTTCTCGCCGATCTCATCCTGATTGCGGACATTGTCAAGCGATGCATCACCGGTCTCGTAGTTTTCCTCGTCCTCCTCCTCGGCATCGGTTCCGGTCTCCTCCTCAGCGGATTCCTCCGGCTCGGTCGTTTCGGCTTCTGCTTCCGTTTCTGCCGGAGCAGTCGTTTCCGCGGTGACGCTCTCCTCACTCTGCGAATCCGCAGGTGCAGCAGTCTCACCGCAGCCCGTCAGGGCAGCAAGCATCGCAATACTCATGATAACAGCAAGTTTCCTTTTCATTTTCATACATCCTTTCAAATAAAAGGGGGCATGAATCGCAATAAAAAATGCTCCCTTTCCGACCGGAAAGAAAGCATTGCAGACAGACCCTGCCGAATCCGGAGAGCCTGCAGACAGTACGATCAATCCCTCGTGATCTGAGCCTTCCGGCTCTGTACCGGCAAAACGGCAGGTTTCCTGACTCATGCATCATCACGCTATGCCATGCCTTCCCGATTGTTCAGTGACCTTTCCGGATAAACCGGAAAACGGCATACCGCTCCGCAAATACAGTGACGAGATCGTGCAGGATTCTGACCTGCTTCCCTTTTACCGGCTGCATCGTAAGCGATCAGCCGCACCGTCCGCGCATATTCAGTTTTGTTCATGAACGTACTATATTATAGCGCAATCTCTTTTGAATTGCAAGCATTCTGCGGCAAATCCCGCAGATTTTACAATTTTTTATCGGCGAGATACAGAAGTGCATTGCAAATCGCCGCCGCGACATTGCTGCCGCCCTTTCGTCCGCGTGCGACAATGCACGGTATGCCGGATGCGATCAGCATTTCTTTGGACTGCACGACATTGACAAACCCGACCGGCACGCCGATCACAAGCTCCGGACGAAAGCTTCCCTGATCTATCAACTCCGTCAGACGAATCAGTGCAGTCGGTGCATTTCCGACCGCGTAAATGACCGGCTTGCCGATCTGTGCGGCATGATCGACCGAGGCTGTTGCTCTGGTCGTGCCGTTAGCTTTTGCGGCCGCCGCGATATCCGGGTCAGCCATGAAGCATTCGCATGAGCAGCCGTGCCGCGCAAGTGCCGACTTGTTGATCCCGGCCTTTGCCATGTTCGTATCCGTAACAAATACCGCCCCGCTGCGGATCGTCTGCAGCGCGGTCTCCATGACGTTCGGCGAAAAATAAAGCGTGTCAAGATAGTCAAAATCCGCGGTCGTATGGATCACGCGCATCACGACCGGTTTGATCTCCGGCGGGATCTCGCGGTCAAGCTCGGATTCGATGATCTCGAAGCTGCGGCGTTCGATGTCCGCAGGCAGGACGTATTCCAGCTTCATACGCCGTCCTCCATGATCTGATAGATTTTCGGGATATCAAGGCTCTGCCGCACGGTATCTGCGAGCATATCAAGCTGCTGTTCCCGATGTGCGCGGCGGTCGCACGCCTCCCCCTGATACCGCAGTCCCTTTGCCGCATACAACGCACGGATCAGCGCGCCGGAGACCTCTGCGCTGTCAAAGATCCCGTGCACATAGCAGCCCGCAATATGATCACAAAAGCAGCCGCCGCGGTCGGTCAGCGGGTCAGCCGCGGAATCCGTTGCGCCCATGTGCACCTCGTAGCCGAAAAAACGCGCCGTCGATAAGCATGAGAAAAAGCCCGTAACATCGCAAAATTCCCCCTCTGTACGCGTCTGCGTTTTCGCCGTGCGGAATACCGTCCGGCATGGCAGCAATCCAAGCCCGCGGATGCTGCCGCCGCATTCGGTTTCATCCGGATCGTCGATCTCCGTGCCGAGCATCTGGAATCCGCCGCAGATACCGAACACCGGAAACCCGCGCCGCACAAGCGCAATGACCGCCTGCTCCATGCCCGTTTCGCGCATCCACTGCATATCCGCGATCGTACTTTTGGTTCCCGGCAGAATCAGCAGATCGGGATTTCCGAGCTGTTCAGGTTTTGAAACATACCGGACAGACACACCGGAATACTGCGAAAATATGTCAAAATCCGAGAAATTTGAGACCTTCGGAAAGCGGATCACCGCAATGTCGATGACGCCGGTATTCCGCGTTTTATCCAGACGCTGCGAGAGGCTGTCCTCGTCCTCAAGGTCGTGCCGGATATATGGTACAACACCGAGCACCGGCAGGCCGCTTTTCTGTTCGAGGATCGAAATGCCGTCGGCAAACAGACTTCGGTCGCCGCGGAACCGGTTGACGATCAGCCCCTTGACAAGCGTCTGCTCCTGCGGTTCGAGCAGCGAAAAAGTACCTAACAGCTGGGCAAACACGCCGCCGCAGTCAATGTCGCCGGCCAGCAGAACGGGGATCCGGAGCATCTCCGCAAGCCCCATGTTGACGATGTCGTCCCGCCTGAGATTCAGCTCGACCGGACTGCCGGCGCCCTCGACCACAAGAATGTCATATTTCTGAGAGAGATGCTCGTATGCAAGCCGGATATCCGGCAGCAGCTCCTTCTTGCGCCGGAAATACTCCGCCGCGCGCATATTGCCGCGCACGCTGCCGTTGACAATCACCTGCGAGCCTACGTCCGTCGTCGGTTTCAAAAGGACGGGGTTCATCAGCGCGGACGGTTCGACGCCGGCAGCTTCCGCCTGCAAAGCCTGCGCCCTGCCAATCTCCAGACCGTCCGGCGTGATGTACGAATTGAGCGCCATATTCTGCGACTTGAACGGCGCGACGCGGTGACCGTCCTGCCGGAAAATGCGGCACAGTGCGGCGGTCAGCAGGCTTTTGCCGACACCGGACATGGTGCCCTGGATCATGATCGCTTTGCTCATTTGTATTCCTCTCTGACTGCCGCCGTCAGCGCAAGATTCTCCGTATGAGTACGGACAGCAATTCGGAAATGCTCATTAGTAAGGCCACTGAAATCCGTGCATCTGCGTACAATTATTTTGTGATTATCCATGCGGTCTGCAAAATCAGTAGGTGCTTTTATCAGCAAGAAATTTGCAGAACTGTCATAGACCGTCAGCCCAGCATATCGCAGTTCATCTGTCAGAAACTGACGTTCCGCGGCAACATAACACACCGTTTTGCTGACCCAGTCAGGGGTCTGCAGCGCGGCGATCCCGGCGGCCTGCGCGGGCACGGAAACACTCCAAAACTGTCCCGTCTGTCGGATGCACGCCGCCGATCCCGCACACCCGCAGAGCGCATAGCCGAGGCGAAGTCCGGGTATCGCATAGAGCTTTGTAAATGCGTTCAAGATAATACAATTTTCGTACAGGAACGGACGCAGACTGTACCGTTCCGCATCCTCGGAAAAGCGCAAAAAGCATTCGTCAGATACAAGTAAAACGCCGTATTTTCTGCACTTATCAGCGATCATATAAAGCAGCGCAGCAGGGATTCTCTGGCATGTCGGGTTATTCGGTGTACACAGAAAAACCATGTCAAGATCATCCGAAATCGCAGATAAAAAGCCGTCGGTCAGCTGATAATTATGTTCCGGCGCAAGCACAAATTCCCTGATCTCACAACCGACACCCTGCAGAGCATAGGCATACTCGGAAAAGGTCGGTGCACAGAGCAGCGCACGCTTCGGCCGGAACGCACGGACGATCCGGTCAATCAGGTCGGCAGCACCGTTTCCGCAGACGATCTGTGCGGGTGCAATATGCTCATAATCCGCGAGCGCCGCTGTCAGCTTTACGCAGTCCGGGTCGGGATAACGCACACAGTCCGCAGCGGAGCGAATGATCGCATCATACACTGAATCCGGCATTCCGAGCGGATTGATGTTCGCAGAAAAATCAAGCATTTCTGTGAAATTGTATATGTTTCCGCCGTGTATTCTCATAGACACAATACTCCAAAAATAATGCAGCGAATCGCCGCAGAGATCAGCAGCATCAGCACAGAGGTTCCGTACATCAGCCGGTTTGCGCGCCGGATATCCGCCGGTTCGATCGGGCGGTCGTCATCGCCGATGAACGGCTTTTTGTGTAGCTCCCCGAAGTACCACGCATCGCCGGCCAGACGCAGATGCAGTGCACCTGCACATGCTGATTCCGTCTGCGCGGAGTTCGGACTGGCGTGCTTTCTGCGGTCGCGCCGCCAGATGCGGAACGCGTTTTGCGCATCCATTCGCAAGATCGGACAAACCGCAATCATCTGCAGCGCAGACAGCCGCGACGGGACAAAATTCAGGACATCGTCAAGCCTAGCCGCAAATCTACCGAGTTCTGCATACTTCTCGTTTTTATATCCGATCATAGAATCCATTGTATTGGCCGCCTTATAAAAAAAGCCGCCGACGGCACCGCCAAGCGCAATATAAAACAAGGGAGCAGTTACACCGTCAGAGGTGTTTTCAGCGACTGTTTCGACTGCTGCGCGAATAATGCCGTCACGGTCGAGTGATGCCGTATCGCGCCCGACGATCATTGAGACAGCCTTTCGCGCACCTTCCGTATCACCGGAATTCGCTGCTTTGTAAACCTTCATGCTCTCGTCGCAAAGATTCCGAGCTGCCAGCTGATAACAGATCAAAATGCTCTCCGCAGCAATTCCGCAAATCAGATGGATCCGATAGCAAAGCATCAAAATGATAAGCGGAATCAACGAAGATACAATCAAAACAATTATAACAAGCAGGAGCCCGCCTTTGCGCAGATCACGGCATCTTTTACGTATAATGTGCTCCAGAGCCGCAATCATCTTCCCGATCAGCCGAATCGGATGCGGGAGATTATATGGGTCACCGACGCAGGCATCGAGCAAAAAACCAACGATCAAAGGGAACGCAGGCAACAGATTGTTCATGCTAAAGATTCTCCGGATTTATCAAATTTGTTCCGTCAAATGTACACAGCCAGCTGTGTGCATTGTCGGTCATCCAGTCAAAATAATCGCGGTGCGGCAGTGCAAATTGCGACAGAATTGCCATAATCGTGCCGCCGTGTACAACAAACGCAATACGAGAAGCATCAGCGTATTTGTTAATAGTCGTCAAAAATCCGTCACAGCATCGTGCACGGAACTCCGCCGGTGATTCGCCGTTCGGAAACGGCAACATTCCGCCGCTGTCAATCCATTTCTGGTACTGCGGATCGCCGCGCAGCTCCGAATAGTTCTTACCCTCAAAATCTCCGAAATCGCATTCACGGAAAGCGCAGCAAATATGGGCTTTTTGTTCCGGAAACAGAATCTCTGCTGACTGCAGGCAGCGCTTCATCGGACTGCTGACAAGAATATCACAAGGCGGATAACTGTACTGTTTCAGTGCGGCGAGACCCGCAGAACAAAGCGGCTCATCCGTGCGCCCGATATACCGTTTTTCGAGATTTCCGGTCGTCATGCCATGACGGATCAGCAAGATTTTCATAGCAATTTTCCTTTAATTACAGTCGGAATCCCACAGACAAGTCGGATCACAGTGTCCGATTTTTCAGCCAGAATACATCCGCATCTGCCGACCGTTTCGCGCCAGATCCGCTCAGATTTTTCCATGGGAATGATACCGCTGCCGATCTCGTCCAGCAGAATAACACAGTCAGGATTCTCCGCACATAACAAATGCGTAAACGCTTCTGCATCAGATCTGCATTCCAGCAAGCGGCGCACAAGTATATGATAGTTTTTCAGCATTTTCGTTGTTTTTGCCGTATCAAACGAACAGTCAGCACCGTCTGTGATCGGATACAAAAAATGTTGCTGCGCATACGCCGTTTTTCCCTGATATGCACCGCCCGTAATCAGAATCATGTCAGTACCCCCGTCAATATTTTTGCAAAAACAGCTGCCGCAAGGATCGCGATTTCACTTATCTGTAAAAACCAGCCGCAGAGATCGCCGTTTGTTCCGCCAAAATTCCGATAAGCAACATATTTATAATGCAGAAAGCAAAGAAATACACTTCCGAACGCAACGCAGCCCTGTACATAGCTCGCAAAAATCATGGTAAAGAACGCGGCGGCAGCAAAAAAACTGACCATTGCGATGACCGCCGTTCGATGCGACGGCTTGACAAAATCCTGCAAGGTACCGCCCTTTTTTGCACATCGGAATGTCACAGCCGAAAGGCCGCTGAAAGACCGTGAAAGGACATATCCGCAGGCAATCACTGCGGTGCTGTGAATATCGGAAATCCGCGTAAATAAAGCGGTTTGAAGGATCAGATACAAGCAGACGCGAATCACGGCAAACGAACCGATATGCGGGTCAGCCATGATCGCAAGACGCTTTTCTTTGTCCGAATAGGACGAGCGCGCATCGGTCACATCGCAAAAGCCGTCAAGGTGAATTCCGCCGGTAATCAGCACGGGCAGCAATACGGCAACCGCCGCAAACAGCATTTGTCCGCAGTTAAAACGGTTACAAAATATCCGCCAGAGTATGAGCAGACCGCCGATAACCGCACCGATCAGCGGAAACCAGCCGAGCGCATAGCGGCGATTTTCTTCCTTCCATTCAACATGCGGTACCGGGATCCGTGAATACATCAGGAAAGCAGAAAGCAATGATCTAAACATACATTCACCCCTTTAATATCACTGGAATGCCATATACACATTCGATTACTTTGTCAGCATTTGCTGCGATTTTCTGGTTGATTCTTCCGAGTTCAGCAATATATCCAGCTGTCCCGCGTTCATAACATATCCCATCATAGCCGACCTGATTCGTCACAATCACAAGCAAGTTCGTCTTATTTTTCAGACGTAAAATATCAGCAGCAATTTTATCAGAACAAATATTGATTTTTTTATTACGGAACATCTCATTTGCAAGCAAATTGCTAAGGCATTCCAGCAGAACAGAACTGCCGTCGGGTATTTCGACGCGGTCAATATCTGTATATTGTTCGACAGTCAAAAAGCCTTTATCTGCGCGCATTATGCGATGCCTGTCAATTGCGGAAAATGCTTCTTCGCCGTATGGTATCATCGTCGCTAAATAGTATTTCGGACCGTCAACAGTATTCATAAGCGACTCTGCACAGCAAGATTTACCACATTTTGATCCGCCTGTAACCAGAATCATCATGACAGTTTTCGATACCTTTCCATTTTTTCTTCATCAAATGTATGCGCATGCCGATACAGCGCGAGCGCACCGTCAAGCAGCGGCAGCAAAAGCAGCCCGCCGGTACCTTCGCCGAGCCGAAGCCCGGCATCAATGACCGGTTTCAGATGCATCATTTTCAGCAGACCGCTCGCAGCAGGCTCACGAGAGCAGTGACTGGCGAGCATATATTCAGCACAAAACGGGTTGAGCTGATAAGAAATTGCAGCAGCTGCTGCAGAAATCACGCCGTCAATGATCACAGGCACATGATAAACCGCGCCGCCGAGAAACAGTCCCGTCATGGCAGCAATCTCAAGTCCGCCGAGCGTTTGAAGGAGATGAAGCGGATGATCCGGAGAAGGGGCGTGCAATTTAATCCCATTCTCAATCGTAACGATCTTGCGCCGCAACGCTTCATCCGATAAGCCTGCCCCCCTGCCTGTGACGGCTTTTGTCGGCAAGCCAAGCAGCACCGATGCAAGCGCAGAAGCAGACGTCGTATTGCCGATTCCCATTTCGCCGGATACAATGATCTGTGTTCCGGATCGTTTCAAATCGCGTACAAGATCCATTCCGGTTGTAATTGAAGAAATCATTTCAGATTCGGTCATCGCTGCTTCTTTTGTAAAATTGCGGGTTCCGTAGGCAATCTTTCTGAGAATGATTTTATCTGTATCTGCGTTTGTTTTCATACCGATATCAACAACATGTACGGAAGCATGATAAGCATTTGCAATCGCGTTTACATTGGATGTTCCCTCAGCAATCGCCTTTGCACAAAGCACAGTCACCTCACTTCCGCACTGTGTCACGCCTTCTTCAACAATGCCGTGATCGGCACAGAACACAACAACAGCGCGGTGAGTCATATCAACATCGACTGTCTCCTGAATGGTGGCAATCTTTTGTATCATTTCTTCCAGTTCGCCAAAACTACCAAGCGGCTTCGCAATATTATCCCAGTGATTTTTCGCAGCAAGATAAAACGATTTTTCCGGTTTATTGATCTGTTGAATACGATGCATCTTTTCCTCCGTACTTCGCACAAGCAGCAGCAAAACGCAGTGCAATCCGAATATCCGACGGGAAATACAGATGCGGAAACCCCGCATACATCGTGCCGCTGATATGGCAGCATTCCCACGCTCTGCCGTCCGCTTTTGTCGCGGTAAAGCCTGCACCCGCATTCGTGCTGTCCCAATAGTGAAATTCATGCGCTTTCAGCTGTTCACCGGCGTCGCACAACAAGTTATTTATATGTGCCTGCATCGTCACATAGCCGAAACGCTGCAGCTTATTCGTCGGGAACGCCGTCCCGTCAACAACGCCCGCAAATGCATATTTTTCACCGGATTCTGTTTGCAGAAATCTATGCAAATACATAAATCCGCCGCATTCTGCAATCAATGGAATATTGTTTGATATTGCTGTTCTGATCTCATGCAGCAACGTAACATTTTCAGAAAGCTGCTTGGCATAAAGTTCCGGATATCCGCCGCACAGAATCAGTCCGTCTGCCTTCGGCAAATGCTTATCTGCAAGCGGTGAAAAGAATTTGATCTCACATCCGATTTTACGCAGAATCGAGAGATTCTCATCATAAATAAAACAAAAAGCGCGGTCTTTTGCAACAGCGATAACGGGCTTTGTCTGCAGCTTTGGAATCACTGTAGGCTGATAGAAAGGAAGCAGACTGCAGTGCATATCCATAAGTTTATCCAAAAGAATATATTGCTCTGCAAGTTTTCCAAGTTCGCTCAATTTCTCATGCAGATCTGATATTTCCTCTGCAGTAACAAGCCCGAGATGACGGCTTTCAAATGTGTATTCATGCATCGGAAGGCAGCCGAAATATGCAGTATGCAGCTCCGAGCAAAGCTGTTCTGCAAACGGAATGAGACGAACCGGAAGTTGATTAAAAATAAATCCGGCAATGCGATTCGGCTGCTGATACTGCAAAAATCCCTGCATCACAGCACCGATCGACTCCTTCATTCCGCGCGCATTTACGACAAGGATCACAGGGGTTTCCGTCATTTCAGATACACGAAATGCCGCGCCTTCAGCACCGTCATAAAAGCCCATAACGCCTTCAATCACAGCAATATCATTATATTCAGAATCAGCCGTGAGGATCTGGCAAAGCATGTCCCGGTCACAGAAAAAGCTATCGAGATTATGCGCAGGCGTACCGATCATTTCACGGTAAAACATCGGGTCAATATAATCCGGTCCACACTTGAAAGCAGATACGCGTACACCGCGGTGACGGAACGCAGAAAGGATCGCACAGGTCACAGTCGTTTTCCCGCATCCGCTGCCGGTTCCGGCAATCATGACCCGCTGCATTTCAAATCTCCTGATATCAGAAAAACGGGATTCTGCGCATCAAACATAGTATGCGTGCCGAATTTTTTGGTTCGTGTAACAGCTATCTGAACAACGTCAATATCGTCAGAATAGTGTGAAAAAAGAGCCGTAGCTTGCGAAACTGTTTCCAATGAAACTGCAGTAAGAACAACTTTTATTCCCGGTTTTCTCGAAGCAATTTCTTCCAATATTCCATCCAACATGCCGCCAGAACCGCCGATGAAAACAGCATCCGGGGCAGGATAATCATGCAGGATATCCGGGCATGATCCGTTCACGACTGTAATATTGTCGCAGCCAAATTTATAAGCATTTTGCTGTGTCAAATAAACTGCATCCTCGCTGCAGTCAAACGCAAACACCTGTCCGGTCTGACAACGAAAGGCCATTTCAACCGAAACAGAGCCCGTCCCGCAGCCGATGTCCCAGCAAATTGCATCATACGCAATTTTCAACAAAGATACGGCATTGCAGCGCACCTCCGATTTTGTCATCGGCACCCTTTCACGAATAAAATCAGTATCCGGAATTGCAGACGGAATGTAACGATAATGATGCGGATTTTCAGTTATCAGAACAGATAATGTTTCATCAGGTAATGCAATAAAATCACATGGTTTTCCATGCAAAATTGTTTCGTTTTTGTAACCGAGATTCGTTCCGATATGTACAAGAATATCACAAAGACCGAATGCGCAGAGCCGCTGACAAACCTGAGCTGCACCGATATCTCCGCCAAGCAAGAAAAAACAATAACGGTTCATTTTCGCATGGATCGCAACATTCGATTTTGCTCCGTGAAGTGTGAAAAAGCGCATATTTTCGTAAGAAATCCCGCATCTCGCGCAAAAGGCCGCCATTGAAGAAATACCAGGTAAAACCGCCACATCCATGTCACAAATTAGCGGAAGAAGATTCTTTGTGCCGCTGAAAAAGCCGGTATCACCAGAAAAAAGAACGGCTGCGTATGCCGCGCGACTGCACCGAAGCGTTTCCGCGATGCGCTCCGCCTGATACATGCAAACAAGCTCCTTGCCGGAACCGGCATACGGCTCCAGCATTCGCTTCGCACCGACAAGCAGTTCAGCCCGCGCGATCGCATCTACAGCCTCTGCCGTCAAAGTCCGGACGCCCTCCGTCCCGGTTCCGATCAGAAATACTTTCATAGCATATGCTTCTCCTTCATAGACAGCAGCAATTTTTTCATATCTACTTCGTCATATCCGTCTGCCGTTTCAAGCGGTCTTCTCAGCGTTATCATGCGTATCTGTGCGATTTTCGATGCTTTTTCTTTTTTTGGATATCCGCCGATCGAACCGCTTTCCTTTGTCAGCAAGATCTTTGCACCGCTCAGCCGGATATGCTCAAGGTTTTGTTCTGTACTGAACGGACCCTTTTCAAAAATGAGCTTCGCTGGATCAAAGCCAAGCCGCACACATTCCGCAGACACACTATCCGACGGCAGCAGACGCAGCCAGATTCGGTCACAAAAGCGTTGTACCTTCGTTAATTCCGCAATAGATTTGCTGCCAAGCGTACTCAAAATCATATCGTCCGACCGATTGAGCAATCCGATCATTTCATTCAACGAATCGACGGATTCACCGGTCACAGGCAGCGGCCGACGCAGAAGCCGCCGGTACGGTATTCCGGTTTGCAAACACGCGGCACGAATGTTTGCGGTCGCGTCCTTCGCGTATGGATGTGTCGCATCAATGACTACCGCATATTGACGCGCACGCAATAATATACAAATTTCTTCTGCATCCAATCTGCCGGACAACAGACCGATTCCCTCCGGCAAAAGAGACGCGCCGTAAGCTGTCGCGGTCGATACATCCGCTGCAATACCGTTATCGGCGCAAAACTCCGCAAGCTCCCTGCCTTCCGTCGTCCCGGCAAATATCAAAATTTTATCCATGGCTGTATCCGCGCGGCGTAACCATTTTTCCGCCGATGATCCTTGTTTCGGAATTTCCGATATAGACTGTCGTAAACATATCGACCTGTTCGTTTCTTAGTTCGGAAAGTAAGCAGATACGTGATGTTTCGCCTTCTCGACCAATGTTCTTCACATACCCGCATACGGTCTCCGGACTGCGAAATTGCAGGATGATATCACATGCTTTTTTCAGATAATCCGCCCTCTGATTCGACGACGGGTTGTACAACACGATGACAAAATCTCCCTCCGCTGCACAACGCAGCCGGTGTTCGATCTTCTCCATCGGCGTCAGTAAATCGGATAAACTGATGATCGCCGTGTCATGCGTCAGGGGTGCGCCGAGCACTGCTCCCCCGCTGAATGCCGCCGTAATCCCCGGCACGATCCGGATTTCTGTCCCGGGATATTCCGCAAGATATTCAAATGTAAGTGCAGCCATGCCGTAAAGCTCCGGGTCACCGCTGCAAATCAGCGAAACGGTCTGTTTCTGCGCATATTCCAGCGCAAGCCGGACACGCGCAGTCTCCTGACGCATCCCGTTTTCGACAAATTGCTTATCCGGAAAAAACGGTTTCATCAGCGCAGTATAGGTTTTGTAACCGACAATCACATCACTTTGCAGCATTGCTTGTTCGGCTTCGGCGGTCATACATTCCCGTGCGCCGCAGCCGAATCCGACCACATACAGCATCAGAGCAACTTCCTTTCAAAATCTATATCGACCGGTATTTCCGCGGCTGCTACAGTCACACCGTCGCGCGCAGTCTTTCGCAATATCATACGACCGCCTGCACACATGACCGCACTCCGCTCGCAGATATTATCTGCGCCGGTCACTTGTTCAGCAAAATCCGAATGCACAAAATCTCCCTTTATCCGCATCAGTTCTTCTGCCGGGTATGTATGCAATGTGATTCCAAAATCATCGCAGAATCGTAATAATCCGTCCTCATTTGCTTTCAGGTCTATACTGGCCGCTTTGCAGATCCTCCCCGCTGACAGATGATGATCTGCGAATGCTGCCTGCACAGCGTCCTTGATTTTCTGCGCAGATGTTCCCTTTTTGCACCCGATCCCGACAGCAATATTCTTCGGAATCAGATGCAGCGTTACCGGATAGGGAGAGAATTCTGTCGTATCCGCGATCACAATTCCGTATTCCGCATCGTCTGTCACGGCCAGTTCAGGCGGCAGATTCCGGAACGGATAGGCGCAAGATAAACCAATTTTCTCGTTATTCAGAACCGCAGCCGCAATTGCCTTTGCCGCATCCAGATCGGTGATCAGCAGATCATTTGCCTTTGCAAAGCTGTCCGGCGAAAACTGTCCGCCGATGTCCGTCGCAGTCGTGATGACAGCCTGCGCGCCGACCGCATCCGCAAGCAGCTTTGCAAGTTCATTTGCGCCGCCGAGATGCCCCGACAGCAGCGGAATCACAAACTGTCCGCGGTCGTCTGCCGCAATGACGGCAGGATCGTGCGCCTTGGAACGGATATGCGGCGCGGTCATCCGCACGGCAATGCCACAGGCGCATACAAACACAATCGCATCAAAATCCACGAAAATACGTGCAATCAGTGCAGACAAATCATCGTATTGTTCCGCGTTTTCATCTGTATGCTTATAGAAGCAGTAGCGGCGTATTTCAAATTCAGACAGTGCATCCGTGATCCTTTCCGACAGCATTCTGCCGCACTCCGTCAGCGAAATTACAGCAATATGCTTCATATTTTTGCCTCGCGATATTCCGTTTCAAACGCCGGATCATAGAGCTTCGACAGCGCATAATCATCGCCGAGAAAATCGCCGACTGCGATCAGCGCGGTCTTGCGGATTCCATGATTCTGCGCGGTTTCCGCAAGCGTTCCGACCGTACAGCGGCAGACTTTTTCATCCGGCCAGCTTGCTTTATAAACGATCGCGGCGGGCGTTTCCGGCGCATATCCGCCGGCGGTCAGCTCCTTGGAAAGCAATTCTGTCATACTCGCGCTGAGGAAGATCACCATTGTCGCATGATGCACCGCAAGCGAACGTATCTGCTCGCGTTCCGGCACGGGCGTCCGGCCCGCCATGCGCGTCAGAATGACGGTCTGCGAGACCTCCGGCAGCGTGTATTCGGCCTTGAGTGCCGCCGCCGCGCCGCAGAACGAGCTGACGCCGGGGCAGATCTCATACGCAATATGCGACAAATCAAGCCTGTCCGTCTGCTCGCGGATCGCCCCGAAAATGCTCGGGTCGCCGGTGTGCAGCCGAACGGTCATTCTGCCCTCCGCTTCGGCGCGCTGCATGACCGCGATCACCTCATCCAGCGTCATTTTCGCGCTGTTATGGATTTCGCAGCCTTCTTTCGCGTATTCGAGCAGCTCCGGATTAACGAGCGACCCCGCATAAATGATGACATCAGCCTGCTCCAGCAGCCGCATACCGCGGATCGTAATCAGATCGGGCGCGCCGCAGCCCGCCCCGACAAAATGGATCATATTGCTTCCTCCGTCATTGCCGCAATGATATCGTCTGCGCCGGCCGTTTTCAGCAGCAAATCATGCTGATTCGAGAAAATGACCGCGCCGGTCTGCACCTGTGATTTTACGCGGGCATCCAGATAATACGACATCCGGTCGGTCAGAATTTCCAGCATTTTCGTGTATTCCGGATGTTGATACAGGATACCCAGTGCCGCATCCGTCGTGACGCAATCCGGGATCTGCATCAGGATTTCACGCGGTATCCCGGCGAGCGCACCGCAGGCGATCAGCGTTTCCATGCGCCCGTCCGCATACGAGGAATGCGTATTCATGATGCCGGAGCCGAGCTTCACGAGCTTGCCGATATGCCCGATCAGCAAAATACGACGAAAACCGAGCGTCACGCCGATATCGAGCGCATCCCCGATAAAATTGCTGCACATGACGGCGCGGTCAGCCAGTTCCGGCCAGAGATCCTGCAAAAAAGTATCACTGTAGTTGCCGACCGTGAGCAATAAATTTTCATATCCGGCAGCGCGCCGCATATTCGCCTCTGCGCGGATCGTCTCTATGACGGCCGCATTGCTCATCGGCTCGACAATGCCCGTTGTCCCGATGATCGAGATCCCGCCCGTGATGCCCATGCGCGGATTAAAGGTCTTTTTTGCAAGATCAGCACCCGCCGGTGCGGAAACCGTGACATGAAATCCGCCCGGATAAGAATACCTTTTTGCAGTTTCGGTCAGCGCATCGGCGATCATGCGCCGCGGCGTGCTGTTGATCGCCGCGCTGCCGACCGGCTGATCGAGGCCGGGCTTTGTCACCGTTCCGACGCCCTCGCCGCCGTCAATCGTGATGCCGCTTTCGCACGCGGACACCTTTGCATAAATCAGGATCCCGTTCGTGATATCGGGGTCGTCGCCGCTGTCCTTGCGGACCGCACAGGAGGCGGATCCGCCGGTCATCACCGGTTCGAGCACATCCAGCGTCAGCAGGATGCCGGCCGGCGTCATCAGCGTGACCTGTCCGCAGATCTCCCCTGACAGCAGCATGGATGCGGCGGCCTTTGCAGCCCCCGCCGCACAGGAGCCGGTCGTATAACCGCAGCGGAGCTTTTTTGTTCCGCGATAAATATAGCTGTTCAACTTTCGGCTCCTTTCCGGTTTCTTCCGGTTCCGAACGCAGCACAGCCGTCTGCACTGCGCTTGTAGTTATATTATAGCAGAAAAGTGCAATTTCGTCAAATAGCTGATTCGCAAGGGACGCAGCGTTCAATTCCGGACGCCGAAACATGAAAAGGCACTTCGCCCGGAAGTGCCTTGTTTCGTTTATGATTCGCTGTCCGCCTGCGCCGAATTTTCCGCGTTACAGCTGGAAACACTGTTGTCTGCGGATGGAGCCGCTGATATCCGGTCACCGGAGCGGTCCGTTCTGCCGATTCATGCGTTTCAGCAGCATCTGCGCACATATTCCGGTAAATACGCCTGCAAGCGAACCTGTCACGAGCAGCAGCGGCAGATAAGCGATCACACCGAAGCTGCGCATGATGATAACCGCTGCCGTGATCTGCCCGATGTTGTGCAGCATTGCGCCGATGACGCTGCACAGCCAGATCTGCTTTTCCGGCAGGATGTGCCGGAGCACAAGCATCCCAAGCAGGCAGCAGACAGCACCCGCAGCGGAATACAGCAGCGCGGACGGATTCCCGCTGAACATCGCGCCGAGCAGCAGCCGGACGGTCACGATCATCGCCGTTTCGGACGGGCGGCAGCGGAACACCGCATACACCGTGACGATATTCGCAAGACCCAGCTTCACGCCCGGGATAGGAAACGGGTTCGGGATGCGCAGTTCGATCACAAAAATAATGAGCGCGACCGTTGAAAGCAGCGCGAGCTCAGTCAGCCGTCTGATGTTCATGCTTCGCCCTCCGCAAACCGCACGATCAGCTTATGCGGCAGACAGACGATCGGCAGATAATCCGATTTCAGCACGCCCATTTTCACGCAGGTCTGATCGGGACAGTCTGCCTCTGATATGCAGATCGTTCCGTCTTTTATCACGATCAGGTTATAGCCGCCTTCAGCGGAAGTAACACGGATTTCCTGATCTTCGGCACGGTTCAGATCAAAGGTATAAAGCACCGCGCCGTCCTGCACGATCTCTACGGTCTGCCGGTCGGAATGCCGCAGAATGTATACGGATAAGCACACAGATACGAAAAAAATCAGTCCTACGGCAATTATGATCTTACGGTTCTTCATTACGCTGCACCACCCTGCAGGGCATTTCGTTTTTGGCGTTATAATCTGCGGCAATGCCCTCCGTCAGCAGCAGTTCGCCATCCGAGGTGACAAGGATCATCTCAAAATCGCCGTTCCTGCGCCAGTGCTGTACTGCCTGTTCCGTGCCCTCGACAAACAGTGCCGTTGAGAGCGCATCACATTCCGCACCGCATGACCCGATCACGGTCACGGAAACCAGCCCGTTGTCCGCCGGATATCCGTCAGCCGGATCGAGGATATGCCAGTAGCGGCGGCCGTCCTCACCGGTGAAATACCGCTCGTAATTGCCGGATGTGATGACCGCCTTGTCCCTGACGCTGACTGTCCCGATCAGCATATCCGGCGCAAACGGATCGGTGATGCCGACCGTCCATGCGCTGCCGTCCGGCTTGCTGCCGCGCGTCTGCACATTGCCGCCGAGGCTGATGATCGCTGAGGAAATATGATGCGCCTGCATGATCTCCATGACCGCATCGCCGGTATATCCCTTTGCGACTGCGCCGAGATCAATCTCCATGCCCGCCGGACATCGCACGGTCTGACCGTCAACCGAGATCTTCGTATCATCGACATTTTGCAGCAGCTCTGCAATTTCGTCCGCTTCCGGTACACTGTATGCGCCGGTCGTAAAGCCCCATGTGCGCAGCACCGGATACAGCGAAATGCGCAGCGCACCGCCGCTCTCATGATGCATTTCCTGCGCCGTCTGCAAAACGGAAACGGTATCCGCAGAAACGGTCACGGGCTGACCGTCCGCCTGATTGATCTTCCGGATATCGCTTGCATCATTTGTGACGGAAAAGGTCTGCTCAAGCGCACGGATCCGCGCTTCCGCTTCCGTGACAGCCGCTTCCGCATCTTTCCCGTAAGCCTTGATATTCATATAGGTATCCATTGCGAAAAGGTCGGCGGTGTGCACCGTATCCGCGCTGTTTCCGCAGGCAGTCAAAAGCGGCATCATACAGATACCGCTCATGACCATAATGAAAATGTTTTTCATATCCTAGCTGACTCCAATGCTGCCCGAACCGCCGACATGATGCCGTTCGAGCTGTATGTCGCGCCGGAGCAGGCATCCACATCCGTCGCCTGACTGCGGATGATCGCCGGGATCACGGCACTTTTTGCATCATGGAAATAGGAATCGTCGCTTTCCTCCGTCTCGGCGGTGATGTCGGTGATCATGTCGTCCTGAATCGTCACATGGACTGTGATATTGCCGTCGTAGCCGTAAGCCGACGCAGTGAAGGTGCCGTCCTGATACCGGCGGGCTGACTGCGGATCTGCCGCCTGCGGTGCCTCCTCTGCCGGTTCCGGCTGCGCCGGCTGTTCTGTCTCAGCCGTGCTGTCAGCGGATGCTGCCGGTTCCTCCGGCTGCTCCGGATGTTCTTCCGTCTCAGCCGCGGTGACTGCTGCGGCTTCTGTTGTGTCCGTCTCCGTGCTGACCGTCACAGCTGCTGTAACGGTCTCGGCTGCACTTGTCTGCGCGGGGAGTGATACCGCAGCAGCTTCGGTCACAGCCGCCTCCGGCAAAGAGGATTCCTCCTGCACCGGGATCTCTGCGGACTGCACTGTTTCCGGCTGCTTCTGTGGGAATGCAGCAGCCGAAAACACCGCGATGCCGGTCAGAAACGCAGCCCACGATGCGCATTTCAGTCCGATCAGCCGCTCCGGCTTCTTTTTCACGACATACCATTTATGGATGCGGCAGACCGCATAGCCGAGAAACACGACCAGATACAGCATCAGGTTCAGCAGTACATCTTTTCTTCCGCTGCGTGCTTTTGCAATATTCAGCACAATGATATGAACCGGAATCAGCGCATAAAACAAATACGCCCACCGCTGGACCGATTTCCATGTTTTCGCTTTCATTTTTCTGCGAATCTTCTGCACGGAAATAACCGTGAGCGGCAGCATAATCAACAGCAGAATCATACAGACCGTCAGATTCAGTACATCAGCATTTTTCAGCCAGCGCGGGAACATTGAAATGCCCAGACCGACAACATGCCCGAGCGTCAGAATCGCCGCAAAGATTGAAAGCTGACCGCGCTGCGGCATCAGCTTTTTGATCAGCGAAGAACCATTCGGGAGTGCGCCCGTCCACATGATGACCGCCCAGAACGCCGCCGCAAGAATCCCTTTCGTAAACAGCGCAACGATATTCTGCTGCACGAACGCCGGGATCTCCGGAATACGCATATTAGCGAGAATTGCCGTGCCGATGCTCAGCACAGCCGCCGTCAGATAAAACGGCGCAGGATGCTTGCGGATCGCCTTCCCGCAAAACACGGAGAAGGCGGCCGCAATCACCAGAGAGAAAAGAAACAGCATATCAGTTGCTGCGCTTTCTGCGTGTCAGGGCGGCAGCCGAAGCAGCAGCCGATGCCAGAGCAGCAAATACGCCGACACCTGCATCACCGGTCTGCGGTGCGGAGGTGCCTTTATTTGCCGTTGTGGACTTCGCAGCCGCCTGTGTCTGCGGAGCGACAGTCGCTGCAGCAGTTGTCTGCTCAGGAGCCGCAGTCGTCTGAACCGCGGCCGGAGCCGTCGTTTCGGCAGCCTGCGGTGCAAGCTCGACAGTCAGCGGATTGCGGTAGCCGGTCGCAGTAATTTTCAGCGTATAGGTGCCGTTTGCGCCGTCAGCGAAAACCTTGCCGCTCCGGGACTCCGCATCAAAATTGATCGCATTGTTCTCGTCAAAGATCTTGACCGCGCCTCTGCCGGATGCATTGTAAGCAGTCTCACCGACTTCGACCTTGGATAGATTCCTGATAAAGTTCTCAGCGTCGGCATCGGACGCATTGTCAGCCTTTACAAGCTTGCCGTCCTTGTACTGCACCGGTACTGTATCAGTCTCCAGCGTGAAGGTCGTGCTCAGCTCGGCATACTTTTTGCCGTCGTCTGAGACCTTCAGATTGTAGCTGCCCGGCTTTGCGTCGGTATAGTCGATCTTGCCGTCCGTGACGGTAAAGCCGTCAGCGACCGTATACTTTTTCTGATAGTCCGCCGGAACGCCCTCTGCGGTGAAGGTCGTGCTGCCTGTGCCCGCATTGCCGTTTTCGGCAGTCAGCGTTGCCGCAAATTTCACCGGGATATAGGTGTCGGTATCGACCGTGATGTAACCCTTCTTCGTGATGAGAACGATCTGCTTGACCGTGCTGCCCATCAGCCCCTCATAGAGCTTGTAATCGAGCTGATTGCCGTGCGGTTCTTCGGTCTTGATGCCGGACGACCATGCGATCTCACCGCGCCAGATGTTCTGCTCATGCCGCATCGCGTATGCTTTGCCGTCTGCGGTTTTCAGCAGCGCGCCGCGGTATTTCGTATCAAAGCCTTCCGGCTGGTCGGTCAGGTCGATCAGATAATCGCCCCACGGCGTTTCCGTCGAGAGCTTCACACCGAGATTTGCGGTTTCCGGCTCTGCATCCTGCACAGCGGAAAAGCTTGCCTTGCCGTCCTTTACCGTGACATTTTTGTATGCCTCCGGCGCACTGTCCAGCTTCGTGAAGCCGTAGTTGTTTTCACCGAGCGCATCGAGATCGGCCTGCGAGATCGCAACCGGATAATTCACGCCGAGAATCTTGTCCTCGCCGTTGTTGTACGAGCCCTCAAACAGCTCACCCTCGCCGTTTTTCAGGGCCTTGCTCTTTGTCGCAGAGGTCACGGCGTCCACCTCACCGGCGGAATCGCCCATTTCTGCCGCATAGAAATCGGTGTACGGGATATTCATGGTGCCGTAAAGTACCGTATCCTCCGCGGAGACCGGGATCGCCGCGCTCATGACCGCGATCGCCGCCGCAGAGATCATTGCTAACTTCTTCATTTCTTTTCTCCTTTGGTTAGATTCGCCTAACTTATGCAGATGCTTATGCACCGGCAAGCTCTGCGCCGAGTGCCTTCAGCTTTGCAAGATCATCATCCGTCGGTGCTTCATTTGCGGTATAGCCCTCATCACCGAGCAGTGCTGCGCCTGCCGCCTTGACGCGGTCAGCCCAGTTGCGCATCCATTCGCCGTCGCCCCAGCCGTAGGAGCCGAACAGCAGAACCTTCTTGCCGCTCAGTGCCGATTCGATGCCGGTGAAAAACGGCTCGAACTCGTCCTCCTCGAGCACCTCTGCGCCCATAGCCGGGCAGCCGAATGCGATCGCATCAAAATCTGCAATATTCCCGCTGAAATCGGAAACGGTCAGCGCGTCAACGCCGGCACCCTCGGCGACTGCGTTCGCCATTGCCTCGGTATTGCCCGTGCCGCTCCAATAAATCACTGCTGTTTTCATTGTTATTCCTCCAATAAAGTGTATTTTATCAAACAGATCACTCTGTATTGAACCGTGTTATCCGCTGTACTGCTCCAGCAGCTTTTTCAGCGCGCTGACGCTTGCACTGTGGATATGCTTCACCGGAATGCCGTGCTTTTCGGAACGGTTCTTCACGCCCGCCAGCATTTTATGCGAGCAGGTGCTTGTGAACACGACCAGCAGATCCGGCTGACCGATCTTGTTTTCAAAGTCCGCAGGCATTTGCGTAAAGACTTTGGATTTCCACTGATACTGTTTACAGATATCCTGATAGCGTGTTGCCATGCGGTCATTGCCGCCTACGATGACTAAGCTCATAAATCCTCCTTTTGGTTAGATAACGCTAACAGCGTTTCGATCATACAGGGCGAACCGAGATCCGCCCCACAAACAGTTAACTTCCGCTAACCGTTACGATTATACCACATTTAGATTTGTTTGTCAACCCCTGATTTCAAATAATTTTCAGATCATTCCGCTTGACAGGCAGTTTTTTCTGTGCTATAATAGCATCAGTTAGCATATGATAACCGAATGAAAAGGGGGATCTTTCATGTCCGAGGCTGCAATGATACGAAACTGTGCACCGACGCTCGCCGGTATCAAGACCGGAAATCTGTTCAGCTTCCGCTATGACAGCATTGACGAAATGCGCGAATCCGTGCGCTTCTGGAACCGCAGGCTTCATCATAAGGGTGTCCGCATTCTGCCGCTGCGGTACCGCGGACATCATGCCCTGATCTATCTGTACCGTCCGGCACAGCTTGCGGATGATCTGCATAACGATCAGGCAAAAGCGATCCTGCGGCAATGCGGCTATACGCCGGATCACGCCGCGCAGTGCATTGCCAGACTGATGCAGCGGCTGCAGGATGCAGATGATTTTCCGCATGAGATCGGACTGTTTCTCGGTTATCCGCCAGAGGATGTCTCCGGTTTCATCACACATCACGCCTGCGGTTATAAATGTGCAGGCTGCTGGAAGGTCTACGGTGACGAGCAGAAATGCCGCCGGCTGTTTGCAAAATATAAGCAGTGCACAAGAATATACGAAACCTGTCTGGCACGCGGCGCAGATGTCGTGTCGATGACCGTCGCAGACCGGTAAAGAAACAGCAGTACACCGCGGTGTACTGCTGCTTTTGTTATTCTGCGTTTTTCAGTGCCAGAACCTTCGGGATCCTGCGGATGCGGATGAAATCGCAGACAGTAATCAGGAGATACGCCGCCGTAACCAGCGCGAACTCTTTGATAAAGCCCTCCGGTTTCATGATGAACGCGAAATATCCGCCGAGCTGCTGCAGCATAATCTCCCACATCAGCTTCATCGCATAGAAACCGATTGCCATGGCGATCAGCTCCGTGATGATGACAACGACCGCCGTCGTGAGCAGATAGAGCCGTGCGATCTCGCCGTCCTCATAGCCGAGGATCTTGACCATAGCGATCGGGAGCTCATTCTTCTCAATGATGATCTTTGTCAGCAGATACAGGATAATCGCCGCGATAATCACGCAGATATACTGGAAATACACGATATAGTTTCCGAAGGAATGATCGAGCTGATTCGCGATCTTGATCATGTCATCCGAAGTGATGCGCTTGACGATCTGCTTTTCGTCGATATCGGTGATCGTTTCATCCGAAAGATACCCGCTGAATGCATCCGCATCGCGCTCAAAGATCTCGTTGAAGCGTTCATTCGGCATGAATACGGCCAGTGCCGCGTCGTAGCTGTACACACCGGCGACATGCCATGTATACTGCTTGTTTTCGTACTTTTCGTGCATGGTAAAGCTGTCGCCCGTGTTCAGATGATACTTGCCCGCAAATGCAGTTGAGATCCACATATCATCCGGTTTGTCCGTTTTTCCCGTACTGATATATCTGCTGTTTTCCGCAATGCCGTATACCGTGATCTCCTCATTGTATTTCTCGGTGCGGTATTCCAGCGCGCCCATGGAAACCGGCTCCGCGCCGTCTGTTTCCGTGCGGATGATCTCACCGTCCTCATCCTTGTAATCCGTCAGAAGGACCTGCTCCTTTGCAAACATCATGCCCGGCATGGTATCCTGATAATGGGAGAGCGTCGAAGGCAGGCCGACGACCAGCGAAAGCAGCAGCATGACGAAACTGATCCCGACAAACATCATCAGATAATTCGGGATATTCTGTAAGAAAACGCGCAGACGGAACCGCCGGAAGAAACGCCAGCGCGGCAGGCGCACCGCTTTTTTGCGGCGGATCTTTTTGAGGTCATGCCGCAGGAATCTCAGCGGAGAGAGCCGCAGCATCCGGACGATCACAACAAAGTTGATCGCGAGCATCAACACGAACGGTACGATCGTCGTGCGGATGAATGCTTCCGGCGTCCAGAGCGTTTCATAGGTCGGCAGGCTGTAGCTCAGATAGTACATCCCGACCGCAATGTCTTTGAACACGGTATAGCCGAGCACATTGCCGATGACCGCAGCAAGGATCACGACCAGCAGCGGCGCGCTCATATAGTAGCGCAGCAGCTCCCCTTTCGTGAATCCGGATGCGCGCAGCGTACCGATCGAGGACGCTTCTTTTTCCAGCGTGCTGCTGATATTCACCGCAAAGATGAATGCAAGCACCGCCGTCAGCACATAGAGAATGACGCCGCTGATCGCCATGTCCGTGCCGAGATCGTCCTCTGCGAAGTTGATCGCAAGATTTGCGTATGCCGGCACATAATCCTTGATCTCCGTTTCCTTTTCGGCAGCGGCTGCCTGTGTGATGAGTGCTTTCAGGAAGTGATCGGAGAGTGTTTTCTCCTCGTAGAGATCGGCAGGCTTGTTCTTGTATGTGAAAGCATAATTTGCGTGCAGTGCCGTACCGATCCGCGCAAAGCCTTCCTCCGTCACCATGCCGACATCAAAGGTCAGCGCGTCAAACATGGTATCGGTATTGCTCTCATAAAGCGTGATGTAATCGGTGAAGGACGCCAGTCCGACGACCTCGAACTCCGCGCCGTCCGCCTTCACCGTGTCACCGATCTGAATGCCGGCGTTGTCCGCGTGCATCCGGTCAATGATGATCTCGCGGTCATTCTGCGGGGCTCTGCCGGAAAGCAGGTCGTAGAGATCGACTTCCTTTCTGGTATTATAAACGCGGATCTTTCCTTCAAATGCAGCATCATCCGGAATATGCTCATCCGCATTCTTAAAGAACAGCTCATATACATTGACCGGTACCGGATCAAAGGTCCGGTCAAGCTCATAGCGTTCCGCCAGCTTGGTATATTCCTTATCAATCTCCTTGTCGATCTTTTTATGTGCCTTGTCCTCCGCTTTGGAAAGCGCATCCTTGTATTCCGCGGAATCCCATGCCTCCTTCAGCGCATCGCTGACCGCTTTGTCATAGTTTTCCTCCATTGCGGTTTCCAGTGCCTGACTGAGCATTTCCTGCCGCATGTCATCCGGAAGCTCCGCACCGGCTTCTGCGATCTGCGCATCGACTGCCGCTGTCACCTGCTCCGTGATCGCTGCTTTCACCTGCTCCCGCACGTTTTCCTCAACGGCCTCCCGCACGGCATCCACGATCTCCGGCTCCGCTTCTTCATAAGCGCGCTCGCGGAAAATCTTTACCATATCGGCCTTTTCGCCGGATGCGATCGCTTCAAGCACCTCCGGCTCCGGAATGCGTGACAGCTCAAAATGACCGTCCTCGCGGTGAAATTTTGCCGCATTGCCGTTCAGCGAGGTCATCATGCTGTTGTTTGCGACATACATGCCGGAAACAAAGCCGATCGTCACGACCAGCATCGCAAAGATCATCAGATAGCGTTTCCAGTCGCGCAGCAGATCACGCCAGACACGCTTATGCAGCGGATTTTTGGGGCGTTTCCCGAACGATATCTTCTCCATGCCGCCGCCCCCTTACCATTCCAGCTCGGCGGCTGTGATCTTCTCGGTGATGCGGTCATCGTGGCGGATCTTGCCGTCACGCAGCTTGATGACATGGTCTGCCATGCGCTTGATCGCCTCATTGTGCGTGACCATAATGATCGTATTGCCGTACTTCTGATTGACCTCCTCGATCAGCTGCAGGATCTCCTTCGATGTGGTATAGTCCAGTGCACCGGTCGGCTCGTCACAGAGCAGAATGTCCGGATTCTTGACGATCGCGCGCCCGATCGACACACGCTGCTGCTGACCGCCGGAAAGCTGATTCGGCAGCTTGTAACGGTGCTCGAACAGACCGAGGATCTTCAGCAGCTCGTCAATATCCAGCGGCTTGTCGGAAAGATACGCGCCGGTCTCGATGTTCTCTTTGACGTTGAGATTCGGGATCAGGTTGTAGGACTGGAACACATAGCCGAGATGCTTGCGGCGGTAGCGCGTCAGGCTCTTTTCGTTCATGTCCTCCAGCTTGTCGCCGTTGATGAGGATCTCGCCCTCGTCTGCGCTGTCAATGCCGCCGAGAATATTCAGCAGCGTGGATTTGCCGGAGCCGGACGGTCCCAGCAGCACGCAGAACTCGCCCTTGCTGACCGTGAAATCCAGTCCGCGCAGAACATCCTGCTTCGTATCCCCGGTGCCGAAGCTCTTTTTCAGCCCATGTACTTCCAAAAACTTTCTCTCTGCTTCGCTCATAATGTCCTCCTTACAGTTTAACAGTTGAGTATATGCTCAATCGTTTATTTGATTATAGCATATCTCCGCTGCATTGTCAACCCTTTTCGGGAAATTTTGCATTGCTGCATCCTGCGCGCTGTCAGCAGCCGTGAACCGGTCCGTTGTTCAGGCAAAACAAAACGGACATGACCGAAAGCCATGTCCGTGAAAGTCATATTCAGACTCCATGCATAGCTTACGGCAAAGGTTCGCCCGGAAAGTTATACATGAGTCTCGCAAATTAAAACAAGCCAGACCCGAAGGCCAGGATGTTGACTTGTTACTCGAAAGAGCTTGCTACTCCCTCATCACGCTTTTATTCTAATACAGAACAGTTGATTTGTCAATAGGAATGCCGAAAATTACATAAAAATCAAAGAATCGAATAAAAACTTTTCTGTTTCGGGCACAGATCATTGTGCATGATTACATCCAGGCCGCACGCTGCCCGAAACGGTCAGTCTGCTGTCCGCAGGCTTTGCAGGGTCTGCTCCGGGATCTCCGAAAGCAGCGCAAGTACGGCGTTTTCACGGTTATCAAACGAAGGAAAGCACTTTTGCATCATGGCGTCGACTGTGCTGTAATAGGTCTGATACCGGACTGCCGTTTCCGCGCCCTTTTCCGTCAGATAGATGATATTGTCGTCATCCTTCGTGATCATGCCGAGCGACAGCAAATGCTTCAGCATTGCATGGATGCTCGACTTTTTGTAGTGAAAATAAGCTGCAAGATATGTATTCCGGATCGGTTTGCCTGCATCTGCAAATGCTTTCATCGTCAGAAGATAGCGGATATTCGCAGGCGTCATCTTTTCGTTTGTATCCATCATCATTCTCATTTCTTATGGCATGTGCCGCAGCAGCCGCAGTGTGCGCAGTCGCACCCGCAGGACGATTTTCCCTTTTTCTTATCCCGGATCATCGAGATCACGATCGCGGCCACAACCGCGATCAGGATCATCGAAATGACAATTGTACCGAGATTGTCTGTCATCCATTGCAGCATGGAGATCAGCTCCCCTGTGTACGCAGCTTTTCCGTCAGCGTGGCAGATTCCTGATACTTTTTGATGAACAGCATATAGATCATCACAGCAAGGAGCGCAATTGCAAAGACCAGACCGATCGGGTTTGCATTTCCGGTGAACAGTCCGCCGAACTGATTGATCATGAACGCAACTGCATACGCAAAGCCGCACTGATACAGAATTGCGAACCATGTCCATTTTGCGTTGTTCATTTCACGCTTGATCGCGCCGATTGCGGCAAAGCACGGTGCGCAGAGCAGATTGAACACGAGGAACGAGAAGCCCGTCACACCGGTGAAGGCCGCAGCCAGTGTCTGCCAGACCGTCTGATCGCCGCCGCCGTAGAGAATGCCCATGGTACCGACGATGTTTTCCTTTGCGACCAGTCCCGTGAACGATGCGACAGCCGCCTGCCAGTTGCCCCAGCCGAGCGGTGCGAAGATCCACGCGATGCCGTTGCCGATCTTTGCGAGAATGGAGAGGTCAAGCTCATCCTCGGAGAGCATCCGGAAGCCTTCGTCCGTGAAGCCGAAATACGAGGCAAACCAGACAAAGATCGTCGAAAGCAGAATGATCGTGCCGGCCTTTTTGATGAACGACCAGCCGCGCTCCCACATGGAACGGAGCACATTGCCGAGTGTCGGCATGTGGTATGCCGGCAGCTCCATGACGAACGGTGCAGGCTCGCCTGCAAACAGCTTCGTCTTTTTCAGCATGATGCCGGAGACGATGATCGCCGCCATGCCGATGAAATACGCAGATACCGAGATCCACGGAGAGCCGCCGAAGATCGCGCCTGCGATCATGGCAATGAACGGCACCTTTGCGCCGCAGGGAATAAAGGTCGTCGTGATGATCGTCATGCGGCGGTCGCGCTCATTTTCAATGGTACGGCTCGCCATGATGCCCGGAACGCCGCAGCCCGTGCCGACCAGCATCGGGATGAATGACTTGCCGGAGAGACCGAACTTGCGGAATACTCTGTCAAGCACAAACGCGATACGTGCCATATAGCCGCAGGCTTCGAGGAATGCGAGCAGCAGGAACAGCACGAGCATCTGCGGGACAAATCCGAGCACCGCACCGACACCGGCAACGATACCGTCGAGGATCAGGCCTTTGAGCCAGTCCGCCGCGCCGACAGCATCCAGACCGCTTTCGACGATCGACGGAATACTCGGTATGAATGTGCCGTAGTTTGCCGGATCCGGCTCCTCGCCGTATTCATCCAGCGTTTTCAGTGCCGCCTGATAATCCTCAAGCGTTGCTGTTTCCTCGGTGATTTCGAGCGTTTCTTCATCCTCGACCTCGTACAGGAAATCTCCGGCCGGCTCGCTGCCGTTTGCCTCGGTATAGGCATCGTAGCCGTCAACAATCAATTGTGCAGCAGTATATTCCTCCGACGCTTCTTCGTAATCCTTCGTGCCCATGCCGAACAGGTGGAAGCCGTCTCCGAACAGATTGTCATTCGTCCAGTCGGTCGCCCATGCACCGGGGCCCTTCATCGCGATCAGATAAACAAGGAACATGATGACCGCGAAGATCGGCAGACCGAGGATCCGGTTCGTCACGACCCTGTCGATCTTGTCGGAGGTCGTCAACTTTCCGGCAGAATGCTTTTTGTAGCAAGCCTTGATGACCGAAGCGATGTAAACATACCGCTCATTCGTGATGATGCTCTCGGCATCGTCGTCCAGTTCTTCTTCAGCCGCCTTGATATCCTGCTCGACATGCTTCAGCGTCGATTCCGGAATATTCAGCTGTTCGAGCACCTTGTCATCGTGCTCAAAAATCTTGATCGCATACCACCGCTGCTGCTCCTCCGGCATTTCATGCACGACTGCTTCTTCAATATGCGCGATCGCGTGCTCGACCGGTCCGGAGAAGGTGTGCTGCGGAATCGTTTTGGTATTCTTGGCAGCCTTGATCGCAGCTTCGGCCGCTTCCTGTACGCCTGTACCTTTCAGCGCAGAAATCTCAACGATCTCGCAGCCGAGCTGACGGGACAGCTCCTTCGTATTGATCTTGTCGCCGTTCTTCTTGACGACATCCATCATGTTGACCGCGATCACGACCGGAATGCCGAGCTCCACGAGCTGCGTGGTCAGATAGAGGTTGCGCTCAAGGTTCGTACCGTCGATGATGTTGAGGATCGCGTCGGGACGCTCACCGATCAGATAGTTTCGCGCGACGACCTCCTCCAGCGTATACGGCGACAGCGAGTAAATACCCGGCAGGTCGGTGACCGTCACGCCGTCGTGGTTTTTCAGCTTGCCTTCCTTCTTTTCAACGGTGACGCCCGGCCAGTTACCCACAAACTGGTTCGCGCCGGTCAGCGCGTTGAACAGTGTCGTTTTACCCGAATTCGGGTTGCCCGCAAGCGCAATGCGGATATCCATATTCATGCTTCCTTTCTGAGGTTAGTTATGCCTAACCATTGTTTACAGTAAGCTCTCCTGCGAGAAGTGCGTTACAGATCGTTATGATGCTGCACGGGAGACAAAATAAAGCACGGCACTGCCGTCTTACTCGACCTCGATCAGCTCTGCATCCGCCTTGCGGAGCGAAAGCTCGTAGCCGCGCACATTCAGCTCGATCGGATCACCGAGCGGTGCGACCTTGCGCACATAGATCTCTGTCCCGCGCGTGATGCCCATGTCCATGATGCGCCGCTTGATCGCGCCTGTTCCGTGCAGTCTGACGACCTTTGCACTGCTGCCGATCGGAACCTGTCTGAGAGTTTTCATATCCGTTTCCTCCTTACACCATGATTTTCCTTGCCATATCCGCGCCGATCGCGACGCGTGATTCCTTGACCTTGACGATCACGTTTTCACCGAGATTGCTGATGAGCGTAACCGTTTCCCCGACCGTAAAGCCGAGATTTTCGAGATGCTGCTTGAGTGCCGGAGTACCGCCGATCTTCCGGATCGTCAGCGGCTTGTCGGCATCTGCAAGGCTGAGCGGCAACATGAAAAGACTTCCTTTCCTTTTCGATTAGCCTTCGCTAATCGGCGTGTAATATAAAAGATTAGACTTCGCTAACCGAGAACATTCTAGCACTTCTGTTATGATTTGTCAAGCGGTTTTGAGACGACAAATGCATTTTCGTGAGAATGAATAATTGTTTGCGTAAGCTAACTGCCTGCATTGTATCTTCTGTCAATCAGCGCATCAGTCCCCGTCCGATCCGCAGGCATAGCCTTCCTTATGGAGCACCTCACTACCGCGGACAAACCAGCCGCGATAGGCATAGTACAGGCGGCGGCTCTCCCACATCACCGGCTCATATTCGACAACGCAGCGTGTACCTTTATAATCGGTATTGCCTGATATCTCATGGCGGTACGACAGTATGAACATCAGTCCGCCCCAGATGCAGAATGCGATCAGTGCTGCCGCCCACAGCACGATCGCAGCGATCCTGACCGGCTTGCTTGTGATCCGCAGCAAAAGCTGCAGGATCCCCGCAGCCGTCCCGAATGCGATCAGCAGCGTGACTGGTTCGCGGATCCAGGTACGGAACTGCAGTCCGCTGCGATTCAGGATCCAGCGCGCACCGAGAAACAGTACGCACACGATCACAGTCCAGAACAGAATACTTTTTCTCATGGATAACGGCCCCCTTCTCTTTGTGCAGATCAGTGTCTGTGTTGATTTCAGTATATCATGTTTTGCGGTGAAATGCAAGGGCACAGCACGATTTTTCCGGCGTTCTGTCCCCTGTCCGTATGATATCATGTTCCCGGAAACTGTAATATTTTGACGGCCGGAAAAAAGCATCTTGAAATCTGAACGGATATGACACCTTCTTTATTGACTGGGTGCTTTTTGCAAATCTGAAACGGTTTCGTCTCGAAGGCACAGAGCATATGGATCGGGCATATCATCAGAAATGGTTTCACCTGAAAGGAATGCTGTTCCCGGAACTGATATTCGCGCTGATACCGGCCGGGATCGTCGGCCTGATTGTAATGCTGATGCAATAATCAACAGTTCGGCGGCATATGCCGGCAATGCGAACCGTGCATAGGAAAAGCGATACAGGATAAAACGAAACAATATGCAAAAATGTTTGCAAAGGCAATGAAAAAGCACGGCAGGCAGGATTACAGACAGCTGAAATCTGTATTCATTCAGCGGAATCATACATGATCGCGGACAAACGGCGTATGGTCGAGGGGATCAGCTCAAATACATCTGCCATACAGTTCTCCTTTCCGCGAAGCGTTTGTGTGCAGCCCGGCGTATTTGCCGGTTAAGCCGCAAGCGGTCAGTGGGACGAAGATATGCAGCATTCGTTTCTGATGATCCAAACGGTACGTTGTGCTTATTTTTATGTGATTTAGCTTTTTGATTGTTATAACATATTCCCGTCATAATGTCAAGCCGATTCAGCAGGATGCACAGATATTGATTCTCTTTCGATCGGAAACGGAGATGAAACACGCTGAGCCGGTAAATGCCGATTCATCTGTTTCTATTGCATTATTCTTAAAGCAGTGTTATAATACTATATATAATTATAACTTTATCGAATACAGCCAGGAAAAACAATTTGTCGCTTGCCAAACGACCATTCCCCTGTCAAAACGTGGTATCATTACAGCAGACAGACCGAACGGCGGCAGTTTGCAGATGTACAGATGAAGAAAGCGAGGATCAGATATGAGAGACAGAAGTCAGGATATCCGTATGTTTGAAGATACCATGCAGATTCTGCATCAGGGCTGGTATGAGAAAAACGGAAAACGGATCCAGTTAACGCTCACGGCAGAGCAGATGCAGGAGATTCAGGTGTATCTGCCGGAGGATGTGCAGAAGTACAGCAGCCGCGAGGACTTTCAGCCGCCGGTCGTTATCGGACGCTGCGGACACGGCTGCGAAAACACGGATTCCTATGCGCTTGCCAGAAAGCGGCTCGGCGACACGCATCTGTTTACGAAAGAGGACAAGGGCATTCTGGTGCTGAATCTTGCCAGTGCAGTGCATCCCAGCGGCGGCGTCCGGCGTGGTGCCAGAGCACAGGAGGAGGATCTTTGCCGGAAAAGTTCCCTGCTGCTCTCGCTGGAAAGTGATGCGGCAAAGGCATATTACGATTATAACAAGAACCTGAATACACTGATGGGCTCGGATGCGCTGATGATCACGCCGCAGGTCGAGATCATCAAGGATGAAAACGGCGAACTGCTCGACGATACGGTCATTGTATCCGTTCTGACCTGCGCCGCGCCGAATCTGGCGCACGGCATGGAAGGCATGAGCGCGAAAGCGTATCAGGATATGGTTTACAACCGCATCATGGGGATGCTGAAATGTGCGGCGTACTTCGGCTATCGGCATCTGGTGCTCGGTGCATGGGGCTGCGGCGCGTTCGGCAATGATGCGCACATCATCTCTGACCTGTTTTATAAAGCACTGAAAGAGATCGACTACAACGGACACGGCGAGAAAGATTTGTTCCGCAGGATCGACTTTGCTGTGCTTGACCGCACGCCGGAGCATTATAACTATAAGGAGTTTTACCGGAACTTTTCGTTTGACAATTTCTTCCGCGAGGAGAATCAGCAGGAAATTGATGAAGCACTCCGCTGCATCAAAGAAACAGAAGTGCATCTCGATCAGATCCGCGGCTGCATGATCGGCGGAGCCGTCGGTGACGCGCTCGGATACGCCGTTGAATTTTCGGACGAGGACAAAATCTTATCCCAATACGGCGCATCCGGCATTACCGAATATGCACTCGATCAAAGAACCGGAAAAGCACGGATCTCCGATGACACGCAGATGTCGCTGTTTACCGCAAACGGACTGCTGTTCGGGCATACCCGCGAATGCATGAGGGGCATTGCTGCATGGCCGAGATCCTATGTGCAGTCGGCGTATCAGGACTGGCTCAGAACGCAGGAAATCTCCTACGCAGAAAGCAGAAATCTGCGAGAAGATACACATCACCGCGTTTCGTGGCTGTTGGATGTTCCGGAGCTGTACAGCCGCAGAGCGCCGGGAAATACCTGCCTTTCTGCGCTGCAGCAGCAGAAAAACGGGAACAACGATACAGAGGACTTTATCCGCGAACCGCAGAATGACAGCAAGGGCTGCGGCGGCATCATGCGAATTGCGCCGCTCGCGCTCAGATATCCCCGTGCGGATATCGAGGAACTTGACAGGGAGGGCGCACAGATCGCTGCGATCACGCACGGTCATTCGCTCGGATATATGCCGGCTGCCGTTCTGACGCATATCATTCACCGGATCGTTTTTTCTGAGGAGAAGATGCCGCTCAAAGCGATCGTGACCGAAGCAAAGGAAACGGCTGAAAAGCTGTTCCGCGGCGACAGGCATCTGAAAGCACTGACGGATATTATCGAACTGGCGGTCAGTCTCTCTGAAAATGATGCCACCGATCTTGCGAATATCCACCGCATCGGGGAAGGCTGGGTCGCAGAGGAAACGCTTGGCATAGCGATTTACTGTGCGCTCCGCTATCAGAATAACTTTTCTGCCGGTGTGATCGCCGCGGTCAATCATAACGGCGACAGCGATTCGACCGGTGCCGTGACCGGCAATATTCTCGGCGCGCTGCTTGGCTATGAAGCCATTGACGCGAAGTGGAAAACGGATCTGGAACTGCACGACGTCATCCTTGAGATCTCGGATGATCTCTGTCACGGCTGCCAGATGGACGAATTCAGCCATTATGAAGATCCGGACTGGACGAGAAAGTATATTTATATCCAGTGGAAAGATGAGAAAACGGAGCCCGCTGCAAAGACGCAGTTTGTTGCGGTGCGCGGTGACATTACGGAAGATCATGGCGTGCAGGCGATCGTGAATGCCGCGAATACCAGTCTGCTCGGCGGCGGCGGTGTGGACGGCGCAATCCACAGAGCGGCCGGGCCGGAACTGCTCGCGGAATGCAGGCTCCTGAACGGCTGCAAAACCGGCAAGGCGAAGATCACAAAGGCATACCGTCTCTCCTGCGACTATGTCATCCACACGCCCGGGCCGCACTGGAACGGCGGGAACTCCAATGAGCGTGAGCTGCTGGCATCCTGCTATCGCTCCTGTCTGGAACTTGCTGCCGAGAACGGGATCCGGAGCATTGCGTTCCCGTCGATCGCAACCGGCATCTATCATTTTCCGCTGGATGAAGCGGCACAGATCGCGGTGAGAACGGCAAAGGAATTTACAGCAGAGCATCCGGGCGCACTGGACGTCATCAAATGGGTGCTGTTTGACATGACCACATGCAAGGCTTATACGGATGCGCTTGAACATTGGGAAGCATCAGAGGTTACGCAGTCGCCGGATTTTTACACCATTAACCGGATGCTCCGCGAGGGAGGCGTGTAATTTATGCATGATAAAACAGCTGAGCCGGTGATATGCCGACTCAGCTGTTTTGTATGATTATACCTGAACCTCCCCGCTGCAAATCGCCGCATACAGCTCTTCCGGGATCATCGGGGAACCAATCTCAGCTAAGAGAGCGGCGTCGATCTCTCCCGTTTCTGCGTACTGCTTTCCTGCCTGACGAATCAATGCCAGCCGCGGAACCGTATCCTCCTTCAATCATTCAGCATCTTCGCTCTGGTCGGAGCTTTCGTACATAGTGTTTGTTTTGCCAATCTCGTCTGTCAGCTCTGCACCATCCAGGGTGACCTCGGCATTGCAGCTTTCGATCACACTGTGTTCCGCACGACCTGCCACTGCACCCGGAGTAACAGCACCGTTGATCTCAGCTTTGACGGAGCAATCTATAATTTTGAAAGCGGTTTCTTCGCCGTAATAGTACAGTCCTGTTCCGATCAGACCGCCGACATGGGTCGCGCCCTGTACATTCATTTTCACTGTCACATGGCAGTTTTTAATGATACCCGGATATTCGTGCGTCTGAACCCCCTCTGTTGCAAGTGCAATGTCTCCGACAGAATGCGTACCGCTGTATCCGCAGAGTCCGCCGATTGCGTGACCGCCTTTTTCGGAGATGATCTCCACATCTGCCGTGCAGTCTGTTACAGAATCCATCATTTCCAGACAGCCGGCAATTCCGCCCAGTCCGACTGGTTCATTTCCCTCTGCAATGATTTTTCCCTTAGCTTTGCAGTTTTCCATTGTTCCGCCAAAGCTGCCGCCGATGATCAGACCACCGCATTCTGCCACATCGCATTGGATGATCCTTCCGTCAGAAAAATCATTATCACCCAGAACGCGGATCGTTGTGCCGTCCACCTCGCAGTCATGAACATGTTTGGTAGATCCGCCTGTGATACCGCCAATGGCATTGACAGCAGCAATCTCGTTAGCGCCAGTTAACTTCACATCATGAATTTCACCCATATTGTAGCCGACAACGCCGCCGACTGCCATTGAATAGGTATCTGTGCAGTGGATCTGAATATTCTTGGCTGTCAGATTTTTGACTTCACCGAGATTCATGCCGATGATGCCTGCGCCGCAGATCGGATAGTCTGAATCAAATGTCACATTGGAGATGGTGTGTCCCTGCCCGTCAAATACGCCCTGAAACATACAGGAGTAGTTGCTCATATCCTCCAGATCCATTGTTCCGATGGGTGTCCACTCCACATCAGAGCAGTCGATATCAGCCGTCAGAACAACAGTCTGTCCGGCATATCCGCCCTTAGATCCGTCCGAAACGCTCTTGGCAAACGAGACAAGTTCTTCCGGTGAATCGATCTCGATGCAGTCGCTTTCTTCGGCGGTACTTTCCGATACAGTTGTTTCTGCCGACGTTTCAGCGGCTGTCGATACGGCTTCTGTCTGAGGCGCAGAATTTGTCTCCGGCTCTGCGCTCCCCTGCTGTCCGCAGGCGCAAATGGACAGCGCCATTGTCAGTGCCAGTGTCATTGCGAGTAATTTCTTCATGTGAGTTCCTCCTGTAAATTGCTTTATATTAAGTTAGCAGCAGCTAACTGCGATGCCGAAATAATGCCGGGATCATGCACGAAACAGATGATCCCAGCCGCAGGCAAAAAATGTCCGCAATTGTGAAATATAGTTTTTCGCTTCGTCCTTCTCCATATCGTGTCGGATACACTCAAAGAAACCATGCACATAGGAACTGCACAGCAGATGGATCAACTGCGGTGTCGCCCGTCCGGATGTGAAAACATCGTTTCCCATATGCTCAATATACCGAAGCGTATGCTGTTCATCGATCTCCACGATCTCATCCACAAAGCCGGCAAATCTGGTTCCTTCGCTCTTGCAGATAAGCAGCTTGAATGCATTCTGGTTTTCATAGATGTAATCAAGGATATGGTCAATATAGCCCTGATACTCCTGCTCAAAAGCTTCATCATGAAACAGTTTTTTCTGTTCTTCAACCGGTCTGACTTCATAATCGTTCATATACCGGCTGAACATCGATCGCAGAGTATCGGCGTTTTCGGATACCAGAGCCGCAAACAGCCCTTCCTTATCCTTGTATCGGGTATACACCGAACGCGGCGTAGTTCCTGCATTTGCAGCAATGGTGCGCAAGGATGCGCCCGTATACCCGTTTGCAAGGAATTCCTGCATCGCATAGGCAAGGAGATTTTCCGTAACACCTTCGATTCGGTTTGCCAAATTCATCACCGCCTGACATATGCAACAGCGTTTTGCAACACTGTTGCATATCTTAGCACAGTCCCTGAGAAATGTCAAGCTGATTTCCGTCCATTTGTAGGTTTGCTTAAAGTCTACCGCATCGGTAGCTTATGGAATTGGTAAATGTGCATGGAATAATAATGTTAGTTATTCTAATCAAGATGTAACAATCTGATATCACATTTTGTCAACATCAATTCGTGTCTGCTCGCATTCATCAGGATAATCCTACGTCACTTTGAACAGGAATTTCATCACGAATATCAGACCGAAAAGCAGCGCCGCTCTCAGCATTCGTTCAGGAAGAACAAAATATGTTCCATGTTCATAAGTGACTGCTTGATATTTGCATTTATAGCATATGATCCTCTAAAACGCAAGCCCTTATGGCCGAAAAAAACACAGGTGATGGTCTTGCAGATTGACTTTTCAGCAGCAAAGTGATATAATATAGTTAGCTTCCGTTAACTGCGTTATAAGCTTGATACATTGAACGGAGATATGAAAAAATGCTGCTAAACTTCGTTTACGGTATGATTGGAATCATACTTCTGACTACATTTTGCCTGATTGGTGCGTTTTCAGTGCCGCAGGTCGCATATTGGTGCATGACACCGAGTGCGAAAAAGCTTCTTGAAGAACATGGGATAAGCCGGAAATTCAGCATAAAAGGAAAGATCTCTCTTGCGATACTGACTATAATCATCAGTATTCTATATATTATAACAATTATATCCGCAGGAAAACAAGGCGTGACCTCCGGTATGAATTTCTGGCAGTTGACGCTTCGCTTTGTGATTTTCTTCTGGATGATCTCGATTTTTGATGCAGTTGTTCTTAACTGGTGGATGTTCACCAGAACAAAGATTTTTGGCATACTGATCAAGCAGAAAACAGGAAAAGAGCCCAAAGTATGGTGTGTTGAACCGCAATGGGATGGAAAGGAAATCCATAAACTCATCATAGTAGTCGCTGTATCAGCAATGCTGGCGTTGTTTTTTCTGAAGGTGTTTCGTTAACTGAACTGAGTGAAACTAAGAGGGACATTATGAATCATTATACGGTCATTGGAATCATCGGCATCATCAGCGGCATTTTATGTGCGCAGGCAGATGTACCCCTTGCGTGGTCCGGACGCAAAGAAGATGCTGTGGACGCCAAAGCGGTCGGGAGAATCTCTCCCTGGTGGACAAAGGTCAGCGAGAAACATTTTGATCTGTCCTTCTGGTTATCCTGCATCGGACAGCCTGGAACCTATCTGACAACATGGTTTTTGGCGGAGTTGATTTCAACAAACAATGCTGTACTCGGATTACTGCTCAAAATATGCACATTTATCGGCGCATACACAGGACTGCTGTTTCATGCGGCAGCCTGTATCAAGCCGTTGGTATACCGTGCGATCGCGAAAGAAGTCACAGCAGAGACAGCGCAAAAAGCAATGGATGCAGTTGATAAATACCCGAAAAAGCCATCGCTGATCAGCGGCATTGTACTATTTCTTGCGGAAACAGTAATCATCCTGATTGCTATCCTGACCAATGCACTGGATGTTCCGAAATGGTTTGTTTTGCTGAATCCGATTGGTGCATTGCCGGTTCTATTACTTGCACGAAAGCTCAATCTGAAAATAGGCGGTGCGCTGGGAATCGGATCTGCACTGTTTGGAATCGTACTGACGGTTGCGGAAACATGAGATCAATAATGCGGATAGCCGATGAAAGCTATTCCATTGAAGACGGAAGACTGAGCTGAAATTCAGAATGAATTCTGTCTATTGACAGAAAATCGCTGATGTGATATAATATTATGGGCGGTTAGCGAACGCTAACGCAATTGTAAAAAGGAGTATTATCATGAAACAAAAAGCGAAGCCAAATGTCATGAAAACGATCAACGAGTATGCAGGCGGCCACAGGCATCTCATTACGCTCGGGCGCATTCTTGCAGCGGTCAGTGCCTTTACAGGTCTTGTGCCGTTTTATGACCTCTGGAAGATCATACGCATTGCCGTAAAAGGCGAAGACCTCTCTCAGATCAGCAGCATCGGCTGGCAAGCTGTCGGTATCACGGTTCTTGCACTTCTCATTTATATTGCAGCACTGATGTGTACCCATATTGCAGCATTCCGTGTGCAGGCAAATCTTCGGAGCGGACTGATGCGGAGGATCCTGACGCTGCCGCTCGGCGTATTCGATGAGGACGGTACGGGTAAAATCAGACGAATTGTAAACGAATCCACTGCTGCCACTGAAACGTTTATTGCGCATAATTTACCGGATAAGGCAGTTGCAGCCGCTACACCGGTGGGACTGCTCATTCTGCTTGCAGTGTTTGACTGGAAAATGGGACTCATTTGTTTGATTCCTGCGCTGATTGGTTTCGGATTTATGATGAGTATGATGGGCAAGAATATGCAGGAGAAAATGGCAGAATACCAGAATGCCTTGGAAAGCATGAGCAGTGAAGCAACTGAATATGTCCGCGGCGTGCCGGTTGTCAAGGTGTTCGGGCAGTCTGTGCATTCATTCCGGCGTTTCAAGGAAATGATTGACGGCTTTGGTAAATGGGCAACGGAATACACGCTGATGCTCCGGAAACCAATGACGGCATTCATGACCTGTATCAATGCGGTATTTGCATTTCTTGTGTTCGGTGCATTCATCTTTGCAAAGGGCGGCATTACTTCGGATTTAATTCTGAACGTCATGTACTATATCATTGTAACGCCGCTTCTTACCGTTACGTTGACAAAAATCGCATATTCCGGTGAACAGGAAATGGTTGTGGTCGATGCCCTCAGCCGCATCGAAACAATTATGAAGATCGAACCGCTGACGGAAAGCACGGAACAGGCAGAACCGCAGGACAATTCTGTCACGCTCGAACATGTCAGCTACCGCTATAAAGATGCGCAGACGGATGCCGTACACGACTTGAATATTCAGATCGGCAGCGGTGAGCATATCGCGCTGGTTGGGCCATCGGGCGGCGGCAAAACAACAACTGCTGAGTTGATCGCACGTTTCTTTGATGTAACGAAAGGCAGTATCAGAATCGGCGGTGTGGATATCCGTAAAATACCGCAAAGCAAGCTGATGGAACATATCTCCTTTGTATTTCAGGACAGCAGACTGCTGAAAACAAGTATCCTTGAAAATGTCCGACTTGCAAGACCGGATGCGACCGAATCGGAAGTGACTGCCGCACTCAAAGCAGCGCAGTGCGATGATATTATTGAAAAGCTGCCGCAGGGAATCCATACAGTGATCGGCGGCAAAGGAGTCTATCTTTCAGGCGGTGAACAACAGCGGATTGCCATTGCGAGAGCGATTCTGAAAAATGCTCCCATTTTGATACTGGACGAAGCGACAGCGTTTGCAGACCCCGATAATGAAGCAAAGGTACAGAATGCGCTTGCGGTACTTGCAAAAGGAAAAACAGTAATCATGATTGCGCACAGACTGTCTACAGTAAAAAATTGCGACTGCATCTATGTACTTGCAGACGGCGAAATCCGTGAAAGCGGCACACATAACGAACTGATGGAGAAGAACGGTCAGTATTGCAGAATGTATGAGGAATACAGCCGTTCGGTCAACTGGAAGGTAGGTGCATAAAATGAAGATCACAGAAAAACTGCAGCATCAGTTTGCACTTTCGCATGAGGGTGCAGTGGATATGGAGAAAGCCTGCGCCAGCGTTACCATGACAAATATTGCTTTGATGATGCCGGCGGGTGTCCTTTATATGCTGATCAAGGATTTGCTGAATGATACGCTTTCCAAAGACCGTATCCCTTTTTATGTTATCGCTTCTATTGTGATAATCGTGCTGATTGCACTGACGAATTTTATTCAGTATAATGCGACTTTCCTGTCAACATATAGAGAAAGCGGTGTTCGCAGAACGACACTGGCAGAACATCTGCGGAAATTGCCCCTGTCGTATTTCGGAAAGAAAAACATCGCAGACCTGACCACGACCATTATGGCGGACTGTGCACAGATTGAAACTGCATCCAGTCACTGGATTCCGGAATTTATCGGTGCGCTGATCTCTACGGCACTTGTAGGAATCAGTATGTTTGTGTTCTGCGACTGGAGAGTTGCGCTTGCAAGCTTCTGGGTAATTCCGACGGCATTTCTGACGGTATGGGCTTCTGCAAAATATCAGAAAACTGCTGTCAGGAAGAATACAGAGGTCAAAATGGAGCTTGCCGACGGTATACAGGAGTGTCTGGAATCTGTCCGTGATCTGCGCTCCGGCAACGCACAGGACAGGTACATGAAAACGCTGGACGAAAAGATCAAAAACGTGGAAAGGCATGCGCTCTTTACCGAGCTGAAGCTGGCTGTTTGTGTGAATTCCGGAGCGATCATACTGAAGCTCGGTATTGCCACCACAGCACTTGTCGGCGGCGCGCTGCTTGCACGGGGAGAGATTGACCTGCTGACATTCTTCATGTTCCTGATGCTGGTATCAAGGCTGTATGATCCCATGCAGATCACTTTGCAGAATTTCGCAGCAATCATCGCTTCCACAGTCCAGTGTGAACGGCTTGACGAAGTCCTTTCTCACGAGATTCAAACCGGTTCGGATACCATGACGAACAACGGATATGACATCGTATTCGACCATGTTTCTTTCTCCTATAATGATGATACAGCCGTATTGAAAGATGTCTCATTTACCGCAAAACAGGGCGAAGTCACTGCACTGATCGGTCCGTCCGGCGGCGGAAAGACTACCGTTTCCCGCCTTGCAGCACGCTTCTGGGATGTGACCGGCGGCAAAATCTCGCTCGGCGGTATGGATATTTCCAAAATTGACCCCGAAACACTCTTTTCAGCATATTCGATTGTCTTTCAGGATGTGACGCTGTTTAATCAGAGCGTGAAGGACAATATCCGCATCGGCAAAAAGGATGCAACAGAGGAAGAAATCATGCGTGCAGCAAAGCTCGCCAACTGTGATGAGTTTGTAGCCCGTCTGCCGCAGGGGTATGACACCTTGATCGGCGAAAACGGAAGTGAGCTTTCCGGCGGCGAACGGCAGCGTATTTCGATTGCAAGAGCGTTTTTGAAGGATTCGCCGATTATTCTGCTGGATGAGGCTTCTGCAAGTCTGGATGTAGAAAATGAAACGGCGATACAGGCGGCGCTTTCCAGGCTGATCGAGAATAAGACGGTTGTGATCATTGCACACAGAATGCGTACTGTATCGGGCGCAGATAAAATTGTGGTGCTCTCTGACGGTGTGGTGAAGGAATCCGGAAAGCCGGAAGATCTCATGAAACAGGACGGCATATTCGCAAAAATGGTGCGTACACAGACGGAAGGACAAGCCTGGACGATCGCCTGATTATGAAAAAAGTGAAAACAGATAATTTGTAAAAGCTGCAATTTACAATCTTTTCTCAATTATCGGTCAAAAAAGATTTCGGTGGTGATGATATATGCAGAAATATACCGGAAAATACTGGATGGTTCTTGCGCCGCTCGTGAAAAAGTCGCTGAAAAAACACTACGGCAACTCTTTCGCTGTGAATACCATGATAAAAGCAAAAGCAGAATATAAAGCAATGCTGAACAGGGTGGATGATATCGGCGCAGATAATCCGATGGCTTCCAATATTTATATGAGTTTTGTATTCTTTGCTGTTTATCGGGCTTCAAACGGAAAGATCACAGTCGATGCCCTGAGAACAATCGCCCATGAAGCAATGGAATGGAAGCCGCTCCGGTGCATGGGGCTGTTCATAAATGCAAATAAGCCAAGCGGCATCCGTGCAATACGAAAAATGATGCTGAAAAATGCAGAATGGCTTGAAAAGCATCCGAAGTATAAGAAGGTGTCGTGGGATTTCAATTTTGATGAAACCAAACACCGTGACGGCTGCTACTATCATTTTACACAGTGTCCGCTGAATAACTTTGCAAGACGTGAAGGTCTATTAGATGTTTTGCCTGTGATGTGCGATATGGATTTTCTGACTGCCGGTCTGATGCACGCAAAACTGCACCGTGAGAATACGCTCGCAGGCGGCGGAAAGATATGTGATTACTGGTACGTAGGCGATAAAATGAAGAATCCGCGATAAAAGCGATGATGATCGCAGGCGGAATCCTTTGCTTCGTATTTGCCGGATTGCTGCTGGCCGGGTATAACAAAGAATAGTTAATCAGGAGATGCTCTTATGATAGTTCTGCAATTATGCCTGTACTGCCTGCTTTTCGCGGCGATGGTCAGATATTCCGTCAGAGGCGGTGCAATCAACGGGCTGTACTTTTACTCGAGAGCCGTGCAGGAACGGGCATACGAAATCGGGTTGACCGACAGAGAAACAGTAAAGCAAAAGCGCAAACGCTTCATGACTGCTTTCTATTTCGTTATGCTGACTGCACTGGTTCTGATCATTGCCGTGTGGAATCATGTCAGCGACTTCAAGACAGCCTATTTACAGGCACTTCTCTTTCTTGAAGTTATGAACATCTTTGACGGCGTCGTGATCGACAAACTGTGGGTTGGTCACAGCAAATTCTGGATTCTGAAAGGTACGGAGGATATTCCGTTCGTGCAGACATGGACACAGGTCCTGAAAAAGCGTTCCTTCCTTGCCCTGATTTGGGTAGTCGGTGCGCTGATCGCTGCGGGAATCGTGGTGCTGCTTGCAAAACTGATAAACTAAACGGAAGTGAGAAAGGATGAAATGTTATGAGAATACTGGTTTACGGCTGCGGCGTGATCGGTTCTTTGCTGGTGCATACGCTGTGCAGGGCGGGCAATGATGTAACGGTCGTTTCCAAAGGCGCATGGGGCGATGTATTGCAGGAAAACGGGCTGCGTATCCATCATCAGCTGCAGCATAAAGATACTGTCGATCATCCCAAAGTTGCGAGAGAATTGCCGGATGCACATTTTGACCTTGTATTTTCAGTCATGCAGGGCTGTCAGCAGAAAAATGTTCTCCGCGAGTTAGCGAAGGCTGATGCTCCGGCCGTTGTACTGGTCGGCAACAATCCCGAAGCCGCTGACATGGAGCGTGAGATCCTTGCGCTGTCTGACACTCCGAAAACCGTACTGTTCGGTTTTCAGGGAACGGCAGGTGTCCGCAGCACGAACAGCGTAAACTGTCTGCACATCGGCAGCGGCGCAATGACAGTCGGCGGACTGCATCGTGCATTGACTGCAAACGAACAGCAAACGCTGCTTGAAGCATTCGGAGATTCCGGCTATCAGCTGACCTTTGAAGATGACATGGAGGGGTGGCTGCACTGTCACGCATCGTTCATCCTGCCGATCGTTTATCTCAGCTATCATTACGGCTGTGATCTGCGGCAAGCAAACGGAAAAGACATTGCTTCCATGATGAAAGCCGCAGAGGAAGCTTACGACCTGATTGCTGCCTGCGGAATTGAGATTCGTCCGAAGGGTGATGCGGATTATTTCAGAAGCAAGCCGAAGCTGGCAGCTCTGAAAGCGATCATGTATATCATGAGCCAGACAAAGCTCGGTGAGCTGGCTGCAACCGACCATTGCCGGAATGCTGTCACGGAAATGGAATGGCTCGATACTGCTTTTGAAGCCCTGCGGCAGGCGCATCCCGAACACATCATGCCGGAATGGGAAAAGCTGCGGCATGCAATGCCGTCATGGGATGAGATCCATGAAACCTACGATCACGGAACAAAGATCACCGTATGTGATCCGTCAGCAAGGCGCAGAAAGATTGCAGCGGGATTGCTGCTTGCAGGCGGATTGGCTGCGGCTTTCTGTGTTTATCAAAAGCGAAAGAAGTGATAGCGTGACATACAATGACATCGGTATCGACAGCACCTTTGACCGGAATCGCATCCGCAAGCTGTTTCTCATCGGACTGCTCGGCGGCTGCATGACCTTTGTCGGGGACTGGCTGCTCGGATACGGCGTGTACGATGAAAGCCTGACAGGACTGGAAAAGAAACTGTCGCAGTATCTTGTCTTATCAGACGGAAAGCTGTTCTGGTCGGCTTTTCTCGGTCTGATAGGTATTTCACTGGAGGGGCTGTGCTATTTCGGCATCTACAGATTGATTGCAAGCGGCAATAGGAAACACGCTCATGTATTCCGAAGCGGTGTATTCGGATATATGCTGTTTGCAGCCTGCGGCGTTCATGTGCCGTGCCTCTCGACTGTGTTTTTCTATAAGCACATGATGCTGGCATCGCCTGACAATGCATATGATCTGACAGTGAGATTCGGCTTATACTTCCTGCTGCCGGCTATGATACTGTTCCTGATATTCTTCATTGTCATGAGTGCTGCACAGATCAGTGCATTTGCAAAAGGAGTAACACCGTATCCGAAATGGTGCTGGATCTTCTCAATGCCTGTCGGCATGGCGGCGACAATGCTGCTGAAATTCGCAGGCAATCATGCGGTTATAAACGGTCTGACCGCCGCATGGATCAGCATCGGCAATATCTGGACGTTCGGCGGATTGCTGCTGACAATGAGACTGGCACAGAGGGAAAGGCGATGAAAGATAAAGCAAGAAAATACGCCAAACTGTTCTCTAAGGCGATGAAAAAGCTCGGCAGGAGCGATTATAAAAAACTTGAACGCGTTTTCTGTCAGCGGTACACTGCGCATCAGAAATCCGAGATGTATCAGAAATATCGCAAAAACTATCCTTCTATCGGCACGGATAAGGTCTACATCGGCATCACGTTTGCGCAGATCATGCTGAAACTCGGCTATTCGCTGGATGAAGCGATTGTTGCATGGGAAACGTACATGATGGCGGATAAGCTGCGTATAATTGAGGGATTCATCCGGCTTGCCGATTTCTTTGGGAAAGGATACCGCCTTTGCGGAAACTGGCTGGACAAGGACAAGCAGACACGCGACAAAGACGGCTCGATCCTCTATGAATCCTATCATTACAATGACCGTGAGCTGGAATACAAAATACACACCTGTGCCTATGTCACGCTGTTTGAGCATTATCATATCCGGAAATTCTGCAAGGCGTTCTGCAACAACGACCTATGTATGTGTGTGCTGCGTAAAAGTGCAAGATTTATCAGATATTCGGATCGGGTTGACGGTGATTACTGCCATGACAAGCTGATCAATCTGTCACGTTAGGAGGACAAGCGTATGAAATTTGATAAACAGGATAAAGTGGTAAAGGCACCCGATGCGCTGAACAATCCGCTTTATAGGCTGACAAAGGCACTCGTGAAGGCTGCAAAGATCAGGAATAGCCTTGTCGGTACAAAGGAAGAAGTCCTTGCAAAAGCGGCGAAAATGAATGCGAAGAACCGCCGTTTTGTTATGCCGACAGATAACAAGGCTCACTATACCGATCATCTGATACAGGAGCAGTATCACTGCCTTGAAATCAACATTGAAAAGAAGCGTCGGAAGAATGCAGTGCTGTTCGTATTCGGCGGCGGTATGATACTTGGCTCGGATAAGGGCGATGTGGGACTTTCCCGAAAGATAGCCGAGAAAACAAATGCAGATGTGTGGTTCCCCTATTATCCGCTCTGCCACGAACATGATATGCTTGAAAATGTACAGATGATCTATGCGTGCTATGCAAAAATGCTGACGTTTTACAAGCCTGAAAACATCGTATTTCTTGGCTTTTCATCCGGCGGTGCACTGATACTCGATCTTATCACATATATCAATGAGCTGAATAACAGCGGGAGCAGTATCCCGATGCCCGGAATGCTGATACCTGTTTCTCCCGGAAGTGTTCCTGTCACCGAGGCTGAAAAGGCGGCAATCAATAAACTGGACGATCGGGACATCATGATACCTGCGGGGTATATGTATACCGCCCGTGAGATCATGTGTCACGGCAAAGACATTCCGGAAAAGTACATTGCAACGGCGCACGGAGATTTTCGCAATGCTCCCATAACGCATTTCTATTACGGCAGCGCCGAAACGCTGTACGCCTTTGCGCCGAGCTATGCCGAAAGCTACCGGAAAGCAGGAGCAAAGTGTGTAATCCATGTCGGGAAAGGTATGCATCACTGTTACGCACTGCAATATTTCATTCCCGGCTGCAAGCCAGCGTTTGATGAAGTAATGCGGCTCGTTCAAAACTATTTCAAAAAGGAGAAACGAGTATGAGAACAGAAAACAAATGGAGCAAGAAAAACGCTCTGTGGATGCTGCTGTATGTTGTCCTGTACGTTGTAATGTCTGTAATCGTCTGTGTATTGGGTTCGATACATCCGATATTCTTCGTCTGCTATCAGATCACCGCGGGTTTGCTTGTAACAGGCGTCGCAGCAAAAGCCTTTGATAAAATCAGAACGTTCGGAGCTGCCTGCTGTTTGTCGCTTGGAATGCTTGTTACATTCCTTGCAATGCAGGACGCAAATCTTTGGCATTGTTTGCCGGTTATCATCATCGCAATCCTTGCTGAAATCGTCCGCTTGATTTTTCAGTATAACGCAGCAGGCAATATGATCGCAGCAGTAATTATGTCGTTTTCGACGTTTGGATATTACGGACAGATCTGGTTCAACCGTGATTATACCTACGAGTGTGCCGTTGAGGAGATGCCCGCCGGATATGCAGAAACCCTTATGAGCTGCAGCCCTGCATGGGCGTTTCCCGTTGTAATCATAATCGGAATCGCTGTTGCTGCGGTGATTTATCATACAACGAAAATGCTGTTCCGTATTGAAAAATAATGATTCAGTGAAAGGAATGGCAGATATGAGCGCAAACTATAAAAACTGGGTGCCCAACGGAATGATTACGGCATTGACAGCAGGAACGGTGATTCTTGGTGCAGGACCCGCAGCATTGCTGTGTACAAAGATGAATCCGACGCTGAAAAAGGCACTTGCCGGAACTGCAGGCGCAGGCACACTTGTCTGCCGTGCGATGACAGCATGGAGCATCTATGCACACGATAAATTCTCCTATGACGGCAAACGTCAGCTTTCCAAAGAAATCGTTGAGGGTACTGCTGAATACGTCACGCTGCCAGAAGGCGGTGTCGGACTGGACGTGCTTCTTGCATTTGGACTGCTATGATTCCACAGCGAACAGGTTTCATTTTTGCAGGTGCTGAAGTATATTTTCATAATCGCTGTGACATGGAATGTGGTTGACCTGCTGATTACGGATTGGCTGATCGTATGCACGATCACGCCGAAATGGATCATTTTAAGAGGAACAGAGGGCTGCAAGGGCTATAAAGACTATTTCTTTCATTTCAAAGGCTTTCTGATCGGATGTGTATATACAACCATTATGGCTCTGTTGTTTTCAGGAAGAGGCTATGGGATTCTGTACTTCCTGATATGGTAGTGAATTTGACAAAAAGAAAGGTGGTGCATCATGCAAAAAGAAGTAATCAGCGGTCTGCTGCTGCCTTTTCTCGGTACATCTCTGGGTTCAGCTTGTGTGTTTTTCATGAAGCACGACCTGAGGAGAAACGTTCAGCGGGCATTGACCGGTTTTGCCGCTGGCGTGATGACAGCAGCTTCGATATGGAGTCTGATCATTCCTGCTATGGATATGTCAGAGAATTTGGGCAAACTTGCATTTCTGCCTGCGGTGATCGGATTCTGGTGCGGTGTTCTGTTTCTTCTGCTGCTTGACAGCCTGATACCGCATCTGCACATGAATTCCGAAAATGCTGAGGGACTGCCTTCAAAGCTGGCACGGACGACGATGATGGTGCTTGCAGTCACACTGCATAATATCCCGGAAGGAATGGCAGTCGGAATCGTATACGCAGGCTTCATGACGGGTTCAGCAGAAATGACTGCAGGCGGCGCACTGGCTCTGGCGCTCGGCATTGCGATACAGAATTTTCCTGAAGGCGCGATCATTTCAATGCCGCTTCACGCAGAGGGAAAAAGCAAAGGAAAGGCATTTGCTGACGGTGTATTGTCAGGCGCAGTTGAACCGGCCGGCGCACTCCTAACCATACTGTTCGCAAGTCGGTTGCTGCCGGTTATGCCGTATCTTCTGAGCTTTGCTGCCGGTGCTATGATCTATGTCGTAGTGGAAGAGCTGATACCCGAAATGTCAGAGGGCGAACATTCTAATATCGGTGTCATTTTGTTTTCTGTCGGCTTTACGCTGATGATGATATTGGATGTGGCGCTTGGATAGGAGAGATATAATGAAGCAAAAAGAGCATTTACCGTTATTCGGTGTCGGACCGGTCTATGTCTACACCATTGCCATAATCACGCTCGTTGCTTTCCTATGCAGAAATCTGTCCGTATTTGAAGCAGGAAAGCTGATCAGGATCAAATCTCTGCTAATCATTCTTGGGAGCATCCTGATTATGATCGGAGCAGTCATGTGGATCATGGCGGTGATCGTATCAAAAGTCGATGACAATATCAAAAAGAATCATCTCGTAACGACTGGTATTTATGCTTGGGTACGAAATCCGATCTATTCGGCGTGTATGTTTGCATGCACAGGATTTATTCTGATGACAGGCAATGCATTTTTCTTTGGATTGCCTATTATTTACTGGCTTTTCATGACAGTTCTGATGAAGCATACGGAAGAAAAATGGCTGCGTGAACTTTACGGACAGGAGTATGAGGATTACTGCAAGCGTGTCAATCGGTGTATTCCATGGAAAACAAACATAAAGTGAAGGCAAATTTATGAAAAACTTTGAATTCGGAGAAGAAAACAGTAAATCGCTGATGATTCATTACGGATTGCTGATAAGATTGATCAGGATGTCTCGTTGTTTTTGGGATGTATCGGCAGAACGATAAAAAAAGGGGCTTGACAAACAGAGAAAAATCGTGTATGATATTCTGTGGACTTATTTTGCAGGTATCCCTGCGAATAAGACTTTTCTTTTGCGCCCCAGTTAGCGGAATCTAACTAGCGGCGCGGATTTGTGCCGTATTTCTCCGGTTTTTCAAAATATCTTAGAAGAAGAAGGGTATGCATATGTTTATTGAACTGAAGAACGCCGTCAAGCGGTACGGAAAAGGTGAGAATGCTGTCAGTGCGCTGGACAACACATCTCTGGAACTTGATGTGGGAAAGATCTGCGTGATCCTCGGTCCGTCCGGTTCCGGAAAATCCACGCTGCTGAATATGCTCGGCGGCCTGGATTCGCTCGATTCCGGTGAACTGGTGATCGGCGGAAAGAATCTGACGGCAATGAATGCGAAGCAGAAGACCATGTTCCGCAAGGAGGATATCGGTTTTGTGTTCCAGTTTTACAATCTGATCCCCGACCTGACTGTAGAGGAAAACATAGAGGTTGTACGCGATATCGCTGAGGATCCACTGAATATGGATGAGGTTCTCGGGGTACTCGGTCTGACAGAATACCGCAAGCGATTTCCGAAAGAGCTGTCCGGCGGCCAGCAGCAGCGTGTTGCAATTGCCCGTGCCATGATCAAGCGCCCGAAGCTGCTGCTCTGCGATGAGCTGACCGGTGCACTGGACAGTAAGTCTGCACGCACAGTTCTGGAATGTGTCGAGAACATGAATCAGAAATTCGGTACAACAATTTTGATCATCACGCATAATGATGTGATTGCAGGCATGGCAGACCGGATCATTACGATCAAAGACGGAAAGATCGCAAAGAATACCGAGAATTCTGCAAAGCTTCCGGTTAGCCAACTCGAACTGTAAGGAGGCTGCAATGACACTTCGTAAGCGCTATCTGCGCAATATCAAACACAATATTTCGTTTTATCTTTCGTCGCTGTTTCTGACGATGCTTGCACTGCTGGCTTTTTTCATGATGAACATTGCCGGAAACGGGATCCTGGATTTTGCAGACGATTTCTTTGCAGCACATCATCTTGAGGACGCAAATTTCAAGACTTATATGCAGATCCCGCAGGAAGATATTGCGGCGATCGAGAAGAAATTTGATGCTGAGCTGAATGCACAGCGTCTGGTCAATCTGAAAGAGAACGGGAAAACAGTTCGTGTGTTCTGCCGAACGGAGTCGGTCAATACCTATGAAATCACGGTCGGTGAGGATTTTCGTGCGGATGATGAGGTCATCATTTCGGAGGGCTACGCGGATTACAACAGCATCAAAATCGGTGACAGCCTGACGCTCGCAGGAACGGACTATCGGATCGTCGGCTTTTTTCAGCGTCCTGATTACCTGTTTATGACAGAGAATCCGGGCGATGACACCAAAAATGTTGAGACCTTCTTTCTCTGTTATCTGACGGATCAGGCATTTGATAAGCTGGAAAACACCTCCGAGCAGTATTATGTACGGTTCAATCAGGATAATAATATCGAGTTTCGCAAATACATAAATGAAAATTACCACATGAGCAGCTATACTGCGGCGGAAAACAATTCGCGCATTCAAATGGTTGTCAAACAGGCGCAAATGTTTATCATCATGTCCTATATGGTGCTGGTACTGCTGCCGCTCGTCGTTGTAATGCTGATCAGTATTATTATCGGCAGAAAGGTCAGGAGCGAGCAGCGCATGATCGGTACCCTTTCAGCACTGGGCTATACAAAGGGAAAGATGATCCGCCATTATGCAGGCTTTGCAGCTGTTCCGGGCATTCTCGGCGGTGTGTTGGCTGTGATCGTTGCTGCGGTCTGCGCACAGCCGTTCGGCGAGGTCCCGCTGAATGACTATGAGCCGCTTCGGGTGCATTGTCATCTGCCTGCGCTTGCTGCGGTGCTGGGCGTGATCGTTCCGACTTTGATGTATATGCTTTCTTCTGCGCGAAAGGTTCGTCGGCTGATGAAAGCGGATACCGTAGAGCTGCTGAACGGTACTGCGGACAGCAGGGAAAACCGCATTCGGCATATCCTTGTAAACAGTAAAATGTCGTTCCGGAAGAAGTTTGCACTGCGTTCCATTCTGGGGAACCCCAGCCGGACTTTTGTGGTCTTTCTCGGTATTTTCCTCGGCTGCTTTATCATGCTTTTCGGCTTTAGCTTCTTTGATTCGCTGGAGTATGTCGGTACGGATTCCTCAAAGGTCATCGGTGATTTTGATTACGAGTATGTTTTCAATGTTCTGAAGACCGGCGACTTTGAAGACGGAGAAGCAGCGATCGTTGCCAATGCGGAAACAGAAGACGGCAAGGTCTTTCAGCTGATCGGTGTGGATCCTGCCAACAGATATCTGCATTTTAAGGATGAGAACGGAAAAGAGACCGATGTCAGCACCGGTAATTACCTGACGAGCGTGGAAGCATATATTCTCAACATCGGCACGGGTGATAAGCTGAAGGTCTATAATCCCATGACCATGGAGTACCGTGAGATCACAATCGACGGTGTGATCGAGAACAATTATCAGAAAGCTGTGTTCATGTCACGCGCAGCTGCAGCGGATATGCGCGGGCTGGACGCAGATATGTACAATGCTGTGATGACAACAGAGGAGCAGGATTATCCCGACTCAGAACTGTATACAACAGTCCGTAAATCAGATACAGCGGAACAAATGGATAAACTCGTCAACACGATGAAGTTTCTGGTGTATTTTCTGCTGTTCGTCGGAGCGGCTGTTTGCCTGATTTCGGTCTTTGTGACGGTCAATACGCTGGTTACAGAGAGCAGAGGCAATATCTCCATGCTGAAGGTTTTGGGGTATAAGAACAGCAAAATTGACGCAATTGTGTTGAATATCCACCACATTCTGCTGCCGCTCGGAATTCTCCTCAGCATTCCTGCTGCATACGGATGCTGCGCACTGTTCTACCGTTCAATTGCTGATCTGGAGGGTGCACTGGTCACACCGTACATCAGACCGGAAAGCTTTGCGATCTCGGCTGCACTGACTGTTGTGAGCTACTTCGGTTCACTGCTGCTGATCCGGAACAAAGTACATCGGGTCGATATGGTCGAGAGTCTGAAGGACAACCGTGAATAAAGGTTATCATGGGGGGCTTAAAATCCCCCTGATTTCCTGATACAGAGTTAGTATATGCTAATTACGGAGATGAAATGATGAAAGTGAAAACTGATAAAGGAGAAAATGTGTTCCGGTATGTCGGGATGCACAAGGAGAAATTTATCCTCTCATCGCTGCTGTCCTGCGCGGGCAGTGCAGCGGGCTTTGCGGCATACATTCTGATTGCGAGAATTGCGATCGGGATCTTTCTCGGGACGGCGGATAAGAAGCATTGCCTGTTTTTGGTGCTGATGACGATCCTGTTTTGGATCGCAAAAGTTCTGCTGATGAGTTGGTCTACCTCTGTTTCTCATGATGCGACATTTCTCGTGATCCGTGAGATCCGCACACGCCTGATCGATAAACTGAAGCGGGTATCCATGGGTGAGCTGCTTGAGCAGTCCTCCGGAAAACTGAAAAATACCATTGTGGATAAGGTCGGCGATCTGGAGCATTTTCTGGCGCATCTCATTCCTGAGATCGTCGCAGACCTTGTGATCCCGCTGCTGCTGATCATATATCTGTTCCGTGTAGACAGCAAAATGACATGGCTGATGCTTGCCACAATTCCGGTCGCTATGTTTTTCTGCTGCTTTATGATGCTTGGCTACAAAGAGAAATTTGCGAAATTTCTTCAGGCGAAAAAGGACGTCAATCAGGCGGTCATCGAATATGTCAACGGCATCGAGGTCATCAAGACCTTTAACCAGACCTCAAATGCATATGAAAAATATGCAGGTGCTGTATATAATAATGCAGCCTGCGGATACAACGCGCTGAAGACCTCTCAGGTATTCATGTCGCTGGCAATGGCGGTGATGGAAGGTGTGCTGATCCTGATCCTTCCGTTTGGATGGAAGTATTACAGTGCCGGTACGATCAATGCAGAAACGCTGCTGATCTTCGTGTTCCTCTCGCTGGGGATCATGCGTCCGCTGATCAATGCGATGTTTGCTTCGGAGACTGCCGAGCAGATGAAAGCACTGTTTGAAGATGTGAAATATATTCTGGAACTGCCGGAATTTTCTGAGCAGACCGAGCCGCTCCGGATTGACAATCGGGAGATCCGGCTGGACGATGTTTCCTTCTCTTACGTCGGCAGTGAAGCGGAAAATGCGCTGAAGCATCTGAATCTCACGATCCGTGAGCATGAAACGACTGCACTGGTCGGACCGTCCGGCAGCGGTAAATCGACCGTTGCCAAGCTGATTTCCGGTTTTTGGAAAACGGACAGCGGGCGGGTCACACTCGGCGGTCATCCGGTCGATGCTTTCCCGCAGGATCAGCTTAGCGATCAGATCGCCTATGTCTCGCAGGATAACTATCTGCTGAATGCAACTGTCATGGAGAATATCCGCGTCGGACGCGAAAATGCAACGGATGAGGAAGTGATCGGGGCTGCAAAGCAGTGTGGGTGCCATGAATTCATCTGCGGATTGGAAAACGGCTACGACACTATCGTCGGAGATACAGGCGGACATTTGTCCGGAGGTGAACGGCAGCGCATTGCAATTGTTCGTGCGATGCTGAAGGATGCACCGATCGTTATTCTGGACGAGGCGACAGCTTATACCGATCCGGAAAGTGAGACTGCAATTCAGAATGCGATTTCGCATCTGACTGAGGGAAAAACGCTGATCGTCATTGCGCACAGACTGTCCACGGTCATCCATGCGAAGCATATTGTCGTGATGGATCACGGCGAAATTGCGGATGAAGGTACACACAGTGAGCTGTTCCGCAGGAGCAGCCTGTACCGTGATATGTGGAAGGCGTATTCCGCCGCAGAACCGGAGGTGCAGTGAGATGGTCGGGATCTTAAAGAGAATCTATCATTTTTCCGAAAAACAGAAAAAAAATGTGTTTTTCTCGATCGTATTCGGCACGCTGCAATCAATCTTTGAAGTCCTGCAGCTTGCAGCGGTCTGCATGCTCTTTCGGCTGATGACGGGCAGCACCACAAGTCATCCGATTCTGAAGCTGGCTGTGATAATGGCAGTCAGCATCATCGGCATTGTTGTGATGAACAGTATCTCACATCTGCTTCAGTGCAAGGCCGGTCTTTATATGGCTGCTGACCGCCGCATGACGATCGGTGAGCGCATGAAGCGGATGCCGATGGGCTATTTCAACAGCACCAGTCTCGGTACGATCACATCGGTGATCTCCTCGCAGCTGTACAACATTGAAAATACCGCAGCCAAGGTGCTGAGCAATGTGCTGCAAGGTCTGATCTATACCTTTGTCGTGACTGCGGCAGTTATGGTATTTGAATGGCGCATCGGTCTGTTGATCCTGCTTGGGATCATCATGTTCCTCGCAGTTGTCAGCCTGATGTTCAAAAGCTCCGGCCGGACTGCGCCGCGCAAGGCGGAGGCAGACCGCAGACTGACGGAGGATGTACTTGAATTTATCAACGGGAACATCATTTTCCGCACCTTCCGCACGACGAAATATGATAAGAACGCGATCTATCACTCCTTACAGGAAAGTCAGGAAGCGGAAACAGATTTTGAGCGGAAAACGCTGCCCTTTACAACGGCTGCGCAGCTTGTGCTGCGGCTGGCTTCGGGCTTGATCCTGCTGGTTTCTGTTCTGCTGTATTTCGACGGACAAATGCGTCTTGCCGATGCGCTGCTGATGCTGCTGGTGTCCTCCGTTGTGTTCAAGCAAATTGAAATTGCGGGCAGTATGATCACGATCCTGCGCAACATTGATATTTCGATCAATGCAGCGAACGATATGGATAAGATCAAGCTGATGGATGAGAAGGGATCGGATCTGAAACCGGAAAATTATGACATCGAAGTCTGCAACGTCGATTTTTCATACGAGAACCGCAGGGTGCTGTCTGATGTCAGTGTTCGGATCCCTACGAAGTCATCGTTTGCGATCGTCGGCTATTCCGGCAGCGGAAAGACTACACTCTGCAATCTCATCACACGCTTCTGGGATCCGGACAGCGGAAAGATCTTGCTGGGAGGCAGGGACCTCCGCGATTATACCATAGAGAGCCTGATGCAGAATTTCAGCATTGTGTTCCAGCATACGTATCTGTTTCAGGATACGATCATGAACAACATTCGTTTCGGTAAACCGGATGCAACGGATGAAGAAGTGTATGAAGCGGCAAAAAAAGCGCAGTGCCATGATTTTATCACAGCCCTGAAGGACGGCTATCAGACTGTGATCGGTGAGGGCGGTGCGACCGTTTCCGGCGGTGAACGGCAGCGGATCGCGATTGCGCGCGCAATTATCAAGGATTCCCCGATTATCGTTCTGGATGAAGCGACAGCAAGCGTTGATCCGGAAAATGCGATGCTGCTCCAGGCTGCTTTGAACGCACTGACAGAGAATAAAACGCTGATCATGATCGCGCATCAGCTCAAAACGGTTGAAAACGCCGATCAGATCATTGTGATGAAAGAAGGCAGAATTGTTCAGCGCGGCAATCATGCTTCACTCTCACAGACAGACGGTATTTATAGGAACTTTATCGCGGAACGTGAAAAAGCCGGTGACTGGAAGCTGTGAGCATTTATCTCTGCAGCGGGTTGGGAGCTGTCAGCAGTGCTGCACTTGCCGCTGCACTGCCGCAGCTTCCGGAATACCGTCAGGAGCGTGCAGCGCGGTATCTTCATATACAGGACAAGGTACTGAGTGCTGCGGCATATCTTCTGCTGCGTTATGCACTTGCTGATGCCCGCGTTTTGACCGTTCTGCCTGATTTTTCATACGGCAGGTACGGCAAACCGTTTTTTGCGGAATATCCGCAGATCCGGTTCAGCTTTTCTCATACGGCGGATGCTGTGCTGTGCGCTGTCAATCTGTATGGCGAGACCGGCGCGGATATACAGCGAATAGAACCGCTTTCCGCTGATGTCTGCGGCATGTTTCTGTCAGAACAGGAACAGCGGACGATCCGGTCTGCATCGGATCCGTCAGGGGATCTGATCCGGCTCTGGACGGTCAAGGAAGCCTACTGTAAATATACCGGAATGGGATTGCACGCTGAACTGCGGGATACAGATTTCTCCGCGGTATTCCGGCGCAGGCATTTCTCATGGAACGGGATCCCGTTTCAGTGCGGTGCGGTGCAGGAAAAGACATGGTGCTGCTGTGGATTGAAGCACGCACAGGTGCATGAGATTTCGGTGCATACGCTTTTTCACTTTGAGGAGGAAAATAAATGACACAAATGGTGTTTTTCCCGCACGCCGGCGGATTTGCCGCAGGGTATCTGCATCTGGCTTCCCAACTGGAGAAGGCATCCGGCGGAACATTAAAAACGCTGGTGTATGAATATGCCGGCAGGGGTAAGAAGGCGCGTGAGGCGGAATACACGGATTTCAATGATGCGGTTTCCCGCATCACAGAAGATCTGACTGCGCACTTTTTTGACGGCAGTGAGATCATCTTTTTCGGGCACAGTATGGGAACTTATGTTGCGCTGGAAACCGCATATGCCCTGCGCCGGATGTACGGCGTTTATCCGAAGCAGCTTTTTCTGTCGGGACAGTCCGGACCGTATCATGAGCCGGACTTTAAGCATAAGATGACCGAGGAAGAAGGGATCGCATATCTGCGTGCGCTCGGCGGTACAAGCGAGGAGATCCTCTCCAATCCGGCGTTTTATAACAAGCTGTATTCTTATGTCAAAAAGGATGTCGCCATGTATGATCGTTATGATGCTGCGACCCGCTCTGTGAAGCTCGATTCTGATCTTTATATCATGAACGGAAAGTGCGATCCGGAACTGCAGGAGGAGCGGCTTCCGCTCTGGCAGGAGATCACGACCGGTACATGCGAGATCAGAATGTTCAGCGGCGGACACTTCTATATCAACGAACATACGGAAGATGTGGCAGAATATCTGAATGCGAAGATGAAAGGAATTCTGTATTGATGAAAGAACAGAAGCTGTTTTGGTCACCGGGTGTGACATGGGAAGTCAAGGAGGGTGTGCTGAAAGCAGCAGCCTTTGCGATCCGGACGGATTTTGCACGGCTGTTTCCGAAGTTTTATTTTATTTGTGCGGCGGGAGCATCGGAACAGGAGATCCTTGCGGCGTTCTCGTCTGAGCAGCCCGATCTGCTGCTTCGATTCATCCGGAAGCTGCATTCCGCGCATATTCTGGTCAGCGGCATACAGTCTCCGGATGAGATTTTTTATGCACAGAAGAAGCTGTTTCAGTCGGAGACAACGTATGAAACAGGCTATTTTATGGATGCAGCGCATGTCGAAGCATTCCGTGAAAAGGCGTATGCAAGGCAGAGCCTGACAGGCGGGCTTGCAGTAAAGCTGCCGCATTCCAATGCATCGAAGCTGTTTGAACAGCGCAGAAGCTCGCGCAGATTTGACGGAGGAACAGTCCCATTTCCGGATTTTGCGGCACTGATGAATCTGATGATGCGCAGACCGGACGGCGGCTTTTATTATGCGAGTGCAGGTGCACTGTATCCGATCGACTGTTATGTTTCCGTGTATCACGATCGTGTGGAGAATGTTGCGAACGGGCTGTATCTGCTCGATCCCCTGCGCGGCGGACTGATTGCTGTGGACAGCGGCGCGGAGCTCGAACATGATATGCATTATGCCGGAAACAGGAATATTTACAGCGGGTCTGCCTTTTCGTTGTATTTTGTCTACAATGCAGAATACTCGATGCCGAAATACGGCTCGCGTTCGTATTATTACGCGATGCTGGATGCGGGAATTCTGATCGGAACCCTGAATCTGGCAGCCGCAGAACATGGAATGGGGTGCTGCTCGATCGGAGATCTGAATTTCCGGAAAGCGGCAGGGGCATTCCGTTTGAATGGCTATCAGCAGTATCTGCACTGTATGATCTTTGGAAAACCGGCAGCAGAATCATAAGCGGGAGGAAAGCAATCAATGATAGATTACGGATATCGGACTTTAAATCAAATGCTGCAGCAGACAGCGGCAAAGTTCGGAAACAGGGAAATCTGCTTTTACGACGGGAATAAAGTACCGCATCGGATCACATATGCTGCGCTGCTTCAGGCTGCAGAACAGACCGCGCGCGGATTGTATGCAGCCGGCGTGCGAAAAGGAGATCAGATCCTCATGCAGTTGGCCTCGCCGAACGAATATGCACAGGGCTTCTGGGGAACTTTGTTTGCCGGCGCCGTTCCGATGGCACTCCCCTTTGCATATGCAGAACAGGCGGGCAGGGATGTCATGGAAAAGCAGCTCAACATCTGCAAAAAAATCGAACGGGCATTTATTCTGACAACAGAAAACGTGTATGAGAAATATGAGGAGCTGTTCGCGGCTCAACCGAATATCACAGTGCTTGCTCTGGAACGTGTTGCCGCAATGCCCAATGAGACAGTATCGCTTCCGGCGGTTGATCCGCAGGATACTGCATGCGTTCTGTTTTCTTCGGGCAGTACCAGTGACCCCAAGGGCGTCGTGCTGTCACATAAAACTGTCGTTGCGTCGATCGACGGTGCGCGGGAACTTATCGGTTACACGGAACAGGACCGCATTCTGAGCTGGCTCCCGATGACACATGCGTTCGGCTTTATCGGTTTTCATCTTGTGCCGGTTGCATGCGGCGCGTTTCAGTGCATCATGCCCGCGGTCATGTTTGTGCAGCAGCCGTATGAATTTCTGAAGCGGATCAGTGCGTGGAAGATCAACATGTTCGGTGCAATGAACTTCGCACTGAAGCTGCTCATGGAACAGCTTTCCGATGAACAGATCGCGTCGCTGGATCTGTCCGGCGTGAAAAATATGTTCATGGGCGGAGAGCCGATCAATGCAGATCTGATCGAGCGGTTCCTTGCGAAATTTGCTCCGTCCGGATTCCCGGATACTGCGCCGCGGCCGATCTACGGACTGTCTGAGTCTGCGTTTGCGATTTCCTGCTCCGATGTCGGCAAGCATTTCCGTGCGGATGCGCTTTCCTTTGATGCGCTGTCAAAAGAGGGACGGGCTGTATTTTCTGATGCGGCGGATGCGGCACGGTTTGTATCCGTCGGCAGACCGATCCCCGGATTGTCTGTCCTGGTTCTGGATGACGACGGCAACGCACTGCCGGAGTGTTCGGTCGGTGAATTCTACTATAAAGGCGACTGCATGACAGACGGCTACCTGCTCTCGGATGATGACCGCAGCAAAAAAATGAAGGACGGTTATCTTGCATCCGGTGATATGGGCTATCTGTCTGACGGTGAGATCATCATTACCGGACGGAAAAAGGATATCATTTTTTTAAACGGTCAGAATTATTACCCGGTCGATATCGAGAAGATGATTACCGGACTTGCACCGGAATGGAACGAGCGGATCCTTGTCTGCCAGCTGTACAATCAGCAGAATGAAACAGAGCTGCTGGTATTTGTGCAGACCGATGATGCACCGGAAGTGTTTGCGGAAAAAATGAAGCGGCTGGACACTTTAATAAAACAGAATATGTTTCTGCACTTCAACTGCTTTATTCCAATCGACAAAATCCCGAAAACCGCCAGCGGAAAGATTCAGCGTCGTGTCCTGACGCAGAAGTATCTGGACAGCGGATATGATGCGGTGCTGCAGCAGATCGCTCCGCTGATGCGGCAGGAAACTGACCTTTCCTGCGTGAAAACGGAATTTGACCGCAGTGTTCTGCAAATCTGGCAGGAGACACTGGGTCTGGATTCTAATACGCATGCGGCAAACTTCTTTGATGCGGGCGGAGACTCGATCAAGCTGATCCGTCTGGCAGAGGAACTGCAGCTTCGATTCGGCATTGCGGTTTCGCTGAAGGAGATCGCATCTGTGCTGGATTTTGCATCGTTCCTTGAGTTGGTACAGCGCCGCCGTGATGAGTGTAACGGCGGGGACGCATACTGCGCAGAGCCGGATCCGGAGCACAAGCATGATCCGTTTGATCTGACGGACATTCAGTTTGCGTATCTCATGGGCAGAGACAGTGCATATGATATGGGCGGCATCGCAACACACGGATATTACGAATACCTGATTGATCTGGATCTCGCACGCTTTGAGGATGCGCTGAACAAAGTGATCGCATATCAGGACAACCTGCGGCTTGTGATGACCCGTGAGGGCAAGCAGAAAATCCTGAAGTCCGTTCCGCATTATACGATCAGTGTGACAGACTGCCGCGGCATGTCCGACGAAGCACGCGGGCAGCTGATCGCAGCAAAGCGGGAAGAAATGTCCCATGCTGTATTTGATCCGTATCGCTGGCCTTTATTCGGATTTGAGGCATTCCGCATCAATGAGACACAGCATATTCTGTTCTTCGGCATTGACCTGCTGATTATGGATGCGTCGAGCCTGCAAATGTTCAAGACGCTGATCATGGATGCGTATGAGCAGCCGGAAACCGAATTTGCACCGCTTACCTATACATTCCGTGACTTTATGCAGAGCATCGCGGATATCCGCAAGAGCGAAAAATACCGTGCAGACCGTGAATACTGGCGCGAAAGAGCCGAGAATTTCCCGCATTCGCCGGAACTGCCGATGCGTATGGATACAGCAGACCTCTCACAGCCGGTATTCCGGAGAATGCAGCTTTCATTGCCTGCGGAGAAGCTGGAGTTGCTCAAGCAGTGCGCCGGGGAACTGAACATCTCAATTTCCGCATTGATCTGCACTGTTTATGCCCACACGCTTTCGCACTGGAGCAATCAGGAATCCTGTGCGGTGAATGTGACGATCTTCAATAAATACAGCTTTCATCCCGATGTACAGCGGATGCTCGGCGATTTTACATCTAATATGTTTCTGGCTTATCGGTTCGGCGGATGCGAAACGGTCGCGGATGTCGCGGGTGCTGTGCAGAATGAGATGCTGGAGGGCTTGGAGCACCGGTATTTCAGCGGTGTGGAGTTCGGCAGAATGCTGAAATTCCGGCGTGCGATGCAGAACAAAGCAGTCATGCCGATCGTGTTCACCAGTGTGCTGAACGATATGAACGATGTTTACCGCGAATTCGGCTCACTGCTGTACGGAATCAGTCAGACCTCACAGGTTTATCTTGATTGTCAGGTTTATGAGATTCAGAAAGAACTGGTCATTTCGTGGGATTACATCGAAGCACTGTTTGATGCAGAGATGATGGAAGCGATGTTTGAACAGTTCCGTTATGCGCTGATTCAGCTCGCTGATACCGGAAAGACGATTCCGCTTCGGGCATTGCTCCCGGAGACGGGAACGCTCTCACAGTTTATTGCGGCATATAACGATACAGACGCAGAGCTTGGGACAGGAACGCTGCACGGGCTGTTTTCCGTTGCTGCTGCGCGGTATCCCGACCGCACGGCAGTCTGCGATCACAGCGGTCAGATGACCTACCGTCAGCTGGACGAAGCTTCTGACCGGATCGCATTCGGTCTGATCCGTGCAGGTATCCCGATCGGCAGCAATATCGGCGTACTGAGCCGCCGCCGCAAGGAGACGATCGCAGAGATTCTGGGTATCCTGAAGGCGGGCTGTATCTATGTACCGATCGACTGTGAGAACCCGCAGGCAAGGCAGGAGCTGATCCTCACGGAGAGCGATTGCAAAATGCTGCTTGGCAGAGATGCGGTTCCCGATGCGGAGCCGTGCAGCCTGCCGGAGACCTCCCCTTCCGCAACTGCGTATATCATCTTTACCTCGGGCAGTACAGGAAAGGCAAAGGGCGTCGTGATCACCCATGAAAGCGCAGTGAATACGATCCTGGATATCAACGACCGCTTCAGCGTTTCCTGTGAAGACAGGATCATCGGTCTGTCCTCACTGTGCTTTGACCTTTCTGTTTACGATATTTTCGGGGCACTTTCCGCCGGTGCTGCACTGTATATGGTCAGTGATCTGCACGATCACGATGAGATCAGCAGGCTGGTCAGTGAGCAGGGTATCACAATCTGGAACAGTGTGCCTGCTCTGATGCAGATCTATCTCGATAAAGCCGAACAGAGCGGCATGGATTACTGGAATTATTCCGAAGAACAGGAGATCCTGCTCTCGGACGATCAGCTTCGGCTGGTACTGTTGAGCGGTGACTGGATCCCGCTGAGCCTTCCGGATCGGATCAAGGAACGATTTGCCGGTGTTTCGGTCATCAGTCTGGGCGGTGCAACCGAAGGTTCGGTCTGGTCGATCGCCTATCCGATCCAAGAGATCCATGCAGAATGGAACAGCATCCCCTACGGAATGCCGCTCCGCAATCAGAAGATCTATATACTCGGCTATGACGGAAGTGACTGCCCGATCAATGCGGCAGGTGAGATCTGCATCGGCGGAAAGGGTGTCGCTCAGGGATATTACGGCGACGCTGAAAAAACAGCAGCTTCATATTTTCAACATGAACGCTATGGCAGACTTTACCGAACCGGAGATTACGGAAAATATGTACAGGAAGGCTATGTGGAGTTCCTTGGCAGACGGGATGCACAGATCAAGCTGCATGGTCACAGGATCGAGCTGGGCGAAATTGAACATGCCATGGAAAAATGCAGCGGTGTGAAGAACGCTGCGGCACTGCTTTTGACGGAAAATACCGCAAGCCCGATGATTTGCGGCTATGTGACCGGAGAGACTGCGCTGGATCTGAATATCCTCAGGAGTGAGCTTGCAGAATGGCTGCCGCAATATATGATCCCGTCCGTGATCGTGCAGATCCCGGAGATTCCGTATACTGCAAATCAGAAGGTGGACCGCAAGGCACTTCTGAATGTTCAGATTCATGCGGCACAGAAGACATATGAAGAACCGCGCACGGAAACAGAGAAAAAGCTCTGCGCGATCTGGTCAGAGGTGCTGGATGCGGAGCGCATCGGCTTGCAGGATAATTTCTATGATCTCGGCGGTGATTCGCTCGCATTGCTGAAGCTGCTGACCCGTGTCGAAGCGGCATTCGGGATCCGCGTGTCGTATAATCTGCTGAGTATGCCGGAAACTGCTGCGGAAATGGCAGTGCTGATCGAGGGACTGCTGTACAGTGCGCACGAAAAAGACGAGGTCGTGTTCTACGAATCGCGGCCGGATGAGCCTGCAAGGCTGTTCATGCTGCCCCCCCTGCTCGGTATCGGCGCCGCATACATGAGAATGAAGGATATCATTCCGAATGTGCCGATGGTTTGCTATGACTACACACTCGGAAAGACGCTCGAAGAACTGGTGAAGCTGTACGCGGATCATATCGTGCAGCATCCGCATACCGATCGCATCATACTTGGCGGTCATTCCGCAGGCGGAAACCTTGCATTTGAGATCGCAAAGGAACTGGAGAAGCGCGGCGTCTGCATCGCACAGCTTCTGCTGCTGGACAGTTTCTTCTTTGAAAATGCGGAGCATGCCAATCCGAAAACGATGAAGTATGCATTCCGGATCCTGATGCGCGAACTGATCATGGACGGCAAGACCAATGACACAATGAAGAATGTGTTTGATGATTATCTGGATAAATTCCTGTGCCGCACCGTGACCGGAAAGGTGCATTGCGGAATCACGTTTATCCGGTCGGAGCCGCCGTATTTTGAGGTCAACGGGACGGTTTCCGTGCCTGAACTCTGGGCGTCCCGTACCGACGGACAGTTCCGGATCATTCAGGGCAGCGGCGTACATCAGAAAATGGTGAATGTTCCGTTCGTCCACCGGAATGCGCGTATGATCAAGGAGCTGCTCGGGGAAATCTGACAGGGCCACGGGAAAGGAAAAGGAATATGGTCAGTGAAAACGGGACGGCATTCCGGATGAAGTATGATGTGGCATCGAACTTTGCACCGGAGCTGCTCGATTTTATCGAAGCAGAGGATCGGTATCATCAGGTCGATGCCGTATACGGTAAACGCAGATCGGACGCCGTCGGCGGCGGCAGATCCTCCAACGGGATTCCGGATGTCTTATGGGAGGAGATCGAGGCATACAATGCCCGCTGCAAACGTGACGGGATCCGCTTCAATTATCTGATGAATCCGATGTGTCTGAGCAACAGAGATGCTGTTGCGGAGGAACATCGGAAACTGATGTACTTTGTGGATCATCTGGCAAGTCTTGGAATTGAATGGGTTACGGTGAATTCCCCGTTTCTCTGTGAACTGATCAAGCGGCAGTTTCCGCAGATGAAGGTCACGATCGGACTGTATGCAATGATCGGAACGATCCAACAGGCCAGACAATGGGTAGATATCGGCGCGGATGAGATCACACTCATGCAGCACTGGAACCGCGATTTTACAGCACTTCGGAATCTTCTGACAATTCTGAGACCGCACGGAACCGGCATCCGGTTAATCGCGAATAACGCCTGCCTGCATGACTGCCCGTTCGCGATGAATCACGGAGCAACGGTCTCGCATTCCAGCTCGTCGGATACACACTGCTGCGGAAAATGCCTGATCGACTATAATATCGTGAGCTGTTATCGGAAGAAGGTGCTGCATCCGGTACATCTGCTGACTTCGGAATGGATCCGACCTGAGGATATGCACTATTACAGCGATCTCTGCCGCGAGACCGGCAACAGGCATCTCATCATGAAGCTCGTAGACCGCACACGGAATGTCGAATTCATGCGGAGACTGCTGACGGCATATTTCAATGAGCGGTATGACGGCAATCTGCTTGATCTGATGAATTGGCTTGACGGCGGAAAATACAGTGCGGCAAAAATGGACACGGCTCCTTTTCTGGAGAGCGTTCGCGGCAAGGAGCTCGATCTTCTTTCCGCAAATGCTTATATGAAGTTTATGGACGCGTCGTTTATGTATCTGGACAACAATCAGCTCGACGGATTTCTCGAACACTTTATACATTCGTTTCACTGCCGCGAAAAGATCTGCTGGACGGAGAACACCCCGCCGGAGCATCCGGATCCCGCCTACTGCTGCCACTGTTACAGCTGGATGAAAAAGGCAGTCTCCTGTACGTCTGAGATCAAACGGGAACGGTGGAAGCGCAATGCAGATTTTCTGCATGACAGTTTGGAGACCAGCCGGATCTTCTGTATGACGAAGAGGAAAGGAAAAGAAGAATGAATAAGTACACATTATGGGATTTGGTCAATGATGCAGCGGAAAGCGAACGCAGCGCATCAAAGGTATTAGACTACACGCCGGAGCGTCGTCTGGAGCGAACCTTCCGTGAAGTGCGGGATGAGGTTCTCCCGATCGCAGCGCGGATGCGGCAGGAATTCGGAAGACGCCGCCACATCGCAATTATCGGCAGTACCAGCTATGAGTGGCTGCTTGCATTTTTTGCGATCGCAGCTTCCGATCATGTATCGGTTCCGATGGACAAGCGTTATAAGGCAGAGCAGCTCATGGAGCTTCTGCATGATTCCGACACGGAGATCATCATTTACGACCGGCGCGCCGAAGCCGCAGTCAGTGAAGTGCGTGCGAAAACAGGAGAGAAATACCGGTATCTTGCACTTGATGAAACTGCAGCAGGCGACCCGCTCCTGACGGAATTCACAGCGGATCCGACCGGCTTCACACCCGATCCGGAGGAGGAATCCCTTGCATCTCTGTTTATGACTTCTGCGACGACCGGTAAGACGAAAATGGTCATGCTGAGTCACCGGAATCTTGCATCCCTCGCGGCGTACTACGGGGTCACCAATGAGGGCGGCTTCAGCATGAAAGACACCTATCTGCTCTCGCTCCCGCTGACACATACATACGGAACAGTGACGATGCTGGCCTGCTTCGTCTGCGGCATGCAGCTGGCGTTGAACCATAATCCGGCAAAGATGCTCGATGACTTCAGATTGTATCAAGCGACATTCCTGATAACGATTCCGATGGTTCAGGAATTCCTGATGAAGAAGATGGAGATGCTTCGCGCGAAGGGAATGCCGCCGGAGAAGGTCAAGGAGCTGGTGTTCGGTGCACCGGTCCGCGGGATCAGCTGCGGCGGTGCCGAGGTCAAACAGGAGGTCGGACTGAAATATTCTGATTACGGTTTTGTGTCATGGGCAGGATATGGTCTGACAGAGCTGGCATCTATTGTCTCTATCAATTACGATCTTCGGAAACATCCTTATTCGGTGGGCAAAGTCCTTGGCTTGCTGGAGGCTAAAATTGAAGACGGCGAGCTTCTGCTGAAGGGGCCGAGCGTGATGATGGGTTACTACAAAAACGAGGAAGAAACCAAAGCGGTTCTGCGTGACGGCTGGCTGTATACAGGAGATCTGGCAGAGATCGACAAAGACGGCTATTTGTTCATGACCGGCAGAAAGAAGAATCTGATCATTCTGAGCAACGGTGAGAATATTTCGCCGGAACATATTGAGGAACTGATCCTCTCTGACGGTACGATCGAAGAAGCCGTGGTGTACGGAGCGGACGACAGGCTTTGTGCAGCGGTCCGGATGCAAAACAAGACGGACGGTCCGGAGCAGGCAAATGCCGTGATCCGTGCTGTGAATGCAAAGCTCCCGGAATACAGCAAAATTACACGGGTGACGGTGTGGACAGAAGAATTCCCGAAGAATGCGCTGGGAAAGATCATCCGCAGTGAAATCAAACCGGCATGACCAACTGAAAACAGAAAGGATAATAAGAAAATGAGTATTGAAGAAAAACTGAAAGAGATCATTGCGGATGTACTGGAATTGGATGATCCGAATATCATTCAGAAGGATTCGGATTTCTTTGAACTCGGCGGTAATTCTCTGACGGCAATGATCGTTGCCGAGCAGATCAAGGACACCTTTGGCTGTGAGCTGGATTTCACTGAGATGTATGAGTCTGCCGGGTTTGACAGCCTTGTCAATATGATCTCGGATTCTATGGCGGTCAGAAAGGAGCCCTGCGCATGAACGGGCAGAAAGGCAGATTTTTTCATCTGACAGATACGCAGTATGCTTATCTGCTCGGCAGAAACAGCAGCTTTAAGGCAGGCGGCATTTCTACACACGGGTACTATGAATTCCGGAATACACTTGATATCCCGCGGCTGGAACAGGCACTTAACGATGTTATCGCTGCACACAGTATGCTTCGGACAGTCATTCTGCCGTCCGGTATGCATCATGAGCTGCCGCAGGTTCCGCGGTATGAGATCAGGGTGACCGATCTCACGGAGCAGTCAGAGGAAGCGATCGAAGCAGCGATTGCGAAAAAGCGGGAGAAATATTCGCATTATGTTTTTCCGTCCGATCAGTGGCCGCTCTTTAAGGTCGAGTTCTTCCGGCTGCCGGATGGGATCAATCACATGTTTCTCAGCATTGATCTGCTGATTGCGGACGGCAGCAGCATACGAATTTTTATCCGCGATATTATCAACAGATATCTGCATCCCGATGAGCCGGTACCGCCTGAAACGTGCGATTTCTGCACATTTATTCACGAGGCGGATCAGCTGACAGAGAAGAAAATCTACCAGAAAAGCCGTGAATACTGGAAAGCACTGATCCCGGAGCTACCGTTTGCGCCTGCAATCCCGCAGAAGCCGGATGCCAAAGAATCCCCCCGTTTTTCACGGCTGACACACTGCATTTCACATGAGGTGTTTGAAAAGCTGCGCGCGCAGATCCGTGAGCAGCACAATATCGAGACCGTGATCCTCTGTACGGCATTCTCCAAGGTGCTGTCCTACTGGTGCGGACAGTCTGCATTCACGCTCAATATCACGCTGTCTGACCGCGGCAAGGGGCAGATGAAGTATCTGAATACGATCGGAGATTTTACGTCGCTGATGCTGATGCCGGTTCAGGACAGCGGAGAGAATGATTTTTGGGCGGCGGCGGAGCAGGTCAGGCAGTCGTTCATGCAGACATACCGCAACAGCAGCTATGACGGGATCAAAGTGGCAAGAGATGCCGCAAAGTATCACGGCATGGAGAATGAGGTGATGTTTCCGGTCGTCTTCACCAGCCTGATCGGCGGTGAGATCGGAAAGAAACTCGAACCGATCATGGGCGAAATCGTGTACAGCATCAGCCAGACGCCGCAGGTTTATCTGGACTTTCAGGCTTCTGAGATGAAGGGAATGCTGTGCCTGACATGGGATTATCTTTCTGATCGGTTTGACAGTGCTGTGATGCAGGCGATGTTTGACCAGATGTGTTCACTGCTCGAAGCGGCAGCGGAAGGCGGCAGTGTATCTGTTCGTGACTTCGTAAAGCCGACGGAAGAACTGGAACATGCGGTCCTGGTCTATAATGATACAGCTCAGGATATCCCGTCTGACGTAACATTGCAGTCTTTGCTGGAGCAGTCATTCCGGCAGAATGCAGCGCGGATCGCACTGCGGGATGACAGCGGGATTATGACCTATGCCGAACTGGATGCAGCATCTGCAGAACGTGCTGCACAGCTTCGTGCAGAGGGGATCGGCAGAGGGAGCTGTGTACCGGTCGAGGGCAAACGCTGCAAGGAGACTGTCGTGGAGATCGCTGCGGCGATTCGTGCGGGGGCTTCTTATGTTCCGCTGAATCCGCATGATCCGGACGACCGTAAAGCGTTTATCAAGGCGGAGTGCGGCTGCGGCACTGCCGGTGAAGTACAGCCCGAAACCATCGCGCAGCCTGATGATACGGCATATTATATCTTTACCTCCGGCAGCACCGGAAAGCCCAAGGGTGTTGTCATCTCAAACAGAGCGGTCTGCAACACGCTGCTGGACATCAACCGCAGATTCTCGGTATCTGCTGATGACCGGATCCTGAATGTTTCAGCGTTCAATTTTGATCTCTCGGTTTATGATGTTTTCGGTGCGCTGATCTGCGGTTCATCTCTCTATATCGCAGCGGATGCAAGGGATTCTTGTGCGCTCGCAGAGATTCTGCGCCGCGAACAGATCACAATCTGGAACAGCGTTCCTGCAATTTTCTCTCTGGCGATGCAGGAAACAAAGGATACGCTGCCAGCACTGCGCACCATTCTTCTGAGCGGAGACTGGATCCCGCTGGACACGCTGGATATTGTGCGGAAAAAATGCCCGAATGCCGAACTCATCAGTCTTGGCGGCGCAACAGAGGCGTCGATCTGGTCGATCATCTATCCGGTGCAGGAAATCCGTCCGTCATGGAAAAGCATCCCCTACGGTTACCCGCTTGCCAACCAGAAGATCTATGTTCTCGGCACAGACATGCGGCTCTGCCCCTTCGATGTGACCGGTATGATATGGATCGGCGGTGCGGGCACGGCGGACGGATATCTGAACCGTTCCGATCTGACCGATGCGGCCTTTGCGGATCATCCGGTTTACGGCAGGCTGTATCAGACCGGAGACCTGGGCATCTTCCGGCGGGAAGGCTATGTGGATATTCTCGGGCGTGCAGATTTCCAGGTGAAGATCAACGGTTTCCGCATTGAATTGGAGGAGATCCGCAGTGCGGTCGAGGAGTCGCCGCTGGTCGCAAGAGCAGAGATCACCGTCGATGAGACCGGCGGCAGAAAGCACCTGCTCGGATATCTGCTGCCGGATAAACATGAGATCACGGAGACCGTGCCGCTTTCGGTGATTACCGATGCCGCAGATACCATTGAGATACCGGATGAGATCGCAGCGGGAAAATTCCGCAGTATCATGGATCATCTGAATCTTCTTGCACTGGATGTGATCGAGTCCAATCTGTGCAGATTTCTTTCTGCGCAGACATTTCCGGTCTCATTTACGCTGCCGGATCTGATGCGGCTGTCCGGTGTTAAGCCGCGGTATGATAAGCTGATGCGTGAATGGCTGATCCTGATGACGGAACACGGAAGAATCCGTTGTGCAGACGGCGTCTATACGCTGGAGACATACAGACCGCCGGTTCCTGACGAGGAAATCCGACAGGTGATCCGTGAAGCGGTTGAAGGTACGGCGATGTCTGTGGGATATCTGGAAAACTGCATTCTGCATCTGCCGGAACTCCTCTCGGGTGACGACCATGTCCTGAAGTATCTTTTCAAGGACGGAAGTGAACAAAACGCAAACCTGTTCTATCGAAGAAGTCTGCTTTCCGGATATATCAACGCCGTTGCCGCAGAGACGATTCAAGCATTTCTCATGCAGCGCAAGACGCCATGCAGCATCCTGGAGCTTGGCGCAGGCATCGGCGGAACGACCGAAAGCGTACTGAAACAGATCGGTTCATTGAATGTGGAGCGTTATGTGTTTACGGACATTTCCCGCTTTTTCACAGACAGTGCCATGGAGAAGTACCGCGCATATCCGTTTATGGAGTACCGGCTGTATAATATCAATGACGATTACCGCAGCAGCTTCAAACCGGAGTCCTTTGATGTGATTCTCGCTGCAAATGTCCTGCATGATGCGATTTCTCTTCCGCAGACGATCAAGGCAGCAGAAAGTATGCTGAGACCGGGCGGCATTCTGGTACTGACGGAACTGACCGCCAATCATCCGATTGCTGCGGTTACGATCAAGCTGACAGAGGGCTTTCAGGATTACGACGATTTCCGCGTGAAGGACGGCAAAGCACTGCTCACACCGTCTCAATGGTGCAAACTGCTGAAGGAATACGGCTTCACGGAAGCAACATCTTTACCGGATGACGGGCAAAATACGATGTTCGATGAGCATTTGATCCTCGCAAAAAAAGAAGGCATTTCCCGTTATCTGGACGATGCAGAGCTATGCACCATAGAGAAGCATATTTCGGAGAAGCTTCCGGAATATATGATTCCGCGTAATTGGATCCAGCTTGCAGAACTGCCTTTGAATGCGAACGGCAAGGTAAGTACGAAAAAGCTGCCGCGCCCATTCGCACCGGAAGAGACCGAACGTGTCATCCGGAAGCCGGAAACGGAGCTTCAGGCATCTCTTTGTGAGATCTGGAGCAGAGTGCTGGGTATTGCAGAGGTCAGCATTGATGAGAGCTTCTTCCACATCGGCGGCGATTCCGTTTTGATGCTGAAAATGCTCGGAGAGGTTCGGAAGCAACTGGGTATAACAGTAACTTACGAGCAATTTCTGGAACAGCCAACCGTGCAAAGCCTGGAGCAGATCCTTCAGAGTATACCGGCAGCAGACAAATCATAAAATGGACAGCGGGCCGCATCTGTTACAATGCTGCCCGTTGTTTGCAAGCGATAAGCGCGCAGTCGGTCAACAAACGTCTGCACGCTCCAAAGATGAACTGGAGCATAATGTTCGCTCTCATCTCAGAATTCTTCAGTCGGATTCTACTAAAATCACTTCGTTTTTTCATGCTCCGCTTACCCAATATGCTGCTTTGTAAATTCAAGAGTTAATTGGGGGAGCAATATTAAAGAAAAGCAAGGGGAATCCGGCGATTTTCCTTGCTTTTTCGCGCGTTTTATGGTATAATATTGCTGTACCAATTAACTCTTGAATTGCTTTTATACCTGATTCACGATAATGTCGATTTTACATTGTTTTATTGTGTTCGCCTGAAACTTGATTCAAGATTTAATTGGGGGATCAATAAATGAACTCCGATTGACGGCGTGTAGGCGTGTATTTTACCTGAGCACTGACCTTTTTCGCGTGTAACACGGTGCGTACACGGCGTGTTACACAACAATAGTCTCGGAAAATAGCCAATTACACGCTTACACGCCTGGAAACCAATATCATTTCTTATAAATAAAGGTCATGTGGGGCGATGCAGGCATCGGCGGATTTTTCTGCTCGCCGGAACACTTGCCGCACGCGATTTCAGCGATGTTCTCTATAACTGAGACTGCGGTTGAAATCGTTTCGGCTAAAATAAGATTAGATCGGCTTTTAGCCGAGAGGAAATCAAATAGAATCACTGTCTGAAAATTTGACGCAGGTTTGTTTTGTTGCCTTCAATAACGATTCGTTATTGACATTATAGTATAATGGACCTCGAAGTGAATGTCCAGATTCCGCTTCTCAATATCCGTTACAGTTGACTTTTTCAAAGATATAGCTTATAATAAAAGCAGCGGCTAAAAGGGGGTATTCCACATGGCACAGCCAAGAACAATATTAAACACTCTGCTGCACGAAAAGAAACGGAAAATCAGCGGCGGCTTTTACCATAAAATGCAGGTCGATTTCGCATACAATTCCAATCATATTGAAGGCAGCAGATTAACGCACGATCAGACGCGCTATATTTTTGAAACGCATACTGTTGAAGGCGTTGCTCACGTTGATGATATCATTGAAGCATCCAATCATTTCAAGTGCTTTGATTATATTCTTGATACAGTCGATGAGCCGATTACAGAAGAATATATCAAACAACTGCATCGGCTTCTGAAGAACGGACTGCCTGTTGATGCTGATGAAGATGACATTGTCATCGGCGACTATAAGAAGTACCCCAATGTAGTCGGTCAGATTCAGACTGTGCATCCGAAAGATGTGCCTTCCCATATGGCAGAGCTGGTTCAGGATTTTGCGGGAAGGCAAACCATTGATCTGTATGATATTGCTGAGTTTCACGCAAGGTTTGAAAAAATACACCCGTTCTATGACGGCAACGGGCGTGTCGGCAGATTGCTTGCACTGAAAATGTGCCTTGCAAATGATATCGTTCCGTTTTTCATCAATGAAGAAAACAAGATGTTTTATTACATGGGATTGAAGGAATGGCAGGCTGACGGCAAAAAAGAAAGATTGCTGGATGTCTTTTTATCCATGCAGGATGATATGAAATGCATCCTTGATTATTTTGAAATTGAGTACGATCATTCTGAGATTCTCGCAAGAGACCTGATACAAAAACATGACGCATCATAGGCGGTCAGCGCACAGAATTTGATTGTTCCGATCTGGATGATTTGAATTTAGCGTTCTGTGACTATGTGAAATGGGTTCGGGAATCGCCCGATTGCGGAGCAACGATTTTTTTAAGAATGCAAGTTCTTGCCCAATTTGTGACGCATTGCGGAACCGTCTGTTTTGATAACCCGAAACGGGTTGTCGAAACGGATATTGGGTAGCACCTATCTGTCAAGGCACAAAATCCGCGGTTTCACGCGGTTTTCACACGATGAATCGCATAGTCGAATATGAATCAATTTCATTTGTGCATAACAAAACGAGCCGTTGCGATGCGGCTCGTTTCCTTTTATCAATTAGTCATTTGAAAAGAGTGTTGATGTGTACACGCATCTGGGCTTGGAGGACGCTGCTGCGGAACTTCACCGCATGGAGGAAGTGCAGAACGCACGTCAGAAAATGAACAGAACAAAGAATCAAGCAGTCTGAATATGAAAAATATCCCCCTTGAGGAGAAACTATTTATCACTGGTACCACGGATGAGTCTTTTGTATGATGACGAAATCTGCTGAAAAAATATTTCAGAAATTTTCAAAACCCTCTTGACAAATATATTTATATCTGATACAATATAGTTGTACCATATATAATATGACGGGGGTGTATTCATTTGGAGTACGACTACAAAGAAGCAATGAAACTTGATCATCAGCTGTGTTTTCCAATTTATGCTGCAGCACGCGCTGTTACCTCGATCTATACGCCGTATCTGAAAAAGCTCGGACTAACCTACACACAGTATATCCTTTTTCTTGTGCTGTGGGAGAAAGACGGCCTTACTGTCGGAGAAATCTGCAAAAGGCTGATGCTTGACAGCGGTACACTCTCGCCTGTGCTGAAAAAGCTGCGACAGGAGGGGTATCTTGAAAAGGCGCAAAGCACGACAGATGAACGCTCATTTATCATCACGCTGACCGAAAAAGGCAAGGCGCTCCAGGAGCAGGCAAAGGAAATTCCGCTGCTGGTTGGAAAATGCGTCAATATCGCACCCGAAAAGGCAAAGCAACTCTATGATTTGCTTTATGAACTGCTGGATGCAAAATCCACGGACCGGAAAGGAGATCTCACTGATGAAAACCGTATATGATTTTACTGTGAAAGACCGCAGCGGAAACGATGTCAGCCTGCGTGATTATCAGGGAAAAGTGCTGCTCATCGTGAACACAGCAACTGGATGCGGATTCACGCCCCATTATGATCCGCTGGAAGCCATGTACCGTGACCTTCGCGATAAAGGCTTTGAAATCCTTGATTTTCCCTGCAACCAGTTTGCAAATCAGGCACCCGGAGATGCGGATGAAATCCACAGCTTCTGCAAGATGAAATTCGGCACGGAGTTTCCGCAGTTTGCCAAGATTGATGTAAACGGCGAAAATGCAGAACCCCTGTTTGCTTTCCTTGCTTCTGAAAAGCCGTTTACCGGCTTCGGCAAGGGGCTGAAAA
>MSGZ01000024.1:0-46712 GCA_001940925.1 Ruminococcus sp. Phil11
TAACCGTTTGCTGGACGGTTATCCGGTTCTGTGATGAGGCTGTTGATGCATCTCAAACGGTTGCATTTACCAGAGATCTTTTTCGCTCTTGTACGGCTGCATATCATCGTAATGGAACCACACGTCATAATGCCAGAGATAGTCTTGCAACTCGAAAGAAAGCGAAAAACTGCCGCCGAGCGGTTTCTTGCTGTCAGATACCCCGAAGTGCAGCTCCCACATGGTAAACATCTGCTCAAGTTCCTGCGGGGAATATTCCGGCTGCGTCAGCCAATCATCGTGCAAATCCTGCTTGCTCAGCCAGACGTATGCCTTTTGGATACATTCATCCAGATGCTCCAGCACATCAATCATCCGGTCCGCTGTTTCGTCAGAAATCTTATTGTCAGGGGTGTTAACGGATACTTCGACAAAATCGGGTGTGCCATTCGCAAATGCTTCGTCTTCATCAGCGGATGTGCCGGTCGTAAAAAGAATGCAGTATGCATAAGGAAATCCGTTGTCGAGCTTGCGGAACGCTAGTTTGGAAAAGTCCCTATTTTTCAGAATGTCGATGAGTTCGTCACGGAAATATTGAATACTCACAGCGTTCGCTCCCTTCTATTGATTACTGCTTCTCTCATTATAGCAAACCTATCCCCGATTTATACTTTATCGAATCTGATATCAAGATGCATGACGTACTTGCCGTTGAGCTTCGCTATGAATTCACTAACCGTATTGTTCCAATCAGAGCAAAACTTTTCATACTCCGATTCACTCTGAAAACCAACAAATGAAAACTCTTGCTCATTATTGATGAATAATGCCTTGTATCTCGCCTGAAGGCTACGAAATTTAGCATCCAGCTCGATATCGTCGCACAACTCATCCGGCAAACGGGTAGCAATTACACCACCATCATCATCATACAACCAGACAGGATAGCAGCCATACTCAAGTATTATTCGAATTCTCTTCTGCACTGTTACACTCTCCTTTTAAAATTCGTCTTACGAACTCGGGTTCGCTCCTACAATAACAATCGCAGAGCTATTTACGCCTTCTTTATCCCCATTATAACAAAGCAATCATAAAAAGTCAACCATTATTCAGAAAGGAGGCTACACAGTGAGCCTGTTTCGGTTAAGCAATCATATATTCAATCTCGGTCTGGACTCGCAGGAACTGATCGTTTACGCTTATCTGTGCAGCCTTCCTTCTTCGGGATTCACGCTGCAAGGCGCGGCGGTGATCTCGGTCAAGCAGCGTACGATTGCCGCGAACTGCGGTATCAGATCACCCGTTACAGTCGCAAAAACAATCGACCGACTCCGCGAAAAGGGGCTGGTCGATTATCTGGAACGGCAGTATAAGACAAACGGACACAGAGGCACATACTGGTATGCGGTCACAAAGCACCCGACGGACAACGGCTTCTTCACGGTTGATCGCCACGTTTTCGGAATGCTTGTGCCGCGTCAGATGCTCGTGTATCTGTTCCTCTGCAAATCGTTCAGCACGGTGCTGTATGACTGCTGGAACAGCTACAACGATATCGCCGCGCAGATCGGCATGAAGCGGGAGAGCGTAATACAGACGATTCGGGAACTGGTCGAACTCGGCCTGATCGTCCGGATGCAGCGCAGATCAAAGGAGAATCGGCGTGTCTATGTAGACAACCACTATTCGATCGTGCGGTTTGAGGTCGGGCATATCCGCGCACAGATGCCTAAGATGCGGAGTGCTCCGGAGCAAGCAGATATTATCATGTATCACCCTGCTGCACTCTGCCGAATCTGCCCGGAGGTGCGTTCTGCTGTATGGGGTAGTCCCTGAAATGCATCTCTATATTCAGTACCCAAGTCAATTTACGAATTGAAAAATGAATTCATTGTATATCCGTTCTGGCAATGATTTCTATACCGCGCGGACAAATAGTTTTTCACAGATCATATCGAAGCGCGGCGGTCAAGTGCAGGACGGCTTTTCTTTTTCAATTCTGTATTCGAAAGGAGCCTTTAATGGACAAGCATACCAGAATCATTATCGTTTTCTTTGTGACGATGCTGCTTGCTTCACTCGTAACATTCAGCATTCTGTATCTGCTGCCGCTCGTAACAAGCGGAACAGATCCGCCGGTATTTCTGAAACGCTGCCGAATATAAAAGCAGCCGGACAGTGAATCAGACAAATCATTCGCCTAAGACGCTGTCGCGGCTGGAAATCTATCGTCAAACACGAAATGCGCTGAATGTGTAATAGGACGGCTTTATGCCTGCCCTATATAATCGTCATATTCCGGATCATACTTGTGAATAAACGCTTCTTTTGGACCGTTCAGATTTCCGTTTATGTAGATCAAATGATCATGGAAAAGAAAATCCACATAATAACTGCCGTCAAGCATCATATCAATGATTCTGATTACCAGTCCGGCGGCAAGTTCTTCTTTCGTGAACCGGCTTTGCATCATTTCATTTGCTTTGTCAACCAATTGTTCGGCTGCAAACTCCCGAAGCTCTTTGTCATGAAACTCGCGCATACGGCAGAAGTGTGCCATATGCGCAAGCGTTTTTGATACTGGGGTAAATTCAGCTGACACAATGATTTTGACTTCCGTTCCGAGCCAGCTAAATGTTCCGAGATATGCCGGATATTCCTCTGAACTGTCCAGTTCACCGAATAAATCCGAATGCAAATGCAGGCTGTCTGTATATTTTTGTATCAGACTCTCAAGAAACGGATCGGTCTTGACAGGCTGGATTATTTCAGTCAGATACAGCATACCTGTTCTCTTGACCGGAGTTTTGTACCATGGACGAACAGGCGGCAGACATTTCACATGATACATTGTCAGCGGCTGCAATAGTTTCTGATAGGCATCATTATGAATCTCAGCTTCAGAAAGATCCCATATCAGATTTGTAAGCGCATCTTCACGCTCACCTGTGGTCAGGTCGATAAAGCCCAAAAGATGTCGGGATGCAACAGTCGTTTTCATCTGCGTCTCGGATGCTTCTATGCCGTCCGCATCTGTCACAATTAGATATTCGTGCATCTCTGTCTGATACTGATTATTTTGGCTGTCAGTCCGGAATTCCGGTACTTTTCCACAGCCGACTATATATGGATAGTTCATTATATGCCCTCCACAATTGCTATCAATGAAACTGAAATGGGATGGGCTTATGCCCGCCCTATAAGTGATCTGGTTTGGAAACAGTCCCGGAATCCGCATTGAATCAGAATATGCGCCGAGGTATAGATTCGCGTTCTTCTCAGTTCATTCATCAAGGGCGAGAGAAAAGTCCAGTCTGCCCCGCAGCGGAAAGCGGGTGATATCCTTGATCCGGAGCTTGACCGGGCAGTTCCCATCGAAGCGGGGAATGCACGGAGCCACCGAAGGACAGTAGACTGCTTCTCCGTCATAAGACGTCCCCCCCAGTTCCAGACGCAGTTGAAGTGTAACATTCCATTTTTTCATTGCTTCGCTGTCGCCGCTTTGGTAAAGCGCGGAAAGGCGTTCGGATTCGGCGAACAGCGCCTCCGGATTCTGGATGTGCAGCACGGTATCTGCATCAATCCAGATGCTGGGGTGATCCTCATAGAGCGGATGCTTAAGCTCAGCTTCAAACTCTGTTTCAAACGGTACATCGGAACCGAATTCTTCATTCCAGTCCACATCTGCATTGCCCGTCCAGCGCATACGAATCGTTTCGATGTTCACATCCAGTATTTCGATCATGCCGCTCGTGACGAACTCATGCTCCTGCACATACAGAAAGCCCGCTTCCTCGCCGAGCTCGTTAAACTTCGATGTCCAGATATATTTTTTGCCCTTCAGTGCAAGATAATGCGATTCGCCGGTTTCAAAGCCGTTGTTGTGATACAAACGCAGTTCACGCATCTCATGGTCGAGTGCTTCGTCCTTTGACTCCGCATAAATGTCGATGTCCATTCCGAATGTATCCTCCCACGGGTCGCAGAGCAGGCGCACCACAGAAGATGTGACCTCATAGATATGGTCTCTCAGCTTAAAATACATTGTTTCCTCCTTTTTGCGCGAATCGGGCAATTTCTGATTTCCCGTATGCTGTTGTGATCATACAGCACCGCCGAAAATTCCGATTCTGCGCCTGTTTTACATATCCCAATTATACATCAATACACCCGAAAAAGCAAGGGGCATACCATGTTTTTCAGCCTGTTATGAAAACCGATGCGATATGACACAGCCGCACTGAATCAGACAAACAATCATCCGGAATCGCTGCCTGTCGTATGACGCGGAATGCGCTGAATGTGTAATGGGTGGGCTAATGCCCGCCCTGTTGCTTTATTCGGTTGCAGGGTATTTGCCTTTCGGTGATTTCTTGCGTTCGCAATTAAAAAATCTCTTATATACAGCATCACCCTGTTCAACAAGATTCCCAGGAGGAAGCTCAAATTCAAAATCAATATGTACAGAACCATCAGGAAGCAAAGTATAATACATTGTTCGCCATGCTTTTTCTTGCCCAAATTTTTCCACATATGCATTGTACAACGATCCTGTTATTTCTAATAATTTAACGAACACCTCCATTTCTTCAAAAGTATAATGTTCATACCTTTCCCCAAAAAAATCTTGTGTACAGATTACATCTGTTTCCTGCTCTACAAAAGCAAACCAAGATGACGCTGACCCAGGTACAGCATCAGCATAAAAGCAAATTTTTTTCCACGGCACAGGAATGAAGCTGACGAGAAACTGACCGAGTTCTGTTTGCAGGGCTTCGATTCTATCCATATTTTCCATGTGTACCTCCTCATTCGGTTGCAGGATATTTGCCTTTCGGCGATTTTTTACGATCACAATTGAAAAATCTTCTGTGAACAACATCACGTTGCTCAACCAAATTACCGGGCGGCAGTTCGTATTCAAAATCAATCTGAATTGAGCAGTCAGACTGCAATGTAAAGTACATTGTTTTCCATGCTTTTTCTTGTCCGAATCGTTCGGCATAAGCATTATATAGAGATTCTGTCAGATTCAATAGTTTACAGATCACGTCCATTTTCTCAAACTTATAGCTGTCATATCTTTTCCAGAAAAGTTCTTGCGTACAGATAACACTCGTTTCCTTCTCGATAAAAGCGAACCATTCGGATGCTGTACCGGGCGCAGCATCTGCATAATAACAAATCTTTTCCCACGGCACAGGAATGAAGCTGACGAGAAACTGACCGAGTTCTGTTTGCAGGGCTTCGATTTCTTCCATGTTTTCAAGCTGTTCCATAGGGCGCTCCTTTCGGAATGAATGTTATTCGTCGTCTTCATTCATCTGGCAGATGCATTCATCAAGATAACCGGATATTGAATCAAAGGCTTTCATGATGTGCCATTTTTTGATTTGATTATATCATATTCATCTTGCAAAATCAAGGAGGGATATATCATGATTTCAGATTACATCAACAGTGGCAAGCACAAAACCGTTGTTTAATCCAGCGGAAACAGCCCGCCGCATCGGCACTCTGCACAAAGCAGACGGTCGCTTTTTAGGCAATCAGACGAATTTTGAGAAAAAAGCGCCCTGTTAGACACAAAAAACTTAACTAATCACGATTTAAAGTTTAAAATACAAAGGAGGAAAGTCAATGGCAAACACCAGTTACCTCACCCCGCTTGGCGGATACAGCGATGCCGGAGCGATTATGCTCCGGAACATGGCTGCAAACGCTGAGCTCCTGACGGAGTATCTCCGGTTTCAGGGCAGAGTTTTCAAGCATCCGGCTTCGGTTGCGCTGGAATTTTTCACGCAAAAGCCCGGTGCGACCTTCATCGCAACTGCCGCGCAATGGGAAAAAGCCGGTTTACCGTTACGCCCGGCAGCGATGCGATCAAGTTTTTCGATGAACACGGCAAAACGATCGAGATGTACGACTTCTCACAGTGTGAGGAGGAAGCGCCGCCGATGATCTGGGCGGTGACGAATCAGAACCTTGCGGCAGTCAAGGAAGGCATGAGCATCCCCGCAGATTCAAGACTGCTTGACGGTCTGGTGGTTAAATCCGTGGATTCCGAGCTGATCGTCAATGCAATGCGGATGCTGAATGTCCCGCCGCAGAATCATGCAGCGTTTCAGAAGTCCATGGTCAGTTCTGTGGTACAGATCATTGCAGGACGGCTTTCCGTCAACGGCGGCAACTTCCGTCTGGAGACAGACAACACCGCGTTCAAGTCACTGAAAACCACGGAACAGCGCATGATCTATCTGGCAATCACCGGCAAGGCAGCGCGGGAAGTGCTGCGGCAGATCGAGCGTATTGTAACCGAAACGAGTGTGCAGGCAATGCTTGCAGAACAGGAGGCGAAACATGTTGAAGTACGAAGAGTGGCTGAACCTCAGCGAGGAGCAGAAAATGAATCTGACGGACGCGGAACTGCCGCAGATTCCGAAGGAAATGCTGACGAATCACCTGAACGCAGCGGTACATGTTTCTGATATTGCTATCTGATACCGCGATCCGGACATATTATCATAAATGATTGTGCAATTTCAATATACTTATACATATATTGATGAGAATATTCTATTTGATAGGCGCGTTCCGTATATTGTCGAAACAAAAGAATCATGATATAATATTAACGTAGTATTTTTATCATTATTGGAGGAATCTATGAAAAATCTGGTAAAAAAAGCATTCTCATGCACACTTGCCGCATTGTGTGCTGCAAACGCAGTGTCGTTTGCTTCCGTATCTGCGGCAGAGCCGTCGGTTCTGAACCCGGCGTATGCATTCGCTGCAGCTTCTGACGGAGCATTCACGGCAGATGATTATTCAGCGGAACGCAGTACAGTGACCAAACACGTTGAATTCAAGATCAATACCGCTGAAATTTCTGCTGACGAACTGGAAGCAATGGGCTACACCATTTCCGAGGACAGAACAGTCGCTTCCAAGGATTCCACGCTTGCAAAGATCACCTATACATTCAATAAGCTGCCTGCAACAGCGGATGAGCTGAAAAACTTCAGCATGAAATCCGACGTACAGGGCGATTATGACTACGGCATGTTTGCCCCGATGGCTGCAACGATCCTTGCGCTGCATACCTTCGGCACAAACAAGGAAGAAGCCTACAAGATGCTTGAATATGCGTATGGCCCGGATCAGACATTCAGCAACATTGACAAGCAGTTTGTTCAGACGCAGTTCTATACTGCTGCGAACAAGGTCCTTCAGGACTGCTACTTCGGCGGTGCAAAGCCCGAAAACGGTTATACGCCGGATGAACCGTTCACGATCACGCTGGAGGAAGGCCCCTATGTGTTGAAAGCGAAGAACGGCTTACCCGAAAGACATATGTCGTTCATCTACTTTGCCGGTGCAGATACTGAGCGCTATATGGATGTCTGCCAGTCATCTGACGGAGCATGGTATGCATACGAAAGCAATTATAAGCATCTGCTTGCGAGTGTCAAGGAGCCGGTCAGTGAGCTGCCTGATCTGCCGGTAGAGGAAGTTCCTGAAAACGAACGGTATTATACTGAAAAGCATGATACCGTGGAGAAGCACGTTGAGTTTGAGATCAATAAAGCAATGATCACTGCTGACGAGCTGGAAGCAATGGGCTATACGATCTCTGAGGACAGAAATACTGCTTCAAAAGATGTGACGCTTGCAAAGATCACCTACACATTCGATAAGCTGCCGACAACACTGGATGAGCTCAAAAAATTCAGTCTGAAATCCAAGATCGAGGGCGATTATGACTACGGCATGTTTGCCCCGATGGCTGCAACGATCCTTGCGCTTCATACCTATGGCACAAACAAGGATGAAGCATATAAAATGCTTGAATATATTTACGGTCCGAACCAGACGTTCAGCAACTTTGACAAGCAGTTTGTTCAGACACAGTTCGCGACTGCCGCAAACAAGGTCCTTCAGAATTGCTACTTCGGCGGTGCAAAGCCCGAAAACGGTTATACGCCGGATGAACCGTTCACGATCACGCTGGAGGAAGGCCCGTACTACATCAAGGCATCGAACGGAAAGCCTGAAAGACACATGTCGTTCATCTACTTTGACGGTGCAGATACTGAGCGCTATATGGATGTGTTCAAGTCTTCCGGCGGCACATGGTACGGATACGAAAGCAACTATAAGCATCTTCTTGCAAGCGTGAAGGAGCCGGTCAGTGAGCTGCCGGATCTGCCGGTTGAGGAAGTCCCTGAAAGCGAACGGTATTATAAGGAAAAGCATGATACCGTGGAGAAGCACGTTGAGTTTGAGATCAATAAAGCAATGGTCTCTGCTGACGAACTGGAAGCAATGGGCTACACCATTTCTGAGGACAGAAGAACAGCATCCAAGGATGTTACGCTCGCAAAGATCACCTACACATTCGATAAGCTGCCGACAACACTGGATGAACTCAAAAAATTCAGCCTGAAATCCAAGATCGAAGGCGATTACGACTACGGCATGTTTGCGCCGATGGCTGCAACGATCCTTGCGCTTCATACCTACGGTACAGACAAGGAAGAAGCATACAAAATGCTTGATTATGTGTACGGTCCGAATCAGACGTTCAGCACCCTTGACAAGCAGTTTGTTCAGACGCAGTTCGCGACTGCCGCAAACAAGGTTCTTCAGAATTGCTACTTCGGCGGAGCAAAGCCCGAAAACGGTTATACGCCGGATGAACCGTTCACGATCACGCTTGAGGAAGGCCCGTATTTCATCAAGGCATCGAACGGAAAGCCGGAAAGACATATGTCGCTCATCTATTTTGCAGGCGCAGATACTGAACGCTATATGGACGTTTTCAAGTCCTCCGGCGGTACATGGTACGGATACGAAAGCAACTATAAGCATCTTCTGGCAAGCGTGAAGGAGCCGACCGGTACGGCACCCGTCACGACCACCGCGGTTACAACGGCAAAGGCTACGACTACAACGGCGAAGGCAGTCACCACGACTGCAAAGGCAGTCACCACAACGGCGAAGGCAGTCACCACGACCGCAAAGGCAGCAACCACGACCGCGAAGGCAGCAACCACGACCGCAAAGGCAGTCACCACAACCGCAAAGAACACAACCGCATCGATCACGACCGGCAGCAGCACGAATACGACACCGGCACAGACTGGAACGACCGCTCCGCCGAAAACGGAAACCGTCAAGGGTGATGTGGACGGCAGCGGCGACGTCAGCATTGAGGACGTTCAGCTTGCACTGAAGGCATATACAGTGCGTGTTTCCGGCAAGGATACAGGTCTGACAGACCAGCAGATCAAAGCTGCGGATGTCAATGAGAACGGCGAGCTGTCCGTTGATGATGTGCAGAATATCCTGATCTATTACGTCAACAATACCGTTGCGGGCAAAAAGATCACATGGGAGCAGCTGCTCGGCAAGCAGCCGCAGGCGCAATCGCGTCCGGGCTTTCTGAAGCGGCGCGGGGGAGATCCGGCTTGACGCTGAGAAAGCGCGTTCCGGAAGCTGAGACAGCATGAAGCACCCGCAGGAACAGTAAGACCTCATAAACAGCAACACCGCCGCCTGATTTCGGTCAGGCGGCGGCTGCTTTATATAAGCGAGAATGAACCGGATCCGGCTGTTTGCTCATATGCCGGAAGATTTCAGGAACCGCGGCAGGAAACGAACGTGTTTTCTTTCAGCATCCGGCCGGGGGATTGATTACAACGGCAGACCAGCCGCATAAAGCGACAGGCCTGCCGTTTCGATCGTGACCGGTGCAGCTGCTTTTCTGTGTCGGATGCAGTGCCCGGGGCATCAGGCAGCAATTATTAAGGTTTGCGCAATATGAATGAAAATGCTTGCGTTTTCAAAAGAAATGTGGTAATATAATAATATCATATTGATGTATTTAGGGGGAAAATGATTCAGCGTGATTGAGGAGGGATTGATAAAAATGAAATACCGCATTCTCAGAAAAACATTCTGTCTTACTGCATCCGCAGTTTTGTCGTGGTCGCTGACCTTCGGGTCAGGCATCCCGCAGATCGCTGCCGCAGAGGGCGCGCAGAACGCGCCCGCAGCACAGATCGCTTTGCAGAACGACAGCACAGAAACCGTTTCCGTCATTATCAAGGTTGCGGGAGACGCCGTGATGGCGCAGCCCGATGCAGCGGAAATGGGAACCGATTATCTCGAGACCGGTCAGGCTGCACGGCGCGCGGAACAGTGCACCGCTTTGCAGCAGTCCGTGCAGGACAGCATCCGGCAGTTTTATCCGGAACTTCAGGTCGCATTCAGCTACAATATGCTTTTTAACGGCTTCAGCTGCAAGCTGCCCGAAAACCTGATCGGACGCGTTGAGGCGCTTCCGGATGTCCTGAGCGTGACGGTTTCCGAGAACATCCACGTACCGCAGATGGACCGTGCTGCCGCACGCAGCGGCTTTCCTGCCTATTTTGACCGCACCGGCTGTTCCGGCGAGGGGCAGGTGATCGCGGTCATTGACTCGGAGCTGGATACGTCTCATCCGATGTTTGCAGCACTTGCGGATGACATTGACACAGCCGTCAGCAAAGATGATATTGCAGCGGTCATCAACAGCGGAACACTGCATGTCAATGCCGATCCGGAGCGTGCTTATCTCAGCAGCAAGCTGCCCTTTGTCATGAACTATGCCGATCCGGATGATCCCTATGGACATATTGCGGATATGCAGTGCTATCACGGTACGCATGTCAGCGGCATTGCTGCCGGAAATGCCTTCACGGATTCTGACGGCAACGAGCTCTCCGGCATTGCAAAGGACGCACAGCTGATGTTTTTCTGTGTCAGCGGCGGCGGGAATTCCATTAACCTGGATGCAGGAATTGCCGCACTGGAAGATGCGGTCAGGCTCCATGCCGATGTGGTCAACATGAGCTGGGGCGCCGACAGAATGGAGTATTTCGGAGCGAACCCCATGTCGGAGGCGATCAGTGCCGCGGACCGTGCCGGCGTGGTCATCTGCAATTCTGCCGGAAATGCAGACAACGGCACATATTCATACGGTCTGCAGGCAATTCCGGAAAATCCCGATACCGGAATGATCTGTGATAAGGCAGAGCTCGGTTCGCCGATCATGCTGGTTGCTTCCGCTGACAATACCGGTCTGACGGAGAGCGGTATGTTTCTGTTTGAGGACAGACAGATCGTGCTCATGCCGATGATGAATGCGTTTGGTGTGCTCAGCTATCTTTCCGACTGTCTGAAACCGGGTGAATACGGATTTGAATACTGCGGAGAAGGATCGGCAAGGGATTTTGCAGGTGTTCAGGATCTTGCCGGTACGATCGCGCTGGTGCAGCGTTCCGACAGGTCTGTATCAGAGATCGCGGAGCGCGCAGAAGGAAAGGGTGCCTGCGGTCTGATCCTGATCGACAAGGAACGGCCGGACGGAATGGAATACATTAATACCGATTCCGGTTTTGTGATCGGCGGGATCTCCTATCAGGACGGTCAGGCAATGCGCAAAACGGAAAAGAAGATCCTGACGGTCACCGGGGAAAAGATCATGCGCGAGCTGCCCGAAAGCGTCAGCTCCTATACCTCGTGGGGCGTGAAATATTCTCTGGATCTGCGCCCTGATATCATGGGCATCGGCGGACATGTGCGCTCTGCTTTCTATAACGGCGGATCGCTGATCCTTTCCGGTACATCCATGGCGTCGCCGTATGTTGCGGGCTGTACGGCTGTACTTCGGGAATATCTTGAAAAGCAGAACATTGATCTGACCGGTTCGGAATATGCAGCCTATGTCCGCAGACTGCTGATGAATACAGCAGTGCCCTATGCGGAGAAGGGTGTCTTTGTCACGCCGAGACGGCAGGGTGCCGGACTGGTTGCGCTTGACCGGGCGATCTCTGCAAAGGTGCTGATGAACGGTGAAAGCGGCGACGCAAAGATTAATCTGTTTGACAAGATCGGCGACAGCTTCAGCTTTGATATCACGCTCACGAATCACAGCAGCGAGGATGTGACCTTCCCGCAGGCGGATGTCCTTCTGACAACGGACGACACATACTATGACAGTGCGCAGAAATGCGACCTGCTCTCCGGTCAGCAGGAGCTGAACTGCACGGCGGATCTCCGCGGACCGGTCACAGTCGCGGCAGGGGAATCCAGGAAGGTGACTGTCCGTGTCAGTCTGGATGCGGAACAGTGCCGCCAGCTCGAAAAAAAGTTCCGGTACGGTTTCTTCACGGAGGGCTATGTGATGCTCTCCGGTGCGGAGAACAGCGCGGATATTTCGATCCCGCTGCTCGGCTTTCACGGCGACTGGGCACAGGTCCCGATCGTTGATCCGGACCGGAATTACTGCCTGATCCAGTTCGGCTCCAGCAGAAACGCCCGGCCTGTCTCTCTGATCAGAAGGGGACAGCTCTATAAGCAGATTCTTGAGCGTGTTCCGCTCAGTGAGATTGATGATTCCGAGATGATGAAGGAATTTATTTACGCAGATGATTATGCTACAGCAGATGAGAAAAAACAGCTGAACGACTATCCGAATGAATGCTGGATCTCACCGAATCAGGACAGCATTGCTGACAGTGTTACCATATTTGATGATAACGGCATCAGAAGAATGCAGGCACAGTATGAAACGGAGCTGACTGATGCGGACGGAAAAGAACTGTTCCGCGGCCAGGGTGCGCTGGACCTGCATGTTGATTTTAATGAACTGGAGGAAGCCGATTACAACTATACGATCAGAAGATGGATCGACTATCCCGGCTCCAGGGAACATCCGCAGGTCATGACAACGAAGATCCATATTGACAAAACTGCCCCGAAGGTCAGTTATGAGACCGTTGAGGAAAACGGCAGGACCTATCTGGTGATCCGCGCAGCGGATGAACGGCAGCTGCAGGGTATGGCTGTGATCGGAATCGGTGCCGGCGGCGAAGCAGGGGTCTATCAGCCGGGCGGAAAAAAGCAGCTGGTCGAACAGATCAATTTTGCGCAGATCCTTTGCGCACATATTTCCGGTGATATGGGTATCGCCGGCGGCGGTGACGGAACTGCGGAAAATCTGCCCTATGTTCTTCGTTTATTTGGAAATACAGTGCGGGGTGCAGATGCTCCGGGCTTCAACTTTGCAGATGTTCTTTCACCGGATCCGGATGCGGACGGCGTCTGGACGGTCAAATATGATGTGACGGATCTGAAAAACTATTCCTTCACGGTCATGGACGAGGCATATAACTATGTTGAGATCCGTTCAGCGGAGAACAATGCTGAAAAGTTTGCCGGTGAAACCGGATACTGGATCGACCTGAAGAACGGTTTTTATCAGCTCGGCGGGGATACGATCCGGTATACAGACTTTTGGGACGGTTCCGTGACTGATTACAGCTATGTCACAGCGGGTGACAGGCTGACGCTTGTTTCCGGCAATCAGAAGAAGGAATACAGCGTCTGGTATGTCTCTGACGCCTTCTATCAGCTGACGGATCTGAAAACCGGTCAGGTGTGCGAGGTCTATGATGAAAAAAAGCTGACGCAGACGTACGCAAACCGGAAGTTTATCCCTGTAAACGATCTCATGCGGTCGGCAGCAGAGGAAGGGGCTGCACACTGGCACGCAGAGCCGCAGATCTCTGACGTCAGTCTGAACGGCGACCAGGTCTTTTTCCGGCTGATGTATGACTGCGGAGGCGGACACGAGATTCAGGAATCAATCTATCTGAATTTCAATACCGGAATCGGAATGACCAGCTATTACGAATATCTCGATCAGGAAACACTTGCTGACGCCGGTTCCCGTACAGTTCTTCTCTGTCAGCAGTTTCTTGCGGAAATACCGGCAGGACTTTACATGAGTGTGTGCGAGTATGACTCGGCGCTGCTGTTCCGCGATGACGGAAAGACCGGTATGATCATGTATAACGGATACGAACAGGCCCTTGCAAACGAGGATACGCCGTTCACCTATACGATCAGCGGTGACGGCGATATTACGATCAGCTTCTCCGGAAAAACGCTGCATGCAAAGGTGATGCGTGCGGCGGAACTGAAGGATGGTATCCGGATCTGGTTTGATCCGAACGACCCGGAAAACCATTACTCCGACTGGATCATGGAGAAGTCCTCGGATGATCCGGATCAACTCAGAAACCTGCGGTCGTCTGATGAGATCGCAGCACTCGCAACTGCGTATATCGACGCATCTGCCGGCGAAAGCAGTACAAGGCATATTGATCGGCCTGCGCTTCACGGCACTTTGCGCTACGGCAGGCGAATCGCAGATCAGTATTATCCCTATGTGCTTGACATTGATCCGCTGACGCTGGACTTTACAGACGACGAAGGCAATCGCGGCAATCTGCTGCATCCGCCGGTCATGCCTGCGAATGCTGCATATACGCTTCCGGAACTCGGTCAGCTTGCACTGGGCGTGTTCGGCAAGGATGATCCGCGCATCAGCAGGGTCATTCCGTTCCTGCTTTCGGACGGTCGCGCAATGGTGATCGTTCAGGACGATCTGCAGAATGAGATCGGAAAGTATTATGCGGATCCGGTGACAGGCAGCATCAAGGCTTTGCCGCAGCCGCGGCGCGGTGATGTCAACTGTGACGGTGCGGTGGATGTCTCCGATGCCGTTCTGCTCGCAAGGCTGATCGTTGCAGATTCGCGTGCGAAGATCACAGATGCAGGCAGGCGCAGCGCGGACTGCAATCATGACGGCTTTGTCACGGCGGACGATGTGACGTTCCTGCTGCAGGCGATCGCAAAGATCATCTCGTTCTGATTTGGCAGAAGCTATGAAACAGCGAAATGCCCGGCGTTTGCCGGGCATTTCTGTATCATGTTATCTGAACTTCAAAGACGAGACCCACTTTTTGACCAATCGCGGCAATGACTGCATATGATCGCCGAGGATATCATCCCATCTCCGTCTTGATTGATCCTGGATCAGCGAAAGGATGTGTCTCATATGTCAGGTGCTCTGCGAAGCCGTCGCAAGATGCTCCGGCAGCGAGCCGACAATGATCTTTCCGGTATCTGCATCGCGGCAGAAGTAAATGCGGATCAGATTTGCGGCGCGGTTGCCGTATTTGATATGCATATCCAATACGTACTTTTTCCCGTCATGCATTACGGTGTAATCGCTCTCGTGCAGCCGGACAGCTTCCTTTCCGCTGAACGTCACTTCCCAGTTTCGCTGGTCGGTATAGCGCGCAAGCTGTTCGTCAGTCAGGCTGCCGTTCCGCGCACGCGTATAGGCGTCCAGATACAGCAAACCGTCACAGAGCAGCGCAACATCCAGACCGCCCTGATATTTCCGCAGTTCCGTTCTCGCTCTCTGTGTGATGACAAGCGTCTCCGGAAACTGTGCCTCCGCCCAGTCGCAGACCGCATCTATGGCGGTCGGGAAACTGGCGGCGATCTCCGCTTTTTCCTTGTAAAACTGCACCAGCTCCGCCGATTTTTCATAGGCGGTCTGCCGCGTCTGATACTCTGCCTGCATTTCCGTGATATAGATTTGCAGTGCGTTGATCTCGTCCTGTGCTGATTTCAGCTGTTTTTTTGTCAGACGGAGCATCTCGTTCCGTTCACGCAGATCGGTGTCCTGCTGTTCGAGTTCGGATAACCGTGCTTTCAGTTCGGCATTTTCCTGCTGGTACAGCGCGCAGGATTCTTCCAATGTCTGCGCTGCCTTCCGGCGTTCCCGCAGCGCAGTCAGATGTGCATCCGCCTGAAAAACGATGTGTCCGAAGTCATAGGCGCGGTGCTTGGGGAGCTTCTGGATCTCCCGCTTGAGTGCCTGATAGCTGCCTTCCATGTCTTTGCTGTATGCGGCATACCGCAGCCGTTCTGTTTCCTGTCCGCGAACACAGACGATGATGTCGCCTGGTTTCGGGGCAAGATGCAGCTTGTTATCCAGAACAGACAGCATTTTCTCATTGACATAACAGACAATGCCGAACCCTTTTAATTTGTCAGCCAGCCGTTCGTATGGAAATTCGGCACGCCGGACAGGCTGTTCTTTTGCTTCCGTTTTGAGATGTGCAGCGGGCTTTGAGACGGGCTTCTGCTTTGTCTCTTTGAGAAACGGCTTTGCTTTGTCGTCTGTTGTGTTCAACACCGGCGTACTGAAATCGGTCGGTATTGATCCGAAGCTGAAGGACAGCCCGCCGATCTTCGGAAGCTCAGAAGGAGCAGCCGGCTGCTTTTTTTCTTCCGATCCGGCATCTGCGACAAGGATCAGCGGATAGTCAAACCGCGGGTTCTGGAATGCCGCTGCAAAGCGTTCGGCATCGGTCTTTGTTCGGATGAAAAACGGCTTTGCATCCAGCTTCATGCCGCCGTGCGACAGCTGCCACTGCGGATTCGTGAGAATCGACCGCACGACTGCGGGGCGGAATACCTCGCAGGGTGCATCGCAGGCAACGGGTTCGGTCACGACCGTCCGCACGCCGCATTCGACAGTGCCGCCGCATCTGACAAAAGAAATATCCGTTCTGAACAGTCTGCCCTGCATCGGCGGACGTTCGTTCTCCTGACCGATGTTGGCACCCATATCGGTTTCCCGCAATGAAAATGCCCAGATGCCCTGTTCGGGCGCATAGGTCACATCTGCCTTCCAGCCCTGATCAAGCGTAAAGGAGCAGAGCTGTTCTTCCGGGAAAGCAGCATAATCCTCCGGTTCAGGCGTCTGCAGTTCCGGCGGAATATCTCCGTTCAGTCTGGCACGGAGCCAGCGGAAGGTTTCAAGGATCAGGCGGCGGAATATCCCGGATTCCGATAACTGATCGGAAGTGATCTCTGCGTGAAACTGATAGGTCGGATAGCGTTTCAGGCGGTGCAGAACGGTCGGTGAATGCTCCATGAAACGACCTCCATTTCTTTATAGAATAAGCTTGGCTCTTGTCATGATTCCGGCCAGATCACAGTATCATCATCCAATGAAAGAAGCATGGAGAGAATCTCCTCATACGATTCCGAAACAGCTCTGTTTTGCTGCTTCAGTGCTTTCAGATACCATTCTGCTGCTTTTTCGATGTTTTTCTCTGTATCAGTCCCATGCCGGTACAGATTGACCAGATTATACATCGCAGAGATATTTCCTCGCTCAGCGGCTTTTTCATATAATTCCAGTGCCAGCCGGGTGTTCTTCTCAACGCCCTCTCCGTTATCATAATGCCAGCCGAGATTCAGAAAGGCCGGCGCATAGCCCTGATCCGCCGCTTTCCGGTACCATTCCAACGCTTCGGCATTGTTTTTGGAAACACCGATCCCGTTTGCATAGAGGATGCCGAGATTCATCTGTGCATTTGCGTACCCCTGCATGGCTGCCGACTGCAGCAATCCGATTGCTTTCGCGGTATCCTGTTCCACGCCCTTTCCTTCAATATACAGCCAGCCGAGCGCATTCTGTGCGGCAGCATATCCGGATTCGGCACCGAGCCGGAACCACTTTGCAGATGCAGCATAGTCCTGTTCAACGGCGTCGCCGTCCATATACATTTTTCCGACGATATACTGTGCGGCCGTGTCACCGAATTCTGCGCGTTTCAAAAGCCTGTCAAAAATGGCTGCCATGTATTGATCCCGACAAGGCTTCTGATCTTCTTTCAGGCACCAGACTGCAAATCCGTACATCAGCATCGGCTCATCATACGTTTCTGCCTGCGCACACAAGCTGTTCCGGCGCGCATGATCAATCGGGACCGTATCGTACCCCATGTGATAATAACAGGCTAACAGATACCTTGCCCAGGGATCACCCTGTTCGGCAAATTGAGAGATCACAGGAAAAGCATCTTTGGCATGACCGGAAACAAATTGCTTCTCTGCAAACGCATAATCAGAAATCTGCTGCTGCGTATCGTTTTGCTCCATAATCTGCCCCCCGATCATTTTCCGGATTTCCGTTCCGATTTAAAACCTGTAAACGGATGTGTTCTCCGTTTGCTCATAATACATTCCCTGCACGGACTGACAATGCATTTGATCTGCCCGAGATAATACGGACATTTCAGGCACTTGAGCCCGTCCGGCAAAGGCTTTGCGTTATCGTTCAGGAACATAATCCGCACCTCCTCTGTATCCGTTCAATTGCGGTTTATCAGCAGTCTATTGAGTGTTTTTCTACTTTTCCGTCCTCAAAAAATGCATACCAGTATTCAGCTGAATGACTGTCTTCGAAAAAGTGCTTATTTACGATCAAAGCTTCCTGATCGCTGCGCCCGGCGAGCCTGACTGCACAGATCTTCCCGATCGTCTCGCACCAGCCGTGGCATTCCGGCTGCGCATACAGACGCTGTCTCTCTCCACGGTTACATCCATTGCCGTTTCCTCCTGATTTTTTTATTTTTGGGTTTTCGCTGACGCTGCCCGGGGATTTGTTTCAGGTGGTCGATGCCATGATTGCTGCGGTGCTGGCATCATCCGCATCCTGCTCCGCTGCAAGCGCGACGATCGCCGCCATGATGTTCACTGCCGTGAGACTGCGGTCTCCGTATGCCGCTGTCGCAAGCATTGCCGCATTCATCAGACGGCGCTTCTCGTCAAATCCGCTGAGAAAACCGTAGTCAGTCTGTTTGGAGAGAAACGCCTCAATGTCAATGACCGTATCCATAAGCTCTCCCGTGCTGAGATCCGTGAGCGACAGCGCAGCCAGAACCTCCATTTCATGCCCTGTGAGATATTTTTTCTTGGATGCCTTCAGCGCAAAGAACAGCTCCAGCAGGCGGGTCGCCTTGTCCTCCGGGATCCCGTCCGTCATGCAGAGGATATATGCACAAAACAGCGGGAAGGTGCAGTCCGAAAACGCGTTTTTCAGCAGGGAATGCGTGGCTTCACATTCATCGAGGATCTGCTCGTCTGTTTTATCGGAAAGCGCAAGGAGACAGGCGGAAGCGGCTTCGCGGTCAGATGCGATGATCGGATGCTTCTTCTGGAAGGCATCATAAAGCACCTTGCCGCGCTTCGCGATCTGCTCGGCCTGTTCCTCATCAAACGTCCGGCTGAGCAGGATCGAGAGCATTGCGACATAGAACGATCTTCCCAGATGCTTTTTCATGGTGTTATAGATGCGGTTGATTTTATCGGCAGCTGCCTCCGGATCCTCCGAAAGACAGAGCTCTGCGAGTAACGGCAGCTCAGTTCTGACGACCAGATAAGAAATCGAGCTGACCTTTTTATTGATGATCTTCCGAAGCGATTTCAGCTGATCGGCATCTGCGGTCACGCCGGCTGTTGTCAGGATATCGGCAGCCAGAACATACATCGTCATGTTTTCCAGCTTGACGGCTTTTCTCAGCGCGTCGCGGTTTGCAATGAAAGCATCGCAGATCTCCTGTACATTTTCGGCCGTATTCGTTGTTCCGCTTGTATCGTGAACCGGTGTTTGCGCAGGTGCTTCTGCGGCTGCTTCCGTGATCGGCTCGGTCAGAACCTCAGCCGCGGCTTCTGCAACAGCTGCAGCTGAGGTTTTCTTATTCTTCGGCATGGTCGATACCTCCAGATCCGTATTTGCATTGATTATACTGCTTTTGCGCTTGATTGTCAACAGCTTGATCTGTCTTTTCGTTCCCCGCCCGTATTCAGATTCTGATTCTCCGAAATATTGATTCGCCGGAGAGATGATCCACTCATAATTCCGGTTTATATCATGAAACGGATTTCACGGAGCGCGATCAGCCAAGTGCCTTTGCTTTTTTCTCACGGCCTTACGGGGCAGCAGAGATGCAGCATAAGGTTTGCTTTCAGACCGTTTTTCGCCTGCATCACCGGATCACGTTCATTCCGGCGGCAGGGGGGCTGCAAAATCCGTCTCGGTCACCACATCGCCGGAGGCTGTTTTGATGCAGACCGAAACATGCAGCGTGCCGTCCTTTCCGGTTTTCAGCGAGAATGTACTGCCGCTCTGCAGCTCGCCGCCGCTCCATTTTTTGTTGATATATACCCTGTTATCCGTGTCCTGTACTGTGCTCACCGGCGGAGCATTCTCCGGGACAGCGACATGTGTGACTTCTTCAATGTGGAGCGGGATTCTCTCCTCATAGCGTTCCGCATGAAAGCTGTTCGGTGTGCAGGAGACAATGTCAGCCGTCCAGTTGTTGACGTCCGGAACATTCTGCACTCTGCCGCTGACCGTAAATCCGGAGCCGGTGTAATGTCCGGCGGATGGGTCTATGAACGGGTTTTTCGATTCAAGATTGTCCCATTCTGCCGCATGTTCCGGGTGCGTGAACGTGAAGCTTCCGTCCTTGCGCAGCGAGAATCGGCAGTCTGATGCACCGCCGGCGATAAAGACACTCTTATCCGTTCCGGCACCGTAGGTGCAGCTTCCGGATTTTCCTTCGGCATCGAGATCCGGAAATTCATTTTCCAGCGGAACCTTGACGGATTCAGGCCCGTAATATTCGGCACCCGTCGCTTCATCCCGGAAATACTCACAGACCGTGATCGTCGGTGCTGTCTTCGGATCCGTCGGTTTTTTGATCTGATCGGGATAGATGATCTGGGTTTTATCCCACTCCTCAAATTCGGCAAGCTGCTCAAGCAGGACTTCATCACCGGAATAGATCCGTATCAGGAAATGTTCCGTGATACCGTCCTCGCCGGCCGTGCTGTACTTCGACTGCAGCCGGACTTCGTAGTAATCACCGAGCAGATTTTCCTCATCCTGAATGAAATCGACCTTCGGTGTTTTCGGCTGCGGGATAAAATACAGCGTATAGCCGGATGCCCCGACCCCGTTGATCCCCTGCCGCTCCGCATAAATGAACTCATGATACGATCTGACCAGAATGCCCGTTCCTTTGGATGTATCCACCCATTCCGATCTGACGGTTTTCGCTTTTTCATTGAGCGGAAGAATGCTGAACATCGGGAGTGATTCTTCCAGTCCCTCATCCGGCACCATGAACAGGCCGATCGCCGTATCATCCTTTGAATTGCAATAGATACCCTTGCAGGAAAACGGCGTAACCTTCACATCAAAATGCTTTTTCATATTGTCCTTGTTCAGCGGGTGCTTCTTCATGCAGGACGGGAAAACGTCGTTGTCATCGGAACTGTTTTTGTAATTGCCGATCTGCCGGTACCGTGCCCAGAGATCGGAATTGATATACTGCAGATAATAATCCCAGCATTCGGCAAGCTCTGCCTGACCGATATTGAAAAATCTGCACAGGAAATTGGTGAGATGGTATCCCGCATCCTGATATCCGCGAACAATGTCGATCCCCTTTGCAGGGTCTCCGCCTGCCGCTTCGTCTAAGAATTCAAAGAAGCGGGAAAGCGTGTATCCCTCGGAACGGCGGGCTTCCATATTTCCATATTTCTGGTCGTCAATGCCGATCGAATAGGTCTCAATACGCCTGCTGTTCTCATCGTCATCAGAATAGCCTTTGTATTTTGCATACTGATGCTCAATGATGACCGCAGACATTTCCATGAATTTCAGATTCATCTCGTTGTTGGAATTCAGATACCGCGCCTGATAGAGATGATACATCTCATGCACACAGGAAAGCTCCAGACTCTGCTGCGAAGCTGAACTGGAAACGGCATCCGTTCTGCGCTTTAAGACCAGATAGGGATTCCGCCATAATGCCTTGGGCGTTTCCGTAAGACCGTCTTCTGTCAGGCCGTAGCAGTAAAGCACATTCATTTCAAAGCCGACCTCCGGCATTCCCTGCTCGGTGATCAGATACGATCTTGCATCCCGCAGGGATTCATAAAGCAGGACAATATCGGCCGGTGCGTCATCGCGTGCCTGAATATCCGCCTGATACTGTTTATCCGCATCCAGATACTGCTTTTGCAGTGCCGCGGTATCTACGTTTTTCTCGATCTGCAGCTTTCCTTCTCCGGAAAGTCCGCCGATGCCGATCAGGCCAAAATCCTCCCGATCCTGCTGATACTGCTTTTCGATTTCAGCCTTTGCCTTTTGTCCGGCCTGTTCTTCTGCTTTCCGGATCCTGGTGAGCCGTGCTTCCGCATCGGGATCGGAATACCAGATATAGAAGCCGTCCTTTTCATAATGGACCAGATGCTTTGTCTCATCCTTCGCCCATGCGTTCTCCGGCGTCATGACCTTGTAATCCACCCATGCTACCGTAGAACCGATCGCAGTCAGTGCGCCGATGTAGGCGATCGCACCGCAGCTCATCGCATAGCCGCCGATCATCGTGGTGAGGCCGATGACGAACGTGCAGATAAAGATCAGCGAATTCTGCGGGCTGTCCCAGCTGATCACGCTGCCTTCATGTCTGACATCAAATATCTTCATGCCGCCGTCCTCGTCATAGCGGACGACCGTGACGGAATCATAGAGCTCCTCAGGGATATAATCCAGCGTTTTCAGGTCAAATTCAGAGTGATAATTTCCCGGGAGATATTCGTCCGGTGCAAGTCCGGCATCCGCATGCCAGCCTGCGACGACCTCAAGCCCGAAGTTTTCCCTGATCTCGTTGATCTTTTCAAGATCATCCTCACGGAACATGGAAAACGACAGCTGTCCGTCATAGTGCAGAGCGTTTTTCTCCGCCGAGACCGTAAGGCCGGGCAGGGGCGAGATCCGGAACGGATCGCTCTTTCCGCTGCCGGATGTGCCCGTTTTCTTCGTGACCGCAGGCATCGCGGCGTCCTCATCGGCGAACAGCATTTTGCCTGCCGCGGCCGGCTTTTCTTCCTTCGGGGCATCGGAAATGATGCGCATAAGCTGACGGAAATCGGCCAGCGTGACCATGCGGTCGCGGTCAAGATCGGCGGCAGCAATGCCGCTGCTGTTCATATTCTGCAGGGGATCCTCTGTGAGCAGACGGATCAGCAGGACTGCATCCCCGACGGAGATCCTGCCGTCCTGATTGAGGTCTCCGAGGAGCAGCCCGGGGATTTCCGGTGCTGTCCCGTTCGCTTCGGTCGTTGTTGTCTTTGCCGTTGTCGTGACGGGCTTTGCCGTTGTCGTGACAGGCTTTGCCGTTGTTGTGACGGGCTTTTCCGTTGTCGTGACAGGCTTTGCTGTAGTCGTGACGGGCTTTGCTGTAGTTGTGACAGGCTTTGCAGTCGCTGCAGCCGGTACGGTGAGCAGATCCGCGATCTGCAGCTCAATGCCGCTCTGCATGACATTCAGATGATAGGGATATTCCACGCCGTTCAGATACAGCCGGAATCCGCCGGTATAGTCAAACATATAACCGTCCGCGCATTCCAGCCGGACAAAATATGTATATTTCCTGCCGCTGCGGAATGCCGTCAGCAGGCTTGCAGAACCGAGATATTCTTCTGTGTTGTATCCGGATTTGCTGAACACGGCTTCGCCTTCTCCGCGCCAGCCCTCCGTTATCAGCCGGAACGCAGAATGATCCGCAGGTGCCGCAGAAAATACAGGTGCATCGCCGTCCGTGAAGCCGAAGCTGACGTTCTCCAGATAAATCGCGTCAATGACCGCCGGTCCGGAAGCCGGTGTGAACATGCCGAGAAAGTCGCAGCGGATGACCAGTACATCCTTTGACTCATAAAGCTCCGCATCATAATCCATCATGCTGACCGGTTCCCCGTTATAGAAAAGGCTGAAATCATCGGTGAAAACATAGCCTTCCTTTGCCTTCAGCTGCACGTAATAGGAATAATACACCGGTTCTCCGTTTTCCGGATACGGCATCACATCTCCGGTGCTGCGCAGAATACCGTCGTCCTCTCCGATGACGGCCCATGCTTCATTTGCAAGGGTCATCTGCCCGGCGGAATCCGGCGACAGATACGCGGTGAATGCCGGTGCTTCCCCGCAGCGGAGCTCTGTGCTGATATTGTTCAGGCTGACCGTACTGATCTCCGTTACGGTGTCTGCACTGTGATCCGGACAGACCGTCCCGATGAAATCGCAGCGGATCATGAGCCTGTCCCCGGAAGCATACAGCGTATAGTCGTAATCCATCATGCTGACCTGCTCCCCGTTATAATACAGGGTAAAGGTATCCGTGAACGCATAGCCGCTGTCTGCCTGCAAAAGAACATAATAGGAATAGTACGCCTCGTCATTCATTCCCGGATACGGAACGGTGTCGCCCGCATTCCGGTATACGCCGTCATCACTTCCGATGACCGCCCATGCTTCATCGCGGATCGACATCTGCATTGCGCTGTCGGCCGAAAGATAGGTCGTAAAGGAAGGCGCGGCACCGTAAGAAAGATGCGTAAAGATGTTGTTCAGCTCTATGACCCCGATCGGCTCTGCTGCATCGGCAGCCGTGACAATGCTTTGCGCCGGAACGGAACAAAGGAACAGCACGGCCGCAATGGTTCCGGATATCAGCTTCTTGGTAATTTTCATATATATTCTCCTTTTCTGTTCACAGTTGCGGGCGAATATTACATTTTCAGTATAGCATAAATTGTTTTATTTGTCAATCAGAATTCTGAAGAAATCTGCGGCTGCATTGTTTCTTCTTCGCTATGCTGCTTTCGGCTGGATGTCTGTCATCCCGATTGATTGATTTCGGTGCATATTTCTCCGGACCGTTTTGCCTGCCGGTCATCCGCATGATAAAAGACCGCAGCGCAAAAGGCAAGCGGGAATAAAAAACCTGCTGACGGAGAAGTCAGCAGGTCGGGGCAAGACATGTTTTTGAACGGTATGCGGATTCACAGACCGAGTCCGAATCCTGCGCCGATTCCGAGCACGGCAGAAAGGAGGATGATCCTGATCGGATGCACTTTTTTGAATGCCATGACGGCAGTAACAGCGAATATGCCGAGACATATAAGGAATGAAGCATCCGAAAAGCAGCCGGATTTCAGTCCGGACGGAAAGAATACGGTCCTGCCGACTGACAGGAATGCAGTTCCGATCATTCCGGCAACGGCAGGCTTCAGGCCGGACATGATGCCCCTGACGGTTTTATGATCCTTGAACCGTGTAAAGCATTTCGCAATGATGAGAATGATGAGAAAGGACGGCAGGACAATGCCGAGCGTCGCTGCAGCCGCACCGGGAATGCCGCCTGTCCGGATGCCGACGAAGGTTGCCATATTCACGGCGAGCGGTCCCGGCGTACTCTCGCTCAATGCAACAAAGTCCACAAGCTCCGCCTGCGTAAGCCAGTTGTGCCGTTCCGCCTCGTACTGGATCATGGTGATCATCGCATAACCGCCGCCAAAGGTAAAGGATCCGATTTTCAGAAAGGTGAAGAATAATTCAATCAGTATCACGGCTTTGCTCCTTTCTGTTCCGCAGAGACCATATCAGGCCGAACAGCCCGCAGCCGATGATCACGAAAACAGCATCTGTTTTCAGAAACGCTGTCAGGATCAAAGCGGCTCCCATAATAAAATAAGAAAACGGGTTCTTCTTCGCGGACCTGAACATCATCCATAACGCTTTCAGGATCAGGGCGAGGACGGCAGCGCGAATCCCCATAAAGGCATACTGCACCGCTTTGTTGTCCTGAAACGCATTCAGCGCAAACGATATGAGCGAGATGACCAGAAACGACGGCAGGACCACGCCGAGCGTTGCGATGCAGGCACCGGTCAGTCCGCCGGTGCGGAAGCCGACAAATGTCGCAGCATTGACCGCGATCGGGCCGGGGGTCGACTCGGCGATCGCGACGATATCCGTGAGTTCCTGTTCTTTCAGCCACTTTTTATTTGTACAGACCTCACGCTGGATCAGCGGGATCATGGCATAGCCGCCGCCGAAAGTAAACAAGCCGATTTTGAAAAATGTCAGAAACAAGTCCGGCAGAAGATTCATTTGTTTCGCTCCTTCATACATCAATACAAAAAGCAGGGGGGACCGTGTATATCAGACAACAGCCGGACAGGGCAGCGGATTGAGTACAGTCCGAAACGCCGTCACGCGCATCCGGCATATCATGTGTATTTCACACGCCTTTTGGGGCAGTGCTGTACTCATTATAAGCCATATCCGCGAAAAAGTCAATTGTATGAAACCGGCAGGATTCACCTCGCTGCGGCCTTGCATGTTTTTCCCAAATGTGATATAATCAATCCAGTGAATAAAATGCCGGAAAAAATTTTTTCGGAAAAATGAAACCTTTTTCGTGTCTGCGGTGTATGTTAGGTGAAAGAGCTCTTTTCAACAACAGCAGTTCCGGATCAACGGAGAGAGGACAATATGACCGATTCGCTTTTTACTAAGGCCTATGAGCTGTACAGGAACAATGTCTATGCGGCTGCGTTCAGCTGTGTGCGGAATGCCGCAGATGCGGCAGATCTTCAGCAGGAAACCTTTATGCGGCTGTATACCTGTGACAAGGAATTTGAAAATGATACGCATATCAAGGCGTGGCTGCTTCGTGTGGTCGTCAATCTGAGCAAAAATCATCTCAGAGACAACCGCCGCATTGTTCTGACAGAACTGACAGAAACGATCCCTGCTCCGGACGGAACCGGTCGGCAGGATGTTCTCGATGCCGTACTCGCTCTGCCTGAAAAATACCGCGCTCCGATCCATCTGCATTACTATGAGGATTATTCGGTGCGGGAGATCGCAGAGATACTGGACCTGACAGAGGGTGCAGTCAAAACAAGACTGCGCCGCGGCAGAAGCCTGCTGGAAAAAACACTTGGGAAGGAAGGCTGATCGTATGAGTATGCAAACAGACTATCGTGAACAGGTGGACCGCATTTGTGAGCAGGCAGCAATGCCGGACGGAAAGGAGTTATTGGCAATGGCAAAGAATTACGCAGCAAACGGAGGAGAGACCTGGAGACCCCGCCGCGGGATCAGAATGATCCGGACAGGCATCATCATTGCAGCAGCCTGCGCAGCGGCTGCCGGTCTGACCGCAGTCGGAGCAGGCGCAGCAGGATTCGGACCGCTGTCCGGTCTGTTCCGTGAGAAGTATCATGATAACACAACGGCCGATCTGATCGACATGGGGTATCTGTGTGAGATCAATCAGTCGTTCCGGGACGGCATTTACCGCGCCGATCTGCTCGGTATCTCCGGCGATCTGGCAAACCCGAAGGTCATCATTGACCTTTATATTGATGATCCGGAGATCGCGGCGGCAAACGAGACCGTGAGCATCGGCGTCTATACGCTCGGTGTTTATCAGTACGATCACGAGCTGGATCAGTATATGTGGGCGGACGGCACGGCGTACCGCGATCCCGAGATCCCGAATCTGTATCATGCAAGCATTCAGGGTGCGCCTGTATGGATGTCGAACGGGGAAGAATGCGTGATCGACATTACTGCGGTTTACAGAAATGAACCGGACGGCACATCCGTGATCGACCGCACGCACATGGAAACCCGTCTGACGATCCCGACAGGTGAGCTCGCGGGTACAAATTGCCTGTATTATGCAGAGGAGGAGAACATGATCCTTCCGGTGAACGGGATCGACTATCTGCTGACGCGGGCAGAGTTCAGCGCATACCAGACGGAGATCAATTTCCGCCTGAAAATGGACGGGTTCCTTGCATCCGCACCGGAAGACGCACAGATCGACAGCACCTTATTCAAGGATACGGCACTGAACGAAGCACTGGTCCTGACCGTTGACGGGACCGAATACAGATGCAATCCGGACTGCTGCTACATCTATTGGGATACTGAGGACGAATGCGATGACGGCGGATACGGTTACGTTGCGCCGATCTTCGGACAGATCGACTATAATTCTGCCGAGACGATCGTTCTTTCGGCGGGCGATGCACGCCTGACGCTGAAGGGTTCTTCCGCGGACGCTGATTTCGCGGCGCGCACGGACAGCAGCAGTCAGGATGCAGATGCCGATACGGATGAGCAAACGGAAATTCCGGCGGAACAGCCTGACGACAGCACTTCCGATGCCATGACGTATGCGTATCATACTCCGCTGTACTTCACGGCGGAGGACAATGCGGTGCTGCACTTCGGGAATGTTGATTATCATCTCAACTATGTGTTCTTCCATGAGACAGACACCGAGATCGGATTCTATTTCGATGCGGACAGCTATGATGACGCGGCACTGAACAACGCCCTGACGCTGACCATTGACGGAGAAACCTACAGCTGCACGCCGAACTGCTGCTTTACATGGCTTGACACGGAGGGCGAGGCAGAGGTCGTGAACCGCGGCTATGTGCATCCGATATTTCCGGCATTCAGCTTTGATGCGGCAAAATCGGTTGTCCTCTCTGCCGGTGATGCGAGCTATACGCTGAAATGAACACCGTGACAGAATCAAACGCTGCTGCAGCCTTGCAGCAATACAGACGGAAAGCCCGGCGGAAGCCGGGCTTTCTGCTTGCAGAAAAAGTCTCTCCGAACGGCAGAAAGGAAGAAGCAGGCACCGGGATGTTCTGAACGTACGGGCTTTTGAACATGCTTGACGGATTCTCCGCTGATGTGGTATAATACTGAAAACTGCATATACCCCCGCGGTGCTTTTCCGCGGGGTGACGGCACGGAGCTTCTGACCCCGACAACGTGTGCAGAAAAAGTCGGGACAGGAATCCCTTGCTGTGATAGAATATGGTTAAGCGGAATGAGGTGACCGGGATGAAAGACTGGATCGGGAGCTTTCAGGCATCCGTTGATTATATGGAGCAGAATCTTCTGATACTTCTTTGGCAGGCAGACGGAACTGAATGACGTTCAGCCGCCCGGAAACGCGGGGGCAGCACTGGTCGTTACGCCGCCTTCGGATATGGTTCTGTGGATGCAGGCGCAGCTCGGTCAGCCGGAACTGCCGGAGCATCTTGCGAATGCGATCGCTGCCTCTCACGAGCGGGATCCGGTGCACCGGCCGAAAGAGAACCCGGACAGTGATTATTTCAACGGCTGGCATCAGTCCGCCGACGGGATCATATGGCATTCCGGGTGTGGGGGCTGCAATCCGGGCTTGTCATGTGTCTGCTGCTGGATATATGGATCGTTTTTCTGATCGCAGCAAGCATTTCGAGGTATATGCACCGGACGCCGGAAAGAGAAACCGCAGGCTGATAGGAAGAAGCCTGTTTCTGCAGGTCTGCATTTCGGGATCCCGCTGTTGCGCAAAAAAGGACGCTGATGTGAGAATCGGCGTCCTTTTTCAGTGTTTTCAGTTGTGATCGCGGCGTGTATTCAGCGAACCGGGAGAGCCCCGCTGAATGCCCACCGAAAGAAAAGAGCTGCCGGCCGGGGACTCCCCGCTTATGCGGTCACGATGCTGTTTGCTTCGTGGAGGTTCAGATAATCGACGGCTTCCTCGCGCATCTTGTATTTCAGGATCTTGCCCGCTGCGTTCATCGGGAACGAATCCACAAAGCGTACATAGCGCGGCACCTTCGTCTTATCCATGTGCGAGCGCACATATTCCTTGATCTCATCCTCGGTCACGGACGCGCCCTCATTCAGGATGACGCATGCCATTGCCTCCTCGCCGTACTGCTTATCCGGCACGCCGATGACCTGAACGTCGCGGATATCCGGATGCGTATAGAGGAAGTCCTCGATCTCCTTCGGATAGAGGTTTTCGCCGCCGCGGATGATCATATCCTTGATGCGGCCGGTGATCTTGAAATAGCCGCTGTCCGGCAGTCTGCGGGCGAGGTCGCCGGAATGGAGCCAGCCGTCCTCGTCGATGACCGCGGCAGTTGCCTCCGGCATCTTGTAATAGCCCTTCATGATGTTGTAGCCGCGGGCACAGAACTCGCCGTCCACGCCGTCCGGAACCTCCTCGCCGGTTTCCGGATCGACGATCTTGCACTCAACGCCGAAGATCGGGCCGCCGACCGTGTTGACGCGCGCCTCGATCGAGTCGGTCGTCTTGGACATGGTCGTTGCCGGGGACGCCTCGGTCTGGCCGTAGGTGATGCAGATCTCCGGCATGTGCATCTTCTCGATGACCTCCTCCATGGTCTTGATCGGACACGGCGAGCCCGCCATGATGCCCGTTCTCATGTGGGAGAAATCGGTCGAAGCGAAGTTTTCATGTCCGAGCATTGCGATAAACATGGTCGGAACACCGTGGAAGCAGGTGATCTTCTCCTGATTGATGCAGTGCAGACCCTTTCTCGGTGAGAACGCCGTGATCGGGGACATGGTGACGGCATGGGTCACGGAGGCGGTCATCGCCAGCACCATGCCGAAGCAGTGGAACATCGGCACCTGGATCATCATGCGGTCCTCGGAGGACAGATCCATGCAGTCGCCGATCGCCTTGCCGTTGTTGACGACATTGTAATGCGTGAGCATAACGCCCTTCGGGAAGCCGGTCGTACCGGAGGTATACTGCATGTTCGCGACGTCGTCCTTCCTGATCGCACGGCGGCGGCGTTCGACCTCTGCCAGCGGGACCTCGGTGTACTTTGCGACAGCTTCATCCCATGTATAGCAGCCGGGCTGCTTGCTCTCGATCGTGATGACGTTTTTGAGGAACGGGAACTTTGCGGATTCCAGCTTACCCGGCTCGGAACCCGGCAGCTCCGGGATCAGCGTCCGGATGATCTCATTGTAATCAGTGCCCTTGTAGGCATCGATCATGACCAGCGTGTGCGTATCGGACTGCTTGAGCACATATTCGGTCTCGTGGATCTTGTTGCCGGTATTGAATGTGACCAGCACCGCGCCGATCTTGGTCGTTGCCCAGAAGGTGATATACCATGCCGGCACATTCGTCGCCCAGATCGCGACCTTGTCGCCTGCGCCGACGCCCATTGCGATCAGTGCGCGCGCAAAGGTATCGACATCGTCGCGGAACTGCGGATAGGTGCGGGTGTAGTCCAGTTCGGTGTAGCGGAAAGCGTACTGATTCGGGAACTGCTCGCAGATGCGGTCGAGCACATCCGGGAACGTGTAGTCGATCAGACGCTCCTTCGGCCACGGATAGAAGCCGTTGCCGCGGTTGCTGACCTGCAGGTCATGCTTATACTTGGTGTGATACTTTGCCATGTAGTCCGCGAACTGCGGGAACACGATGCCCGCATCGGAGAGCTCCGGCATCCAGCGCTTGACCCATTCCAGCGAGACAAAGCCGGTATAATTGATGCCGGACAGTGCCGCCATCATGTCATCGAGCGGCAGATCGCCTTTGCCCATGAGCTCATAGCGGAGCACGCCGTCCTTGAACGAGCTGTCCTTGGTCTGCACGAACTTGATATAGTTGCCGAGCGTCGCGACGGTCTCCTCCGGCGATTCGCCGCCGTAGCGGTACGGATGATGCATATCCCAGACGGCTGCGACATGAATGCTGCCGATCTTGTCGAGCATTGCCTTCAGACGCTTGGTATCACTGAACACGCCGTTTGTCTCGACCAGCAGCGTGACGTCATGCTTTTCCGCCTCCGGGATCAGGGAGGTCAGCATCTCCGCGACATAGCTGTCATCGACGACGCCGGTCACTTCGCTGTAGCGGTCGCCGAGCACGCGGACATACGGTGCGCCGACAGCCTGTGCCAGCTCCATGCAGGCAAGGATCTCTCTGCGGTTCTGTGCCTCGTTTTCCTGCTCGTTCAGGCAGCAGTTCGAGCTGATGCACGGGATCTCCAGCTTCAAAGATTTCAGCTTTGCGACCGTTTTCGGCAGCATCAGACCGGTGAACGGTTTGCTGCGGTAGGGGTCAGCCGGCAGACCGTAGCAGCGGAGCTCGATGCCGTCAAAGCCGAGGTCCTTTGCCATGGAGTATACGTCCGGCCATTCAAAATCCGGACAGCCCAGCGTGGAAAAACAGATTTTCATAGTGATACCTCCCAGTATCTGCGCAATAAAAAACGGTGTGAGCCCTGTTCAGACCTCACACCGTTGATTATGCATGTTCTCGGGTTTTCATCATGTCGCTTTCAGAAAACGCCCGTGCACAACGAAGCAGGCCTGTGACATTCTGCCAAGACCGTAAGTCGAAGGACGAGCGTAAACACATCGTACATGGAAAACATCCCTTTCCGCCGGATACAGAGATCCCGTTCCGGCAACTGATAGTGCTATTATAGCACAAGCGGGCAAGTTTGTCAAGGATTTGTCAATCTCAGCGGAAGATTCCGTCATATTCCACATTTTTCGGGGCGGTTCCTGCGCAGGTTTCATAGACAACAGGCAGGCGCGGCAGAACACCGCGGATATTTGCCTGACAAAAATCTAAAATAAAATCAAAATGATATTGACTTTTTGTGCAGTTTCGTGTATAATAAAGGCAGCGGCTGATGTTGAATTGATACAGCCGGAGATTTTGAAACACAGGAGGATCAAAGGACATGGGCAAATATCTGATCAAAGAAACCAAAACCGGCATCAAATTCGATCTGAAGGCCGGCAACGGCGAGGTCATCGCAACGTCCGAGGTGTACACCACGGAGAAGGCATGCCGCGCCGGTATCGCAAGCGTGCAGCGCAATGCGCCGATCGCAGCGGTTGAGAACCAGACCGTCGAGGGCTTCGCAAAGGAAAAGCACCCGAAGTTTGAGATCTACAACGACAAGGCGGGCGAGTTCCGGTTCCGTCTGAAGGCAACAAACGGTCAGATCATTGCGGTCAGCGAAGGCTACAAGGCTCTGAGCGGATGCATGAACGGCATCGAATCCGTGAAGAAGAATGCCGATTCCGAAATCGTCAAGCAGGAAGAAAAGTAATCATATTCCGGAGGTATTGCAATGGATATCAAGGCAGAGATCGAGAAGATCGTCGCGCAGCTTACAAAGGACGGCGACCTCAAGGATAAGTTCATGAAGGATCCGGCAGCGACCGTGCGCGGTCTGGTCGGCGATCAGGCAGATGACGATACGATCAAGAAGATCATCGACATGGTCAAGGACGCCATTGGCAAAAACGGCGGTCTGAGCAGCATCGGCGAAAAAATTTCCGGTGTGCTCGGCAGCATTCTCGGCAAGAAGGATGATGATGCCAAGGAAGAAAAGAAGGACGAATGATCCGCTGATAATGACAAAACGCTCCGGTGCTGAAACCGGGGCGTTTTGCTGTATACGAATATCACAGATACAAAATTTTTTTCAGAAACCTGTGACCAAACTGACAGTTTTTCCGTCTGTGGGTGTGAAGGAGGTGAGGACGCATGACAGCAGAAGATCAGCGGCTGGTCGCGTTGTTTGAATCCCGGGACGAACATGCGATCACAGAAGCAGGAAAGGCATACGGCGGGTTTTGCTACAGCATCGCCTACCGCATATTGCAGAACGCACAGGATGCGGAGGAATGCGTGAATGACGCGCTGCTCCGGCTCTGGAATGCGATCCCGCCTGCTAAACCGGACAGTCTGCGTGCGTTTGTGATCACGCTGACAAGAAGGCTTGCGCTTGACCAATACGACATGAACCGTGCAGCAAAACGCGGCAGCGGCGAGGCGGAGGTCCCGCTGGAACCGCTCAGCCTGACTGCTGACGATGACCCCGTTCAGACCGCAGAGCAGAATCTGCTCCGCGAGGCGCTCGGCCGGTTCCTTTCCGGTCTGCCGAAGGACACAAGGCTCATGTTCGTGGAGCGTTACTGGTATATGATGCCCGTCCGTGAGATCGCAGAGGTGCACGGCGTCGGGCAGAGCCGCGTAAAAATGTCTCTGGCGCGCACCCGCAAAAAGCTGGAGGCATTCCTCAGAGAGGAGGAACTGATATGAAAGACAGAGAGCTCTTCCGGCTGATGCAGCTGATCCCGGAGGAATATCCGGAGGAGACAGCGGCATTCCTTGCGGCGCACGGGAAGGCCGGAGAATCCGGAAAGACCGAACCGGTCATCCGGCAGAAGAAAGCCGAGCCGCAGGCCGGGATCCTCTGGCGGGTTCTGCTCCCTGCCGGAGCCGCCGCCTGTCTGGCCGTGCTGATCGGCACAGGGCTCTGGGCGGGACTGCGGGAAAAGCCGATGACGGCGGCATCCTCGGAGCCGGAGCTGACAGAAATCGCCGTGCAGACCGGAACCGCCCCCGCGCAGAGCGCCGCGGTCACAACCGCCGTAGAGCAGACCGTAACGAACACCGTGACGCAGTCCGCGGTAAAAAACGGCACCGTTCCTGCGGTGCAGAGCAGTACGCCCGCCGTGACCGCTGCTGCAGAGGACAAACCGCTGACGACTGTCCGGCAGCAGCAGGCAAAACCGCAGACCACTGCCGCACCGCAGCAGCAGACAGTACCGGAAACGACCGCCTTTTCCGTTCCGGCGCGTGACCCGGATTATCTGCCGGGTGACGTCAATATGGACGGAGAGGTGGATGTCGGAGACGTTCAGCTCTTGTTGACTGAGTATAAAGCTGTTGTGGTCAACGGAAAAGAGAGCACACTGACGCCGCAGCAGATCGCGCTCGGCGATATCTACCCCAATACCGCAGATGAGGATCCGTTTGAGGTAATTGGCTTCAGTTTGGATGAGGATGAGGATAATACCAATACTCCGATCATTGCAACGGATTATCCGATCTCGTATCAGGATGTTCATATCCTGCTGTGTTACTGTACAGAGTTTCTCATTCCGCCTTTTTACAGAGATTATGATCTGTTTACTGTCGATATGTATGTCCAATACGGCGGCATTCCGCCGCGGGAGGAACTGGAACGCTTCATGAGTCCGCCCACGATCCTGCAGGGTGATGCACTCCCGGCAGACAGTGTGACCGTGCAAGACTTCGGCGATTATCCGGTTCATCCGGAGGGCTGGGCGATGCAGTACGCCAAATTGAAAAAATCCGGAGACTTTACGCTGTGGTATGACGGAACGGATGCGCTTGCCGGCTGCCGGATCATGATATCCGGTGAAAACAACGACTACGAAAGCACTATGTATTTTTACATCCGCAGACGGGAACAGAAGGTTCTGGACGGACAAATTGAAAAGGCCATGATCGGTGATACCGCTGTATATCGCTATCCCCAGATCACACCTGAAGATGAAACCGAAAACTGGCGCGAGGAAGACAAGGTTCGCGGCAGAACTGCCCTGGAATGGACGAACGGGGAATACTGGATCACCGTCTATACACAGGAACAGTATCCGGATGATGTCATACAGCAGATCGCGGAATGCTTTGCTGTGTATCCGGCAAACTGAAAAGGAGAAACGATCATGAAAAAGAAGATTTTTGCAGCACTGGCTGCATCGCTGATGCTCTGCGGTGTGCTGACCGCACCGGCAGCAGCGGAAACAACGTACAAAAAGGGCGACGTCAATATGGACGGCGAGGTCAGCGTGGAGGATGTGATGCCTGCACTGATCGACTATACCGAATATCTCGTTGCACGCAAACAGCATACCCTGACCGAAGAACAGCTTGAACTGGCGGATGTGAACGGACTTTCAAGGACATATCGCGGCCGCACCTCCAGCGTGACCGTTGAAGATGCATACATCATTCTCTTATACTATACCGAATGTGTCGCGGATGCCAAGCTGAAAGATACCGACATTGTGACATGGCTGCGCAGCACGCATCCCGCTTGGCTGGAACCGAAGGATGCCCGCGAAACCGTGAATTGACCCGATATAAAAGCGGGCACCGGCAGCTTTTTGCCGGTGCCCGTTTTGTCAGTATTGCAGATCGCAGCAGGGGGTTCCCGGCTGCCATGTGCCGTAAACAGTGCCATCAATCGTTTTCCATGTGAATACGCCGTTTTCCAGTATCAGATAGCTGTGCGGCGAGCCCTCCTTCGGGATCGACACCGAACCGGGATTCAGGCAGACATGCCCGCCCGATTCCGCACAGAGCGGGATATGCGTATGCCCGTACAGCAGGATGTCGCCCTGCCGCAGCTTCGGGAGATTCTCCGCATGATACACATGCCCGTGCGTCGCGAAGATCTGCACGGAACCCTCGGAGATCAGCGCGTAATCCGCGAGCACCGGGAAATCCAGCACCATCTGATCGACCTCCGCCTCGCAGTTGCCGCGCACGCAGAGGATGCGGTCTGCCAGCGGATTGAGCAGCGCAATCACCGTTTTCGGCGCGTATTCCGCCGGCAGATCATTGCGCGGCCCGTGATAGAGCAGGTCACCGAGCAGCAGCAGACGGTCTGCCTGCTCTGCGGCAAAGCGTTCCGTCAGTAATCTGCAAAAATGCGCAGAGCCGTGAATATCCGATGCGATCAGCCATTTCATTGCAGGGTTGCTCCTTTCATATCGGCCTGACCGGGATCCGGATGACCGTTTTCAGCTTTTCCGGTGCGCACTTGCGCGGATCGGAGAGATAGATCTCATGATGCAGGCGGCCGCTTTCAAAGTCGGTCTGATACCCGTTTTCCTGCATAAACCGCTCCATGCGCGCGATCGTCGCGGGCTCGTCGTCGTAGCTGCCGGTGTGCATGATCTGCACGCAGAGCCCCTCACTGATCTGCCGGAGCTCTACATCGGAGCAGTTCAGCTTTTTCTTCTTCAGCGCGGTATCCTTTGCCCACTGCAGATGCTCCGCCGTAATGAAATCCGGCAGACGGATCACCGAAAGCCAGCGCAGCTCCGATTTATCCTGCGGAAATCCGCCGCCCGTATCCCAGAAGCCTTCCAGCGGCGGGACAACATATTCATAAAAGCCCTTGATGCGGTAATCGGTCTTGTAGCTCATTTTCAGCGTATAGGCGACTGCATAGAGCTTTGCAAGCGCGGCCTGATACGCGCCGTCCGGCTCGTTGGGGTCACCCTTGCCGGATACCGCAAGGAAATTTGCAGCGGGAACCGTCACCAAAGACGGCACATTCTTCGGCAGATAGAATTCCTTGTATTCCTTTTTGAAATCAAACATGTTGTGCTCCTTTTTATCGCCGCAGCTTGTCCAGTGCGGCGGAAAGCTCCGCGACGGCCTGTTCCGGCAGTCCGCGTTCCGCATAGCGGTCTGTATGATAGGCAGAAGTGACCGCGTCCAGTGCATCCTGCGGCGTGTGATGATTGAGCCATTTTTCGCGGATTTCCCGCACGGTATCGGCATCGCGCAGCTCGCCTGTCTCCCATGCAGGAGCCGTCAGCAGAAGCTGATAGCCTGCATAGAATTTTTCGCGGGAATCCGGCTGCGATCTCCATGCGCGGAGCTGCTGCCGCCAGCGGCGTTTCATCTGCTTTTTCGTCAGCGGCTTCTGCTCGGTTGTTTCGGTATCGTAGTATTCCTCCGATTCGGCAGGACGCTTCCGTCCGCCGTTTCTGCGGGTCTCGCCGCGCAGAAATGCGAGCAGCCGCCTGAGCAGCTCGTGGATCTCATATACCCAGTCCGATAGCAGATTGCGCCAGACGATCCACATCACAAATAAAATGGGAATCCAGACCAGAGTCCACAGAAAGCTTGCCTCGGATCCCGGCGGCGGGGGCAGGATGTCCTCCTCTGCTTCTTCGGTTCCCATGACAGGGCCTTTGTTCTGAATGATTTTGATGACCAGCTTCCAGAATGCCGCTGCTGCGGTATCGCGCATCCAGATCAGCACGGCGGTCAGCGGTTTGCGGAACACCAGAATCGCTGTCATGAGCAGAAGCATTCCAATCACCATGACCAGATTGCTTCGCCGGATCTCCGACGGAACAGGCGTTTCCGCATTGCTGCGCCGGTTGACAAGACGCAGCAGCATAAACTGATTGAGCAGCAGCAGAAACAGCGCGGAAATCACGGCGGTCACCGCAAACAGCCAGCCCGTGTGCATCGGCAAATCCGAAAGATGCAGCGTCAGTGCGGAGAGGATGACCGCCGTCAGGAATGCAACATAATGCGGCTGCGCAAACAGCTTTTCCGGCGGATTGTCAATGCCGTGCAGCGGAAGCAGGATCGCCGCTGCCGTCAGCACGACGGCGTTGAACAGGCTGCCGCTGATGCGGTATACGGCAAAAATGCTGACTGCGGCCGCCGGAAGCGCGGCAGCAAGCTTCAAAGCAAAGGCTTTCCGCGGCAGCATCCGGAACCGCTCGCCGACTGCACGCGCCGCCATCTGCACCGCAAAGGACAGAAAGCAGATCAGCAATGCCGGCAGCAGGATCTGCGCATCTGAATGAATGGTCATGCGTATCTCTTCCATGAGACCTGCCAGCATCCGGTTTTGCCCGTCCTCCGCACGGAGCGAGGGGAGCAGAATACAAAGCGGGAACCACGCAAGGCTCCGGCAGAATAATGCGGCAGCCGTCAGCAGCTTTTTGGAACGCATCGGCGCACCCCCTTTTCATTTCATACGAATTTCTATTATTGTACCATAACGTGCGCGGTTTGTCAATTCAGATGCGGGGCAGCTCCCGCCTGTATTTTTTCTCCCATGCAGCAAAACAAAACTTTTTTGCTGTTCTCCCATTGAAATTCACATGATAATATGCTATAATATATCTGTATACCCTGACTGACCGGATATGCGCCGGAAACCTGAACAGGGGAGGATGTCAACATGAAACAGAAGATCAAGCGCATCGCAGCCGCAAGCGTCTGTGTGCTGGTGCTTGCCGGCGTCATCGGTGCATACGGCTGGCACAGGCATCAGATGAACACGCTGCAGACCGAGCTGACCGCGGAATACGAGAAGGAAAAGCGGCTTGAGGACCGCATCGCGGCGATCCGGGCGGAAAACGATTCTCTCGATCAGCAGAATCAGGCACAGAGCGGCGAGATCAGCAGCCTGAACCAGACGATCGACGAACTCGAAAAGGAAGCAAAGGAGATGGCCGCGAAGATCGACGACCTGCTGACCGAGGAGGTCACGGTCTTTGATGCCGGCGCGATCACCGAGGAGATCCGGAACATCAGTGAGCTGGCGACCGTCGAATACCGTTACACGAATGTCGGCACGCTGGATTCCGCCAAGACCTTTTCCTTCATCGACTGGAAGGTGCCGTTTTCCGACAAGGTCGCGATCGTCACAATGGACGGCACGATCAAGGCCGGAACCGATCTTGCGCAGGCAAAGGTCACCTGCAACGAGAACAAAAAGCTGATCACCGTCACGCTTCCGAAGCCGAAGATTCTCTCCAATGAGCTGTTTGAGCAGAGCTTTAAGGTCTACGAGGAAAAGGATTCCGTCTGGAATCCGATCACGCTGGACGAAAGCAATGAGCTGCGCGTACAGATCAAGGACAAGGCCAGGATCAACGCGATCAACAACGGCGTGCTGGACGAAGCCGACACCCGCGCAAAGCAGCTCATCCAAAAGCTGATCGAGTCGATGCCCGATATCAAGGGCAAATACAAGATCGAGTTTCAGCAGGCAGCATGAGCAGGGAGACGGCACCCGCCGCAGCAGACGCACCCGTCCGCAGAAAGCATGTGCTGCAGTGGCATATCCTGCACAGATGCAATCTCCGGTGTACGCACTGCTATCAGGACGATTACGCCGCGGAATGTACCGGTGAACAGCTGAAAAGCCTGTTCTTTCAGTATCTTGCATTCTGCAGAGAATACAATTTCCGCGGGCATATCAATTTCACAGGCGGAGAACCGCTGCTCTCCAAAGAGCTGTTCCCGCTGCTCGCGCTGTGTGAAGAACACGGCATCAGCTTCGGCATCCTGACGAACGGCACGCTGATCGACAGCGCACTGGCGGAGCGGCTCGGCAGGCTGAACGGGCTCTCCTTCGTGCAGGTCAGTATTGACGGCACAAAAAAAACGCATGACCGTGTCCGCGGAGAAGGAAACTTTGACAGGGCATTCGCAGGGCTGCGGCTCCTGAAACAGAACGGCATCCAGACCATGGCGGCCTTTACCTGCCACAAGGGCAATTACCGTGAGCTGCCGGATGTGATCCGCATTGTGCGGAAACAGGGCATCGACCGCTTCTGGGCGGACCGGCTCATCCCGATGGGCAGCAGCCGCGAGGATGTGCTCTCCGCGGAGGAATACCGCACGGTGATCCGCTGTCTGACAAAAGCACATCATAAGAAAAGTCTCTTTTCCCGCACAGACGTCCACCTGAACCGCTCGCTGCAGTTTCTCGAAGGCGGAAGCTGCTACTATCACTGCTCGGCAGGCACCGATCTGCTGACGCTGCTGGCAGACGGCACTTTGCTTCCCTGCCGCAGACTGCCGATCCCGGTCGGGAACTGTCTGGAAACGGACATGCGCACACTGTATCAGAACAGTCCGCTGATCCGTGAGCTCCGGGAACAAAGGATCCCGGACGAATGTATTTCCTGTGTAAAAGCGGAGCTTTGCAGAGGCGGCGCCAAATGCCTGACCTATGCACTGACCGGCGATTACAACCATAAGGACCCCAATTGCTATTACCCCGCACCCGCAATTCCCCAACAACCTGAATCTGACACAAAATGAACGGAGGTACACCATGACAATCAGCAAAAAAACATGTTTCCGGCATATCCTTTCGGCGGTCTGCGCAATGCTTCTGCTGACGCTGATCCTGCCGCTGACCGCATCTGCGGACGACAAGGAATACAGCGTCAAATCCGCATCGTTCTACGTTTCTTTTAATGACAGCGGCGACGCGACAATCACCGAGGAATGGAATGTCAATTACACAAAGGGCAGCTTCACCAGATTCTACAAGGATATCTACAACGCATACAATCAACTGGAATACATCCGCGATGTGCAGGTGCAGTCCTGCAAGATCAACGGAGAAGAAGCAATCGCGCAGAACAATACGGACCGGAATCCCGGTCATTATTATCTGCAATGGTCCCAGAGCAAATATACGATTCACTGGTTTCATCCCGCGCAGAATGAGACCGTGAAGTATGAGATCACCTATGTGATCCCCGGTGCGCTCAAGCTGAACGAAAACGACCGTGCCTGCTTCTGCTACCGTTTCATCGGCATTGATTTCCCGAAAACAGTCGGATCGGTCCATGCCGAGTTCGATCTGCCGGAACATTCCGGCGCGGACGATGTGACGGTCTCCTACGGTGCTGTTGCAGAGAGCGGAAACAAGGTCATCTGCAGTACCTTGAACGGCAGCGGCATGTATAAGATCCAGCTGAAAACCGATGCCGCACCGTACAGCGCACTCGGCAAAATCGCTGACGTCGAGCTCCCGGCGGATGCGGACAGGGCTATGCGCAGCAGCGGCAAAAACGAGCTGGAATGGCTCAATGTGCTGTTCGGGCTGCTCCCGATGACCCCGTTCTTCGGATTCTTTCTGCTGATTGCCGGCGTCATCGCGATTCCGACCATAAAGGCGCGCAGACGTCTGAAAAAGGATCCCGACTGCCTGCTGAATGCCGCGGAACGCCTCGACGGCGTGAACATTCCGTATACATGGTATACGATGCTGCCGAAAACCGTGATCACCAGAACGTCGCAGGATATGTTCGCCGATTTCTATGTCGGCCTGTTCGATCTTGCGCGGCAGGGCTATCTGACCTTTACGAAGAACGGGATCCTGATGAACAAGAACACCGTGACCAACGTACAGGATCCGGTGCAGATGAATGCGAATCTTGCGTTCCTGAACATGATCGCGGAGACGTTCTCGTGTCAGGACAACGGCGAAAGCGTGTATCTGCCGTATACGGGGATGCGCCTTGCGCTTTCGGAAAACGATCGGGCACTTTCCTTCCTTGCGGGCGTCAAGGCGTGGAAGTCGGACTATAAGAACAATCTTCCGAACAGCACGCTCTATCAGAGCCTGCTCTCGAACGGCATCATGAATCAGGTGCTTTCCGATCTCGACCTCTGGATCAAGACCGTGAACTACACGAAATACAAGGTCAGTGCCTACGACTGCCTCAGCCTGTTTGAACGCACCGGCTCGATCAAGAGCTTTGACGTTCTGACGCTCCTGCTGCATCCGGAGCAGAGCGTGCGCGTGGAAGCTGACAACGATCTGTGCGACATGACATCATTTTTCGGATCGGTGCGGATGCCCAGCAGAAGTTCGGACAGTTCAGGCGGTTCCAGCTGCTCCAGCTGTTCAAGCTGCTCCAGCTGTTCGAGCTGCAGCGGCTGCGGCGGCGGCGGTGCGGATTAAGCTGCCGTCCCCGGCTGTATCCTATATTGTCAAAAGGGTGCTGATGTGAATGATCGGCACCCTTTCTGTTTGTGATCTCCGTTCCGGGGCAGGGCGGAAAAACGTGCGCGTGCCCTCCCGCCTTGACGCAAATGATGCGCTGTGGTATAATGGCATGGAAACGGAAAGTTCTCGCCTGAAAAAATTTTTTTCGGAAAAAGTGTAATGCGCCGGGTGCGGTTGGTGTCTGTCTGTATGAAGCCGCTTCAAACCCGAACCGAAAGGATGATGAACACTGTGGACGATAAGGAACTGATCAAGCTGTACTTTGACCGCAATGAACTTGCAGTCACCGAGACACAGCGCAAATTCGGCGGATATCTCTATACCATTGCGCACAACATTCTCGGCAGTGTGCAGGACGCAGAGGAATGCGTCAATGATGTGCTGATGCGTCTGTGGGATCACATCCCGCCGGCCAACCCGGAGAATGTCTACGCGTATTTCGCATCGGTTGCGCGCTCCGTTGCGCGTAAACGGTACCAGAAAAATCACGCGCTCAAGAGAGGCGGCAATGAGACAGAGCTCGTCCTTGACGAGTTAAGAGACTGCTGCACAGATCCTGACACTGTGGAACAGCAGATCGACAGCCGCTCGCTCCGTGATGCGATCACAGATTTTCTTGACACACTGAAGCCCGAACAGCAGACGATCTTCGTCCAGCGTTACTGGTACGTCTGTCCGATCGAAGACATTGCAGAGGACCTCGGCATCTCGAAATCGAAGGTCTCAGTCACGCTGATGCGTACACGCCAGAAGCTCCGGAAACATCTTGAACAGGAGGGATTCTTATGAAGCCGACCGATCTTTTCAATGCGATTGAAAATATCCCGGATGAATATATCGACGCCGCAAAGCCGTCGTCCGTCAAACGGCACGGAGAGTCCCGCTCTGTTGTACAAAAGAGCGTCCGTGACGCAGAGGCGGTCAGCAGCAAAACGAGCAGCCTTTCTGACGCACGGCATACGCACAGCAGAAAGGACAATATCCGTATGAGCACCAAACAACCGGTTTTGCAGCGTATTGCAACCGCCTTTGCAGCTGCGGCGGCATGTGTCGTTTTCGCAGGCGGCGGCCTGTTCATCGTACAGCAGGCCAGACAGAATCAGCAGGATTCCGAGAACAACGGCGTTGAAGCCGCAATGAACTTCCTCGGCGGCAGCGGCGAGATCCGCTCGACCGATGACATGTTTATGATGTACGATGACCGGAAATTCTATTTCCAGTTCGCACAGTATGAGGCGATGCGTACCGGCAGCGAGATCGACACGCTGAAAATGGGTACGCATCTCAGTGATATCCTCTATGACGGCGAGCAGTTCTACCGCAAAGAGGGCGCAGAGGGCACATCGCTTTACCGCATTGATGCGCAGGGAAACCATGCTGACGAAAAGCCGTTCTACACAATCAGCGAGGACGGGATTCAGAATCCGATGTTTCATATCATCCGGAAGCTGAGTGACAGTGCCTACTATCTCTGCTATTCGTATTCGTTCACAGACGGCGAAGAGACCGGAATGAAGTCCGGCTCCCGCAGCATCATCTATCAGCCGGCGACCGGTCAGCAGGATGAAATCCCGAACGGCAGCACCGCATCCGCGCAGACTGTCGGAGATAACGGTATTATTTACAGTATACCGGAACCGCGTATGGTCACGGACGGCAGGGATATCATCTTCGCGGAGTACGACGGCTCCATGTACCGCGTTACGCTCGACCCGGTGAAGATCGAGCTGTACGAGCCGGCGCAGAAGACCGGCAGCTATATGCTTGACTGGATGATCGCTGACGGCAGCGTGTACTTTATGAACGGTACGGGCGAAGCTTCGGACGAAGCACCGTACAGCTACGGCAAGATCGACCTCGATTCGCACACCTACACCGAAATCCTGCACGAGACGGATTTCAGCCGCTTTTATCCCTGTGACGGCAAGGTCTTTGCGCTGACCGATGACAATACGAAGCTGGTCTGCGCAGACCCCGACTGGAAGAATGTTGAGACAGTCTGCGATTTCCGCAGCGGCATGACCGAAGCCTTCACGAACGCACTGAACGAAACATGCGGCGGCGATCTGACCAATGCGTATGTCACGGCAGCTGACGAAAACTATATTCTGGTCTGCTTTGTGTTCGGCGATCCCGGCAAGACCTGCGCCGTCGTTGACCGCAAGACCGGCTCCGTCCGCTTCTTCCGCTCGCCGGAGACCGAGGATATCGCCCCCGAAAATACCGCGGAACAGAATCTTCTCGGCGGTACCGGCACCCTGCATACCGCAGGCGACAACTGGCTGATCTATGATGACAGCTATGTGTACCTGCCGTATTACGCCGCCCGCGGCACACGCAGCCCCGGCGAACAGATCTCCTATCTGGATCCGAACTGGAAATCGGCATATCCCGGCATGGAGAATCTCCGGCTGATCAGCGACGGCACCAACATTTACAGGCTGGACAATTACTGCGTGTACACCCTTGACACGCTCCGCTGGCCGGAAGCCGTTCCGTTCTTCACCGTTCCCGAAAAGGATATCGAGGCATTCAAGCAGGAAAACGGCCGTGCCTACGTGCAGAACATCATGATCGACAAGCTGGCGGATCAGTATTATCATATCTTCGTATCGCTTGAAAATGATGCCGTTGCACAGGCTGCGACCGCCTTCCGGACATACGGTTATCTCTACAACGCAGCGACCGAAGAATGCAGAGAGATCCCGTGCAAAGAAGATATGATCAACCCGTTCAGCACCTACCGGTGCGGTGACAGCTTCTACTGCGCACCGTATGATGTTGAAACGCTCTATCGCTTTGACCTCGACAGCTACACCTTTGAGGAAGTTCCCGCCCCCGATCCCTATATCATCTGGGACGGCTGCATTCTTCCGGCGAACGATGCGATCTATTATCTGACACCCGGCAAGGACAACAGCTTCAATGAGCGCTATTACTGCAAATACGACACGAACACCAAGCGTTCCGAGATCATCAGCACCGCCCCCGGCTTCAATCACTTCTTCCCGTTTGAGGGCAAAATCTATGCCGTGAATTCTGAGGGCACGCAGATCTTCTGTGCGGACGCAGATCTGAAAAACAGGACCGTCCTCATGGATTTTGAGCGCGATGTTCCGGATACTCTGAAGCAGTCCGCACAAAAGGCGGTCAACGGCGCCGGCGCCCCGATCACTTTGATCGCACAGGTCGACTGCGCGGATGAGAACTATGTCTGCGCACACCTTGCAGACGGCACCGACTTCCTGATGAACCGTCAGACCGGCACGGTCACGTTCTATCCGTATCCCGATCCCGATCCCGATCCCGAAGCAGAACCGCAGAACAATACGCAGACCGAACCGGACACCGCTGAAACCCCTGCACAGGAAAACGTGTTCGGCGGCTGGGGCACACTCTGCCCCGTGGACTGGGATGTCCGCGGTGCCGTCGCCCTCTACCGCGACGACAACAACTACTACTTCTTCAACAGTGACGGCAAATGGTACCGCTGCCCGCTCGCAGGCGGACAGAAGGAGCAGCTCCCCGCACGCATCGCAGGTGCACAGGCACCGCAGGATGCATTCATCTCTGACGGCGAGCGCGTTTACACCAAGGATATGATCGTTGTCTCCGAGGGCGGCGCCGCAAATTCGTTTGATGTGGCAGCGATCCGCGCGTATCTCGACGAGCTGAACGATGACGCGACCGACAACGGCTATTACTACAGCTGCGCCAATATCTGGCATATCCGTGACCGGTATTTCCTCAATATCACCGGTACAAATGCGGAAAACAATTTAATCAGCATCGAGGTCTGGACAGACGAGAACGGCAAAATCATATCCCATGAAAAAGCACAGGGCGGCATCTCCCGCTACTTCTGCAGCGGTTCCGGGAACCAGATGTGCGCAGTCCGCGACGGTTTCCTTGATATCATCGACTGCCCCGGTGATGAACCTGACGACAAGCCCGATCCGCTGGCTTACGGCAAAATCAGAGACCTGTACTTAGATATGAACGGTTCGTACTTCCTGACCGATAACCTCGACCTCTATACATTCGATCATCATGGAGAAAAGGCTCTCATTACAGAGGTACCCTTTGATGAGCCGCTTCTTATGACCGCACCGGATCACCGCTTCTTTTATGTGAATACGGAACGGCTCAACTTCTCTCTGCGCGAGTGGAACGAAAACGGTGAGGATGAGGAGATCTATGCGCCGGAAAACAGCAACAGCCAGGAGCTCTGGATCTGCGGCTATGAGCAGACCGGAAACGGCAGCTACAATATCGTGCTGAAGCGCACATACGATCAGAATCAGACCGGCTTTGTCTTTGTGGACCCGACGACCGGCCGCACTGTGAAGCAGATTCTGTAAATCAAACGCAAACACCGCCTGACTTTGAATCAGGCGGTGTTTTTTTGTTTATGCGTTTGTTATCTGCTGCGGTCAGCGCGTTTTCTGTCAGTCTCCGTCCGGAGATACGGGAGCGGCTGTCTGCCGAGCAGCACCTCCCATGTGAGATGCTTTCCCGCGACCGTATTGTTGACGTAGTAGATCAGGATGTTCTGAACATCATCGACAGAGAGCTCCGCATCGCCGTTGACATTTGCGGCTTTGTACTGCCGGTCTGTCAGCTCCGTGTCTTTGCCGGAGACCTGCTTGGTATACGCTTTCAGGGCAAGCTGTACGTCCTCCACGCTGACCGTGCCGTCGCCGTCCACATCACCGGTCAGGGGCGCGGGCTCCGTGGTCTGCGCCGGTGTCGTGACCGCTTCCGCAGTTGTGGTGATCGCCTTTGCGGTTGTGACTTTGGCGGTTGTCGTTGCAGCCTTTGCCGTTGTGGTGGTCGCCTTTGCGGTTGTGGTCGCCTTCGTCGTTGTCGTGGTCGCCTTCGTCGTTGTCGTGGTCGCCTTTGTTGTT
>MSGZ01000024.1:46798-115192 GCA_001940925.1 Ruminococcus sp. Phil11
CTTTGTTGTTGTCGTGGTCGCCTTAGCCGTTGTCGTGGTCGTCTTGGCGGTTGTTGTTTCCGCAGGCGGCATCGTAATCAGGTCAACGATCTCCGGCTGACCGATGAGTCCCGGTTCATCTATGGTAATCGCCGTATCTGCCGCATAGACGGAAACCGTATCCGTCAGCACCGTGCCGTCAAGGAAATGTGCAGCAGCCGTCACGGTTCCCCGTACCCGGTCGTTTTCCTCATAATTGAAGCTTGTGATCCGTCCGTTCCGATCCAGCCGGATATCCGGATTGTCCGTGCTCCATTCGATATAATCAAGGTTGTCGCTCGCCGTAAAGGGGATCGGATAAACCTTGTAGCCCCGAACCGGATCACGGTCCCAGACCGAAACATCCGTATACTCCGTCAGATCGAGCGCGTCCTCCGTAATGTCAAACGCTGCCTGAACCGGCGCGGCAGTCGTGGTGACGGCCGGCTGACCGGTGACGGTGATCATGCCGTTCGTGACCGAAGATGTCAGATAATCTGTCAGAAAATCCCCTGTCAGAACATCGGCCTTCAGGGTCAGCGGATACTGTGTTCCGACAGCCGCATCCGCCGGGATCTCAAACCAGACCGTGATCGTGCCCTGCCGAAATATATATGTATAGGAGGGGTAGATCTCATGCCGCTCCGGATTCAGGAAAATATCATGAAGCTGCCGAACCGGCCGGGCAAAGCGTGAGGTACGCATATCGACCTCGGCCTTCGGCACAGTGGGAACATCCTGATCAGCCGGAACCGGCGTCAGGCTGCTGTCATATTTCAGGGTCAGTCCCATCATGCCGACAGTGTATTCCGTCCGGATATCAACGGAGACCGGCACGCTGCTTCCTGCCGTGCCGGAAACGGAACCGACCGTGAAATATACGGTTTCGTCGGTCTCGGCAAAAGCAGTCTGCTGCGGGATCCCGGCGCAGAACAGCATTGCCGCAGCGGTTGTGAGTGCAGTGATTTTTTTCAGAAACATATCAATTCGTCCTTTCATGTAACAAGTACGGGTGGATAACCACTGCTCATTATATCACATTTTCATGCTTTTCGCAAGTCTGCGGCTGTTTTTCAGACGGTAGGCTGCCGGAACGCAAAAGCCGCCTGACTGCGCAGACGGCTTTTTTTGTATTCAGATCGCGACTCTTTTCTGCGCACGGTTCAGGCCGCATCCCGGAGCGGCTCTGCGGTGAGCGGACACTCCGCTCTGTGGGTATACAGCAGAAAGGCACCGTATGCAAGGTAAATCGCGCAGACCGGAATGAAGAACCAGAGATGCTCTGTTTCCGTATTGCCGACGAAGCTCAGCGAATTGTGCAGGATATGCAGCAGCACGCAGGGGCGCAGGCTTTTGCCTGTATACAGCAGAGCACCGCTGCAGATGCCGAAGCAGCAGGCGAATCCGACCTGCATCAGCGTTTCCCCGACCGGTGCGCCGTAGGCGATGTTCACCAGATGCCCGATGCCGAAGCTCAGTGCCGCGATCCAGAAGGCGCGCCGTGTGTTCTTTCCTGCGACCGCGCGGAACAGAATGCTCCGGAGGATCAGTTCCTCAAGGAACGGGCCGAGCACGCCGATCGCGAGCACGCCGAGCAGATTTGCGGCGATCGTCTGCTCCCGCAGGCCGAAGCCCGACCAGATATTGACCGTTGCAGCGAGCAGCGGCGGGATCAGATACAGAAAGCGTCTGAGATTTCCGCGGAACCGGCACAGCCCGAAATGCTCCGCAAGCCCGTTCTTCCGGATAAATGTCAGCAGCACCGCGCAGATCACCAGTCCGGCGGCGATCTGCAGGGCGTAATTCAGTGCCGCGTTTTCCGTCTGGATGCCCGCCGAACCGAACCCGACCACGTAGATCACGATCCAGATGACCGCGAACAGCACCGGCTTATTCTCATAAAGCTTCTTCATGTTCTTCTCCTTTCACGGCGGCAACTGCCCCGAACAGGCTGCGGGTCAGCAGCTTTTTGCAGTACGCCGCATCATACTGCAGGGCATTGTTTGCAAGCAGACAGGCACAGCCGTGCACGGTCATGAACAGCTGCGCAAAGACCGCCTCTGCCTGCTCCGGGGTCAGCTTTGCCTCTGCTGCGACCGCCTCCAGCAGCGGGGCATTTTCCGGCGCGGCGGTCAGCGCGGCAAGCGGCGTATCCGGCAGCATCCCCGACTGAAACAGAAACCGGAACAGATCGCGCTCCTCCGCGGCAAATCGGATATACCGCAGGCCGATGCAGAGCAGCGGGTTTTCCCCTGCTGCGGGCGGCTGCATCAGGAATGCGGTGTGGAACGCATCAGCCTGCGCAAAGACTGCGGCCTTCAGTGCCTCTGCGGTATGGTAATGGTACATGACCGGCTGTGTCGAGCAGCCGAGCTTTTTGGCCACGCTGCGGATATTGAGTGCCTCAAAGCCGGATTCCCGCACAAGCTGAAAGCCGGCCTCCGCGATCATCTCCGCGGTGATCTTTGCCTTCGGCGGCATCATCATCCCTCCTTATAACGAATGTTATATAACACCTGTTATTATACATATCAGAGCGTGTTTTGTCAAGATGCTGCCGACACGATTCGGAAGAATGCACAAAAAGGCGATTAAAAAACTGTACAGATGCACAAAACGCCGAAATCTCTTTTGTATCACAGAACATACACATTTTTATGATATACTCCCCACATATTTCGGTACGGGATGCCGGAATATCAATTTATGAAAGGTCGTGATACTTTGCTCGGACTGAAAGGAATTACCAAGGATTATCTCTCCGGAGATACCGCGGTACATGCACTCAGAGGAATTGACATCCAGTTCCGTCAAAACGAATTTGTCGCGGTGCTGGGACCGTCCGGCTGCGGCAAGACCACGCTGCTGAACATCATCGGCGGTCTTGACCGTTACACGGAGGGCGACCTGACCATTGCGGACAAATCGACCAAAGAATACAAGGACAGAGACTGGGATCATTACCGGAACCATACGATCGGGTTTGTCTTTCAGACCTATAACCTGATCCCGCACCAGACCGTGCTCTCCAATGTGGAGCTCGCGCTGACGCTCTCGGGCATTTCCAAAGCGGAACGCCGCGAGCGCGCCGTCAAAATGCTGGAGCGCGTCGGACTGGGCGACCAGCTCAAAAAGAAGCCGAATCAGATGTCCGGCGGTCAGATGCAGCGTGTTGCGATTGCGCGTGCGCTCATCAACAATCCGGAGATCCTGCTCGCCGACGAGCCGACCGGCGCACTTGATACTGAGACCAGCGTGCAGATCATGGATCTGCTGAAGGAGATTGCGAAAGACAGACTGGTCATCATGGTCACGCACAACCCCGACCTTGCAGAGCAGTATGCAACGCGCATCATCCGTCTGCTGGACGGCAAGGTGCAGAGCGACTCGAAGCCCTATTCCGAAAAGCAGGCAGTGGCCGACCGCAAAAAGGCACTGAAAAAGAAGGAAAAGGAAGAAGCCGCCGCCGCGAAAAAGAGCAAAAAGGTCTCCATGAGCAGCGGTACTGCGCTTTCGCTGTCACTGAACAATCTGCTGACGAAAAAAGGCAGAACGATCCTGACGGCGTTTGCGGGCAGCATCGGCATCATCGGCATTGCGCTGATCCTGTCGCTCTCGGACGGCTTCCAGACCTTTATCAATACCGTGCAGGAGAACACGCTTTCCTCGTATCCGCTGACGATCATGTCGCGGTCGGTCGATCTGACGAGCCTGATCGAGAATGTGACGGGGCAGGCGGAGCATAAAGATGAGCACCCGCTTGATAAGGTCTATGCGACCGGACAGCACGCAGAGATGCTGAACTCCATGATGTCAGAGGTCAAGCAGAACGATATGGCAGGCTTCAAAAAGTATATTGAAGATCATGCTTCGGAGCTGGAATCCTATAATATTGAATACGATTACAACATTCAGCCGCAGGTGTTCATGGCCGATACCAGTGAAAAAGTCACACCGGTCAACCCGAATCCGCTGGTCGATGCCTATTATCAGGCACTCGGTTATGACATGAACAATATGTCATCCTCATATTCGCAGATCATGTCCATGAGCACAGACGGTATGGATATCTGGACGCTGATTTACGGCGACCGCGGGCTGCTTGAACAGCAGTACGATGTCATCAGCGGTCACTGGCCGGAGAACATGAACGAAGTCATCCTCGTGGTCGATGAGTACAACGAGATCAACGGCATGACGCTCTACGGTCTCGGTCTGCGCGACCCCGCCGAAATTTCGGAGATGATGACGCAGATCATGTCCGGCGAGCCGATCGAAGCAAAATCCGAAAGCTTCAACTATAAGGATCTCATGAACATGCAGTTCAGCGTGATCCTCAATACAGATTACTACGAATTTGACAAAGCGGCAAACTGCTGGAAGGACCGCACCCGCGATGAGGAATATATGGCAAAGAAGGTCGATGACGGCGTTCAGGTGCATATTTCTGGTATTGTCCGCAAAAAAGAGGGTGCCGTCAGCGGTGCGCTGATGCCCGGAACGATCTGCTATACGCAGGAGCTGGTCGATTATCTGCTTGACGAGATCGCCGATACCGAAATCGTCAAGGCACAGCAGGACGACCCGGAGACTGACGTTTTCACCGGCTACGAGTTCGAGGATCATGATGATGTGACGATCGACGATGTGTACGAGTATCTGGACAATCTGAGTGAGGCGGAATTTGCACAGCTTCAGATGATGTTCTCCAATATGTACGGTAATTCGATCAAGCCGGAGGATGTGATCGGCAGCCTCAATTCCATGAGTGACGAGGAGCTTGTTGAGGCAGTCGCACCGTCGGTCATGGGCGATATCAGGCTGGAGGATGCAAAGGCATTTGCCGCGACCGAACAGGGTCAGGGCGCACTCATGATGATGCTCGCGGAGCAGGCCGGCACCGACCCCGATCCCGCAATGCTCGCGAACCTTGACGATGATACGCTGCTGACGCTCTATACAGAGATCGTCAAGTCGCAGCTGACTGCCGATGCGCTGCGCGAGAAGATCGCGAACATGAGCGAGGAGGAGGTCACGCAGCTGACCGAATCGCTCAATCCCGCAAAGGACAGAGAGAGCATGAAGGCCGCGCTCAAGACCATGGACGAGGAAATGCTGCTCAAGGTGTTCAAAGAGCAGATCCTTGCGCAGAACACCGACAACACCTATGAAGGCAATCTGCAGAAGCTCGGCCTGCGCGACCCCGACAGCCCGTTTGCGATCCAGATCTACTCCGAGAGCTTTGCGGCAAAGGAGGAGTTCGAGGACTTTATCAAGGGTTACAACGACAGTCAGAAGGACGATGACGGCAAGATCGAATACACCGACTACATCGGTATTCTGCTGAAATCCGTGACCAAGATCATCAATATGGTTTCCTATGTGCTGATCGGCTTTGTCTCGATTTCGCTGGTCGTGTCGTCCATTATGATCGGCATTATTACGTATATCTCGGTGCTGGAGCGCACAAAGGAGATCGGCATTCTCCGTTCGATCGGTGCCTCCAAGCGCGACGTCAGCCGCGTGTTCAATGCGGAGACGTTCATCATCGGACTGGTCGCCGGACTGATCGGCGTGGCGGTCACGGTGCTGCTGGATATCCCGATCAATATCATCATCGAGAAGGTCTCCGGTGCGGCGCATGTCGCATTCCTGCGTCCGGCTTACGCGGCAATTCTGGTTGCGATCTCCGTTGTGCTGACGTTGATTGCGGGCATCATTCCCGCAAGACTGGCCGCCAAGAAAGACCCGGTCATTGCCCTCCGCACCGAATAACCGGCGGGGAGCCCCCGCTGGCGTTTCCCTCCGGGGGCGGTTAGCGGAGAACGCCCAACATTCCAAGCACACGCCGCGGAGCGGCTTCTGATAGGTTCCTGCTCCCAGCGGGGAGCCCCCGCGGGCAATTTCCTCCGGGGACGGTTAGCGGAGAACGCCTATCATTCCAAGCACACGCCGCGGAGCGGCTTATGACAGGTTACTGCTCCCAGCGGGGAGCCCCCGCGGGCAATTTCCTCCGGGGGCGGGGAGCGGAGAACGCCCAACATTCCAAGCACACGCCGCAGAGCGGCTTATGACAGGTTACTGCTCCCAGCGGGGAGCCCCCGCGGGCATTTTCCTCCGGGGACGGTTAGCGGAGAACGCCCAACATTCCAAGCACACGCCGCAGAGCGGCTTCTGATAGGTTCCTGCTCCCGGCAATGGAGCTTCCACGGGCGTAACTTTGATTCGTTATTCATTATTCACTATCATAATCGAGCCTTCCTGATGAAAAAGGAAGGCTCGATTGTTAGATTAGAATTATTTTTCAGAACAATGTAACCTTTTTCCCTCCGTTCCGGTCATAAAGGATGAAGGGACAAATTCCGCCCGTTTTTCCCGTTCGGGCATCTGTGTCCCTCTGACATCATGGATCATGAAAGGAGTTTTTACCATGAAACATATGAAATCAGCATGTATCATCACTGCAGCGGCATTCCTGACAGCCGCCGGGATCTGCGGCATACAGGCCGCAGCTGACGCAGGGTTTTCCATGACCGCAGCAGAGGAAACCGTCGTGGAGCGCGGCGATCTGCGCTTTACGGTCTGTGATGACCATGCGGTCGTCACCAAATGCCTGAACCAAAGCGGCGCGGTCATTCCGGAAGAGATCGACGGCGTTCCCGTCACGGAGATCGGCGAAGAAGCGTTTGCCGTATGCACGCAGATGAAGGAAGCTGTCATTCCGGGAAGCGTCGAGCGCATCGGAGCCAATGCATTCGGTAAGGATCCGATGCTGGAATCCGTCACGATCGGGAACGGTACGGTTTACATCGGCCGATATGCGTTTGACAGCTGCATCAACCTCAAATCCGTCAAGCTGCCGGATACGCTGCAGTGGATCGACGATCGGGCGTTCTATTTGTGTACGGCACTCTCCGGGATCGAACTGCCGGAAGGCATCGAATACATCGGCGAGTGTGCGTTCTACGGCACAGCCATTCCGTCCGCCGAGGTTCCTGACGCATCCATCGGGATCGGCGCATTTGAAAACTGCACGAAGCTGAAAACCGCAAAGCTGCAGGCTGCGTATACTGTTCCGGACTTTGCTTTTTCGGGCTGTGAGGCACTGGAATCGGTCACGCTTTCTTCGCGGCTCGAAGCGATCGGCACCCGCGCATTTGACGGCTGCAAAGCCCTGAAAACGCTGACGGTTCCTGCACGCGTTGAGAAGATCGGGAGCTATGCACTGACCGGCTGTGACGCGCTGACGCTCAAAGTCGCGGCGGATTCTGCGGCGGAAAAGCACGCGCAGAGATTCGCCATCAAATACGAGATCATCGACGCAATGGAGACCGGCGGCCTCATGACCGGCGACCTCAACGGCGACTGCAGGGTCTCGGTCGAGGACGTACAGCTTGCCCTGCAGGCGTATACGAATGTCCTTGCAAAGAAGGATTCCGGCCTGAATGCGCTGCAGTATGAGGCAGCTTCTTCTGTCTGCCTGTTCGGCGGTTCCCTCACCGTTGAGGACGTTCAGTTCATTCTCAGATACTACACCGAAAACGAAGTCGCGAAAAGGACGGTCAGCTGGGATGATCTGCGCACTATTTATATGCCTGAAACGACGACTGCGCCTGCGGTCACAGTATACAACACCAGCGGAACCTGCATTTGCGATGAACTGACCACGCATACCACGGCAATTCCGATGCCGGTCACCACTGCACCGGCACAGTAATTTTTCTGCATAGGAAAGAGGACAGTCCCGAGGGGCTGTCCTCCTGCTTTTATCGTATTTTATATTGCGTTTCACAGGAATATCATGTGAAATATCATTGCGTTTTCCGGCATGATGTGTTATAATAAATAACAGCCGGCGCGTTCCGGCTGAAATGTGGAAAGGCAGGAAAAAGAAACATCATGAGAAAATTTCAGAAAACAGCAGCGTTCAGTGCAGCAGTTCTGGCACTGACCGGTACCGCAGCCGTACTGCCGGCAGCACCCTTTACCGCAGCAATCACAGCTTATGCAGCAGAAGCAAACCGCGTCACGGTCGATGACGTCGAGTACACACTGTATGAAGATCATGCTGCCGTTTATGATTATCACGGAAAAAGGCAGCCGGAAATGACGATCCCGGATACCGTGAAGGGTCTGCCCGTGACAGAAATCGAGGAGCAAGCCTTTGGGGGCGCATCCGTCAAAAAGGTGATCCTGCCGGAAAGCGTGACCGTGATCGGCCAAAGCGCATTTGCCGGGATCTTAAATCTGGAAAGCGTCATCTGCCCCGGTGTCAAAGAGATCGGCCATATGGCGTTTTATATGTGTGAATCGCTGCAGTCCGTGACGCTGCCGGAGGGACTTACCACGATCGGCTGGAGGGCCTTTTTTGACTGCACCGCTATGACAGAGGTCAAGGCACCGTCCACCCTGACCGAGATCGGCGCGCAGGCGTTCCGCGGGACGGCATGGTTTGATACACTGCAGGCGGAAGGCGTTCCGGTCGTGCTCAATCATATCGTCATTGACGGCACAACATGCAAGGGCACTGTCACGCTTTCGACCGATGTCACGACAATCGGTGCTTCAGCATTTGCGGAAAACGAGGAACTGACCGAGATCAAGATCCCGAACACCGTCAAGGAAATCAGATCCGGGGCTTTTTCCAAATGCACCGGGCTGAAAGCCCTCGCCCTGCCGGACAGCGTCACGGAGATTCCGGATTCTATGTGCAGCGGCTGCACGGCACTGGAGGAAATCACATTTTCCGACAAGCTGACTAAGATCGGAGAATATGCATTCATGAAAACCGCACTCATAGAAATCAATCTTCCGGAAGGCGTGACCGTCATTGCAGATCATACTTTTGAAGAATGCAAGGCGCTGAGAACCTTTCAATATTGGAAACTGGAAAAAATCGGCAAAAGTGCTTTCAGGAACTGCACCAGTCTGTATTTCTTCGTGAACGGTGAGATCGAGGAAATCGGTGATAATGCGTTCCAGGGCTGCACATCCCTTGAGACAATATTATTCCCGCTGGCACTGAAAAAAATCGGAAATCAGTCCTTCAGAGGCTGCACAAAGCTGCGCAAAGTCACTATCATGTATCATATCAGAAGCATTGACATGGCTGCATTCATGGACTGCACGGCACTGGAACAAGCCGATATCAAAGAACCCTTTGCAGAGCTGGACGATCAGGCATTCAAGGACTGCCCGAAGCTCGTGCTCCTCGGCTATGACGGCTCCACGACGGAAGAATATGCTGCAGCGCATGGTCTGCAGTTTGAGTCGCTCGGCGCGATCCGGAAGTCTGACGAGACCAGAGGCGATGTCACCGATGACGGTGAGGTCAGCATTGACGATGTGCAGACCGGGCTGAAAGCCTACACCGAACAGCTTTCGGGCAAGGATACCGGTCTGACAAAAAGACAGTTGTGGAACGCAGATGTTGACTACAACGGCAAGCTGGAGATCGAGGATGTGCAGAATACGCTGAAATACTATACGGAAACTGCTGTTGCAGGCAAAAAGATTTCATGGGCTAGTATTATCCGGAGCAGCAAATAAGAACGGCATCCGAAGAGCCGGGGTTTGATGTGCCCCGGCTCTTGCTGTTTCCTATGCAATACGGCAGAAACTTTTTCGCGTCTCTCCCATTGAATTTTTGCGTATAATATGGTATAATAAAGCATAAGTCCCGAATACGGAAAACAGACAGGAGATGCGTATGATAAAAGTTGATCTGAACGATCTCGGCCGCTTTTTCAAAAAGAGCGAGCTGATCCCCGCGATCTGCTACGAGGTCGATACGAAAACCGTGCTGATGCTCGCCTATATGAATGAGGAGAGCCTGCGGCGCACACTGGAAACAGGCTACACATGGTTCTGGAGCCGTTCGCGGCAGGAATACTGGAACAAGGGCGCGACCTCCGGGCATCTGCAGAAGGTTGTCTCGGTCTACGCGGACTGCGATGACGACACGCTGCTGGTCAATGTCCGGCAGACCGGCGTCGCCTGCCACACCGGCAGCTACAGCTGCTTTTTCAAGGAGCTTTACAACGATCAGAAAGAGGAGAATGAAGTATGACAGTCTATCAGGAGATTTTTGAGGTCATCAAGGCGCGCAAGGCTGCGTTCGAGGCAGGCACTGCGCAGGAAAATTCGTACACCGCGTACCTGTTTGACAAGGGCGTGGACAAGATCTGCAAGAAGGTCGGCGAGGAAGCGACCGAGACCGTGATCGCGGCCAAAAATAAGGATAACAATGAGCTGGCCAACGAGATCAACGACCTGCTTTATCATGTCATGGTGCTGGCCGCGAATCAGGGGCTTGACTGGGCAGATGTCGAAAAGGTGCTTGAGGAGCGCAACGAAAAGATCGGCAACCTCAAGCAGTTCCATCAGGTAGACAAGAATACCTGATCCGAAAGACGCACATTTCCGTTTCTCCCGGAATATACTGCACTGAGGATTCCGCAGGCTGCATGACCCTTGCCGCACACGGAACTCCAATTTCAGACCGGGAGGAATCCACCATGAGTGAAATACCGAATGCCGAAAGCATCAGTGCCGTGCCGGTGAAGCTCGACCGCGTGTTCGACAGCTGCAGTGACAAGGACTGCATCACGAATCTGCAGGTGATGCTGGAATCGGGCGGAGAGCTGCCGCCGCAGTTCACATCCGTAAAAACGCGCTGCTGCACGATCGACAATGTGTGCATGAGCGTTGAGCCGATCCCGTTCAACCGCGGGTATTATACCGTGGATATCACATATACCTTCGGGGTGGAGCTGCTCTGCTATACGCGGGCTTGCGACAGCCCCGCTGTGATGCGCGGAACGGCGTCTGCATCAAAGAGCGTGATTTTGTACGGCAGCGAATCCAGTACGCGTACATTTTTCAGCAGCGGCGCCAGAGTCGGGGACAATGACGGCTGCTGCGGCGTTGTCAATCTGCCGACGGCAAGCTGCCAGTGCGTTGATCCGATTGCACTGGAAACGCGCATCTGCGTGCTGCCGCCTGCGCCGGGTCAGCAGAATCCGGCAGAGCCGCCCGTGCCGCGCCGCGCCGTCGTGCTGACGCTCGGCGTGTTCTCGGTCGTGGAGTTGACGCGGCCTGTCACCATGACCGCGGCGGCCTATCCCTACAGCGTTCCGGCCAAGACCTGCTCGGGGGATACCGATTCTCCCTGCGAGATCTTCAACCGCATCTCGTTCCCGACAGAGGAATTTGTCCCGGCTGCGGATGCTGCGCAGCAGAACGCCGCAGAGCCGCTGCGCTATGAGGGTTTTTCCGGCTGGCATCCGATGCAGTGAAAAACGCGCCGGCACGGGAACTGCTCTGAGGGTGTGTTCCTGTGCCGGTCTTTTGTATTGCCGACACGCGGAAATTGCTTACGATTCACTTTTCATTCTTCACTTTCTGACTGAAGTGAATAGCGAATAATGAATAATACCTTTCGGGAGAAATACAATGTATCAATATATGCGCATTCAGGGCAGAGATAATTCATACGTCACGGGATATCCGAAGGGCATATTCGCGCTTTGCTGGAATCTGGTCAATGCAAAGGTGATGACTGCGGAAGAAGAAGCCCTGTTCATTTCTATAAACGAATGGTTCAAGGCGGAGCTTCCCGAACCGGAGCCCTGCAAACGGCATGAGCCGGTCATCACATTTTTCAAATGCGGCAGCACGGAGCTGATGCGGCAGAAGCTGGAACCGGCGATCGCGCTGCTGGACAAGTACCGCGTGCCTTACGATGTGGTTTACACGAATTTTGTCGGCACGGTCATCTATGAAGATGCATGGCAGGCCGCCGTTCCCGTGAAGGACGGCAAAATGGTGTGATTGAAAGAGGAGACGTATATGGCTGATCCGGTCATCCGCACGGGACATATCAATCTGTTTGCGCAGTCCGATGTGACCTGTTATATCATCCGCGGCGCAGAGGGTGATCTGCTCGTGGATACGGGCTTTTACATGAACCGCCGCGCTTTGCTGCAGTGGCTTTCGGTCTACAGCGTGAAATGGATCTTCCTGACCCATGCGCATCCCGATCATGACTGGAATGCCGCGGCGATCGCGCAGAAAACCGGCGCGAAAATTCTGCTGTATGAAGCTGACAGCACGCTGATCCGCAGCTTCCGGTCGCAGCCGGTGCACCCGACCGCCGACCGCTGGCGTCTGCGGAATCTGACGCAGAATATCGGCGGGGCACTGGTCAAAAGTCCGCCGTATAAGCCGGATATTCTGTTCGGGGATGCGGACGGCGGTCTGCTCCGTCAGTACGGCTTTGACGCGGAGATCGTGCACCTGCCCGGGCATACGCGCGGCTCGTCCGGCATTCTCTGCGGGGATGTGCTGTATTGCGGCGACGCGTTCACGGCAATTTTCGGCAGACCGGATATCACGCCGCACGCCGCTGATCTTCCGCAAATGACGGCATCTTTGCAGCGGATACTGGAAATCCGTCCGCGATGGCTCGCCTGCGGGCATGGGTTCCCGGTGAAGCTGCGGGATGCAGAACCGGTCATCCGCGCATATTTACAGGAGCACGCGCATGAAATATGAGATCCGGCAGGCGGGGCAGAACGATCTGCAGACCGTGCTGACAATCACGCATGAAACGATCAGAGCGGTCTATCCGCATTATTATCCCGCGGGCGCGGTTGCATTTTTCCTACAGCATCATAAACCCGCTGCGGTTGAACGCGATATTGCGGAAAACCTTGTATATCTGTGCATTTCCGCAGACGGACAGGCCGTCGGCACTGTGACCGTCAAAGAGAATGATATCGGCAGGCTGTTTGTGCTGCCGGAATATCAGGGGCACGGATACGGCGGTGTGCTTCTCCGGTATGCGGAGCGGCTGATCGGGGAACAGTATGACGAAGCGGTGCTGGACGCTTCCTTTGCGGCAAAGGCGATTTATCTCCGGCACGGCTGGGAAGAAACCGGATACCATGTTATCGCGTGCGAAAACGGAGATTATCTGTGCCATGATACGATGAGAAAGCTGCTTCATCCGGCGCAGGAAAAAGGGGGTACCGAACATGACACATGAAGAAGCGTCCGTCCGCGTAAAGGAGCTGACAGAGGAGCTCCTACGCATGGCGCATGAGTATTACGATCTCGATGCGCCGACCGCGGAGGACTACGAATACGACAAAAAAATGCACGAGCTGCGCGATCTCGAAGCGCAGTTCCCCGACCTTCTGGAGCCGGATTCCCCGACGCAGCGCGTACAGGGCGTGGCGTCCGGCAAATTTGAAAAGGTGACGCATACCGTGCAGATGGCGAGCCTGCAGGACGTTTTTTCGTTCGCGGAGGTCGAGGCCTTTGTGCAGCGGGTGCGGGAAACGGTCAGCGAGCCGGTTTTTACGGTCGAGCCGAAGATCGACGGGCTTTCCGTGTCGCTGGAATACGAAAACGGCGTCCTGACGGTCGGTTCGACGCGCGGCGACGGCTATGTCGGCGAGAATGTGACCGCGAATCTGAAAACGATCCGCAGCATCCCGCTGAAGCTGAAAAATGCGCCGTCCCTGCTTGAGGTGCGCGGCGAGGTCTATATGCCGCGGGCTTCCTTTGAGCGGCTTTCCGCGCAGCAGGAGGCAGCAGGGGAGGAACCGTTCAAGAATCCGCGGAATGCTGCCGCCGGTTCGCTCCGGCAGAAGGATTCCGCCGTGACCGCCGCCCGCAGACTGGATATCTGGGTGTTCAATCTGCAGCGCATCGAGGGCGAGACGCTGACGACCCATGCGCAGACGATCGACCGCATCGGCGCGCTCGGCTTCCCGGTGATCCCGTATGCGCTGTGCAGCACCGCCGACGAGATCCGCGCGGAGATCGAACGGATCGGGGATTCCCGCGGTTCGCTGCCCTACGATATTGACGGCGTGGTCATCAAAGTGAACGATCTTGCACAGCGGGAGCAGCTCGGCGCGACCGCGAAATACCCGAAATGGGCAGTCGCGTATAAATTCCCGCCGGAGGAAAAAGTAACAAAATTGCGCTCGATCGAGATCCAGGTCGGGCGGACGGGCGCGCTGACACCGGTCGCCGTATTTGATGCGATCTCGCTTGCAGGTACGAGCGTTTCGCGTGCATCACTGCACAATCAGCAGTTTATAACGGAAAAGGACATCCGCATCGGGGATATGATCCGTGTGCGCAAGGCGGGAGACATTATCCCGGAGGTGCTGGCATCGGAATCGCATGAGGCGGATTCGCAGCCGTATCACATTCCGGAGCGATGTCCGGTCTGCGGCGGACCTGTTGACCGCGACGGTGACGAGGCCGCGCTCCGCTGCTTCAACCCGGCATGTCCTGCACAGATTTTCCGCTCTATCGTGCATTTTGCATCGAAGAATGCAATGAACATTGACGGCCTCGGTCCCGCAATCGTGCAGCAGCTTCTGGACGAAAAGCTGATCGGGACGCCTGCCGATCTCTATACACTGACGAAGGCGCAGCTCCTGACGCTGGAAGGATTCAAGGAGAAATCCGCAGAAAATCTGCTCGCGGCGATCGAAGCATCCAAGTCACAGCCGCTTGACCGCGTGATCGCGGCACTCGGCATCCGCAATATCGGACAGGCAACGGCGACGCTGCTCTGTGACCGGTTTGGTTCGCTGGATGCGATCCGCAGTGCAAAAGCAGAGGATATTGCGGCGATCGACGGCTTCGGCGAGGTCATGGCGGAATCTGTTGCGCAGACATTTGCACGGGCGGATTTTGCGGCACTGGTCGATACGCTGCTCGAACGCGGCGTCAAAATGGAATACGCGGCGAAGGCCGTCGCCAGCGACCGCTTTGCGGGCATGACCTTCGTTCTGACCGGCACGCTCCCGACGATGAAGCGCGACGAGGCCAAGGCACTGATCGAATCGCACGGCGGCAAGGTCTCCGGCTCGGTATCCAAGAAAACGAGCGTGGTCGTTGCGGGCGAGGAGGCCGGCAGCAAGCTGACCAAAGCCGAAGAACTCGGCGTGGAGATCATTGACGAGGCGGAGCTGCTGAGACGCTGTGAGGCTTGAACTGATCACGTGTTCCGGCGTTCGCTTTGACAGATTGAGCATCAGGCTGCACAGCCGGACGGTTGTGCAGCCTTTCTCTTTCTGTGAAAATAATTTGGCTGTGATTTCACATAACAATCACTTTGATTTTACAGCCCTTACACGCATTTTCAGTGCCAATTCAGCGTTCGCGGATATAATGAGAGCGTAGGATACAGCGCACGCGGGCAGCGTGCCTGTGAGAACGAAAAGAGGTGATTCAATGCAATTCAGACATGAGATCAAGCACGAGATCAACTATTCCGACATGCTTATCATCCGGCAGAGGCTCCGCGCGGTTGCATATCCCGATCCCCACGCCGTAAACGGGAGATACTTTATCCGCAGCCTTTATTTCGACAATCCTGCGGACAAAGCCCTTATGGAAAAGGTCAACGGCATGAGCCGCCGTGAGAAATTCCGCATCCGCTATTACAACGGCGACCCCTCGGTCATCCATCTGGAAAAGAAAAGCAAGGTCGATCATCTCGGGAACAAGCAGAGTGCCCCGCTGACAAAGGAGCAGGCACAGCGAATTGCGGACGGGGATACCGAATGGATGATTGATTCGCAGTTTCTGCTGATCCGGGAACTGTACGCCAAAATGCAGACAGAGGGCATCGCGCCGAAAACGATCGTGGATTACACAAGAGAGCCGTTCATCTATCCTGCGGGAAATGTCCGTGTGACGCTTGATTACGATATCCGGAGCGGCTTGCGGTGCACTGATTTTCTGAATCCTGCCTGCGTGACCGTTCCCGTTTCGGACGCGATCATCCTTGAGGTCAAGTGGGACGCATTTCTGCCCGATATCATCCGGGATGCAGTTGCTCTCGCGGACAGGCGCGAGGGTGCTTTCTCAAAATATGCAGCCTGCAGAATTTATGGATAATAAGGAGTTTTTACAATGAGTTTCAACGATATTTTCAAGTCTGATTTTATAGAGAACGTGACCAGCGTCAGCCTTCTTGATATGGCGGTCGCCCTGCTTCTTGCATTCGGTATGGGAATGTTCATCTTCCTTGTTTACAAGAAAACCTATTCCGGCGTGATGTACTCCGCCAGCTTCGGCACAACACTGGTCGCGCTGACCATGATCACGACGGTCGTGATCCTTGCCGTGACAAGCAATGTCGTGCTTTCGCTCGGCATGGTCGGTGCGCTTTCGATCGTCCGCTTCCGGACAGCGATCAAGGAACCGCTTGACATTGCGTTTCTGTTCTGGTCGATCGCGGTCGGCATCGTTCTTGCGGCCGGCATGATTCCGCTTGCAGTCATCGGCAGCGTGATCATCGGCGTGATCCTGCTTGTGTTCGTAAACCGCAAATCCTGCAAAAACCCGTATATCGTTGTGGTGCGCTGTGACGGCCACGACAGCGAAACAAAAGCAAAAGCGTTCCTCGACGGCAAGACCGAACGCTGCGTCGTCAAGAGCAAGACGGCACAGAAGGGCTCCGTTGAGCTGAATATGGAGATTCGCCTCAAGGATGACAACACCGATTTTGTCAATGCCCTTGCAGAGATGGAGGGTGTGAGCAGTGCAGTGCTTGTCAGCTATAACGGCGACTACATGGGATAAGGGTGTGATGGAATGTCGGCACATAAAAGCATAGACCGGATCTGCATTGTGATAACGGCTGCCGCGATCGTGCTTGCGTTTCTTTTCTGCAGCGGCCGGACTTTCGGCATACAGACTGCAGCACACGCGATCGGCTATGAGAACAGACTGTTCGACCGCTCACGGGTGCATACCGTTGACATTGTGATGAACGACTGGGACAGCTTCATCCAAAATGCCGAGAGCGAGGAATATTATGCATGCAGCCTTGTGATCGACGGCGAGGCTGTACGCAATGTCGGGATACGCGGCAAGGGCAATACATCCCTCAGCTCCGTAAAGAACATGAACAGCGAACGCTACAGCTTCAAGATCGAGTTTGACCAGTACGAAAGCGGCAAGACCTATCATGGGCTGGACAAGCTCTGCCTGAACAATATCATTCAGGACAACACCTACATGAAGGATTATCTTGCGTATACGCTGATGTATGATTTCGGCGTGGATGCGCCCCTTTGCAGCTATGCCTATCTCACGGTCAACGGCGAGGACTGGGGGCTGTATCTTGCGGTCGAGGCGATCGAGGATTCCTTCCTTGAACGGAACTACGGCAGCAATTACGGCGATCTCTATAAGCCCGATGCGATGAGCTTCGGCGGCGGCAGAGGCAACGGCAAGGACTTCAGCATGGGCGGCTTCATGGAGAAAAACGGCGAAGCTGCAGAAGGCTCCGGTCAGGACGGCACGCAGCTTATGCCGCCCGGACAGGGCGGAGAAATGCCGGACTTCGGCAATATGCCGGATTTCGGCGGGGAAATGCCGCAGTTCGATCCGGAAAAAATGCCCGGGGATCTCGGCGATTTTGATCCCCAAAAGATGTTCGGAGCAGGCGGCGAAATGCCGGATTTCGGCGGCGGTGAAGGCAAGGGCGGCTTCGGCATGGACAGCGACGATGTCAAGCTGAAATATACCGATGACGATCCCGACAGCTATTCCAATATCTTCAGCAATGCAAAAACAACTGTGAACGGGGCCGATCAGAAGCGTCTGATCCGTTCGCTGAAGGCTCTGCTGGAGCAGTCCGACCTTGCAAACACGGTCGATACCGATGAGGTCATCCGTTATTTTGTCGTCCATGATTTCCTTGTCAACGGCGACAGCTACACGGGGCAGATGATCCACAACTACTATCTCTACGAGGAGAACGACAGGCTTTCCATGATACCGTGGGACTATAATCTTGCTTACGGCTCGTTCATGGGCGGCAATGCGTCGTCCTCTGTCAATGCGCCGATCGACACGCCGGTATCGAACGGCATGAGTGACCGCCCGATGATCGCGTGGATCTTTGACAGCGATGAATACACAGCGCAGTATCATGCACGTTTCAGCGAATTTCTGAACAGTGCGGATTTTGAGACGCTGGTATCGGATACCGCTGCGCTGATCGCAGAATATGTCGAAAAGGACCCGACGAAATTCTGCACCTATGACGAATTTCAAACGGGCGTTGAAGCAATCGGCAGATTCTGCACGCTTCGCGCAGAGAGCGTCCGCGGACAGCTTGACGGTACGATCCCTTCCACGACAGAAGGACAGCGTGCTGACAGCTCCGCACTGATCAATACGGACGGCCTGAACATCTCGGATATGGGCTCGATGGGCGGCGGCTTCGGCGGCGGCAGGGGCGGCTTCGGCGGAAAGCCGGAGCGTTCCGGCATGCAGGACGCCGATGCGCAGACGGGTCAGTCCGGCGGCAGAGAGGCGGGACAGAATCCGGAGCGTTCCGGCAGACGCGGCCGGAGTACGCGGCAGGAGCAGTCCGGTGCAGCGGTGCTTTCGTTCGGAAGCGGCAGCCGTGCGGCCGTGCAGAGCTTGGCTGCCGGACCGGGCTTCGGCGGCGGTGAAATGCCGGAGGGATTTGACCCCGGCAATATGCCCGGCGGCTTCGGCGGCGGTGACATGCCGCAGGATTTCAACCCGGACAATATGCCGCAGGGCTTCTCCGGTGACCGGGATGACGGCAGCGCGGATGCCGCAAAGGAGGATGCTGCTTCGGCTGATCCGCAGGAAAAGCCCGCAGAGAAAGCGGACAGCGCAGGCGGCCAAAGACCGCAGCCGGGCGGCGGCAGCTTCCCGGGCATGAGCGGTGCTCCGCAGCAGGACAATACGGCAGCTTACATTTTGCTTGGCGTTTCCGCACTTGTGCTGCTGCTCGGGCTTGGATTCGCGCTGAAATTCAAGCGGTGATTTTGTACAGCAATCAAAAACAGGCAGATACCTCGTATGAAGTATCTGCCTGTTCTGTTTCAGCGGCTGTTTATTTTCCGACGGCTGCCTTGAGGGCATCGACCTTGTCGGTGCGCTCCCATGCGGGCTTCAGATCCTCTCTGCCCATGTGGCCGTAAGCGGCAAGCTTGCGGTACTGCGGCTTGCGGAGCTCCAGTGCCTCGATGATGCCGGTCGGACGGAGATCGAATACCTGCGAAACTGCATTCGCGAGCGTTTCCTCATCCACAACACCGGTGCCGAAGGTCTCGACAAAGACCGAGACCGGCTTCGCGACGCCGATCGCATAAGCAAGCTGCACCTCTGCACGCTTGGCAAGTCCCGCCGCAACAATGTTCTTCGCGATGTAGCGCGTCATGTATGCAGCGGAGCGGTCAACCTTGGTCGGGTCCTTGCCGGAGAATGCACCGCCGCCGTGACGGGAGTAGCCGCCGTAGGTATCGACGATGATCTTTCTGCCGGTCAGGCCGGAGTCACCCTGCGGGCCGCCGATCACGAACCGGCCGGTTGGGTTGACGAAGATCTTGGTATCCTTGTCGATCAGTGCTGCCGGGACGGTCGGCTTGATGACGAGATCGACGAGATCCCCGCGGATCTGGTCAAGCTCGACGGATGCGGCATGCTGCGTGGAAATGACGATCGTATCGACGCGGACGGGCTTGTCATCGTCGTATTCGACCGTGACCTGCGTTTTGCCGTCCGGACGCAGATAGCGGAGCGTGCCGTCCTTGCGGACAGCGGTCAGGCGGAGTGCCAGCTTGTGCGCCAGAGAGATCGGCAGCGGCATGAGCTCCGGGGTCTCGTCGCAGGCAAAGCCGAACATCATGCCCTGATCGCCCGCGCCGTTTTCTTCTTCGTTATCACCGGCGTCAAATGCGGAATCCACGCCCTGTGCGATATCGCAGGACTGCTGGTCGATCGAGGTCATGATCGCGCAGGTGTAGCCGTCAAAGCCGTACTTTGCGCGGTCGTAGCCGATATCGACAATGACCTCTCTTGCGATCGCCGGGATATCGACCTGTGCGGTCGTAGAGATCTCGCCCATGATCATGACAAGACCTGTCGTCGTCACGGTCTCGCAGGCAACTCTGCCCATGGGATCCTTTTCGAGGATCGCGTCCAGCACGGCATCGGAGATCTGGTCGCAGATCTTGTCGGGATGCCCTTCTGTGACGGATTCAGACGTAAAAAAGCGTTTCATATTAAACCTCCTGTAGTGTTTCGGGTTCGGCCGGGGTTTCCGGCCGGTTTTCGGTTGTCTGTGACCATGTTTCTGCCCACATATCGCAGATCTCACGGCGCTTGGATCTCCGGATCAGGAAAAATCCGAAGGCGGCCAGTGCCGCGCAGAGCAGCACTTCGGAAATATCGCTGAGGCTTGCTTCTTCTGTGAGGACAGCAGAAACTTCATCGGCCTTCATGAAGGAGAGCATCAGCATATCATGCAGCGTGTGCAGCAGCATCGGCACGAGAATATTGCCGCCCCGCATAAACACGGCACCGAGGAAAATGCCGATGCAGATTGTGACGACGCCCTGCACCAGACTTGCGCTGACCGATGCGCCGACAAAGATATTTGTGAGATGCGTCAGGCCGAAGATGATTCCGGTGATGATGACGATCAGCGGAACCTGCTTCTCGGAACGGAGCTGCCGCTTCAGATAGGAGAGCGGGAGCCCGCGGAAGATGACTTCCTCCGAAAAGCCGGCCGTCAGCGAAAGCGAAATGACCTTCAGATTAAAGGTCTGCGGGAAATCGCCGTGCAGGAAGTCCGGCAGGCAGAGCACCAGCCAGAACAGCAAAATCACAGGACAACATCGCAGTGTTTTCAGGAAACCGCGGAATAAGATTCCCTTGAAATCCGGCAGGAACCAGAGCCTGTGGATCAGCAGCGTAAGGGGTGCCATGATGATCACGCCGAGGAAGATATAGTCCGTAGGGTCGCCGAGCCCCATCATTACGCTGACAACACCGATCACAAATGATGCCGGGATCATTACGATGAAATATGCCCAGAGGATCAGAACGATTGTGCCGAGAACTGTGTGTCTGTCAAAAAAGGGATGCTGCCGCGTTTGTGATAGTGATTGTTCCATTGATTTATCCTTCCTTTTCCGTCAAAAAGGCGGCATACAGAACGTATGCCGCCTATCGTTGCATTCGTTCCTCATCTTTCGGCTTTTGCCGCAGGATTTGGCACCGTGCATCGTTCGGATGCGGTTGCCGCGGCTTCACAGGACCTGATTCCTCCGCCGCTCATGATAAGGCTGTCATATATTATATCATATCAGAGGGGATTTGTCAAGACTTTTTCACAGGCAGCGTTATTGTTTTTTTCTATCGGAAGCATATACCGAACGTCCTGTGCATAAAATGCAGAAAAGGCGGTGGTACGGTGTTTGCATTTTTATCGGGACTGTTCGGGCAGATGACGGTGTTCCTTCTGCATGTCGATCATGCGGCGGCATTTCCGCCGGCACTGACGCGTACAGAGGAAGAGGAATGTCTGCGGCAGCTGGCCGCGGGCGATGATGCAGCGCGGCAGAAGCTGATCTCGCACAATCTGCGGCTGGTCGCGCACATCACAAAGAAGTTTTATTCTCCTGACCGCGAGCAGGAGGAGCTCATCTCGATCGGGACGCTCGGGCTCATCAAGGCGGTGTCCTCGTTCAATACGGAGAAGGGCGCACGCTTTGCGACCTATGCTGCACGGTGCATTGAAAATGAGATCCTGATGCATTACCGCGCAAAAAAGAAGACCGCCGGAGAAGTGTTCTTCGACGATCCTCTGGAATACGATAAGGACGGCAATGCGCTGACGCTGCTGGACATCATGCCGGACAGCACCGATCTGGAAACGCAGGTCGAGCAGTCCATGCAGGAAAAGCAGCTGTACCGCTTTCTTGAGACGCGGCTCGGAAAGCGCGAGTGGACGGTCATCGCGCGGCGGTACGGGCTGTTCGGCTATCCTGCGCAGACGCAGCGCGAGGTTGCGGAAACGCTTGGCATCAGCCGGTCGTATGTCTCCCGCATCGAAAAGCGCGCGCTGACGCTTCTGCGGGATGCCTACGAGGAAAGCGGGGAGCTTGCGTAATCACCCGCGGTTCAGATACAGCACGACGCCGACGCAGACTGCGAGCAGCACCGCGGAAACCGCCGCGACCAATACGACGGACGTTTTTTTGTCCGCGAGGTGATCGCCGACCGGGAATCCGCAGAGGCGGAGTACATGCAGGAACGGCCGGTACAGCAGCAGTGTGATTGCGGCATTGATGCCTGCCTTCAGCAGATTGAACGGCAGGAACATTGTGCTCAGCAGCGGGACGATCTCGGCGCGGGAAATGCCCATGTACAGCGGCGAGATCAGATAGTTCCACAGCAGCATGCACACGGTCATCGCGGCGACGGCGCAGACAAGGCCGAGCGCGGCACCGTAGATATCGCGGCGTTTTTTGTAGATCAGCGAGGCGGTGCAGGCAAAGGCTGCACTCGCAATGATGTTCATGATCATGCCGATCAGACCTGTCGAGCTGATGAACAGCTCCAGCACGCCGGTGACGACACAGCAGGCGAGTGCGGCAAGCGGGCCGTAGAGGAAGCCTGCGAGTGTCAGGAAAATGTCCTTCGGTTCATAGCTCAGGAAGCCGATGACCGGTACCTTGATAAACAGCATGGAGACATAGCCGACGGCACTCAGCAGTGCGAGGACGGTCAGCTTTCTGACGGCGGATGTGTTCTGCGCACCGGTCATCGGTACGGCAGCAGCGGCGGATTTTTTCATGGGGATCGTTCCTTTCTGACATGAAGATTTGCGGCTTCTTGCAGAAGAAAAACCGCCCGCAAACCTGTTCGGCTCACGGGCGGAGATTGTATCAGTTCTGATGCTGCACTGCAGCAGGCGTACCGCGGTACACCTCTGAACAATCTGTTTCTTCCATCCGGACTGTGACCGTCGGTACCGGAATTGCACCGGTTCGGCCGCTGAAAAGCGGTTCGCGGACTGTACCGCCGGTGAGGAGTTTCACCTCGCCCTGAAACAATTGTACGGGATGCGGGAATGCTTACTCGGCATCTCCCTCATCTTCCGGTTCGGCATCATCGGCTTCGTCATCGTCTGCATCGGCAGAAAATTCCGTTTCGATGTTGTCGTAATCGAACTCGAGCAGCTCCCCGCAGTGCGGGCAGGTCATGCTGCCTTCCTCGAGCTGGCGCTCGCTCAGGCTGACCGTCTCATCGCAGCTCGGGCAGTTGACGACATACTGCACTTCATCGAAGTCCTCGTCGTCGTCATCATAAGCATAATCATCATAATCTGCCGGGAGGACCTGACCGATGTCGAAGTCATCATCATCGTCATCGTCGCTGTCATCATCGTCCTCATAGAGATCGTCGTCATCGTCATCGCAGTAGAGATCGGTCTCGACCTCGCCGAGATCCTTATCCAGCAGATCACAGAGCTCGGTCAGCTCATCGACCTGCGACTGCAGATCGTCGATGTAGACGCCCATTTCCTCCATGACCTCTGCCATTTGCAGGATGGCCTTGCCTTCCTTGGTGGAGCCGTCCAGCTCCATGCCGTCCAGAAGACCCTTCATATAAGCGATTTTCTCAGTCAGCTTCATGATGATTATCCTTTCTCACAAAACTTTTTGCTCCGCGAACGGAACGGGAAAACGCAGCAGATTATGCGCGCTCCATGTACTCACGGGTACGGGTGTCGATGCGGATCTTGTCGCCCTCGTTGATGAACAGCGGCACGCGGATCTCGGCACCGGTCTCGACGACAGCGGGCTTGGTCGCGTTGGTCGCGGTGTTGCCCTTGACGCCCGGCTCGGTGGAAGTTATCGTCAGCTCAACGAAGAACGGCGGCTCGATGCCGAACACGTTGCCCTTGTAGGACAGCACCTTGACGATCTCCTCTTCCTTGACGAAATCCAGCGCATTGCCGATGACGTCCTTGCTGATCGGGATCTGCTCATAGGTCTCCATGTCCATGAAGTAGTAAAGATCGCCGTCATTGTAGCTGTACTGCATATCCTTGCGCTCGACAAATGCAGTCGGGAACTTTGCGGTCGGGTTGAAAGAAGTTTCGACCACGGCACCCGTGATGACATTCTTATACTTGGTGCGGACGAATGCAGCACCCTTGCCCGGCTTGACGTGCTGGAACTCGATAACCTGAACGACCTGACCGTCCATTTCAAAGGTCATGCCATTGCGAAAATCACCTGCAGAAATCATGTGTTTACCTCCAAAGAAACAGCTTGTAATTGGATGACGGTTCATCATCCCATATACTGGTATTTTACACTATTTCGGAGCGTTTGGCAATAGCAAAAACGAAAAAATGAAGAGGTGCACAAAACAATTTCTCCGCAGGAAATGATTTTCAGCGTATTGACGAAAGGAACCTGCATGAAATCAGGAAGATCTGCGCTGCTGCTGTCGGTTTGCCTGCTGACCGGCTGCCGGGTACAGCCGGAACCCGCGCTGCCGCTGCCGGAGCCGGTTCTGACGGTGCAGTCCGCCGCGGAGTTGACTGATGCCGCTGCGGACATGCTGCTGCATACGGAGACCATGCTGACCGTTTCCGTTCCGGAAACGCTCTGCGGTGAGGCAGGAGACTGCCTGTGCGCTGCGCGGACGCGCTCCGTGCTCTGCGGGACGATGCTGGAAACGCTCGGCTGGCAGCGCAGCGGGCGTCTGCTGACGGTGACTGCGGTCTATACAGAACCGCCGGAAACGGTACGGGAAAAGAAGCGGCGGGTCAGTCTGTATGCAGCGGAATGGGCAAAGACCGTGCTGCCGTATCCGCCGGCTGTGCGGGTGCTGCTTGCGCATGAGCGGCTCTGCAGTGCGTGTACATACAGCGAAACCGCACCGGACTGCGGCAGTGCATACGGTGCGCTGTGCGGGGCTGCGGCGCGGTGTTCCGGCTATGCGGAGGGCTTTGCACTGCTGCTCGAAGCGGCCGGCGTCCCGGCAATGACCGTGACCGGCACGGCCTGTGAAAACGGCGAGCCGTCCGCGCACGCATGGAACCTTGTGCGGCCTGACGGCTCCTGGTATCATGTTGACTGCACATGGGACGACACCGCGGAACCCGGAGACACCCATGCGTATTTTCTCTGCGGGGATGACTTCATGCGGCAGACGCATACATGGGATGCTGCTGCATATCCGGCGGCGGAGGGCGGTGCGCTCCGGTACGAAACGGTCATGCAGCAGATGCGGGACGCGGTCATTCCTCCTTCGGATGATAAAACCGGCCGGAGAGCGTCTGCGTCCGCATCTCGTTGATGAACGCCTCCGGGTCGGTCTCCCGGACGATGCGGATGACCTGCTTGGATTCCGCAGCCGATACCACGGAATAGACCACATTGCGCTCGCAGTGTTCGTAGGAGCCCTCGCCCTCTAAGACGGTCGCGCCGTGCTGTGTTGCGGCATAGATCGCATTGCAGACCGGGGCGGGCTTGGTCGTGACGATGAACAGCGTGCTCTGCTGATATTTCTTGTACGTGAGCCGCTGCACCACAGTTGCCGCATACTGGAAGATGATCGAATACAGTGCCTTGTCCCAGCCGAACAGAAAACCTGCGGCGAGCAGGATCACGGTGTTGAAGCCGAGGATCACGGAGAACGCATCCCCGCCGCGCCGCTCCGAAAGAAAAATGCCGATGAAATCCGTGCCGCCGGAGGTCGCGTTCGCATTCAGGCAGAGCGAGACCGCAAGCCCCTGAATGATCCCGCCGAAAATGCTGATGAGCAGAATGTCCTCCGTGACGATGTGCGGCGGGAGCAGGTCGGTAAAGAGACTGTTCAGCACGATCATCAGGCAGGAATACAGCGTGAATTTTTTGCCGATGTACCGGAATCCGATGTACACCGGAACGGCGTTCAGCAGCAGATTGATGACGGTGAACGGGACGCTGCGGTGCAGCATATCTGACAGCAGACGCTGAATCAGGATGGAAAGGCCTGCAACGCCGCCGGGATACAGTCCGCCGGTATCGACAAAGGAATTTTTGTTGAGTGCCATGACGAAGGCAGCAGCCGTCACGGCGAGAACGGTCAGGAGATGTTTGCTGAGCGGCTTTTTCATCTTCATTTTTCTCCTTATATTGTAAAGCTTCGCGCCGTTTCCGGCGGTAGGATGTTCTTTTTGCATATTATACCACAAATTCCGTGACAAATCAACCCGAAATCCGCCTGATTCCTGAATAATCTCTTGACATACGGTGAAAGATATGTTATAATATAACAAGGCTGAATGCCGAAATATTTGTATGAAAGGATGTGCTTCATGATGGCAGAGAAAGCTGCTGAAAAAAAGGCACCCGCAAAGAAGACTGCTGAAAAGAAAGAAACCGCTGTGAAGAAGCCTGCTGAGAAGAAAGCTCCGGCAAAGACCGCTGCGAAGAAGGCACCGGCAGCAAAGAAGGCCGCTGAGAAGCCTGCCGCAGCACCCGCAAAGGCTGCGGAAGCTGCTGCAAAGAAACCCGCGGCTGCAAAAAAGACTGCTGAAAAGAAAGCACCTGCTGAGAAGAAGGCTGCTGCAAAGAAATCTGCGAAGAAGCCGGCACTTGAGATCAGAACGATCCTGCAGGTCGGCGGCAAGGATTTCGATATCAGTGCCATGGCGGAGAAGGCTCTGAAGGCTTACAAATCCGTCCACAAGAGAAAGGTCGTAAACGAGTTCGTGCTTTATGTAAAGCCGGAGGAGAATGCGGCATATTTCACGATCAACGGTGAGGGCGGCGACGAGGATAAGCTCCCGCTGAACGAGATCTGAATCACAGAACAGCATCCCTTCGTCTCCGGACGGAGGGATGTTTTGTATGCATAAAAAGCCTGCACGCTTCGGGTGAACGTGCAGGCTTTTGCTGTTATGAAAGCGATGTGATGATCTTTGCGATGTATTTCAGGAGCAGAACGATGTCCTCCATATCCGGCGAGCCGCTGACGTTGACATCTGCATTGCGGATGCCCTGATCCTTCACGACGGCCGTGCGGTCCTCCGCAAGGACTCTCGCTGTCAGAACGGCATCCGAAACATCCACGCTGCCGTCCAGATTGACGTCGCCCTTCAGACCGGTCTGTACCGGCACGGTCGTGGTGACGGGAGCTTTCGTTGTTGTGACCGGAGCCTTCGTTGTCGTGACGGGAGCCTTCGTTGTCGTGACGGGAGCCGCGGTTGTCGTGACCGGCGCCTTTGTGGTGGTGGTCGTCGTCGTTGTTGTGACGGTCGTTGTGACCGGTGCGGTTGTCGTCACAACAGCCGGGGTGAAGCCGATCGGCTTGCCGTCTGCCTTTTCGATCAGCCACTTCTGTGCTTCGGACTTTGTGTCCGTGAAAAGCACCATCTTGCCGTCCTTGTATGTGACGCAGCGCGAATAGGAAAGCTGCGGATAGATCGAATAGCTCTCGTCCGCATTCTGGCGGAGCTGATATTCCTGTGCTCTGTCCACGCCGGTCTCTACATAAATGATGACGGGATTGTCGTCTACATCCCATGCGTTGCCGACATCGAAGCGGAGTGCCGGAGCGGCCTTCGGGGAGATGCGGACGAAATTGTCGCCCAGATAGGTGATCGTCCAGCAGATCGAATCATCCGTTTTGAAATCGGAGAAGGTGAATGCCTGTTTCTCTGCATCGAATGCAAGGTACTTGCCGTTCCCCTGATTCATCAGGTAGTAGTCGCCCGTTTCCCCGTAGCTGATCTTTGTGAAGGTGCAGTCCTTCAGCTGCGTGTTCTCATACGGGAACCGCCAGTTCGGGAACTTTCTGGAAAGCGACATGATCTTGTTTTCTTCCAGCGAATAGTACATATCGAAGATATAGGAATCGTCCTGATAGACGATGCCGTTCTCGCGGCTCATCTCGGCGGTGTCCTCACCGAGAAATGCCTGATATTTGCCGTCCGGGTCGGTCGCGTAATACTCACCGAAGAAGCATTTTCCGTCGTAGACACGCCAGAAGGACGGGAACATGCCGAGGTAGCGGTCATTGGCGATATCGTGAATGTGACCGTTGAAATAAGCGCGTGCATAGGAGACGGAATCCGGCTCGCGGCCCTTGAGGAAATCTGTCGGGTTCTTGTAGACCGTGTCTTCCGGCCAGATGTAGTCCCATTCCAGCTGGTCGTTCGTGACCGTGCGCTGATCCTCCGAGATCCGCAGCAGATCGGTGCCCTTGCCGAAGATATCCGCGGACGGCATGACGATGCCGTCAAGATTCCGGAAGGATTCAAGCTGGTGGATCCATTCGTGCATCGCAAGGTCAACTGTATACAGATGCCACGGCTTATCCCTGACCGTCGGGTCATAGCTCTCGTGATCAAAAAGTGCGATTGGCACCCATGCGTAGCCCGCACTGGACATCGGCTCTCTGCTGGAGTACGAAGTGTTCGGGCAGCCGAAATCGGTGTTCTCGCATGTGAAGGTGATGACGGTGTCATACGTGCCGTAGGGGGCGTGCTTCCGGATGAGTTTCTGCATGTCGAAGTACGTGGTATAATCGGTGGTCGCCTGCACCTGCTCGTCCAGGATCAGCGTCTCCACGACGATATCGACATTGTAGTCCGTCAGATACTCGACGATCTGCTCAAACTGCACAGCGGCCTTTGAGAAGATCTCGTCGTCCTCTGCTGTGGCCTTTGCATCATTGCCGTTCTGCGTCCTGACGTTTCGGGCTTCGATGAACAGGAACCGGTACTTCGGCGGCGTGTCCGTCTCGTATTCGCATTTCTTGTGCGCGTAGCTGTTGTATTCGTAGAAGATCTCCGAACGGGTCTGCAGCAGCAGATTGACCCTGTCCTGCACGGAGTGCGGGAATGCCTGAACGTCGGCCGCTGCCTGTACCTGCATGACGGAGGACATCAGCAAAGATACTGACATGGCGGCTGCTGCTTTTTGCAAAGCTTTCTTTCTCATACTTTTAACTCCTTTTTCATTCTGTCATGATCGGCTGTTTGCTCCGCCGGAACGAAGCATTTTTATTATACAATAAAAGCCAATTCTTTGCAAGTTATTTTGTAAAAATACTGAATGTTGCAGCAAAATCCGGCATGAATACACAGAAATGACTGTCAGAATCACAACAGAAAGCATCTCCCCGCAGAGAGATGCTTTTGTTGAAAAATGTTTCTGCTTCGCGATGATCTGTCATGAGGGTGCAGTCCCATTCCGGATGCATCGCGGATACCGCTTTTTCGGTATGCTCACGCCTTGAACAGTGCGCGGATGAAATTATAGAAAAACGGTGTGCCGACGCCGCCGTCATGTCCGCCGCCCGGCACGGAGACCCAGATATGATCGGTGTTGTTGCGCGTGAACAGATTGTGGTACTGCTCCGGGAAGTCTCCGACCATGCCGTCCGCCGTGCCGCCGGTGATCATCAGCAGATACGGCAGATACGGCTCCGACATGCGGAACTGCTCCTCACGGATACTGCCCACATGCTCCATGAAATTGTCGCGGGCGGGCACAACGCCAGGAGCAGGGGAGCTCGCCGCGATATAGCCGAACAGATCCGGCCGCATGATGCCGATATAGAGCGACTCTCTGCCGCCCATGGAAAAGCCGCCGATCGCGGTGTTCTCGCGCCCCGTTTTGCAGGGATAATGCGATTCGATATAGGGCATCAGGCTGCCGGTGAGGTCATCCAGGAAGGCGTCGTAATACGGCACCTCCTGTGCGTTGATGCCGTCGCAGTTGTCCTTGTTCGGGTTCGTATACATGAAGGTGAACACAATGATCATCGGCTCCGCCTCGCCGGCTTCGATCAGGCCGGCTGCGCTCTCCATGATGCCGAAGCCGTTGAGCATCGTATACTCATTGCCCTGAATGCCGTGGTTGACGTAAAAGACCGGATACTGCTTTGCGGGATCGTACCCGGGCGGCAGCCAGACATGCGCGCCCTTTTCCTTGTTCGCCTTCTGCGAGAAATACGTGATGTGCGTCAGCTCGCCGCCGCGTGCGTTCAGTATGTTCTGCGGCACCTGCTGCACCCAGCTGCTGCGCACCTGCTCCATATAGGCTTTCGGGTCGGTGCTGCTGTGCTGCGCGGGCGGATTCAGGATCAGTGCCTTGAGCAGCGAAAGATCGGCGGCATCCAGCCTGCCGTTTGCGTCCAGATCGGCGGCCTCAAGGTCCGGACTGCCGCTTTCCTTCAGCAGCCAGTCTGTCAGGCAGCGGACGTCGTTCCGGTCGGTGCTGCCGGTTCTGTCTGCGTCTCCCAGGACGGCAGCGGATGCCGGACAGACTGCTGTACAGAAGGTCAGGAGCGCGGCAGCCAGTACCGCTGCGTGTTTCATGTTCATAAGATGTATCCCCCAGTCAAATAAATTGATATTTTCTATGATCTCCGTGTCCCTGAACGGCGCGGAGAAGGCTGCGGAAGATACGGCTCTGCGATGAAACCGGTACAGGATACCGCTTTCCGCTTTTTATACTATAACACATATCCAAAGAGAATGCAAGAGAAAATATACAGGTATCTGTTGATTATTTCTGCTTTTCCGCCCTTGACGCGGCGCAGGGATTATGATACAATAAATATATCAATTGACGGAGGTGCAATGTCATGCCTTTGAAGCTGTTATATACCGATCTGACACGGTTCCCGTGTGATGCGGCTGTGATCGCCGCGGACGAATCTTTGCAGTACGGCGGCAGCGTGTTCGGTGCGTGCGGAAGCAGAGCCGGTATGTCGCTGACGGATGAACTGCGGGCACTGGGCGGATGTGCGGCAGGGGAGGCAAAGACCCTGCGCAGCCGTGCGGCCGTATCCGGGCTTTCCTGCAAAAAGCTGATCGTCACAGCGGCACCGGTCTGGCGCGGCGGAGATCAGCATGAAACAGAGACGCTCGCGGACTGCTACCGGCACAGCCTAGAAGAAGCCGCGGCGCAGGGCTGCAGAAAGATCGCCGTCAGTCTGATCGACTCCGGCGTTTATGGCTTCCCGAAGGACATTGCGCTGGAAACTGCGGTGCAGACGATCCTGTCACATCCGCTGACTGCAAAGCTGGACGTTTATCTCGTCCGGTTTGACTGGCACAGCTACGGCGCACACCGGGAGACGCTCGCGGAACTGGAACAGTATCTTGCAAAGCGGCTTCATCCGGCGCAGGCGCATCCGCTGCATGATACGTTCGCAGGGGCTGCGGCGAATGCTTCCGCATTCTTCCGGAAGGAAAAGAAGTCTGATTTTGCCGCTTCGGCATACATGGAGAGCGGGATCCCTGCGGAATGCGCTGCGGAGAAAGCGTCGCTGGACGAGCGTCTGAAGCAGCTTGACGAGGGCTTCACGGAAATGCTGCTGCGGCTCATTGACGAGCGGGGCATGTCGGATGCCGAATGCTATAAAAAGGCGAATCTCTCGAAGCAGCTTTTCTCCAAGATCCGCTCGAAACCGCATTACCGCCCGCAAAAGGAGACCGCGATCGCGCTGGCACTTGCACTGAAGCTTGACCTTGAAAGCACGAACGCGCTGCTGCGGACGGCGGGGCTTTCGCTCTCGCACAGCAGCAAATTTGACGTCATCATCGAATATTTCATTGACCGGAAAATCTACAATGTATTCGAGATCAACGAGGCACTGGAGCAGTACGATCAGCCGCTGCTCGGCTCGGAATAAAAGTCAACTGCCGGTTGACCCTTTTCCTTTCGGTTTGTGGTATGATAAAGACACAGGAAACAATCCGCCCCAAACCGAAAGGAGAAATCACAATGAAAAACAATCTCACGGAAATGGTCTTTATCCTCGACCGCAGCGGCTCGATGAGCGGGCTGGAAAACGACACGATCGGCGGCTTCAACGCGATGATCGCGAAGCAGAAGAAGGAGGAAGGCGCGGCGTTCGTCACGACGGTGCTGTTCGATACGCGGCATGAGATCCTGCATGACCGTCTGCCGCTGGACAAGGTGCCGGTCATGACGGACAAGGACTACTGCGTCGGAGGCGGAACGGCTCTGCTCGATGCAGTCGGCGCGGCGATCAAACAGATCGAAATGATCCACAAATACGCCCGCCCCGAGGATGTGCCCGAGCACACGATCTTCATTATCACGACGGACGGACACGAAAATTCCAGCTGCAATTACAGCTATGCCGACATCAAGAAGATGATCGAATCGGCGAAGAAAAAGGGCTGGGAGTTCCTGTTTCTCGGCGCGAACATCGACGCTGCCGCCGAAGCTGCAAGGATCGGCATTTCCCGCGACCGTGCGGCGGATTATCAGGCGACCGAATGCGGAACACAGTGCCTGTTCGAGGCTGTGCACAAATCGGTCGCGGCGGTGCGCCGGAAGGGTACCCTCGCGGACAACTGGAAGGACGCGCTCAAATAAGACAAACCCCTGCACCCGGTACATCGCCGGGTGCAGGGGCTTTTTGTTATGATGCTTCTTCCGGTTTGTCCAGCCTGTCGGCGCGGATCGTGACACGGCTCTGACCGCTCAGCGTACAGGTATACAGCGTCAGATCCCAGTCTGCCGACTGCCCGCGGAACATCTGCTCAACATCCTGTCCCCCGATCACCTCAATGAACGAGACTCTGTACGGATGCCCGATGCCGTTTGTATCGGTGAACGAGAACTGCGAACCGGTCGTCAGTTCTCCGATCCTGCCGAAATGCGAGGAATAATTGTGCGCCATGATGATGAGATCGTTCGTCTCCGCGCTTCCGCTGTAGCGGCAGGGTGCCAGCTTCAGATTCGGATAGCTCCAGCTGCTCATGACGGGCAGCTCAAGACCCAGCGAGGGCAGCGTAAGATATCCGCAGTAGGCGGCATTGCCGATGACAATGTCCGCGGTCTCACTCTGCACGGGTGCAGTTTCGGCTTCTTCGTAGTATGTAAACAAATCCTCTTTTGCCGGGACGGGTGCTGCTTCTGCGGGTTTCGGTGCTTCTGCGGGCGGCTCCGGGATCTGCTTTTTCAGGGTTTCCAGAATCGCCTCCGAATGCGCCGCCGCTTCATTGCTCTGCCGGATATTGTACAGGCAGAGCAGACCCGCTGCGGCGATCATCAGAACGCCGAGGAGTACGACAAGCTTCCATGTATTATTCTTCATCTTTCTTCTTTCCCGCACGCATCGAAATGCCTGCGCCGATCAGGATGATGCCGCCCAGTGACAGCGGCAGGACAGGCCACCAGAGCTGACCCGTCTGCACGAGCTGCGGCGGAGGCGTGGTCTGCGGGGGCACGGTCGTCTGCGGCGGTGCCGTGGTTTCCGGCGGTGCCTGATAGGAATTGCGGATCACGAACTGCGTGTTGTTGGAGTCGATCATGACGGAATAATCCGCGGGGATCTCCCGCTCCGCTACCGTCCAGACTGCGCCGTCATTCAGCGCGCTCCATGTATATTCCCATTCGTTCTCCGCGTTCAGCAGGACAGTATCATACCGTGTGCCGTCTTTGAACAAATCAACGCTGATTTCCTGCGGACGCTTTTGGTACTGGTCGTCGTTGTCAGCCCAGATCTTTCTGACCGTATATTTCGTCGCCTGATTCGAGAGGTCGGAATAATAGAATTTCGGATATGCGTCATAGTCAATGCCGGCATCGGCATCGTTGATCTCAAGCAGCAGCGCAGAAGGGAAGTAGGTCGTGTTGCCGACCTGCAGCGTTTTGCCGACGGCAAGATACAGACCGTTGTTCAGGCCGCCGAATGCAAGCTCGCCGGACGTATTTGTGCTGCCGTTTGAAAGCGGCGCAAGTCCTGCTTCGGCCACGTAGCTTGCAATGGTTTTGGCAGCGGTATCGACCGCGTCCGCAGAAAGGTCGCCGAGATCCATGCTGTAGCCGGAAAGCTCCGGGATGAATTCGACTTCTGAGCCGTTCCGTTTACCGATCCGGTACAGTGTCCACTCCATGCCGCTGAGGATCGTATCGTCCTGACGGCAGACCAGTGTAATTGTTTTGTTTTCAGCAGCCTCTGCTTTTTGTGCGTACTGCTGCGGCAGCATCAGGAGCACCGCTGCGATCAGCGGCAGAATCATCCGATGTTTTCTTCTTCGTGCAGCCGTCATTCTGATTCACCTTTCCTTTCCTTCTGATCCAGCTCTTTTTGGAGCGTATATGCGGAGAGATATCGTTTTTTGCCGCGTCTGCCGGTGATCGTCCAGTAGATGATCAGGACAATGACCAGCGGGACAATGACAAACGGCAGAGAGATCATCTGATCGACAAGGATCGCGTCAGCGGGAATTCTGACTCTGCGGACGGTTTCATCGCCTTCGTCTTCTTCCTCGGAAATGACCGTGTCGATGCGGTGCCCTCTGACCAGAAGTCTGTGCGTGTTGATGCCGTAGGGGGTGCAGGTCATCAGCGTGACCAGATCCTTGTCAGGCTCCGGCCGGAGCAGCTCCGTTTCATAGGGACGCACGACATTGATCTGATCGACCTCATAGGTAAAAATATCGTCGAGGACGGAGATGCTGAACTGATCGTCCTCGGTCAGCTGATCGAGATCGGAAAAAAGCTTTGCCGAGGGCAGGCCTCTGTGCGCGGAGATGACCGCGTGGCTGCCCTTGCCGCCGACCGGCAGTGAGGTACCCTCCAGATGTCCGACTGCGACATTGAGCACCTCCGGACTTGTGCCGTGATAAACAGGGAGATGCACGCCGATCTTCGGGATATCAATATAGCCGATGATGCCCGTGCCCGGAATGTTCAGCACGCTGGAGTAATCGGTCAGGGCTTCATACTGCGACATCGGGTCTGCAAGAGATGCCAGTGCCGTATTGTAAGCATGTGCCCGGTCGAGCATTTCATCCTTCTGGGACGTATCCAGAACACCGACGGCTTTGTTATAGTCCTCGATGATCTTGGTCTGCGTCCGGTCATTCCACCAACTGCTGAACGGCGGATACAGAAAAACTGCAATGCCGGTCAGCATGATGAGAACAAGCAGTGCCGTCAGCAGGATATCAGACGCTTTCTTTTTCTTCATGGGGGTTCTCCAGGATATGCGGCAGATCAAACGGATACAGCCGGAACCGCACAACGCCGAGGATGTTCTCATCCGGAACGGCACCGAACGCGGAATAGCGGCTGTCCACGGAGACTGCGCGGTTGTCGCCCATGACGAACCAGCGGTTCTCCTTGACCAGATAAGGGAATACGATGTCGCATTCGCCGAGTGCTGCGGAATTGATATACGGCTCGTCCAGCGGCTCGCCGTTCAGCGTGACATTGCCTTTTTCGTCGATGTCTATCGTGTCGCCTGCAACGGCGATCACGCGCTTCAGCAGCAGCTTTTTATTATAGTATAATGCAATGATATCGCCGCGCTTTGCATTCTGCAGCTTGCTGCAGAAAACGATCTGATTGCTGAACAGGGTCGGCTCCATGCTCGTGCCGGTCACGCGGACGGCAGGCAGGAACAGCCATGAGATCAGCACGGCGGCGGATGCGGCTTCTGCAACGGAGATGAACGTATTTTTCAGCGTGGCAGCGAACTGCTTTTTATAACGCCGCCGGTTCAGCTCCTTTTTGAACTGCTCCGCGGTCGGGATCTCGTCAAGGCTTGTGAACTTATGCATCGCTGTCACCGCTTTCGGCGGGCTGCTCACCAGAGAGCAGGAGCACCTTTGCGCGAAGCGTATCGTTTTGTGCCTTCAGCTCGTCGATTTCTGTTCTGAGATAGTAGAGCATTTCGATCAGATCTGTTTTTTTTGCTTTTCGCAGTTCCTTGTCAGTCATCCGGTACCTCCTGCGTACAATCATGAATTCGGTGCAGCATCTTCTTTTATTTACTATTATACATCGAAAGAGAAGTCAAGTCAACCGATGTTGCAAAAAAAGACGCTGATTTCAAAAAAACTGTCACATCTTATAATTTAGATAGATCAAAATCGTGCATAATGCCCCCCCTTTAGCTGTTCGATTTGTGAAAAAACCTTTAATATTATACGAAATGTAATGAATCGTAAAATTGTACTTCAAACGAGCAGAGGCACATTATAACAAAAGGTATATATTTTTTTGAAAAGAACTTTTAGTAAAAGTTGCTTTCCCGGAATGTGTCGCGTCTCCGGCTGTTTCGACAAGAAAGCATGACAAAGCTTGTGTAGTTTTCACCAAAATTGCGCAAATAATGAAAAAACGGATAAAAGAGATTGACAAATATTACAGAAGGTGTTATAATTAGAACATGAAAGACAGAGCAAGATAGTAAATATTATATATATGCAATTATAAAACGGAATCCGAAACAAATTCAAAAGCAACGGCGGAACCGGAATATCATTAACATTTTGAGTGAATAATTTTTATACATATCGTAATGAAACAAAAGCAGCAACATTTTTATGATTATAAAGGTGAAATCACATGACAGATAAAGAATTCAAGCGGCTCAGACGCTCCGATCTGATCGAGATCCTATATGAATATCAGAAGCGCGAAAAGGCACTCAACGAGGAGATCGCATCACTGAAATCCGAGCTTGAAGCCAGAGAACTGAAGATCCGGAACGCCGGGTCGATCGCGGAGGCAGTCGTGAAGCTCAACGAGCTGTTCGAGACCGCGCAGAAAACCGCAGACGAATATGTCGAGCAGGTCAAACGAAACGCAGAAAGAGAAATAAAGGAAGCTGCATCGGCGGCGGAGCAGCAGACGGCGCAGACGGAACAGTCCGCTCCGGCTCCGGAAGCTCCCGCAGCAGAAAACAGCATATAATAATAAAGGAATCAGATATGGCAGCTGAAAACAAGGCTCCGGTCGTGATCCCCTCGGAGGAGCAGGTCGAATCCGAGCTGAACCGGATACGCTACCGGAAACGGTTTATCCGTACATTGCTCAATACCGCGGCCGTGCTGATCGTTGTAGCGGCGGCAGCGGTACTGGTATCGACAATATTGATGCCGGTCATTCAGGTATCAGGCGACAGCATGAGCCCGACGCTGAATGACGGCGACATTTTAGTGACGCTTAACACAGACAGCGTCACTTACGGGGATCTCTGCTGCGTTTCGTGGCAGAACAAAATGCTCCTGAAGCGCGTGATCGGGCTGGCGGGTGACGTCATTTCGATCAGCGAAGAAGGCAGCGTCACTGTCAACGGCAAGCTCCTCGATGAACCTTATGTTACAGAGAAGAGTGCCGGACAGTGCGACATTGCATTTCCGTATGAGGTGCCCGCTGATAAAATCTTCATTCTCGGAGATAACCGCATGCTTTCGGCGGACAGCCGGAACAGCGATATCGGCAGCATCGGCGCGGAACAGATCGTCGGAAAGGTTTTGTTCCGGGTCTGGCCGCTGCGGAAACAGGATCAATCCTAAAATCATTCCGTTATCACGGAGGAAAGGAGGAGCAGATCACCCATGAAAACAATCTATGAGGTCATTTTGTCAGAAGTGAACAGGAAAAAGATGCGTCGTCAGCGTATGATTTCACTGCTCCTGGTCCTTTCACTGTTCGTGACCTCCGGCGTCTCGTGGGCACTCCACGGCGTTGGCCTGACACTGGCCAATGAAGCGGAGTGCGGGATCGAAGAGCATGTCCACACGGATGAATGCTATGAAGAACAGCTTGTGTGCGGACTTGAGGACGACACGGAGCACGTTCATACCGACGAATGCCGGGAAATGAAGCTCGTCTGCGAACTGCCGGAGCATGTGCATGATGCCGCCTGCTATACGGGCAGCACGGATTTTGCGGCACTGCTGGGCGGCAGCAGTGTGAGCTTTGATGAAGCAGTCGCCAATGCTGAGGGCATTGCAGATGTTGTTTACACGGATGACTATGAGATCGAATCTGATGAGGCTGATGAGGCTGATGAGGCCGATGAGGCCGATGAGGCCGATGAGGCCGGTCAGGAGGACATGCCTGTTCTGAAAGCACCTGTGCTGAGAGCGGCAGGAGACAGCAGCGGCGGCAGCTACGACGATCAGGGACGCTACATGGTCGATACGATCGACAATATTGCGGAAGGCATCAAGTTCACGCTGTTTGATTACAGCGGCGAAAAAAACGGTTCGAGCGGTGATACGCTCGAATCGCAGAACAACAACTACGGCTTCGCAACGGACGGATGGAACGGTCCGCTGATCGGCCCGCCGTATGAGCACAATAATGTTTCCTATACCGGTATCAACACCGGCAGAACGATAACGGATGATATCCTGTTCCTGGCATACGGCACGCCGGTGCCAAGCGGCGCAACCGGCGAGACTGTGTACGACGAAAACGGCGAGCCTCATGTCGTGAATATCAATCAAGGGAGCGGCACGAATCAGCAATATGTACCGGATAAGAACAGCTACGCGGGCGACTACTACGCAGATCCGGTTTACTCCGGCAACAGAGCGGTGCAGGGAATTGTTCGGAAGCAGCTTGGCGCGGACGGCTACCCGGTGATTAACACGCCAAACGGCAGCAGCCTCGCTTATCTGTTCGCCCCGAATACAAATGTGGGCGGCGACCAGAGTGCTTATAAGACTGTTTATGACGGCGTAAACCATGAAGGTGTGAACCACCTGCTGCAGAAGGATGAAGAAACCGGTCATCTCGTCTACAACAGCGATCTGAACTACGCCTATTTCGATCAGTCAACCGGAAACTTTATCGTATACGGAAATGATCCGGCGGATTCGAGTGATAACGGTTTTAAGGGTACTTTTGATATCATCAACGACGCGCATCATAACGGCGGTGAGTTCACCGGCAGATACGATACCGACGGAAACAAGATTTATTACGCTGAGGATGACACGGTAGATCCCGGTTTCAAGATCGGCTTCTTCCCGTTTGATCCCTATGACATAACGAGAAGAGACCCGAACTTCGACGGAAACGGTTACAATCACCACTTCGGCATGACGATGGAAGCCGAATTCTCCAATCCGACTGCTGCGAATACCCCCGAGCCTGTTACATTCAAGTACAGCGGTGACGATGACATGTGGGTCTTTGTGGATGACATGCTCGTGCTTGACATCGGCGGTATCCACGAACCGGCCGGCGGTATGATCGACTTTACAAACAACCTTGTCTGGACACAGGATAACGGCAACGGCGGTCATGATCTGGATGATGTCAAGACACAACTGCAGGGCTGGGGCGTCATTTCCACCGAAGAGGACTGGGAAGCACTGCCGAAGCCGATCGGCATTGACACTTCATCGACGAGTTCCGGTTCCGGTACCAAGTGGATCGTGACGAAAATCTCCGATTACATTCCTGACTGGAACAGCACCGCTCATACAAAGACACACAAGATCAATATGTTCTATCTGGAGCGCGGCGGCTGCTATTCCAACCTTGCAATGGAAATGAATCTTCCGACACTGAAACCGCTGACGGTTATCAAGAATGTCGATTATCAGCAGCATCTGGTCAAGGGACTTTACGAAAATACGGAGTATACCTTCCGTGTCTGGGAGTGGGACAGTGCAAACGGCATCTGGGTTCACACCCAGAGTACGGATTCGGAGGGTCTTTTCTATCTGAAGGGCCTGAATGCGGACGGCACGTTTACCCTTAAGGACGGTGAACGAAAGACGTTTGACGACCTCGGACAGGACCGAACCTTTAAGGTCGTGGAGGAAGGCATCAATCCGAATATCATCGGGCAGGTCACTGTCAACGGCAGTCCGGTCACGGTTGCCGGCGGCGAAGCTTCTTCAGACAGTGCCATGCTCAAGGATGTAAACAGCTACACCTTCAACAACCGGATTGTCGAAGAAGTCGGACCCGTCAGTATCAAAAAGGCATGGGCACCTGAGAATGTGACAATTCCGGCAGGCTACGATGCCGTCAAATTCAAAATCCTGCGGACCGATACCCAGACGGGTGAGGTCAAGCAGGTTGCACTGAAGCAGGGCAGCGTCAAAACCAGAACCTTTGTCCTCTCCGCAGAGGAATGGGCACAGGGCAAGACCATTGACGGACTGCTGAAACGGTACGGCAATCACTACTACACCTATCAGGTAGAGGAGCTGAATGTACCGAGAGGCTTCAAGGCAGTCTACAGCACGGATGATAACGGAAACCTCGTGATCACCAATACTGATATCCGCGAGATGAATCTCAATGTGAAGAAGCAGTGGGAGAACAAGGAGAACCCGCCGAAGGTTCAGTTCAAGCTGACGCGCAAGCGTGTGGGATATGAAGGCAGCAAGCCGACATCGCTGACCGTCAAAATTGTGGATGAAGCGGGCAATCCGATTATCTCCTACACAACACCGGCGTATGCCGAGGGACAGCCTTACAGCGGTCCTTATGTAGGCGGTGCCCTTGAATTATCCTACGTGATTCCGGAAGGCGCGGAGTATTACAGTGCAGACCCGAATTACCCGAAGGTTACACCGGGAACGATGGGACTTGAGGTGCATCCGGACGATAAAATTCTGGTCGTCAGCAATCTGGCTGCCAGCGGAAATGAAGTGACGATCAAGATAAAGACAGCCGATGCGTGGGACAGCAAGCTTCTGCAGCATCATTCCTTCTCTGATTCCGACCCGAATGCGGAAGAGGAGGTGCGGAAGCAGAGCTGGACTGTGCAGAACGGTGTGGGAACAAATGCAAAAGCCGGCTATGACAGTTCTGTTTCCTACGGAAAAAACGGCGGCTCGCTGCTGATCTCCGACAGATCGAAATCCTACAACGGCGCGGTTCTTTACCTCGATCCGTCAAAGTATTTCGGAAACAAGACCTACACGTTCAGTGCTTATGTTTACAGTCCGATTGCGGATACGTTCAAGATGACCTTCAACAACGGTCTGGGCGATTATCGTCCGATCGGACAGACAAATGTTCCGGCTAATACATGGACGCAGGTCAACGGAACCGTTCAGCTTTCAGGCGATATCGACCCGTACGGTATGTTCCTGGTGCTCGAGTCGCTCCCGACGAATAACGATTATACGGATTATCCGCTGAAAGACGGCGGAACCTGGTTCCGCATGGACGAGTTCACGGCGATCGAAGGAACCGACCCTGTCACGGTCTCGCCGACTGACGGCAAAGTGACAGTCGGCGGAGGCAGCGGCGACAATGTCATCTATGATTTCCAGTTCCGTAACGGCTGCAGTGATGAAGGCTGGAGCGTTCAGGATTATAACAATAACAACAATAACAGAACAAGGATTGAACCGGGGCGGCCGAATCACGGCTTTGACGGTATTGTTGTAGTCGGCAGAAATGCGCACAATGACGGTGTTTCGATCAGAGTTCCGAATCTGGTGCCCGGAAAAACCTATCACTTTGAAGGTCAGGCACAGGAACACAGCAACGGAAGTCCTGCGCAGACAATTCAACTGAGCATGAACACAGGAAACAATAGTTACCCGCCTGTTGTGCAGAACATTCAACTGAATGCGAACAACAATGCAAACTATGAAATCCATGATTTTGCAGGCGACTTCACGGTTCCGGCGGATGCGAATCAGAACACCATGACCATCTATTTTGAAACGCCGTATAATTCCGGTGATAACGGTGATTTCAGATTGCTGTATCTCACCGTTACAGAGCCCGGTACTGCGGCACCGCCGACAGATGAGATCGGCTACGATGAATCGAGCGGACAGTATGTCACCGATTTCAGTGACCGCAGTTACCAGATCGTGCCGGACGAAAATTCGTACACGAATCCGCCGCATCTCGCAGAAAGCGGCTATCAGACGGAAGCAGGCTGGCAGAGAATCATTACACTTCCTGATGATTCGGATGACGGTGCGTCCTGGACCTATCACTGGGACAACGACAGCAGCCGTTCTTCGACTGATCCGCATTACATCTTCGAGGATAACAGTTGCCTCTACGAATATCACATTGAAGAGATTTTAGTAGATCACAACGGCAATGAACTGACAAAGGATGATGACGGCAACTGGGTTGACGCAAACGGCAAGGTTGTTTACCTTGTCAGTTATCAGAACAACGATGTTGACTCAAATGTTCCCGAAAGCCCGATCGTGGTGAAGAACACTTACACCCGTTACTGGCTGCCCGATACGGGCGGCATGGGAGCAAACGGTTACTGCTTCACAGGCCTGCTCCTTGCAATGACTGGTATGATTGGCGGCTACGCCTTGAAAAGACGCGAAAGGAGGTTCCGATGATGTGAGCTTCCCGTAACGTGATGAAAAAGGCGTCCACCGAAAAAACAAAAAAATTATGATTATGGAGGATAAAAAAATGAAAAAGACGAAGAGATTTGCAGCATTGCTGACAGCCGGCCTGCTGGCACTCGCTCCGTGCGCAATGGCTTCCATGAGCCTGACCGCATTTGCTTCCACGCTCACCGTGACTGATACGGATCCGGCGGAGCATACTTACAATGCTTATCAGCTCATTACCGGTACAAAGGATGCTGACGGCAACCTTTCCGATATGAACTGGGGTGACGCGATCACCGACGACGGCGCGGCTCTGATTGCTGCGCTGAATGCCAAGAAGACTGATCTCGGTATTGATGAGCTTGCTTCCGATGCAACCGTCAACCAGGTTGCGGCACAGCTTGCCAAGATCAAGGACGCAGACAAGATTCAGATTCTTGCAAAGGTGTTCAACGAGACAGGCGTTCTGACCAAGACGGCAGCGAAGCCGCTGGCGAAATCCGGAACAAAATATACAAACACTACACTGGCTGACGGCTGGTACCTGATCCTTGATGAAAGCGATCCGCTTGTGTCCGGTGAAACAGAAGGCGTCAAGGTCAGAAGTGCAAATCTGCTGAAGGTTGTTGAGGATACCGAGGCCGTGGCAAAGCACTCTCTGCCGAGCGTTGAGAAGAATATCGTGGAAGATACGGGGAAAGTGAAAGCAAACTCCGCTTCGATCGGCGATACTGTGAACTATGAGATCAAAACAAAGAGCCCCGATGTGACAGGCTAAGACAAGTACTACTTCGTGCTGAATGATACGCTTTCCAAGGGCCTGACCTATGCCGATACACTGACGGTTACGCTCGGCGGGTCGCCTTTGACGCTTGATGAGGACGGCGCAGGCACTGATAAGGACGGTCAGTACTATCTGGTTCAGGGCACTTACAGTGATACAACCGGTACGACGCTCAAGATCGTTTTTAAAGACTGTGTTGATCTCTTCAAGGATGTTGATGCCGGCACAGATATCGTCGTCACGTATAAAGCCACTCTGAACGAGAACGCTGTTATCACGGATGCAGGCAACCCGAATACGGTCAATCTTCAGTATTCCAATGATCCGAATGAGGACACGGACAATACGAACGAGCCCGGTAAGCCGGATGAGCCGAACGAAGATGCTCCGACCGGCAAGACCCCGGATGATGAGGTCAAGACCTATACCACGGCACTCAAGCTCCAGAAGCTCGATAACAAGAACACCCCGCTTGCAGGTGCATCGTTCAGACTCACCGGCAACGGCGTGAACAAGGTCATCACCGTCGGTACGTTCTATGTCGAGGATGCGGCAGGTACCTACTATAAGCTGAATGACGGTTCCTATACTACAACCGCTCCGACAGATGCAACCGCTTCCAGCTATGCAGACACAACGAAGAAGTACAAGGTCGAGACCACACAGACCATTACGCAGAATACGACTGAGGGCAGTGAGGTTTATGTGGAAGCGTTTGTTGACGCAAACGGTGTTCTGACCTTTACGGGTCTCGGCGACGGCGAATATAAGATCGAGGAAATCGTCGTTCCGGACGGCTACCAGAAGGCTGCTGACGTCACGATCAAGATCGAATCGAACCCGAATTTGACGAAAGCAAACTGGACCGTCACAAAGGACAGCGAAACGGCACTGACGCAGAATGCAGAGTTCCAGTATGAGTTCAATGTGGTCAATGTTCAGAAATCGAACCTGCCGACTACCGGCGGCATGGGCACCAAGCTGTTCTACCTGCTCGGCGGTATGCTGGCAGTCGGCTCGGGCATCGTGCTGGTCACCAAGAAGAGAATGTCCGATGCTGAGAAGTGAGACATTCTGACAGAATGACGCACAATCCATGAATCAATGCAGCGGGAGGTATCACCCTCCCGCTGCAAAGCTTATCCGAAAAAGGAATCGCAGATGAAGCACAAAATACTGAAATACGGACTGGCGGCAGCATTTTTCATCGGCATTGCACTGATGCTGTATCCGCCTGTCAGCGATTATTTCAACACGCGGAACAATGCAAGGGTCGTGCAGAAGTATCAGGATGCCGTGCGGGATATCCGGGAAAGCGAACAGCAGCAGATTCTTGCTGAGGCGCAGGATTATAATCAGCGGCTTGCGGAAACCCCGGAGGGCTTTTATTATCCGGCGCGCGTGTCCGGCTATGAAGATACGCTGGACATCACCGGAACCGGCATCATGGGCTATCTGAATATTGACAAGATCAATCTGGAGCTGCCGATTTATCACTCCGTGGAGCCGGAGGTGCTGCAGGTCGCGATCGGACATCTGCCGGGCAGCAGTCTGCCGGTCGGCGGTGCGGGCACGCATACGGTGCTTTCGGGGCACAGAGGCCTGCCGAATGCAAGGCTCTTTTCCGATCTTGACAAGCTGGAACCCGGCGACCGCTTCACAATTACGATCCTGTCTGAGGTCTTTACCTATCAGGTGGAGAAAACCAAGACCGTCGAGCCGTATCAGGTCGATGATCTGCAGATCGAACCGGGAAAGGACCTCTGCACGCTGTTCACCTGCACGCCATACGGCATCAATACGCAGCGGCTGTTCGTCCGGGCGATCCGTGTTCCGAATGACGAGAAGGAGGAATCCCGCGTTTACTACCGGAATGAGGCTTACCGCGTGACGCCTGCAATCGTCGCACCGATACTCGGTGCACCTGTGCTGCTGATTCTGTATATCCTGCTGCTCGTTTTCGGAAACAAAAAGTCACGCAGACATTAAAACAAAAGCTCCCTCCGGAATCCGGTTCCGGAGGGAGCTGCTTGCTTTTTGTGCATTATTTGTTTCTGAGAATGTTCTGCTTGAGCAATGCGAGGTCGGAGGCTTCCAGCTTGCCGTTCTTGTCCAGATCGGCGATCTTTGCCTTTTCTTCATTCAGGAATTCGATCGTCAGCAGATGCTTTTGCAGCAGCACGGCGTCTGCGGAATCGCATTTGCCGTCTGCATTGATGTCTCCGATGACCTCATCGACCGGCTCCTGATAGCTTTCATCGAATACCATTTTTGCACGCTGCAGGAATGCGTCACCGGACGGCTTTTCCACACTGTTCCACGCAGACTGGCTGCCGTAGAATGTGATCGTAGCGGTCGCGTCGTTGTCTGTGAAGGTGTAGCCGTCGATTTTCGTCAGTTTGCCGGAAATCTTCAGATCCGTCAGCTTATCGCAGTCTCCGAATACGCCGAATCCGAGCTCTGTGACACCCGGCATTTCGACCGAGGTCAGAGCGGAGCACTGCCAGAACGTATTTTCCTGCATGTGCTTGACGCTGGCAGGGAACTTGACTGAGGTGATCTTGTTATTTTTGGAGAATGCGCCGGTTGCAACATACGTCACGCCCTTCGGAATCACGACATCACCGGTGCAGGTTCTGCCGTCAATCACGGAGCCGTTGACGATGACAAGCGGATCCTTTTTGCGCTGCGCTTCCAGCCACGGCGTCTCGTCAAAGGTGAAGTCACCTGTCCAGATCGGCTGTTCGGGGAAGTTGATCTCCGAAAGCTTCTTACAGTATTCAAACGCATGGAACTTGATGACCTTCAGGGAACTCGGGAACGTCACAGAGGAGAGGTTTTCGCTGAAGCCGAATGCATACGGCCCGATCTCCTCAAGAGTATCCGGGAATATGATTGACGTTGCACTGCACTGCTGAAATGCATAAATGCCGATTTTCCTGACCGGCAGTCCGTCAATGCTGGACGGAATCTCCAGTGTGCCGGAAGCCTGCTTGCCGCCGGTGATCTCAATATACTGCGAATATTTTTTGTAATCAAACGTGCCGTTAGACTTGTATTCGCCTTCTTCCTCTGCGTAGGCTGTAATCGGCGCAGCAGAAAGAATCACCGGCTTTGCAGCCAGAGACATTCCGCCTGTCAGCATGACGGCGGCGAGGATCGCAGAGACCCTCAGAATGCTTTTTCTTGTTTTCATCATAGCCCCTCCTGTACATATCATGGATCGTTCCCCCTCCCGGAAACGTCTGTCAGCGTCCTGCCACCCGTGTCAGGAACGCTCAACTTTATTATACATGATTCCGGCGCGAAAGTCAATGATAAATATGCGAAATATGCAAAAAGCCGTGGAAGCAGCAATTCCTTTTTATGCGGTATTTCTGATAGATTTATAATCATCTTCCATTGTGATCTTAGTCTTGCAGCGTTATGGTTTTACAGTGCTGCCGGAAGGATCTTCTTTGGCTTTGGTTCTCGCACTGAAATATCCTCTCGGTTCCTTATAATTCGGATTCGTTTGAGCGTTGTCGGCACAGTGCTGTCGAAGGGTACTGGTAATATATTCAACTTGCTGTTCCGACAGAACGTCCGGATCGTTCGTGAACATATCTTCCAGAAAATCTCTTAATACAAAAAGATTCAAAACAAATACGCCCGGAGAGTGAATGTCCATGTAATCTAATTCACAGGTATCGGAAAACGCGACCGCCGAATAATACTTCTGGCATTGGACGGCTCTTTGAATTGCATTGATATGCGATTGGTTTTGCAGTACAGGATTGTTGAACTGGTAATCCCTTCGCCTTGTTTTGAGTGTCCACTTGTTCTGATATTCAGCACCGTGTATTCTTCCGTTATAGTTTTTAGTCTCGAAAACGAATATACCTTTTCTGGTAATATACACGACATCAATTTGAATGGTTCTGTTCCCGGCTTCAAATTCAAGGTTGTGAACGATATTCCCTTCAAATCCCGCTCTGCTGCAGAGTTCCAGTTCAAAAACGGTCAGTTTCTCCCCGAATAAACCGTCTAACGTGGAAGATACTCCGCAGCCTTCATCACGGGAGCACTCAGTTGATATTCGCTTTTCAACATAGATTTCATGCGTAAGAATGCTTATTGCTTCTTCTCGTTCTGTCGGATTATCAAACTCTATTTCATGCAGACGTTCTTCTACTCGGCGTCCTAGCTCAATTCCTTCTATCATCAGTGAAAAACGTATTCTTGATTCTATAATTCCATTTGCAAATAAAGGCTGACTTTGAAAATATTTGTCTGCATTTTCGACAGCTTGTCTTACGAGGTGATCTGCCTTTTTCAAAGAATCGGCATACAGTTGTTCAATTTCAGTCTTTGACAGTATATTCATTATTCCACTTCCTTCCATAGATGAAATATTGATGATTCATATTTATTATAGCACTGATCATTTCAGATTGTCAAGATATAATTGGCAGGATTATTGAGCAAGTAAAAAGAGAAGCTCCCGCAAAGGGGAGCTTCTCAGGATGATAGGGGTCAGGATGCATCAGAATTCATCATCCACAAGGCTGATAGACTCCGTGATAACATCTTCAGCATCAAATGCAATGATCTGAACCTCAGGTGCTGTGTATTCCATCTTCGTTTTTCCTTTCTGTGTATTATTCCTCATAAGCTGCAGCGGCTTCGCCGTATTTCACGATCGCCTTCAGCAGGTTTTTGAGATCATTGTTTGTGCTCGTCTCGAGCATTCTCTTGGCGTAGGTGTACACGCCGTACTGCACCTCTGCACAGTCAGCAGGGTCAGCAACGGATTCTGCGCGCACGACATACATCTCATCGAAGTCGGTCGGTGCGATGCCCCTGCAGGACACGACATAGACGTCGCCGTCCTTTACGGGCTTCACAGTCTGGCCGTTCACAGTGAATCTGTAATCGGAGACAGATGCGCCTTCTGCAAGCGTGAACTTCACGTTCAGCGAGATCAGGGATGCGATCGAAAGGTTGGCACTCTTTGCTCTGACGGTCGTTCCGTTGTTCGCAATCACAGCCTTGTACTCGTCACCGATCGTGACTACTTCGTTGTCGAGCGGCATGTTGATCAGATTGTTGATGAGCTTTTCTTCCGGCTCGCCGTTGAACTTCTGGAGATATCCGCCGTAGTTCACCAGTGCCTTGATCAGGGCTGCCATTTTGGGATCGAGGTTCGTTTTACGCAGAACATTCTGGAAATAGGTTCTGAGGCTGTAGTCGAGAACCGTTCCGCGAACGCCGTCCGAGTACAGGATCTGTGCTCTTACGTTGTCAGACATCTTGATCGGGTCGATCTTGCAGGTGAAGGTATAGGTGCCGTCGCCGTTTGATCTTGCCTGCGTCATCTTCACGTTCTGGACGGTGCCGTCCTCGAACTCGAAGCGGATGACTGCGTTCTTGTCTGCGAATGCTGCCGGGCTGAGCTTTGCCTTGAGGTTCAGCTTGACCTCGCCGCTGATCGAGACATTTGCGCCGGTGAATGCATCTCTGCCGTTATGCAGTTCGCCGCAGAGCCTGCACTTTCCGTGGTCGTTGAAGTCATGGTGAATGTCTGCGTAGTAGATATGTGCACCTGCCTCTGCACCTGCCGTGAACGGCTCAAAAACTTCATCGTGTGCATCGTCTGCGTACCAGCCGAGCAGCGGGCAGGTCTCTGTGCCGATATCCGGCAGGCTGTTCACGACAGTGCCTGCAGGGACCTGCATGAGCTCGGTTCTGCCTTCCCAGTAGTTCAGCAGAATGTTGACGCGGAGGTCATTCTCGCGCTCGCTGAAGTCCTTGACTTCACCCTCTGCAACGAAGGAGCAGCCGTTTTTGACGGTGATGTTCGTGCCCGGTGCAAGGATCACGGTGATGAAATCCGGAATCGTCACATTGGTCGTGATGTTGATGTTGCCGAACAGGGTCATCATGGTCGGCTCGCCGGCTGCTGCCGCATCGGCGATCGCGCCTCTGACATCCTGATAGCACTCGCCGTTTGCGAGCATTGCCGTTGCGCTGCTGTGGACGTACTTTGCATTGATGAGCTGACCGCAGGTCTTGCAGACCTTGATCGCAGTGCCGTTCTTGCCGTTGGCCGGAACGTCGAGCACATAGTAATCGCCGGTGCAGTCATGCGGCTCAAGGCTGTGGAGCGGATAGTCGATCACATAGCCGTTGTCATACTCAATATGTACGACAGCGTCTCTGTTTGCTTCCAGTGCGGTGATGCTGAGCACAGCGTCGCCGCTGATGACCAGCTTGCCGTCGTCCTGCTGCTCGTAGTCGCCGTAGATGACGCCGAGCTCAAACGGAACAGAAGGCGTGCTGCGGCTCAGCAGGCTCATCAGACGCTGGAATGCCGGTGCCGGGGTGCGCGGTGTGCCGTCTGCATTTCTGACCTCGACGGTTGCGGTGACGGATTCCTCCGGCTGCTTGAGGATTGCGATGCAGTCCTCAACAACGGTGTAGCCCTCGCCGAGACCGTTGATGTCGTATTCGGAAGCGAATGCATCGACCAGGAAATTGTCATAAGAGGTGCGGTTTTCCTCGCTGTCCGGACCGTTTGTCCAGTCGTAGTCGAGGAGCAGGTACTTCTTTGCTGCGCCCTCTGCGCCCGGAAGCATGGACTGACCGCCGGGGCCGCAGTTGTCGATCGCATAGGAAGCCGCTGCCTTTGTCATGGCACGGAAATAATGGCTGGAGTTCTTTGCCTTCAGCTCGTCGGAGACATCGCCGACGATGACCTCAAACGGGATCTCCGTCGTGGAGCCTTCCAGTGTTGCCACGGAAACTCTTTCGAGCACATGGCCGATGTGGATCTCAGACAGGTATGCGCTGTAAAGTCTGGTGCAGAAGTTGAGTGCCTTCAGCCACGGATTTGTGCCGAAGGAGCTTGCGAGAACGATCGCATCCGCTGCGAGCTTCTGCTTTTCAAGGTCCTTTTCAATGATCGACTTCCAGATGTCGTTGATGACGACCGTGATCTCAACGGATTCGCCCGGGAGCAGCTCGTCAACATGGACATGCTCCACATTGCCTGCGCATTGCAGGCGCTTGTTTTCGGTCTCAAGTCTGGAGGTGCCGTTTTCATAGATCTTACGGGTTGTCAGGGTGCCCTGCTCGACCTTCTTGATTCTGTGGTCGAGGTTGTAGATCGGCTTGTCGGAGACATTTTTCAGGGTGATCTTGACCGGGTACGGCTCATTGTAGAAGGAGTAGCCCGGCATTTCAATGATCATCTTCAGAGCGTCGCCTGCATAGACATGCAGATCATTCTTGGAGTGGAAGGTGTACTCGAATTCCTCGCCGCCGGATTCGCCGGTGAACTTGGAGCTCAGGGTATAGATGCCTGCCTTGTCGCCTCTGAGGTACCAGTGCACATCAAAGACACCGCCCGGAGCGAGGTTGCCCAGCTGCTGGGTCTGTGCGCTGTTGCAGAGCGTGAGGCCGTCCGGAACGTCCAGGACCGTTTTGCAGTTTCTCATGGTCTGGGTGTCCTTGTTGACTACGATGAGCTGGACATCATAGAATTCCTTGAGCCATTTTGCCTCACCGTAGATGATCAGGTACATTTCCTCCTTGACGGTCTCGTAATGGCCGACATAACCGCCGATGGAAGGAACATAGACCGAACCGCCGCCCGAGGGGATGACGATCGGATCGCTGTCCGGAGGCGTGATATGAAGGACGGTGTCGATCACGACGCCGGAGGGATCGACGACCGTATACTTGTTGAAGTCAACACGCTCGGCCTCGAATGTCATTTCGATCGCATAATTGAAAACGTGGTAGTTGTCCTCTGCAGAGATGTCGATGCCCGCATTGATGATGTCATCCATGGTCATCGGCGTGACAGTCATCTCGCCGTCGATGTTGAGGCGGCGCGGCTGTTCCTGTTCCTCCTCCAGATCAGGGACATACTCTGTGGTGACCGGTGCGAACGGCTCTGCCGTTGTGGTAGTCACCGGCTTCGGTGCGGTGACGGTCGTGGTGGTCGTCGTTGTGGTGGTCGTCGTTGTCGTGGTGGTCGTTGTAGTTGTTGTCGTTGTGGTCGTGGTTGTTGCCGTTGTGGTGAACGCAGGATCATAGTGATTGCACTTGCGGCCTGTGTTCGGGTCGGTGTTCTGGCAGTAGCCGGAAGCATCGTGATTGTGACCAGTTGCCTGCTGGCCTTCCTCGCCTCTGTCGAAGCGTTCGTCGGTCTCATACTCACAGTTTCTGCACTTCTTGTTCCAGAGCTCATTCTCGGTGCAGTTTGCATACCGGACAACTCTGCCCCAATCCAGCACATGCTCAACGGTGAGCACCTTGTTGGCCATTGTGCTGTCATTGGTGTAGTGCGTCAGCGGGTCCGGATTAGACTGGCTGCAGGAGCGATTCTCGGTATACTTGTACACGCTCAGGTCATTGCCGAGGTGCGGGAGTGCTTCGCCGTTTTCCAGATCCTGCGACCATGAAGCACCCATGGCGAAAGCGATTTTGCCGCTTGCGAAATCCTCTGCGGAAGCCTTATAGGAAGCGTCTGCATTCTCAGAAAGGATGTACACATTGGTGAACACGGAATTTTCCGTATTCCCGCCGAAGAGCTGCTCTGCGCCGCTGCCTGCGAAATAAGAGGAGACAACGGTCGAATCGACAGCATCATAAATCAGACCGCCGGCCTGACTGCCGGTGACGGCAGCCGTGCTGAAGACGTTTCTGATGATCGAGCTGTTATCCGCGGAGGCTGCGATCGAGCCGGACGGAGCTTCCGTTTCAAAGCTGGAGTTCACAATGCCGACATTCTGAACGGTCGCGCCGCTGAGCGAGCCGAACAGACCGCCCGCCTCGGTTCCTTCATAATAGAGGCCGCTGATCGTATGGTTCTTGCCGTCAAACTTGCCGGAGAACTGTGCGATCGGCGTCCACGCCAGCGTATCGGACAGCGCGGAAGTGCCGTCGTCCTGCTGCGTGAGGTTCATGTTGAAGCAGATATCGTTGACGAGGTCGATGTTCACATTGTTTGCGATCTCGCCGCTGTTGATATTCTGTGCCAGCCACATGAGCTGACCCGCGTTTCTGACCTCGTATCTGGTGTTGCCGTTCTCCTCAAAGCTCTGCGGCTTCTGGAAGAACATCGGGGCCTCTGCGGTATGATCCATGGAGAGCGGGCAGCTGTTTCCGCCGTAGCAGATGCCGTCCGCATTGAATGCGTGCGTCTTGAAGAGGTGGATATCGCCGACTGCGAAAATAACGCTCTTCTCGATCGTTTCGCCTGCGGGAATGCTCAGACCGCTCCAGGAATATGCGATACCGGAGTCATAGCCGACATTGTAATCGGAAGCGGTGTGATCGCTGTAGGCATAGCCGCCTCTGCTGCCGTAGTAGCCCCAGCAGCATTTTGCATCTTCCGGGATCGAAAGCAGGAAGATGTTCTTGCCGCCGTCACGCATCTCTACGTTCTTGACATTGTAATTTGCGCAGTTCTCTGCATTGAGCTGCGTATCGTCATCCGAATACGCATAGATCGCTGCACGGTCATTGCCGCCGATCTGGACGTCTGCGGTGCTTGCAAGGCAGAAGCCGTCAACGTCGGAATCAGAACGGTTCTGAACGATGTAGGTGATCTTGGTGTACAGATTGTCTCCCGGATTTACGGAGACATTGCCGTAGCAGTCGCAGAAGGAGAACACCGGTGTGACTGCAAGGCCGGAAGAGATCTCATAGGTTGCCTTGAGACCGTTTCTGTAGATATCGGTCTGATAGCTGCCGATTTTGTAATTGATGTTGTAGCCGTTGTCGCCGAAGGTCGTTTGCAGGCCGCCGTTGTTGCCGCGGAAGTCATAGTAATTGCTGTGGTTGAAATAATTGACGAGTCCGGAATTGGGGTTTGTCACCTGATAACTGCCGTAATTCCATGAAGCATAGTACGTTGTGTCATTCTCAAATGTTGTGATCACAGAGCCGGCCGCATTCGTCCAGCCTGCAAACACAAGATCGGAGAGTGCCGGGGCCTCGGGTGTCGGTGCATCTGCGGAGGTGTTCTCATTCGCAAGTACCGCAACACCGTCGGTGACTGTGAACTTCGCATCGTTCAGTGATCCGCCGTTCAGGTCGAACCGGATCGAGGAGGATCTGACCGCACGGAGTTCTTCGATCTCGGGTGATTCGGGATCGACTGGAGCTTCGCCGCTTTCGGATTCCCCGGATTCGTCGAGCACGGGCGTCACCTCGGCACAGGCAGTCAGAATCGCACCCGGCTGATAAGCCGGCAGCATTCCGCCGAGCATCGTCAGCGATGTGACGGCTGCGAGCAGTCTGCTGAATTTTGAATGATTCATGCTTGATTCCTTTCTGTTTTTGGCAATGCCATATTTTTATAGTACACACGGCAGTCGGCAGCCGTGACACTATACAAAATAAATGATTATTTTCGGCCGTGCTTCCGGTTAAAGGCACAGCTAGCCTATTATATCATGTTTCATTCGGATTGTCAATAATTTTTAAATGCACGTTTTTACGCAAAAAATCCAACAAAAATGCCTGCCGGATTATGCAGTTTGCAGACTGCGGCGCAGGTGCTGCTTTGTCATGACACGAATGAAGCCCCCGTTTGTGAAAGCGGGAGCTTCATCGGATCGGAATGCGGTTCCTTTTTGTCGTTATTTTACAATTTCATGCCGGGGTCTCCGTAATTTTTCGTCATCTGATCTGCAACTTTCATCATGTGTGCAAACTCTTCTGCTGCTGTCAATCGCCTGATAATCAATCAGTATCGTATCGCGGATGCCTTCTTCCCTGATCTGACTGTCATATCTGTCCCCGATGTCCGCAGTTTCAATGCCGGGCGGCTGTCCTCGCCGGGTGTGAAAACGGAGCCGCTTTGCCCGCGGATAACCCTCTGTATAAAAGAAGGGAGCAGGGCACATGGCTCTGCTCCTTTGGTATATTTGAATTGCCGGAAGCCGTCAGCGTGTTCAGCCGACGGGAAGCTTGTCAAGCGGAAACTGATCGAAGCGGATCTTCTTCGCAATGATCATGAGGATTGCGGTGAGATCGGAGGAATCGAGCGGACCGCTGATGACATTCGCCTGCATTCTGCCCTGATCGGTGATGATCGCTTCTGCATCCTCTGTCAGATACCGCGCAAGCAGAACGGCATCGGAAACGTCGGTATTGCCGTTGCCGTCGGCGTCACCCCAGACCGTCTCCTGCGGCGAACCCGGGCAGTACCAATCCTGCAGGTAATATACGATCCATGCCAATTCCGCATTCCAGCTGAGCGAGACCGAATTGCACGACCATGCTTCAACAGAATCAACATAACATTTCTCGGACGGGTTCTTCTCATCATTCCGGATGAATCCGAGAGCACGGAGATACGGGTCAGCGAGATCAATGGTCGGACCTGCGACAAGTACGCCGTCGGGTGCCGCCGGCAGTGTGTTGTCCAGCTCATAAGTCCAGTATCTGTGCTCCGGATTCCACACTTTGTATTTGCCGTAGCCGGTGACATAGGAGAACGAAAGCGGGTTGCAGCCGAACAGATATCCCATGCCGGTCGTGATGCCGTTATAGTATTTGGCATTACTGGTCAGGTCGTATGCATATGCCATTGCGATCATATTGCTGACTGCTCTTGCATTGGAACCGTACTCAAAGCCGTCAGGGGGCAGGATCTCAGGTCCGGACGGCATAATATAGGGGTCGGATTTGCGCCCCTTGTACGGGATGCCGTAGCCTTGCTCCTCCTCCGCCGCGATATATTCATCGGCAGCCGCAAGGATCGCTTTGTCCAGCGTGTTCTTCTGTTCCGCGGTCAGCATATCCGTATGCAGTGCCAGCGACAGAGAACCTGCCGCACCGGTGTTGCCCCAGTTGAACAGCGTGAGGGAACCTTTATCGTCTTCATTGTCACCGCCGGTGATCCTTGTCGGCAGCTTGAATGCTTCCTGATACGCGGAGAGGTCTTTCAGATAATCCTCTGCACCGGCAGTTCCCATGGCCTTCGCGGAAAGATACAGCTCACAGGCTGCCCAGTAGGCATCGTCGCTGACATCGCAGTCGCCGTAGCCGTTCGTGATGTAGTTCTGTAATTTCGGCGCATACTGCGATTTCTCATTGATTTCCTCGCGCGTGCTGTCGTTCTTGTAGCGCGGATGCACGGCAAAGGAAAGGTCTGCATCGTAATAATGCTGCTTGAATGCCTGATAGGCTTCCGCTGCCTTTGTCATAAGTGACTGTGCATAGTCTGCATCATACTCCTGCCAGAGTCTTGCCGCCTGTGCCGCACATGCAGCGTAATTCAGCGTCGCGGCGAAGGTCGGCGGCTTGATGATGCGTTCGGTTTCCCATTCTTCCTGATAATCCCACGGTCTGACCGCAAGTCCCGTCCATTTGCTGTCCTGCACCTGGTGATAGTAGAGACCTGCCAGCTCACCCCATGTCGGTTCGTTTGCATCGACCTTCATCTTCTCCATGAAGTCGAGTTCGTATCTGCATTCATCGAGAATATCCGGCGCGGCATTGCCTGTCTCCGGAACCACACAGGTACCTGAACCGTCCTTGAATACAGACCTGCCTGCGCGCTTCAGAGACCGCTCATACATATTCTGGAGCGTCCAGACAGCCATGCCGCCTTCGATCATGGATTTGGTGTGATCTGCAGCGTTGTACCAGCCGCCGGTCACATCTGCTTTGGAGGATGCGTATGTCTGATGCGCTTCCTGCTTATCCATGTAAATATCGCGCCACTCTGTCTGGATATACGCAAGATCCTGTTTATGGCTGCCCCTGTGTGCAAGCGTCCCCGTTTCACCGGAGGTAATGTACTTTGCTTCAATATCCATACCGGAACGGTTCTGGTAGAAATAATTGAGCGCATTCGTCAGCATATCATTTGTGTCATCCTGATAAGGATTGTCTGCGATCTGAAATTCAAAGGAGCGCCATTCCGTATCCTTGATGCGAAGATAATAGGTACCGGGCGTCGTATACTCGGAGAAGTCGATCCTGCAGACATTCTCCTGCGAATCCTCGTCATAGAACTTCTTGCCGGTCGTGCCGGTATAAACGGTCTCGCCGGAGGATGCACCGACCAGCTCAAAGGTGTAGCTGTCCTCAGTCAGGTCAATGGACTCCGACCACGGCAAGTGTGAAGGATTCGACTGATTGTCGCCGAGTGTTGCAGTCTTTGCGCCTTTCGTGAAATAGCCGAGCTGATTCACAGAAATAAAGTTGTCCTCAAGACGGCTCCAGTAGCGGCTGACTCTGCTATAACTCATATCCATGGGGTTGAGGTCGCATCCTATCGAATTATCAATAATCGACATGTTGTCAAACCAGATCTCATCGCCGTCCGTTGCATTGCCCTTTTCACCGTCAGCATAGTGGAACACCCACTCTTTCGCTTTGAGGCATTCGGTGCATTCAAAGGTGCCTTCAAAGGTCTGCCACTCCGTCGTCAGCGTGACCGGCTCGCCCCAGCCCTGGCCGCCGCCGTCCATGTGCGGCCCCTGCACGAAGCCTTCCTTTTTCAGACAGCAGTATTCATGATACGGTTCACCGGTATCGCCGATGTGGGAATTGATCTTCAGGCCGTCTCTGCTTGCCTTTGCGCTGAAGCTGACCTTGTATGTATGACCTGCATTGAAATCCAGTTTTCTGTGGCGGAACTGCAGATCCCACGCCTCGCCGTCCCAACCCCTTGCTGTGATGATCCGAATGTGTACGGTTCCGTCCTCAAGCTGGAATTCCTGTCTGGCCGGCATATTTTCGACTGTGTGCCACGGAAGCATTTTGTAATCAAAGGTCGATTCGCCGCAGATCTCTCCATGTGCGGCTGATACGGTCAGTGCCGGAAACATGCTGACTGCTGCGGATGCTGTCACAGCAGCAGACATGACTGCCGCCGTGATCCGTTTGGATAGTTGTTTTTTCATTGAACCCCGTCCTTTCCTGTCGGTGCAGCCGGTGCGGTACAGCATCCGGCTGCGTGCTGTGTATACAGTCTGTTTTCCCTCTCGCTTTGCAGCTGCGTCCGTACTTCGCTGCTGTTTTGCGGTCTGAACCGGAGGGCATGTTCTGTGATGCGCTCCGGGAAGCATTTGCGCCGTACCGCAAAGCTCCCCGCTTTTCTCATTATACAACAAAAAGATTCACTTGTAAAGAGGAGAGTTGGGGAAAATGTCAAAATTCCGTAAATCTTAATTTTCCGCAGCAGACGTAATACAGAGCACGCCCATGCGTTCCGTGCGCATACGGAACGCGTGATCCAAACACTTCTGCATAATCATCCGCTCTTGACTTTACGCCTGAAAAACGCTATAATATAAAAAAGTGCGCCCGCTCTGTCCGGAACAGGCACGGTTTCTTCTGCGCACGGATCAACGAAAAAAGATAGGAGAGCTGTGAAACAGCCTAGTGTTTGAGCACCCATGAATCATTTGAAATACATGTATCTGTTTGCCGGTATCATGTCCGCCTGTTTGTTCACAGGCTGCGCGGACAGACCGGCGGAAAGCCGCAGTCCCGACTCCGCGGCAGAAGCCGTCACGACTGCGCCCGCGGCGACAACTTCATCGACTGCAGCCGTCACCACGACGACGACTGTCACGACGACCGTTGTTACAACGACGCAAAAGATCGACCCGCCCGATGATCTTCACATGACCTGCCTTGACACGGTCGAAGCAGGTTCGGATATCACGCTGGATGCGTTCATCACCGACCGGAATGTTGCACTGAAGGACGGCTCCGCTTTGCTCGATACTTCCAATCCCGGCTGGTATAACGCGGAGATCCCGTATCTTTATCACGGCGCAGAATTTACGCATACACTCCAGTATCATGTGATCGACACGACGATACCGTATGTCATCAATCCCGGACTGGAGTCCTATCACAAGGTCGAAACCCCCTTTGATCTTAATGATTATATCGGATTTGCGGATAATTGTGACAGCCGTCCGGTACTCACCTATGAGGGCGAGATCGACCCGGATACCGTCGGTTCCTATCCGCTTGCCGTGACTGTCACAGACAGCTCCGGCAATTATAACACCTGGAACATCACGGTCAATGTGGTCGAGGAGGTGCCGAAGTCTGTTGATACGGAGCCGCGTGTGAATTACAGCGATTTCATCAGCCGCTACGAAGGCGATGATGTACGGTTCGGGATCGACGTTTCTGCATGGCAAGGGGATATTGACTACAAAGCCGTGCGCGATGCCGGATGCAGCTTTGTGATCATTCGCGCCGGATATTTTTACAGTCAGGTCGTTCCGGACGATTATTTCCGTCAGAATCTGAAAAACGCGGCGGCCGCCGGTCTGGATGTGGGCGTATACTTCTACACGACCGACCGCAGCGAGGAAGAAGTCCGGGAGCATGTGCGCTGGATCACGGAGCAGCTGGACGGCCAGAAGCTCGACCTGCCGATCGTCTTTGACTGGGAGGAATTCGCGCACTTCCAGAAATACGGCATGAGTATCCATGATCTGAACAATGTCTATGCTGCATTTGCCGATGAGGTCAGAAAGCAGGGCTATACGCCGATGCTTTACAGCAGCAAGATCTTCCTTGATACGATCTGGAGCGAGCACACAAAGGCGTCCTCGCCCGTATGGCTGGCGCACTACGTAGACGAAACGACCTATACGGGAGAATACGAGATCTGGCAGGCAAGCTCCTGCGGCCGCATTCCCGGGATCGACGGCGATGTGGATATGGATATTCAGTATTTGGACCGGAAGCAGGACTGACCTGCCGCCGTCTGCGCACGCATCGCATGATGAAAGCAAACAAAGGAACCGCTGAACAATCGGGTTTGTTCAGCGGTTCCTGTTTTTCGGAAAAGCAGCCGATTCCTGCGGATGTGCGTGTTCATGCAGCATCTGAAACCGTGATCTCTGCAATGCCGCTGATCCATCCGGAAAGATCGGGGGCGGCCGGGTCATAATACGGCCCCTCATGCACCGCGCCGACCTGAATGACCAGCCCCGTCTCTGCGGTCAGACCGCCGTCCGCATCATACCAGTGAAAGCCGGCCGTGCTGCCGTCGAGCCGGTCAGTTCCCTGCTCTCCCTTCTTCGGGCGGAGAAAACAGCCGTTTTCATTGACGAGCCGCAGCACGCGCTGCTTTTGATGACTGCTGTCATAATGCTTTCCGTGATTGCTGTAGGTCAGCTCCGGCCCGAAATTGCCCTCCGAGACCTCCGCCTGCACATGCAGCACGCGGATTCCGCTTCCGCCGTATTCCCGCTGATTGCCCTCCGGCGTCAGATACTCGATCAGGAAATATTCGCTGAGCAGTCCGGCTGCCGGATCCTTCGGGATCATGATGCAGGACGGCGCATCCGGAGCCGCCTGCAGGAAAAAGTGCTGTGTCCCGCCGGTATAGACCTGCACCTCGTCTGCTGTGATCCAGCCGAGCAGCAGTTTGGAGCAGGCGGAAAGATCGCCGTCGCCCTCGTCCATCAGCTCGTCGCCTGCTTCGCCGTCAAGCCCGTCGTGTTCGCCGGACGTTTCCGTGGCATACTGATAGTAGTCCGGCAGTCCCATTGCGTGGCAGAGCTCGTGTGCGGTGCGGCAGACAAAATCCGAGGCATATTTCGGCTCGTAGGGGACCGCGCAGAACGTCCCGGCGCGCACGCCGTCATATTCATCAGGGGTGACGGCATCCACCGAGAACGGCCACCAGTCCGGCTTTCCGTCCTGATCGCTGTCAATGCCCGCCGCCATATCCGGCAGCGCGATCACGAAGGAATCGAGAACGCCGTTTCCGTCCGCATCGTAATCGCGGAAATCGAGCTGTCCGTCCGTCGCCGCAAGGATCTCGTCGGCAAGGGAACGCGCATAATCGTCCGCATAGCTGCCGATCGGCTTTTCTGCGGTATAGGGGATCACATCGCCGGTCAGCTGCAGCCTGCCGTAGGAAGCACGTTCAAAGTATGCGGCAATGCTCTCGTGCGGATAATACGGATCATCGGGATCGGATGCGGAAAAGCACCGTTTCTGCAGCAGCGTATATTCTTCGTCATCCAACTGAAAACAGTCCGGGAAGGTGACCGCAAACACCGGCACCCGCACCGTCCCGGCCGAAGGCAGCGAAGGCTTCACTGCCCGGATCGGCGGATCGGCCGGCTGCGCTGCGGCGGGCGGCTTCTGTCCGAGCTTCACGCGCTTCATGAGCGTCAGGTCAGCCGCATTGATCCGGCCGTCCGCATTCAGGTCGCCTGCCTGCGGTGCGGCGAGATCCCCGCAGCCAAGCAGATACCGGGATGCAGCGGCAATGTCGTCCGCATTGAAGCGTGCATCCGCATTGACGTCAAACGGAACGCCGGCGCATTCCTGCGGCACGGGCGTCTGCATGGCTGCAAGATCCGTGTTCATATCCGGCACGATGCCGAGATCGCGGTACAGCTGCAGGGCAAGCTCCCAGTGTTCCTGAAATGTCAGCTCCTCCGGCGGGACCACAAAAAACGCCGTATTGTATGTCCGCTTTTCTGTATAGAGCGTGCAGTCCGGCAGATGCCCGTCCAGATAGGTCTGCAGCTCCTCCGCGGTCAGATCTCCGCGTGCGGCGGGGCTGTAGCTCTGCTGATCCGAATAGCCGGTCAGATACCGGACACTGAGCTGCCGCTTCTGATAAACGGGGACATGATAATAAAAGCAGGCGAGCAGGTCAGCCGCCGTCAGCTCCTTCCGGAGCGCGTCCAGATCGGCCTGACTGCGGTTCGTCAGACGAAAGCAGTTCCCGCTGACGCTGTAGGACTGCCGTGCCGTTTCCGTCTCATACTTCTGCAGGACGGCTTTGGCTGCTTCGGCATCCTCCGGCGACTTCACGCAGAACATGGCGGAGTCCCCTTGCGGGATCATGACCGAGATCCACTGTACACCGCGCGCCGCGAACGGAATCGCGGGGTCATACCATGAGGTGAACGCAGAAAGCGAATCGCCGGCAGAGAGAAAATAACCGTTCTGTATCTCCGCACCGAAGCAGAGCTCCTGCACATAACGCTGCAGCATCCCGCCGTCGGATAATATGTTCTGCCGCCATTCGGCATAATTCTCTTTCAGCTTTGCGGAAGTGACCGCCTCTGCGGAAAGATCGCCGCAGAAGGCAGCTGCGATGCAGCAGGTCACTGCAAATCCGTACAGTCTTTTTTTCATCTTATGCACATCCTTTTATATGATTTTGAGCACGCATCTGATGATTTTATTGTAGCGGATATGCAGGCTGTTGTCAATATCTTTTCGTCCTTATTCTGTGTGCAGTGCTGTTTCACGGCGCAGCGGAAGCAGTACGCCGGCAAACCGCTCTGAAAAAACGGGCAGCTCCCTGTGCGGGGAACTGCCCGTTGATCTGCAAAAGCGGATGCGGCTGCTTTCCGGAGCGCATGAGCCGGTGCCGCATCCGGCCATGCGCTGTGTTTCAGGCTGCGCTAATTTGACGGTCAGGGTCGCGGTGCCTGAGACCGTTTTTGCGGCGTTTGCGGATTTTACAATGCAGCGGAACTTATAACCGTTTCTGCCGGCTGCTGCGGGAACGCTCAATACAGTTGTGCGGCTGCCTGTCCATGTGCAGTTCTTCCAGCCGGAGCCGTCGTTGTACTGCCACTGATAGGTGAGGGAGCTGCCGGAAGCACTGATGCTGAATTTGGCGGCCTTACCGGCTTTCTGCGTCACGCTGACCGGCTGCAGGATGATATTGGTTTGCGCCGTCAGCGTCACAGCGGCGGAGATATCCCGTGTGCCGTTTGCTGCGTTCACGATGCAGCGGTATTGTTTGCCGTCATTTGCTGCCGTAGACCGTCAGCTTGCCGTCACTTTCCAGCTTCCAGGATGCCGTTACGCCGCATTTGCCGTATGCGGTGACCGTTCCGGCCGCTGATGCCGTGATCGGATTCAGCAGCAGAGCCTGCTGCGGCAGGGCAGCGGGGGCGGTGAGCAGCGTCAGGGCTGCCATTGCGGTTGAGAGAATGCGTTTTCCTTTCATAAGAACACTTTTCAAAATTGCCTTTTGTTTATGGATGCGCCGCGCGCATGGAGAAACAGGGTTATTCGTGCTCCTTTCTGACTTCGATCTCGACCTCGTCCTCTTTTTCCTGTCCCTTCTTTTTCTGTGTCAGCAGGCAGCCGGAGCACGCGCTCAGGCAGCAGAGATTGATGATGCCGCTTCTCAGGCTGTCATCGTCTTTGTTCACAGCAGATAAGATCAGAGATGCGATCGTGACGATGATCGCAAAGATCATTATGCCGCGGAGTGCCTTCTCCGCTTCAACTTTGGTTGTCTTTTTCATACGATATCCTCCTGTTTACGGGCACCGGGCATGTTCTGCCAGCCCGGTGCGTGTTTGATGCTCTGAGTATAGCACGGTTTTTCCGGAAACGGGAAAAACTGTCGTGAACGGTGCGGATTTTGTCGTGAACTGCAGATGCCGCACTTGCATTTTTGCATCGTATATGGTATACTTTGTTAAGGAAAATCAAAAATGGAGGACTTCTATGCGAATTGCAATCTGTGACGACGAACAGCAGTTTCTCAGCGATTTCCGGCGCATCACCGACCAGCTGTATAAAAGCCTTGACATGCTGGTGGACAGCTTTTCGGACGGTGCGGCACTGCTGAAGCAGTTTCGGCTCCGCGCCTACGATCTGGTGTTTCTGGATATTGAAATGCCGGAAATGGACGGTATCACGCTGGCGGAGGAGCTGCGTGCGCTCAGCGATACGGTCAGCATCGTCTTTCTCACCGGGCATATCGAGTATGCGATCCGTGGCTATGAGGTCAACGCGCTGCGGTATCTGACCAAGCCGGCCGACGAACAGAAGATCCGGGCGGTGATCGACCATGTGCTGCAGAAAACGGAAAACGAAAAAACGCTCTGGATCCGGACGGACGAAGGGGAGATCCGGCTGCGGCTGGCAGAGATCCTGTTCATCGAATCCCAGAACCAGAACGTGGTCATCAGCACGGATACGGAAAGCTATTCCGTGCGCGGCAACATGCGCGATTTTGAGCAGCGTCTGACGCCGGAGGGGTTTTTCCGCATCCACCGCTGTTATCTGGCTGCACTTTCCAAAATACGGCAGATCTCCGGCCGGGAAGTGGTCATGGAGGACGGAACGAAGCTTCCGGTCGCACGCAGCAAGGAGACTGCGCTGCGGGAGGCACTGTTTTCATTTGTCAGCAGGGAGGCGTTTTGATGCAGGATTATGTTTCTATGCTGTTCTCATGGGAGATGCTCGTCACGACGGTCATTGATTTTTTCATGATCCTGTTTCAGTATCTGGCGACCGCACTGATCGTGCACTGCTTTTATGACGATGCGGTCGTGATCTCGCGAAAACGTGCGGCGTTCGTGATCGTCGGCTTTCCGGTCACAATGATCGCCGTGATGATCGTTTCGCTGATCATCGGAATCGCGATCGGCCGGAACATGGCGGAGAACGGTACCATGACGGATACGTTCCTAATCAGTGATCTGGGCGATCGTGTGTTCCTGATCGGCGGCTCGTCGATCTTTTTCTGGGTCGCCGCAGTGATCGCGGCCGGAAAAGGGATCGGGTTCCGGAAGGGGCTGCTGCGCTTTTTGATCGCATTCGGCGTTTGTATGCTGATCAGCTTTGTGTGCAGTCTGCCGCCGGAAATGATCCGCTACTGCATCACGGAAACCGGTATTTCCGGCAAGCATGTCGCGGAAACGTCCATGGCGGAGATGCTGCAGCTGGATATCATCCGTCTGGTGCTGGCGGTCATCATCACGCTGCTGCTGTATTTCCGCGTATACAAAAAAGGCATTGCGCTCCGGCTGCGGAAAATTGATGTGGCATCGGTCCTGTTTTATGCCGTCATCGCGCTGCTGATCAATATTCTGTTTGAAACTGTGGAAAAGCAGGGCATCCCGCTTGCAGGCGGCAGTCTGTCCGTGCGGATCATTCTGGTGCTGTTCATGCTGCTGCTGATCCTGCTGATCCCGCTGCTGATCGTGCGGAACCGTCTCAGTGCGTCCTACAAGGAACAGGCTGCATATCAGCAGAATTTCCTCGAAACTGAGCTGAATGCATCCCGCCAGTACCGGGCAGCGCAGGAGGATACCCGCGCATTCCGGCATGATGTGCAGAACAATCTGACGGCGGTTGCCATGCTCATGGAGGAGGGGAAGATCGGGGAGGCAAAGCGGTATCTGGATGATATGCGCACGGAGGTCAGTGCGCTGTCCCCGAAGGTCGTCACGGGAGACGACATGGTCGATGCGCTGATCTCATCGAAGCTTGCGAAAATGGCTGAGCTCGGCATCACATTCAGCACGGACGGCGTGATCGACGGCGGACTGAACTGGAAACCGATGGATATCTGCACGGTGTTCGCGAATCTGCTGGACAATGCGATCGAAGCAGCTGCGCAGACGGAAAACGGATTTGTCCGGCTTTCGTTCAGAAAATCGGAGCATCACCGTCTGATCGAGGCGGTCAACAGCTGTCCGGCGGATGTGGACTGTGATGCGCTGATGCTCGGCGGCAGTCACATCACCGGCAAGCAGGACAAAGCCCTGCATGGCTACGGGATCGGCAACATCCGCAAAACGGTTGAAAAATACGGCGGAATGATGAAGCTGTCCTGCGCGGAGCATGTGTTTACCGTGCAGATCGTTCTGATGAAATGAAGCATCGCCTGAAACAGAGAATCACCGCCTGACCAATGCAGTCAGGCGGTGATTTGCTGTTTTATATGTCCTGCTGTTCACGGGAATGCGTCAGGCGGACTCTGTGCGCACAGGAACCGTTCCGGATGACGGCCTGGACCGGCCGCAGCTTGTTCCTGCGGATTGCGCCGGGCGCATGGAAAAGACAGCCGGCTTCAGTTATACCCACTCATGATTCAGCTTCATATAAATGCGCTTCAGGATCTGCGCAAGGACCGTATAGACGACCATGAGCCCTGCGAGCCAGAGCAGATACGACGGCACCATGACAGGCAGATCGAACAGTGCTGCAATACCGGTAAAGCCGATCAGCAGCGTTGCGATGACGACCAGCAGCGTCGAAATGCTGAGCTGCACCGATGCACGGTCTTTGATAAACGGTACATTCGGCGTGCGGATCGTGTGGATAACCACCGTCTGCGAGATGACGCCGAACATGAACCAGCCGTTCTGGAAGAAGCCAGCCAGCGACTCGTTATTGAATCGGTAAATAAACCACAGCACGAGGAAGCACAGCACATCGAGCACGGTACTGAGCAGTCCGAAAATCACCATGAACTTTTTGATGCCGGGGATGTTCCACTTCTTCGGCAGGCGGATGCTCTCGTCCTCCACATGGTCAAACGGCATACCGAGCTGCGCGAAATCGTTGAGGATATTCTGCACGAGAATGTGAACCGGCAGCAGCGGCAGGAACGGCAGGAAGATGCTTGCGATCAGCACGGAGAACATATTGCCGAAGTTGCCGCTGACCGACATTTTCAGGTATTTCGACATATTCGCAAAGGTGCGGCGGCCTTCGATGACGCCCTCATCCAGCACATTGAGGTCCTTTTCCAGCAGAATGATATCCGCGACTTCCTTTGCAATATCGACTGCGGTATCAACGGAAATGCCGACATCCGCCTGCTTCAGCGGCAGGCTGTCGTTGATGCCGTCGCCCATATAGCCGACCGTATGCCCGTTCGTCTGGAACGCCTTGACGACGCGCTGCTTCTGATACGGCGAGAGTTTTGAGTAGATATGACACTTTTCGCAGGCGTTGAGCAGTTCTTCATCGGTCATTGCCTCGACCTGTGAACCGGTCAGCGTATATGCCGTCGGGATGCCGAGCCGTCCGCAGATGTTGACCGCAACGCCCTCGGTATCACCGGTCAGGACGACTGTGCGCACACCGTTCTTCTGAAGTGCCTTGACTGCCGATTCCGCAGAGGGCTTCGGCGGATCGAGGAAGCCGACAAAGCCGATCAGGACCATATCGCTTTCATCATCCACGCCGAAATGTTCGATATCGTGGATGTTGTTTTTCTGTGCAACGGCAATGACGCGGATGCCTTCGAGATTGTTTTCGGTTGCGATTTTCTGCGCATTTTCAATCAGCTCCGGCGTGATCGCTTTGACTTCGCCGTCGATCTCAATGTGTCCGCAGATCGAGAGGATTTCCTCGACCGCGCCTTTTGTAACAAGCTGACGCTTTCCGGTTTTATCGCGCAGCACCACGCTCATGCGGCGGCGGCTGAAATCAAACGGGATCTCATCCTCACGCACATAGGTCTCTTTCAGATAAGAAAGTTCCTCTTTTTCGCCGCGGTTGATGATCGCCACATCCATGAGGTTTTTCAGTCCTGTCTGGAAGTAGCTGTTCAGAAATGCATGGCGCAGCACACGCTTATCCTCACGCCCGAGCACATCCATATACTTTTCCAGCACGATCTCGTCCTGCGTCAGCGTACCGGTCTTGTCGGTGCAGAGGATGTCCATTTCACCGAAGGTCTGGATCGAACCGAGACGCTTCACGATCGTCTGCTTTTTCGACATATTGACAGCACCCTTTGCCAGCGACGAGGTCATGATAACAGGGAGCATTTCCGGCATCAGACCGACCGCGATCGTGATGCCGAACATCAGTGAATCGAGCCAGCTGCCCTTGGTGATGAAATTCGCAATGAAGATGACCGGCACCATGACAGCCATAAACCTGATAAGCAGGCTGCTGATCGAATTGATATTGCGTTCAAAGCTGCTCTTGTCCTGATATGTATTCAGGCTTTTTGCCATGCTGCCGAGATAGGTGCGGTTTCCTGTCGTCAGAATGACGGCCTTTGCGCTGCCCGAAATGATATTGCTGCCCATGAAGCCGATGTTGTCCAGCTCCGTAATGTCATCGCCCACGGGATCGGGGCCGGCGAATTTCTCGATCGGATTGCTCTCACCGGTCAGCTGTGACTGATCGACGAACAGGTCTTTTGTCTCAATGAAGCGCACATCACCGGGGAGCATATCGCCGGATGCCAGCTTGACGACATCGCCGGGCACCGCATCTTCAATGTCAATTTCCATGCTGCTGCCGTTGCGGATCACGTCGATCCTGTTGGAGATCATGTTCTGCAGCTTTTCCGCGGCACTGTTGGATTTTTCTTCCTGTACAAAGGAGATGATGCCGGAAACTGCGACCACAAAAATCAGCATGAGGAATGTTGCCCAGCTCGGCTTCTCCGCAATGATCACATCCGTTACCAGCGTGACACCGGCAACGATCAGCAGCACAATATTGAACGGATTGATGATCGCCTCGCGCACGCGCTTGGCAAGGCTGTTGTCGTTGCCTGTGTCGATGATATTCTTTCCGTATTCTTCGAGGCGGTCGCTTGCCTCGACCTGATTCAGACCCTCTTGATCGGTATCCAGCCGCTTGAACAGTTCCTCATCTGAGATCTTCGCGATCTCCGCAAGCTGCTGTTCTGCCGCACGCTGCTTTTCGGTGTTCTTTTCTGCCATAATGTCCTCCTGTCTGTGAATGATAGTCCGGTTCTCAAATGCATACCGCTTTGATATGTATTTATTATATCATATGAGAAAGGAATGTGCAATAGGCACTGGCTGAGAACTTTACGGTTTCGCGACGAAGCACGGATCATACGCAGCGAAAAACACCGCCTGACAAATTGATCAGGCGGTGCTTTGCTGTTATACGAACAATTTATGATGCCCTGGCTTTCAAAACATCCGGACGCGGCTGCGGCTGATCGCCGAGCAGCTCCTCCCATGTAAGCTTTTTGCCCGCAACGGTATTGTTGACGTAATAGATCAGGATATTCTGCACATCGTCAACGGACAGATCTCCGTTCTCATTGACATCCGCAGCTTTGAGCTGTTTGTCTGTCAGACCCGTATCCTTGCCCGAAACACGCATTGTGTATGCCTGCAGCGCAAGCTGTACGTCCTCAATGCTGACTTCGTCGTTGCAGTCCGTATCGCCGCGCAGGACGTCCGGTTCCGTGCCGCTTTCCAGCGTGACCGCACCGTCTGTACAGGAGACCGTGACTGTGTTCATGTCCTTGTCAAGGAAATCCGGCTTGCTGAATGTGATCGGATATACCGTTGCTTCGGCATTTTCCGAAACAGTAAAGACCAGTGTGAACAGCACGCCGGTGCCGGTGAAGTTTTCGGCTGCGAGGAAGTCGCCGAAGCTGACGCGGTAGATCCCGCTGTTTTTGACCGGTGCCGGCTGATTCGCCGGTGCAAGCTTCGCATTGTATTCGACCGCCTTGAGGATCAGCGCATCCGCATTCCAGCTGACGTTCATCGAACCGACGGCATAGCCGGTGCTGCTGTCCGCCGTGACCGGCACACGGATTTCCTTTCCGGCTTCAAGTTTGCAGGAGACGGTTTCCGCATGGAGCACGATCTGCGCAGCTTCGGTGGTCCCGGTGACGGCAGACGTCGTGTTTCCTGCGGATGTTGTATCAGCCGCGGTCGTAACCGGTGCCGATGTGGTCGCCGCAGCGGTGGTCGTAACCGGTGCCGAAGTGGTCGCCGCAGCCGTGGTCGTAACCGGTGCAGAAGTGGTCGCCGCAGCCGTGGTTGTAACCGGTGCCGATGTGGTCACAGCAGCCGTGGTCGTAACCGGTGCCGATGTGGTCACAGCAGCCGTGGTCGTAACCGGTGCAGAAGTG
>MSGZ01000024.1:115263-246045 GCA_001940925.1 Ruminococcus sp. Phil11
TGGTCGCAGCGGCGGTGGTCGTAATCTGTGCCGAAGTGGTCGCCGCTGCCGTGGTCATACTGCTGCCCAGCGTGACCGCACCGTTTTCGCAGGCCGCCGTGATATTGTTCAGATCCTTGTCAACAAAATCCGGCTTGCTGAATGTGATCGGATAAACCTTTGCTTCGGCATTTTCCGAAACGGTAAAGACCAGCGTGAACAGCTCGCCCGTGCCGGTATAGTTCTCGGTCGCGAGGTAATCGCCTTCGGTAATCACAACGACGGAGCCGGATACGACCGAGCCGGCTGTAACAACAACGACGAAGCCGGATACGACTGCGCCGGTTATAACAACAACGACGGAGCCGGATACGACCGCGCCGGTTGTAACAACCACGGAGCCGGATACGACTGCACCGGCTGTAACAACAACGACGAAGCCGGATACGACCGAGCCGGCTGTAACAACAACGGAGCCGGATACGACCGAGCCCGGTACCACATCTTCCGAATCCGAGACGACACCCGGCACTTCCGTCACGGTGCCGACGACAACAGAGCCGGTCACGGGCGATGTCAACGGCGACGGAACGGTCGATTCCGCCGACGCGATGCGTCTGCGCCGGTATGTCAACGGCTGGGATGGCTATGAGCAGTATTTCAAAGGGCCTGAGTAACACAAAACTGCAAAAAGCGAACCGGAAACAGAATCCGGTTCGCTTTTTTGATCCATAGTTTCTAAAGCATCGGATTGCGTTGCTCCCGATTTTGCATCCGCAAACATATTTGCTCTGACATCGTACCGGGCCGCACCGATAAAACATGCACGCCGACAGTCTGTGCTGCCGGCGTGCTGTTCTGCATGAGGGATTCAGTTGAATTCATAGCTTTCGATCGTCCAGTTGGTTCCGTCAAAGACAAAATGCGCGCTGCCCCGGCCGTACATCTGATTGGATGCATTGGTCGCTGCGGTAAACGAGGTTTCGGTCTGGTCCTTGACTGTGACGCCGTGCTCGGTATCAAAGATATAATGGCCGTGCGTCTCATTGATGCGGACATAGGTCTGTCCGTCCTGTTCAAGGAAGCTGTAATCAATCATATCCGCCCAGTGTTTTCTTTCGTCACCGGATGCTGTTTCTTCCAGCAGACGCTCCAAAGCTGCCTTGCCGAAGCTGTTGATCGAAAAACGCTCATCCGTGACAAGCGCATAGACAGCGTTCTGATTGCCGGCCGTGACGGTGTTTTCGCGGTCAATTTCCAGATCACCGCCGCCGCCGTTCATGCAGCTCATCAGGAAGGTCAGGCTGTTCATTTTTCCGACTGCGATATCTGCAAGGGTGAGGCGGACATATTCCGCTCCGTCTTGTTCTGAATACAGATGATCGGCGGATACAGCAGCGCACGGGAATCTCATCCACGAAGTTCCGGTGTCGTCACAAAGCGCATACAGATAGCTGCAAGTACCGTCAGGCTGATCTTCCCTGTCGATCTGTATTTTGCCGCGGCGTGATCCGCCGGCAGCATAGCGCAGAATGACAGAGCCGTCTGCACTGACATGTATGGAATTGTTCCTTGTTCCGAATGTGCCGGGCATCGCCCATTCTCCGGTCAGGTCGGAGGCGGAAAAGGGACAGTCAGGTTCCTTTGCACTGTTCTGATACGGTTTGATCGAAAAATCGGTTCTGACCGGCTTCAGCGTCGCAGTGATCCTTCCGTCCATCAGCACGACTGTCATGCGGGTCTTGTCATCGCTGACCTGAAAATTCATGCTGCCGGAATTGCTGTTTACCTTCCAGACCGACAGCGTATTCCCGTTCACCGCGATCGTTGCCGGGAATGCTGCCGTACCGACGGTCAGCTCGGACTGCCCCGAACTGCGCAGATCAAGTCCGACATAGTAGCTTCTGTGAACATCATCAGAAAGATCATACGCAGTGCTTTCACCGGTGCTTTTTTTGAAGGAGACGGTTTCCCATTTCCCGTACAGCGAATTGATTTCACGGGATGCAGGCGTACCGGCATTATCTTCTTTTGTTTGCGCCGGTGCCGCAGTCTCTGCTGCTTCCGTAACGGAGACCGTCCGGCTGGTCACGGATGCAGCTTCCGTATGTATGATGTCTGTGCCGGTCAGTGCCGTGACGGCTTCTGTCTGTCCGGCAGCGGCTTCTTCCGTCATTCTGATCTGACCCGTTTCGGCCGGGAATGTCGGAATGTCGTCCTTCTGTTTGGTCAGCTGATCCCTGCCCGAGCAGCCGGTCATGCAGAGACAGATCAGTGCTGCGGCGATCACAGCAGATTGCTTTTTCATACGTTGATACCTCTTTGCCATTCATGGATCCTTGCGGTTATTATACCATATCTGAATCCGTCCTGTCAATGCAGAAAAAAACGGGCACCGGTGCGTCAGCTGTTTTCGTATGTGCCGGTAACGATCAGCCGCTGCGTTCCGTCATCATTGCAGGTAATGAGCGTGATGCGGTCATCACCGAAGTCGTCCAGCACTTCTGTTTGATCCGGCATGACCAAAAAGCTGTCGCTGACGGTGTATTCATAGCGGTTCTTTTGCTTATCGTACAGCGTGATCGTCATCCCGTTTTCGGCCTGCTTCAGGCTGTTGAAATATTCCTTGTAAAGCGGACTGCTGTGACCCGCGATGCAGTAATTGCCTTTTCCGAAATCACCGGTGCCGGCAAAGTGCCCGACGGCTTTTGCGATCGTCTGCTGATCTGTGCCTTCCAGAACCGGAGCTTTGATGCCGAGCGCAGCGATCTCAACGACCGGGTTTTCCCGCATCAGCTGATGTTTTTGCTGGATCCGGTACAGCTTCCGGATGCCGAAAAACAGCAGGATCCCTGCTCCGATCAGGAGTGCAGTGAGTCCGGTCAGAAACAGGGCCCACTGCTTTTTTGCTGCCGGCACAGATCTCTGATTACTGCGCATTGTTTCTGCGGCGGAGTACGCCGGACTTTCTGACTGCAAAGAAACCGAAGCCGCTCAGCAGGAATGCGCTGAATGCAAGCAGCAGTGCTTTCAGGGAATTGTTGCCGGTCTGCGGCAGATTGACTGTCTGCTTGTCAGAGAACCGCTCACTGACACCGGTATCGGGATTGACCGTATATGCGTCAAAATCTTTGCCGTTTGTATCCGTCAGCACGACCGTGACCGTACCGCCGTAATTCTCCATCGAATGTGCGTCTGCGGGAAGGATGCCGGTGCTTTTCTGATAGTCCTTCTTTGCCATTTCAATGAGCTGTTCATTTGTGTATTTATGCGGCTGCGCTGCTTCAGAACGCCGGAAGCTGATATCCATATTGGAAAGCTGCAGCGTATCCGACGGGCGGTCGCAGGCTGCCAGGATCGTCATCCAGATCTGGGTGCATTCGCCGGTCTCGTCAGGGACATACAGCGCATAGATGTACGTTCTTTCCCCGTACACATCATAGTTGTACTGGAGCTTTACGATGCCTTCGGTGACACTGTCAGCGATGCCTTCCTCGTTGCTGCCGACCAGACGGAATTTGCCGGAAACATCATCCAGATCAGAGAATGTCAGAACGCAGGCTGCGGTTGTATCGTTCTGTTCCCATGCGCCTTCCAGTGCTCTTGCGCTGAGGCAGCCGGGTGCCTTCGCCATATCATAGAGGAGATAGCTGTCCGCGTCGTAGGGTTCCGCACCGCGCACAAATCTGATCGTATCGTCGCGCTTGGCTGTCAGGCTATCCAGCGGGAGCTCGCCGGTCATGTCAAATTCAAGATAGAGATCCTCACCGGAGTAAAGCACATAGTAAAAATGCTCCTTTCCCTTCTGATCGAGCTGATACTGGATCTTGATGCGGCCGGATGAAAACATGCCCTCCTCATCGGTGAACATCTCAAACAGACCTTCCTGTTCCGTGCTGTTATAGATGTACATGGTCACATCGCCGTTCTTCCATTCGCCGTCAAGTGCCTTCATGCTGATACCGGATACCGGCATCTCGGCGATATCATAGTAGCCGTAATCATTCGGCACCGCGGTTTCGCGTACCAGCATCTGTTCTGCGGTCTTTCCGACATAAAGCGTGTTCCGGTTCATCTTGTCCAGATGATCCTGACAGCCGATCCAGTATGTTCCGTTGCTGTCATAGAAATCATACCAGATCGTGACAGTGCCGTCCGGATGCAGCTCATAGGATGCGAACACGCTGCCGGCGGACTGCTTTCCGCTTGCATCGCAGTAGGTATAGGTTTTGTTGTCATTGACCGTGATCACGCCGGAATCGGAATAGCCTTCCGCGGGCTTATACGCATTCTTCATTTCCTTCAGGACCCAGCTTCCGGTGATCTCGGCGGAAGATGCATGGCGCACGGTCAGATCGCGCTTCATTGTTGCGGTCCTGTCCGAAGCGAGCACCATCGACATATTGTCATCCGCGAGCGTGCCTTCCGCAAAGAGCGTGCCGTCCTCAGTGATAAATCTGTAAACCGTGGTCTCCGTTCCGTCCGGATGACCTTCAAAGTGCAGCGTGACCTGACCGAGAACCGACTCTGTGCCTTCGCCTGCAGCGCCGTCCGTCGGATTGAAGATGCAGAAGAATTTGCCGTTCTCATCCACAGTCAGTTCGCTGCAGGTCGTTTCGGCGCCGGCCTTGTTTTCGCGGGATTCCATGAACCATTTGCCTGCGAGGTCAGCCTCGCTTGCCTGATTTTCGGTTCCGGAGGAGTTGTCACGGAGCAGACGTTCCTGTGAGCCGCCGTTTGTGAGCATATTGCTGTCTGCTGCGCCGTAGCAGCCGAACCATGCTTTTCCGTTCTTGTCAAGGAAGCTGAACCACGGAACGGCGGTGCCGTCCGGATAGACCTTCGGATCAAGCTTGACGGTGCCTTCCGTAGTCGTCTTTGCTGCGTAATCCTGATAAATATAGGTGCCGTTTTCAGATACAGTCAGGTAACCGGCATTCTCGTATGCACCGGTCGTTTCATTCAGCTTCTGATAAAAATAGCATCCGGTGATATCTGCGGGAGCTTCTGTCTGTTCTGCTGCCGCTGTGACGGCTGTTTCTGCTGCTGCGGCTGCCTGCAAACCGGCTGCCGGGACCGATGCCAGAACCATGCTGAGCATTGTGAGACAAGTGATCATTTTTTTCATCGTAATTACCTCCGATTTGATTTGTCGTATTTTGCGAATTCCCTTTCGCTGATCCTATCTTAGCATATCTTATCTGAAAAATGTGCAGAATTACAAATTTGTAATCAGAAGCCGGCTGTCGGATCCCGCCCGGTTCCCGCATTCATCTCTGCGAACGGATATCAGAGGTGATGATATGGATGCAGTAAAAAAGCGGATCATCCGGAAAAGCGCGTTCCTGTTTCTGATGCTGACGGTCAGTGCATTGGATGCCGGGCACAGGGATCAACTGAAAACCTGGCCGGATACAGCAAAAGCATCGCCCCCGCACGGGGGCGATGCTTTCTGCAATGTAATATAGTCTTTGTTACGGCAATTCCGGCAGCAGGATCTCTCCGGCTGCATTTGTTGCAATATGGAAGGATTCCGTGCTGTCGTCAGAAGCGGACGGAGCCGTGCCGGTTTCTGCAGCAACCGGTTCCGTTTTCGCAGAAGACGCTGCCGTTTCCTGCTTCTTTTCCGCAGTTTCTGCTTTCGGTGTTTCTGCTTCAGAGGACGTCACTGTCTCTGTTGCCGTAACCGTGGGGATATCATCCTTCTGTTCGGGAATGCTCCCGCGGTCCTGACAGGCATGAAAGCCGGACATCATCAGGAGCGAAAAACAGGTTTCCAGAAGGCTGACCTTGATCATATGATGACGCATTACTGTCTGATGATCAGAACTCCGGCGTGAAGATCGGGGCTTCCTGCGGCGGAATGCTGACGGTGATCACATCCTCAGATTCAAACAGCGTGATTTCCATTTCGGGTGCAGTATACTGTTTCATACTTTTTCTCCTTTTCAGATCAGTTGTTGTTCTGGCTCTCCAGATAAGCATCTGCTGCCAGGTGGTAATTGTAGAACGCCGCAACAGCATTCTTTGCAGTCTCATTGTCCTGATAAGCCGCAGATTTCAGCAGCTCATAGACATACGTCATAGCAGAAGTTCTCATGGTTGCAGTGCCGGATTCGGTCGCGATGTTCAGCTCAAAGATTCTGCCGAGCTGATGCGCTGCGATGTTCGGGATGATGACAAGATAACGGCCGTCTTCCTGTCTGACGGCTTTGTACTGCCCGTTGTTGACCGTGATCGTTCCGGAATAGTCTTCCTTCGGCTGGATATAGACATTGATCGCGGTCTCCGCATCGGGATACAGTGCAAACGTCAGCTTTTCGATATCCGAGTCTCCGCAGTCGCGGTACACGGCCTGGTCGGCCGCCGCAAGCTCGTCACGGATCGCATCATGGTCATAGAAATCCGTATACGATTTCGTCATTTCGCTGTACTGCTCACCGATGACCCAGTTGTTGTTTTCTGCGATGAACGGCTGCATATAGTGACCGTAATCCGCGATCGAACGGATCAGTCTGCACGTTTCTTCGGAGTACTGGTCCTGACGCTCCTCAAAATCATTGATATACGCGAGCACAGAATAGGTCTTTTCGACCGTCTCACCGTCTCCGTAGTGGAATACCGCCGTGATCGTATCTGCCATCTGGACTGCGTTCACATAGCAGGTGAAGCCGTAGTACTCATGGGTCAGATTCATGTACTCTGCATCAAAGGGATCCGTGAAGGTTTTGCCGCTGACAGTGAATTCCATATAGCTTTCCGCTTTTTCTTCATCCGTCAGGCTGTTGAGATCCATGTAGAAGTTGACACCGATCCGGCCGCTCAGCACAAGATTCCGGACCTTGAACTCCGGTGCTGCCGTCTGAACGACTGTCACATAGTTTCTGCCGACTGTTTCGCCGTTCGCATCTCTTGCGACCACAGAAAGCACGTTTTTCTTTCCGCTTACATTATACAGCTGAATCGGAAGAATGTCAATACTGCGTTTATTGAATGCATCAGCCGCATCGACGGTACTGAGGTGCTGGCCGTTCACGTAGAAATCCACGCTGCAGACTGCATCGTCAGCAGCGGTAACACTGAGGTTCAGAGATTCTCCGAGCGGGATCATTGCGTCTGCCGGCGCGTGTTCGGAAACGGTATCCGCTTTCAGGCCGTTCAGATCCATGATGAGATCCGGCGATTTCTCGTAAGGCGAAGCACTCCCGAAACCATTTACGGTTTCCAGCAGCGTGTCCTCATTTTCAAACTGCTCGTCCAGCCACTGGATCCTTTCATGCATGTATTCCTTGAACCATTCGGTATCTTCTTCATAGCCCAAGGCATAGTCGCCCCATCGTACGCTTCTGTCCCAGCGTGCAGCATCTGCAAGTCCGGATTCATACAGATAATCGCTGTTCTGTTCCAGCTGTCCGCCGGGCTTGATCACGGATTCCAGATACGGTCTGATCTCCCAGTATTTTTCGGCCGCAGCTGTCATAAAGAACGGATCATCGAGGAATTCACGATAAAAATTCGCTTCTGAATTATAATTGGAGACCTTCCAGCCGGTCGGCGACGGGTCAATATCTTTGCGGACCAGAATGGAACCGGCACCGGTATCGAAATCCCACGGCGGACCGAAGGTCAGCAGGCCTTGCTGCGGTTTGTAGATGTATCTGCTCTTATAGCGGGCATCGTCATTGCCCATGATCTCCATGAGCAGCCAGTAGGATACCATGGAATCAAAGTCGGCAAGATCCGTGTAATGCACACGATCGCCTTCCGCTGTTTCGGTATAGCCGTCATCCGACTTGTATGCATTCTCAAAGGTCTTCCAGTAGGTCTGGACATAGCGCCACATTTCTTCGTTGGTATTCAGGAATTCCGGCGACTTCATCATGATCTTCAGGCTGTCTTCGTATTCGGCCTCCGGGTTTACATATTCATCATCGTACAGATCGACTTCGTTCAGCTTGAACTTCGATTCCTCGTCATATTCCTCCGAGGATTCAAACAGATAACCGCCGGTGAAATCCGTGCTGTAATTATAATGATTGGAAACAACATAGTTCTGGCCTTCAAAGTCGATCGTATCGGTGCAGAGCCACGTCAGATCCTCCGTCATCTGATCTTCGAGTGCGGACTTCTGCTTTTTGCTGAATCCGTTTGCATCGGCGATCTTATCGGCAGCATCCTCTGCTTCCTTTTCCCAGTCGATCATGTCAACACGGGCTTTTTCGATGCCGACCTGTTCACTGAGCTGATAGTTGCCGACGTATTCGCCGTTCAGAATGACGTCCGTCCAGACAGTCTGCATGGTCGTCAGACCGAGCTCCTCCGAGAGCAGAGATGCGGTCGTATTGCGCAGCAGGCTTTCATCCTGATAATTCGCAAGCAGTGCATATTTTTTGCTCTTGCCCATGCCGTAGAGATCTGTTTTTGCGTCAAGCTTGATCTTGTACGGCTTCTTTTCCCACTGCCATGTGGTGTTTCCGCGTCCCTGCAGCGTGATCTTGCCGCTGTAGACCGGTTTATTCGCGAACTCGTTATTCTGGATGTACATGTTTCCGTCGATCTTTTTGGACTTGTCATTCTGCGGCGGGAGCTCGCCGTCTTTCGTGTCGATGTAGATGACGGGCAGGCGGCTGAAATACACCTTGTCCTCCGCAACGGGTTCTTCGCTTTCGCCGTTGTAAGCCTTGACGGTGATCCACTTTTCATAGAAATCCTCTGTCAGAAGAAAATCATCTGCCGGAAATTCGTGACCGTCAGCAAACACCTTCAGCACGTATCCGTCCGGATTTCTGATAATCAGATAATCTCCGGCAGACAGAAATGTTTTGTCGATCCCGAACTCCTGCGCTTCTTCTGCTTCCTCTGCAAACGCAGTCAGGAATGCTTCGCCGGCAAACCGGCTGCCTGCATTTGCAAACATGCAATTTGAGCATGCTGTCAGCGCAAGCACAAAGCTGATCGTTTTATGCAATGCTTTGCTGTTTCTCATCGTATTATCCTCCTGAAATCATACTTTTCATGTTTCTGTATCTGAAACAACGGCAGATTCACCGGCCTGATCGAAACGGGATTCTCTGTTTCCGGCAGACCTGCTCTTTCGGTACGGCAGCCGGCTGTTGAATCCCTCGGACGATGCGCGTTTGCCGCAGCCGGTCTGAAAACGGCGGCGGCATCGGGATGCATTCTCATACAACACCTCCACTATGCATTCTGATTCCTGAACCGTGTACTGCCGGATGTGGGCGGTCCGGCGGCATACGGATACCGGCAAGATAAGACAAAGCAACTTTGTTTTGTTTCTGTACTGCATTGCGGTGAGGCATTTCATGAAAAGTCGGATATATAATATTTTACGATGATTTTCCGAACGTTTGTTTCGGATCGCTGCTTTTTAATATTATAACATTTTTCATGCTGCAGGCGCGATATGATTTGCAAACTATCACCGGTAGAAATAACGCGTTCAGAAAAAGTTACTTTTGTGGATTATCAATCCGGACGGTTCCTTTTTTTATTATAGCCTGCTTTTGCGCGGCTGTGTACAGAATTACAGATTTGTAATCCGGGAAAAAGTTTGCTGACGCTCATATCCCGCCCGCTCCCCGCATACATCTCTGGGAACGGATATCAGAGGTGATGATATGGATGCAGCAACAAAGCGGATCAACCGGAATATCAGATCGCCCGAACGATATTGAAGCAGTGAAATCAAGAGGGTGCCCTGCGCAGCAGGGCACCCTCTTTCTGTGATGATTCGGTTATTGTCTGAGAAGCATCCGCTTCAGCAGCGTCAGGTCAATGACATTGATCACCTGATTGTCATCGAGATCAGCCTGCTTGGCCTGCTCGTCGTTCAGCTGCTCATTGCCGATCAGATATTTGCACAGCATGACGGCATCCGCCGCGGACACATTGCCGTCCCGGTTGATATCTCCGCCGGATGCCTGCCCGCCGACTGCAGTGAATGTAATCCTGTCAAGATTGAATCCGCCCTGCTGAACATTCAGCTTCAGATCGGATTCTCCGGCAGGAAGCTCCAGCGTCACCTTGAACTGCTGCCAGCTCTGCCAGCCGCCGGTCGCCGGAATATTGAGCGTACCGAGCGTATTGCTGCCGCAGGAGAATGCGATCTGTCCTCCGCCGTATTCAGATGCAGCATCCAGCGTCAGCTCATATTTCATCGCCTGCGGCACAGAGATCGCATAGCTCATCCAGTCTCCTGCTTCAATAAATCCGACATTCTTTCCGCCCTGTGCGCAGTCCTCCAACTCCACGCCGCTCATGGAAGTATAGTTTTCAGCTTCCAGTACCGCATTGCCGGAGCCGGACAGAGAAAGCCGCTCACTGTTCTGCGTCTGCGGAGTGGTCGTTGCAGTCTGCGGGTCAGGATCGGTGCCGCTTTTCGGCACTGTGCGCCATACTGCATTCTCAGCATGTGCATTCAGGATCTTTTTGAGATAGTTGCCGGCATCTGTCAGCGAGCTGCCGTCTCCGCCGAAAATACTGGAACCCTCTGCCTTGCTGCTGATCGCCCAGTTACACCAGGAGAGTTTGTTGGAATCCATCCATGAAAGCCATTCTTCTGTCGATCCGACATTGACGGCACCGTCACCGTCCGCATTGACCGTTCCCCATTCGGATACAAAGACTGCTGCATTTTTGCTGAGTGCCGCATCGCCCTTTCCGCGCAGATCGCCGCCGTGCGTGCCGGCATAAAAATGCAGAACATAAGCAACATTGCTGTCATTGATCGGATCATTTGCGGCTGCATCGACATCCTGAGACCATGTCGGAGTGCCGACGATGATCAGATTGTCCGAATACTTGCGGATCTCCGGGATCACCTGCTCGGCATAGCCTTTCACGGTAGACCAGGAGACCTGTGTCGGTTCGTTGTAAAGCTCAAAGATCACGTTGTCATATTTTCCGTAATCACGCGCGATCTCGGAGAAAAAACTTTTCGCTGCATTCGTGTTATTATGAGCACCGTGCGAATGCCAGTCCACGATCACATAGATATCCTTTGCGATCGCCGCATCCATGACGGAGCGCAGCGCGCCGACGTCTCCGCCGCTGTAGATCGAGCCCTGATCGTCTACACCGAGCGAGCAGCGCAGGATCTCACACTTGAATTCATCGACCATCCGGTCAACGGTGCCGCTGTTCCAGTACTGCCCCTGCCAGTTGCTCCAGAAAAAGCTCATTCCCTTGACCTGCACCGGTTCATTGTATGATGAACCGATGATCCTGTTTCCGCTGGTCTGAAGCTGACCGTAATAACTGACCGGTCCGCTCTCTGCCGCTGAGACCTCCGAAAGTTCAGGTACAAGCAGAACCCGCGGAAGGAGTGCAGCTGACATCACAAATGCGCAGACTGCACTGAACGCTTTTTGAATTTTCATAAAATTTGCCCCTCCAAAAAAATATTCCGATTTACGAATTTTACAATGCACCAATCACCGTGTCATGCACATCAGTCCGGTTTTGTCTCTGTTTGCCTGATCCGAAAAAGTTCCTTTCTCTCATTCTGAATCTAAAAAAGCAGGGGGTATCTTTAATTATTATTATAACATTTTTTCGGCAGTTAGACAAGGCAACCGCAATTATTTGATGCAAAACTGTCGGTATGCATAAATATAATCAACATAACGCAAATAAACAGTGCGGACGCATTGTAAATTGCGGATGCTTTCATCAGAAAACGGTTTATTCCGGTCTTCCGTAGGATACAGTCCATTTTTCCGAACTTGATAAAAACAGAAAATTATGCTATAATGAAAGCAACGAAATTACGAAAAAAAACAGAAATCTGGTTCAGCGGAGAAAGCGCACCGCACGGTGCCGCGTGTTGCGCTTTTTATCGTAATTACATACTTTTCTGCTAGCCGAACTGCGCACCGGATCAAAGGATGTATTTCTGAGATTTCTCTTTCAAAGAACCGGTGCTGTCATTCTGCGCCAATTCCCGCAAAAATAATCAGTATAAATATTCCGGATACGATCGACGATATGACTGCATAATTTGCAATTCCCTGCCCATTGAAATTTCCTGTATTATATGGTATAGTATAATAAGCAATGATGTGTATGCAGCGGCGTGCTGCATATCGGGCCGGTGGATTGTTTGACGGATGCGTCTGTCATGCTCTGCGCATAAACCGAAAGCGGATATCCGTGAGATGTATTCGGGCGCGAATATCTGCGCGGGAAGCGTATGAAGTGCTATGCTGCCGACAAGTATTTTTTCCGCGCTGCTTTGCGGAAACGTGATAAAAACGGAACCAAAGAGGTGATGATATGCTGAAACAGGAAGAAATCCCGAAGTACCTGCTGCCGAAGGAATATGTGCTGGAGCACGGAATGCCTGACGATCAGCTGGTGGATGAATATTATATTGATGACAACGGCGTTTATCAATACGGACAATGGCTTGATAAGCCGCTGGATGAGGGCGGCAAGCCTTATAACGGCGTGGCATATTTACGGACGGAAGACGGTGAATACAGCGGATATCAGGAGTACAAAAACGGTTATCCTTACGGTGTCGGAGTCTCGTTCTATCCTGATTCGGGCAGAATGGCGCATTTCACGTATGAAAATACAGAGGAGAACGCAGAAGAATACAGCTGCTTCCAATGGTATGAAAACGGTGTTTTACAGAAAACGGTTGAGGAGTATATAAAACGTGTGCCGGGATACGAAAAGACAAAAGAATACGATGAATCCGGCAGGCTTGTCAAGGTAAGGGTGTCGTTTCGGCCGACCCTATTTGCAGATTATGACTTCGATCATCCGGATCCGGCTTTTGAAGTGCTGCTGCATGAAAACGGCGAGATCCGGCTGATCAGAAAACTGTCTCCGTCACATTACAGCTTCATTTCGGAGTGTGAATTTGACGCAGAAGGGAAACTGGTCAGATTCGCTTTGAATCCGCATTATGATCCTGATTTTTCCTCACCGGAGCATGAAGCTGCACACCGGCATATCAAAACATTTGATGCGAGTTTCCGTGAGCAGGGCGGTGTGCTGAAAAAGGCTGTGATCTATTCTCCGAACAGAAAGCACAGCCGAACGGTTGAATTTGACAGATCCGGCAATGTGATTTCGGAACATGCGGACAGCATTTGAGACAAGGCGCAGTCTTGCTGTTTCCGGCTGTACCAATCTGCGAAAGCTGCGATCCCGGAAGGCGTGAAAACGATCGAAGGCGGTGCGTTTGGCGGATGTTCTGCTCTGTGTGGAATCTCGCTTACGGCGGCACCGGAACTGCTGAAGCAGGAGGCCGGAAACCAACGGCAGGCATCATGCAAATGTATATGATTTGAGGGAGCCGTTAGGCTCCCTCGTTTCAGTTATGGAAAAGCAGAGTACAGGCACACGCCGGAGATTGTGCAGCCCGCGATATTTCCTGCGATTGCGGGAAACAGATTCCTTCAATCAGTTTGTGCTGCTCGATCAGGACGATATCGTGATGCTGAATCACGGCGACGGCTACCCGCGTGCCGTGGCGCTGAACCGCCTGTCCTCCTCCGGCCGGAACGGTTCTGTCTACATGGCGGAATACGGAGACCCGAAGGATGCAGACCTCGATGATATGAGGATCCTGAATGATACCGGCGTCGCGGTCGGCGGATTTGTGCAGAGCAGCACGCATTATATTATGGCGTACAATGAAATCAATCCGGATCTTTGGTACGATCTTGCCGTCAGTCAGACGTTCCGTGAATCGGAAACGGCACGGAATATCATGATCGCAGCCGTTCCGAAGGATGATCTGACACAGGAAAATGTTGTAAGAACTGCTGTTACGGATTATCCCGATGACGGTGTGAGCGGCGGCAATCCGTTCCTGGTGCCGGTCGGCAATGACCGTTTTCTGCTTCTGTGGCAGCACGGAGAGAAGGTTCACTATGTCTTTACAGACGGGACCGGTGCACTGAGCGGCGAACAGTATGAGCTGGAAGGCTGCCTTTCCGACTGCGAACCGGTCGTTTCCGGCGGGAAGCTGTACTGGTACACATGGGAGCAATCCGACATCCGCTTTTACAGCATTGATCTGGAACACCCGGAGCAGACCGACATCGTGAAGCGGAAGGCGGCGCATGAAATGGCGCAGACAGAGCAGGATGCAGCGGGCAATGTTTACGATGTCTGTACGAAATGCGGTCTGCGGGTTCCGCATGATGATCCGGACGGTTATCAGGTGCTCCTTTTCAGGATCAGCCGCAGCGATGACCGCTGGGTGCGAACCTTGTTCCGCCCGGAAACGGAGTATCTGGAAGTCGGCGACGAGATCGCGCTGCGCATTGATCAATTCAACATTGACGAGGAACGATTCTTCCGGATGTACCTGCGGGGCGAGGCGGAGCTGCCGTTTGACTACGATACCTGGCTGTATACCGTCAGCGAGTTTGATGCACCGGCTGTCGTGTTTGAAATCCAGCTCGAACCGGATATGCACAGAAACAGGATACAAAACGTCCGGTTCATGGCGAAGCACAACTATGAATATGTGAGCATGCAGCAGGCGGACGGCGAAACGGCGGGCAGCATCACGCTGCAATGTGCCGACTGCGGACATACCGCCACGTTTGCAGCGGATGCGCTCTCCGGCACAAAGGATGCGGCGGTTTGTGCGGCACTGGAAAACGACAGTTCCGCTGCACCGGCAGTCACGGTCACGCTGACCGACCCGGAGACCGGTGAGGAAACCGAAGCGGAACAGGGCAATGATTTCACGGCCGCCTATGTCAAAGACCCGGATACGGGGCAGTCGTATGCGGTCATCGTTGCGGCAAAGGACAGCGGAAAGCTCAGGGGCTCTGCGGTGATCCCGTTTGACGGCACACAGCCGGAGCGTCCTGCGGGCGATGTGAACGCAGACGGGAAATTCGATTCCGCGGATGCCGTCCTGCTGCAGCAATGGCTGCTGAATATACCGGATACCGAACTGAAGGACTGGAAAGCGGCGGATCTCAGTGCGGATAACCGGCTTGATGCGCACGATCTTTCTATGATGAAGATGGTGCTGATGCAATAAACAATATCAGGCTTCCGTCCTGTCATATCCCGCCCGCATACATCTCTGAGAACGGATATCAGAGGTGATGATATGGATGCAGGAACAAAGCGCATTGTACGGAAAAAGCCGCGGAACTGAAAAAACGAGCATCGCCCCGTGCAGGAACGATGCTCGTTTTCTTGTAAGTGTTTCTTTCGGCAGGGGCGTATAGACTGTTTGCGGCTTTTCCTCGCTTTATCATACGCACTTGTTCCCGGCAGCTTTTGCCCCTTCAAGGACGATTCTGCGCATGGAATCATCAATGAGCGTCGGGTCATGCGTGACCATGATAACCGTCTTTCCCATGCCCAAGAACGATTTAAGGATCCGCATGACCTGTTCGGCATTGGCTCTGTCCAGTGAGCCGGTCGGCTCATCCGCCAGGACGACCCTGCACTGCTTCATCATGAGCCGCGCTAGTGCGATGCGCTGCTGCTCACCGCCGGAGAGCGAAAAAACCTTCTGCTTCTCCCTGCCGAGCATTCCGACGCGGTCAAGTGCTTCGTTCATGGAAACCTTGCTGCGTGCCTGATCGCGCACCATTTTCAGGTTTTCCTCTACGGTCTTGTTCTCGACCAGCGCGAAATTCTGGAACAGGAACCCGACATACTGCCGGAAATACGTTTTCAGATTCTTTGTTTTCGTGATGTTCAGATCATCGACAATGATCTCGCCGCTGTCTGCCGGCTCGATGCCGCCGATCATGTTGAGCAGCGTCATTTAGCCGCAGCCGCTCGCGCCGGTAAATACCGCAAATTCCTTGTCCGGGATCTCCAGCGAAAAACCGTCGAAAAATACATGCGTGTCAAACGCTTTTTTCAGATTTTCGATGCGGATCATAATGCACCGCCTTTCGGCCGGATATGCAGAATATGCAGATTGACGAGACAGATCCCGAGCAGAAAAGGGATCGTCAGGCAGTAAAGGTACTGATACGGCTTGTAGATCTGCGTAAAGCATTGCTGCAGGAGCCGTCCTGCTATAAAGATCACAGAGAAAACAGCGATATCCGTCAGGGTCAGTTTCAGATAATAGCGGAGCGCGGAATCTCCGTGAATGACCCTGACAGCAATTTCCTTTTTCTCGAATGCTGCATCCATATAGCAGCAGAGCAGAACGACCAGAATCACGATCAGGATCGCAGCAAGGATCTTCAGAAAGCTGTCCTCATCGGCAGCAAAGCTGTCCAGCGTATAGATGTTCCGTATCTCCCGGATACAGGCCTTGCAGTTTTCCTCCGGTCCGATCAGATACCAGTTTATCAGCTATTCAGCCGTGTCCGGATCCAGTTCTTCCCATGGCGCAAACCGGACATTCTGGGAAATGAAAACAATGTTCTTGTTTTGCCGTTTTTGATCCCGAAATGCTTTTGCAGATCGGAGATCCTGTCTTTATCCGTGTAATAGCAGAGCTCGGGCTCCTGTGTGCCGTATACATCAGGACCTGATGCTGTTTGGCTGCTGCTATGACGCCGGAATCTGCCGTCTGCTCCGGATTAACTGAAATAATCTGATAGTCAAATCTTCCGTTGCAGATGCTGCCGGCTGTGATCAGCAGCAGGATAAAAACTGCATAAAACAGAATTGCAGTGATATATTTTGAAAGTTTCATGAGCGATCCCCGTGACGCAGATATGCAGAACAGGAGTATCGGATGATACCCCTGTTCTGTTGTGGTTCATTAAACGAGCGACCAATAGGCCGTACCTTTATAATATGCGCCGTTATTTTTGAATTTTGCGGTCAGAATCGGCGTTTGAGTCGTTAAAGGTGTAAGAAAAGTCGAACTGTATCTTGAGGAACCGTTGCAATTGATAACACAATCGTGGTAAACGTGGTTATTGTTGATATAGTAACGACCAGGTTTTTCCCCATTATCCCACGATTTGGCATATGCGGAACCGTTGCCCAAAGAACCTGACTTATAGTAGAAATTGACGAAGCTGATGCTTTCATAATTGTAGCAGATCCAATAGCCGCCCATATTTTTGTAAGATCCGTTGGTGTTAGCCGGTACGTTTGAATAGAGCAATCCCGAAGTTCTGTAATTATTAAACGTATGTCCACTATTATCACGAACGACGGCAATTGCGGATATTGCTGATACGGAAGAGAGCGTGGTTGCTGCTGAAAGACCTGATGCTAAAATGCGAAATGCTTAACTTGCAGCTGCTTTTATCATATCCTGCCCGGTTCCCGCATACATCTCTACTAACGAATATCAGAGGTGATGATATGGATGCAGTAACAAAGCGAATCGTCCGGAAAAGCGCGTTCCTGTTCCTGATGCTGACGGTCAGCATTGCGGGAATCCACCGGGTCATGATGCGGGCAGCAGATTTGCCTGCCGTCCGGAAAACGGGGGCACAGCGAACACCCGTCATCGTATTGGATGCCGGACACGGCGGCATTGACGGCGGCTGCTCCACGGCAGACGGCGTTCCGGAGAAGGGGATCAATCTTGCGGTGATGCTGGAGCTGCGGGAGCTGCTGACGCTTTCGGGCTACGAGGTGCGCGTCACGCGGGACAGCGACCGCTCCATGCATGACAAGGGCGTGGAAGGGATCGCCGCGCAGAAAAGCTCCGACATGGATAACCGGCTTGCGGCGATGAACGCGCCGGATGATGCAGTCTGCCTGTCGATCCACCAGAACCAGTTTACCGACCCGAAATACAGCGGTGCGCAGATGTTCTATGCCGAGACGAACGACAGGAGCGAGTCACTGGCGGAGGCCCTGCAGCAGGCGTTCCGCAGTCAGCTGCAGCCGGAGAACACCCGCGAGATCAAACGCTGCGGCAAGGAACTGTTCCTCTGCTATTTCTGCAAGCACCCGACGGTCATGGCGGAATGCGGTTTTCTCTCGAATCCGGAGGAGGCTGCCCGTCTGACCGATCCGGACTATCAGAAGCAGGTCGCGTTCACGCTGTACGCCGGACTGACCGGCTGGCTGGCGGAGCAGGAGCAGAGCCCCGCGTAAATATCTGCTTCGGTGCACTTGCTTTTTTTCAGGAACTGTGCTATAATAAGGAAGAATGCATCGAGAGGGTAACTGATGCTGAAAAATAATCTGGAGGAACGATATCAAATGAAACAATTTCGTCAGTATGCTGCGCTGGTGCTGGCAGCAGCACTTACATGCGCGGCCGGTGCCGGACTGACCGGCTGCGGTACGCAGAGCAAAGTCAGCTCGGAGGAGGAATTCATCGACAGCGTTTATACGCCGGAGGTTCCGGAGAACCCGGTTCCGGACGACGTACCGGGCAAGGACGTCGAGGCAAAGATTGGTGAGACACTCAATTTTGAGGATAAGCTGACCGTGACGCTGGATCAGGCGATCGAGCTGGATGACGTCAACAAGGCGTCGTACCGCGTACTGGTCTGTGAGATGACCGTTGTCAACAATACAGACAAGAAGATCGACTGCCAGACGCTGACGCATTTCAAGATGCTGATCGACGGTGAGGAGTCGTACAATGCAGTCCGCGATGTTTCCGCAGCGGTTCTTGCGAGAAAGTATTATTCCAAGATCGGCAGTAATCTGACGAGCTTCAACCAGGAGGTCGCACCGGGCGAGACGATCAAGGGCTATGTGTATGTGTACGCGCCGACCTCGTGGCAGGAAATGAAGCTGGTCTATACGCCGTACAGATACTATTCCAATGACCGCATCCTGTTTGATCTGCCGGAGGAAAGCCTGACGCATTACAGCGAAAAGCTCGGCTGATTGCGCCGGATAACAGAACATGAAAAAGCCCGGATGCGGTCTGACCGTGTCCGGGCTTTGTGCTTACAGCTTTTTCATCATCCAGTAGGCGTCCGCAAAGCTGCCGTCAGCATACCGGATATTGTCGGGCATCCGGCCGTAAATGTGGAAGCCGAGCGATTCATACAGGGCGATCGCATTCTGATTTTCCGCGATGACCTCGAGCTCTGCCTGCTGATAGCCGGCATCCATTGCGGCGTCGAGCACGGCGTTCAGCATGGCTCTGCCGATGCCTTTGCCGCAGGCCTCCTGATACAGCGCAATTGCGATGCCGCAGCGGTGTCTGCATCTCTTGAGGTCTGCGATCTGCATGAGCGAGCAGTTCCCGAGATGCTTTCCGTCTGCCGAAGCGATCAGCAGAAGCTCCCGTTCGGACGCAAGCTTATTGCATATAAACTCCGATTCCTGTTCCTCCGTGAGCGTGATCTCTCCGGGCTCCCGCACGAGAAACGGAGTCTCGGCAGCAGTGATCTTCAGATACCGCAGAAGCTCCGGCGCATCCTCCGGCTCTGCGTTCCGGAGTATAATCTCCCGTCCGGTTTTATCTGTCACGGTTTTCGGTCCGTACCGCATTGTGATTCCTCCTGAGATCGGATTCGCGGATATGCCGATCCGCATATTCAGATGATATCACAGTTTCGCCGATCTGTCAAGAGAACAGCCGCCGCATTCCGGATGTGACCCGGAAATACGGCGGCTGATCTTGCTCACTGTTCTGTATGCTGTACGGACAGTGCCCCGGTGAAATAGCTGTCCGGATCAATATAGCGGTCGTTCTGCAGCACCTCAAAATGCAGATGCGGTTCCGCATTGCGTTCGGCTTCATTGGTATCGCCGATCGTGCCGAGCACCGCACCGCGCTGAATGATATCGCCTGCCTGTACGTTCAGGCTCTCATTCAGGCCGCAGTACCGCGTGACGGCACCGTTTTCATGCAGGACGGCGACGGTCACGCCGAACAGGGCGTCTCTGCCGGCAAAGGTGACGGTGCCGTCCTCCGTGCAGAGGATCTCCGTGCCGAGCGGTGCGGCCAGATCGGTGCCGTTGTGTGTGGACCAGATCCCGGTCGTGCCGGATTTGACCAGCTCGCCCTGACTGAACGGCTGAACCGTTTTGCCGGAGACGGGCAGCAGCGGTGCATTCTGTGTGATTTCCGGCACGGGCACCGCTGCGGTTCCGGCGGTGACGGCAGGTGCCTCCGTGACAGGCTGCGTTTCATGCCGCAGGATCGCGGCGGCTTTTTCCGCGCCGTCCGCTTCCCGTGCGGGCTGTGTGACCGGCGGCTGTGTGACGGCCGGCGCGGTCTGTACCGGTGCGGTCATCCGCGGGCTGTGCTCCTCCGCGGTGATGCTGCTCTGCGGCTTGGCATCCGGACGCAGCCTGTCCGCCTCCGACCATGCGTACCAGCATGCCGCACCCACCATTGCGACGCTCAGGGACAGCGCGGCGTAAAATCCCTTGCCGGACATTCCGGCTTGCTTTGCTTGTTTCATAGATATCGCCTTTCTTCGTAAAAAATCCCCGTTCCGGGCGGATTATTCAGCGGACCGGCCGTTTCTCCCGACCGGCTTTCAGCGATAGTATGGTTCATTTTTTCGGTTTTATGCATGAAACAGCTTTGTATTATATCAACAAAAAATTGCAGACAGTAAACATGAATCTGCAGTTTTTGCGGTGCCATTTTTATGCAAATTTACAAAGAACGCTGAAAAACTTGCTTATCTTCCGCATTTTGTGCTATAATCATGCTGTTCCGGTTTGCGTTTTTCCGGAACGATGCATGAAGGGAAGGGAATTGAAACATCATGAAAAAGGCAAGGAACCTCACTGCCGTGCTGACGGCAGCAGTGATGCTTTCTGCCGAATGCGGGTTTGCATTCGGGGGCAGCTGTGCGCTGCCGCAGAAGTGCATCATGCAGACCGGGCTCTCTGCCGCTGCCGCTGATTTTGAATCCGGCACGGAAGGAGCGTTTACCTATCAGAAGTATGCTGACCATGCCGTTCTCACCGGCTATGATAAAACAGAAGTCGGTGTTGTCAGGATTCCTGAGCAGTTCGGCGGGCAGCCCGTCACGGCGATCGCTGACAATGCATTCAGCGGCTGCAAAAAGATTACTTCCGTGGAGTTTCCGGACAGTCTGACCGCAATTGGGGAAAATGCGTTCGCAGACTGTGAAAGCCTTGCGGCTGTGAAGCTGAACGATAAAATTGCGCAGATCGGTTCAGGCGCATTTCGCGACTGTACCGCACTGGTACGCATTTATATGCCGGACAGCGTGAAGCAGGTCGGCAAGGAGTGCTTCAAAAACTGCAGCGGACTTGCGACTGTCGGCATCGGCGGGGGACTGACCGTGATCGCGGAATCCGCATTTGAGAACTGTACTGCGCTTGTCAGAATGGAGCTGCCGAAAACGGTCAGAGCGATCGGTATGTCCGCATTTGCAGGCTGCTCGTCAATGACGGCCGCAAACCTTTATGACGGACTGGAGACCATCGGCTCTGAGGCTTTTTCCGGCTGCAGAAGCCTGACGAAGATCGCGCTGCCGGCTTCCGTGACGTCGATCGGAATGAATGTCTTTGAGGGCTGCTCTGCGCTGACGACCGCGAAGCTTTCCGCAAAGCTGGAGGCACTCCCGGTTTACACATTCAGCAAGTGCAGCAGCCTGAAGGAGATCACGCTGCCGGAAAAAATCAAAAATATCGGTGCGTTTGCTTTTTATCAGTGCGGCAGTCTGCAGAAGGCAGAGCTGCCTGCAGCACTGACCGGGATCGAATCCTGTGCATTTCAGGAGTGCAGTTCGCTGAAGGCCGTCACAATACCGGATAAGGTCGTGAGCATCGGCAATGCCTGCTTCTCCGACTGCATTGCGCTGGAAAGCTGCAAGCTCTCGGAAAACCTGACCGCGATCGGCGCAAATGCCTTCAACGGCTGTGCAAAGCTGACTGCGATCAAGCTGCCGGATTCCGTCGTAAAGCTCGATCAGTGTGCATTTTCAAACTGCACCGCGCTGAAAACTGCGGAGCTCTCCGCCAGCCTCACCGCGATCCCGTATGAGGCATTCAGACAGTGCAGTGCCCTGACAGAGATCAAGGTCCCGGAGAATGTGGCGAATATCGGCGGATATGCATTCTATGAATGCGGTTCGCTTTCCGGCCTGACAATCGGTGACGGTACGACTTCCGTCGGCAACAGCGCATTCCAGGGCTGCACGGCGCTGAAAATGATCAGTTTCGGCAGAAACCTGACGACGATCGGTTCAAATGCGTTTCGCGACTGCAAGGCTCTGAAAGAGCTGAATCTGCCGGATGAACTGGAAACGCTCGGAGAATATGCGTTCCTCGGATGCGAGGCACTCGAAAAGCTGACGCTGTCGGAATCGCTCAACGCGCTCCCGAAGCAGGCGTTCTACGGCTGCACGAAGCTGATAAGCGTCGATATCCCGATGAAAATCGAAAGCATTGACGCGGATGCATTCTATCGCTGTGAGGCATTAAGAAGCGTGACAGTCCGCAATCCGGAGTGCGATATTTTCAAGAACGATCAGGTGTTTGCAAACAAGTACGGCGTGCGCGGTGCAGTGATCTGCGGCGAAAAGCAGTCCTCTGCAAAGAAATATGCCGAAACATACGGCTATACCTTCCGTGCGATCGGAGAGGCAGCCCCTGCGGAAACGGCAGCAGTGACAACGGCTGCTGCACCGGCGACGACTGCAGTGACAGTCACCACGACGGCTGTGACTTCTGCACCGGAGACAACGGCACCTGCTTCCGCGACTGCGGCATCTGAAACGACAGTGCCGGTCACGACAACAGTGCCGGCCGCGACGACAGTACCGGTCACGACGACAGTTACGGTCACGACGACTGCTGCGGCGACGACCGCACCGGTCACGACAACGGCCGTGACAACGACACAGCCTGCCGCGACCGCACCGCTTGCACGCGGCGATCTCGACGGCGACAATGTGGTTTCCGTCGAGGATGCACAGCTCGCGCTGAAAGCGTATGTGGAGCAGCTTGCATTCGGCAAGAGCAGGCTCGGCGTTTATGAATCCGAAGCGGTGGACGTTGACCGCGACGGGGAGCTGTCGGTCAAGGACGTTCAGCTCATCCTGCGCTACTATGTTGTCAATACGCTCGGGCACATGAACATGACGTGGGATGTGTTCCTTGCACTGATGATGCTTGCCGGCAGCGGCAGCAACTGATAAAAGAGAAGCAGCCTGACGGAATGTCAGGCTGCTTTTTTGTGTGCTTACAGCGGTTTGATCTTCCCGAACCGGATGCGCCGGAACAGCAGCGGCTTGTCCCGCAGCAGCGCGGTGAAGGTATGCCCGCTGCTCTGTACGCGGAACCGCAGCTTGTTGAGCTCTGCGGACTGTCTGACCACGGAGAGCCCGAGGCCGGTGCCCTTGCGGTTGCTGCGGGCACTGTCGCCCTTGACGAACGCTTCGCAGACCTCGTTGATGCGTTCGACCTTTTCCGCATTGATGTCATTGACGACACGCATTGCGCGGCCTTCTCCGGTGACGGTGATGCTGCCGCCGTCCGGCGTGAACTTGACGGCATTGTCCAGCAGATTGCGCACCGCCTGCAGCATCATTCTCGGATCTGCATAGAAGCAGCAGCTGCCCGTGATCTGCGCCTTGATCCCGCGTTCGCCGAGCTCATCCTGCCGGTGTCCGAGCTGATCCTGCATGATCGGGATCAGATCGACCCATTGCTTTTTTGCGACGAGATCCTTCTCCATTCGGGAAAGCTCCAGCGACTGTGTGATAATGCTGTCCATATACCGGGCATTTTCCAGAATGGATGCCGTATAATGCTTCTGCTTTTCCGGGTGTACGCCGCTGTCGAGGTTTTCCGCATAGCCGGAAATGGCGGTCAGCGGGGATTTCAGGTCATGCGCGAGCGCGGCGGTCACGGTGCGGCGGTATTCGTCCGCGTCGCAGCGTCTGCGTGCTCTCGGATAAAAGAGGATCGTCCAGATCAGAGCAGGTATCAGCGCAAGGATCAGATACTTGATGAAGTAGAAGATGATGCCCGAGAGCAGATATTTCCGCATGTCCAGCGTCTGGACAGCGAGCACGGAGAAGCGTGTATCATCCGGCAGTGTGAAACACCGTGTTGTCGTGTAATAGCGGATCCAGCGGTTTTCCGGATCCTTTTCCAGCTCCTGAATGATCTCATGCGCTTCATCCTCTGCGCCGTAGAGGCTTCTTTCCGTAAGCTGCTCCAGCTTTTCCGCCGGTGACGGAACAGAACTTTCTGTTCCGCCGTTCAGGATCGTACGGTACCTTGCTTCTTTCTTCTCATTTTTATAATACTGTTCCAGTGCTGTGCCGGTCTCATCCTGTGCGATGTCTTCGATCACCTGACGCGTATCGGAAAGCAGCTTCCGGTATACGCCCATGCGGTCGGCTGCTTCCTGCGTGATCGCAGCGGCTTTGCAGTCGGAAGGGCTGCCGTAAACAGTAAAGTAGTTCAGATAGATCGCATTTGCGGGCATATCCCACGTTCCGGCGCTTTTGTCACGGTATGCGCGGCCGTTTTCGATCTTAAAAGGGTAATTGACAGCTTTTCTGCCGGTAGATTTTGGGGCGGTCTCTACGGAGGACCTGACCTCGCCGCTGCTGCCGAGCCATGCATATTCCAGTGCCGTGAACTTCAGCAGGTCGATCTGCGCCCGCAGCGGAACAGCATCAAGGCTGAATCTATCCCAAAAGTCACCAATGGCATTCCTTCCGAACAGCCGGTCATTCTGTGCCCTGGAGATCAGGGAAAGCCGGAGACGGTGCGCGTCACTGTATGCCTGCATATCCTTCGCGAGCTTTTCCGCTTCGGCATCTGATGAGCTGTAATAAACACTCGTGTCAAATTCCCCTTTGTTGTCCGTGTATACGACATGAATCCTTGCCGTCGGCTTTGAAAAAGTGATTTCGGCGGTCTCCGGCCGGAACGCCAACAGAGAGAAATCGGTATAGGACTGAACGGCATTGGGATACGAAAGCTCCTGCAGGATTCCCGGGATCCATTCCGACTCTTTGAGCTCCCATATTCTGCTGTCTTCCAGCAGCAAGGTGCTGTAGCTGAGCCAGCCGGACTGATCCGTCAGTTCCCCTGTGAAGGAAAAATTGTCCGCAGTATGGTAATCCTTGATGACCGAAGCCGTGAAGAAGAATGCTGCCAGCAGCAGGAACGGCATCAGCCTGCGGAGGAAGAACCCTGAAAACCGCAGCGGCTTCTGCTTTTTCTGACGGCCGTGCTTTTCCTGCTTTGCTTTCTTTTCCTGTTTCATGTGTGTCACCCCTTTCGGTGTTTCAGTGCCGCAGACCCTTCTTCCCGCGCAGGATCACGTTGAATCTGTGGCCGCTGCTCTCAAGGCTGAATTGCAGCCGGTTGAGCTCCGCGATCTGTCTGACGACGGAGAGCCCGAGCCCGGTGCCCTTCCGGTTGCTGCGGGCACTGTCTCCCTTGACGAACGCCTCGCAGAGCTGTTCGACATTGGCGGCCTTTTCCTCTGCAATGTCATTGGAGATGCGCAGCATGCTGCCCTCTCCGGTGACGGTGATGCTGCCGCCGTCCGGCGTGAACTTGACGGCGTTGTCCAGCAGATTGCGCAGTGCCTGCATCATCATCAGCGGGTCGGCACGGACGGTGCAGCTGCCCGTGATCTCAACATTCAGCTTCCGGCTTTCGATCTCATCCTGCCGGTTCGCGTTGATCTCCTTCAGCAGCGCGATCAGCTCGATCTTCTGCTTTTTCGCTCTGGTATTCTGTTCCAGCCTGGCAAGATCCAGCACATTCGTGATGATATTGTCCATGTACTGCGTGCCTTCCAGAATGGAGTCCGAATAATGCGCCTGCTTTTCCGGATGCACGCCGCTGCTCAGGTTCTCCGCATAGCCGGAGATCGCGGTCAGCGGGGATTTCAGGTCATGCGCGAGCGCGGCGGTCAGGCTGCGGCGGTATTCTTCCATTTCGTATCTGTGTGCCATTCTGTAATATGCTATTGCGCCCCAGATCAGTGCGATCAGCACCGCAAGAATGAGGATCTGCAGATTCATGAACACCAGATGCGGAAGTGCACACATCAGATTGTCAGAGAATGTGTAAAGGAACAGATAGCAGGTCTCACCGTTCAGCTTGACCTGATTGGTGCTGCAGTAATCATAGGTGCCGAAGGCGCGCACAGGCGGGTCGTAATTGACACCGAACAGATCGTGCGTTTCTTCGGGCAGGTGGCCGATCCTGCTGTAGAGGGTTTCCAGTCTCTCCTCGGGCGATGGAAGCTCGGTTTCCGAAAGCTGTACGTCGTCACCCCGGCCATTCACCGCCGGTTCCTCATAATCACCGCGGTAGTAATTGCTGCGCAGCGTACCGCTCTCATCTTCGATGATCGTTTTGAGCGTTTGTGCGAGTTCTTTGAATGAAGGCATCGAATCATCCATGTACGCGGCAATTTCCCGCATGTGATTTCCGGCGCGGCAGTTTGCAGGATAGCCCAGGGGGAGAAAACTATTTATGAATTCTGTTCCGTCAGCCGGACGTTCACTGAAAAACTGATCACGTGCTTCCCTGTTATACCGATACTGTCCGTTTTTTTGTTCGTTATAAAACTGATTGGTAAGAAGCCGGCTGCCGGCGTCCGGTGCAGCATCATGCGAATACACCAGACGGCTGGTATCCGCGTGATCGTTCACCCATGCGTATTTGAGGCCGCAGAATGTCTCGTCTTTATCGTTGAGATAGGCCTGCAGCGGCTCATGGCTTTCAAAGGCCGGCCCTTTGAAACGGATCACTTTTCCCAGATTCAGCTTTTCGCTGACCGATTCCAATACAGAGATGATCGGATCAGAGGACGCGTTGTTTACGAAATACGTGCCCAGAATATGCTTCTTTCCGTATGCGATCATTTCCGTTTCGATCTGCTCAGCTTCTTCCGGTAAGGCAAGATAGTGCTGCATGATTTGGTTTTCCTGGCCCGATTCGTATCGGCCCGTTAGCAGAGTGACCAGCGGGCCGGAGATTACATACTCGAACTTCTCCGGCCGGACGAGCATCACGGACATCTCGGAATAGGGCGACGGTACGCCTGATGAAGGAACCATGCTGTTTGTCAGTCGTGAGACCAGCTCCGGAATGCCGTTCTTTTTTACGATCGTTTCTGCCTCGGATTCAGATTCGCCGTTCTGCGGGGTGAAATAATAGTCAACGCGCTCCGCCCACCATTGCCCGTTGTCGGTTTCTCCGCAGATCGTGTTCTTGCGCAGATTGATCAGCGCGCGGACATCAATCACGGCGGCAGCGAGCAGGAAGGGCAGCGTTCTCCGCAGGAAGAATCTTGAAAACCGCAGTTTCTTCGGCAGCTTCTTCCGGATCGTTGTTTCCTTTGCTTTCTTCATGGTGTGACACTCCTTTTGTCTTGCATTCTGTCATTCTGTGATCTGATAGCCCTTCGTGATCACTGTGCGGATCTGCTTTCCGGCATCGCCGAGGGCGTGGCGCAGCTTTTTGATATGGTTGTCCACGACGCGGTCGCTGCCGAAGTAATCCTGTCCCCAGACGCGGTCTAAAAGCTGGTCGCGGCTGAGCACCCAGCCCTTGTGCTCCAGCAGATAGCGGAGCAGCTCAAATTCCTTCGGTGCGAGCGCGACGGGTCTGCCGTTTGCCGTGACGGCCAGCGTTTTCAGATCCATGCAGACCGCACCGCAGACAAGGCTCTGCGTACAGACGGTGCCGTTCGCGCGCTTGAGCAGCACCTGTACCTTTGCGAGCAGCGCGGCCAGCGAAAACGGCTTGATGATGTAGTCATCGCAGCCGAGGGAATAGCCGTACAGCACATCCTCCTCGCGGGCGCGGGCGGTCAGGAACAGGATCGGGACGTCGCTGCCTGCGCGGATCTCCCTGCAAAGGGAAAAGCCGTCGATGTCCGGCATCATGACGTCCAGCATCAGCAGATCGTATTCGTTCTGCCGGATGAGGGCAAGTGCCTGCGAACCGTTTTCGGCGGTCGTCAGGTGAATCTGTCCCTCGCTTTTGTCGGAAAAGTAATCCTCGATGACCTCGCGGATCTGCGCGTCATCCTCTGCCAGCAGGATTTCGGATATCATGTCATTCACCTCTCTGTGATTATATTGTACGATGCGGATGTATCCTTTGTGTATCCTTCGGGTGTTGCTTTGATATATGCGGAGAATAAAAAGGATACACGGATACTATAATTATTATCTGTTATTATAACATATTTGCAGATGGAGTTCAATAGAGGCAGGAAAAAGATACTATTGCTGTACCAATTAACTCTTGAATTGCTTTTATACCTGATTCACGATAATGTCGATTTTACATTGTTTTATTGTGTTCGCCTGAAACTTGATTCAAGATTTAATTGGGGGATCAATATATGCGCTGCTTGGGAGCAAAAACGGAGGCGGGTTCTACCCGCTGACATATTTGCAGAAAGAGTTCAATGGGAGAGAAGGCGTTGATATTGACAGCGCAGATACGCTGTGCTATAATTGTTACGAATATAAACCCGTATTGGGGGGGACGGCATGAAAAAGCGGTTGAAGATACTCAAATGGATCGGAATGATTCTCCTTGTCCTGATCATCATTCTTTTGGTCGTACGTTTGATCGGCAGGCTGTATTACAGCCGGACACCTGACGGAGGTATCAATGAATCTATGTATATAGATGTCAACGGACAGGAGCAATGGATCAGCATTTACGGCGAGGATAAGGATAACCCTGTTCTGATGAATGTGCACGGCGGTCCCGGCAATTCCGCCAGTTATATTGACTGGATTGCGTTTCGGAAGCTCACGAAGGATTATACCATTGTCAACTGGGATCAGCGCAACAGCGGATTAACACGGATGCACGATCCGCAGGATACTGAGATCACGCCTGAGCTGATGCGAAAAGACATAGATACGGTTGCCGACTATGTTCTTGAATATATGAACAAGGAAAAACTCACGATCATGGGAATGTCATGGGGCTCGAAGTATGCAGGAGACTATGCTGCAAGGCATCCCGAAAAGGTCGATACCCTGATACTTCTTTCGGCTGCGTTAGACGAGTTTTCCGATGACTATATCAATCAGGCGATACTGGATTATACAGAAGGAGAAATTGACTTCGGCACGGCAGTTGATACTTACGGTTACGAATTGTTTTTCTATTTTGGTCCTTATGATGCGACACAGGATATTGCGCTGCAAAAGAAATACTATGAAGGCACAAAGCAGGCTTTGCTGGAATTGACAGAGCATGATGAGAAATACCGTGCACTGCTGAATGACTATGAACCGACCGCCTATGTTGACTGGTATCACGACCAGAGCAATCAGGCGCTTGAAAAGAAAGCGGTCGAAACGGAGAAAAATGAACGAAAGGTGTTAAAGCGGTATGGCTATGATATCTTCGGAGGCCTGTTTGACATTGCAAAAGATGCTGATTTCAGTCTTGCTGCGGCAGCAGTTTTCAATCCATATTATTCTCTCAGCGACTGGCTTCGGTTCCGTTTCGAGGACTATCATCATGAAACGGTGGAGAGACTTTCTGTAGGGTTCTCTTTGTGCGGAATCACTGATTTTGAAATGCCTGTTTATGTCTTGCAGGGAGATAAAGACAGTCACTGCGGCGCAGATCAGAAATTTGTTGAACAGCTGAATGCACCGGATAAAGAAATCCGCATCATCAAGGGCGGTCATGCTTCAACAATGCTGCACTCCGAAGAACTGGCGGCCTTCATACATGAGATCGCAGAAAAGCAGCTGAAATCTGATTGAACTTAGCAGTTGTAATCATACGATGCCATGAAGCACTTTGAAACGCTTCGGGGCAAAGCTTTTTTACCCGCTGACATATTTGCATTCAAAATTCAATGGGAGAGATGGAAAAAGGCTTTTTTGCCGCGGACCGCCAGATACCCTGCAAAATAAACCGCCGCGCCCGCAGCCGCAGCAGCAAGCGGCGCGATCCGCTGCGGCAGCCGGCAACGAAGCACGGGACAGAGCAGATACGCTGTTCCCGCGCAGAGCACCCCTGCAAACAGACTGCGCCCGCAGAGCCGGAGCAGTCTGAGCCGGATGCCGGTGCGCAGCCGGAACCGTCTGACCGCCAGCAGCAAAATCACCGCGTAGCAGAGCAAAGTGGAGGCCGCGATCCCGCGCAGGCCGAGGCAGGGGATCAGCAGCAGATTGCCCGCGAGCTTTACCGCCGCGCCCGCCAGCATGATCCGGACGGTGTCGTCCGCGTGGCCGGATGCCTGCAGCATACAGAACAGCGGGTAACAGAGCGCGGAGAAGATGACCGCGATCCCGAGCACCGCGAGTGCGGGTGCTGCCGCGGCGGTCTCAGCCGGACGGGCGGGGAACAGAACGGTCAGCAGCGGCGCGGCGAGTGCCGTCATGCCGAGCCCTGCGGGTACCGCGAAAAACGCAGTCCGCCGGATGACCGTTTCGGCAAGCTGACCTGTCTCCGCGGTGCAGCTCCGCGCATAGCTTTCCGCGAACGCCGGGAATACGCCCTTGCCGAACATATTGGTCACGGACGGCACGAGGTTGAACACCGTGACCGCCATGCCGGTATAGGCACCGTAGAGGAAATTGGCGGCATCTGCTTTCTGCGGGAGCAGCCGCAGGGCCGATGCCAGATCAATCAGCGTGGTGAGGTTCGTCACGAGGGATGCCGCCGCGACCGGCAGCAGCGTCCGGAGCAGCGCCTGCCGGAGCATACGGTCATTCTTCCGGCGGTGCGCGGGCGGGAGTTTCGGCGCAGACCGCCGCGGCGGGGGAAACAGCAGCAGCGTCAGCGTTCCGATCGCCGTCGAGAGCGTCACGCCGAGGATCGCGGCGGCAGCGGCAGCCTCCGGGAGCAGCATCCCCTGCGGGAGCATTGCCGGATGCCGGCAGACGAATCCGCAGAGCCCCAGCCCGCAGACCGCGCGGCCGATGCCTTCCGCGACCTGTGAAACAGCCGTCGGCTGCATGGTGCTGTGCCCCTCGCAGATGCCGCGCAGCACTGCGTTCACGCAGCAGAACCAGACCGCAGGCGCAAAGCATCGGACAGAAAGTGCCGCCCTCGGGTTATGCAGCAGCAGCGTGCAGAACGGCTCCGCGGTCAGGAACAGCAGCAGGCTGAACAGGATCCCGCCGAGCCCGAACATCCGCATGGCCAGCGATGCGGTGCGGTCCGCAGTCTGCGGGTCGTTTTTTGCGAGTGCCTGTGCCGTCAGCGCGGAGACCGCCGTATTGATGCCCGTCACCGACAGCGCGAATACCGGCAGGAACAGGCCGTAGGCACAGGAATAATAGCCCATGCCGGTCCCGCCGAGCATCGCGGTCAGCGGGAGCCGGAACACCGCACCGAGTATCTTTGCGAGCAGCGCGGAGCCGATCAGCCAGACCGACCCGCGCAGAACAGACTGCCGTTTCATCCGGGTTTTGCCCTCCGTTTCCTGCGAAAGCGGCGTATCTGTGCGGAAACGCCGTGTATCCATAAATATGCATCATGCGCCTGCGGGTAGAACCCCGCGGGCATTTCCGAAAGATCGCCGACAGTCCGTGTGGATCGGATGCGCCTCCGTTTTGCGCCCATACAGCGTAAAATCTAAAATTTTCACGCATTCCCCATTGAAATTTACCGAATTATATGCTATAATAAATTGGTACGGCCTGTCCGTACCAAACCGTTTGATTCGGTCATTATCCCGCAAGGGTCACAGGAAAGGATTTTTTCATCATGGCAAACGCAAACCAGAGCTTTTACCGGAGAGTCCCGGTCAGCAAGCCGTATCTCGTCACGAGAAATCAGGCACTGCGCCTCTCTCCCTCCAATTTCACCCAGTTTATGACAGAGAGCACCATTTACGGCGTCGTCGTGGACATGCCGATGGCTCCGACCGTCATCACGACGCTGGCCTGCTATATCAACGGTGCTGCAAATCTGTATTTCAGCAATGGCGAGGATTATTCCGGTGCTGCACAGCGGTATCCGGGGGTTGTGCAGGCTGCAAGAATGTTTGTTTCCAATGCAGCGCGCTTTATCAGCGATGACAACAAGGTCAGCACGCTCGAGCTGCCGAACAGCAGATCGCATTTCGTGTACCTGCTGACGACCAAGGGCATTCACCGCGTAACGGTCAATCCGATCCCCGGCCAGCAGACCCCCGAGGAGCGCGTACTGCTTTCGATGTATCAGCGCGTGATGTCGGAGCTCCGCACCGCACAGATGAAGGACAAGGCTGCGGGCAACGCACCGACAGCAATGCTTGTTCCGAACAAGCAGTGATAAAGGAGCGGAAACATGGCAGAACAGACCACTGAGCAGAAGAAGCAGCGCATTTTCAGTGCGATCCAGCCGACCGGCGTTTTCACGCTCGGCAACTATATCGGCGCGGTGCGGAACTGGGATAAGCTGCAGGAGCAGTATGAATGTATCTACGCGATCGCCGATCTTCATGCGATCACCGTGATGCAGGAGCCGGCCAAGCTGCGGCAGAATACGATGCGCGCCTTTGCGCTGATGCTTGCCTGCGGTATGGACCCGCAGCGCAGCATCACCTTTGTCCAGAGCCTGAATCCGCATCATGCGGAACTGAGCTGGGTGCTCTCCTGCTCGACCATGTTCGGCGAGCTGAGCAGAATGACCCAGTTCAAGGACAAGAGCCGCCGGCATTCGGACAACATCAACGCGGGCCTGTTTACCTATCCGGTGCTCATGGCCGCTGATATCCTTGCATACAATGCGGACCTTGTGCCGATCGGCGCAGACCAGAAGCAGCATCTGGAGCTTGCAAGAAATATCGCGCAGCGGTTCAACCAGCGTTACGGCGACACCTTTACCGTGCCGGACTGCTACATCGCGCCGCAGGGCGCAAGGCTGATGTCGCTGCAGGATCCGACGAAGAAGATGTCCAAGTCTGACGAGAACGTGAACGGCTGCGTCTTTATCCTTGACGATAAGGACACGATCCTGCGCAAGTTCAAGCGCGCCGTCACGGATTCCGAGACCGAGGTCTGCTTCCGCGAGGGCAAGGACGGCATCAACAATCTGATGACGATCTACAGCGCTGTGACCGGCAAGACCTTTGCGGAGATCGAGGCCGAGTTTGCAGGCAAGGGCTACGGCGATTTCAAGACCGCAGTCGGTGAGGCGGTTGCAGATCACCTCGCGCCGCTGCAAGCGGAATATAACCGTCTGATCGCAGATAAGGCGTATCTGACAGCCTGTATGAATAACGGTGCAGAGCAGGCATTCCGGCTCACCAGACGCACGCTGCAGAAGGTTTACCGCAAGGTCGGCTTTGTTGACCGGAAGTAAAATCCATAAAAAACAATGACCGATTCTATAAAGTTTCGGGTATAAATTACCAGTTTGGAAAACCGAATCGGTGCGGATTTTGGATGAATGCCGAAAGTTTTGGAAAAATACCAAAAACACTTGCATTTTGCGTGAAAAAGAGGTAAAATAAACAATATATGAGAACGAGTGAAGAAACGCTTGCCGCCCTGCGCAGCCGTCCGCATTATTCTATGGACGATCTGCTGCTCATCATGCAGGTGCTGCGGAGCGAAAACGGCTGTCCGTGGGATAAGGAGCAGACGCATCAGAGCATCCGGCAGGATTTCCTTGAGGAATGCTATGAAGCGGTCGAGGCGATCGAGGCGGACAGTGTTCCCATGATGCGCGAGGAGCTCGGCGATGTGCTGCTTCAGGTGGTGTTCCACTGCCAGATCGAAGCGGAGCAGTCGCATTTCACGTTTGACGATATCTGCGACGAGGTCTGCAGAAAGCTCGTGGTCCGGCATCCGCATGTCTTCGGAGATGTGAACGCCGATACCAGCGAGGAGGTACTGAAGAACTGGGACAGCATCAAGCAGGAGACCAAGCAGCAGAAAACCGCGGCGGAAACGCTCGACGGCGTCTGTAAGGCACTGCCTGCACTGATGTATGCGCAGAAGCTCGGAAAGCGCGCGGGCAGAGCCGGCATGGACTGGCGTTCCGCGGAGGACGCTTTTCAGTATATCCGCAAGGAGACTGACGAGCTTGCCGAGGCGATGCAGTCCGGGCAGCAGGAACAGATCGAAGAAGAACTCGGCGATCTGCTGTTTTCCTGCGTGAATACGGCAAGGCATCTGCACATCGACGCGGAAACGGCGCTGCGGGCTGCAGCGGAAAAATTTCGCAGACGCTTCGCACAGACGGAGCAGCTTGTGACAGCGGACGGCAAGGAAATGTCCGCCCTGCCGATCGAGGAGCTCGACCGGTACTGGGATATTGCAAAACAGAAATAAAGACTGCAGAGAAAACACAAACAGGAAGTATTACGGCGCAACCCCGGATCTCAAATGGATGCAATCCGCGCATCAAACCGGCGCGGTGCATAATAAATGTTAAAGAGATGCAATGTGGAGGATCTAACAATGACCAAGATTGAATTGATTACTGCACTGGCGCAGAAGGGTAACTGCACCAGAAAAGAGGCTGATGATGCACTGGAGCTCGTCACTTCTGTTATCGTGGAATCACTGATCGCGGGTGAAAAGGTACACCTGACCGGCCTCGGTACATTTGAAATCCACGACCGGAAGGCGAAGGAAACCAAGAATCCGCGCACCGGAAAGCCCATGACGACCCCGGCAAAGAAGGCTCCGGCTTTCCGCGCATCGAAGGCTCTGAAGGAAGCTGTCAACAAGGAATGAGACTTGACAAATATCTCAAGGTATCCCGTCTGATGAAACGGCGCACGGTCGCGAATGAAGCCTGCGATGCAGGGCGTGTTTCGGTGAACGGGAAGCCTGCGCGCGCCTCTTATGATGTGAAGGTCGGGGATGTGATCGAGATCGCATTCGGTCAGCGCACCATGAAGGTGAAGGTCGCTGCCGTATCCGAGGTCGTGACCAAGGACAAGGCGGCGGAGCTTTATACCGTAGAAGCATAAAAAAGACGGCAGGCACGGAGCGGACAGCTCTGCGCCTGTTGTTTGTTTATGATGTTAATTTGTGCGAAGGTACTGGTTTTTTCCGGCCGGTGCCTTTGTTTTTTGCTGTATGCTGCATATGCAGCTCCAAAGGGCTCCCGCCCTTTGAAACCCTGCGCATTCAGCTCGCGCTGACTTGCGTCATCGCTATGCTTCATGCGCGCTGCGGATCGCCATGCACGCGTGCATGGCATGACTTAGGGCTTCCAGCCCTAAGAACCCGGAACACCCGCAGCACTCGTCGCGACTGGCGTCGCTCCTGTGTGCTGCGGGTGCTGCGAATCCCTCCGGGATTCGCTTGGGGGAGCCCTCTATCGCAGGGCTCCCCCCCTCGGCAAAACGCTCCCCCGGAGCGTTTTGCTCGATTCCCCCTTTCGGAGCTCCTCCGTATGCAGGGGATTTCGCGCTCTGCGGAGCGCGACGAGGGCTCCGCCCCTCGACCCTGCAAACTTTTGTGAGGCTGCAAATGGTTAGTCTACCGCTTGACCGGCAGCGAAATGTAAAAAGGGTGCCGACTTGTTTGTCAGCACCCTCTTACTATTCATAACGGGGTCTGGGGACTAGTCCCCAGCAGGGGCTTGGGGGCGGAGCCCCCATTTTGAATGCATCGCAGATACCTATATTTTCTCCGACTTGCGGGCGCGCTTTTTCTGGCGTTTGATCTCGTACATTTTTTCGTCCGCCTGCTTGATGATGCTGTACAGCGAATCGTCCTCCTCTGCGGCGATCACCACGCTGCCGAGGCTCGCCGAGATCGCATACGGCTTGCGGATCAGGTCATTGATCGCCTGCAGCTCTGCCGCAAATTTCCGCGCCAGCACGATGTCGTCATTGCGCTCCACATTCACGCTGAGGATCAGGAACTCGTCGCCGCCGAAACGCGCACAGATGCTGTTTTTATCGCAGCAGTCCTGAATGACGCCTGCCAGCCGCTGGATCGCAAAGTCCCCCTCGTGGTGGCCGTAATTGTCATTGATGTATTTCAGCCCGTCCATGTCAATGAAGCTGAGCATGACGCGGCGGTGCTGCTCGATGCTGTCGCGGAACATGTCATCCGCAATGTTGAAAAAGCCGTTGCGGTTATAGATATTGCAGAGCGGGTCGATGATATACAGCCGGTTCAGCTCGTCCATTGCCTTGTTGATGTGCAGCAGCTTGCGGATGTTTTCCAGCGAGTTGCTGAGGTTCATCGTCAGCGTATGGCAGAGCAGGCTTGTGATCGGGAAATCGCCGTTCGTGATGATGTAATAGCCGAGACAGCGTTCACCGAAATGCAGCGGCAGGAAATAGCTGATGTTGCCCCCGCCGGAGAGCGGCTCCGGATACATGCTGCTACTCGGGAACATCGCAACGCTGCGGCGTTCTCCCTTGTCCCAGATCAGCGGTGCGGTCATGCGCTCAGAATACGCGGAAGGGTCCGGCAGCGGCATACCCGCCTGGAACGCGTCCTCCCAGTCCTTCGTCAGGCAGAGGCTGAATTTCTCGCAGCCGAGATCGCGGATCACATGCGCAATGACATCGAAGCATTCGTCAGCAGTTTCCGCTTCGGCCAGTCCCGCGGTCAGACGGTTCAGCAAATGAATGTTTGTATTTGTGGTTTCCGTGCGGCGGTATGCGATCTTGGCGAAATCGTTGAGGTCATCCTGATGTCTGGCCTTGCAGCCGCAGCTTTGCGTAAAGACCGGTGTTGCCTCCAGCACAGTGCTGGTCGGCAGATCTTCGCCGCGCAGGATCCTGCACAGGATATCGGCGGCCTGATAGCCGGAATCAAAGAGCGGTCTGCTGACGGTCGTCAGCGCGGGGAAGGAATTGCGCGCGTTCAGCGTATTGTCAAAGCCGGTGACGATGATATCGTCCGGAACGCGGTAGCCGAGCTTTTCCAGCGAGGAGATCACGGTCAGAGCCATGCTGTCATTCGAGCAGATGATCGCATCGGGCATCGGCAGGCCGGAAGCGACAAAGTCCTCGACTGCGCGGATGCCGTCATAGCTGCGGAATGTGCCCGGATAAATGCGCGCTTCCTCGATTTTGAGGTGATTGTCCCGCATTGCGCTGAGAAATGCGTTATAGCGGGCGCGCCCCTCCGGATTCGCAAGCGGGCCGGATACGAAATTGAGCACTTTGGCCCCGTGCTCCTTGATGACATGATTGACCAGCGACTTCATGACGGAGAAATTGTCGATGCTGATGTCATGGAAATCGGGATAGTCCTTCGTCTCAAAGACGACCGCGGGAATCTCCGCCTCCCGCACGCGCTCCATGATGCGGGTGCGGATCTTGGCGTCACCGAAGGTGTTGGTGATGACCAGCGCGCCGTCGAACTTTGTGAAGTCGGTGAGGCTGTAAATGCTGTATTCACCGATATCGAAGCGTTTGCTGTCCACCATGCCGCCGAACGCTGCAAAATAGGAAATATTGATCCGGTGTTCGCGGGCATACTGATTGATGCCGCTGATGATATGGAACTGATATTCTTCATCAAGGCCGGAAATAATGACCGCAAAATTCTGAATGTCCATAATATCCCCTTACCGTTCAGAAAATGATACAGTTATATATATTATAGCACATTTATATGAAAAATGGAACCCTGCCCGCGATTTTTGTCAAAATTCACATAGAACGTAAGGAGGGATTGTGCAGATATCTGAAAACGCACACAGGCTTCCGGAAGCTTTACAGGGTAATGCCGTAAATATCGGCGGGCTCACCGGAAAAGACGAAGCTGCGCAGATATTCACCGCCGTTTTTGAGGATTGTCCGTACAGAAGGCTCGTTTTTACGCATGACGGAAAGCTGCAGCGCATTCATGCCGATGTGCCTTGCGTGTGTGCAGACCTGCCGGAGCATCTCACTTGCATAGCCGCGGCAGCGCATATCCGGCCGGACGCTGTAGCCGCAGTGGCCGAAGTCCAGCAGAAACCGGTTCAGCGTATGACGCAGGTCAATGATTCCGATGAGATTGTTGATTTCGTCAAATGCCAGAAATGTGTCGGTTACGACCCAGTCAGGGCTGACCGTTTCCGGTGCGGTGTTGGCCGTGACATTGAGCAGCCATGATTCAAAATTTTCTGCACGGTCAAGCAGCTCACTGCCGTGGATGACGGTTTCACCGGCATCAAAAAAAGATTGCCGGAACGCGAGTGCCTGCTGTTTGTGCGCACCTTCCGGCCTGATCAGTCTGATCTGCATGATGTTCCATCCTTTATCCTGCTTTCCTTACGGGGCAGCCGCAGGATGTTCCTTCGCATCCGCAGTGCGTCTGCCGATACGATTATTATACATCATTTGACTATTTTTGTCAAATCCGGCGTGAAACTCCCGATCCGGATTTTTTTGCATTTGCTCTTGACAAATCCGCCTTTTTCTGCTAAAATAAATAGGTACGGTTTCCGTACCGGGTATAACCATGCCCGCCGATTCCTTGTCCGCCCGAAATCTGAACGGACGGGCTTTATCCAGAAGGAGGTGTATCAAACATGGCGAAGGTATCTGCAAAGTACGAGCTGATGATCGTCATCAGCGTCGCGAAGGGTGAGGAGGCTGCTCAGGCTGTCTGGGAGAAGTTCAAGACCCTCATCGAAAAGAATGCAGAGCTCGGCGAGGTTGATGACTGGGGCAAGCGCAAGCTGGCTTATCCGATCAACTACGAGACCGAGGCATACTACATCGTTGCACAGTTCGCATCCGCTCCGGAATTCCCGGCTGAGCTGGATCGTGTCCTGAACATTACCGACGGTGTGCTGCGCTCCATGATTACCGTCACGGAGTAATCCAGTAAAGAGGAGGTTCGGTTTATGCTGAACAAGGTTATTTTAATGGGACGTCTGACCCGTGATCCCGAGTTCCGGCAGACGACCTCCGGTGTTCCGGTTTGCAGATTCTCCATTGCGATCAGCCGTCAGTTTGCAAATAAGCAGACGGGCGAGCGTGAAGCGGATTTCGTGGATTGCGTTGCATGGAGACAGACCGCTGAATTTGTTTCCCGCTATTTCAGCAAGGGCAGCATGATTCTGGTCGAGGGTCAGCTCCGGAACGACAACTATACCGATAATAACGGTGTGAAGCATTATCGCATGAACGTGTTTGTGGATAATGTCAGCTTCTGCGAGTCCAAAGGAAACGGCGGACAGGGCGGCGGCTACCAGCAGCAGGGCGGATATGCCCAGCAGGGCGGTTATCAGCAGGGCGGCTACGGTCAGCCTGCACCGCAGGGCGGCTATCAGCAGAACGGCGGCGGTTATCAGAATAACGGCTACCAGAATGCACCGGCTCCCGCGGCACCCCCGCAGGATGCGCTTTCCATCGGTGACATCGGTGAATTTGAAGAGATCCTCAGTGACGGCGAGGTTCCGTTCTGAGAGAACAGTGATTTCCTGAAAAGGAGGGAAATGTATCATGCCTATGGATCATGAGAGACCGCAGCGCGGCAGCAAGAGACCGCGCAGAAAGGTTTGCATGTTCTGCGCTGACAAGGTCCAGAACATCGACTACAAGGATATCAACCGCCTGAAGAAGTGCATGACCGAGCGTGCAAAGATTCTGCCCCGCAGAGTTACCGGCACCTGTGCATTCCATCAGCGTCAGCTCACCACCGCGATCAAGCGCTCCAGATACGTTGCACTGATCCCGTACACCGCTGACTGATTTCCGGTCATCAAAACGCTGTGTCCCTTTCGGGGGATGCGGCGTTTTTTGCGTATGCAGAAAAATTGAAATTGCCTCTTGACATTTCACGGATTTGTGGTATAATAAATGAGAATGATTTTCAATTTCAATTTGGCATGGAGGCATCAATATGCAGAATACAAAACGGGCACTTGCGGCATTGCTGACGGCAGGCGCAATTCTGCTGACCGGCTGCGGCAGCGAAAATGCGCGTCAGATAAACAGGCACCGCATTGTCTGCTCGGTGTTCCCGGAATATGACTGGACAAGGCAGATCCTCGGCTCCCATACGGATGATTTCGAGCTCTGCTATCTGCTGGAAAGCGGTGCCGATCCGCACAGCTTCCAGCCCTCTGTGGAGGATATGATGAAGGTAGCGGACTGCGATCTGTTCCTGTATATCGGCGGCGAATCCGACGCGTGGACGGCGGATGCGATCGCGGAGGCCGTCAACCCGGATATGCAGACCGTCGCGCTGCTCGATGTCCTCGGCGGCGAGACCGTGACCGAGGAGGTCAAGGAGGGTATGCAGGCGGAGGACGAGTCGGAAGAAGCAGAGGACGGCGAAGAAGCACCGGAATATGACGAGCATGTCTGGCTTTCCCTGCGCCGTGCAAAGACCGTCTGCGCGGAGATCACGGAAAAGCTCTGTCAGATCGACCGTGCAAATGCGGCGGATTACCGCGCCAATCTCACAGCGTATACGCAGAAGCTGGACGCGCTCGATCAGGATTTTCAGGCATTGGCTGACAGCGCATCGCAGAAAACGCTGCTGTTCGGCGACCGCTTCCCGTTTCGCTATTTTACCGAGGACTACGGCCTTGATTACTATGCGGCGTTCGTCGGCTGCTCGGCGGAGACAGAGGCCGCCTTTGAAACGGTCGTATTCCTTGCGAACAAGCTGGACGAGCTCGGGCTCGATACGGTCTATACGATCGAAAGCTCCGACGGCTCGCTTGCGAGAACGATCATTGAAAACACAAAGGACAAGAATCAGCAGATCGCCGTGCTCAATTCAATCCAGTCCGTGACGGCGCAGCAGGTCGCGGACGGCACGACGTATCTGTCGCTGATGCAGCAGAATTACGATGTGCTGAAGGCGCATCTGAAATAACCTTTCCCGCAGGGAGGCGAACAGAAAATGGGTGTGCAGATCACCTGCAAAAATGCCGCGCTCGGCTATGAAAACCGCATTGTCGCGGAAAATCTGAATTTTACGGTCAGTGCCGGGGATTATCTCTGCATTCTCGGAGAAAACGGCTCCGGCAAGAGCACGCTGGTCAAAGCGCTGCTCGGCCTGAAGCCGCAGGTCTCCGGCGAGATCGTATGTGCACATCAGGGTATCGGCTATCTGCCGCAGCAGACGGTCGTGCAGAAGGATTTTCCGGCGTCCGTGCGGGAGATCGTCCGCTCGGGCTGCCTCGGCAAGACGGGACTGTGGCCGTTCTATACGAAAGAGGAAAAGGCACTTGCGGCGGAGATGATGCAGAAGCTCGGCATCACGAAGCTGGAAAAACGCTGCTATCGCGATCTTTCCGGCGGACAGCAGCAGCGCGTCCTGCTGGCAAGAGCCCTCTGCGCGGCGAAGAATATGCTGCTGCTGGACGAGCCGGTCACGGGACTGGACCCCCGCGCACAGACAGAGCTCTACGAGCAGATCGCTTCACTGAACAAAAGCGGCATCACGGTCATCATGGTCTCGCATGATGTGCAGGCTGCCGTGAAATACGCGTCGCATATCCTGCAGATCGGCAAAAAGCAGCAGCTGTTTTACGGAACAGCTGCGGAATATCGAAACAGCAGGATCGGCCGTGCGTTTCTGGAGACGGGAGGTGCGGCACTTGCATAACTTTGCAAAGCTGGCGGAATATTTCAGCAATTATCCGTTTGTGCGCTATGCATTCGCGGTCGGACTGCTGATCGCGCTCTGTGCGTCGCTGCTCGGCGTGACGCTGGTGCTGAAACGCTTTTCGTTCATCGGCGACGGCCTTTCGCATGTGGCCTTCGGCGCGATGGCGGTCGCGGCGGTCACGGGGCTGACGAACAAAACGGTCATTGTGCTGCCGCTGACGGTGCTTTCCGCGATTCTGCTGCTCCGCACGGGGCAGAACACGAAGATCAAGGGTGATGCCGCCGTCGCGATGATCTCGGTCGGGGCACTGGCGGTCGGCTACATGCTGATGCACCTGTTCCCGTCCTCGTCCAATGTCTCCGGCGATGTGTGCAGCACGCTGTTCGGCTCAACGTCGTTCCTGACGCTGCGCAAATCCGATGTGGTGCTGTGCGTTGTCATGGCGGGGATCGTCCTGCTGACGTTCCTGCTGTTCTATCACAAAATTTTCGCGGTCACCTTTGATGAGAGCTTCGCGCAGGCGAGCGGCATCAACGCGAACGGCTACAATCTGCTGATCGCGGTCATCACCTCGCTGATCATCGTGCTGGCGATGAATCTGGTCGGTTCGCTGCTGATCTCCGCGCTGGTCATCTTTCCCGCACTCTCCGCGATGCGGCTGTTCCGGAGCTTCCGCAGCGTGATGCTCTGCTCGGCGGTGATCTCCGTGGTCTGTGCCGGCTCCGGCATTATTCTCTCGATCCTGTTCTCGACGCCGGTCGGCGCAACGATCGTTGTCGCGGATATGACGGTCTTTTTCCTGTTCAGCCTGATCTCCCTTTGCAGGGACGGCAGGAAATGAACCTGCCGGGATCTGATATCATAATAAAAAAACGGCACTGATTCTGAACCAGTGCCGTTTTGTTGTGCTGTTCGGTTTATTCATTGCTGCTGAGGAGCTGCTCCCATGTGATGTTCTTCTTGGAAACAGTGTTGTTGACGTAATACATCAGCGTGTACTGAACGTCCGCAACATCGAATGTGCCGTTTGCATCGACGTCCGCGATCGGCAGTAGCTCGTCGCCGAAGACGCCCGGATTGCCCGCAAATGTCTCAACATAATGCTGCAGACCGATCTGCACATCAATGATCGAGACCTCACCGTTTCTGTCAATGTCGCCGAGCAGGCCGACGATGACATCGCAGGTGTATTCCTTGCCGTTGTTGGTCGCAGTGACCTTTGTGCTGCCGAAGCCGACCGACTTGATCAGGCCGTTCCGGTCAACGGTTGCAACGGAGGGATCCTCGCTCTTCCACTCGACCGGACCCGTGACATTGAACAGGGTCAGGTTTGCGTACTGGTCTGCGCCGGAGAGCGAAACGGAGCTGCGGTTGATGCAGGTCTGATCGTCCGCAACGACAGTGATGCTGCCGTCATAGAATGTGACGTCGAGCTTTTCGCCGTCGATATCCACGATCTTCAGCTCGCAGCTGTTCAGACCCTCGTGATAGAAACTGGTCTTGTAGATCTCGCCGGCCTTTGCATCGGACGGGATCGTGACATTGAGGTTGCAGAGGACTGTGCCGTTATCAGCCTGAGACGTATCGGAGCCTGCATACACATAGGACGGATACGGCGTCTTTTCGGGATCCGTGTTGATCGTTGCGGCATTTCTGTATGCGCTGCCGCGCTCGATCTTGTTCAGCGTCAGCCGCTTGTCGATGTCAAAGAACACCTGATAGCCTGCTGTGCCGGTGTCGTTGAACACATAAACCGGAACCTTGACGGTATCGCCCGGCTTGCCGCAGACATCGCCGAGGATGTAGTAATGACCTGCATCCGCGATCTCGTAGGTATCGGTCCAGTCGCTGGTGTCAGCCTCCTCGACCTTGATCGTCAGCGGGACGGATTCAAAGCTCAGGTCAGAGGTCTGTACGCCGGAGCAGGCGGAGCAGGATTCCTTGCTGCTGCCCGAAACGACGCTCTGCGAATTGACGAACGGATCCTTGCGGATATCCAGCTTGTACTCGCCGGAGGGCGTGCCCTTCGGAACGATCAGCGTTGCCGTTGCAAAGGCATTCTGATACGCCCATTCAACGCTGGAATTCCAAGCGGTGGTATTGGCCTCCGCAGCTGCATCCGGCAGCTTGTCGGGGTCTGCGGAATACACCCAGCTCAGGTTCATCTTTTCCTTGTTGAACACATCCGAGAAGGATGCGCCTGCATTGCCCTTGGAGGTGCTGTCGAAGCAGAACGGCGAAGCCATTGCGCCGTCCGCCATGTAGAGGCCGTAATTGCCGAACGCACCGGTCTCCGCATCGGGCTGGCCGTCATTGACCTGCAGCTTCAGGTTGATGCCGTTGACGCCGGGATTCGACGGAATGAAGATCTTGACCGGAACGGAGATATCTCTTGCAGCGATATCCTCAGCCTTGATCGAGACGGCATTCTTTCCGTCGGAGCGGATATCAAAGGTCAGAGTCGGGGCTTCTGCCGCGGCCGACTGAAACGCGCCCGTGCCGAGCAGGGAGCCTGCGGTCAGGATTGCTGCCGTAAAAGCAGAACAGAGCTTTTTCATTTGCATGACGTTGGGTCCTTTCTGTGAATGGATTTGGGTTGCGCAGGTTTTATGAATCCGCAGTCCCCGCTGCGGTTTCATGCGGAGAATCATGCCCCAGCCCGTAGGTCAGGGTGAGCAGGCTGTCTGCGAGATGCACATTTTCGACGAGGATCGCGGGGTCTTCAAAATGGAGATCGCCGTGACTGAAATTCCAGAATGCACGCACACCAAGCTCCACAAGCTTTTTTGCGATCTTCGGTGCGGCATTTTCCGGCACACAGAGCACTGCCAGCTCCGGACGCTCCTGATGACAGAAGCCCGAGAGCGTATCGGTGTGGTGGATCGGCATGCCGTCCAGATCCCTGCCCGCGACAAACGGGTTGGAATCAAACAGCCCGATCAGCTCACAGCCGCATTCCGGGAAGCTGACATGGGTCGCGATCGCCCTGCCGAGATTGCCGAGCCCGATCAGAATGGTGCGCCGGTGCTCCGAAACGCCGAGGATCTGCCCGATCTCGTCGCGGAGCGCGCAGACATTGTAGCCGTAGCCCTGCTGTCCGAAGCCGCCGAAGCAGTTTAAGTCCTGCCGGATCTGCGAGGCGGTCATGCCCATTTGCTGGGACAGCTCCTTCGAGGAGATCCGGACAGTGCCTTTTTCGGCCAGCTCACCGAGAAACCGGTGATAACGCGGTAGACGCCGGATGACGGACGGAGAGATCTCCTGTTTTGACATTTCTGCTGCGCCTCCTTATTGCAGCTTTGCCGCAAGGCGCGTGCCGATCTCTTTCAGGAACTGCTCCGAATTGACCTTCTGCTTGTTCTCCAGCGTGGAGAGCAGATAGAGGTCGCCGGTCATGATGCCGTCCTCGATCGTCTGGATCGTTGCAGCTTCGAGTTTGTCCGCGAAGTCGCAGAGTGCGGGGATATTGTCCAGCTCACCGCGCTTGCGGAGGGCGCCCGACCATGCAAAGATCGTCGCAACGGAGTTGGTGGAGGTTTCCTCGCCCTTCAGGTATTTATAATAGTGCCGCTGGACCGTGCCGTGTGCTGCCTCGAACTCGTAGACGCCGGACGGGGACACGAGCACGGAGGTCATCATCGCGAGAGAGCCGTAGGCCGTCGAGACCATGTCGGACATGACGTCGCCGTCATAGTTCTTGCACGCCCAGATATAGCCGCCGTTGGAACGGATCACGCGTGCAACGGCATCGTCAATCAGGGTATAGAAATACTCGATGCCCGCAGCCTCAAACTTCTCCTTATACTCATTTTCGTATATTTCGCTGAAAATATCCTTAAATCTGTGGTCGTACTGCTTGGAAATGGTGTCCTTCGTTGCGAACCACAGATCCTGCTTGCGGTCGAGCGCATAGTTGAAGCAGGACTTCGCAAAGCCTGCGATCGAATTGTCGCGGTTGTGCAGACCCTGAATGATGCCGTCATCGGTGAACTCATGGATCAGCTGACGGGTCTCGTTGCCGTCCTTGTCCGTCCAGACGAGCTCGGCCTTGCCGCCGCCCTTGACCTGCATCTCGGTGTTCTTGTACACATCGCCGTAAGCGTGACGGGCGATCGTGATCGGCTTTGTCCATGTCGGGATATACGGGGTGATGCCCTTGACGAGGATCGGAGTGCGGAACACGGTGCCGTCCAGAATTGCACGGATCGTGCCGTTCGGCGACTTCCACATCTCGGAAAGGCCGTATTCCTCCACGCGGGCTGCGTTCGGGGTGATCGTTGCGCACTTGACCGCGACGCCGTATTTCAGCGTTGCGTTTGCGCTGTCAACCGTGATCTGATCCTTTGTCTCCTCGCGCTTTTTCAGGCCGAGATCGTAATACTCGGTCTTGAGATCGACATACGGGCAGATGAGGATATCCTTGATCCACTGCCAGAGGATACGCGTCATTTCGTCGCCGTCCATTTCAACGAGCGGCGTTGTCATTTTGATCTTGTCCATCGGAAAGACCTCCTTTATGAGATTGCATTGTGATTCCGGAATTGCGAAAGCAGGATATCCGGCGGCGTTCTGCACGGCCGGTTCTGCATCATCCTTATGAAACGCCGCGCCGGGCACGGTCCGTTCGGCAGCCGGACCCGTGCGGCTGAAAAAATTGTGTCAGCTTTCTGCGACGACGGAAAGAATCACGATGATGACGAACAGTACAAAGAGAATGGCACCGGCGACACCACGGGCTTTCTTTTCGCTCCAGCCGAGCTTTTCCTCGAAAAATGTCTGCAGTGCATACAGTGCCAGAACCGCAATGATGACCAGCACAAGGTCCTTGGCCGAACGGATGTGGATGCGTCTGAACTGTGCTGCAGTGATTGTCAGTAACATGATGTCTTCTCCTTATGATAAATGATTATTTCAGAGCCTCACGGGTGTAATCCAGCAGACCGCCTGCCAGCATGATATCCTTCGTGCGGCCGGTCAGCTCACAGAGCACCGGGATCTCCGCACCGGAGGTCTTGTTCACGACGGTCAGCTCGGTTCTGCCGTCCTCGACAGCCTTTCTGACGCCTGCCAGCACGAGCTGATCGCCCTGTGCGATCTTGTCGTAGTCCGCCTCATTGACAAAGGTCAGCGGCAGAATGCCTGCATTGATGAGATTTGCGCGGTGGATACGGGCGAAGGACTTGACCAGCACCGCCTTGACGCCGAGATACAGCGGGGCAAGGGCAGCGTGCTCACGGGACGAGCCCTGACCGTAGTTCGCACCTCCGACGATGATGCTCTGGCCGAGTGCCTTTGCGCGCTTCGGGAATTCCTCATCGCAGACTGCGAAGCAGTACTCGGAAATCTTCGGAATATTGGAACGCAGCGGCAGAATCTTCGCGCCTGCCGGCATGATATGGTCTGTGGTGATATTATCGCCGACTTTCAGGGACACCGGTGCGTCGATCGTTTCGAGCAGCGGGTGTGTTTCCGGATACGGCTTGATGTTCGGCCCGAGTTTGATCTCAACGCTGTCCATATCCTTTTCGTCAGCCGGCAGCGTGACCATGTTGTCGTTGACCGTAAAGACATCCGGCAGCCTGAACTCCGGCATCTCGCCGAGCGTGCGCGGGTCGGTGAGGTAGCCGGTCAGTGCGGAAGCCGCAGCGGTTTCCGGCGAGACCAGATAGATCTGACCGTCCTTTGTGCCGGAACGCCCCTCAAAGTTGCGGTTGAATGTACGCAGGGAGATACCGGCGGAATTCGGAGACTGTCCCATGCCGATGCACGGGCCGCACGCGGATTCCAGAATACGGGCACCGGCGTCGATCATATCGGAAAGGCAGCCGTTTGCGGCCAGCATGTTGAGCACCTGCTTGGAGCCCGGTGCGATCGCCAGCGAAACATCCGGATGCACGGTTTTGCCCTTGAGGATGTATGCGACCTTCATCATATCGAGCAGAGAGGAGTTCGTGCAGGAGCCGATGCAGACCTGGTCGATCTTCAGCCTGCCGATCTCGCTCATGGACTTGACGTTGTCAGGGGAGTGCGGACATGCAGCCAGCGGCTCCAGCTTGGAAAGGTCGATCTCGATGACCTCGTCGTAGACAGCGTCCTCGTCTGCTGCCAGCGGAATCCAGACTTCCTCGCGCTGCTGCGCCTTCAGGAATGCTCTGGTCATCTCGTCGGACGGGAACACGGAGGTCGTTGCGCCGAGCTCTGCGCCCATGTTGGTGATCGTTGCGCGCTCCGGTACGGTCAGCGTTTTGACGCCTTCGCCGGTGTACTCGATGACCTTGCCGACGCCGCCCTTGACGGACATTCTGCGGAGCACCTCAAGGATGACATCCTTTGCAGCGACCCACGGGCTGAGCTTGCCGGTCAGCTTCACATTGACGACCTTCGGGCAGGTGATGTAATAAGCACCGCCGCCCATTGCGACTGCAACATCCAGACCGCCCGCGCCGATCGCCAGCATACCGAGGCCGCCGCCGGTCGGGGTATGGGAGTCGGAGCCGATCAGGGTCTTGCCCGGAATGCCGAAGCGTTCCAGATGCACCTGATGACAGATGCCGTTGCCCGGACGGGAGAAGTACAGGCCGTGCTTCTTCGCACAGGAGCCGATGAAGCGGTGGTCGTCCGCATTCTCGAAGCCGTTCTGCAGCGTGTTGTGGTCGATATACGCAACGGAGCGTTCGGTACGGACACGCGGTACGCCCATTGCCTCAAACTCGAGATACGCCATGGTGCCGGTCGCATCCTGTGTTAAGGTCTGGTCGATGCGGATGCCGATTTCGGTGCCGCGGACGAGTTCGCCCTCCACGAGATGCGCAGAGAGGATTTTTTCAGTCATGGTAAGTCCCATTTTGAATTCCTGCCTTTCGGATATAATTATACTCTTATATTGTACATCAAAACCGTGATAATGTCAAGCGGAAATTCTCTCCGCGGCGCAAAATGCCCCTGCCGCGGGTACGGCAGGGGCGGAAATCTGTTTTATGATTCGGACACGATAAATTCTTCACTGATCTCGGCAGCGGACTGACCGCTTTCTCCGACCGTACAGGTGACGGTGCAGAAGCCGTAGACCTTCCCGCCGATTTTGCGGCAGTCACAGCGGATCCCGGAAATGCCCTGATAGCTTTCACCGTACTGCTTCGGGAAGTATTCCTCCGCAAAGGCGCGGGCTTTCTCGGTGAACTGCTCCGAAACGGCATCTGCTTCCTTTTCAGAAATGTCCGCGTATTCGACCGTCACATCCTCGACCGTGCCTGCAATGTTGATGACGATCCCGGCTTTGTCCGCGGCGGCATTTCCGTACCGCCGCCGTGCGGTCACTCTGCACGGGGTATATTCCCCGCTTGTTTCGTCGTAATGTTCGATCACTTCGTTCAGTTCGGTGTATTCTCTGTAATCCGGGACGAGCGTGTTCAGAGCGTAGGAGACCTGAACACTGTAGTTATCCTTCGGGGACGGTGCCCACCAGCCGTCCAGCGAGAGCCGGACCATTTCCCGGTCGCTCATCTGTACGGGCGCATCGCCGTTTTCGTCCGGTGTTTCGCTGACTGGGATCGTCCCGACCGGAACCGTCTGGGCGATCCGCTTCTGCACCGCCTCCTTTGACAAAGACGGATCCGGCATATTCATGATCGGATCACAGCTGCAGTCGTAGGCTGAAGTGATATGGTACTGATAGGCGCGGAATCTGCCCTGCAGATCATAGAACAGCTTGTCGCCGTCCGGGTTGGAAAAGACATAGACTTCCTCTGTCGGGATATCGCAGCCGCCGATGCGGATCCCGGAATCGTATGACCGCGTGACCTTGCCGTCTGCGGTAAAGTTTTCGCTGCCGATCCACCAGAGCCCCGGCAGTTTGATTTTATCCTGCGCGACGGTTTTGCTGCGGCTGCATCCGGTGAGCAGGAGTGCGGCCGCGCAGAGTACGGATGCTGTGATGCGTGCTTTATGTTTCATTGTAATTCCTCCGTGTTGTTTTATCAGAAGATATTGACAAATGCCGTTATTTGGATTATACTATAAATGTGATGTAAAAGCAATGTGTTTTCCGGAATTTTTCCCTTGTTTTCTCCGGATTGTAATCAAATCCGGTTGTTTTTATACAGTTCACAAAATGTTCATAATTTATTCATAGACAAATCGTCCGGAATATGTTATAATGAATAGACCGTTTACGCGGATACGGGGTTTTGCCTGCCGCTTTGCAGGAGGTTTTCACCTTCCCGCACCTGCGTTTACCGGATTAACACAATGAAAGAGGTGAAATCCATGCTTCGTAAGGAAGAAAAGACGGAGGTCATTCTTGCGAACGCGACTCACGAGGGCGATACCGGTTCTCCTGAGGTTCAGATCGCGATCCTGACCCGCCGCATCAACGACCTGAATGCACATCTGAAAGAGCATAAGCACGACCACCACTCCTACCGCGGTCTGCTGAAAATGGTCGGCCGCCGCCGTAATCTGCTTCAGTATCTGAAAAAGAAGGATATTGAGCGTTACAGAGCGACAATCGAGCGTCTCGGTCTGCGTAAGTAAGAGACAAAGCAACGGAGGGAGGGGGGCAACCTTCTCCCTCTGTCTCTGTTTTCGGGCATTCCTGTGCGGATTCGGCTGTTCACCGGCCCGTTTAGCATGAAATCATGCATTGCAGCTCATGCAGTTTATGATTTTATGCTAACAGCTTCGATGAACAAAAGAAGATGCACAGAGAAATATCAGAATCATTTAAGGAGGCTATTCCCCGATGTTTGAGAAACACAAGATTTTCAAGACGACCTTCTGCGGCCGTGAGCTGACAGTCGAGACCGGAAAGACCTGTGAGCTTTCCAACGGCTCCTGCTGGGTGCGCTACGGCGACACCGTTGTCATGGCGAACGTCACCGCAAGCGAAAAGCCGCGTGACGGCATCGACTTTTTCCCGCTTTCCGTTGACTATGAGGAGCGGCTCTATTCCGTCGGCAGAATCCCCGGCAGCTTCATGAAGCGCGAGGGCAAGCCGAGCGAGCACGCGATCCTGACCTCCCGCTGCGTGGACAGACCGATCAGACCGCTGTTCCCGAAGGACATGCGCAATGATGTTGCTGTCGTGATGACCGTTCTGGCGGTCGATCAGGACGCAATGCCGGAAATTCTCGGCATGATCGGTACTTCCGTCGCGATTTCCATTTCGGATATCCCGTGGAACGGCCCGATCGGCGGCGTTGAGGTCGGTCTGGTGGACGGCGAGATCATCCTGATGCCGACCAAGGCTCAGCGAGCGGTCTCCGACCTGAAGCTGACCGTTGCGGCGACCGCAAACAAGATCGTCATGATCGAGGCGGGCGCAAACGAGGTGCCGGAGGATCTGATGCTTGAGTGCATCCTGAAGGCACATGAGGAGATCAAGAAGCTGGTCGCATTCATCTCCGATATCCAGAAGGAGATCGGCAAGCCGAAGTTTACCTTCGAGTCCATGGAGGTCGATCACGAGCTGTTCGACGCGATCATGGAATTTGCCCGCAAGGATGTCGAGTTCGCACTCGATACCAATGACAAGAACGTCCGCGAAGCAAGACTGCTTCCGATTAAGAACGCGATCCACGAGAAGTTCGATCCGGAGAATGAGACCCGCATCGCCATGATCGACGAGTGCATCTACAAGCTCCAGAAAACGATCGTCCGCGACTGGCTCTATCAGGGCAAGCGCGTGGACGGCAGAAAGATCGACGAGATCCGTCCGCTGGCTGCTGAAGTCGGCGTGCTGCCGAGAGTGCACGGCTCCGGTCTGTTCACCCGCGGCCAGACACAGGTTCTGACAATCGCGACCCTCGGTCCGGTCTCCGATGCACAGCGCATCGACGGTCTGGATGAGAACGAGGAATCCAAGCGTTACATGCACCAGTACAACTTCCCGTCCTACTCGGTCGGCGAGACCAAGCCGTCCAGAGGACCGGGACGCCGCGAGATCGGCCACGGTGCACTGGCTGAGAAGGCTCTGGTTCCGGTTCTGCCGTCTGTGGATGAGTTCCCGTATGCGCTCCGTCTGGTCTCCGAGGTCCTGTCCTCCAACGGTTCGACCTCGCAGGGCTCGATCTGCGGTTCGACGCTCGCACTGATGGACGCAGGCGTGCCGATCAAGGCGCCGGTCGCAGGCATCTCCTGCGGTCTGATCACGAAGCCGGATTCCGACGAGTTCATGACCATGGTCGATATCCAGGGCCTTGAGGACTTCTTCGGCGACATGGACTTCAAGGTCGGCGGCACGCACAAGGGCATCACCGCGATCCAGGTCGATATCAAGGTTGACGGCCTGACACCGGCAATCATTCGCGAAGCATTTGAAAAGACCCGCAAGGCGAGACTTTATATCCTTGACGAGATCATGCTGAAGGCGATCCCGGCACCGCGCGAGACGGTCTCCGATTTCGCACCGAAGATGCTCCAGACCCGCGTTCCGGTCGATAAGATCCGTGAGGTCATCGGCTCCGGCGGAAAGGTTATCCAGAAGATCTCGGCAGAATGTGACGTCAAGATCGACATCAACGAGGACGGCAGCGTATTTGTTTCCGGCATTGATCTTGCGAATGCAAGAAAGGCGATCCAGATCGTCGATACGATCGCCAACGGTCCGGAGATCGGTGCGATCTATAAGGGTAAGGTCACCGGTATTCAGACATTCGGTGCTTTCGTTGAGATCGTTCCCGGCAAGGAGGGACTCGTGCATATCTCCAAGCTGGACAAGCAGCGCGTTGAAAAGACCGAGGACGTCGTCTCGCTGGGTGATGAGATCGTTGTCAAGGTCATGGAAATCGACGATGTCAAGGGCAAGATCTCTCTTTCCAGAAAAGATGCACTTGCAGAGCTGGAAGCCAGAAAACAGCTCGTTCAGGATTAAGTAAGGATAAGAGCAGACCGATGCCCGATGAGGGGTCGGTCTGCGCTTGTTTATAAGCGGAGTATTACATAAAAACCGAGAGATGAAAAAAGGGGAAAGCTATGAAACCGAAGCGAATTGCAGCTGTGCTTGCCGCGTTCAGCATTCTGCTGACCGGCTGCAGCAGTCAGAAGAACCCGCCTGACGGTAGTTCGTCCGGCGGAAATCAGGAGCCTCCGCAGACAGAGGCTGTGACGCCTGAGCCGGACAGTCTGCCGGATGACGGGGATCCTGCGCCGGAGGGCGATACGGCTGTTGAATATGAAGATACCGACGATGAGCTGACGGAGGAGACTCCGGAGGCACCGGTCGATGAGAGTGCCTTTGAATGGCGCGTCCGTCCGTTCCTGGAGGCGGATGATGTCTATCCGCTGAGCGTCAGTGCGGGTGCAGGTGCCTACGGCGATTTCATTGCGTCGGATTATATGCTGATCAGCCGGGGCGGGAAGGTCGGCCTGATGACCCGCGGCGGCGACGTCATGCTGGAGCCGGAAACGACCCGCGCTTACAGCTGCGTGAATGACAGCGGCGACCGCCATGTCCTGTTCACGGACGGCGATCCCGACAGCGGCGACAGAATCTGCTTCTGCGTCATGACCGGCGCGCTGATCCGGACGGCCGACGATGTCTGCACGCTCTGCGGCGGCGATCTCCGGGCAGGCGGCAGCGGCGTGGCTGCGCTCTATGATACCGAAAAAAAGGTGTTCGGCGTGATGCCTGCTGAAACAGTCCGCAGTGCAAAGGCCGGCGACAGTCTGCCGCTTGCAGACAGCTTTGTCATGAGCGGCGCGAGTGTGCCGGGTTCGGCGGCCGCACTGGGCTTTGTGCTTCCGGATGATTTCATCAGCTCGGAAGTCTCCGGAAACGGAACGCTGGACGGCAGCTTCGGCGTTGTCCGCAACGGCAGAGCGATGACCAGCTTCAAATACCGGAATGCGACCGATTTCAAGGACGGCGTTGCCGCGTTCCAGCAGGACGGCAAATGGGGCTATCTGAACAAGGCGGGCAGACTGGTACTCCCGTTTGAATACGATGCGGCGTTCCCTTATTCCTATACGAAGGACGGAGCTCCGGAGATGCTGCCGTATCTGCCGAGCGAGGGCTATATCGCACTGAATCAGAACGGACGCGCCGGTTACAGCAATCTGAAAGGCGAGATCGTGATCCCGGTCGGAACATTTGCTGCGGCAAGACCGGTCTTTGACGGTCAGGCGTGGGCAAAGCAGCAGGGGAGCGGCCTCTGGGGTCTGGCGGCGTTCGGCGCAGCCGTGACCGGAGAGGCACCTGTCCAGCAGCAGCAGGAGGAAGCTCCTGCACTGACGCCCTATCATGCCGTGAACGGGGAAGGCTGGCAGGAAGCCTACGCGGATCTGCTCCGTACCGCCGGCACCGGCGAGACGCTCCAGTTCAGCCTCTGTATGGTGGACGGCGACGATGTGCCGGAACTGGTGCTCCACTGGTATGACCGGAACGGCTTTGTGCAGGAAAACGAGGACGTCGAGATGTATACCTATTATAATGGAAGCATCTCCGATCTCGGCAACGTCTCCTGCGACGGCTACTGCACCTGCAAGTATCTCCCGCAGAAGCAGATCGTGCTGGTCGGCGGTATGCGTGAGGATGTGGCGCTCTATGAATTCCGGAAGCTCGAAGACGGCGAGCTGACGACGGTCTGCTCGTTCAGCATGATCATGTCCGGAGACCGGGTCAAGTATATGATCGACGGCAATGAGTGCAGCAAGGACACCTACGTCGGCAGGTGGAAGGAATATTACAACGGCGATGTGTCCTATGACGGCGGCATGTATCACAACACGGAGGAGAATATTGTCGGGATCCTCGGCGTCGAGGCTCCGGCGGAGTAAATCACTTGTTGTGATAATAGCCAAAAATCGGAAAATAAATTCGTGAAAGTTCTCTGAATGAAACCGGCCGGATTTGCAAAAAAAGCTTGCATTTCCGGCCGGCTTATGCTATAATGTAAAGGCTGATGCACAAGATATGCTGAGAAACACGAGGTTGCGGCTGTGTGCCGGTAATTCGTGCGGAGCATGTCCGCTTAGACGGGCGAATTGAGATAATGCACTGTGTGTGTGAAAAGCTGCGAAACCGCAGGCTTCGGTTGAAGGAGTCGGCACTGTCATCTTACGGACGCTGCCGTCAGGAAAACCGCTGCTTGCAGGTCGAAAGTCTTTTTGCGTACAAACGGCAGAACCACGTTCTGCTTATCTCAGACCGGAAGCCCGATGCAAGGCGACTTGCAACGGGGTTTTTTATGGACTAAGGTCCATGAAACACGCGAGGCGGTTGTAAGAGCTGCTGCGCGGAACTTCACGGGATGACACATAGAGGCGCTCACTTCATGCCCCCCCAAGGCAACAAAAAATCTAAAGGAGGCTAAATCAAGTGGCAGGCAGCGAAAAACTGAGAATCCGGATCAAGGGCTATGAGCACGCAACAGTCGATGCGGCGGCGGCTCGTATTGTGGAGACCGCAAAGCGCGGCGGTGCACAGAAGGTTTCGGGACCGATCCCGCTTCCGACTGACAAGGAGATCGTGACGATCCTCCGCGCCGTTCACAAGTACAAGGACAGCCGTGAGCAGTTTGAAATGCGCACGCACAAGCGCCTGATCGACGTCCTGCGCCCGACCAAGGCGACCATGGACGCTCTCACAAGACTGGAAATTCCCGCTGGCGTTGAGATCAGCATGGAGATGAAATAAGCTCCGCGAGGGATTTTCGCAATTGGCGGTTATTCTTCAAGCCGCCGGTCAAGTTGGCGCTGAGCGTCAACCAATAACCAAAGGAGGAAACCACAATGAAGAAAGCCATTCTTGGCAAGAAGGTCGGCATGACGCAGATCTTCGACGAAGCCGGCAAGGTCGTGCCGGTCACGGTCGTTGAGGCAGGTCCCTGCTTCGTCGTACAGAAGAAGACCGTGGAAAATGACGGCTACAATGCAATTCAGGTCGGTTTTGGCGCAGCCAAGGCGGACAAGGTCAACAAGCCGATGAAGGGTCACTTCGACAAGGCAAACACAGGTGCGCTCCGCACCCTGCGTGAGTTCCGCCTTGACGACTGCGACGCTTACAATGTCGGTGATGCGATCCAGCCCGATATCTTCGAGACAGGCGACATCGTTGACGTGCAGGGCACCAGCAAAGGTAAGGGCTATGCAGGTCCGATCAAGCGCTACGGTCAGCACAGACTGAAGGAAACCCACGGTACCGGTCCGGTTCACCGTCAGGCGGGTTCCATGGGCGCCTGCTCCTCCCCGTCCCGTATCTACAAGGGCAAGGGTCTGGCAGGTCATATGGGTGCTGAGACAGTCACCGTTCAGAACCTCCGTATCGTCTCCGTTGACGCTGAGAATCATCTCATCGCAGTCCGCGGCGCGATCCCGGGTCCGAAGGGCAGCCTCGTCACCATCACAAACAGCGTGAAAAAGGGTTAAGGAAGGAGGAAATCAGAAATGGCTAATGTTCCGGTTTATGATATGAACGGCAAGAAGGTTTCCGAAACCGAGCTCAATGATGCTGTGTTCGGCATTACCCCGAACGAAGCTGTCATGCACGCAATGGTCGTGAATTATCTCGCAAATCAGCGGCAGGGCACACAGTCCACTCTGACCCGTACTGAGGTCAGCGGCGGCGGCAGAAAGCCGTACCGTCAGAAGGGCACCGGTCATGCCCGTCAGGGTTCGATCCGTGCACCGCAGTGGTATCACGGCGGCGTCGCACTCGGCCCGAAGCCCAGAAGCTACCGCTACTCCCTCAACAAGAAGGTCCGCCGTCTGGCAATGCTCTCCGCATTCTCCCAGAAGGTTCTGGATCAGAACCTCGTCGTGATCGACAACCTCGCAGTTGAGGGCTTCAAGACCAAGACGATCGTCAACATGCTGAAGGGTCTGGAGATCTCCGGCAAGGCACTGATCGTTACACAGGAAGCTGACAAGCAGGTCTACAAGAGTGCAGCAAACATCCCGGGCGTCAAGGCATCCGCTGTCAACACCCTGAATGTTTACGATATCCTCAACTATGACAAGTTCATCGTCAGCAAGGGAGCTGTTGCAAAAATCGAGGAGGTGTATGCAAAATGAAGGCACCGCAGGATATTATTCTGAAGCCCGTCATCACCGAGCAGAGCACCGATATTCTGCCGTCGGGCAAGTACACCTTCAAGGTTGCGAAGGACGCAAATAAGCTTGAAATTGCCGATGCAGTCGAAAAGCTCTTTAACGTCGAGGTCACCAAGGTCAACACCGTGAACGTCCGCGGCCGCGCAAAGCGCGTCGGCAGATACATGGGCAAGACCGCCAGCTGGAAAAAGGCTGTCGTGACCGTGAACCCGGAACCCGCACCGGATGCGCAGGGCAAGAAGCGCAGAGGTACGATCGAGTTCTTCGACGGTATGTTCTGATCGGTTCCGCAGTGAACCGGCACGCTGCGTAAGCACGCAGCCCATTGTATGGGAGTCATGCTCCCGATAAGTAAGCATTGAAGCTAAGGAGTGAATAACAAATGGCAATTAAGGCTTATAAGCCGACGACTCCGGGCCGCCGCGGTATGACCGTGACCGACTACTCCGGACTGTCCAAGAACGGTCCTGAGAAGTCCCTCTGCGTCACACTGAAGAAGAAGTCCGGTCGTAACAACTACGGCAGAATCACCGTGCGCCATCACGGCGGCGGTACGCGCCCGAAGTACAGAATCATCGACTTCAAGCGCAATAAGGACGGCATGAACGCAACCGTCATGACCCTTGAGTACGATCCGAACCGCAGCGCATTCATCGCGCTCGTGCAGTATGAGGACGGCGAGAAGCGCTACATCCTCGCACCGCACGGCCTCAAGGTCGGCGACACCGTCCGCAGCGGCTCTGACTGCGACATCAAGCCGGGCAACGCCCTGCCGCTCGCAGACATCCCGGTCGGTACGTTCATCCACAACATCGAGCTTTATCCGGGCAAGGGCGGCCAGCTCGTCCGCTCCGCCGGCAACCAGGCTCAGCTGATGTCCAAGGAAGGTGCTTATGCACTGGTCCGTCTGCCTTCCGGCGAGATGAGAAAGGTTCCGGTCATCGGCAAAGCAACAATCGGTCAGGTCTCCAACATTGACCATGAAAATGTCCACATCGGTAAAGCAGGCCGTACCCGCCACATGGGTATCCGCCCGACTGTCCGCGGTTCTGTTATGAACCCGAATGACCATCCGCACGGCGGTGGTGAGGGCAAGTCCCCGATCGGACGTCCGGGTCCTGTTACCCCGTGGGGTAAGCCGGCACTCGGTTATAAGACCCGTAAGCACCACAAGCCTTCCGATAAGCTCATCGTGAAGCGCCGCAACGGTAAATAAGAAAGGAGGCTGACTCATGAGCAGAAGTGTTAAGAAGGGTCCTTACGTTCAGGAAGCCCTTTACAAGCGCGTTGTCGCTATGAACGAGACCGGTGAGAAGAAGGTTCTGAAGACATGGAGCCGCTCTTCCACGATTTTCCCGGAATTTGTCGGCCACACCTTTGCGGTCCACGACGGACGCAAGCACATTCCGGTTTTCGTTACCGAGGAAATGATCGGCCACAAGCTCGGCGAGTTTGCACCGACCAGAACCTTTAAGGGCCATGCCGGTTCCAAGACGTCCAACAACGGCAAGAAGTAATCGGAAGGAGGATAACAAGCATGGCTAAGAATGAATTTAACTACGAGCCGGAAGCAAAGGCAATCCTTCGCGGCGAGCGCATCTCCCCCAGAAAGGTGCAGATCGTGCTCGACCTCATCCGCAATCAGCCCGTAGAGAAAGCAATCGCAGCTCTGGATCTGACCCCGAAGGCAGCTTGCCCGATCGTCAAGAAGCTCCTCAATTCCGCGATTGCAAATGCTGACAACAATCATTCCATGAATAAGGATCAGCTTTATGTGGCAGCCTGCTATGTCGGTCCGGGCCCGATTCTCAAGAGAATCCAGCCGCGTGCACAGGGCAGAGCATTCCGCATCAACAAGCGCACCTCGAATATCACCATTATTCTGAAGGAAAGGGAGGCATAAAATCCTATGGGACAGAAAGTGAATCCGCACGGCCTGAGAGTCGGCGTTATCAAAGACTGGGATTCCCGCTGGTTCGCCGATAAAAAGCACTTCGGTGACACCCTCGTCGAGGATTATAACCTCCGCGAGTTCATCAAGAAATCTCTGTATGCAGCAGGTATTGCCCGCATCGAGATCGAGCGCCTTCCGGAGAAGGTCCGCATCCACATCCACTGCGCAAAGCCGGGTCTGATCATCGGCAGAGGCGGCACGGAGATCGACAAGCTCCGCGCAACGATCGAAAAGCGCATGGGCAACGGCAAGTCCGTTGCGATCAATATCATCGAGATCAAGAACATGGATCTTTCCGCACAGCTCGTTGCTGAGAAGATCGCTTCCGACCTCGAGAACCGCGTATCCTTCCGCCGCGCCATGAAGGGTTCCATCGGCAGAACGATGAAGTCCGGCGCAAAGGGCATCAAGATCAAGTGCGGCGGCCGCCTGGGCGGTGCTGAAATCGCACGTTCCGAGTGCTATCATGAGGGTACCATTCCGCTTCAGACGATCCGTGCCGACATCGACTACGGCTTCGCAGAGGCAAACACCACTTACGGCAGAATCGGCATCAAGGTCTGGATCTACAAGGGTGAGATCCTGAAGGGTGATGCTGCAAAGGCTGCTGCAAATAAGGAGCGCTACGAGCGCAAGAATGACCGTCCGCGTGACAACAGACGCCGCAGAGATGACCGCAACGGCGGCAATAACGGCGACCGCAGACCGCGCCGCGATTTCAACAATAACGGCGACCGCAGACCGCGCGGTGACCGTCCGCAGGGTCAGAACAGAAGAGAAGGAGGTTCCGCAAATGCTGCTTCCAAAGAGAGTTAAGTACCGCCGCGTGCACAGAGGACGCCTGACCGGTAAGGCTTACCGCGGCAACAAGGTGTGCTACGGTGATTTCGGTCTCGTCGCTCTCGAGCCGTCGTGGATCACTTCCAATCAGATCGAGGCTGCCCGTGTCGCTATGACGCGTCGTATCAAGAGAGGCGGTAAGGTCTGGATCAAGATTTTCCCGGATAAGCCGATTACCGAGAAGCCGGCAGAAACGCGCATGGGTTCCGGTAAGGGTTCTCCGGAGTACTGGGTTGCAGTTGTCAAGCCGGGCAGAGTGCTGTTTGAGATCGGTGCTGACAAGGATAAGCCGATTTCTCAGGATGACCTGAAAGAAGCTCTGCGTCTGGCAATGCACAAGCTGCCCGTTAAGTGCAAGATCGTTGCAAAGGATGAGCAGGATGGAGGTGCTGAGGCATGAAGGCTTCCGATATCAGAGAAATGAGCTATGAAGAAATGGCTGCGCAGCTCCAGACCTTGAAGGAGGAGCTTTTCAACCTCCGCTTCCAGCTCGCTGCAAACCAGCTTGAGAATACTGCCAGACTGAAGGCAGTCAAGAAGGATATCGCCCGTGTCAAGACTTGCATGCGTGCCGCACAGACTGCGGCAAAGGCATGAGGAAGGAGGACATGTCATGAGTGAGACTACCGAAAGAAACCTGAGAAAAACCCGTACGGGTAAGGTCGTCAGCGATAAGATGGATAAGACCGTCGTCGTCGCGATCGCAGACAATGTCCAGCATCCGCTGTACAAGAAGATCGTTAAGCGTACCGTGAAGCTCAAGGCACACGACGAGAAGAACGAATGCAGAATCGGTGACCGCGTCCTCGTGATGGAGACCCGTCCGCTTTCCAAGGACAAGAGATGGCGCGTCGTTGAGATCATCGAAAAGGCAAAGTAATTCCGCTTTCAAATGAAAATAGCGTTCAGACCGCAGATCCGGACGGCAAAATCCGTGCGGAGCGGCAGCGCAGTACAGATAGGAGGAATCTGCTGTGATTCAAATGCAGTCTTACTTAAAGGTTGCAGACAACACCGGCGCGAAAGAGCTTATGTGCATCCGCGTGCTGGGCGGCACCCGCAGACGTTATGCAAACGTCGGTGATGTCGTGGTCGCATCCGTTAAGAAAGCAACACCCGGCGGCGTTGTGAAAAAGGGCGATGTCGTGAAGGCAGTCATCGTTCGTTCCGCGAAGGGTCTCCGCAGAGATGACGGAACCTACATTCGCTTCGATGAGAACGCAGCCGTCATCATCAAGGAAGACAAGACCCCGCGTGGGACCCGTATTTTTGGACCGGTCGCAAGAGAGCTGAGAGAGCATGACTATGTCAAGATCCTCTCCCTCGCACCGGAAGTTCTGTGATCCGGAGGTGCCCGATGTCTAACGTACATGTGAAGAAGGGCGACACGGTTCGCCTGCTCGTCGGTGATCCTGCGGATAAGTACACCGACATTGAAAAGAAGAAGATCAAGACCGGTAAGGTTCTTGAGGTCAGCCCGAAAGAGGGCAAGGTCATCGTTGAAGGCATCAACATGATCACCAAGCATGTCAAGCCGACCAGAGTCGGTCAGCAGGGCGGCATCGTGAAGGCTGAGTCCCCGATCTATGCCTGCAAGGTCCAGCTGATCTGCCCGAAGTGCGGCAAGCCCACCAGAGTCGGCCATACGGTCGAGGAAAAGGGCGACAAGAAGACCAAGCTCCGCGTCTGCAAGAAGTGCGGCGCGACATTTGAGTAAAGGAGTACGATGATGGCTAGACTGAGAGATTATTATGTCAGCACCGTCGCTCCGGCGCTGATGAGCAAGTTCGGTTATAAGAATGTCATGCAGATCCCGCGCCTTGACAAGGTCGTTGTCAATGTCGGCGCAGGTGAGGCAAAGGAAAACGCAAAGGCAATCGACGCGATCATGGGAGACCTCTCCCTGATTACCGGTCAGCGTCCGGTGATCTGCCGTGCAAAGAAGTCTGTTGCAAACTTCAAGCTCCGTGAGGGCATGCCGATCGGCGTCAAGGTGACGCTGCGCGGTGAGAAGATGTGGGACTTCGTGGATAAGCTCTTCAATATTGCTTTCCCGCGTGTCCGCGACTTCCGCGGCATCAACCCCAATTCCTTTGACGGCAAGGGCAACTACTCCACCGGTATCAAGGAACAGCTCATTTTCCCTGAAATTGAGTACGATAAGATCGACAAGGTTCGCGGCATGGATATCAACTTCATCACCACCGCAGCCACCGACGAAGAAGCCAAAGAGCTGCTGACGCTGCTCGGTGCTCCGTTCGCAAAGTAATCGGGAGGGTTTTATGGCAAAGAAATCTATGATCCTGAAGCAGCAGAGAGCACCGAAGTACTCGACGCGCGCTTATAACAGATGCAAAATCTGCGGCAGACCCCATGCCTATCTCAGAAAGTTCGGTATCTGCCGAATTTGCTTCCGAGAGCTTGCACACGACGGTCAGATTCCCGGTGTCAAGAAGGCTAGCTGGTAAACCGGACGATAGAAAAGGAGGTCATTTGGTATGCAAATTTCCGATACCATTGCGGATCTGCTGACCAGAATCCGCAACGCTGCTACCGCAAAGCACGCGACCGTTGACGTTCCTGCTTCCAACGTGAAGAAAGCCATCACCCAGATTCTGACCGATGAAGGCTATGTCAAGAGCTTTCAGGTCATCGACGATGGCAAGCAGGGCATCATCCGCATCACCCTGAAATATGACGATAACAGAACTTCCGTTATCAGCGGTCTTCGCCGCATTTCCAAGCCGGGTCTGAGAATTTACAGCTCCTGCGCGGATATGCCGAAGGTGCGCAAGGGTCTCGGTATTGTTATCGTGTCCACTTCCAAGGGCATCATGACCGACAAGAAGGCCAGAGAGCTGAATGTCGGCGGCGAGGTTCTCGCTTACGTTTGGTAATATAAAGGAGGAAACGCATTATGTCAAGAATCGGAAGAATGCCGATCGCGATTCCTGCCGGCGTCACCGTTACGGTTGACGATACCAATCTGGTCACTGTCAAGGGACCGAAGGGCGAGAATAGCTATCGCGCAAACGCTGCTATGCAGGTTAAGGTTGAGGACGGCACCGTGACGGTTGCACGCCCCAACGACAATAAGGAGAACCGTGCACTGCACGGCCTCACCAGAACGCTCATCGCAAACATGATCTTCGGTGTCAACACCGGCTTCAGCAAGACCCTCGTGATCGAAGGCGTCGGCTACCGTGCCAAGAAGGACGGCAAGAAGCTCGTCATGAACCTCGGCTACTCGCATGAGGTCGTGATGCCTGAGATCGACGGCATTACCATTGATGTGCCGAATGCAAACACGATCGTGATCAACGGCTACGACAAGCAGAAGGTCGGTCAGTTTGCAGCGGAAGTCCGTGAGAAGCGTCCGCCGGAGCCTTATAAGGGCAAGGGCATCCGCTACAACGGCGAGCACATCATCCGCAAGGAAGGTAAGGCCGGTAAGGGCAAGAAGTAAGGAGAAAGGTGCATTGTTATGGTAAAGAAAATTGACAGCAACAAAGCCCGTCTCAAGAGACACCGCAGAGTTCGTGCGAAGATCTCCGGTACCGCTGCTCGTCCGAGACTGAGCGTTTACCGCTCTACCAAGCACATCTATGCACAGCTCATTGATGATGTCGCAGGTGTGACACTCGCAGCCGCATCCAGCCAGGATAAGGGCTTCGAGGGCAACGGCGGCAACAAGGAGGGTGCTCGCCTCGTCGGTGCAGCAATCGCAAAGAAAGCTGCTGACAAGGGAATTTCCGAAGTTGTATTCGACCGCGGCGGTTATCTCTACCACGGCAGAGTGCAGGAGCTTGCAGACGGCGCCCGTGAAAATGGGCTGAAGTTCTAATAAAGGAGGGACTTTGATTGGCACTGATTGATGCAACAAACATGGAGCTGATGGAAAGAGTCGTTTCCATTAACCGTGTCAGCAAGACCGTTAAGGGCGGCCGTATCATGAAGTTCTCGGCACTCGTTGTTGTCGGAGACGGAAACGGTATCGTCGGCTTCGGTCTGGGCAAGTCCGGCGAAGTTCCGGATGCGATCCGCAAGGGCATTGAGGATGCGAAGAAGAATCTCGTTCGCGTCAACCTCCGCGGAACCACGATCCCCCACGAGGTCATCGGCAAATTCGGCGCTGGCCGTGTGCTCATGATGCCCGCAGCTCCCGGTACCGGCGTGATCGCCGGCGGTCCGGTCCGTGCGGTCATCGAAATGGCAGGTATCCAGGATATCCGTACCAAGAGCCAGCGTTCCAATAACCCGTGCAACGTCGTTCGTGCAACGATCGCAGGTCTCTGTGAGTGCACCGACGCCAAGAGCGTTGCAGCAAAGCGCGGCAAGACCGTTGCTGAAGTCTTCGGTAAATAATCGAGTTAGGAGTGAGCTCAAATGGCTAAAAAAGTAGAGCTTGTCAAGAGCCTGATCGGCAGAAAGCAGGATCAGATCGCAACCGCTCATTCGCTCGGTCTCCGCAAGATCGGTGATGCTACCACGCAGCCTGATAACGCGGCGACGCAGGGCAAGATCAATAAAATCATCCACCTCGTAAAGGTGACGGAAGCTTAAGAGCAAGGAGGTGCGATCCATTGAAGCTTCATGAATTAACACCCGCAGCAGATTCCAACCGTCCCGTCAAGCGCATCGGCAGAGGCCACGGCTCCGGCAGCGGCAAGACCGCAGGCAAGGGCCACAAGGGTCAGAACGCCCGTTCCGGCGGCGGCGTCAGAATCGGCTTTGAAGGCGGCCAGATGCCGCTTGCAAGACGTATCCCGAAGCGCGGCTTCCACAATCATTTCGCAACACGCTATGCAACCGTGAATGTCGGTGATCTCAACAAGTTCGTGGAGGGTACTGTCGTCAACGAGGAGCTGCTCAAGGCAGCCGGCCTGATCACGAAGGTCGAGAACGGCGGTATCAAGGTCCTCGGCGAGGGCGACCTGAATGTCAAGCTGACTGTTCAGGCTGCCAAGTTCTCTGCTTCCGCAGCAGAAAAAATTGAAAAGGCAGGCGGGAAGGCAGAGGTGATGTAACGTGTTCAAAACACTCAAGACCGCTTGGGGTATCCCCGAGATCCGCAAGAAGATTTTGTTCACACTGTTCATCATCGCCGTGTTCCGTCTCGGATGCGTTCTGACGGTCCCGTTCCTCAATACGGATATCGTTACCTCGTGGATGCAGGAGAAGGCCAGCAACGGCAACTTCCTGGAATACCTCGACATCCTCTCGGGCGGTGCGCTTTCCAAGGCTACGATGTTCTGCCTCGGCGTTACACCTTATATTAACGCCAGCATCATCATTCAGCTTCTGACCTATGCACTTCCTCCGCTGGAAAGACTCCAGCAGGAGGGTGAGGACGGCAGAAAGAAGCTCAACAAGATCACATCCTATGTTGCGCTCGGCCTGTCCGCCTTCATGGCAGTTGCTTATTACCTGACACTCAAGAACATGTTGAAGGACGGTGTCTCCGCTGTCACCTACACGAACGGTGCAGCCGGCATCTTCACGATGTTCGTCATCATCTTTTCCTTCATGGCGGGTTCCACGCTCGTTATCTGGATGGGCAACCGCATCAATGAGAAGGGTATCGGCAACGGCGTCTCCATGATCCTCTTTGCAGGTATCGTGGCACGTATCCCGACTGACATCGGTCAGATTGCTGCACTCGTTCAAGAGAACGCGAACGAGTACTTCCTCAAGTCTGTCATCTATATTCTGATCTTCGTTGCAATGGTTGTCGGTATCGTTTTCATGAACGAGTCCGAGCGCCGCATTCCTGTCCAGTACGCAAAGCGCGTCGTCGGCAGAAAGCAGTACGGCGGTCAGAGCACGCACATCCCGATCAAGGTGTGCATGTCCGGCGTTATGCCGATCATCTTCGCAATGAGCTTCATGTCTCTGCCGTCGATGTTCGCCATGTTCTGGAAGCCGGTCGAAAATATCACCGAGGAGACAACTTTCTGGCAGAAGTTCTACTACAACTTCGTAAACTTCTTCAGCACCAGAAGTTATTCCTACGCAGTTCTCTACTTCATCCTGATCATCCTGTTCAACTACTTCTATGTGGCGATCCAGTATAATCCGGTTGAAATGGCGAACAACCTCCGCCAGTCCAACGGCGGTATCCCCGGTATCCGTCCCGGTAAGCCCACCTCCGACTACATCCAGAGAGTTCTCTCCAAGATCGGTCTGGTCGGTGCGGTCTTCCTCGGTATCGTCGCTGTGTTCCCGATCATCTTCGTCAACCTGACCCGCATGGACGTTTCGTCTATGGGCGGTACCTCGATCCTGATCGTTGTCAGCGTCGCGATCGAAACCGTGCGGACACTGGAATCTCAGCTGATGATGCGTCATCACAAGGGCTTCCTCGGCTGATGAATCGAACCTAAGGAGGATGCAAACATGAACCTTATTCTGTTGGGTGCGCCGGGTGCCGGCAAGGGCACACAGGCGGAAGCAATCTCCAAAAAGCTCGGTATTCCGCAGATCTCTACAGGCAATATGCTCCGTGAAGCCGTCAAGAACGGCACGGAGCTGGGCCTGAAGGCAAAGGCTGCTATGGAAAGCGGCGCGCTCGTTTCAGATGATATCGTCATCGGTATCCTCAAGGAGCGCATTGCGGAGCCGGATGCGAAGAACGGCTATATCCTCGACGGCTTCCCGCGCACGGTTGCGCAGGCGGAGGCACTCGATGAGATGGGTGTCACGATCGACAAGGTGCTCGAAATCCATGTCGCAAATGAGAAGATCATTGCGAGAATGTCCGGCAGACGCGTCTGCGAACAGTGCGGCGCTTCCTACCACATCGAGTATAAGCCGACCACCAAGCCGGATGTCTGCGATGTCTGCGGCGGCAAGACCGTGCAGCGTGCGGATGATGCGCCGGAAACTGTCCTGCAGAGACTTGATGTCTATGAGGAAAAGACCGCGCCGCTCAAGGATTACTACTGGGAGACCGGAAAGCTCGTGACCGTCGAAGGTCAGGAAGAGGTTTCCGATACGACAAAGCTTGTTTACGAAGCACTCGGTATCAACGGTTGATGAGGCGCAAAATGATCTCCATCAAAAGTAAATCCGATATCGAGAAAATGCTCGAAGCCGGCAAGATCGCTGCCGAGGCACTCAATACCGTCGAGGCAAAGCTCAGACCCGGCATGACGACCAAGGATATCGACAAAATCGTTCATCAGGTGATCGTTTCGCACGGCGCGACGCCGAATTTCCTCGGACTGTACGGATTTCCGGCGAGCGCGTGTGTATCGGTCAATGAAGAAGTCATCCACGGGATACCGGGATCCAGAAGACTCAATGAGGGCGATATCGTCAGCGTTGATCTGGGCGCCTGCTACAAAGGCTGGAACAGCGATACCTGCTTTACCTTCCCCGTCGGGCAAGTGAAGCCGGAGGTCGCAAAGCTGCTGGAAGATACGAACGCATCTCTCTATGCAGCGATCGAAAAGGCTCAGGTCGGTGCGCGGCTGGGTGATGTCTCCCATGCCGTTGAGGAATACTGCCGTTCCAGAGGCTATGGCATCGTCATGAATTACTGCGGCCACGGCATCGGAAAGGAAGTCCATGAGGATCCGGAGGTCCCGAATCACGGCAGAGCCGGTCACGGTATCCGCCTGATCGAGGGCATGACGATCTGCATTGAACCGATGATCAATATGGAAGGGGACGGCGTGCATGTCATGCCCAACCAGTGGACGGTCGTAACAGACAACGGCTGCTGGTCCGCGCATTTCGAGCACATGATCCTCATCACCGGAAACGGCCCTGTGATCATGACAAAGCGGTGACGTTTATGCAGAGAAACATCTGTCGTCCCGGAATGATCGTGCTGGCGACCGCCGGCAGGGAAGCCGGAAGATTTTTCCTCGTCACGGCTGTTGAAGGGCAGGAGCTGCTGCTTGCAGACGGCAGGCACAGACTGCTCGCAAAGCCGAAGCGGAAAAATCCCGCACATGTTCAGGCAACCAGGCAGACACTCTGCCTTGACGGCCTGACGGATAAAGCACTCAGAGCAGTGCTGAATCCGCTCAATGAGGCGGCAAAACGTCCGCTGTCAAAACAAAATCAAATCCGCAAGGAGGTCATCGACGATGTCGAAACAGGATGTAATTGAAGTGGAAGGCGTGGTTATTGATGCCCTGCCGAACGCAATGTTCAAGGTCGAGCTTTCAAACGGCCATGTGATCCTTGCGCATATTTCCGGCAAGCTGAGAACGAACTATATCCGAATCGTCCCCGGTGACCACGTTACAGTCGAGATGTCGCCCTATGATCTGACAAAGGGCAGAATCACTTGGCGCTCGAAGTAAAACCCGAGTGCCGGAGACAAGGAGGTATTTCCAATGAAAGTCAGACCTTCCGTCAAGCCCATCTGCGAAAAGTGCAAGGTCATTAAGCGCAAGGGCAAAGTCATGATTATTTGTGAAAACCCGAAGCATAAGCAGCGTCAGGGCTGATACCTGACCATTTGGAGGTGTAATAAGGAATATGGCTAGAATCGCTGGTGTTGACCTCCCGAAGAATAAGCGCGTTGAGATCGGTCTCACGTATATCTTCGGAATCGGTCGTACGACGGCAACCAAGATTCTCAAGGAAACCGGAATCAACCCGGATACCAGAGTCAAGGATCTTACCGAAACCGATGTCGCAGCACTGCGTGCGTACATTGATGCCAACTGCCTCGTGGAGGGCGATAAGCGCCGTCAGGTCGCAATGGATATCAAGCGTCTTGTCGATATCGGCTGCTACCGCGGTGTCCGCCACCGTAAGGGTCTGCCTGTCAGAGGACAGCGCACAAAGACCAATGCAAGAACGCGCAAGGGCCCGGCAAAGACCATTGCGAACAAGAAGAAGTAAGGAGGGACTGTATCTTGGCACAGCAAAAGAAAAAGGTAACCACGATCAGACGCCGCAGAGAGCGTAAGAACATCGAAAACGGCGCGGTGCATATTCAGTCCACGTTCAACAACACCATCGTGACGATCACCGATACACAGGGCAACGCGATCTCGTGGGCATCCGCCGGTGAGCTCGGCTTCCGCGGATCCAAGAAGTCTACGCCGTTCGCTGCACAGAGTGCTGCAGAAACTGCTGCAAGAGCTGCTATGGAGCACGGCCTCAAGACTGTTGAGGTCTATGTTAACGGCCCGGGCTCCGGCAGAGAGGCTGCGATCCGTGCACTTCAGACCGTCGGTCTCGAAGTCCGCATGATCAAGGACGTAACCCCGATCCCGCACAACGGCTGCCGTCCGCCCAAGAGAAGACGCGTATAATTATTGGAGGTGAACGAAGATGGCAGTACAGAAAGAACCGATCCTGAAGAAGTGCAGAACCCTTGGCATCAGCCCCGGAGTCATGGGCGTTTCCAAGAAGGAATCCACCCGCTTCAAGAACGCTAACAACCGCAAGAAGGTTTCTGAATACGGTCTCCAGCTGAAGGAGAAGCAGAAGCTGAAGTTTATCTACGGCATGCTCGAAAAGCAGTTCAGACACTACTTTGAGCTGGCATCCAAGATGGAAGGCAAGACCGGTGATAACCTCATCACCTGCCTCGAATCCAGACTGGACAATGTCGTTTTCCGCATGGGTCTCGCTCTCACCAGACGTGAGGCAAGACAGCTTGTCGCTCATGCACACTACACCGTCAACGGTCAGAAGGTGAACATCGCTTCCTACCGTGTCAAGGTCGGTGATGTGATCGCACTGCGCGAGAAGGACAGAACTTCCGAGAAGTTCAAGGCCACTGTTGAGGCAACCGCTGACAGAGTCGTTCCGCTCTGGCTCGATGCCAAGAAGGATGACTTTTCTGCAACAGTCGTTCGTATGCCTTCTGCTGACGATATCGAGTACGAAGCACAAACGCACCTCATCGTTGAGTTGTACTCCAAGTAATCTCGGGATGATACCGAGCGGCTGGCTAAGCCTTCGGCTTCCAGCCGTCCAAACAACTGATTGCACAACAGGAGGGTATTTATGCTGAAAATGGAAAAGCCGGAAATTGAGACGAAAGAACTGCACGGTGACGGCAAGTACGGCAAGTTTGAGATCCGTCCGCTGCCGCGCGGTTACGGCATCACGATCGGTAACAGTCTCAGAAGGATTCTGCTCTCCTCGCTGCCCGGTGTGGCAGTCTATGCCGTCAAAATCGACGGTGTTCATCACGAGCTCTCAACCATCCCCGGTGTCAAGGAGGATGTCACGGAAATCATCCTTGCAATCAAGGGTCTGACCGCAAAGCTTCACGGCGACGGTCCCAAGACCATCTATATTGACGCCCAGGGTGAATGTGAGGTCACCGCTGCTGATATCCGCACGGATTCTGAGGTCGAGATCCTGCCGCCGTTCCCGCACATCGCGACGATCGGCAAGGGCGCAAAGCTTGATATGCAGATCATGCTCGACCGCGGCAGAGGTTATGTCTCCGCTGAACGCAACAAGCAGACTCGTCAGAATCTGCCGCTGGATGTGATCACGGTTGACAGTATTTACACCCCGGTTCTGAAGGTGAATTATAAAGTCGAGGATACGCGCCTCGGTCAGGTCACAGACTACGACAAGCTCACGATTGAGGTCTGGACAGACGGTACGGTCGGTGCAAACGATGCACTTTCGCAGGCGGCCAGCCTGCTGACCGAGTACCTGCAGCTGTTCGTCAACCTCTCCGATGAAAAGGTTTCCGAGCCTGTTCTCCAGGATACCACAGACGGCGGTCAGGAGAAGAAGCTCGAAACCACGATCGAGGAGCTTGATCTGTCGGTTCGCTCGTTCAATTGCCTGAAGCGTGCCGGCATCAATACCGTTGCTGATTTGATCAGCAGGTCTGAGGACGAGATGATGAAGGTTCGGAATCTCGGCAGAAAATCGTTTGATGAGGTCAAGGAAAAGCTGCAGTCTCTGGGCTTTGACCTTTCCTCTGACGACAACGACTAATTCCCGGTCCGGCACTGGTTGCGAAAGCCGGAGATTTAACAAAGGAGTGAAACACAATGGCGGGTTCCAGAAAGCTCGGCAGAGCCACGGATCACAGAAAGGCTATGCTTCGCGGCATGGTGACCTATCTGCTTGAGAACGGCCAGATCGAAACAACCGAAACGAGAGCGAAGGAAGTTCGTTCTATGGCAGAGAAGATGATCACCATTGCGAAGGGGATCTCCAGTGAGAATACCGCTGCAGATCTTCACCTGAAGCGTCAGGTCTTTGCTTATGTTACGAAGGAGAGCGTCGCAAAGAAGCTCTTTGACGAGATCGCACCGCGCTACAAGGAGCGCAACGGCGGCTACACGAAGATGGTCAAGATCGGCCCTCGCCGCGGCGACGCTGCTGAAATGGCGATCATCAAGCTGGTTGACTGATCGCTGCTGATCTGAAACATGAAAATGCACCCTGCGGACTGCGGGGTGCGTTTTTTTGTTCGGCTATATGGACGAAATCCGATGCTTGTTGTATCTTGCGATGTGCAGAATCATGAAGTTTTAGGCGCAGACTTGCATTTTTGCAGGAAAAGCGCGTATAATAAAATGATGAACGATGAAAGGGGGCTTCTCTCATGCTGACGGAACTGCCGGTCTCTCTGCTTGCGAAAATCGGACGCTGCGGAGAAGCCGCCGTGATCTTGCTGCTGCGCTGTGCGGTCTTTGCACTGCGGGCAGGTTATCGCCTGTTCAGAGAGCTGGTTCGTCTGCTTGCTGCGCTGCTGATGCTCGGAATTGAGCAGCTCCGCGGATTTGCAGCAGGGGAGGCAGAGTCCGCAAAGGAGATCCGTGCGATGTACCGGAAGCAGTCACCGGAGGGCAGCCGCGTTTCGCTTTGGCTGCATATCATTGGGCAGCTGCTGGTCGGAAAGCGCGGCGTGATCCGGACGCTTCTGCGGTATCTGATCCCTGTGACCTGCTGTATGCTGCTGTTTACGCTTGTACGGCGTGAGGTGCGGCAGGAATACGCTGTTGCAGTTGCCGTGGACGGCAAAGCGGTCGGGACCGTTGCGTCTGAGGCTGATTATATTGCTGCAGAGGCGATTGTCCGCAAGCGGCTTTCGTATTCTGTTGATGATGTGGATATTTCTCTGAACCGCAGTCTGCAGCTGGAAAAGGCGGAGGGCAGGATCCTCACCGCCGGCGAACTGGCCGATCAGCTGCTGAAAAACTCGGATATCGAGCTGTTTGAAGGCTGGGGCGTTTACGTCAACGACGAATTTGTCGGTGCGGTCGAGGATAAGCACCCGGTCGAAGCGGCACTGGTGCGCGTGCTGAGTGCATACAGCGACCGGATGCACGGCGAGATCGACAACATCCATTTTGCGGATACCGTGACTTATGAATGGGGCAATTATCTGGTCGGCAGCCGCGTATCGCCGCAGGCACTGGCCAATAAGCTGACCCATGTCGAGCACGGCACGCGGACGTATACCGCAGGCAAGCTGGACACGGTCTACAGCATTGCGGAGCGGTTTTCCGTGACTGCTGACGAGATCCGCAGGCTGAATCCGGATGTGGAGGATGCGGTGCCCTATGCGCATCGCATGACGGTCCCGTCCGAGAAACGCTATCTGCCGATCGTGTTCACGCGCATCATCAAAGCAACGGAGTTCCTTGATTTTGAGACAAAGCGTTATGAGACGGCGGCACTTCCGCAGGGTACCGAGGAGGTGCTTGTCCGCGGCGTGCAGGGCGAGCGCGAGCAGAAGCTGCAGGTCACGTATACCGACGGCGCGGAGACATCCCGCAAGGTCATGTCATCCAGTCTGGTGATCCGGCCGGTCGATGAGGAGATCGGCATCGGTACGTACACCGCGCAGCCGTGGAGCTATGACACGAAGATCGACGGAAACGGACGCTATCCGTGGCCGGTGGACGGCGGCAAGATCACCAGTCTGTTCGGCGGCGACCGCAATCACGGCGGACTGGATATCGGTGCGGCGGAATATTCTGAAATCTATGCCGCGGATGACGGAACGGTCATGCTCTCGACATGGGAGGACAGCTACGGCTATTTTGTGCTGATCGACCACGGGGACGGTTTCGAGACGCTCTATGCGCACTGTGTCGAGCTGATCGCGCAGCCGGGACAGAAGGTGCGCAAGGGCGAACCGATCGCGCTGGTCGGCAATACCGGCGATTCGACCGGGCCGCATCTGCATTTTGAGGTGCGCGTGGACGGTGTCCGCGTCAATCCCACGCAGTATATGCGCGTGAATATGGACGATTGAAGTTCACCGCAAGCATAATAAAAAAGGACGCTGATGTCATGATCGGCGTCCTTTTTCTGTTTCCTGAACTTTTGGCAGGCTTCAGCATTGGGAGAAGAAACGCCCAAGAAGCCGCTCCGCGCTGTGGTGCTGACCCCTCCGCCGCTTCGCGGTTCCCCTCCCCTTTCAGGGGAGGCAATTGGCGGGCTTCAGCATTGGGAGCAGTGAACTTTCAGAAGCCGCTCCGCGGCGTGTATTTCGCTGATTGGGAGAACTTCGCTCACCGCTCCCGGAGGAAAACGCCGGCGCGGGCTCCGCGCTATCTGTTGTTGACGGGTTCGGGGTAGAGGTCGTGGTGCGTCAGGCGGTCCCATGCGACCTGCTCCCATTTCGTGCCGGGCATCCCGTAATTGCAGTAGGGGTCAATGGAGATGCCGCCGCGCGGGAGGAACTTGCCCCACACCTCAATATAGGCAGGCTCCATGAGCCGGATCAGATCGTTCATGATGATGTTGACGCAGTCCTCGTGAAAATCCCCGTGATTGCGGAAGCTGAACAGATACAGCTTCAGCGACTTGCTCTCGACCATTTTCACGCGCGGAACGTATGAAATATAGATCGTCGCAAAGTCCGGCTGCCCCGTGATCGGGCAGAGGCTTGTAAACTCCGGGCAGTTGAACTTGACGAAATAGTCGCGGCCGGGATGCTTGTTTTCAAAGGTCTCCAGCACCGACGGGTCATAATCGGACGGATATTTCGTGTGCTGATTGCCGAGCAATGTCATGCTCTCTTCGTGTTCGCGCTTGTTCATAAGCAGCCTCCTTCGGATTCAGGATATGCCGGAAACGGCATCGAGCAGGATTCTTGCGAGCTGTGCGGTCGTGATATCCCAGCTCTGACGCTCTTCGATCAGAATGCAGAACGCGACCGGTGCGCGGTCATCGAGGCAGAAGCCTGCGAGCAGCGAGTTTTCGTATTCTCTGCCGCCGTCGTTGACCTGCGCGGTGCCGCTCTTGCAGCCGCAGGAATAGACGTCAAATGACACATAGTAATGGTGCGTGGAATTGAGCGTCTCTACCTCTCTGACGGCCTGTGCCGCCTGTGCACTGAACATCTGCGGGGTCTGCCGCTGAACGGCAAGCTCGACGTTCTCGCCGGTCGGGGTCGTTCTGGACTTTACCAGATACGGCCGGACTGCAGAGCCGGTGCCGTTCGCGATCGCGCCCTGCCACAGCATGAGCTGATAGGGGCTGACGAGCGTCTTGCCCTGCCCGAGCGCGCCCCATTCCGTTTCAAAATTATTGAGGTCGCTCAGCTTTGTGGACGCGGGATTGATCGTGATGCCGTCAAGATCCATCGCATCCGCCTTCTGTCCGTTGACGGCATAGCCCATGCGGGTGTATGTGCCGATGATCGACGAGAGCGGCGCAATGCCGGACTGTACGAGCTGCGCAAAATACGGATTGCAGCTGTTCTCGAATGCCTGCTGCAGATTCTGCGTGCCGTGGCCGTAGGCCTGATGACAGTTGATTGCATCGCCGTTCGGATTGACCCAGCTGCCCTCGCAGGTGTATTCCAGCGCATTGACACCGGTCACGCCTGCCGCCTCATAGGCAGCGATCAGCGTGGAGACCTTCTGCGTGGAGCCGGGAACGGTCGGGAAGAATGCCTTGCAGAGCAGGCTGCCCGACGGCATGGATTCGAGATCTGCGTAGCCCTGTGCGATATCGACGCAGGGACGGCTGACGCAGACGAGGATCTCGCCGGTTTTCCAGTTGTATGCGATCGCCGCGCCGTTTTTGTCGCCGAATGCGTTATAAACGGTTTTGTTTGCGCGGTGCGAAAGCGTCGTATGGATCGTGGCGTCGCCGGCCTCATTGCCGTAGGTAAAGCTGTAATTTGCCAGTTCCTCAAGATGCTTTGCGACGATCGTATTGGACATCTGTCCGCTGGTATCGCCGATCAGATTTCCGATATCGGCAAACTGACCCGGCGGATAATTCGTCAGCGGCTGACTGCCGTCAAAGAGAACGTCGCCGTCGCGGTCAAGCACCTTGCCGTAGGTCGTTTTGCCGGATTTCGCCATGTAGGACGGTGCCTTGGAGATCAGCGTATAGCCGAGATAGATCAGCGCAAGGATAAAGCATGTGAGCAGCAGTGCCGTCCATTTTCCGGCTCTGCGGGTGCTGCGCGGCGCGGAGATATCGAGCTGCGGCGCAGAGGGACGCTGCTGCTTTTTCTGTCTGCCTGCCATGTTATGCGCCTCCCTTCGCGGTGCTGCGGTCTGTCAGGACAGGTGCCTGCGCCGCTTTCAGGAAGCCCGCAAGTATGCCGCTGGCCAGCATGGAGCTGCCGCCCTGCGAAATAAACGGGATCGTGACGCCGGTGAACGGGATCAGGTTGCAGGAGCCGAAGATATTGAGCGTCATCTGCACCATGAACACCGCAGCCACGCCGACCGCCAGTCCGGAGTGGTAATAGCTGCGCGGCGGAACGGTCAGGATCGAGGCGGGCAGGAACAGCACGAGGATGACAGTCATCATGCCGGTGAACAGGCCCCATTCCTCACAGATTGTCGAAAAAACGATATCCGTTCTAGATGCTGCGACATGGATCAGGGAGCCGTTGCCCGCCCCTTTGCCGAACCAGCCGCCTTCCGCGATTGCAGTCAGAGCCTTGACCTGCTGATAGCCCGTGCCGGACATATCTGCCCAGATATCCGAATGCAGACGCTCCTGCACATAGGCAGGTGCCGCCTTCCAAGCAAAGACCGCCGCAGCGACCGCGCAGAGGATCAGAAAAACCATCAGGCGCGCGGAGATTTTTTCGCGCAGATAGCAGAACCGCAGCAGGAATGCAAAGCCTGCGACGGCAAGGAAGGTCGGCAGCGAGCCGAGGTCACGGCACCACCACTGCAGCACCGCGATCACGCCCGTGCAGAAGATCAGCAGCAGGTTGTCCGGTACGAAGTGAATGCCGAGGAAGGACGATTTTTTCAGCTGTGTGCGGATCGAACTTGCGCAGATCAGCACAAAGACCGGCTTGACAAATTCCGAGGGCTGGATCGTGATGAAGCCGAGGTCGATCCACATGCTGCGGCTGCCGGTCAGGAAGCGGATCGCGGCGACCAGTCCGAAGAACAGCGCATACCAGAGCGGCTTCATGCGCTCGGCACGGTAGGGGTTCCGCGTGACAAGATAGGACGCCTGACACATCAGGAACGCCCCGACGCCGAAGGCAAAATGCTTGAGTGCAAATTCCAGCCCGCCGAAGCAGGACTGATAGATCGTGCTCATGCCGATCACCAGCAGCAGCACGGTATCGACCGTGCATGCCTCGCGCTGGACAAACTGCAGGATGATCGAGCCGATGAAGTCGGCGGTCAGAACGATGCAGGCCAGCTTGACGACCTCCGCCGTGATGCCGAAGGACAGAGCAACGAGGATCATCATGGCGGCGTGTGCGATCAGGACGAGCAGCAGCAGGAACGGGTGAGAGATCGGTTTTGTCTTTGTCATGCGACCACGCCCTTTCCGGTTCCTTTGACGACGGTCATGCGGTGCTTGCCGATCTGGATCGCGTCGTTCTGATGCAGCGTGCAGGGTTTGGTGATGCGTCTGCCGTTGACGAGCACACCGTTCTGTGCGCCGATGTCCTCGATCTGCCATTTGCCGCCGGATAAGCAGAGCAGCGCGTGAAAGCGCGAGACCTCTGTGTCCGGGAAGCGGATATCCGCAGAGGGGTGCCGTCCGATCAGGATCTCAGCGGCACCGAGGGGATACAGCGTGCCCTCACAGGCAAGCATATAGCCTCTGCCCTCCTGCGCCCAGCCTCTGTCGCCGCGGCGGCGTTCGCGGCCGGCCGCAAGCAGGATCACCAGTGCGCAGATATCGACGAATATGACGACAAACGCCGTCGCAGCCTCCCGCAGAAACGGGTACTGCTCAAACAGCGGTGTTAAGTCCATATCTGTGTTTCCTTTCTGTATTCGCCCGGAGGCGGTTTCTTATCATAATAGTATAGCACAAATTCGCAGATTTTGTCAAGGTCGGCAGAGCCGACAGCTGTTTCCCTCCGCGCCCGGAGCCCCCGCGGGCCATTCCTAAAGTTCGCCGGAAGGCAGCGCAAAACATAAAATAGACTGTGCGCAGCTTGCTTTTTGCCTGATAATATGATATAATAATGTAATATTGCAAAGAAAGGCGGTGCGCAATATGCAGGAAAATGAGCCGGTCATCATGCAGGAAGAGATCAGCGAATACGACGGCGGCTGTGCGATGACCATGTGGGTCATTTTCCTGACGTTCTGGTGCTGCCTGATCTTCGCCGGATGGTTATCCGGCTTCCGGCTGCTGGATGTGCTCTGGAAATCAGCCGTATACTGCCTCGGCTTCTGCGCCGTGATCGGACTGGTACAGATCACCGAATATCTGCTGCGGCAGCGCATCCGCATCCTCGTTACGCCGTCGTATATCACGATGATTTCCGTCCGGCGGTTCAGAGGGGAAAAAGTCCGGCAGATCCCGGTTCCGGCAATTTACGACATTCAGTCCTTTCACAACAAAGTGGTTATTTTCACACCCGGGAAAAAATATGAGATCCTGCATTTTGCTGGCGCAGAACGCTTCGCCGGGCAGCTCCGGCCGCTTCTCCGTCAGACGGGCGCGGATATCCCGAAAACCGCGCAGGAGCGTTATGATGAGGTGCGCGAACTGACGGCGGACTGGAAGCGCAGACAGGTCGAACGGGCACTCATGCAGCAAAAGGAGCAGAAACCGCCTTCCGTGACGGTTGACGAATTCGGACAGCCGATCCTGCCGCAGGTACTGACCGACGAGCAGGCCGAAGGCGTATTCCGCCCGGCTGTCGGAACAGAGACACCGGCGGCACCGCAGTATGAGACGACAGAGCAGCAGGGAACGCTGCAAGAGGGACAATGATATGGAATCGAATGTAATGTTTTCATGTATCTATCGGGATACCGGCGGCAGCGCGGAACAGAAGCCGCTTTCCAAAAAGACGCTTTCCGCATACGGTGCGGCTGTGCTGCTTTTTGTTATCGGTTGTCTGACAGGCCTTCCGTTCCTGTTTTTTCTGGCAGTGGCAATAATTGTGGGTTCGCTTTTCATCAAAGAGCAGCCGGCCGCCGTCCGGAAAATACAGGTGACGCCGACGCATCTGATGGCAGTGGAATTTAACGGCCGGATCCTGCAGAGCTTTGCGCTCAAAGATATTATGGCGATCTGTGCAGAGGGTGCGGATACTGTGGTCATGAAGGTCAAGACACGGAATCCGCAGACACTGGAAATCGAATTGTCGGAATGCCGGTTCGAGGGTGTCGGGGACTGTTCCGGTCTGATTGCAGCCGTGAAGCGGCAGATCACAGGACATAGCACGCCGCCGCAGCTTCCGGCGCGGCAGACCGCTGCCGTGCAGCAGCCGCAGTTTCCGGCACAGCCGCAGCCCCGTATGCTGACGGAGGATGAAGCAGACCGTCTCCATGCGGCGCAGCATCTGCTGCATCAGGGTGCGATCTCAAAGCAGCAGTACAGCGGGGTCATGAAGCCCGCAGCACCGCAGCCGCGCCCGCTGACGGCGGACGAACTCAATGCAATGAATGCCGCGGATTATCAGCAGCGGCAGGCGAAAATCGCGCAGCAGCTTGAAATGACACAGACAGAGGAGTAAGGATATGGATCCGGACGTAAAGTTTTCTTGCGGTTATAAACCCACTGACGCAAATCAGAATTCCGTATTATCATGCGGAGGCATCATTTTCAGTGCTTTCTTTCTGATCGTTCTGCTCACGATTAGCACACTCAAGCGGGAGTGGTTCATGTTACTGTTATTGCTGGCCTTTTCAGTGCCGTTTTACGGGATTATGTGGAAGTCATTTTTGGATCAGTATATCCATGTGACGGCGACAGAACTGCAGGTGGTGCGTTCGGACGGCAAGGTGCAGTGGAGCTGCGCATTGAAGGATATCTGGGACGTCAATGCGCCTGACCGGGATACCCTGAATTTTATGGTGCGGTCGAATGAGAGCGGCGTGTCGACGGAAGTGACGCTCAGAACGGTCGCGGATATCGACGGTCTGATCGCGGCGATCGCAAAGTGGGGGGCTGTGCAGAGTGCAGCTCCGCACATGATCCCGGAGCTTCCGGTGCTGCCGCAGCCGAAGCCGGTTCCGCTGCATAGGATGAGTGAGAACGAAGCAGATGAGCTCCACGCGGCGCAGCATCTGCTCAATCTGGGCATGATCACATCACAGCAGTATGCGGATGTCCTGTCACCGCCGGAACCGGAGCCGGTACCGGTACAGTTTGCGGATATCAACGCACAGAACGCCGCAGATTATCTGAAGCGGCAGGAGCAGCTTGCACAGCAGCTCGGAATGACGCAATCGGAGGAATAAGGGACATGGATCCGAACGTAAAGTTTTCGTGCCGCTATAAGCCTGCGACAGATAAAAACAGTTCTGTCGAAACATTCGGGGATGTATGCTTTATCTGCTTGATTCTGGCTGTTTTTTTAGCGATCGGTGTGGCATTACACTCTATATTATTGACTGCGTTCACGCTGATTTTTTCTGCTCTCACGTTTGTGTGCATCAAGAAGGCACGTCTGAAGCAGTTTATTCAGGTGACACCGACTGCGCTTCAGATCGTGCGCTCGGACAAAAAGATTCTGGCACAGTTCGCATTGAAGGATATCATGGAAGTATCTTCGCCCGACAAGCATACTGCGGTACTCACGATGTATCCCGGCAGAGGTTCTGAGGATGCAGAGCATACGCTTTGGTTTGTCGGAGACGCCGACGGTCTGCTTGTAGCCCTGAGCGAGTGGGGCGGTGTGCACATTGCGGGTTCTGTGCCGAAGCCGCAGCTTTCTGAAAGTGATCCGGATCCTGCGCAGCCGCGTGTTCTGACGGATGAGGAAGCCGATGAGCTCCATGCGGCGCAGCATCTGCTCAATCAGGGGATGATCTCGGAGCAGCAGTACAGCGGTCTGCTGGTGCCGCCGGTACAGCAGCCTGTGCCGCTCCCGGCGGAGGATATCAATGCGATGAACGCTGCAGATTATCAGCAGCGGCAGGAGCAGCTTGCACAGCAGCTCGGAACAGTTCCGCTGAATACTGCGGATGAAAAGGAAAAGGATGAAAATGGACGGGCAGGTTTTATTTGAGGGAAACATCCGGTATCACATTTCCGGAATGCGGATCGCGATTTTTCTGCTGATGGCACTCCTTGCGGGTGTGGTGATGCTTCTGACCGGGATCGCCGGCGCACTGGACGGATTCATTCTCGGGATGCTGACCGTTTTTGTGGGACTGCCGACGGCGATCCTGCTGCTGACGACGGCTTCCCGCTTTTCGATCGTAAAGAAGCGGCGGCTGCAGCTTTATCCGGATGCGGTGCTGTGGGAATATGTTTCGGCACTGACAGGGCGGCCGAGCGGCGTGCAGATCCCGCTGGAACGGATCAGCGTCATGGAGACCGGCAGTGACCGCTCCCTGACGATCACGGCGGACGGGCAGCGTTATACGATCCGCGAACTGGACAATGCGGATGAATTTGCAAATGCAGTCCGGCAGCAGATCCGTGTGCGGGAGCAGGCGCGTCAGCTTGCGATGCAGCAGGTGCAGAGCCCGCAGCCGCAATTCCCTCCGGTCGGCAGGGCCGACGGCCGATTCCCTCCGGGGGAAGTGAACGAAGCACGCCCAACAGTCTGAACTGCACGCCGCTGATCGCGGCTTCTTTGCGTTTTCTTTCCCCGATGATTAAAATCAAAGGGACAGAAAAAGGACGCCGATTTGCATATCAGCGTCCTTTTTTATGTTTATATCGGGATTCCTAAGAGCCGGCAGCCCTTAAGCAGGGTTGGCGGCAGACCCCCATTTGAGATGCATCGCAGATACGCTTATCATCCCTCACGGCAGGTCAGGAACCTGACCATTGCTGCGGCGTCCTTGGCATCGGCCTTGCCGTCGGTATTGAAGTCCGCGGCGCGCTCGGTTCTGCTGTCGGGGAATCCCTTGCTGAGTCCCTGCTTGAGCAGCGAAAGGTCTCTTGCATCCACGCGGCCGTCGAAGTTCACATCGCCTGCCAGCACTGCCTCTGCGGGCGGCTGATAATCCGGGTTCGGGATCGCCAGCGCGATGCGGTCGATCGAAGGCGCATTGCCGCTGCTGTTATACAGCTTCACGGTGTTTTTGCCCTTTTTCAGCGTGACCGTCGTATTGACGGCGCGGATGCCGCTCCAGTCGTTTTTGTTTGCGTAGCAGTTGTCGATCTTCGTGACGAATCCGCCGTTGACATCGACCATGAGGCTGCGCGGTTCGCCGGAAATGTAGTAGATGCGCAGCGTGTACTCGCCGTCCGCCGGTGCTTCGACATTCTCAAAGGTGACGCTGTTTCCGCCGCCGCCGACATAGCCGACATAGGCATTTCCGGAGGAATACTTGCCGTCCTTGCCGTAGGTGACGGATGCACGGCCGTCGAGCTTTGCCTTTTCCGCCTCATAGAATCTGTAATTCGAGTACGGCGTTTCGAGGTTCATCGTGCCCTTTGTCAGCTTGATGACGAATCCGCCGTTTGCCAGCATACTCCGCTCGATCGAATCATTTTTGGTCAGGCCGTTCAGGACGGTGACCTCCAGTGCGCTGCCGTCGGTGTTGTCTGCGAAGATATAGGCATTGTATGTGCCGTCATCCGAGATCAGCTCGGAAAGCGGAATGCTGACCGTTCTTGCATCGAGCGTCGAAGCACCGATGTACCAGTCAGAGCCCTTGCGTCTTGCCGTGACATTGAACTTCATCGGTCTGCCGTCGATGACATGGATATCATCCCATGCAACCGGAACGTCATTGAGCAGCGGCAGGGCAGGGGAGCCCTCGTAGGTATAGACCGAATGCGCAAAATGCTGCACGCCGGATTCGATCGTGACAACATCCGCGAGCGCGAAGCCGGCCGTCGCCTTGATGCCGTAGATCGGCACGCCGGTCGGGGTGAAGTCCGCGGAGCCGATCACATTGCGCGTGAACGTATACGAAACACGGTTTGCGAGTGCCGGTGCATCGAACCATTTGTAGTATTCGGAGCCGTTGATCGCCTCGTAGGAAACGACATTCGGATAGGTGCGGCTCTCCCCGCGCGGAACGGTACAGCCGTGGAACAGCACCATAAGGTGATTCTTCGCGGCAATATCCATGCAGAGATACATCTGCTTCATGGTCTCCTGCGTATCGCTCTCATAGTAGTCCACCTTGACGCCCTGCACGCCGAGTCCGCTGATGCGTTCAAATTCGCGGACGATTGTCTGCTCGTCAAGCAGCGAGTAATACGGATATGCCGGATGCCCCTGACTGTCCTTATAGCCTGAATGCCCCTTGTTGTTGACGCCGTACCAGAGGTAAATGCCGATGCCGCGCTCCTTTGCGTAATCGCAGAGCTCCTTGACCTTGGCGGCACTGTCATCCCAGAGTGCCCAGCCGAAGTCGAGGCAGACATAATCCCAGCCGTTGTCCGCGGCAAAGTCGATGTAGTCCTTCTGTGTATGGTATTCGACCGGCGAATCACCGCCGCTGCTCCACCATGACCACGCGACCTTTCCGGGCTTGATCCAGCTTGTATCCGTGAGCTTGGACGGCGGATTCAGGTTGAGGATCAGGTCACTGGATGACATTTCGTCGAGCGTGTCGCCGATGACGACTGCACGCCACGGCGTATGGAACGCGCCCTGCATGGTGATGCCTTCGACCTTGACGCCGCCCTTCCAGTGCAGCTTTCTGTAGTTGCCCTCAAATTCGAGTGCGCCTGCGCAGTACGGATTTTCCTCATTGAACACATTGGCCTCGGAGACTGTGACCCAGTAGCGGTTCGCAACCAGTCCGGTATACGGCACGGAGTAGGTCGAGGACGTTTCGTTGCTGCGGTCACGCGGCAGCTCGACCATGTCCCATTCGTAGGTCGCATTCGGCCAGTTGCCCCAGAACGTGCTGTTGTCCGGGAAAATGACCTGTGTGGCCTCGCGCCTGATCGACGCGCCGTGATTGAGCGCATAGCGCACGCCGACGCCGTCGTCATAGGTGCGCAGATAAACGGTCAGGATGCTGTCGCCCTTGACCAGCGGGAACACGACCTCATTGTAATGGTCGCGGATGACGACATGCTTGCCGTTCGGCATTTTATAGGTCTCGTCATGCTCGGTGATCGTGCCGTCAGGGTCTGTCTGCGGGAAGCCCGAGGACAGATCCTCTGTCGTGGTCGTGAAGCCGAGCTTTGACGGCAGAATGACATTGCCGGCCTTATTGCCCTTCATCGAAACGGAGTAGTAATAGCTGCCGCGGCTGTCGCGCCAGATCTTGGAAACGAGCGTGCCGTCCGGCGAAACGGTTTCCAGACCGGGCACCGCTGTGAGCTGTGTGCCGTCGGAAGCCGTGCTGACCTCCGGTTCAGCGGGCTCCTCACCCTCCGTGATCGTATTCTCATCGAAAGTGTAGATATACGCCGGATCGTCCGGCATGGTCCTGACCTGTGCGGCCGTCAGCGGGTAGTCGTAGAATGCGACGTCATCGACGCGTGCTTTCAGGTCGTTGTCGGTATACAGCGAATGTCCGACGCTGCAGTACTGATACTTCTGCAGCAGACCGTCACTGTAAAGTGTCTGCATCACGGCGGAAAGATCGTCTGCGCCGTCGAGCGTCAGCAGATTGCCGTCGAGATAGAAGTTCGCGCCGGACGGCGTATAAACGACCGTGATCTGATGCCACTTGCCGGAATCCGGTGCTGCGCTCATCGTGAAGATCGAGCGGTGTCTGCCGTCGTTTTCGGTCGCGGACGAGGTGCCCGCAAAGACGCTTGCACGGTAGGCTGTCTTGTCGTTGAGGTCCACGGAGATGTCCGGCGAGGAATACGACGGCGCGGCACCGGTCCCGAGCGGGATGCTCGAAAACTGGAACATGCGCATGTATTTCTCTGTGTCGGCGTTCAGCTTGAACCGCATGGAAAACGTGAAGCCGTCCGCGCAGCCCGCGGAAAACAGCTTCGGGAGCTGGAGCCAGCCGTCTCCGAAAGCGGAGCCGTTCAGCACCAGAACATCGGACTGCCGGTCGCTGTCATAGACCACGGAAGCACTTGTTCCGCGGATGACGGCCGGGTCCTTGATTTTGCCTCTGCTTGCGACGTTCGCACCGGCGAAGTTCGTGACCGCTGACACGGACTGCTGCGGGCGGACACCGGAAAGCATCGACGGATTTGCGAATCCTGCCTCAATGCTGACTGCGGCTGCTGCCAGCATACAGGCTGCTTTTCTGATCAGTGTCTGTTTCATTCCCAATTTCATCCTCTCTTTATCATGGACGCAGCTTTTTGGTTCCCCCAAGAAACTATGTATCGTTCCGGCGGACAGGCAGTACGCAGCGATCCGAAGCTGTCTGTGCAAATTTGCCGAAACATCTATACACATCTTTATTTTATCCGATAATCTGTACAGTGTCAAGCAATAATTGGGCACTCTTCGCAAATAATAAACGATTCGTCACAAACGCACAGTACAAGTATACAAAAAATCAGCCGGAGTTGTATGCTTCTCCGGCTGATGACAGTTAGTGGATATAGATTGTTGCTGTTACAGTGCGATATTGCGGGTCCAGCAGGTCATCCGGCCGCATCGCGATATCCGGTACGCCGTCCGCACCGATATAGACCTGACGGATGCGGGTATGCCGGCACGGGTCATACAGCGGGTCGGAAGCGTAGGTGCCGCAGGCTTTGGAATCATGCGCGGACGGCCTTGCGTGGTAGACGATCAGCAGTCTGCCCTGCTCGTCGGTGACGAAGGAATTGTGTCCGGGGCCTGATTCGCCCGGCACATCCGCGGAGCTGAGCACGGGGGACTTGTGCTTTGTCCAGCTTTTGATATCCATGAGATTTGCATCGGCAGAGGCTTCCATTCTGCCGACGCAGTATTCCGAGCCGGTACCGGACGCCGAGAAGAACACATAGACCTTGCCGCCGGTTTTCAGGACGGCTGCGCCCTCATTGACGCGGTGATTGACCTTTTCCCAGTCGTATTCCGGCTTGGTCAGCAGGATTGGCTTGGAGATCAGCTTCCACGGTTCATCGGGATTGATCTCCGCCATGAACAGCGAGGAATCACCCTTGATCTCCGCCCAGATCACATAATGCTTTCCGTTGTTCTCAAAATAGGTCATGTCCAGCGAAAAGCTGGTGAAGGAATCGGTATCGCCGGAAGAAGCCTGCATCTGCCCGCATTCCTTCCAGTTCCCGGTATAGGGATCACCGTCACATTGCAGCACATAGGGGCGGATTGCCCAGATATCCGAGCTTGCGCCGGCAGCAAAGAAGATATACCATTTCCCGCCGATCTTGTGCATCTCCGGCGCCCAGATATGCTTTGCCAGAATGCCGCTGCTGTGCGCTTTCCAGACCGTTTTTTCCTCTGCGGATGCCAGCCCCGCAACGGTGCTGCTCCGGCGCAGGATGATCCGGTCATAGCCTTTGTCCACACTGCCGTATGCCGGATATGATGCGGTGAAGTAGAAATATCCGTCACCGCCGTCCGTGACAAAGGGGTCGGCACGTTCTTCGATAAACGGATTCTTGTAATCTGCGGCGAGCACCTTGCCGTTCACAGTATAGGTGCCGCGCTTTGATGTGTCAACCTTTGCGAGCGCGTCGGCATCCCACTGCACGGGAAGCTTCATGCTGCCGCCGTCACTGTAGTGCGCCGTGACGGTCTGCGGGAGATTCAGCGCGTTTCCGGTAAACATGACCTCCGTGACGTCATCCACGCCGGTGTTGAATAATGACGATTGACTGCCGCCGCCGAACGCGCCGGTCAGTGCGGTGTACTGATCCGCCGTGATCCGGATGACGTAGCCGTGCCGCGGTGTGAAGCCTTCAAAGCTGTAGCTGCTGCGGCTGACCGTTGTGAAGTTTTCGAGGTCATCCGTTTTCTGCATGACATAGTAGCCGTCGCCGTAGGCATCGGACATCATGATCCATTCATTTTTGCCGATGAGCCGGTAAATATTCGGTCCCTCAACGCCGAGGCTGCCCTCGGAGATCTGTTTGATCTCTTTGTAGGGGCCGTTTGCCTTGTCCGCCGTCGCAAGATAGATGCGCTTGTTCGTCTCGTTTTTATAATACATATAGTATTTGCCGTTCGCGTAAATGATATCCGAGTCGATCGCGTCATTGCCGTTTGCAGGCGCAAAGAGCAGCTTCGGTGCGCTGTCCAGCTTCATCAGATCCTTGCTGTATGCGTAGTACATGACTGTACGGTCGTCCGTGCCGGGGACGCGTGCCGCAAAGTAGATCATATATGCCTGCGCGTCCGGGTCGTAGATCGCCTGCGGTGCCCATGCGCGGTCACAGCCCTGCATGTTCGGGTACTTGTTTGCAATTTCGATCAGGGACTCATCGAACCAGTGCACAAGATCGGTCGATTTCGCGCTGATGAGATTGCGGTTGCTGCTCCAGCCGAGCGACGATTTCATATCAGTGGCGAGCAGATGCCAGAGACCGTCCTCCCCCTTGAAGATATACGGGTCACGGATGCAGCCGGTGCCGACGGATGACTGCCAGACGGCCTTGCCGCCGTTCAGCGCTGTGAAGTGATAGCCGTCGCGGCTGACCGCATAGGAAAGACGCTCCTGCTCCGGTGCATTGCCGAGGAAATACACGAACAGGTAAGCGACCGGTGCACCTTCGTAATACTTGTGCGCGGCGATCTCCGACAGGCTGAATTTGTCCCGCTGTACGGTGAGATATTCGCTGAGTGCTTCGGCATCTGCCTTGGCGACAGGCGAGCGCGTGATCACCTGATCGGGTGCCAGCACAGCCGCTGCGGTATAATCCCCGCAGTGCGCAACGGATGTCATCAGGTCGTCAAAGCCTTTCATGAGACCGCGCTTCTGGAGCGTCAGATCTTTGGCGGTCAGTACGCCGTCAAAATCAAGGTCGCACCGGAGATAACGGTATTTGTTCTCCGCCGGACGGATGTAGAACTTCTGTCCCTCGCCGCCCCAGTAATCCCACTGGTCAATGTTCGCGCCGTTGTCATAGCTGATATCGTAGACGTCCATGGCCGCATTCCCGCTGCATTTCGCGGTGATGTAATACGCATCGTCGGTGCGGTTCAGCCTGAACATCTGCGAATCCGCGCCGGTATAGGCAGACAGCGAGAAATTGTTTCCGTTTGTGCTGTCGCCGCCCTCAACGGTGATCGCTTTGGTATGGTCAGCACCGGCAAGGAACGCGACATATCCGCCGCCTGCGTCAATGATGTGCCAGTTCTGGGAGTCGCCGCTGCGGGCTTCCCACTGCATGACGTTGCCGTCATCGGCCGCGGTGATGAACTTGCCGCTCAGCCGCACCATGATCGAATAGTCCGTGCCGAACGCGATCCTTTTCGCGGCGTCGGCATAGCTTGCGCAGACCGCTGCATCTGCGGCATCCGCAGGCGGTGCAGGCAGCAGCGGAAGCATACAAACAGCGAGTGCCGCTGCTGTCAGATATCTTTTTCTCATAAAACAGCCCCCTTTTTCCCTCGTACAGATTGTACAGACAGGTGTATCTTTTTTGATTATAGCACATCCCGATCACAAATGCAATGTTTATTTTTGCGAACGGCATGTATTTTATTATGCCGCTTGCGGCGGGCTTCAGGAAATGCCCGCGGGGGCTCCCCGCTTGCAGTTTTTTCTTTTTTATGCTATGATAGGAATAGAAAAAGATGTAACGCAGCAGGTGAAAATCTTGTCTATTAAAGAAAAGACGGGGGAAAAGGGGGGGTGCCGGTGAAGGATGAAGCGATTTTACAGATGTTCGAGGAACGTGATGAGCGTGCGATCCGGTGGGCAAACAGGAAATACGGAAAGGGCTGCATGAAGATTGCGCGGGATATCCTGCGGAGCCCGGAGGATGCAGAGGAGGCAGTCGATGACATGTGGCTGCGCGTCTGGGAGGCGATCCCGCCGGCACACCCGGATAATCTGTTTGCGTTTCTCTCTGCGACGGTCCGCAACTGCGCACTGAACCGCGTCACCGCCGGTCGGACGCAGAAGCGCGGGGGCGGGGAGCAGGATGCCGTTCTGGACGAGCTTGCATACTGCGTTGCGGACAAAAGCTCCGTGGAGGACACTGTCGATGCGGTCATGCTGCAGAACGCGATCGAGCAGTTTCTCAATACGCTTTCCTACGATGCGAGAACGGTGTTCGTCGAGCGGTGTACGAATCTGACGCCCGTCGCGGAGGTCGCGGAGAAATTCGGCATCAGCGAGAGCAAGGTCAAGATCACGCTGATGCGTACAAGGAAGAAGCTGAAGGCATATCTGGTAAAGGAGGGCTGGCTATGACGGAACAGGATCTGCTGTATGCAATGCGCCATGTCAGCAGCAGGTATACCGATGAAGCGCGTGAACGTGCGGAAAAGGCCGCAGAGAAAAAGCGCAGCCGCATCGTGAGGCGGACGGCTTTGGCAGCAGTAGGGGCAGCGGCATGCTTCGGGCTGGTGCTGTTCGGTCTGTCGCATATCCCGGAGCAGGATCTCAACGTCGCGGAAAGCGATGCGGAGGTCGAGGTCACGCAGATCGCGGAGACTTCCGCGGCGGAAACATCCGGAACACTTCCTGCCGGCACGGAATCCGGAGACCGGCCGGCAAAAACGGTCCTTGCCGCAAACGGTACGGCACCGCAGCAAAATAATCAGACAGCGGCGGCAAAGGAAACCGGTACGGCAGCTGTCACGGCGGAACAGACCGTAAAGCCTGCTGCCGGTCAGACGGCGGCAGCGGTCACGGGTAAAACGACCGTCGTATCCGCAGCGGCAGCGAAAACGACCGCTCCGGCATCTGCACAGGCTGTCATGCCGGACAGACTGACCTACGAGCTGGTGCCGCGGGGCAAAACGGGCTGGCTTTCGGCGTATGAAAACGGGCTTGCGAATCATGTTTACCGCGCAGAGCCGGGCGAGGATCTCTGGCTTGACCTGCGCGTGCGGAACGATCCGGGCACGTATTCATGTTTTCTGACCTTTGAACTTGGGGAACTGGAACTGCTGGAATGGGAGAACGGAAATGTATTCCCGGAGCTTTCGGTCAGAGATTACGTCAAGGAACCGCTCTTCTTCCCTGACGATTATCCGAAATATGACAGATATGAACTTGTGGAACCGGAGCGGCATTATGTCTGCTGTTCTGCGATGAACAGGCGTTCGGAAAATACTTATGCTGCGGACGGCAGCGTGCTGTGCAGTCTGCATGTGAAGGTACCGGAAGCCGGCGGACGCTATCCGCTGACGCTGACGCAGAAACCGATGATTTTCACCTGGTACTTAAATTACATCCCATACGCGAATGAAGTGACCCGGATGGATCCGTTCCTGTATCTCACACAAACGAAGCTGCAGCCCTTTACGTTTGTCGGAACGGATATCCTTGTCGGAGATGAACCTGTGCCGGGAAAGGCAGAGCCGCTCGGAACGGAAACGCTGTACCGCGAGTCCTTCTATGCAGATGACCCGGAAAAGCGGCGTGAGATCATGCAGCTCGGCATTCTCCGCGCGGAGGGAAACGCCGGTGATGATCATGTGCCGGTGCAGCTTTTCGTCCTGAATAATGACGGCTTCGGCAGCCTGTATCTGCAGATCAGGCATGGTATTGAACTGACGGCCTGTGAGGACGGAAACGGCATCATCTTTGAACCCGCTGAAGCTTTTTCGGATATGACCTGCACCGCTTCGGCAACCACGGACGGCGTCTGGTCGTTCCGGCTGGAACGCGGCAGCAATGCGGATCTGAATGCAGAGGGCTGTCTCGGAACATTTTATGTGAAGATCCCCGAGGATACGGTATCCGGTCGTTTCTGGGAACTGGAAACGGATGTTCAGCGTGCGCAGTATCCGGACGGCAGACCGCTGACCTATTACGAAAGCGAGAACGCTGAGCTTCAGGTCATTTTCGGACGCTGGTATGAGGATGAGGAAACAGAGGAATAAAGGGCGATCAGCTTTTTAGGCGGCTTCTGTAATCCAAAAGGCGGCTGACGGTTTTATGCCAACCACCCCAAAGTTATATACCAAGAAATTGTAAGACGGTTAGCAGGGAGATGCAGGATGGAAAGGATAAAGCGTTCGTTGAAGAATATCAACGGAAGACTGTTCCTCGCTTTGCTCGTGATGGGACTTTGTCCGACGCTGTACACAACGCTGCGGACATTCTTTCTCGGGCAGCTGCCGGGAGAATGGTCATATTCTATTGCAGGACAGCTGTCATGGGTGAACCTGCTGTATGAGGTCATAAACGAAGCGATCGTTCTGCCGCTTTATTTCTTTATGGGACAGGCTGTCACGAACAAAGAGGAATACGCCGACAGGATCCGGAGTGGCCTTTTCGTCTCGCTTGGCATCTACGCGATATGCTCTGCACTTGTGATGATATTTGTATATCCGCTGCTGCGGTTTATGGCGGTATCTCCTGACATCATCCCGGAGTCGGCAAGCTATATCCGTATCGAGTGCATTGCAAATGATTTCGGGATCCTTTACAGCTTTATCTGTGTAGCGCTTATCACCGTCGGCAGAGATAAGCTTGTCTATGCGATCACGGCTGCGAAACTGATCCTGAGTATGATTCTTGACACGCTGTTTGTTTCAACTCTGCCCGTATCACTGAAACTCGGCGTAAACGGAATCGGCGTATCGAATATAATTTCAAACCTGATCCTGTTTGTGCTCTCTGCCGTTCTGATCAGCAGCTGCGGTTATCCGATATTTGAGAAGAAAAAACTCTCGTTTGTATGGATGAAGGATTTTTTCAGGATCGGCGGTATTTCCGGACTTGAATCATTTGTCAGAAACATCGCCTATATGCTTATGGTATCGCGCATGGTGAATATGGTCGGAGAGCAGGGAACCTATTGGGTCGCCAACAACTTCATTTGGGGCTGGATGCTGCTGCCGGTCATTCAGCTGGGTGAGCTGATCAAGCAGGAAACAGCGAAAGACAAGAACGCTGTCAGGAACAATACGCCCGGATATTTTGCTATCACCGCAATGACCTGCCTGCTCTGGATCGTAACAATCCCGCTTTACAAGCCGTTCATGCGGTATGTCCTGAATTACAGCGACGCAGACAAACTCTTTGAGCTGGTAATGGTTCTGTTCGGATTCTATGTGTTATACGCATTTCAAAACATATTCGACGCAACATTCTATGGCAGGGGCAAGACCGCATATATGCTGTTTGAGTCGATCGTGACGAACAGCGTTTATTACGGAGCATTTTTTATTCTGTACCTCTGCGGAGTATGGAAGCCTACCCTTATTGGGATAGCGCTGATGTTCGGCTGCGGAAACGCCTTCGATACGGTCGTGTCTTTCGCTGCATACCGATATTTCCTTAAAAAAGAGAATATCAGGATCTTCTCTGATGCAAATTAGAATTGGGGGAGCAGCTTTTTAGGGGGATAACCCCAAAGGCGGTTGTCAGTTCTGTGTCAGTCACCCAAAAAGATATACCAAAAATAAACAGACCGGCTGCAGGAATGCGCCGGTCTGCTGTTTCATATCATACAAAAGAAAAATGCTCATGCATCACTGCATGAGCATCGGAATGCGCCGGAAGGGATTCGAACCCCCGACCTACTGGTTCGTAGCCAGTTACTCTATCCAGCTGAGCTACCGGCGCATTTGACGTTTTTCCGTCAACTCTGATATTATAGCACATCCTTCCGGAAAAGTCAAGCCTTTTCTGCGAAAAATTTTCCGGATATCCGAATTTGACAGCAGATGCGGAGTTCGGGCACATTTCCGGAGAAATCATGTGTAAAATCACAAAATTCATTTCAGGCGTTTATTCGCAATTATTGGTACATTTTTCGCAATCTCTGATTTGCAGGCGGTGCTTTTTTTGTCTATACTGTAAATAGAGATAGAATGGCATAAACTAAAATTCGACAGAATGACAAAATTTTAGACATCAATGGCAAAAAAATCGACACCGCACAAGAATGGGGAAACGGGACCGTACCGTTCCCGAAAAAAGATTAGGGAGGATCTGAAACATGAAGAAGCTTTTTGCACTACTGGCATCTGCCGTGCTTGCGGCGGCTGCCGTCCCGCGGTTCGGTCCGGAGCAGACCGTGTCCGCTGCGGACAAGATCAAGATCATGCCGGTCGGCGACTCGATCACCTACGGCATGGGCGAGGACGGCGGTTACAGAAAGTATCTGGACGTCAATCTCAAGGCCAAGAACATTGACTTTGACATGGTCGGCCCGGAGGGACCGGATACCGGTTCCTTCAACTACAACGGCCAGCGTGTCACATACGACAACAACCATGCGGGCTACAGCGGCTTCCAGATCAAGGAGGAGCCGGGCTGGGCACAGCAGCAGGGCACTTCCGGCAGCCTGTACAACAAGCTGAAAAGCAACAATGCCGTCAAGCAGTACAAGCCGGATATCATTCTGCTGATTATCGGTACGAACGATATGACCGCGAACCGTTCCATGGACGCCTGCGCAAGCGATCTGCGCGCGTTGGTCGATTTCATGCTCGCGGATATGCCGTCCGGCGGCGCGATCTTCATGGGCTCTATCCCGGAGTTCACGGCTTACGGCGGCAATGCGCAGAGAGTTGCGAACTACAACAACACCGTGAAGTCCGTTGCGGAGGAATATGCAAGCTCCGGCAAGAATGTCAAGTTTGCAGATGTCCACGGCTCCATGAACGGCACTTCCGATCTCGGTTCCGACAATCTCCACCCGAATGGCTCCGGCTATTCCAAGATGGGCAAGTTCTGGGCGGAGACGATCGCAGATTATCTCGGCAGCAGCAGCTCGACCGACCCCGGCACGACTGATCCGGGCACGACCGATCCCGGTACGACGAATCCGCCGGTGAGCACGACCGATCCGGACGGCTACATCGCACATTATACGTTTGAGAACGGTGACGAGGACTTCACCGGCCGCGGCGGCGCATCCGTCAAGACCGCTTCCGAAGCGTATGCAGGCAGCAAGTCCCTGCTCTGCTCCGGCAGAACCGACGGCTGGAACGGCGCAGCACACGCACTCCCGTCCGGCTGCTCCGCAGGTGAGACGTACAGCTTCAGCGCAGTTGTCAAGTATACGTCCGGCTCCGCGTCGGATACGTTCCACTTCACGCTGCAGTACAGCGACGGCAGCACCAGCTACAAGAAGATCGCGACCGAGACCGTCACAAAGGGCGACTGGGTACAGCTCGCAAATCCGTCCTTTACGATCCCGGCGGGCGCGACCGACTGCACGATCTACATCGAAACAGACAGCAGTACCAACGATTTCTATGTTGATGAAATGATCGTCGCAAAGAGCGGCACATCCGTTTCCGGCCCGAAGCCTGCAAAGTACGCACTGGCTGACGTCAACGGCGACGGCTTCACGAATGCGGCTGACCTTTCGCTGGCAAAGCAGGTCGCGTCCGGCAAGCTCGAAGACAAGACCAAGAAGAAAATGGCAGACGTCAACTGTGACGGCAATGTCGATAAGACGGATCTGGAATGGTTCGTCAAGTTCCTGACAACGCAGGAAAAGGAACTGCCGGAGCCGCTGACACCGCCGAAGGGTGAAATGCGCCCGATCGAGGAGTATACGCCGGTCGTCAAAGCGCAGGTCGTTGAGAAGGAAACCAATGATTCCACGCAGCGCAAGAACGGCGTGACCTATCCGCAGATTCAGAAGAAAACATACTTCTCCAAGAAAGCCAACAAGAACAAGAATGTCAATGTTATGCTCCCTGCGAACTATGACGAAAGCAAGCAGTATCCGGTTCTCTATATCCTGCACGGCTTCTTCGAGAATGAAGACCGCATGATCAAGACGGGCAACAACCCGCCGATCCGTACACCGGAGATCATTACGAACGCGATCGCTGCGGGCGAGGCAGAGGAAATGATCGTTGTTGTACCGTTTGTCTTTACCAGTGCAACGATGAACGATGCAACCGGCTTTGCTGATCCGGGCTCTAACGAGGGCTACGATAATTTCGTGGACGATATCGTGGACAGCCTGATGCCGTGGGTTGAGCAGAATTACAGTGCTGCGACCGGCAGAGAGAATACTGCTGTTACCGGCTTCTCCATGGGCGGCAGAGAGTCGCTGCAGATCGGCATGAAGTACGGCGACAAGTTCGGCTATGTCGGCGCGATCTGCCCGGCACCGGGTGCATCCGGCGCATGGAAGTGGAGCAGCCCGGAGGCGACACCTTCGCTCGTGTTCATCACCGGCGGTACACAGGACGATGTTGTCGGCCTGAGCACCCCGGAGGGCTATCATAACAACTTCGACAAAAACGGTGTTCCGCACATCTGGCATATCGTGAACGGCGGTCATCACGGCGACGATTCGATTCTGGCACATATCTACAACTTCGTCAGAGCGATATTCAAGGCATAAGTGCATCGCAAAATATTAAACATCTTCCATAAAATCACCCCGCGTGAAGCGTCCTGCTTTGCGCGGGGTTCCTTTATTTCGGCGGATTATCCAGTAAATATAGACAAAATTCAGACATTCCCCTTGACATATCCTATTTTCGCGATTATAATTATTGTTAAGCATAGTATGACACATGAGGGGAGGGGGAAGTATGCCCGGTCAGATCCGGCAGATCATCGGCGTGATCGCCGCGGAAGCCAACAATATTGAGCAGCGGCAGATCATCAAAGGCGTGATCGGCGAGGCGCAGGCCAGAAATCTGACGACCGTCGTGCTGTCCAATGTTTACAATCCGTATGATTACGACTATGCACTGCGGCTCGAAAACGACATTTACAAGCTGATCTTCTCCCCGCAGCTGAGCGGCCTGATCCTTGTGGAGGAATCGTTCATCAATGAAACGATCCGCCAGATCCTGCGGAATCTGCTCTCCAAGCGGCAGGATCTCCCCGTTGTGTCGATCGGCATTTATATTGAGGAGCTCGATTTCGGCAATGTCCACTTCATTAACACCGATGACAAGGAGGACATGAAATTCATTATGCGGCATCTCATGGACGACCACGGGATGCGCAAAATCGACATCTTAACAGGCTTTGAGGGCAATATGGCGGCCGAAAACCGTGTCGCCGGCTACCGCGAGGTGCTCGAGGAGCACGGCGTCGAATTTGATCCGGCGCGCGTGCATTACGGCGATTTCTGGTTCTCGTCCGGCGAGGCACTGGCAAAACGCTATGTCAGCGGTGAGCTTCCGCTGCCGGAGGCCGTGTTCTGCACAAGCGACCACATGGCATTCGGCCTGCTCGATGTGTTCCTCAAAAACGGCATCCGCGTGCCGGAGGATGTGGCCGTCACCGGCTATGAATATGTCCACGAACGCATTTATCATTCTCCGCTGCTGAGCACCTATCAGCGGGCGCGCACCGATATGGGCAAGCGTGCCGTCCGGATGCTCTGCCGCCTGATGAGCGGCGACGAACCGGATTTCACGCCGCCTGCCGGTATCTGGGTGCCGGGACAGAGCTGCGGCTGTGCGGCCGACCCGGCGCAGCTTCATGCGGAGCTGGAGCTGATGCGCTCCAAGCAGCAGTACGAAAAATGGAATGTGCTCGGCACGCTGGAGCAGCAGCTGACGCTCTGCAGCAGTCTGGATGAGTTCATCTCCGTGCTCGGCAAGCACAATTACTGGGTGCGCTGGGTGCAGAATATGTTTCTGTGCCTGTTCGAGAACTGGTACGATACCGATTCCGATACGCCGAGCGGCCTGCTCACCTGCCGGAGCGTCATGCCGTGGAACGACTGGCAGCAGCCGGTCACCTGCGACCGTTACGACTTTTCCGCGCTGTATGCCTATTCGCCGGAGACCAGTGCGCATTTTTATCTGCCGCTGTTCTTTGAAAAGCATTTCTTCGGTTATTATGTGCTGGAATATCATGCACCGGATGCCTATGACGATGTGTTCCGCAACTGGATGAAGTCGATCTCCATTGCGCTGAACTTCCTGTGCATGAAAAATGATATCCGCTATCTGCTGCAGTGTCAGAATCTATCCGAGCAGCATGATTCGCTGACGGGACTTTATAACAAGCGCGGCTTTGAGTCTGCGCTTTCCGCAAGATGTGCCGCGGACTCCGAGCCGATCTACGTCATTGCGCTGAAGCTCGGCGTACTGCAGAACGATCTCAGCCCGGAGACGCAGGCGACCATGAGCGGTCTGATGCAGAAAACCGCAGAGGTTCTGCGGACGGTCGGGACACAGGGCAGCGTCTGCGGCAGAGTCAGCTCCCAGACCTTCCTCTGTGCGGGATTCCCCTGCGATTCCGACGAACACTGCGAACGCGTCTGCGGAAAGCTGCGCGCCGTGATGATCCATCAGGCGGGACTGACCGAGAGCATCGGCATGGAGTCGATGCTGGTCAGCAGCTGCCGCATCGGCGGTGACATTACGCCGGAGCGCGTGACGCAGCATCTGGAATCCCTGCTCGTCGAAAACACCGCGGTGCTTGCTGCGCAGAAAAAGCTGCCGCACGCCGGGATCCTGTTCACGGTGCGCAATCAGCTGTACAGCACCGGCACGCTTTCTGCGGATATCATCTGCAAAAAGTACGTATTCAGTGCCGGATATTTCCGGCAGATCTACCGCGACTGCTTTCAGATCAGCTTTCATCAGGACGTTATCAATGCGCGTGTGTTCCATGCGATCTATCTGCTGACAACGACGGTTCTGAGCATTTCGAGCATTGCGGAACAGTGCGGCTATGAGGACTGCAACTATTTCCTGCGCCAGTTTCAGAAGGTCACCGGCATGACCCCCGGCCAGTACCGGCGGCAAATATAGGTATCTGCGATGCATTCAAAATGGGGCTCCGCCCCAAACCCCGCTGGGGACTAGTCCCCAGACCCCGTTATATGTAATAAAATGGGTGCTGACGCAACGGTCGGCACCCGTTTTGCATTCAGCTGCCGGTCGGGCGGTAGGCTGACCGTTTGCAGCCTCACAAAAGTTTCGCTCAAGCCTTTTTAAAGGCTTGCAGGGTCGAGGGGCGGAGCCCCCGTCGCCGTCCGCAGACGGCGAAATTCCACAGCGTCAGGCGCACCGCAGGGGTGAATCATAAAAACGCTCCGGGGGAGCGTTTTTATGAGAGGGGGGCCCTGTAAGAGAGGGCCTCCCTAGGCGGATTGCAGAGCAATCCGCAGCGCGCAAAAGCGTTCAGGTTTCCAAGGGACGGGCAGTGCCCGCTGCCGTTTTCCTCCGAGGGCGGTGCGCGAAGCTCTCCCAACGATCTGAACGCACGCCGCAAAGCGGCTTCTTCGGTGTTGCTGCTTCAAATGCTGAAGCCTGCCGAAAGTACAGCAAATACGAAAAAAAGGCGCCGAACAAACCGTTCAGCGTCCTTTTCATATCCGAATCACGCGGTCCGGGGCAGATCCCTCATTCCGGATCACCGCGGAGCGATCCCGCTTACATCCCCCGCACATCGCGGAGAAGCGAATCGAGCATGGAATAATGCAGTCCGGCCAGATACTCCGGCGGGGTGCGGTAGCCGCTGTGCGCCCATGAGATCACCGTGCCGATGCACCCGTTCACATAGAACAGGACGGCAAGCTCCTGTGTCTCCGAAAGCTGCGCTGTTCCGAGCTTTTCCGCGACCAGCGCACGGATCCGCTCCGCCTCCTGCTGAAAGATAAACTTCGGCAGCAGCGCGTTCATCTCATCGTTATACAGCCGCCGGTAGAACAGCTGGTGTCCGCGGATCGTTTCCAGATAAGCTGTCAGCTGTTCCCTGGAGTAGTTCCCCCCGAACTGCTCCAATGCGGTGTCCCAGTCCCGGAACAGCATCCATGTCGCGAGATCGTATTTGTCCTTGAAATGATAATAGAACGTCTGCCGCTCGGCACCGCACTGCGCACAGAGCGACTTCACACTGACCTTCTGCATCGGCGTCGTTTTCAGCAGATCGTCCAGTGCCTGCGCAAGGACGTTCTTTGTCGCATCCTTGATACCCATGGTAAACCCCTCTCGGCAAAATTGTTATTCTTTCTCTATGTTTTTAGTATAACACATCTTCACTTTGTTGTCAATGTATAAAAACTAGACAGTTTTGAGAATCTGTATGGTGACATTACCCCATTTCTATGCTATAATGAACTTGTAATGGGAATTATGGCCATTCGGAAACGGATGACCGGGAAATAAAAATTCCAAACGAGAAAGAGATAGATAAACAGATAAGCAGAGAGATGTTTTTGGGGAATCATGCTGAGCAAACGCTTTGCGTGCGGATTGTGCTGTCTGTTTTTTGCTATAGATATCAAACGAACCTGAAACAGATGACAGCCGTACTTTGCAAAGTGCGGCTGTTTTTATTTCCAGCCTGTCTGCCGGCAGATTTCACAGAAGCGGTTTGGAGGTGAATTATTTATCTTTTGGAAAGAGTGGATGCCAAGCTGACCACGCAGGGGCATTACAATGGGGAGTGAATATCACATGAAAAAAAGGAAATGTTACTGGGAGAAAGCAACGGCAGCCGTATCCTCTGCGGTCATCGCAGCGACTGCCCTGACCTGTGTCACACTGAACAGCTCCGCAGCGGATGCTGCGATCACCGGCGATCTGTCCGGAAACGGATTTCTGGACGCCGCCGACCTTTCCCTGATGAAGCAGGGCATTCTGGAACAGAAAAAGGATGCCGCCTTCAAACAGACCGGTGACGTCAACCAGAGCGGCGCGGTCAACGCCAAAGACACGGCGATGCTGCGCGAATACCTGCTCGGGAAGATCACCGCATTTGAAAAGGGTGAACCGGACGGCGAACCCTCCGGAGAGATCCCGACCTTCGAGAAGTCCTACAACTTCCCGGCGGTCTCATCGCTCAAGGCGAGCAACGAGGTTCCTGACCCGTTCGTCTTCCAGGACGGCTCCAAGGTCGAAAGTCCGGATGACTGGTGGCGCCGTCAGGCGGAGATCAGCTGTATGTACGAATATTATATGTACGGCGTCTGGCGGGACGGCTCCGACGATGAGGTCAGCTACAAGATCAGCGGAAACAGCATGACGGTCACAGTGAAGCGCAAGAGCACGGGCAAGACCGCTTCGTTCAAGGCTGTCATCAGTCTGCCGAAGCAGGTGCGGCATGAAGGCGGTGCACCGGTCGTGCTCGGTATGCACAAGGGCATTTCCGAGGGAACGGCAACCGCAAACGGCTATGCTGTTATCACATACGACAGCGACGGCATGTTCTCTGCACCGGGAACGGCACAGGATAACAACCAGCACAAGGGTGCTTTTTACGATCTCTATCCCTACGGAAGAAACTGGGACGAGCAGACCGGCGACCTGATGGCGTGGTCGTGGGGCATCAGCAGGATCCTTGACGCGCTCTATCAGGGTGCAGGCAAGGAGCTGAACATCAACCCGGACAGCTCCATCGTGACCGGCGTTTCCAGATACGGCAAAGCAGCCGCCGTATGCGGTGCCTTTGAGCCGCGCATCAAAATGTGCGCACCTTCGTGCTCGGGCGCGGGCGGACTGGCACTTTACCGCTACAAATCCGAGGGCAAGACCTACGACTTTTCCAGCAAAGGCGGATCAGCGAGATATACCTACGATCAGAACGAGCCGCTCGGAAGCTTGCAGGCATCCGGCGAGCAGGGCTGGTTCAACGGCCGGTTCATGGAGTTCAGAGCCGAGAACCAGATCCCGGTCGATCAGCACATGCTGGCTTCGCTCGTTGTGAATCCGAACCGGTATCTGTTCATTATCTGCTCATGCCAGAACGAAAACTGGGTCAATGCGCCCGCACAGTGGATGACCTATCTCGGTGCAAAGCGCGTGTTTGACTATGTCGGACTGGGCGACCACATTGCGATCAATGTGCATCTTTCGGGACATGCGGTCATTGAGGAGGATATGAAGTACATGATGGACTACTTCGATCACCATGTCTACGGCGCGGAGCCGAAAACAGACCTCAGTCAACTGACGCATTCCCCGTTCGAGCTTGATAAGAACAAGGACTCCTTCGCTGACACCTTTACCAAAAACTGGATCCATTGATAAGGGTGATTCATCATGAAATTCTTTCAGGCAAATGCAGCCGGTATCCTGCTGGCTGCTGCTCTCCTGCCGGTCTCGGCACTCGGCGGACTGACTGCATCGGCAGTGTCCGGCGACCTGACCGGCGACGGAAAGGTCTCATCCGCTGACGTCAAAGCTTTGCAGCAGTATCTGCTGGCAAAAAGCAGCAGTCTCTCTGACTGGCAGGCGGGCGACATGAACGGCGACCGCGTTCTGAACGCTGCGGACCTTTCCTTATTAAAGCGCATCGCTCCGGCCGAGGAGGAACCGGATCCCGTTTATATCCACTTAAAGGGATCCTCGATCACCTCCGAGGGCGGCAATGTTGATATCTCCGGCAAGACCGCGACGATCTCCTCCTCCGGCGTGTACTACATCGACGGCACGCTGGACGGCGGTCAGGTCATCGTGAACATCCCGGACGAGACCGTTGATTCCAAAACCGTCAAGCTGTTCCTGAACGGTGTCAAAATGACAAATAACAGTGCACCGTGCATCCTCGTGGAGAATGCGGAGAATACCTCCGTCAATCTCGTCGAGGGGAAGGAGAACACGCTCTCCGACGGCAAGGAAGCCCCGGCGGCTGAAGTCGAACCGCAGTTCGCGGTGCTGGAAGCAAAGGATGACATGACGATCAAAGGTGACGGCAGCCTGACCATTACAGCCGGCACCGAGTACGGCATCCACTGCAACAACGACTTAAAGCTCAACGGCGGCACCCTTTCGGTCACAACAGAAAACACCGACGGCATCCGCGGGCGGACTTCCCTGACAGTCAAAGGCGGAAGCATTACGGTGGACAGCAAGGGCGACGGCATCAAATCGACCAAGGGTTCTCTGGAGATCATCGGCGGCGATGTGGCGATCAAATCCGGCAAGGATGCTTTGCAGGCGGAAACAACAATGGCGCTCAGCGGCGGCACTGTTCTGGCCTGCGGCGACCGCGGACTGACGGCTCCGGCACTCAGTCTGGACGGGTGCACGCTTCTCGCGACCGCAACAGATAATCAGTGCGAGACGCTCAGCAGCACCGCGCAGAGCACCATTGCAGTCGATCTGACCAAGGAGTGGTCGAAGAACAATCCGATCGCTCTGACAGACGGTTCCGGACGGACAGTCTTTGACCGGAACACCCTCAAGAAATTCCGTTACGGCATCATCTCTTCCCCGGAGCTGAACAGCAGCACCGGCTATGAGCTGTATGTCGGCGGCATTCAGGTCAAGCAGAACGGCAGCGGCAGCTTCAAGGCGGGATCCCCGGCGGCATATACCAATGTCAACAATACCGTCACCGATACAAAGCTGCTGTACGGCGATCTGTTTAACCAGTCCAAGGTGCACCGCATTGAGATCACCATGCCGAACTGGTCACAGTTCCTTTCCTCCTGCGATCAGCAGAAAGAGGACTGGTATCCCTGTGATGTCAGGATCGACGGCGAGGAGATCAAAAATGTCGGCATCCGTGCCAAGGGAAACAGCTCTCATATGTTTGTCGCACAGGCAGGCAGTGCCGGAAAGGGCAAGTACAGCTGGCGCATGAAGTTCGATAAGTATGACAAATACGGCAATTATCACGGTCTGACCGAGATCTGCATGAACAACATGTATTCCGACCCTTCCTGCATGAGAGACATTCTGTGCTACAATGCCTGCTATGAGGTCGGCAGCTACGCACCGGTCTGTTCATATACCAATATGTACGTGAACGGTCAGCTTTACAGCTTCTACTTCCTGGCAGAGCAGCCGGGCACAACACTTGCCGAGCGTCTTGCGACCAAGGATGACGCGGTCTTTTATAAGGCAATCGACAAAACCAATGCACAGGGCAGTTATGACTGCTCGTTTACATCCAATATGACACTGGATAATTTTGAGGTGAAGTGGGGCACGGACGATCAGCTAAAGCATATTGACGAGGTCAAGCAGGCGATCAACCGGGTCACAACATCCAATTACAAGTTCATTGAGGATGTCATTGATGTGCCGAGCTTTTTACAGGGCTTTGCCGTCAATGCAATGATGTGCAACTACGACAGCTACAACGGCATGATGCCGCATAACTACTATCTGGAGTATGATAACGGCAAAATGTACTATGTGAGCTGGGACTTCAACCTGTCGCTCGGAAACTTCATGGATAACGGCGCATCTGTCAATTCGGATATCAACACCGGCATGTATCAGGCGCAGATCGAACAGCGGCCGCTTCTGAAGCTGCTGCAGATCCCGGAGTACAAGAAACTGTACGACGGCTATGTGCGGCAGATCATGCAGATGTACAGTAATCCGGAGCAGACGGTCAACAGCATCGCATCCGTGATCCGCAATGACGTCAAGGCTGATCCGCGCTTCTTCTTCACGCCGGAAAAGTTTGAGTCCAACATCGCCAAGAGCCCGAACGGCCTGCAGGTCTCCGGCGGAGGCGGCGGCATGGGCGGCTGGCCCGGCGGCGGAGGCGGCTGGGGCGGAGGCTTCGGCGGAGGCTTCGGCGGCGGTTTCGGAGGAGGCTTCGGCGGCGGTATGTTCGGCGGCGGTCTGTATTCCTACGGCGGCGAAAATGTCTCGATCGTTGACTTCATGATCAAACGAAATGAAGTCGTCAGCAGTACCCTGGGCAAATAAGCCCGCAAACAAAACTGTAACGGGGGTGTCCCCAATATCCCCGGAACACGATCACATGATACCAAATATAACCCCCTCACGCTGTATCAGTGTGAGGGGGTTCCCCTTTGCGGGGGTTGGCGGAATGAACAGCTTGCCCTATGAACATTTGTCAAATTCGACAATTTTGACAAAATCGCTTGCGTTTGTATTATTGTTGTGTTATAATTTTAACAGCGGCATAACATGCCGGAATTGTGATGAAAGGATGTTGATTATGAAAGGGAAAAGCAGATTGAAACGATTGTTTGCGGCAGTCAGCGCGGCGGCAGTGATGTGCGGAGGACTTGGCGTTCTGCCGGAGAAACTGGGTGCCGGGCTGTTCGGAAGTATCACGGCACATGCAGTAAGTGCAGATGACGTACTGTCTGTTGCACGCAGATATGAGGGCGATACGTCTTATACAGGCTGGTGCCTGAAATATGTCGCTGACGTATTCCGCGAAGTCGGTATCGAATACCCTTCGGTTATTCCCAATGCAACCGAAGCGGAACGGCTGTTCATGTCACATCCGGGTGACAGAAATATTCCGATCGGCGCAGTTGTTTTTTTCGACAGTGATGATATCGGGGCAAACGGACACATTGAAATCTACACCGGAAATAATAAAATCATCGGCAGCGGCAATTTACAGTCCATCCACGAAAGAGATTTTACGGATTGGTATTGGGCACGTTATTCCGGCTGGGGCTGGTACAACAATGTTGAGCTACCCACCGATCCGCCCATTGAAGCACCCGATCCCGCACATAACCAGAACATTCCGGAAGGGACGCACCGCATCATCAATGTCGGCGCAAACAAGAACATGAACTATGCATGGGGCATCGGTAACCCGAACCCGATGTGGATCGACGATGCAGACGGCTCTCCGGAGCAGAATTTCACGCTGGACTACATGACGGACGGTAAGTATCTGCTCCGCATCAATCATTCGGACGGCGGCGTCGTCAACTGTGAATGCGGAACGCCGGATGATGTCAGAGCAGGCGTCAAGCTGACCGGACGTTCCGCTGATAACAACGATACACAGTATTTCTGGATTACGCCGGTCGGCAGCAATGAATATATCCTGCAAAGCGGGCACGACAAGAATCTGGTCATCGGCGCATCCTCGCCCGGTGCGCGCTCGCAGCTTTACATTCAGCGATACACCGGCAATGCGCTGCAAAAATGGAAGTTTGATCCGAATGTCTCTGTGATCTCACCTGTTACGACTGCGCCCCCGACTGTCGAGATTCCGGAGCCTTCCCGCAATCAAAATGTGACGGAGGGCATCTATAATCTTGTCAACTGTGATTCCGGAAAATACATGAACTACGCATGGGGCATCAGCAATCCGAATCCGATGTGGATCGACAATGCGGACGGCTCACCGGAGCAGAAATTCACGCTGAAATATGTCTCTGACGGCAAATATATGCTTGCAATCAACCATTCGGACGGCGGCGTGGTCAACTGCGAATGCGCAACGCCTTCGGACGTCAAGGACGGCGTCAAGCTGACCGGACGCACAGCAGAAAACAATGACACGCAGTATTTCTGGATAACCTCCGTCGGAAACGGACAATATGTTTTCCAGAACGGCCATGATATGTCGCTGGTCATCGGCGCACCGTCCGGCGCAGCCAGAACACAGCTCACACTCCAGAAATATACCGGAAGCGCCCTGCAAAAATGGAAACTGGAACTGCTGGAGCCGCTGACAGTCACGACGACTGCACCGACAGTCACCACAGCAGCACCGGTCACAACGACAACCGAACCCGTCATCACCACGGAACCGGTTTCGGAGAAGTTTGCCAAAGGCATTGACGTTTCCGAATTTCAGGGCACAATCGACTGGCAGGCAGTCGCGGACAGCGGCGTGAAATTCGCAGTCATCCGCAGTGCGACGACGAATCTGAGCAATGCAACCTTTATCACGGATTCTTGCTTTGCGCAGAATTATGCAGACGCAAAAGCAGCCGGACTGAAAATCGGTACATATATGTATACCTGTGCGAACTCAAACGAAGAGATGCGCGCAAACATCAACGATCTGCTGGGCATCATCGCCGGAAAGCAGTTTGATTTGCCGGTCTATCTGGATATCGAGCAGGCGTCGCGGCAGTCCGAGCTCGGCAAGGATGCTCTGACAGACGTCATTTCCTACGGATGCAGCCTGCTGCGGGCAGCGGGATATCAGCCCGGCGTATACGCAAACAAAAACTGGTACAGCAACTATATTGATGCGGACAGGCTGCGCAGCGAGGGCGTTGAAATCTGGATGGCCGCATGGCCTTATTCCGACAGAGCCGCTGATCCCGCAGACTATGACTATTCTGCGGAATGCAAAATCTGGCAGTACAGCAGCTCCGGCTCGGTCTCCGGCATCAGCGGGCGCGTAGACGTTGATGTGCGCTACGGCAAATTTGAGGAATCCCCGAAAATCACCCTCGGCGATGTCAACGACGACAGCTGCATCGACCTGAAAGACGTCACCTTCATGCGCCGCGCACTCGCGGGCTGGGATGTCACGGTCAACGAAACCGCCGCAGACGTCAACAAGGACGGCTCTTTCGATCTGAAGGACGTTGTCATTCTCCGCCGGTACTTGGCAGGCGGCTGGGATATTGATCTGTAATACAACGGACACCGCAGGGCTGCACGCGCTGCGGTGTTTTTTTGCGCCGCCTATTGAAATGATCGCGGATTTGTGTTATAATGAAATCACCCCATTTTTGTAAGCGAAATGATAACAGGAGGATCAATTATGAGTTCAAACGTCAGACCCGAAAGCATGGAGCGCATCACAACGGAGGCACTCGCACAGGCATTTATCGACGAGCAGGTCAAAGAGCTGCGCGCGCAGATCGGCGATAAGAAGGTTCTGCTCGCACTCTCCGGCGGCGTGGACAGCTCCGTCGTCGCAGCTTTGCTGATCAAGGCCGTCGGGCAGCAGCTTGTCTGCGTGCATGTCAATCACGGCCTGCTGCGCAAGGGCGAGCCGGAACAGGTCATTGAGGTGTTCCGCAACCAGATGAACGCGAACCTTGTTTATGTAGACGCTGTTGACCGCTTCCTCGATAAGCTGGCAGGCGTTGCAGAGCCGGAGAAGAAGCGCAAGATTATCGGCGCAGAGTTCATCCGCGTCTTTGAAGAAGAAGCACGCAAGCAGGACGGCATCGAGTTCCTCGCACAGGGCACGATCTATCCGGATATCCTCGAGAGCGACGGCGTCAAGGCGCATCACAATGTCGGCGGTCTGCCGGAGGACATGCAGTTTGAGCTGGTCGAGCCGGTCAAGCTCCTGTTCAAGGACGAAGTCCGCGTAGTCGGCAAGGCACTGGGTCTGCCGGATAATATGGTCTACCGTCAGCCGTTCCCGGGACCGGGTCTCGGCGTGCGCTGCCTCGGCGCGATCACCCGCGACCGCCTCGAAGCAGTACGCGAGAGCGACGCGATCCTGCGCGAGGAGTTTGAGAAGAACGGTCTTGCAGGCAAGGTCTGGCAGTATTTCACCGCTGTCCCGGATTTCAAGTCTGTCGGCGTCAAGGACGGCAAGCGCACCTTTGCGTATCCGGTCATCATCCGTGCGGTCAACACCAAGGACGCAATGACCGCGACCGTTGAGGATGTGCCGTTTGCACTGCTCCAGCATATCACCGCGCGCATCACCGCGGAGGTCGAGAACGTCAACCGCGTGCTCTATGACCTCACCCCGAAGCCCTGCGCGACGATTGAGTGGGAATAATTAACGAATTCTGAAATTCAACGTATTTACGCTATTTTAGAATTTGAAATGCGCCAAATGGCAACATTTTGGCAACAAAGGGTATTATTCAAGAATAAGAGCGAACTGTTTTTTCAGCCGGTTCGCTCTTTCTTTATTGTTGTATTTCCAGAACCCATTTGTAGTCATCAGAAAGATTTGGACGGCATTCATCTAATTTCGTCATGATAGGAAGTTCAGGATATACCTGAAAAGGAATGCCATGCTTATATAAATTTCTCCCTATTTTTATCATATTGTGAAAATCAACTTTTTCACAGCATGATGTTTGTTGTTCAATTGCCTTGTATATTTGAAGAGGCGTTTTGTCTGTAAACGGTGCAATGCTCTTAATTTGATCCGCTGATAACTTTAATGTTATTACGATATCATGCTCGTAAAAAAATTGGATAGTCGCAGTTTTTTCTGCCGCAGAAACTGATTCCTAAAGTCGTAATATGATGTAAGCCGGTAGAGCAATACAGTTCATGGGTGTGGCAATCTCCAATGACTCTGCCGATTTTGCATTCTGGACATAATCCTAAATCTTTATAGCGATCACCGTATTCACAATGCTAACATAAATCAATCATGGCTATACCTCTTTTATTGTTCAGTAATCCTTTTCATTTCGCTTTCAAATCGTATACGCAAAGGCGAAGCAGTCGTTGCCGGTTGATAAAAATATTATACCAGAAATCGTGCAGGATTGCAAGGTGCAGAATGAATATTCTTCACTCTTCTGAACAGCTTTTTTCACCGCGCTCCATTGCTTTTTTTTTCATAATATGCTATAATATACGCAAACAAAAACGGCCAATACCCGTCAGTTTGAAAGACAGGAGAACCGCAATGTATCGAATAATCAACCGGAAAGAACTGAACCGCACGGTCACGATGCTCGAGATCGAAGCGCCGCTTGTCGCAAGAAAAGCCAAAGCGGGACAGTTTATCATTCTGCGCGTGGACGATGACGGCGAGCGCGTTCCGTTCACCATTTACAATGCCGACCCCGAACGCGGCACGGTGTCGGTCATTTTTCAGGTGCTCGGCGCAACGACCAAAAAGCTCGATCAGAAGCGTCCCGGCGAGTATATCAGCGATTTTGCCGGACCGCTCGGCATCGCAACGAACACCGAGGGCAAGAAGCGCGTCTGCATCATCGGCGGCGGCGTGGGCTGCGCGATCGCGCTGCCGATCGCCCGCGCATTCCGGAAAAACGGCGCGCATGTGACCAGTATCATCGGCTTCCGCAGCCGCGAGCTGATCATCCTCCGCAATGAGTTCAGAGCCTGCTCCGACGTATTCCGCATCATGACCGATGACGGTTCCTACGGCGAGCACGGCAATGTCTGTATGCCGCTGGTCGAAATGCTCGGTGCCGGTGCGCAGTTCGATGAGATCATGACCGTCGGCCCGATGATGATGATGAAATTTGTGGTTGAGGCTGCGCGCCCGTATCGAACGCCGGTCACGGTCTCCATGAATCCGATCATGATCGACGGCACGGGCATGTGCGGCGGCTGCCGCGTGACGCTGCACAGAAACGGCGAGCGCATCACGAAATTCGCCTGCGTGGACGGCCCCGATTTCAACGGCTATGAGATCGACTTTGACGAGGCGATCTCCCGCAACCGGATGTATGTTGATTTTGAACGCCGCGCCTATGAAAACACCTGTAATCTGCTGCGGAAACGGGAGGAACTGTAAAATGAGCATCATTCCGAAGAAGCATGAAATGCCGACGCAGTCTCCCGTTCTGCGCTCGCGGAACTTTGAGGAGGTCGCGCTCGGCTATGACGAGGAGACAGCCGTTTCCGAGGCGGAACGCTGCCTGAACTGCAAAAATCAGCCCTGTGTGACCGGATGTCCCGTGCATATCAGCATCCCGGATTTCATCGCGCAGATCAAGACACGCAATTTTGAGGGTGCCTATCAGACAATCACGAGATCGTCCTCGCTGCCGGCGGTCTGCGGCAGAGTATGTCCGCAGGAGAGCCAGTGCGAGAGCAAATGCACGCTCGGCATCAAATTCGAGCCGGTCGCGATCGGGCGGCTGGAACGCTATGCTGCCGACCGGCACAACAATGCGCTGCAGAGCGAAATACAGAAGCCGGAGCCGAACGGCCACAAGGTCGCGGTCATCGGCTCGGGGCCTTCCGGACTGACCTGCGCGGGCGATCTGGCGAAAAAGGGCTTTGCGGTCACGGTGTACGAGGCACTGCATACAGCAGGCGGCGTGCTGGTATACGGCATTCCGGAATTTCGCCTGCCGAAGAAGATCGTCGCAAAGGAGATCGAATCGCTGAAGGCACTCGGCGTCAGCATTGAGACGAATATCATCATCGGCCGCACGCTGACGGTCGATGAGCTGTTTGATATGGGCTTTGAGGCTGTGTTTATCGGCTCCGGCGCAGGACTGCCGAATTTCATGGGCATTCCCGGCGAGAGCTATAAGGGCGTGTATTCCGCAAACGAATATCTGACGCGCAGCAATCTGATGAAGGCGTATCTGGACGATCCCGTCACGCCGATCATGAAGCACGGCAAGGTCGCGGTCGTCGGCGGCGGAAACGTGGCCATGGACGCCGCAAGAACCGCCCTGCGTCTCGGCGCGGAAAAGGTGTATATCGTCTACCGCCGTTCGATGGAGGAGCTGCCCGCCCGGAAGGAGGAGGTCGAGCACGCAATGGAGGAGGGCGTGGAGTTCCGCCTGCTGACGAATCCCGTGGAGATCCTCGGCTTCCATAACCCGGATGTTCCGCGTGATGAGCGCAACGGCTTTGTGACGTCGATGCGCTGCATCAGAATGGAGCTCGGCGAGCCGGACGAAAAGGGACGCCGCAGACCGGTCCCGGTCGAGGGCTCCGAATTTGAGGTGGATGTGGATACCGTCATCATTGCGATCGGCACCTCGCCGAATCCGCTGATCAAATCAACGACTGACGGGCTGGAGGTCAACCGGCGCGGCGGCATCATCGTCACGGAGGAAGGACTGACCTCGCGTGCGCATGTCTATGCAGGCGGCGATGCGGTCACGGGGGCGGCGACCGTCATTTCCGCAATGGGCGCGGGAAAAACTGCGGCGAAAGCGATCATGAAGCAGTTTGGGATCGAATAAACGCAAAACAGCACCCTCCGGTTCTCCGGAGGGTGCTGCTGTTATCTGTCGGGGTATTCCCGCGTCAGAGCCGCTTGATCAGCCGCCGATCGCGGCGCGGATGACCGAGTTGCGCTCGATCAGGAAGTCAACAACGGAAACGTCACCGCCGCCGAACATTCCTCCTCCGCCGCCGAAGCCGCCGAAGCCGCCGCCCCAGCCGCCGCCGCCCCAGCCGCCTTGCTGGCCGCCCTGCTGCTGGCCGCCGTTCAGACCGCCTGCGGACTTGGTGGTGTTGGTCTGGAAGGACTGGTAAGTGCTTGCATTGCGCGGATCAGCCTGCACATGGCTGCCGATCAGGTTGACGTAGTTCTTCACATACGATTCCGGATCTCTGAACAGATTGGTGATCTGTTTGACATAGCCGATATACTCGGTGTGGTATTCCGGAACCTGCACGAGCTTTGCAAGCGGACGGTCTTTCAGTTCCACCTGGTAAAGGCTCGTGGTAACATCGGAGTTGACGGAATCCTTGCCGCCCATGAAAACGCCGAGCGAGAGGTTGTAGTCCCAGCCGACAAAGTAGAACTTGCCGCCGCTGTACATCAGATAGTAGTTATGTGCAAGCGAGCCGTTATAGCTGTCGTAGTTGCACATGACGGAGTTGACCGCGAAGCCCTTGAGGAAGCTCGGAACATCGACAAGATCCTCGATGAACTTGTAGTTGTTGTCGGAGAGCTTGTTGATCGCCTGCTTGAGGTCCTCAATATGCTGGTAGCCGTCGTCCACACCGAATTTGACGTCAAAGTTGCTGTTGTTCATGTTCTGGGTGAACGAGCAATAGGAGTCGCCGCCGAAGCCGAAGCCTCCGCCGAAGCCGCCGCCTCCTCCTCCGCCGTTGTTGTTGCGCTCTGTTGCCTTATAGAGCGCAGAATCGTCATCGTATGCAAGGCGCTCTGCGAGGGTCTTGCCCGGCTGTTCGATCAGGATATAGAAGCTGAACAGCTTGCCGTTCAGATACACATCGGTATACGAACACTCCGGTCCGACGCCGTTGATCTCATGCAGCGCATCGTAGCAGAGCATATCGCGCATACAGGACGGATCGGAATAGAAATTGTTGATGCAGAATTCGGTCAGACCGTGATAGTTCACATACTCATCGTACTCATCGAGCTTGAAGCGGAAGCTGTACTTTTCGTTGCTGACGGACATACGGGAGCTGTTGCCCTTGGAACGGATCGCAACATTCTTCAGTTCTTCGCCGTCAATGATGAGATCGCACGGATAGAAGACCTCGGAGCTCTTCTGGGCGTTGATAAACTCATTCCAGTTGTTCATTTTGATCTCGATCTTGTGAACCTTCGTCTTGTCAAAGACGCCGTTGTAGAGCAGATCCGGATTCGCAGCGTTGTTGACGTTCGTGTATTCCGCGTTGCCGGAGAAGGTATCCTTGCCGCCGGAAACGACTTCGATGCCGCCTGCATAGACCTTGCAGGCGCCGGAAGCGAGTGCCGGATCGGAGATAACCGCATAGCGGTATTTCTTGAGCGTATTCTGATCGAACACTGTTCTGCCGCCGGAAGTCAGCGCGATCGGATTATTTTTCTTCCATTCCTTGGTGAAGCTGAGCTGCATGGTGCCTGCGGACTTGCTCAGCGTTTCGCACGGATTGTCCGAAGCAGTCGCGAGCAGCGAGCAGCCGTCAGCAGCGACCACGCCGCCTGCCGTAAGGCCGCGGTCACCGCATGCACGGATCGTGCCGCCTGTGAGATCCATATTGGTCTCGGACTGGATCGCGTCCTTGGAGGACTTGATATCGACCGTGCCGCCGGAGATTTCCATGCTGCCCTTTGTGGACTTCAGGCCGTCGCCCTGCGTTTCAATCGTGAGGCTGCCGTCCTTGACAGTGACGGAGGTCTTGCCTCTGACGGCGTCTGCACCGCCGGCTGTGACCTTGACGGTACCGCCGTTGAACTTGAGATCATTGTTGCAGTGAATGCCGTACTGCATTCCTGCGGTAATTTCCAGAGAGCCTTCACCCTTGACCGTCAGGTCGTCCTTTGCATGAAGAACTGCAAATTCCGGCTCAGTCTCAGATGCGCCGTTCGCGGGTGCCTCTTTGCCGTCGGACAGCGTATTTTCCTTGTTTGCCACGAGATTGACGGAGGTGTTCTCCGCATTCTCAACCATGATGCACGGCGCACTGCCGTTTGTGATCTTTACGCCGTCGAGGAACAGCTTGACTGTATTGGCATCGGCGGTTTCATCCGCCACATTGACAAGGATCTGACCGTTGTTCAGTGTACCGTCGATATAATAGGTACCGGACGCGGAGATCGTTGCCGTCGTGCCGGAAACGCTGATATTGTCACCCTCAAAGGAGATGCTGCTGCCCTTCAGGTGAATGTATTTCGGAACGGTATCTTCCTCCCGCTGCACCGGTGCGGCAGCTGCCGCGCGCTTCATTCTGGAAAGATCCACGGAATCGAGCATACGGTTGCCGTCGTAATCGGCATTGTTCCAGTTTTCCAGCGAGGTGGTCTTGCCGACAAGGAAGTCGGCGAGCATTCTGACATCCGATACGTTCAGCTTGCCGTCGCCGTTCAGATCGCCGGAGGGTGCCGCACTTGCGTGGAGCATCGCTGCCGGGAACGAGCCGGTGACCGTTGTGAGCAGAACCGCAGCGGAGACGCCGCATCGCGTCAGGAAACGAGATTTCATTGGTATTTCCTCCTGTTCAATTTTTCCGGTTTGAACCAAAGGGATCTGATTCCGGTCAGCCTGCTTCGGCTGCCGAGGGTCAAGATCAACACCCGTTATTTTCCCGAAATTCTATTTTTTCTTTTCCCCAAACAAAGCATTCTGAGATCATTCTGCGTGTTGTGTATTCCAGCCGGATTCCTCCTTTCCGGTAAGCACGTTTGCACCGGCGCAGGATAGCCGGTACACGAAAAACAAAGCCGCTCCCTTGAAAACGGAACGGCTTTTTCTGCGGTCATTGCGGGAAACTGCCTGATTGCAGCGCGCAGAAAAGACACCGTTTTCGTATTTTTCCAACGGTTCAACATCCATTTTCGCCCTAATCAAACAGAACAGTATAGTCCCTGATAAGAGATGTATCTCTTTCTCTGCTGTTGCCCGAACAGTACACTCTTGTATTAAGCATAGCACAAATCCCGAAAAAAGTCAAGAGGTATTCCAAACATTTGTGAATATTTCAGGAAATAGACGCTTATGCAGCAATTCTGTACGAATTTTATCTCATTTTTCGGCGATTTTGAAACAAAACGCCCCGGAAAACCGGAGCGTTTCTGATGCGAGTAACAGGAATCGAACCTGCACGGATCTCTCCGCCAGAACCTAAATCTGGTGCGTCTGCCAGTTCCGCCATACTCGCATATCGCCGGAGCAGCGGAAAAGCGCGGCTCCGGCCTGTACCATTATAACAAGTTTCCGCCGGTTTGTCAAGATTCACGCAAACTTCATGCGCTCCGCCACAGCGAGCCGGTCGCAGCGTTCGTTCTCCGGATGCCCGGCGTGCCCCTTGACCCATACGATCGTGACCTTATGCTTTTTCAGCAGGGGGAGCAGCTGTTCCCAGAGATCGACGTTCAGTGCGGGCTTTTTGTCCGCCTTGACCCATCCCTTTTTCTGCCACGCATAGACCCAGCCCTTCGTGATGCTGTCCGCGACATAGCGGCTGTCGGTCGTCAGCGTGACGGCGCACGGCATGATGAGCGCGTTCAGCCCCGCGATCACGCCGGTCAGCTCCATGCGGTTGTTCGTGGTGTGCGCCTCACCGCCGGAGAGCTCCTTTTCGTGCAGCTTTCCCTGCGGATCGGTGAACTGGAGGATCGTTCCCCAGCCGCCCGGCCCCGGATTGCCGCTGCACGCGCCGTCCGAAAAGATCTTTACCTGCGGGAGCCCGTTTTCAATGACCATTCTGATGATGCCTGCCTTTCCCTTTTTCTGTGCATATTCCTTATTATCCCCGATTTTGACGGAAATTGCAAGAGAAAACTGTAGATTTGTGGAAAATGCCAAAAATATACAGACCCGCAAAAATATTATGAAAAAGACTGGATTTTTCCGGCAGGTTGTGTTATAATGGTACTATCTCCGGCTGGACGGGCGGACTGCGCCCGCAGACTGCTTCCGAATTGGTCAGCCGGTATACAAAGAATGGAGGTTTTTCCAATGGGCAAAAAGTATTGTTACCTCTTCTCTGAGGGTAACGCAAACATGCGTGAGCTCCTCGGCGGAAAAGGCGCGAACCTCGCTGAGATGACCAACATCGGTCTTCCGGTTCCGCAGGGCTTCACCATTTCGACTGAGGCTTGCACACAGTACTACGAGGACGGCCGTCAGATCAATGATGAGATCATGGCTGAAATCGAAGAGTACATCGTCAAGATGGAAGGCATCACCGGCAAGAAGTTCGGTGACAAGGAGAACCCGCTGCTCGTTTCCGTCCGTTCGGGCGCAAGAGCATCCATGCCGGGTATGATGGACACGATCCTCAACCTCGGTCTGAACGAAGAAGTCGTCAAGACCATGGCTGAAAAGTCCGGCAATGAGCGCTGGGCATATGACTGCTACAGAAGATTCATCCAGATGTATTCCGACGTCGTTATGGAAGTCGGCAAGAAGTACTTTGAGGAGCTCATCGACAAGATGAAAGCAGACCGCGGCGTCACGCAGGACGTCGAGCTGACCGCTGCTGACCTCAAGGAGCTGGCTGAGCAGTTCAAGGCTGAGTACAAGTCCAAGATCGGCGAGGACTTCCCGTCTGACCCGAAGGATCAGCTGATGGGCGCGATCAAGGCTGTGTTCCGTTCCTGGGACAACCCGCGTGCAAACGTCTACCGCCGCGACAATGATATCCCGTATTCCTGGGGTACCGCTGTCAACGTGCAGATGATGGCATTCGGCAACATGGGCGATGACTGCGGCACCGGCGTTGCGTTCACCCGTGACCCGGCTACCGGCGAGAAGAAGCTCATGGGCGAGTTCCTGAAGAACGCACAGGGCGAGGACGTCGTTGCAGGTGTCCGTACTCCGATGCCGATCGCACAGATGGAGGAGGAGTTCCCGGAGGCATATGCAGAGTTCGTCAAGGTCTGCAAGATCCTCGAGGACCGCTATCACGATATGCAGGACATGGAGTTCACTGTTGAGAACAAGAAGCTCTACATGCTCCAGTGCCGCAACGGTAAGAGAACTGCTCCGGCAGCACTCCAGATCGCATGCGATCTCGTTGATGAGGGAATGAAGACCGAGGAAGAGGCCGTTCTGATGATCGACCCGCGTAACCTCGACACCCTGCTCCACCCGCAGTTCGATGCAAAGGCTCTGAAGGCGGCTACACCGCTCGGCAAGGGTCTGGGTGCATCTCCGGGCGCAGCCTGCGGTAAGGTCGTCTTTACGGCTGATGACGCTGAGGCTTGGAACGCACGCGGCGAGAAGGTCGTTCTGGTTCGTCTGGAGACCTCTCCGGAGGACATCACCGGTATGAAGGCATCTCAGGGTATCCTGACTGTCCGCGGCGGTATGACCTCCCACGCAGCTGTTGTTGCCCGCGGTATGGGTACCTGCTGCGTTTCCGGCTGCTCCGAGATCAATATGGATGAGGCAAACAAGGTGTTCACGCTGGCAGGCGAGACCTTCAAGGAAGGCGACGCGATCTCCATCGACGGCACCACCGGCAACATCTACAAGGGCATTATCCCGACTGTTGACGCTCAGATCGCAGGCACCTTCGGCCGCGTCATGGGCTGGGCAGATAAGTTCCGCAAGCTGAAGGTCCGCACCAATGCGGATACCCCGGCTGATGCGAAGAAGGCAAGAGAGCTTGGTGCTGAGGGTATCGGCCTCTGCCGTACCGAGCACATGTTCTTCGAGCCGTCCAGAATCGCAGCATTCCGTGAGATGATCTGCGCAGACACCGTCGAGCAGCGTGAGGCAGCACTCGCAAAGATCGAGCCGATGCAGCAGGCTGACTTCGAGGCTCTGTACGAGGCTCTGGAAGGCAATCCTGTTACCATCCGTTTCCTGGATCCGCCGCTCCACGAGTTCGTTCCGACCGAAGAAGCTGATATCAAGGCACTGGCTGATGCACAGGGCAAGTCCGTTGAGGACATCAAGGCGATTATCGCTTCCCTGCATGAGTTCAACCCGATGATGGGTCACCGCGGCTGCCGTCTGGCTGTCACCTATCCGGAGATCGCTGCAATGCAGACCAAGGCTGTCATCAAGGCTGCGATCAATGTCAAGAAGGCACATCCGGACTGGAATGTCGAGCCGGAGATCATGATCCCGCTGGTCGGCGAGGTCAAGGAGCTCAAGTTCGTCAAGAAGGTCGTTGTTGAGACTGCTGATGCTACCATCAAGGCAGCAGGTGCAGATCTGAAGTATCAGGTCGGTACAATGATCGAGATCCCGCGTGCAGCACTGACTGCTGACGAAATCGCGAAGGAAGCAGACTTCTTCTGCTTCGGCACCAACGATCTGACCCAGATGACCTTCGGCTTCTCCCGTGACGACGCAGGCAAGTTCCTCGGCGCTTACTACGATGCCAAGATCTTCGAGAGCGATCCGTTCGCAAAGCTGGATCAGACCGGCGTCGGCAAGCTGATGAAGATGGCGATCGAGCTGGGCAAGCCGGTCAATCCGAAGCTTCACTGCGGTATCTGCGGTGAGCACGGCGGCGACCCGTCCTCTGTCGAGTTCTGCCACGAGATCGGTCTGGACTACGTGTCCTGCTCGCCGTTCCGCGTGCCGATCGCAAGACTGGCTGCGGCACAGGCTGCACTCCGCAAGTAATCTGATCCGATCAGAGAACTGAATAAACAAGCGACCCTCACAGGTACAAGCCTGCGGGGGTCGCTTTTTGCGTATCTGCGAAAAAAAGAGGTGCCGACCGCAGTCAGCACCTCTTTGCTTTGTGATCACTCAAAACTGAGTACGCCGTTTTCCTCCAGCCATCTCATAAACTGAAAACGCGCCTCATCGCGGCACTCCTCTTTCACCATATAGTACATATAGTGCTCAATCAGATTCAGGAGACTGGATGTGCGGCCCTCCAGCTTGAATTGCTCAAAGCCCATCGGAATATAGGTATTCCAGATTTCATCCGGCTTAATGATGTTTTCATAGTCCAGAATCTCAAACAGCGATTGATTCTGATGCGGACATGACAAATAACGCTTCAGCTCCGGATGCTGAAGCAGGAGCTTTTTGTTGTCAAACGGTTCGCCGCGGTGATTTTTCACATGCTCGGCGTATGCGATCTGCTGCACGCCGATCGACCGGTAATGCGAAGCACGCTTCGGACATTTCGCCGCACAGCTCGCATTGACAAGCAGCTCGCATTTTTTCTTATCCGGAATCTTTTCCAGAATATCCAGCCTGTGGTTCAGGTCGTAGTCAATGACGACGATATGATAATCCTTTCCGACCTCCTGAATCAGCTTGTCCCCGTCCGTGATGCGCTTGCAGGTCGAGCTGGTGATCTTATAATTCGGATAATTCTTCCGGATGTATTCCTCCAGCATCGGCGAAAACACGATGCACTCATTGAGCCCGTTGTCCGCAAGACGCATCACCATATTGCAGAATTCATCATCCAGATGCTTCTTTTCCAGCATCGGATTGGTGAACGTGAACCGCAGCGGAATGCCTAAGTCATTATAGGATTTGATTACGGTCTTGATAAACGGCTCATTACAGAAGCCGTCCAGCGTGCGGCCGCCGTTCCAGATCGACTGCGGGAATGTGCCGTAGACCGACGCGATCTCCACGCCCTCGCGGAAATACTCCGGATTATGTGCCAGAAATTCAGCAAATACGAGATTGAATTTGAATTTGGCTACAAAGTCCGGAAGATGAAATCTTGCTCTCATTCAGATAAACATCCTTTCTTCGTCCTGCCAGCATTCTGCCGTATGCGGTGTGCAGCAGGAAGTTGTCTGTATCTATAGTATAGCATAGACAGGTGTGCAAAGATGTTAAGATTCTGTGAACAATGCGGGCATCGGGCGAAAATGCGGTTGACCGCAAGATTATTTGTATAAACCATTGAAATTATGACAAAACCGTGCTATAATAAAAATGGCGCAGCTAAGGTTCCGCTGCGACTGTGTCGAAAAAAGGTGGCTGTATCAATGAAGGAATGGATCGAGACCCTGAAAGAAAAAACCATGCCGTATCGTTCGCTGATGAGCGCGGGCAGGCTGTCCGCGACGATCCTGATGTGGATCGCGATGACGCTGCTGCTCGGCGAGATGGTCGCGGACCTCTATCCGGTGCTGCCGTTCTGGGCAGGGTATCCGGTCGCAGCGGGCATTGTCATTGTGCTGACCTTTGCGCTGTACCTGCTGATCCGCGTGATTTTCGGGGGCAAGTCGCTGAGCCGTGCGGCATTTCTGCTGCTGCTGACGCTGCTGCTGATGATGTTCTTTGCAGCAGATCACGATGCGCATCCGGTGACCTGCATTCTGTTTGCACTGCTCGGCGCATTTGCAGCGGACGGCGCAGGCCGTGCCGTCGTGGGTATGATCCGAACCCGGCAGTTCCGCATTTCGGGGCTTGTGACCTTCCTTGTCAGCGGTGCCGTGATCGCGGGCTTTGTGCTGGCGTTCCTGCAAAAGGGCTTCGGCGAAAACCGCATCCCGGCATATACTTCCCTGCGCGCGAAAAGTACGGAGGCACCCAAAGGCTTTTCCGATACGCTGGCGAACGGCTCGCTGGATGTCAAAAGCTTCAGCTACGGCCCCGGCAGCAATTATGACCGCGAATCGCAGACGATCGACCTTTCCGAAATGGCGGAGCGCAAGGGCATTGCCGCGCCCGGCATGAAGCTGTACTTCAACAGGGGGCTCGATCAGGCACCGGTCTGCGGCCGCGTCTGGTATCCGCTCGGCAAAAAGAAATGTCCGACGCTGTTCATCGTGCACGGCAATCACAACTATGGCACGGAATCTTATCTCGGCTACGAATATCTCTGCAGAATGCTCGCGACAAACGGCTATGTTGCCGTGTCCGTCGATGAAAACATCCTCAACGACCTTTCCGATGAAAACGATGCCCGTGCTGTGCTCATGCTGGAAAACATGAAGCAGCTGCTCAAATGGTCGGAGGAGGACAGCAGTTCTCCGCTCTACGGCATGATCGACCCCGAAAAGCTCGCAGTTGCGGGCCATTCCAGAGGCGGCGAGACCGCTGCCCTGACTGCATTGCTCACAAATTATGAACGCTATCCTGAAAACGGCTGCATCAAGCTCGGCTATCATATCCCGATTCAGTCGGTCATCGCGATCGCACCGACCTGCGACCAGTATCAGCCGGCAGGCCGCTCCGCAGTCCTTGAGGACGTCAATTATCTGATGATTCACGGCGCGGACGATCAGGACGTTTTCACGCCCATGGGCGAAAAGCAGTATAACAACGTGCATTTCACCGGCGAAAAAGACTGCTTCAAATCCATGATCTTCCTGCTCGGTGCAAACCACGGCCAGTTCAATACCAAGTGGGGCGATAACGACATGGGGATGCCGTTCGGTTATGTGATGAACCGCAATGCCTTCCTGAACGCCGATGACCAGCGCGCACTGCTCTGCGCGTATGTCAAGACCTTCCTTGATGTCACGCTCAAGGGTGATACAAAATACCGCAGTCTGTTCTCGAACACCGATGCCTACCGCAGTGCGCTGCCGGATACGGTTACCTGCGCGATGTATCAGGACTCGGAATTTGAACCGCTGACGGACTTCAATGCCGCATCGGATCTCGCGGTACAGAACGGTGTAAAGCTCAATGTCAAAAACGCCGACCTCTGGACGGAACAGCTCTATGATACAATGACCGAGGCGGAAAGCGGCGACTACGGCCTTTATATGGAATGGGACGACGAAAACGATGTGACGGTCAGCATGGAATTTGATAAAGCAGACCTCTCGAAAAAAAGCTTCTCGTTTGCGGTAGCCGATCTCCGCGAGAAGGATGTGCCGCGTGCGCTGCTGGACTACACCGTCACGCTGACGGACAGCAATGGCAAGACCGCGACCGCCAAAAAGCACATGGAGGTATTCCCGGCACTGGGCATTCAGGCGACCAAGTTCCATTCGCTCTGGTTTGATTATGTATACCGGCACCCGTTCACGACCGTGACCGTTCCGCAGGATGCCTATCAGGCAGAGGACGGTTTTGATCCGTCAAAGGTGACCGCCGCGGAGATCAGCTTCCGCGACATGAAGGACGGCAAGCTCCTGCTCAACGACATCGGCTTTGCGGCGAAGTGAGCGGTGCCTCCGGCGGATCAAAAATGGGGCTCCGCCCCAAACCCCGCTGGGGACATTGTCCCCAGACCCCGTTATAAAGGACAAGAGGGTGCTGACGGAACGGTCGGCACCCTATTTTATCCGGTCGGGCGTTAGGCTAACCGTTTGCAGCCATATCGAAAGTTTTGGTCGAGCTTTTTTAAAAGCTTGGCGCGGAGCCCGCGCTGGCAATTCCTAAAGCCCGCCGGTTACGCCATGCGAAAAATAGAATTACTTGTTTCCGGTCTGCAACCACACAAAAGTTTTGATCAAACTTTTTCAAAAGTTTGCGGGTCAAGGGCAGAGCCCTTGTCGCGCTCCGCAGAGTGCGAAACTCCCCTAGCGTTCAAGCACTCGAAGGGCTTGGGAGCAGGCAAGAGCGGCTCCCATTCTAAAACAGCATCCGCGCAGCGGATACCTTATTTCCAAACAAAAATCCGCCGGTATGCGCAAGGGCACACCGGCGGAAGATTTCTGTTTGCAGATCATTCACTGAACGCTCTGAATGCACTTTCAATGTCCTCGTCAACAGTCTCATAGGATGCGGTTTCAGGGTGGAGAATATAGCTTCCTGCATATTCCTCCCGATTGGTCTCCCAGTCAACCAGATACGCAGTCGCCAGCGTATGTTCTTTGCTGCAGTCCGGATACATATAATCCGTTGCAAATCCGTCTCCTTCCATGTCGGCCGGGAGCGTAACACCGATAATCTTCTGCGATTCATCGCGCAGGCAATAATATAATTTCTTATCCGGACGCTGCCCGGAATAGCTGAATTTCATCACGATGTTCTGCTCGCCTTCTTTTTTCACAACCTGAAGCACAACGAACGACTGTAAACCGCACGGTTTTGACACTTCACTTTGCTTCACGACAGTTCCTGCCGGATACTCGTCTGAATCTATGAGATACCTGAGCGGCAGAACGCCGGATTCTTCTGCAATTTGCTTTGCACTTTCCCAGTCCATACCGGTCACATCCGGAATCTCAGCTTTCTGCCCTAAGCTGACCGTCACATACACCGTGCTGCCGATCGCAGCCTCCGTGCCCGGTTCCGGGTCGATCGAGATCGGCTGACCGGACGGCACTTCATCGTCATAGCGGGTGCGCTTGTCAATGACAAGACCGTGATCCATAAGCGTCTTTTTGGCAGCTTCCCAGTCCATGCCCATGATATCCGGCACAGTCGTCGGGTCGCCCTTTGCACCGATGTTCACAAACAGCTTGATCTCATCGCCCGGATTGACCCAGTAGCCCTCGCCGTCAGAGTAGCTGTACTCCCTCGCGCCCCCGTCAACATATTCCGTGTTATACGGCGGCACAAGTTCAAACGTGACAGCCCCGATGTCAACATCGGCGTCAGAACCGAGGATCTGTCCCTCCATAACGACGCTGACACCCTTGTCTGCGAGCATTGCCGCTGCTTCCTCATACTGCATCCCATAAACATCCGGGATCCAGATCATGCTGTCAAACACATCCGAAATTTCAAAATCGAGATGCCCGAGGATGCCCTCTGTTTCGCCGTCCTCTGCAAGATTCACCAGCGTATAGCTGCCGGCGGGGAGCTGTTCAAAGCAGAGCCGCTGCAGGCTTTCGCCCCGTGCAATATCATCGAAAAACACCGTATAGGGTTCACAGTCCGCGACCTTTTCGCCGTTCTGCGTCACGATATATACCGGATTGTACGGGATATGATCCTGCTCTGTACGATTGATAATATTGATCATGATGCCGGTCGGCAGGGGAGCGGTTACATCTGTATTGAGCTCCATATAAGGCTTTGCAATATCCTGCACCTCTGATTCTGCGGAGACCGCCGCGCCCGGCGTCACGCTGTCGGACGCTTTCATTCTGCTGATGCCGTAGATCAGCGCGCCGTTCAGCCCGAGGCAAAGCGCGACTGCCGCAGCAATGCCTGCTCTGCCGATGCGGAGCGGTGCCTGCTTTGCTTTTTCTGCACGCTGTTTCTTCATTGTATGCGCTCCTTTCGTCATGCGGATTGCCTGACCGCGCTGTTCCTGCGGAGATTCGGAATCCGCCGTCCGGAATGCGCAGTCCACAAGGTCCTCCGGCAGATCGCCGAGCAGCTCCATATAGTTCATCGGCTTCAAAGCAATCCCTCCTTTTCAAAAGCTTCTTTCAGTTTTTTGCGTGTACGCCGCAGCGAAAGCTTGACGGCGTTCTGGGTGATGCCGAACTGTGCCGCGATGCTCTGCACAGAAGCGGCGAGGTAATACCGCTGCAGAAAGATCGCCTTTTCCCTGTCAGGGAGGGTGCGCAGAAGCGCGGCGGTCTGATCGAGCAGTTCGCGGCGTTCCAGCTCCGTTTCGACCGTTTCCGCTGCCGGAACGATCTCTGCGATCTCGTCAAGCGCAGCGGCAAACTGGGAGCCGCCGCGTTTCAGTCTGCGTTCATGCTGATAGCGGTTGATCGCGTTGCGACGTGTCAGTGCCGCGAGGTAGGCGCGGAGACTTTCTGGTTCATTCGGCGGAATGCTGCGCCAGACCGCCATGAGTGTATCACTGACGCATTCCTCTGCATCCTCATGGTTTCCCGTGATCTGATATGCAAGCTGCCTGCACAGCTTTCCGTAAACGGAACGGATCATCTCCAATGCAGCTTCATCGCGCTTCTGCAGCAGCGCAATGATCTTGCTGTCGTGAAGCATCGCCTCACCTCCTCACCTATATAGACAGCAGGCAGGAGAAAAGGTGTCCTGCCTCTTCTGAAAAAAACTCTGACGATAGACGCAGTAAGGGTGCCGATTGTAACATCAGCACCCAATTCGCTATTTATAATGAGGGTCTGGGAACATGTCCCCGGCAGGGGTCAACGCGAAGAAACAGGTTTCTTCATGTTTAGGGGCGGAGCCCCATTTTTGATCTGCCGGAGGCACCGTTCTCACCACTTCAGCTCTGCGATGAAGTCTTTGTCGGTGCAGGAGAGCGTCAGCTTCCAGCCGTTGGCCAGAGCGGTTTGTTCCGCGATCGCGAGCCCGAGCCCGGTGCCCTCCGTATTGCTGCGGGCTTCGTCGCCGCGTACAAACGGCTGTTTCAGGTTCCAGACCGCGATCTTTTTCTCCACGCTGTTCGCCAGCGTCAGACGCTTTTTGTTCATCTGTGCGCGGATGCTGCCGTCATTCGGCGTATACTTCACCGCATTGGAGACCAGATTCTCGATGACCGTTTCCAGCGCTGCGCGGTCTGCCGTGATTGCTGCGCAGCCCTGTACGCTGTACCCGATGCCGCGTTCCGAGAGCATCAGCTCATACTTTTTGAGCATTTCCTCGGTGATCTGTTCCGCCTGCAGCTTTTCGGGCTTTGACTTCTGTGCGGTGTCCATGCTGTTCAGGAACAGCGTCCGGCTGATGATCTGATCGGTAAAGGCAACATTGTCGAGAATGGATCTCAGATACTGCTGCTGTTCGTCCTCGGAGAGCCTGCCGTCCAGAATGTTCTCCGCATAGCCGCCGATCGCGGTCAGCGGGGTCTTGATGTCATGCGCCAGATGATTTGTCAGGTCGCGCCGGAGATCGTCGAATGCGTATTTTGCCTTGTTGACAACATTCTGTCTCCAGCTCCACAGCAGCGCGAGCGCAATGAGCAATGCCGCGACCGGAATCACAGCTCTCCAAAAGCACTGCATCATCACAGGGTCATTGAGGTTGACGTAGAAGTGCATCGCAAGATAATAGGGTTCTCCCGCAATCGTCATCGCCGCACTGCGGATGTATTCGGTGTTTTCCTCATGGCCTCTTACATCACTATTGAGATAAGTATCTTTTGACAAAAAGGTCCAGTCCTTTGTCAGTTCATGGAAAACCTTGCTTTCCGTTCCGGGAATACCCGGCATGAGTGCACACGGATATTCGTTAGACGAGTCGTAATGCACCTCGATCAGCTCATAAGCATCATCATCGACATTGATCTCAAATGTTTCAAACGTTTTGTCCGCGCTTACCAGCGGGCTGTTTTTGTCGGGCTCATCCGTTCGCACGGTAACAGAACCGGTATGCGGGATCATGCGGCGGGTCTCACGGTCAACGTAGACACTGTCGATATGAATCTCCGGCCAGCCGGCGTCTGACCAGAACGCAGGATCAATGCCTGTCTGTGCGGCGAAATATTGCTTTTCCAGCTCTGCGTATGTCTCATACAGCTTCGTGACCTCAGGAATATTGAGCGCTTCATGATCGCAGGTGTAATATCCCTTGTCCGGGTCTGTTCCGTCCTGAAATCTGATGTGCATCATCAGAAGCTCCCGGCTCGAGGCAGCGATGTTTTCATCCCAGTCGAGCAGTGCCGAAACTGCATAGCAGTTCTCGGAAGAATCCGGCTGAATCACCGTCACGTAATCGCAAAGCGAATTCTGCAAAAAGAACACCGGAAGATCGACATAGTAATAGGTCTGCAAGGACATATACAAATCAATGTACTGCATCAGATCTTTGATCTCCGGATCGTTTTCTGCCCGGCTGATCTCATATTGCATTGTCATAAAGCGTTCGTCCAGCATTTTCTCTGTCTGGTTCCGCACCGACTGGCGCAGATATTCCGAATACCCGAATCCGAATGCCGCAGACAGCGCAGCGGCAACACAAAGCGATTTCGCCAGCAGCTTCGGCAGTGTTTCTCTCTTCTTCTTTTTGATCTGTTTTTTCATGATATACCCCTCCTTCGTTTTGTAAACCGGTAATGTTATTTTTCCGTCAGCTTATAGCCTCTGCCGACCGCGGTATGGATCTGCTTTCCGGCATGACCGAGCGCTTTCCGGAGCCGCTTGATGTGGTTATCGACCACGCGGTCGGCACCGAAGTAATCGCTGCCCCAGACATTGTTCAGCAGCGTGTCGCGGTCCACGATCCAGCCCGGATGCTCCATGAGATACCGGAGGATCGCAAAGCCCTTCGGCGGCAGCTCGACCTCCGCGCCGTCCACGGTACAGGTCAGGCGTCTGGTGTCCAGCCGGATCGCGCCGCAGAGCAGCACGCTTTCATGGGCGCCGCCCGTCCGTTTGACAACGGCCGCACATTTCGCATACAGCGCAGAAAGCAGAAACGGTTTGATGATATAATCGTCGCAGCCGAGCTCATAGCCGCGCAGAATATCCTCTTCCAGGCCGCGTGCGGTGATGAACAGCACGGGGATGTCACTTTTCCGGCGGATGCTGCGGCAGACCGTAAAGCCGTCCGCGCCGGGCAGCATGATGTCCAGCAGGACAAGGTCAAAGCCGTCCAGACCGCCGTCAATGATCTCCAGCGCGTCGCTGCCGTTCATGACAACGGTGACCGCCGCACCCTGATTCGTGAAATAACGCTTGGTGACCTCGCAGATCTGTCTGTCATCCTCGATCATCAGGATCTTCATGATTGTGTTCCCCTTTCCTGTTCTGAGCTCATTATAGCACAGCGGTGTGTCATTTGTGTATCATTTCCGGTACAATTTGATATGATTTTGCGGAGGCGGGATATCAAAAGAACCGGACTGAAAACAGCCCGGTTCTTGAGGGTATCATGCTGCTGACCGGACTTGAACCGGTACGGTGTATCCACCGAGAGATTTTAAGTCTCTTGCGTCTGCCGATTTCGCCACAGCAGCATATTTGATATTATAGCATAACTCTGCGAAAATGTCAAGAAATATGCAGAAGAAAGATGAAGATATTGCGCGGGACGCACCGCATACGCTTGTCTGTTTGGCGTTTTCCGTTTTGGGTATCGCTCCGTTCCTGCGGTGTGAATCGGGGCATCTCCCGGCAGACTGCTGTAAAAAACAGAAACGGGTGCCGACTGTTGCGTCAGCACCCTTTTTTCGTTTTCAGTTATGCCTCCGCAAGCTTCAGCATTGGGAGAAGCATCCTTTCAGAAGCCGCGTTAGCGGCATGTGTTTTGCTGCCGGGGAGCACTTTGTTCACAGCCCCCGGAGGGAAATGCCTGCGCGGGCTCCGCGCCGGATTCACCGCTTACCAGTCGCGGCGGATCGCGGCGGCGTCCATGGAGCGGACCTGCTTGGTCAGCAGCCGGGAGAGCGGCAGGAACAGCAGATAGACCGGGACCGCCGCCAATACCGTGCGCAGCGAGACCGGGATCAGCAGATCCGTCCAGAGCAGCTCGCGCCCCGGTGTCCGGAAGATGCCGACGGTCAGCACCCAGCGCAGGATGCTGTGCAGAAATACACATGCTGCCGTCAGTACCATGTAATGCAGAAATGTCCGGCGCAGAATCTGCTCAAACAGCAGACAGACCAGCGTGCAGAAGCATACCATATAGATCGCGTTTGTGCCGAGCGTATTTCCGCAGGCAAGATCAATGCAGAAGCCTGCGATCACACCGGCCGCCATGCAGAAATACAGATCCTCGTTCATGCAGATGCAGATCGCTGCGGGGATCACCCAGAGCGCGTGCATCCCGCCGCCGAGCATCGGAACGGCGCACAGCAGCAGGATCAGCAGGCTCAGGAATTTCCGCACACGGTTCCGGCGCAGCGTCCGCCGCTCGGAGCCCGTTCTGCGCTGCCGCTGCTGCTTTTGCCTGTTACTCACCGAAGGACTCACCCTTTCCTTCAAAATCCAGCAGCACGGTCACCGCTTCCAGAGAAGCGTAATCGACCGACGGCGCAACGATCGCGTATTTTGCAAGCCCCGTATCCTCAATGCCCGTTTCCGTAACATTGCCGACCGGCAGCCCGTAGGGGAACAGGCCGGTCGTGCCTGCCGTGATGATGAGATCACCGGCGGAAGCGGTGCTTTTTTCGTCCAGATACATCATTTTCGCCTGATCCTTTGCGGCGGCGCGGAGATCGCCTTCCACAATGCCGCTGTCGCCCGTCCGCAGCACGACGGCACCGACGGAAAGCTCCGGCGAAAGGATCGTCGTGACCGTGGAATAATGCGGGCTGATCTCGGTGATGACGCCGATCAGGCCGTCCGCGCAGACGACCGGCGAATTGAGCGTGATGCCGTCCTCCCCGCCGCGGTCGATCAGAAAGCCGCGGGTCATATCGTTCGTCAGCGGCATCAGCACCTTGCACGGCTCGGAAAGCACGAAATCACTGTGCTTTTCCTTGATCGAAAGCTGATCGCGCAGAGCCTCCAGTTCCTGCATGGCATCGTCATAACCGATGAGCTGACTGTTCAGGTCTGCGATTTCCTGCCGCAGGCGGGCGTTCTCGTCGCGGTAGGCTCTGGACTGATAATACGTATCCAGCTTCTCGCTGACGCTGCCGGATACAGACGCAGAAAAGCGGCGCACCGGAGCGGTCACGCCGCGGAGCGCGCGCGTCAGATAATCTGTATGTGCGCCGGATTTCAGCGAGTAAAGCATGATGCCGGTCAGCACAGCCAGTACGCAAAGCAGCACGCGGAATTTGGTGCTGCGGAAAAATGCGTTGAGGTTCATGGATGCTGCTCCTTTTGTGTTCTCTGGTTCTCTTTATTTCCTGCGGATCATTTCTTCTTTTTCAGATCCACGTTCGGGTGCTCCTTTTTCAGATGCTTTTTCAGGCATTTGAAGGATTCCGCGCTGATGACATGCTCCATTCTGCACGCATCCTCTGCGGCGGTCTCCGGCTTGACGCCGAGGTCGATCAGCCACTGGGACAGGACGCAGTGCCGCTCGTAGATCCGCTCTGCGACCTCCGTGCCGCTTTCCGTCAGCGTGATATTGCCGTCCTCTGCAATATTGATGAAGCCGCCGTCCCGCAGAATGCCCATTGCGCGGCTGACGCTCGGCTTGGAGACATCCATTTCATGTGCAATATCGACCGCACGCACGAAGTTATCGTGCAGGTGCAGGATCAAAATCGTTTCCAGATAGTTTTCGCCTGATTCATAAAGCTTTGCCATTTGATTGATACTCCTTTCCGTCGGCCGTGCGGACCGAACAGACCGTCAGCGTGTTTTCAGCAGCGCGGAACCGGATATCATATCCGGAAAAGCATACGCCGTAAATGCGCCGGGGATCATCCGCGTATCCCGGGCGGGGATCCTGTGCCAGCAGTGCGGCGGCTGCTTCGCGTTTCTCCGCGGGGAGCACGGCCAGCAGCTCTGCCGGAAAGATGACCTGCATCCGGTGCTGACGGGTCGCCGCGGTGTAGCCCTCTGCAGCCTCCGGCCTGCAGTCCGCGACCGGGATATAGGGCTTGATATCGTAGATCGGGGTGCCGTCCAGCAGGTCAATGCCGGAGACCAGCAGCCGCACCGGCTGCGCATCCGTGATAACGGCATCGAGCCTGACGCAGGACATCCCGAGCGGGTTCGGGCGGAACGGCGCGCGAGAGGCGAACACCCCGACGCGCACATTGCCGCCGAGCCGCGGCGGGCGCACCGTCGCAGACCAGCCCTTGCCCGGCTGCTTCTCTGCGGCGTGAAAGCCCCAGATCAGCCAGATATGCGAAAACGCTTCCAGACCGCGCACGGCGTCCGGGGTGCCGTATGCAGGCTGAAAGACGATCTCGCCCTTCAGCTCCGGCACCAGACCGCTCTGCCGCGGCAGGCCGAATTTCTCTGCAAAATCCGTCCGGATATATGCGACCGGCTCGATCTGCAGAACGCCGTCAGTCATAGATCACATCGCTCTTTTTATAGTAAGCATTGAGCTTCTCACTCGTCGAGAGCGTAAAGGTCACGACCAGACATCCGACGATCGCGAAGATATAGGCACCGAGCGAAACGGCGAAGCCGTCTGCGCCGCGCCGGACGGAGAGCAGCTCGACAATGCCGGGGATAATCAGCAGGATCGACGAAATGATGAACGTGAACGAGGTCAGTCCGCGGAGTTTCTTGACGCGCAGGACGATCGTGAACGCAAGCAGGAACAGCGCAATGCCGAGAATCATATAGAACTTGTCGAAGAAGCCGAAAATGCCATCCTTCATGTTGGGGTCATTGTATTCGCCCATGGAGTAGATCGCCGTGCAGATGCCTGCAAGGGCACCGAGCACCGTCATGATGATCGAGGTGACAAAGCCCTTCTGTGCAAGATCCTCCTGCTGCTGCAGGCGAAGCAGTGCCATTTCCTCGCGGGCGCGCTTCTGCTGCTCGGCGGTCTGTTCCGGCACATTTTTCAGGCTGTCGCTGGCACGCTTGGCCGCTGCGCGCTTTGCAGCTTCGAGATCCTCCTGATTGAACATCGGGGCGCGGGGTGCTTCCGGTGCGGGTTCTTCGAGCAGGGCACTGGCATCGACCTGCGGCAGTGCCTCATGCTGCGGACGCTTCTCCGGGGTGCTGTAATCCTCCGGCTCCGAGAGCAGTGCCGCCGCAGCCTGCTGCTGCTGTGCTGCCTGTGCAGCGATCGCTGCCTCCTGCGCCGCGATGCGCTGGCGGTTGATGAATTCTGCCTTCAGATCCGCAATTTCCTCCTCCGTATAAGGCGGCTGACCTGCGGCGGCACGCTGCTGCTGCAGGATCGCGATCTGCTCCTCGCTCAGCTCCTGATACTGCGGCTGCGCCGGTGCATTCTGACGACGCGGATCGGTATATGTCATGTCGCCGAGCAACTGTGCTTCCAAGCTTTTCGGATCTTCCATGATAGTATCTCCTTTTGATTCAGATTCCTGTAAACCGCGGCAGGATATACAGCCGCATGATACTATTATACCAGAATCATCCCGAAATTGCAATAGAAATATGAAAATTCTTCCGGAACCGGACGCCCGGTGCAATTTGTACAATTATCTTGCGGTCTGTGCGGATGATTTTACAAAATCCCTTGACCGCACCGGGAATTTGTGTTATAATACGAATGGTGCGGCTTGCCGCATTCCGTGAAAAATACAGAAAGGAAACAATCATACTATGAATCAGGCTGTAATTCTGGCAGGCGGACAGGGCAGGCGGATGCACGCACCGAAGCCGAAGCCGATGTTTGAGGTGCTCGGTGAACCGATGCTCGAATGGGTGCTCGGCGCATGTGAGACCGCAGAGCTGACCCGAATCTGCGTGGTGACAGGCTATGAGTCGGAGCAGATCCTTACATATCTCGGCGGCCGCTGCGAAACTGCCTATCAGGCGGAGCGCAAGGGCACCGGCCATGCGGTGATGCAGGCAAAGGACTTCCTCAACGGAGATACCGACGGCAATACTCTCGTGCTCTGCGGCGACGCGCCGTTCATTGATGCAGAGACGATAAAGGGCTCGCTCGCAAGACATATCGAAGAAAAAAATACCGTGACGGTCATTACGGCGGATGTTGCGGAGCCGACCGGCTACGGCAGGATCATCCGCACCGACAGCGGCATCAAGGGCATCGTCGAGGAAAAGGACGCGACCGACGCACAGCGCATGATCAAGGAGATCAACTCCGGCTGCTACTGGTTCCGCACGACCGACCTGATCGGGCTGCTCGGCAGGATCAAGAACAACAACAAGCAGGGTGAATATTATCTGACCGATACCGTTGCGATCGCGCTGGACAGCGGAATGCGCGCAGGTGCGTATAAATCCGCAAACCCCGATGTGGTGCTCGGCGCGAATGACCGGAAGGGTCTGCTGATGCTGAACGAGACTGCGCGGCAGCGCGTCCTCGATCGTCTCATGGAATCCGGCGTCGGCTTTGTCTGCACGGACGGCATCATCATTGAGCGGAAAGTGCAGATCGGCAAAGGCACGGAGATCCTGCCCAACACGATCATCCGCGGAAAGACCGTCATCGGCGAAAACTGCAAGATCGGCCCGAACTGCGTGCTCGAGAACACGGTCATCGGCGACAATGTCACGCTGAACACCGTGCAAGCCTACGATTCGCAGATCGACAGCGGCGTGCGCATCGGTCCGTATGTACATATCCGTCCGGACAGTCACATCTGCTCCGCCGTCAAGATCGGCGACTTTGTGGAGATCAAGAACAGCGAGATCGGCGAGGGCACGATGATCGCGCACCTTGCGTATCTCGGCGACAGCGATATCGGCAAGCATGTGAACATCGGCTGCGGCACCGTGACGGTCAACTTTGACGGCCTGAAAAAGTCCCGCTGCGAGATCGGTGACCATGCGTTCATCGGCTGCAACAACAATCTGATCGCACCGGTCTCGCTCGGCAAGGACTGCTATACGGCAGCAGGCGCGACCATTACCGCGGATGTGCCGGATTATGCGCTGGCGATCGACCGCGGCACGCTCCACATCAAGGAGGGCTACACCCTGCGCAAGTTTGCGAAGAAGAAGGAAGAAAAATAAGGATCGCTTCGCGATGATTTAGAACGGGGCTCCGCCCAAACATGAAGGAACTTGTTTCTTCATGTTGAGCTCCGCCGGGGACTAGTCCCCAGCCCCCCGTTATGTGTAACAAATGGGTGCTGACGCTGCAGTCGGCACCCGTTTTTCTTTCAATCGCCGCCGTTATTCATTATTCACTATTCATGAAATAAAGGATACCGGTATGCTGCCCGGCGAGCTTTAGAGCGGGGAGCAGCAACGCCGCAGAAGCCGCCCCGCGGCGTGTACCGCGAATCATGGGAGAGCTTCGCTAACTGTCTCCGGAGGGAATTGCCAGCGGGCGCTGCCAGCCGGGCTTTAGCATTGG
>MSGZ01000024.1:246089-344778 GCA_001940925.1 Ruminococcus sp. Phil11
GCGGCGTGTACTGCGAATGTTGGGAGAGCTCCGCTAACCGCCTCCGGAGGAAAACGCCCGCGGGCGCTGCCCGCCCCGGAGGAAAACGGCTGTCGGCCCTGCCGACAAAGTTGACTTTTTTGCTGATTTGTGGTATGATATATCATAGGCTTTCTGTATGCCGGATTTCCGTCACAGAACCTGAATCTGACAGAACGGAGTCTGCGGAACATGGCAGGTACCAAACGGACAAGCGACCGTGTCGCCCTCGGCGGGATCGTCGCGGCACTTTGCATTGTCATCATGTTTCTGACCGGTGTCGTACCGGCACTTTATATCGTATCACCCATGGCAGCAGGCCTGCTCATGGTGATCCTCGCCGAGGAGGTCTCCGTCGGCTGGGCGTGGCTGACCTATCTGGCCGTCAGCCTGCTGGCACTGATCGTCACCTTTGACAAGGACGCCGCGCTGATGTTCATTCTGTTTTTCGGATACTATCCGATCCTGCGGCGGAAGCTTGAGCGGATCAGGCCGAAGATCCTGAAAACGCTCTGCAAGTATCTGCTGTTCAATGTGTTTCTGGTGATCGACTGGTTTCTGACGGTTTACCTGCTCGGACTGCCGACCTTCGAGGACACGGGGCCTGTGATGTATGCGGTGCTGATCATCGCATTCAATGTGATCTTTCATTTTTACGATAACATCCTCTCCAAAATGGACTGGATCTATCGGCAGATCTTCGTCAGACGGATACTCGGCAGACGCAGACCCTGACTGTTTGATCGGAGGAAAACAATGGCATTTGTAACGATCACCTGCCCGCAGTGCGGCGGACAGGCACAGATAGAAGCAGGCAGAAACGCGATATGTCCCTATTGCGGCACGGAGATTTCCTTACCGGCCGCAGACGGCGGCTTTGCGTATGCGCCTTTGGAAGCACAGCAGACTGCCGCACAGTTTTCACCGCCGCCCGCACAGGCAGCTGTTCCGATGCAGCCGCAGCAGGCATTTATGCCCGCGCAGCCGTATCAGCCGCAGCAGTATGCAGTTCCGCAGTATACGCAGGAGCAGCTGCGGCTTGCGGAGAAAAAACGGCGCGGCTGGCATTTCATGAATGCCGGAATGGCAGTGATCCAGGCACTTTTGCTTGGACTGGTCATCTTCATGGACAGTATCGAATCGGATGCTATTGTTCCGCTGGTTCTGGGATGGCTCATGTCACTGCCGGTATGCGGCTTTATATCCGGCATGATGCGTCCGGATGACGCCTACATTGATAAAAAGCCGATGTTCAGGAGCAAGATCGTTCAGGGCATTATGCAGTCGATCATCGGCGGTGCCGTTTCGGTATTTGCCGGTATCATTGCGGCCATATTCATGGACCTTTTCTTCTGACCGGAACGCCCGAAAAAAGTGCGCAGCATCTGACATTTTATATATGAAACCCGGAGGTTTTTCATGGCATTTGTAACGATCACCTGCCCGCAGTGCGGCGGACAGGCACAGATAGAAGCCGGCAGGAGCGTGATGTGCCCCTACTGCGGCAAGGAGATCTCTGCACCGCCCGCAGACGGCGGTTTTGCCTATGCGCCTTTGGAAGCGCAGCAGAACGCGGTACAGTTCGCGCCGCCGCCCGTACAGACGGGGATGCAGGATCCGTCCGTATTCGGCGATCAGCCGGTCATGAGCCCCGCACAGCCGTACCAGCAGCAGTATGTGATGCCGCAGTATACGCAGGAGCAACTGCTTGCCGCACGGCAGAAGCGCACGAACTGGTATTATACCAACGCGGCGATGATCGGCGGTCAGACTTTGCTGTTTGCGTTCGGCGTCTTTTTCGCGATCCTCGGCTCCAGTATCGGCATGGCCATGATTCTGACATGGGTTCTGACCATACCCGGCTGCGGTATTCTATCCGCGCTGCTGCGTCCGGATGATGCCTATATCGACAAAAAGCCGATGTTCAAAAGCAAGATCGTGCAGGGCTTTGCACAACTGATCCTCGGTGCCGCGACATCGTCCGCCGTCGGCGCGATTGTCGGCGCGATCCTGAACGCCCTGTTCGGATAAAAAGGTATCTCCGATGGATTCAAAATGGGGCTCCGCCCCATACCCCGCTTAAGGGACATTGTCCCTTAAGAATCCCATTATCAATGCAAATGGGATTCTGTGCACAGAAACGTGCATCCCCCCCAAATACATATTACGCGACAAACGGTGTCATGAGATTTCTGCCCATAACGGGATTCCAAAGGGACAGTGTCCCTTTGGCAGGTTTGGGCGGAGCCCATTACAAATCCATCCGCGAAGCGGATACATTTATACATTCACAAAGGAGTAATGAAAACAATGGACAACATGCAAGGTATGAAGCGCACCTGCTACTGCGGCGAGGTGCTCGAAGCGGGCAGGACCGTCACAGTCGGCGGCTTTGTCGATACCGTCCGCGACAAGGGCGGCATCCTGTTCATCGTCCTGCGTGACCGCACGGGCGTGGTGCAGCTGACCTTCGACGATACCACGGACAAGGCGCTGTTTGAGAAGGCCGCGTCCTGCAAGAGCGAATACGTCATCATGGCGAAGGGCGAGGTGCGTGAGCGCGAGAGCAAGACCGACAAGATCGCGACGGGTCATGTGGAGATTTACGTGACCGAGCTGCGGATCCTTGCGAAGGCCAAGACGCCGCCGTTCGAGATCACCGCGCAGACCAAGGTCAACGAGGAGCTGCGCCTGAAATACCGTTATCTCGATCTCCGCAGAGCGCCGCTGCAGCAGAATCTGATCCTGCGCCACAAGATCGCACAGTGCGCACGGCAGTATTTCTACGAAAACGGCTTCCTTGAGATCGAAACGCCGATGATGATGAAGTCCACGCCGGAGGGCGCAAGAGACTATCTTGTCCCGTCCAGAGTGCACCACGGCGAGTTCTACGCGCTGCCGCAGTCCCCGCAGATCTACAAGCAGCTGCTCATGGTCGCCGGTTATGACCGTTACATCCAGCTGGCAAGATGCTTCCGCGATGAGGACCTCAGAGCAGACCGTCAGCCGGAGTTCACGCAAATTGACCTTGAAATGAGCTTTGTCGATGTGGACGATATCCTTGATCTGACCGAGGGCTTCCTGATCCGTCTGTTCAGGGACGTCATGCACCGCGAGCTGAAAACCCCGCTGCCCAGACTGACCTATACCGAAGCGATGAACCGCTTTGGCTCCGATAAGCCCGACCTCCGCTTCGGCATGGAGCTGACCGACCTCTCCGAGACCGTGAAGGACTGCGAATTTGCTGTATTCTCCGGCGCGCTGGCTGACGGCGGCACGGTCCGCTGCATCACCGCAAAGAATGCGGCCGGTACGCTGACCCGCAAGGAGATCGACAAGCTGACCGAAATGGTCAAAGGCATCGGCGCAAAGGGTCTTGCATATGTCCGCTGGGTCGATGCGGAGCCGAACTGCTCCTTCGGCAAGTTCCTGAAGGACGGCGAGCTTGACGCGATCCTGAAAGCGGCAGGCGCAGAGCAGGGCGACGTCGTGCTGATTGTTGCGGACAGAACCTCGGTGACGCTGCCGGTGCTCGGCGCGCTGCGCAATCACCTGGCAAGAAAGCTTGACCTGATCCCGGAAAACGAATTCAACTTCCTGTGGATCACACAGTTCCCGTTCTTCGAGAAGGACGAGGAAACCGGCGAATGGCTTGCCATGCATCATCCGTTCACGATGCCGATGGACGAGTGCCTGCAGTATCTGGACACCGCACCGGAAAAGGTTTTTGCAAAGGCCTATGACCTAGTGCTGAACGGCACGGAGCTCTGCTCCGGTTCGATCCGCATCACGGATTACGAGCTGCAGCAGAAAATGTTTGAATCGCTCGGCCTGACCGATGAGGAGATCGAAGCGAAGTTCGGCTTCCTTGTCGAGGCTTACAAGTACGGCGCACCGCCCCACGGCGGACTGGGCATCGGCCTTGACAGACTGACGATGACCCTTGCACAGTGCGATTCTCTGCGTGACGTCGTGGCCTTCCCGAAGGTACAGAACGCCCGCGAGCTGATGAGCGGCTGCCCGTCCCCGGTGGACAAGGAAAGCCTTGACATTCTCGGCATTGCGGCGATCGCAGAGGACTGACCGCATCCGATAACAATTGATGATGACCGCTGAAGAAGAAACAATGTGAACCAGTTATAAGGAGGTATGTACCGTGATTTGCAAACGCTGCGGCTCTCAGATTTTCAACAATGCAAAAACCTGTCCGTTCTGTGCCGCCGTGATCGGCGCAGAGAATGAAACTGACCCGAACCAGAGTGTGATTCCCTCTCTGGAAGAAATCGAAAACCCCGGCAATCAGATGCCGGATCTGACAGCACCGGTACAGCCCCCGACCGCACCGGTGACACCGCCCGTACAGCAAAATCCGTTCGGCACACCGGCGGTTCAGCCGCCCGTACAGCAAAATCCGTTTGACACGCCGGCGGTTCAGCCGCCCGTACAGCAAAATCCGTTCGACACTCCGACGGTGCAGCCGCCGGCGCAGAATAATGCGTTCGACACCCCGACGCAGCAAAACCCGTTCGGCAGTCAGACTTCGCAGCCGTCCGCGCAGCAAAATCCGTTCGGCGCACCGCAGCAGTCTGCGGCATTTACGCAGACACCGCAGCAGAGTGCGTTTGCACCTTTGCCGCCGATCGGCAGCACGGGCGAAAAGGGCGGCGCGATCGCAGGCGTTCCGATCCGTCTGATCACCAAGATCGTGATCGTGCTGGCACTTCTGGCATTCGCGCTGCCGTTCGTGACGATCTCCTGCTCCATGGGCGAATACGGCGGCGATCAGGAGATCGCGACCTACTCCGGCTTTGCTCTCATGGCGGGCAATCTGGAATACGAGGATCCGGCCAAGCAGATGAACGATTCGCTGAGCGGCATGTTCGGCGAGGAATTTGTCAACAATGACGACGAGGGCGAGATCAGCGACTTTGACGCGATCTTCAATCAGGGCGATGAGGATGCGCTGATCGGCTATCACGATATTGATGAAAACGACGATGCAGTCGCGGAAGCGGAAGCCGAGGCCGAGGAGGACACCCAGCGCAAGAACTATTATCTGATCGGCGCATTTATCTGCGGCGTGATCGGACTGGTGCTGTTCTTTATCAGGGACAAGAAGCTGGAGCTGTTCACGATGCTGCTCTGCATGGTCTCTGCCCTGCTGACGCTGCTGTCCTCGATCACGTTCAGCTCCTTCTATCATGTGACGGACGACGAGCAGATGGCGCAGCTCATCAGGGTCAAGACGCGGTTCGGCTTATACACGGTCGTCGTGTTGTTTATCATCGGAGCCGTCGGCGCGCTGAAGGAGCATATCGACGTCAACCGGAACAGCGGATACTGACGGGCAAAATAAAAAAACGAGAGGGATTTCCAAATGAATGTAAATCAACTGATGGCAAAGATCCATACTGAAATGACCGGTGATCCGCAGAAGGATATCCGGCATCTGCAGGACATCGCAACCGATCTGCGCAGGGAGGAAAACGCAGTCGAGCTGCTGGAAGCACTGACCGAATACGCATTCAATCTGATGCCAGACAGTGCGAAGGAGCAGATGATCGAAAAGACCTTTGTGGACGGCAAGCGCATGGATCAGGTGTTCGGCGAAGCGCTTGAGCTGGTCAATACCCGTAAGCTGGACGAGGCGGAGCAGAAGCTCAAGGCACTCTCCGACAAGATCGGGGAGCAGTTTGAGGACAAGGTTCCGAAATGGGTCAGCTTCCGCAATCCGTTTGAATATCATGTCTACCGGTATCTCAATCCGGAGGACACGGTCTTTGAGCGTGCGCCGTTTGACTTCGCGCATTATCTGGCACTTTACAGCTTTGTGCTGCTGGAGCAGAAGCATGTTCCGGCAGCGGACAAGGCGATCCGCCGAGCGATCAAGTTCAACCCGGTCGCTGCGGATATCCGCTTTGAGCTGGCAGAGATCTGCAAGTTCGCGCACAATCAGGAGCAGCTCCTGCGCGTGAATCAGGAGATGCTGCCGCTCTGCACGAATGCCGCGGCTTATGCGCGCGTGCTGGCGAACATGGGCTTTTACTGCTATGTCGCGCAGGAGTTCAATGATGCTGCGATTTTCTATTTCGAGAGCCTGCGCTTTGAGAAGTCGGAGCCGGTCCAGTTTGAGCTGCAGGATGTGCTCCGCCGCATGAAGACCTTTGGCATCAAGTTTGCGCCGCCGACCCGCGGCCAGACGATCGACACCTTTGATAAGTACGGGGTGAAAATGCCGCCGAACAGCGAGCTGGTCAACCTCGCGCTGACGCTGGCAGACAGTGCCCGCGCACACGGCAGACTTGATCTGGAAAGTCACTTCCTGCACACGGCATATACCATGACGAACAATGAGGAGATCTACGCAAGACTGGAGCGCGTCGCCGACGAGATGAAGGCGCAGCGCAGCGAATAAACAACAGGATGAAACGGGCGGTGTATCCGCAGTGAGGATGCTCGCTGCGGTGCGCCGCCCGTTCTGATCCGGAACGGAGGTACTGATGAAGCATATTTCACCCTCTGACCCCCGCCTGCAGTATATGGGGCGCATTGACCTGCGGAATCCGGATGCGCCGGATTTTATCTGGGCGGGCTCACTGGTGCAGTTCCGCTTTACGGGCAGTCAGCTGGTGCTGATGATCGAAAACCACGCCTGCTTTGCGGGAATGCAGCTCGGCTGCATCATTGACGGCACGGAGCGGCAGATCGAGCTCGGTGACGAGGACGGCCGCTATGATATCCCGGTCGGCGGTGCGGGCACGCACAGCTTTATTCTGTTCAAGCGGCAGGATGCGACGCATCATTTTATCCTGCATGAGATTCTGCTTTCGGACGGCGGTGATCTGCTGGGCTCCCCGCCGCTGCCGGAATTAAAGCTTGAATGCTACGGCGACAGCGTGACGGCGGGCTCTGCGGTTGAAATGCTTGACCGCATCGCGCAGAATGACCCGGATTATTACAACGCGCAGGACGACAACGCATGGCACAGCTACGCGATGCAGACGGCGCGGCTGCTCGGCGCACAGGTGCATCTGGTCGCACAGGGCGGCATCGCGCTGTTTGACGGCACCGGCTGGTATGCCTGCGGCATGGAAACGGCATACGACAAGCTCTGCTATCTGACATGGACAGAGCAGATGACGGACTGGGATTTTTCGCGCTATACGCCGGATTTCGTGACGGTCGCGATCGGCCAGAACGATGCGCATCTCAGCGAGGACGAGAACCGTCTGCTGACGGAGGAGGAGCGCGAATGCTGGCTTGACCGCTACTGCCGCATGATCGAAGACCTGATGCGGAAATATCCGAAGGCGGTGTTCATCGTGTTCCTGACGTTGATGATGCATGATCCCTACTGGGAAACGCTGCTGGACGATGCCTGTGCAAGGCTCGGCAGTCCGCGTGTCAGACGCTTCCGGTTTACGCGAAGCGGAAAGGCAACGCCCGGGCATCCGCGCATTCCGGAGCAGTGTGAAATGGCATGTGAGCTGACGGAATACATCCGCGGACTGATGCAGGCGCGGTCATAATACACCGGATGCCCCGGCCCACCTTCTGCGGAGCAGCTTACAGATTCCGCAGGCCGGAAAGCAGAGCAGGAACCACAGGAAAGAAAACAGCGGACAGATCTGTCCGGAGAGGTTATATGCGCGGTCGGTGTAATCCCAGACCGCCCAGTCCATGATGAGATTATCGAACACGCCGACGGCAAATTCTGCCGCCGTGACGAATACGGCTCCGAGCAGTGCCCGCATGTACACCGGTTCATGCAGGCACTGCTCCATGCTGTAGAGGTAAACAAGTGCCGCGCCGCCTAAAAGCCCCATAGTCCAGTGCGTGCGCCCTCTGCCTGCAATTTCCAGCATCGCGTAGAGAAAGAATCCGAACAGGAATACGCAGGCGTATTCCCCGGCCTGCTTCTGCATACTGCCGCCCCCTTTCATTCTTTCTGTATTATCGGCAGCCTGCTGCGGATTATACAGCGGGCAGGCTGCACAGTTTATTTGACATTTTTGCGGATTTGTGGTATAATACAAATAAACGTATTTACGGTACGTAACAAATTATCCGCATATCCGCGCACAGCAAACCGGATAACCGGGGAGGACACGAATATGAAACGCACACTTGACTGGAATGAATATCTGGCACGCGCAGCAGAAGCCGTCGCAGAAGGCATCGTCATGCTGAAAAACGACAACGCCGCGCTTCCGCTGCCGGCAGGAGAGGAGATCGCCGTTTTCGGGCGCATCCAACTGCATTATTATAAGAGCGGCACCGGTTCGGGCGGCATGGTGAATGTCTCAAAGGTGACGGGCATCACGGACGGCCTGCTGGAAGCGGGCGTAAAGCTGAATGAAAAGCTGCTTGATACCTACAGAAAATGGGACGAAGCCAATCCGTATGATCTCGGCGCAGGCTGGGGCGGAGAGCCGTGGTCGCAGGCGGAAATGCCGCTGGACGAAGCTCTGGTCGCAGAGACCGCGGCTGCCTGTCAGCGGGCGGTCGTCATCATCGGGCGTACCGCCGGCGAGGAGCAGGATAACCGTATGGAGCCGGGGTCCTATCTGTTGTCCGACGGGGAAAAGGAGATGCTCCGCCTCTGCAGAAAGCATTTTGCAAAGGTGATCGTCCTGCTGAATACCGGCAACATTATGGACATGCATTTTGTCGATGATTATGCCCCGGACGCCGTACTCTATGTCTGGCAGGGCGGTATGACGGGCGGAACCGGTACCGCGCAGGTGCTGACAGGTGCCGTATCGCCGTCCGGAAAGCTGCCGGATACGGTTGCGTATGAAATCACGGATTATCCGTCCGATGCAAATTTCTACGGACAGAATGCGGATATCTATGCCGAGGATATCTATGTCGGCTACCGCTATTTCGAGACCTTTGCAAAAGACCGCGTGCGGTATCCGTTCGGCTTCGGCCTTTCGTATACGACCTTTGATATTGCCTGCGGCATCCGGTTCCGGAACCGTGACCTGTGGTTTGTGCCGGTCACGGTGACGAATACGGGCAGCGTTCCCGGCAAAGAGGTCGTGCAGATGTATGTGGAATGCCCGCAGGGGACGCTCGGTCAGCCTGCGCGGCAGCTGCTGATCTTCTATAAGACAAATCTGCTGCAGCCGGGTGAATCGGAAACAGTGCATCTCGAGCTGATGATTCCGGAATCCTATGATGACAGCGGCGTCACCGGACATGCACACTGCTGGGTCAAGGAAGCAGGCGAATATCAATTTTATGTCGGCAGCGATGTCAGAAGCGCACAGTATGCGGCATCGCGGGTGCTGGACGAAACAATTGTGCTGAAGGAATGCAGACAGGCTCTTGCGCCGGTCAGGGCATTCAAACGGATGAAGCCCGCCCCGGACGGAAACGGCGGCTATCGCGTGACGGAAGAGGTCACGCCGCTTTCGGGCGTCGATGAGGCAAAACGCCGTGAGGACGCGCTTCCTGCGGAAATGCGTCCGTCCGGTGCGGCATCAAAGCTCAGCGATGTGCTGCACGGCAAAGTGACCATGGAGCATTTTATCGCGCAGCTCAGCAATGAGGAGCTGGCGCAGATCGTTCGCGGCGAGGGCATGGGCAGCCCGCGCGTCACCGCCGGTACGGCCTCGGCGTTCGGCGGCGTCTCCGATGCGCTGACCGCATACGGCATCCCGGCGGCCTGCTGCTCGGACGGCCCCTCGGGAATGCGGCTTGACTGCGGCACCAAGGCGTTCAGCCTGCCGAACGGCACAATGCTTGCCTCGACATTCAATCTGAAACTGATCCGGGAGCTGTTTTCCTGCGTCGGTCTGGAAATGACCGCAAACCGCGTGGACTGCCTGCTCGGTCCCGGCATGAATATTCACCGGCACCCGCTGAACGGCAGAAACTTCGAGTATTTCTCGGAGGATCCGAAGCTGACCGGCCTGATCGCCTGTGCAGAGCTCTCCGGTCTGCAATCCGCGGGCGTCACAGGAACGATCAAGCATTGCTGCGCAAACAATCAGGAAACAAACCGGCATTTCATTGATTCGGTCGTATCCGAGCGCGCCCTGCGTGAAATCTATCTGCGCGGCTTTGAACTTGCCGTCAAGGAGGGCGGTGCCTCGTCGGTCATGACGACCTACGGTTCCGTGAACGGCGTCTGGACAGCGGGCAATTATGACCTCTGCACGGAGATCATCCGGAAGGAATGGGGCTATACCGGCTTCCTGATGACGGACTGGTGGGCGAATATCAACGAGCGCGGCATGGAGCCTGACAAGCGCGATCTTGCGGCAATGGTGCGCGCACAGAACGATGTCTACATGGTCTGCGCAAGCTGCACGGAGCATGACGACAACATTGCGGAGGCACTTGCGGACGGCACGCTGACCCGCGCCGAGCTGCAGCGTTCCGCAGCGAACATCTGCCGCTTCCTGCTGCATACGAATGCGATGAAGCGGCTGCTCGGCGAGGAGACGGAGGCAGAGATCCGGAACCGTCCGGCGGACGAAACGGATGACGGCAAGCCCGTCGTGTTCTACGAGCTGGACAATGACCTGACGCTTCCGCTTGCGGGCATCTGCACGGACAAGGGGACGAATTACGCCTTTGCGCTGACGGTCAATCAGCCGGGCTGGTATCAGGTGACGCTGACAGCGTCCTCGGAGCAGAGCGAGCTCGCACAGATTCCGGTCACGCTGTTCAGCATGGGTACTGCCACCGGAACCTTTACATGGAACGGTACGGGCGGCAGGCCGGTCTCGTTCACCAAGCGGATCCCGCTGTTCTCGCATTTTACCGCGAACCGGCTGTATTTTGCACAGAGCGGGCTGAATATGCTGAGCATCCGCTTTGAGCTGCTGACAACGGATTTTGATTTTGCTGCAATGGGCGACACCGATCCGGGTGCGCCGGATGCAGCGGAGGGCACTGCCGGTGCCTGAACCGGAAGGAGGTGCGTATCCTATGGCATCCGCCAGAAATATGGTGATCGCCGGTGATTATCAGGGCTGCCGCGTCTTTTGCATGACAGGCAAGCTCGCCTATATCTCCGGCACAATGAAAAAAATGGACGATATCTTTCTCACGCCGGAATTTGTCACGCGCTATGAGCTGATGACGGAGGATATCATCCGGTCGGGGAATTCGCTGCTGCTGACCGGCGTGCTGGACCCGGGCAATCTGCTGAAGCTCCGGATCCATGCGACGCCCGCGATGCAGAAAAAGGGCATCTATACGGTCGCGCTGAAATTCGAGGACGACAAGCGTTCGCTGCTTGAGATCGACGAAAAGACCTTCCGCGCGATCGAGCGCAGGATGCGGACGCCGGAATAACGCAGTGTCCGCAGGAGCAATTCCGAATTCTTGCTGACTGATACCGAATTATTGCTGAATTGTTGACATTTCCGTACTGCTGTGCTATAATGAAATGAAAGACTGCTGCGGTGCGATCAGCAGACCCGAAAGCAAAACCGCTCCGGCAGACTGTCAGGGCGGTTTGCTGTTTTGACGGGGGAATTTTCCGCAAATACCCCGTTTTTTGACAGGCAGCTGCGTATTCTTACTATGATATGGGGGTGAGGGATTGAAAAGCGATTCGCATCAGATCATTGCCCAGGTATACAAAGCAAAAACAGACAGCCGTGCTGCGGATGAGCTGATCTCATCCTACATGCCGTTTATAAAGTCCGAAACTGCGAAATTTCTGAAGCGACCGCCCGATCCCGGCGATGACGAACTGAGCATCGCAATGTTTGCATTTTACGAAGCCGTCCGCAGCTATACGAAATCCAGAGGTGCATTTCTGAATTTTGCCGCCCTGCAGATCAGGAGCCGCCTGATCGACAATTACCGCAGGGAGAAACGGAACAAGGGGCAGATCTCACTGGACAGCTCCGATGAGGAGCAGACCGATCTGCTGGAAACGATCCCGGACGGTCACGATGAATATGAAGCAACGGAAATGCGCGAGGCGACCCGGCAGGAGATCGAGGAGCTGACCGCGCAGATGACCGATTTCGGTGTTTCCATGACGGATGTCGCGGACAATTCCCCGCGGCAGAGCAGAACAGTGGAAAGCTGCCGGAGAGCGATCGCATATGCGAGAAGCCATCCGGATATTCTGGAGGATTTTCTCCGGACCAAGCGTGTACCGATCGCAAGGCTTGCAGAGGGCGCAGCCGTAGACCGGAAATCGCTTGAGCGGCACAGACGGTATCTCGTTGCCGTGCTGCTGATCTGTACAAACGGGTATGAGATCCTGCGCGGGCATATTATGCAGGTTCTGAAAGGAGGGTGCTGAGATGAAATATGTTGTCACGGAATGTCATGACGGCTATGCCGTCCTCATGGATGAAGGCGCGGGCTTTGTCCACGCGGCAAATCTGCATTATGCAGTCGGCCAGACTGTCACAGATCCGATCCTGATGCAGGAAGCGGAGCCGGCAGAAAAGCGCATCACGGTCAGGCGCATCCTTCCGGTCTTTGCAGCAGCGGCCTGCCTTGCAGTTGTTTCGGCAGCGGGGTTCTCCTATTATTCCGGCAAATACAGGACGCATTCCGTCGTTGTGATGTCATCCGATGCCAATATCAAGATGTATCTCAACAAACAGGGTGAGGTACTGAGCGTACAGGCCGAGGACGATTACGCCGAGGAGATCCTGAAGGATTACGATACCAAAAACAAGAGCAAGACCGATGTTGCGAACGATCTTCTTGCAAAGCAGATCGAAAGCGGGCATCTGACCAGCGGGGATACGGTCGATTTCTATATCTCCGCGGATACCAATGCCGCATACGATACCTATAAAACGGAATTTGAAACAGAGATCCAGCAGGTCAGGGTGAGCGTACAGGAGCTCGGCGTGCCGGAGCCGCCGAAGCCGGATAAGGCAGAAAAGCCTGCTGCGCCGGTAACGCCGGCCGCACCGGATCCGAAGAACGGTCCGAAGGCAGAGCCGGAAAAGCCCGATCCCGCAAAGGATCAGCTGAAGCTGCCGGATGCACCGAAGGAAACGCCTGCACAGGCCGTCAAGCCTGCGGAGAATCCGCGGAAGAATGTGACGCCGGTGCAGCCTGCGAATCCGCCTGCACCGCCTGTGAAGCCGAAGGATCCGCCGACGGTCGGCAAGGAGCAGACGCCGCCTGTGCTGCCGACGGAGCCGGAGGAAAAGCCCGAGCTTCTGCCGGACGAGCCGAAGAAGCCGGAAGAAATCGAAAAAACCGATACGGAGGAAAAACCGGACGATAGTATTCCTGCGCCGGAAAAACCGGAGGAGCAGGAAGGGGGGAAACCGGTGCTGCCCGATCCTGATACGGAGCAGACCGGTGAAAAAGACAAAGAAGAAAAGAAACCGGCAGAGGTTCATCCTCCTCTGCCCCGGCCGGAGCCTGCAAACGGATTGCTCCCGAAGCAGGATCCGCTGCAAATCTCGGAACCTCCGGAGCTTTTTGCTGTACTCGTTTGATCTGAAAATGATGTTTTGGGACTGCTGCGATCCTGCGGCGGTCCCTTTTTTTCTTCGTAAATACGTGATGAATATTGCAGGCTGTAATTTTTTTCAAAAAATTTTTCGGGAAACCCCGTTTTTTTCGATCCCACTCCGTAAGCTGATAACAGAAAGCAAAACGCAGCTTTCGCTCCCGCATAAACGGAGCAACATGAAAAAAGGAAAAGGAGTCCTGATTATGAAACTGAAGTCCAGAAAGCAGATCCTGTCCGCTCTCGCAGCACTTGCAGTCCTGTCCGCAGCAACCGGCGCGACCGCATTTGCAGCAAGCATCGCTGACAAGGAAGACACCGCTCCGGCCGTCACTGAGGAAGTGGCAGCAGAGGCTGAGGCTGAAGCACCGGCAGCAGAGGCAGAAGCTCCTGCAGCTGAGGCTGAGGCACCGGCAGCTGAGGCTGAGGCACCGGCTCCGGCAGAAGATGCTGAAGCACCGGCTCCGGCAGCAGACGCTGAGGCACCGGCTCCGGCAGAAGATGCTGAGGCACCGGCTCCCGTTGAGGAAGCTGAGAAGCCGGCAAAGCCGATCGGCAAGAAGGAGATCATCTCCATGATCAACAAGACCTTCGATCTCGAGACCTTCGAGTTCAAGGATGACGATGCAAAGGCTGAGTGGATCGACTTCTGCCAGAACACCCTGAAGCCGGAGATCGAGAAGGAGATCGCAAAGGCAGCTGAAGAGGCTGAGAAGCCGGAGCCGCCGAAGCCGGTCGAGGAAGACGGCGAGAAGCCGGAGCCCCCGAAGCCGCACGAGAACGGCGAGAAGCCGGTCCCGCCGCAGCCGCCTGTCCCGGGCGAGGGTCCTGCGGGTCCGCATCATGAGCCCCCGAAGCCGGTCGTCGAGGAGACTGCCGCTGAGGAAACCGCTGCTGAGACCGTTGCCGAGGAAGAAGCAGCTGAGTAATCTTAGGTGAATTGTTTGGTATTCCCCCCAAACTTTCATATACTTCCCTAAATTTCCCCAATTCCCTTCCCAAACGTAAGCTTTTTGCTCCAAATGAAAGCCGTCCTCATTCGCCGTGGCAGGATGAGGGCGGCTTTTGCGGTCGGCAGGGCCGACAGCCGTTTTCCTCCGGGCGCGGTGAGCGGAGATCCCCCAATATTCGCGGTACACGCCGCGGAGCGGCTTCTGCGGCTTTATTTCTCCCAGTGCTGAAGCCCGCCGCAAGCAACCCGGCAAACCCTTATTTCAGTGAATAGTGAATGATGAAAAGTGAATAGTGATATATCGGGAGATGACCCCATTCACAGTGCGTGAACGATCCCGATACGCCAATACATCCAATGATACAAAACGGACGCCGACTTGTTTGTCAGCGTCCGTTTGTGCATTTCAGTTGTAATCCCGATAAACTTTCGCATTGGGAGCAGTAACCTTTCAGAAGCCGCCCCGCGGCGTGTGCCCGAAATATTGGGGGAGCTTCGCTAACCGTCCCCGGAGGGAAACGGCTGTCGGCTCTGCCGACCCCGCCTTGACAAATAAAATGTGAAATGGTATAATACAGGCAGATGATGCTGTGTAACCGTCATCGCAAAGCAGCGCACCTGACTTGCACAGGCGCGTTATTTTTCTTTCTTCGCATCGGCGACGCGGCGGATGACATTGCCGTCCTTGTCCACGATGACCGTGTGCTCCAGAGTGCCGACCAGATTGCGGCGGAACAGCTCCCTGTACTGATTGCGGAGCACCTCACGCTCTGCGATCTCGGCCTCGTCCAGCCCGACAGTCTTGGCCTTGTGTGCCAGCTCGTTGATGCGGTCAAGCAGCCCCTGATCCATGCGGATCACATCCTTTCCTATTTTCATACGCCTATTATAACACAGATCCGCGCGGTTTGCAAGTCTGCGCGGCAATTTAACGGAGAATGCCATATGATCGCACTTGTGACCGGCGCGTCCCGCGGGATCGGCGCAGCGGCAGCAAAACGTCTTGCTGCGGACGGATATACCGTGATCGTGCACTGCAACCGGAATACAGAGCAGGCGCAGGCCGTCGCCGATGAGACCGGCGGCATCGTGATGCAGGCCGACCTCGCGGATTTTGCGCAGATCGACAAAATGGTCGATGCCGTGATCCGGCAGTTCGGCCGCATTGATGTGCTCGTCAACAATGCGGGCATCGCGCTGACAGGCCTGTTTCAGGATATTTCCGATGAGGATGCTGTGCGGCTGTTTCAGGTCGATGTCGGCGGCACGATGCATACGGCCAAGCGCGTCATGCCGTATATGCTGCGGGCGCATCAAGGCAGCATTGTGAATGTTGCGTCCGTCTGGGGTGAGACAGGTGCTGCCTGTGAGGTGCATTATTCTGCGGCAAAGGCGGCAGTTATCGGCTTTACAAAGGCACTCGCCAAAGAGACAGGACTGTCCGGCGTCCGCGTGAACTGCGTGTCTCCGGGCGTCATTGATACGGATATGAACCGGATGCACAGTGAAGAGATCATGCAGGAGCTTGCGGAGGAAACCGCACTCGGCAGAATCGGCACGCCGGAGGATGTTGCAGAGGCAATCGCTTTTCTTGCATCGGAAAAATCGGGCTTTATCACCGGACAGATCATTCCGGTCAACGGAGGGTTCCATATATGAAAGAGGCTGACAGAGAACGCTTTACCAGACAGATTCAGTTTCTGGTGGAAATGGATAAAATGAAGAACATCTACCGGCAGACGCGCGTGCTTCATGAGGACCGTGCGGAAAATGACGCCGAGCACGCGTGGCATCTGGCGATGCTGGCACTGGTGCTCAGCGAATACGCAAATGAGCCGGTCGATCTGAAAAAGGTGCTGGCAACTGTGCTGATTCACGATATCGTGGAGATCGACGCGGGCGATACCTACGCCTATGACGAGGCAGGCAACGCGACGAAAGCCGAGCGCGAGCAGAAGGCCGCAGACCGTCTGTTCGGGCTGCTGCCGGAGGATCAGGCGCAGGAGATGCGGCAGCTCTGGGACGAGTTTGAAGCGAACGAGACCCCGGAGGCAAAATTCGCGAATGCGCTTGACCGCGTACAGCCGCTGATGCTCAATTACTGCAAGCACGGCGAATCGTGGAAAACGCACGGGACGAAGCGGGAGCAGGTCGAGAACCGGAACCGGATCGTCCGGGAGGGCTCCGGGGTGCTCAGTGATTTTGTCTATGAGCTGATCCGGCGCGCATCGGAAGAAGGCCTGCTGAAATAAGCATACAGAAAAGGAGAAACAATGCTGGATGTCGCATTGCTCGGCACGGGCGGAACCATGCCGATGAAAAACCGCTGGCTGACAAGCTGCCTGATCCGCAATGACGGTCAGGGTGTGCTGATCGACTGCGGGGAGGGCACGCAGATTGCACTGAAATGCGCCGGCCGTTCGGTGCAGAAGCTGGATCTGCTCTGCTTTACGCATTATCATGCAGACCATATCAGCGGGCTGCCGGGGCTGCTGCTCTCCATGGGACTGGAAGGCCGCACCGAGCCGCTGATGCTGGCAGGGCCGCGGGGTCTGCGCAGAACGGTCGAGGGACTGCGCGTGATCGCGCCGGAGCTGCCGTTTGACCTTGAATACACCGAATTTGATGCAGAGCCGTTTACATTTTCAGCCGCCGGGCTGGAGATCACGGCCTTTGCGGTGCAGCATACGATGCACTGCTGCGGCTACCGGCTGCATCTGCCGCGCATCGGAAAATTTGATCCCGAACGTGCCAAAGCGGCAGGAATCCCGCTGAAAGCATGGGGACTGCTCCAGAAGCAGGAATCCGTTGAGCTGGACGGCGTGACCTATCATCAGTCGCAGGTGCTGGGTGCACCGCGGCGGGGTCTGACCGTCACCTACTGCACCGACACAAGACCCGTTCCGGAGATCATGAAATATGCCGATGACGCCGATCTGCTGATTCTGGAAGGCATGTACGGTGAGCCGGAGAAGCTCGGCAAGGCGATCGAGACAAAACACATGATGTTCACCGAGGCCGCTGAAATCGCAAGAGACTGCAATGCGCACCGGCTCTGGCTGACGCATTTTTCGCCGTCGCTGCCGAATCCGAAGGAGTATCTGCCGCTTGCACAGGAAATCTTCCCGGACACGGTGATCCCGGAGGACGGCAAAGAGATTGATCTGCAATTTACGGAGTGACCCATCATGAAAAAAAGACTCGGCTGCTTCGGAACAGTCGTGCTCTGCATTCTGCTGTTTATCACAGGAACGACGGGCTGTGCCGCAGTCAAAAGTGAAACGGTATTTTCAGACAGTGCCGAGATCACGGCTGCGAATGCACCGGAGGGGACATATTATGCTGATCTGCTCGTGCAGCTTCCGAAGAAAGACAAGCTGCGCGTACCGGATACCGGCGTGCGCTTGGACGGCACGGAAATCACTGAAAGCAGCGAAATTTTCTGCTATGATACGGACAATTACGTCAGCGCGTCGCTGCATTACGGCTATGCGGAGCGCATTGAGATTCCGGCGGAGCATAACCCGCTGCTGGTCTGTACAAATCTGTATATCAGCGGCAACACGAAGGACGGACGGTTCAGCAAGGGGAAAGTGTTTCTGCGGATTCCGTCGTTCCGCATCGCGTATGTCAGTCAGGACGGCAAGGTGCTCGGCGTAACGGAACCGGCCGCTGCTGATCCCCAAATGGCAGATCATCACGGGATTCCGTTTATCGCAGACGGTTTGTCCGTGCGGTACTGCTTTGTTCCGGGTTCGAGAATAAGCCTTCCGGGGATTTTGCTGTTCGCAGAGCTGTTCCTGTTTGCGGTGCTGGTGCTTCCGCTGTATGCGGTCATTTCGGCGGTCTGCAAACAACGCGAAAAAAACGCGGTCATTGCGCAGATGCAGAAGAATGCTGCCGCAAACGAAGAAAACCCGAAGTCAGACGATCAAGGGAGTCTGTTATGACACAGTTCAGCATTACCCCGCCCGCAACGGTGCAGACCGCACTGGATATGCTCTGCGCGGCGGGCTTTGAAGCTTATATTGTCGGCGGCTGTGTGCGCGATGCATTACGCGGCACCGAGCCGCATGACTGGGACTGCACGACCAATGCAGAGCCGCAGGAAATCTGCGCATGCTTCCGCAAGTTTCATGTGATCGAAACGGGGCTGCAGCACGGAACGGTCACGGTCGTGATCGAGCACAACCCGATCGAGATCACGACCTTCCGCATCGACGGCGTGTATGCCGATCACCGGCGGCCGGATTCGGTCACGTTCACCGACTCGCTGACCGACGATCTTGCACGGCGGGATTTCACGGTCAATGCCATGGCCTATCACCCGGCGCGCGGGCTGATCGACCCGTTTCACGGCGCGGACGATCTGCAAAGCGGCCTGATCCGCTGCGTCGGCAGCCCGAAGGATCGCTTTGACGAGGACGGCCTGCGCATTCTGCGGGCGATGCGGTTTGCGTCGGTGCTGGATTTTGCGGTCAATCCGCAGACCGCTGACGCGATCCATGCGCAGAAGGATTTGCTGCATCACATTTCTGCGGAGCGTATTGATACGGAGCTGACAAAGCTGCTCTGCGGAACAGCCGCGGAGCGCGTGCTCACGGAGTTTGCAGATGTGCTTTTTACCGTGCTGCCGGAGCTGGAGCCGATGCACGGCTTTGACCAGCGGAATCCGCATCACGATTACGACGTCTATACGCATACGCTGAAAGCAGTCGCGGCCTGTCCGCCGGAGCCCGTTTTGCGCTGGGCGGCACTGCTGCACGATACCGGCAAGCCGCACACCTTCACCGAGGACGAACGCGGCGGACATTTTTACGGTCACGCGGCGGTCTCTGTTGAGATCGCGAAGCGCGCCCTGAAAGCGATGAAATGCGACCGCAAACGCTATGACCGCGTGCTGCTGCTGGTCGGGAAGCATGACACGGTCATGAACGGCACGGAAAAGCAGCTGAAGCGTCTGGTGCGGCAGATCGGCGAGGAGGCGGCAGAACAGCTTTTGCTGCTGCACAAGGCCGATGTGACGGCGCAGGCAGCATGTCACCGCGCTGAACGCATCGAAGAATCCGACCGGCTGCTTGGCGTACTCGCGGCACTGCGGGAAGCGGATGCCTGCATGAGCCTGAAACAGCTCGCGGTCTCCGGTGACGATCTGCTCGCGGCGGGGATTCCGCAGGGAAAAGCGGTCGGGCAGATGCTGAACCGGCTGCTGGAAGCGGTCATGGACGGCAGCCTGCCGAATGAGCGGGACGCGCTGCTTGCATATATTCAACGGGATCATGAACCGTGAGCGGTTCGGCATACCGTTTTCAATGGAGGGCTTTGTTTGACTGGAACGAAACGCAGCGAACGCGCGCAGGGCATCCTGTTCATTACCGCCTCGGCTTTCTGCTTTGCGCTGATGAATCTGTTTATCCGGCTGACGGGGGACGTCCCGACGCTGCAGAAATGCTTTTTCCGGAACTTCTTTGCGCTGCTGGTCGCGGGCGGCACGCTGCTGAAAAGCAGGACGCCGCTGAAGATCGGCAAAGGCAATCTGAAATATCTGCTGATCCGCTCGGTCGCGGGCGGGCTCGGCATGGTCTGCAATTTTTACGCGGTCGATCATATCCCGATCTCGGATGCCTCCATGCTGAACAAGCTGTCGCCGTTTTTCGCGATCATTTTCTCGTATTTCATCCTGAACGAGCGCGCCTCCGCTTTTGAATGGGGTGCCGTTGCGGTCGCGTTTACCGGGGCACTGTTCGTCGTGAAGCCGCATTTTGATCTCACCGTGATCCCCGCGCTCGCGGGCGTCCTCGGCGGACTGGGTGCCGGTCTTGCGTATACGAATGTGCGCAAGCTCGGGCTGCGCGGCGAGAACAGCATGATCATCGTTGCGTTTTTCTCCGGCTTTACGACGCTCTGTCTGCTGCCGGTGCTGCTCCTTTGCTATGCGCCGATGACCGGCAGGCAGTGGATGTTCCTCGTGCTGACCGGCGTTGCGGCGGCGGGCGGACAGATCTGCATTACGAAAGCGTATGCCAAAGCCGCGGCAAAGGAGATCTCCGTCTTTGATTTTTCCATTGTGATCTTCGCCGCGCTGCTCGGATTCTGCTTCCTCGGGCAGCGGCCTGACTGGCTCAGCGTCGTCGGATACGTCATTATCATCGGCACCGCGGTCGTCAAGTGGAAGCATACCGTCCGGCAAGCCTGACAGCGGATCATCAGAATAACAGCCCAAAAATACAAAGGGACGAAATCCGTTCCCGCACGGAGCGATCTGTGCGGGAATTTTTGTATCTCCGGAAAAAGTGCTTGACATTTCCGCGCCGTTCTGATATAATAGAAATACAAGAACAGATGTTCGATAACAGGAAAGGAGCCTGCCATGCTGACAGAGGAACAGCCGCTGTTTATCCGCGCACTGCGGATCGACCGGACACAGATCGCGCCGGACAGCTATCTGCGGAACATTCCCGCGCTCGCGGAGCTGGACGAGCTCTGCTTCCGGAAACCGGTCACCTTTCTGACCGGCGAAAACGGCAGCGGAAAATCAACGCTGCTGGAGGCTGCCGCCGTCGCCTATGGATTCAATCCGGAGGGCGGCACGCGGAATTACAGCTTTTCGACCTATGATTCCCATTCGGAGCTGTACCGCGCGGTGCAGCTGGTCAAGGGCTATGAGCACCCGAAATGGGGCTACTTCCTGCGCGCCGAAAGCTTTTACAATGTCGCGACCGCGGAGGAGGAATACGGCAAGCTGGCAAACAGCGGGCCGGAGTATTATCACCGGTGTTCGCACGGCGAGAGCTTTCTCAGGCTGGTACAGCGCAATTTTACGGGCGGCGGCATCTACCTGCTCGACGAGCCGGAGGCGGCACTCTCCCCGCAGCGGCAGCTGACGCTTCTGATCGAAATCGCGCGGTGCGTCCGCGAACATGCGCAGTTCATCATTGCGACGCATTCACCGATTTTGCTGGGTCTGCCGGATGCCGACATCCTGAGCATGGACGGCGCGCTGCATCCCTGCACCTACGAGGAAACGGAGAGCTATCAGATCACAAAGCTGTTTCTCGGCAGCCGCGGGCAGATCCTGCGGCAGCTTGGGATCCTGTGAGGGGAGGGGACTGCATGGACGAGCTGCTTCATCAGCCGCATTACCGGCTCCGGCATCACCGGCCGATGGCAATGGCTTCCAGAGCGGCGCAGTTTTCGGCATTTGCCGCGCTGACCGGCTATGACGAGGACATTGCGGAGGCCGGGCGTCTGACCGACCCGCGCGCGGAGATGTCCGAGGACGCGCTTGCCGAGCTGGATGCTGCTTTTCAGTGGATGCTCCGGCACGCTTGCGAGCAGCCCTATGTGATCCTGACCTGTTTCCGGCAGGATGCACGAAAACAGGGCGGTCAGTATGTGCAGTATGCCGGGAATTTCCGCTTCTATGAGCAGGAAACGAACCGGGTCTATCTGACGGACGGCACGGTCATTCCGGCGGATACCATTTCATTTGTCAAGGCAGCAGATGCCTCCTGACGCGGGCGGCAGCCGTTTTCTTCCGGGGACGGTGCGAAAAGCTCGCCCGGCCGGCGAAGCATACGCTGCGGACATTTCCGAACGCCTGCCGGTTACGCTCTGCCGAAATGGAGCTGATGATCTTTACGGACGAAAAATATTCGGTTGTCAAAGTACCAAAGCGCATCCTGTCTTCGGCGTTCCCGGAAACGAATCGACCCCAATGACGACGTCCGGTCTGCTCACATGCCGGCGCATTCCGGCTCCGGGCGGGCAGCACCCGCTTGCATTTCCCTCCGGGGACATGCAGCAAAGCACCTCCCGCTTTCTCAAGTGCACGGTGCTGATCGCAGCTTCTTGGGAGTCGCCTCCCATTGGATGCACAGATTTCGGATGCCCGCAAATGCCCGTATCGCTCTCTGCTAAGGGTGCAGAAAAACAAAAAAGTTGCACGTTCCGGTGCAACTTTTTTTGTTTTGGCGATGATAGCACAGTGTTTCGGAGATGATCAATCAGTCTGACCCAGTCAATGAAGAATGAATTACGGCGGTGTGCCCTGTCCGTTATTCACTATTCACTCAACTAAAATTTCCGGTATGCTGCCGCCGGGCTTTCGTATTGGGAGCAGTAACCTATCAGAAGCCGCCCCGCGGCGTGTACCGCGAAAAATGGGGGAGCTTCGCCAACCGTCTCCGTAGGAAAACGGCTGTCGGTTCTGCCGACCCCGCCGAATTTAGATCAATGCCAGTGCGGGCTCTGCGCCGTGCTGCTGTACGCAAAGCTGCTTTGCGCCGCGCTGTTCCCGCAGCAGACTGTCCGCCAGCAGCGGCTCTGCATACCGCTTCAGTGCCGTGCGGATCGCGCGGGCTCCGCCGTGCGCCGTGTCTGCCTGCCGGATCAGCAGCTGCTCGGCCTCCGGCGTCCATGTCAGTACCGTTCCGCAGGCCGCCGCGCGCTCGGCCAGATCATGCAGATGCAGCCGCGCGATCTGCGTCAGGTCGGTGCTGTTCAGCTTCCGGAACACGATCGCCGCGTCCAGACGGTTCAGCAGCTCCGGCTTCATCGTCCGTCGGAGCACCGACAAAAGCTGCGCCTTCTGCGCGGACTCCGACGCCTCCGCATCCGCAAAGCCGATGACCCCGTTCTGCAGCACCTCCGCACCGGCATTCGAGGTCAGGATCAGCAGGCATTCCGAGAAATCCGCGGTCACGCCGCTGCCGTCCGTCAGGCGGCCGTCCTCTAAGATCTGCAGCAGGAGCGAGAGCACATCCGGATGCGCCTTTTCCATTTCGTCGAACAAAATCAGGCTGTACGGCGCGCGCCGCACCCGCTCGCAGAGCGTTTTGCTCTCGCCGTAGCCGACATAACCGGGCGGCGAACCGATCAGGCGCGCTGCTGCGTGCTTTTCCATATATTCGCTCATGTCGATGCGGATGCAGCTCCCGCCGTATAATTCGTCCGCGATGCACTGTGCCAGTGCCGTTTTGCCGATGCCGGTCGCGCCGAGAAACAGAAACGCTCCGACGGGTCTGCCCGGTCGTCGCAGTCCCGCACGGCTCCGGCGGATCGCCTGCGATACCGCGCTGACGGCCTCGTCCTGCCCGATGACACGGCGGCGCAGAAGCTCCTCAAGATGCAGCAGACGCTGCGTTTCCGGCTCGGTCAGCGTTTCCGCCGGAATGCCGGTTTTTTCTGAAACTGCGTGCTCAATATCCTGTCTGCACACTGCGGACGGATTGCTTTTTTCACCGTCCGCAAGACGCTTTGCCGCACAGGCTTCATCGAGCAGGTCAAGTGCCTTATCCGGCAGTGCACGGTCATGCAGATACCGCACAGCGTATTCTACTGCTGCACGGATCGCCTCCGGCTGTATCTCAACATGGTGATAGTGCTCGTAATTCTCCCGCAGACCGTACAGCATTTCGGTCGCATCGGCGGCGGTCGGCTCGGGAATCCGTACCGGCTGGAACCGTCTTGCAAGTGCCGCGTCCTTTTCGATCTGTCTGCGGTATTCCTCCTCGGTCGTTGCCCCGATGATCTGCAGCTCTCCGCGTGCAAGACGCGGCTTCAGAACATTCGCCGCGTCGATCGCGCCTTCAGCGGCACCGGTTCCCGCAATGATATGCAGTTCGTCGATGAACAGCAGCAGAGAGGGGTCTGCCGCCGCCTCGTCCATGCAGGCTTTCAGCCGCTCCTCAAAATCACCGCGGTATTTTGCACCTGCCAGCAGTGCGGTCAGATCGAGCGAGAGGATCACCTTGCCGGAGAGCGCAGGCGGTACCGTTCCGTCCAGAATCTGCCGCGCAAGTCCTTCCACGATCGCAGTCTTTCCGACGCCTGCCGTTCCGATCAGGACAGGATTGTTTTTGGTGCGGCGCAGCAGAATCTGCATGACCTGCCTGAGCTCGTTTTCCCGCCCGATCAACGGGTCAAAGCGCGCAGCCGTCAGCGGGTCTGTGAGATTTCGCGCGTATTTTGACAGCGCCGGACAGGCCTTGCCGTCAAAAACGGGGCTGTCTGTCACCTCCGCCGGAATATCCGGTGCCTCCTGCCCGCACGCATTGCGCAGCAAAGAGAGCGAGATCCCCATGCCGCGCAGCAGAACTGCCGCTCCGCACTGCGGATCCTCCAGAACGGCACGGAGCAGTCCCTCCGAGCTGACCGGCTGTGCCGTACAGGAATGCCGCTCTGCCCGCTGCAGGATCCGGAGCAGGGCGGGCGTCATCGCATCTTCATGCAGCTTTGACGGTTCCCCGCTGCCGAGTGCATCCAGAACCGCCTGCCGGAACCGCTGATGCGGAACCCGGTGCGTCCGCAAAATGGCGGCACCGACATTGCTCCCGTCCGCGAGCATGGCGAGGATCAGGTGCTCGCTGCCCACAAAGCTGTGGCCGAGTGCCTCCGCCTCCTGCTTTGTCCGCGCAAGGATCGCCTCCGCTTTTTGTGTATATGCTTCGTTCTGCAAAACTCATCCCTCCGAAAGCTTCTTCTGCTGATACTATATGCAAACGGATGCTGCAATAAACGCGCTGTCACACAATCCCGCATCCGGCATATCATAAGACCAGAAGCGGCAAGCACCGCTTCCCACGCGCGCTGCGGTCCGGACGCGGCGCACCGCCTACATGCGATGAAAAGGAGTGCTGACTATGTGCGGTAACGATTGCGGCAACAACATCTGGTGGATCATCATTCTGATCCTTCTGTTCTCCTGCTGCGGCAACGGCTGCGGATGCGGCTGCAATAACGGCGGCTGCAACAACGGCTGCGGCTGCTGATCTGTCTCCGTTTCGCCCGCTTCTCCCTCCGGAGAGGCGGGCGTTTCCGTTTTCCGGAGCTGTGCGCGCAGCTTGTCCGCAGCCGCGATACAGAGGTCGGCGCATTTCAGCCGCAGTTCAAATTTCGCCGGATGTTCCGCCAGTGCGCAGGCATCCGCAGGCAGCACACCGGAAACGGTTTGTTCTGCCGCATCGGATGCAGCCGGAATGCAGAGTGACGGATACATGACACACCACCAGTTTTGCCCTTTTCCGCTGCCGATCTCAATGCGCAGTGCCTGATAGTTACCGGCGGGCAGTGTGAAATCGCTGTAGGTACGTGCCGGAAATGCTGTCTCCCCGAAGGAGACATGCACGGCATCCGTGCAGCCGGATGCCCAGAGCGTCTGCTCCGCAAGGGTACGTATCTCCGGCAGGGCTGCGGAGATCAGTGCACAGCCTGTCTCATAATCCGTATCTGCCGGAATCTGCTCCGCCGCATACGCAAGCACCGCATCCCGGACAAGCAGCTTTTCCGTCTGGTCGGCCGTGCTGTCCGAATCCGCCAGAATATGCAGCCGGATGACGTTCTGTTCCAGCTCCCGCACCGCCGCGGCTGTTTCATGCACCGAGGCCGCTGCGATCGCCAGAAGCATCCACAGCAGCATTCCGATCGCCTGTTTCATAGATGTACCTCCTGAATTGTAAGTGATCAGAGTATGCGCCGGCGCAGCGGTTTTTATACAGCATCCGGTCTGTTTTTTCGGATTGTCCATTGCATACAGAGCTTTATTTCGGATGTTTGATAATATATTCACAATGCCTATTGCAATTTGCGCCGAAATCGTGTATAATGGTATGTGGTGAAATATGCGGCTGCATATCCCGCTGAATGTGCCGGGCATCCGGCAGAAAAGGTTTTTAGGAGGAATTATCAATGCTGGTATCTGCAAAAGACATGCTGAACAAGGCAAGAGACGGCAAGTATGCTGTCGGTCAGTTCAACATCAACAACCTCGAATGGACAAAGGCAATCCTGCTCACCGCGCAGGAGCTGCAGTCTCCTGTTATCCTCGGTGTCTCTGAGGGCGCAGGCAAGTATATGTGCGGCTATACCACTGTTGTCGGTATGGTCAAGGGCATGATCAACGAGCTGGGCATCACTGTTCCGGTTGCGCTGCACCTCGACCACGGCACCTTTGAGGGCGCAAAGGCCTGCATCAATGCCGGCTTCTCGTCCATTATGTTCGACGGCTCCCATTATCCGATCGAGGAGAACATTGCAAAGACCACCGCTCTCGTCAATACCTGCGACGTGCTCGGCATCTCTCTGGAGGCTGAGGTCGGCGCGATCGGCGGCGAAGAGGACGGCGTCATCGGCAAGGGCGAGTGCGCAAATCCCGATGAGTGCAAGGCTGTTGCAGATCTCGGCGTGACCATGCTCGCAGCAGGCATCGGCAATATTCACGGCAAGTATCCGGAGAACTGGGAAGGCCTCAGCTTTGAGACCCTCGCAGCAATCAAGGAGAAGGTCGGTGATATGCCGCTCGTTCTGCACGGCGGTACCGGTATTCCGGACGATATGATCAAGAAGGCGATTTCCCTCGGCGTTGCGAAGATCAACGTCAATACCGAGTGCCAGTGGGCATTCCAGAAGGCTGTCAGAAAGTACATCGAAGAAGGCAAGGATCTGGTCGGCAAGGGCTTTGACCCGCGCAAGCTGCTCGCTCCGGGCTTCGAGGCGATCAAGGCAACTGTCAAGGAGAAGATGGAGCTCTTCGGTTCCGTCGGCAAAGCCTGATTTGTATCGCTTCGCGATGATCCATAATGGGCTCCGCCAAACATGAAGAAACTTGTTTCTTCATGTTGAACCCTGCCAAAGGGACACTGTCCCTTTGGAATCCCATCATAAATAGCAAAAAGGGACGCTGATGAAAAATCGGCGTCCTTTTTTGAATATTCAGTATTACCCGCGGAAGCTGCCGCTGGGTGAAGTGTTCTTTCAGAAGCCGCTTTCGCGGCGTGTGCTTAGAATATTGGGCGCGTTTCGCTGCCCGTCCCCGCCGGGAGAGGATGCCATACGGCATGAAAACAAAGCAATTCCGTATTATTCGTACAGAATGGCAATATGCTCCATGCGAAAGAATATCCGCTTTGTGTGCAGGGTTTCTTTTTTCTGTATTTCTCTTGACATTTACCCTTAAATATGTTATAATAACGGCGGTGTGAAAATACACCCGACAGTTCGTTTGCGCCATCCTGTCGTAAAACAAAACCAGGGCAGTAGAGAGGTTTGTATGCTCCTGTCCGTACTGCGGACAGGAGCATCTTTGTTTTTGAGGTGATCGCTTGTATATTCTGAAAACCGCCGCAAGCTTCGACAGTGCGCATTTCCTTGCGGGCTATCACGGAAAATGTGCGAATCTGCACGGGCATCATTGGGTCATTGAGGCCGAGGCCGGACAGGATACCTTGCAGACTGAAGGCGAAAAACGCGGCATGGTCATTGATTTCAGCGATCTGAAAAAAGCTGTGCGTTCGCTTGCAGATTCCTTCGATCATGCGCTGATTTATGAATCCGGTTCGCTGAAATCTGCGACGCTTGCGGCTTTGCAGGACGAAGGCTTCCGGATGATCGAAGTCCCGTACCGCCCGACTGCGGAGAACTTCGCAAGGGCTTTTTACGCGGCACTTTCCGCGGACGGTCTGCCTGTTCTGCGCGTGACGGTCTACGAAACGCCGGACAACAGTGCTTGCTATGAGGTGTAACATGGAGCAGACATACAAGCTGGCAGAGCATTTTGTCAGCATCAACGGTGAGGGGCAGTGCGCCGGAGAGCTTGCACTGTTCCTGCGGTTTGCGGGCTGCAATCTCCGCTGTGACTGGTGCGATACTGCATGGGCCTGCGGCAAGGACGCGCCGCATGAGGCTGTCACGCTGCAGGAGCTCACGAAGATCGCAGCAGATGCGGTCGGCTGCGGTGTGCGGAATGTCACACTGACCGGCGGTGAGCCGCTTCTGCAGGAAAATATCCGTGCGGTCATGGAGCAGCTCTGCGGCATGGGCCTGCGCGTCGAGGTCGAGACGAACGGCGCGGTGCCGCTGGAACCGTTCATCGGCTGCGGTGCGGTGTTCACTATGGACTATAAGCTGCCGTCCAGTAACATGGAACGCTTTATGCATACGGAGAATTTTGCGCTGCTGCATCCGCAGGATACGGTCAAATTCGTCTGCGGCTCCCGTGCGGATGTGTTCCGCGCAAAGGAAATTGCGGCGCAGTACAAGCCGCAGTGCCCGCTGTATCTGAGCCCGGTGTTCGGACGCATTGACTCCGCGGAGATTGTGGAGATCATGAAGGCAGAGCACATGGGCAGTTTCCGGCTGCAGTTACAGCTTCACAAGTTTATCTGGGATCCGATGGCGAGAGGCGTATAAGCGGGGAGAAATCTGAAATGGAGTTTGTCTATTATAATCCGACGGATGAATCGCGAAGCTGCGTTGTCCGGACAATGACCGGACTGACCGGAAAACCGTATGAAACGGTCAAAAAAGAACTGACAGAACTTGCCGCGGAAATGGGATATCCGGATTACAATGAAGCGGCAGTATTTGAAAAGTATATGGCAGCGCACCGCATATTCCGCTGCATGGATGACTGCGGGATGCAGGTGAAGGAGCTTGATCTGAACAGCGGTACATTCTGTGTGTTCGGCACAAACCGCGCGGACTATTATCATCTGTTCCCGGTGATCGACGGTGTCATTTTTGACCGCCGGGATGACAGCCGGGAACTTTATGTGCTGGCTGTTTACAAAAAAGAGAACCATGTCATTTGAGGTGAAAGCATGATCGACCAAAAGGCAATCGAAGAACATATCCGCGGCATTCTGATCGCGCTCGGCGAGAACCCCGACAGAGAGGGTCTGCTCGAAACACCGGAACGCGTGGCGAGAATGTATGCAGAGGTGTTCGACGGCATCAACTATACGAATCACGAGATCGCCGGGATGTTCGGCAAGACCTTTGAGGCACCCGCGAACGCGGGCCCCGTCGTCGTGCGCGATATCGAGGTGTTCTCCTACTGCGAGCATCACCTTGCGCTGATGTACGATATGAAGATCAATGTCGCCTATGTGCCGCAGGGCAAGGTCATCGGACTTTCCAAGATCGCGCGTATCTGCGATATGGCAGCCAAGCGGCTGCAGCTTCAGGAGCGGCTCGGCTCTGATATCGCGGAGATCATGATGGACGCCGCCGGGACACCGGATGTCGGCGTCGTGATCGCGGGAACGCATAGCTGCATGACCGCACGCGGTATCCGCAATGCCTCTGCGAGGACAGTCACGCAGACCTTCTGCGGACGGTTCGGCGAGGAATGGAACCTGCAGCGGCTGATTACAGAGGGGGTCAAATAATGAAAGCACTGGTGTTATTCAGCGGCGGTCTGGACAGCACGACCTGTCTGGCACTCGCTGTTGAAAAGTACGGTGCAGACGAGGTGCTTGCACTGTCGGTCAGCTACGGCCAGAAGCATACCAAGGAGATCGAAGCGGCAAAAGCGGTTGCGCAGTATTACGGTGTGAAGCTGCAAACGCTCGATCTTACTGCGATTTTTGCGGATTCAGACTGCTCGCTTCTGCATGGCAGTTCACAGGAGATTCCGAAGGAGAGCTATGCGGAGCAGCTTACTGAAACGAACGGCAAACCGGTTTCGACCTATGTGCCGTTCCGGAACGGGCTGTTCCTGTCCTCTGCGGCGAGCATTGCGCTTTCGCACGGCTGTGAGGTGATCCTCTACGGGGCACATGCCGACGACGCTGCGGGCAATGCGTACCCTGACTGCTCGCAGGATTTCAATGACGCGATCAACCGCGCGATCTATCTCGGCAGCGGGCAGCAGCTCCGCGTCGAGGCTCCGTTCGTCGGGAGAACCAAAGCGGATGTTGTTGCGGAGGGTCTGCGCCTGCATGCGCCGTATCATTTGACATGGAGCTGCTATGAGGGCGGCGAAAAGCCCTGCGGTCTCTGCGGGACCTGCCGCGACCGCGCCGCTGCCTTTGCTGCGAACGGTGTGGCTGATCCGGCCTTATAAGGTTTCGCCGGCGGATTCGGAACGGAGACGCCGTCAACAAGCCGCTGCTGACAATATTTCGTCGGAAATAAAAGAAATGCTTGACAAATGTCCCGAAATATGATACAATACCGTTTGGAATACAGGGGAGCTTTCAGAAAGGCTGAGAGGGAGCTGTGCGCTCCGACCCTTTTTACCTGTCAGGATAATGCCTGCGTAGGAAGTATCCCCGCATACGGTTCACAGCGGAGCTTCCTTGCGGAGGCTCCGTTTTTTTGAGGAGGAACAGTATGCAGCAATACGCAACACAAATGGATGCCGCGAAGCGCGGCATCATTACCCCGCAGATGCAGACCGTCGCGGAGAAAGAAGGCGTTTCTGCCGAAATCATCCGGCAGCATGTCGCGGAGGGTACCGTCGCGATTCCAGCGAATATCCGCCACACTTCGCTCTCTGCCGAGGGCATCGGTATGGGACTGAAAACCAAGATCAATGTCAATCTCGGGATTTCCGGCGACGCGAAAAACTATGACCTTGAAATGGAAAAAGTCGATCTTGCTCTGAAATTCGGTGCGGAAGCGATCATGGATCTCAGCAATTACGGCAAGACCAATACCTTCCGCAGGGCACTCGTTGAGAAGTCGCCTGCGATGATCGGTACGGTGCCGATGTATGACGCGATCGGCTATCTCGAAAAAGACCTGCTCGAAATTTCAGCGCAGGACTTCCTGCGGGTCGTTCGTGCACATGCTGAGGAAGGCGTCGATTTCATGACGATCCACGCCGGCATCAACCGCCGCGCCGTCGAAGCGTTCATGCGCGAGGGCAGAAAAATGAACATCGTTTCCCGCGGCGGCTCGCTGCTGTTCGCATGGATGATGATGACCGGCAACGAGAACCCGTTTTATGAGTATTACGACGATGTGCTCGCGATCCTGCGCGAGTTCGACGTCACGATCAGCCTCGGTGATGCGCTGCGTCCGGGCTGCATTGATGACAGCACCGATGCCGGACAAATCTCCGAGCTGATCGAACTCGGAAACCTGACAAAGCGTGCATGGGAGCATGATGTGCAGGTCATGGTCGAGGGCCCCGGCCACATGGCAATGGACGAGATCGCCGCGAACATGAAGCTGCAGAAACGCATCTGCCACAATGCGCCGTTCTATGTGCTCGGCCCGCTTGTGACCGATATTGCACCGGGCTATGACCATATCACCTCGGCGATCGGCGGCGCGATCGCAGCGGCAAACGGCGCGGACTTCCTCTGCTATGTCACGCCTGCGGAGCATCTCCGGCTGCCTGATCTTTCCGATGTCAAGGAAGGCATCGTCGCAAGCAAAATCGCTGCACATGCTGCGGATATCGCAAAGGGTATCCCGCACGCACGCGATATCGACAACAAAATGGCAGAGGCGCGGCATAAGGTGGACTGGGACGAAATGTTCCGGTATGCGATCGACCCCGAAAAGGCAAAGGCGTATTTTGAGAGCACGCCGCCTGCCGACCGGCATACCTGCTCCATGTGCGGCAAGATGTGCGCCGTCCGCACGACCAACCTGATCCTGGAAGGCAAAACCGTCGAGTTCTGCACGGAGAAATAAGCGGTGTCTCCGACGGATCTGTCATGAGGGCCCTGCCCTCAAATTCCCGCTGGGGGCGTACCCCCAGACCCCATTATTGCAGCATGATGGGATTCCAAAGGGACAGTGTCCCTTTGGTCAGGTTTGGGCTGAAAGCCCATTTCAAATCATCGCGCAGCGATACATCTATTGCCATGGGGAGCGCCATGGCGGGCTGGAGAATCAGCCTGAAAGCGAGGGAATCCGTGTTTCGGAGTGAGAGGGTGCAATCGAGCACCGACCGCAGTACAGCATCACTGTCTGCGGCCGCTTTTCACGACGCTGCGGACTGCTGATAAATCATTTTACGCAGGAGGATTTCCTATGAAACAGATCACACTCAAAAAGCTCGTTATGACCGCGCTGCTGGCGGCACTCGCCGTCGTCTGCTCACCGCTGTCGATCCCGGTCGGCATCTCCAAATGCTTCCCGGCGCAGCATTTCGTCAACATCATCGGCGGCGTCTTTCTCGGGCCGTGGTACGCAATGGCGGCGGCCTTTGTCACAAGTCTGTGCCGCGTCCTGATGGGCACCGGAACAGTCATGGCATTTCCCGGCAGCATGATCGGCGCATTTTTGTCCGGTATGCTGTTCCGGAAGCTGAAAAAGCTCCCCTTCGCATACGCAGGAGAGCTGTTCGGCACGGCGGTCATCGGCGGCATGATCGCATTTGTCCTTGCGACGCAGTTCATGGGCAAGGAGGCCGCGCTGTTTACCTATGTGCCGCCGTTTTTCCTCAGCAGCCTGAGCGGCACGATCCTTGCGGCGATCCTGATCCCCGCGCTGAAAAAAGCAGGCGTTGACCGCTTTTTCACGGAGAATACAAAGCCCGTTCAGAAGGCCGCAGACGATACCCTTGCAAAGGAGTGACCCCGCACGGACAGCAGCATTTTATCTGAGATCAGGCAGCAAAAACCGCGTGTGCACTGCATTACGAACTATGTGACGGCAGGTGTATGCGCGGACATGCTCCATGCCTGCGGTGCTTTGCCGATCATGGCGGATGCACCGGAGGAGGCTGCGGAGATCACTGCAAACGCCGCAGCACTGACGCTCAATCTCGGGACGCTGAATCCGGCGCGTGCCTCTGCCATGCTGAAAGCAGGTCAGGCGGCAAACCGCCGCGGCATTCCGGTCGTGCTTGACCCGGTCGGAGCCGGTGCAACTGTTCTCCGCCGGGAGACTGCGGCGGCACTGCTGCAGTCCGTCCGGTTTTCCGCGATCCGGGGCAATGCGTCCGAGATCCGGTATCTGGCAGGCGTACATGCGGTCTGCAGCGGCGCGGATGTTTCCGCAGAGGACGCGCTCGAAACGCTGCAGGCGTCCTGCACGATCGCGAAGCAGCTTGCGGAGAAAACCGGTGCCGTCATCATGATGACCGGTGAAGTCGATCTGGTGACGGACGGCAATACCGCTTATGCGGTCAAAAACGGGCATCCGCTGATGTCCCGCATCACAGGCAGCGGGTGTATGCTTTCCGCAATGACGGCGGCATATCTTGCCGTCAGGCCGGAACAGCCGCTTGATGCCTGCCTGACCGTGCTCTGCGCAATAGGGCTTGCCGGCGAAACAGCCGCAGGCCGCATGACCGCGCAGGACGGGAACGCATCGTTCCGGCGGTACCTGACCGATGCGGTGTTCAATCTGACGGAACAGCAGCTTGAGGAGGGCGCACGCTATGAAGTTTTCCGCTGATATGCTTCGGCTCTATGCCGTCACCGACCGCCGCTGGCTCAACGGCAGAACGCTCGCCGGTGCGGTCGAATCCGCAATCCGCGGCGGCGTGACCTGCGTGCAGCTGCGCGAAAAATCGCTGGACGGCGGCGATCTGCTGAATGAGGCAAAGCAGGTGCTTGCGGTCTGCCGGAAATATCATGTGCCGCTCATCATCAACGACGACCCGCAGATCGCGCTTGCCTGCGGTGCGGACGGCGTTCATGTCGGGCAGCAGGATATGTCCCCGCGCATTTTAAGGGCGATGCTCGGCCCGGAGAAGATCGTCGGCGTTTCCGCCGCGACTGTTGACGAGGCGACTGCGGCAGTCAGGGACGGTGCCGATTATCTTGGATGCGGTGCGGTCTTTGCGACCGGCACGAAAACGAATACACGGCCGGTCGATGCGGCAAGGCTGCGCGCAGTCTGTGAAGCATCAAATGTGCCGGTCGTCGCGATCGGCGGCATTACCGCGGAGAATGTCCCGCAGCTTCGCGGCTCCGGCATTGCCGGGATCGCAGTTGTTTCTGCCATTTTCGCACAGCCTGACCCGGGAGCGGCGGCTGTCCAATTACGAACCATATCGGAGGAATTGTAACATGATCGGACGGGTACTGACGATCGCAGGCTCTGATTCCGGCGGCGGTGCCGGGATCCAGGCGGATATCAAAACGATCACCATGCACGGATGCTACGCAATGAGCGTCATCACGGCACTGACCGCACAGAATACCTGCGGGGTCACCGGCATTCTGGAGGTTCCGCCGGAGTTTGTCGCGAAGCAGATGGACGCGGTCTTTCCCGATCTGAAGCCGGAGGCGGTCAAGATCGGTATGGTTTCCGGTGCGGCACTTGCGCATATCATTGCGGAAAAGCTGAAGGAATACCGGCCGCAGCATCTGGTCATTGACCCGGTCATGATCTCGACCAGCGGACACCGCCTGCTCCGGCAGGACGCTATGGATACGCTGACGGCGGAGCTGCTTCCGCTTGCAGATGTGCTGACGCCGAATCTCCCCGAGGCCGAGGAGCTGACCGGCATGACAATCCGCGATATCCCGGCGATGCGGGAAGCTGCTGCGCTGCTCGCGGAGAAATTTGACGCGGCAGTGCTCGTCAAGGGCGGGCACCTGACCGATACCGCGACCGATGTGCTCTGCGAAAACGGCAAGGTCACGGAGCTGCCCGCCGTCCGCGTGGATACGTCCAATACCCACGGAACCGGCTGTACGCTCTCCGCGGCAATTGCATCGAATCTCTCGAAGGGTATGTCCGTTATGGTCAGTACCTGTGCGGCAAAGGGCTATCTTTATTCCGCGCTGCGCGCCGGTTTCGATATCGGCGAAGGCAGCGGCCCGCTGCTCCATAATTTCAACCTGACGGTCTGACCGTGATACAAAGCGTGTCTATGCAGACCCCGTTATGATCAAAAAAGGGCACTGACCAACCGGTCGGTGCCCTTTCTGCCGTTATTTCAGATACATCACATAGATCTGACAGGGATTCGCTTCATCCCAGAGCGGGAGCACCTCGAACTCCTGAAAGCCGCAGGCGAGATAAAAGCGGTTCGTCGCGTCGTATTCCGGATACACGCCCATTTTGACCGTTTTCACCTGCATAAATGAATAGCCCGCAGCCGCGGCGGATTCCTTTGCCTGTTCAAAGAGCATTCTGCCGATGCCCTGCCGGTGCATCCGTTTCAGAATGCCCGTGACCGCAAGCTCGACGGTCGCGGAGCCGGTCTCCTTTAAGCAGAGAAAGCCGACTGCCTCCGTGCCGTCAAAGGCCGCAAAGACGGGCTGCTCTGCGCTTTCTGCGATGTAATTTTCCCGGCTTTCCTCGATCTCAAACCATTCCGGCAGTGCTTCGAGGATCTGCCGGACGATCTGCTGTTTTTCCGCAGGCTCCGTGACCTGCCGGACTGTAATATCATGATTCATACTGTTCTCCTTCTCAGTTCCCAGAATGCGACCGCACTTGCAGCGGCGACATTCAGCGAATCGACACCGTGCTGCATCGGGATGCGGACGGTGAAATCACATGCCGCGATCGTTGCGGGGGAGAGCCCCTCGCCCTCCGTACCGAGCACGACAGCCAGCTTCTCCGATTGGCTGACGGCGGGGTCGTCGATGCTGACGGAATCGTCGCAGAGTGCCATTGCCGCAGCGCGGAATCCGAAGTTCCGCAGCAGCCTGACCGCATCCGCGGCGTCCGGCGCATCCGGCAGGTACATCCACGGAATCTGAAATACGGTGCCCATGCTGACCCGTGCCGCCCGCCGGTAGAGCGGGTCCGTGCAGCCGGCGGTCAGCAGCACGGCGTCCGTGCCGAGTGCCGCCGCAGAGCGGAAGATCGCCCCGAGATTCGTCGGGTTCATGATGTTTTCAAGTACCGCAATGCGGCTGAATTCCGCGAGTGTTTCAGGCAGGAAAGCAGTTTTCCGCCGCCGCATCGCGCAGAGCACCCCGCGGGTCAGGTGAATGCCCGGGACCGTGTTCAGCGTCTCCGCCTCCGCAAGATAAACGGGGATATCCCCGCAGTCTGCAAGGATCGCCTGCACCTGCTGATTCAGCTGCTTTCCGTCGATCAGGAACGAGACCGGCTGATAGCCGCTCCGCAGCGCGCGCTCGATGACATTCGGGCTCTCCGCAAGAAAGAGCCCCGGCTCCGGTTCATAATAATGGTAAAGCTGCGTTTCCGAGCAGGAAAGCCAGTCCTGCCACGGCGATTCCGACAGCGTTTGAATATCGTGAAATACAGGCATGATGCACTCCGTTTCCTGCGGGGGATCCCCGCGGTTCCTGCAAGAATACATCCATTATAGCAAAAGCCGCTGTAATTGTCAACTGCTGCGCCGAAATCGGCAGATTTACCACTTGACAAATACCGGAAATCAGTATATAATGAAGGTTACGGACGTAACGGATTCAGTATGGAAATATGCGGGAAAATTCCCGCCTGACAGAACCGAAAACTATGGAGATAAACGGAGGTTTACACGATGGAACAAATCAGTGAGATCACCGCACGCATCCGTGAACTGCGTGAGGTATGCGATTATACGCAGGAACAGCTTGCTGAGGAACTCGGCCTGACGGCGGAGCAGTATGCAGGCTATGAGCAGAACGGCGATTTCCCGATCAGCGTGATCTATGAGATCGCCAACAAATTCAAGGTCGATTTCAACGAGCTTGTTACCGGCGAGCCGAGCCGCATCGACACCTATCAGGTCGTGCGCCGCGGTCACGGCAAGAGCATCAGCCGGTTCCCCGGCTATCGCTTCAAGGACCTTGCATTCCGCTTTGCAGACAAGGTCATGCAGCCGCTGCTGGTCACACTGGAGCCGTCCGATGAGCCCGCAAAGCTCGTAACACATACCGGTCAGGAGTTCAACCTCGTTCTGAAGGGCAGCATTGCCGTTGTGTTCGAGGATCAGGAGATCATCCTCAATGAGGGCGATTCGATCTACTTCAACCCGACCTATCCGCACGGTCAGCGCTGCCACGGCGATACCAAGGCGCGCTTCCTGACCATGATTGCGGAATAAGCGAATGATCGTGAAAAAATAAGCATTTACATCATATAAAGGAGATTTGATTTATCATGCTGCTTGACCGATATCTGCCCAGGATCGACTTTGATTCCTACGAGGACTTCGTGACGAATTACCGCGTCAATGTGCCGGAGGATTTCAACTTCGGCTGGGACATTGTCGATGAATGGGCAAAGCAGGAGCCGGAGAAGAAAGCAATGGTCTGGCTCAGCCATGACAAGAAGGAGCGCACCTTTACCTTTACCGAGATCTCGAAGCTGTCCAATCAGACATGTCATTATTTCCGCAGCCTCGGCCTGAAAAAGGGCGATGTCGTCCTGCTGATCCTGCGCCGCCGCTGGGAATACTGGGTCATCGCGACTGCGCTGCACAAGCTCGGCGTCATCCTGATCCCGGGCAATCTGCTGTTCACGACGCACGATATCGCATACCGCGGCAATATGGCGGAGATCTCCGCGATCATTGCCTGCGATGACGAATACATCCGCGGCCAGATCGACGGTGCCGCTCCGCAGATCAAGACGCTGCGCAAGCTGATCGCCGTTGCAGAGCCGCGTGAGGGCTGGGACTATTTCGAGGACGAGATCGCAAAGTATCCGGATACGTTCGAGCGTCCGACCGGCGATCAGGCGACCAAAGCGACCGATACTATGCTGATCTACTTCACATCCGGCTCGACCGGTATGCCGAAAATGGTCTGCCACAACTTTGCACATCCGCTCGGCCATATCGTTACCGCAAAATACTGGCATCAGGTGCAGGAGAATAAACTGCATATGTCGATTTCGGATTCCGGCTGGGCGAAGTTCGGCTGGGGTAAGATCTACGGCCAGTGGATCTGCGGCGCAATTCAGTTTGTGTACGATTTCACCGGCAGATTCGATGCGAAGGATATGCTGTCCGTCATCAGCAAGTACAAGCTGACGACCTTCTGCGCACCGCCGACGATGTACCGCTTCATGCTGCAGGAGGATATGACGCAGTTCGATCTGTCGTCGATCCAGAACTTCTGCAACGCGGGCGAGCCGCTGAATCCGGAGGTCTTTAACCGCATTTACGAGCTGACCGGCAAGAAGATGCGCGAGGGCTTCGGTCAGACCGAGGGCACCGTGCTGATCGCAAACTTCCCGTGGATCGACCCGAAGCCGGGCTCTACCGGAAAGCCGTCGCCGCTGTATAACATTCACCTGCTCCGTCCGGACGGCACCGAATGCGAGGACGGCGAGGAAGGCAGCATCATGGCCTGCGGCATTGACAGGCAGCACCCGACGGGTCTGTTCTGCGGCTACTACAAGAATCCGGAGCTGACAAAGGCTGTGCTCGGCGGCAAGAATTACGATACCGGCGACGTTGCATGGCGCGATTCCAAGGGCTATTACTGGTTCGTCGGCAGAAACGACGACGTTATCAAATGTTCCGGCTACCGCATCGGCCCGTTTGAGGTCGAGAGTGCGTTGCTGACGCATCCGGCGGTCGTGGAATCCGCGATCACGGGTGCTCCGGACCCGATCCGCGGACAGGTCGTCAAGGCGACGGTCGTGCTGGCAAAGGGCTATACGCCGTCTCCGGAGCTCACCAAGGAGCTGCAGAATCATGTGAAAAAGGAGACTGCGCCGTATAAGTATCCGCGTGTGATCGAGTATGTGGACGAGCTGCCCAAGACGCTCGGCGGCAAGATCAAGCGTGCACAGATCCGCCACACTGATGAGGAAAATGCCGCGAAATAAACATATATCCAATACAGCACTGATCGGAGACGGTCAGTGCTTTTTTATCTCACCGCGCAAAAAAGGACGCCGACTTGTCTGTCAGCGTCCTTTTGGTTTTCGGCTTTGCCTTAGACGATCTCGTCAATCAGGCGCGCAATGTATTTCAGGATCATTGTCGCATCGTCCATGGTGATGCCGCCGTCCTTGTCGCAGTCTGCATTCGCTCTGCCGGTATCGGTGATGTTTGCAGTTTGATCTGCAACCACAAAGCGGCAGATCAGAACCGCATCCGAAACGTCAACCTTGCCGTCGCAGGTTGCGTCGCCGCGTTTTGTGATCTGTGCCGGTGCCGGCGTTGTGACTGCTTCGGTCGTCGTGGTCGTAGTCGTGGTGACCGGCTCGGTGGTCGTTGTAGTTGTCGTGGTGGTGGTGGTCGTGACAACGGTCGTAACGGCCGGTGCCTGTGCGCTCAGATACTCGTCCACAAGGCCTGCGAAGTATTTGCCCATTTTCTCGTAGCCGCGTGCATTCGGGTGAACGCCGTCGCCGAGATCGTTCGTGCCGTCCAGACAGCCGTGGATATCCGCGAAGGTGACGTTCTTGCCCGCGCTCTTGTACTCATTCGCCACATTCTTGACGATATCATTGTAGCTTGCGATCTTCTGGGCAGTATTGCCGCCGCCGCCGAAGAATCCGCCGCCGAGCTCCGGAATGCTGGAGAGGAAGATCATGCAGCCGGACGGCATTTCCTTGATCAGATAGTCCATGAGCTCGCGCAGGTCGCTTTCGCACTCCTGCATGGAGCGGTTCGAGTTCATGTCGTTCGTGCCGATGATGAGCAGAATCACATCCGGCTGACCGGATTTCAGTGCGTTCTTCTTCTGCAGCGTCTCCATGAGGCCGTCGCCGTAGCCGCCCTGATGATACTTGATCGTATAGCCGCTGTAGCCGGCGTGGTTGTTGTCGTAGGTGACGCTCTTGCCGTTATAGTTGAAGGACGCGGTATCGGGTCCCTCCGGGCCGACCATGTCGATCTTGGAATAACCCTTTTCCTTCATGAAATAATCGAAGTATTTTCTGTAGCCGCCGTCGTCTCCCATTCCGAAGGTGATCGAGTCACCGGCGGGCATGATCTTATAGGCCTTGTCCTTGCCGCCGCCCGACGAAGGCGTGGAAGGATTGGAGGGCGATACCGTCGTGGTCGGCGTTGACGGTCCCCACGGGTCCCACGGACTCTGCGGTGCAGTTGTCGTTTGCGGCTGCTGGGGCTGACTGCTGCTGCCGTTCTTCAGATAATCCTCGATCAGACCGGCAAAATACTTGCCCATTTTTTCGTAGCCGCGCGCATTCGGGTGCACGCCGTCGCCCAGATCGTTCGTACCGTCCAGACAGCCGTGAATATCCGCAAAGGTGACGTTCTTGCCGTTTCCTTTGTACTCATTTGCAACATTTTTGACGATATCATTGTAGCTCGCGATCTTCTGGGTTGTGTTGCCGCCGCCGAAGAATCCGCCTGCAAGCTCCGGAATCGTTGAGAGGAAGATCATGCATCCGGAAGGCATTTCCTTGATCAGGTAATCCATGAGCTCACGCAGATCGCTCTCGCATTCCTGCATCGAGCGGTTGGAGTTCATGTCGTTCGTGCCGATGATCAGCAGAATGATATCCGGCTGACCCGATTTCAGTGCGTTTTTCTTTTGCAGTGTCTCCATGAGGCCGTCGCCGTATCCGCCCTGATGATACTTGATCGTGTATCCGCTGTAGCCTGCATGGTTATTGTCGTAGGTGACATTCTGGCCGTTGTAGTTGAAAGACGCGGTATCGGGACCCTCCGGGCCGACCATGTCAAAGTCGATGTTCTTCTGCTTGAGCTGGACATCCAGATACTTTCGGTAGCCGCCGTCGTCGCCCATGCCGAAGGTGATCGAGTCACCGGCCGGCATGATCTTGATTTTGTCCGCTGCAGCAACATTTTGCCGCGCCGGACTGATTCTCGGGATAGCAGCCGCTGCAAGCACAGCGGAAGCCAGAAGCGCGAATAGCTTTTTCATAGTTTGAATCCTCCTTAACTTCGTTGAAAAAAGCTGATGAATCGCTGTTCCCCCAAGAAATGAAACAAATCACATCATTTTATTATCGTATTCTATCTCTGTTTAACAGTATAGGACGAATTCTGCGGATTCGCAAATCTGAAATTGCGGATTGTTCCGCAATTATTGCGTAATTGCTTCTGTTTTCACATCGAATCTTAAATAAACTGTAATAAAAGGCGGAGAACCGTTCAGGTTCTCCGCCTTGTTTATGCAGCGCGCTTATGCCTTAAAGACCATGCGCACGAACGCATAGAGATGCGAATGAATGGAGTCATCGCCGTGGTGACCGTTCTGCACGATATGCCAGAGATGCGGAACACTGTTCCTGTTGAAGTTGTTGTGGTAGCCCTCCGGCGTATTCAGGCCGACGACGTCGTCCTGCGTACCGCCGGTGATCATGACCAGCGAAGGCGTATCCTCCTCCTTGCTCCACTTCCATGCGCCGGATGCACCCGGTGCCGGGCAGATCGCGCCGACATAGCCGAACTTGTCGCCGTACTTCATGCCGATCTGGAGAGATTCTCTGCCGCCCATGGAGAAACCGGTAACTGCGGTGTTTTCTCTGCCGGTCGCGACGCTGTAGTTCTCCTCGATATGCGGCATCAGGCTGTCCACGATATCATCGACGAAGTTGTCGTAGCCTTCGTTCGAGCCCTGATCTGCGAAGCCGGTCGCATCGTTCATGGTCGGATGCGTGAATACGAACGGCACAACAACGATCATGTCAACTGCTTCACCGTCCGCAATTGCATTGCCGACGATCTGCTTGGTGTACATCTGGCCGTTGCCCTGCGTGATCATGCGGTTCTCGTTCTCGAAGAAGCCGTGCAGCACATATAGAACCGGATACTTCTTGTCAGTGCTGTAGCCTGCCGGAAGCATAATGTTGTAGGGCTTATTCTTGTTTGCCTTCTTGGAGAAGTAGGTTTTCTTCTGAATTGTGCCGTACTGGACGCCTGCGCGCTCCTGATGCGAGCTGGCCGGTTCATTGTTGACAAGGTACTTTTCGCATTCCGGGGTATACTCGGCAATCGGCCGCATCTGACCTGCCGGCTTTTCCGGTGCCGGCGGAATCTCAGTTTCCTGTTTGGTCAGATACTTGACAAACCATGTAATATCGTCCTTTGTGACCTCGCCCTCCTGCGTGACGTCTGCGCCCTTCTTGGCACCTGCCGCTGCAAAGCTGCCCTTGATGATGCCGCGCTTTGCAAGGGTCAGGTCAACCGCATTCGTGAAGCCGTCGCCGTTGACGTCCGCAACAGCGTACTTTACGGGCTTCGGGCCGGAAACCGCGGTGCCGCTTTTCGCGACGATCATTTCATCAACATAGAAATCGTTGGTGCTGCTGTCTGTTTCGATGTAGATCGAGCAGTCGGTCGCACCGGCCGGGATCGTAAAGGACGGATTTGCAAGCTGTACCCAGTCGCCCTTCGTGACGGTCTCGGTCGCGATCTTCTTGTAGCTGGTGCTGCTGCCGTCATTGTACTGCAGCGTGAAGTGGAACGTATCCGACGCGGAGCCGGACGTATACTTGACAACTGCGCTGAAGCTGTACGTTTCACCAGCGGAGCAGCCGGACGGGAGCGCATGGGCTGCGCCGTTCCAGCTGTCGGTTCTGCCGGAGCAGAGCAGGGATTTGCTGCCTGCATACGCTTCGGATGCGGTCTTGACGGATGCGCCGCCGCGGCCGGTGAAGTCCTCATCGCCGTTTTCAAAGGTATAATGTGCGATGTAGCCGTCCGGATCGGTCACGGTGACCGGCGGGGTCGTTGTGACAGGCGGATCGGTCGTGCCGGGATCGGTCGTGCCCGGATCGGTCGAGCTGCTGCCGCTGCCCGCGATCACGAAGGTCGTGACGGAGTTGCCCGGGAGCTGTGCGGAGAATCCGCTGCCGGATGCGGATACAGAACCGATATCCTTGATGTTCTCATTGCTGCTCGTGCGGTAGCCCTTCACGCTGGTGATGTTTGCCCCCTTGACCGTGAAGTTCTCGCTTAAATTGCCGCTGCTCTTGTTGATCGCGACGATCGCGATGCTGCCGTCGGTGTTCTTATAGGCAGAGACCAGAACATTGTTTTCCGGAGACTCGGTCGCGTCGATGCGGACTGCGCCCGGACGCACCCACTTGGAATACTGCGCCATGCAGTAGCCGCGCTTGGAGATCGTGCCGTCGTCCTTCATCGGGCTGTACTTGCGGCGGATAAACCACCAGACATAAGCGTTCATGTTGCCGACAACCAGACCGTTGTGAATGTTCTCCGAGACCTGAAGTGCCTGCGGATAGGTGTTGGCATCGGAGTTGGAATCCGGCACATAAACCTCTGTCATCCAGATGTCCTTGCCGCAGTTTTCCAGTGCCGGGAAGTTCATGTCATTGCGGGAGGTGCCGTAGAAATGTGTGCCGAACAGGTCGGTGTTCGCAAATGCCTTCTGATTGTTCAGGATCGCGTTATAGGTTTCCTTGCGGTACTGGAAGCTTTCCGGCGACATCATTTTGGCGTTGGTACCGGCCGTGACCTGATTGCCGTAATCTGCAAGGAAGGTGACAAGCTCGTTCGTGCTCCAGCCGGTCCAGTCCTGTGCGTAGTCCGGCTCATTCTGCACGGAGACGGAATACAGATTGACGCCCTGACCTTCCATATACTTTATATAACTGTTGAGGTGCTTGGCGTAATCGCCGTACTGGTTGTTGTTCAGGTGATACTTGGAGCCGTTTCCGTTGGAGCGCATACTTGCAGGCGGATACCACGGTGAAGCAAATACCGTTGCACCGAGCTCCTGTGCGGCCAGTGCAGTCGGCACTGCGGTTTTCCACTGGCTGCTGTCATCACTGATGTAGATGCGCAGGATCGTCAGGCCGAGTTCGTCATTGCCGTTGCCGAACGCCTTTTGTACCTGTGCTGCGGACATGTCCGCGGTCGTGCCGGCCGGCAGATTGATTGCCTGCCATTCCGGAAGGTTGATTCCGCCGAAGCCGCGGATCGTCTGATAGGTCTTGCCTGTGTCGATCGTACAGCTTGCGGCGAATGCGGTCTGTGACGGCAGCGCAGCGGACATCGTGAACAGCATGGTGCTGCTGATGAACGCGGCGGCTGCTCGCCGAAGCGTCTTTTTCATAAACACTCCCTCTTTCCCAATCTGAAATAAAAAGAATTTGTACTGTGCTGCCGACAGCAGAGCGAGCCCGTGGCAAAATGGTCACTCTGCACACAATACTACTTTTATTATACACGAGTTTTTAACGGATTGCAATGTACAATATGCAGAAGTATATGGATAAAATGCAGTTTGCACAAAAATGCCTGCGGACATGTTAAAAATGATACCACGAAAAGTTGTACGGCATTTCAGGCGTCTTGTATGCATGGAATCCTATAATTATCTGCAACATGTATGCAAAAAAGTATGAAAATGGGGTAGTCAACTGCACTTTGTCCATGTTATCTACAAAATGTACATTGCAAAGAGGGGGAATTTCGGCTAAGATAAAGACAGATATAAATATTGCATTTATATCAGCTTGTGCAGACAAGAACGGACATGCAGCAGAATCATAAATCCCACCCCTTCAGGATGCGTGATTCTGCAGCATGAAACCGGACTTTGTCCTGTACACCCGTCCGAAATGATTTCATTTTTTCAAGATCGTGATGATCCAGTATGGGGGAATTGACTATGAAATGGAAACGCTTTGCAGCGGCTGTGACCGCTGCGGCATGCTCGGCGGCGATGCTGACGACCATGCCTGTGAGTCTGGCAGAGGCGGCGACCGCTGTCAGCAACGATTTCGAGGTCGAGTATGAAGGCTGGTATTCCACCTCCGATGCAGCGAGCCTGACGGCTCTTGAAGGCATCGGTTTCGGCGGATCCAGAGGCATGCTGATCTCCGGCAGAACCGCCCCGCAGGACGGCGCAGCTTCATCCAAGGGCTTCTTCCTGCACGGCGGCACGAAGTACGACTATTCTGTAAAGGTGTACAGTGAAACCGCTGAGACCTTCCGCCTGACGCTCCTGACAAAGGACATCGACACGGGTGAGGAAACCCTGAAGGTTCTGGCTGAAAAGACTGTGCAGCCCGGACAGTGGACAACCCTGTCCGCATCTGATAGAGCTGCTTTCAACAGCGGCGAATATAAGCTGACCCTTACAACGGACAGCACCAATGATTTCCGGTTCGATGAACTGAAGATCACGACAAAGGAAAAGCTGATCGTGGCAGATGCTGCGGAGCTCGGCCTGAAGGACGAGTTCGCGCCGTATTTCCGCATCGGCAACATCCTGAACGGCTCGACGGTCAACGATTCTGCAATCAAGAATATCCTGCTCAAGGACTGCAACGCGATCGAGTGTGAGAACGAGACCAAGCCGGATCAGACGATCGTCAGAGGCAGCGTTTCCGGCACGGATCTGAAGGTGTCGCTCAATAACTGCGCTGCGATCTGTGACTGGGCTTCCAAGAACGGCCTGGGCTTCCGCGGCCATACGCTCGTTTGGCACAGCCAGACGCCGCTCGAATTCTTCCAGTCCAACGGCAACTGGGTCGATAAGTCCACAATGAGCAAGCGCATGGAAAATTACATCAAGGCGATGTTCAACGCGTTCAAGACGCAGTATCCGAACCTGAACCTCTATGCTTACGACGTCTGCAACGAGTGCATCAGCGACGACGCGGGTGCCTGCAACAACGGCGACGGCGCAAGATCGCCCGGCGTTAACAACAACGACGGCAAATCCCCGTGGGTGCAGATCTACGGCAACAACAGCTTCATCGAGGAAGCGTTCAAGTATGCCAAGCAGTATGCACCGAGCAGCTGCAAGCTCTTTTATAATGACTATAACGAGCACGCTTCCTATAAGCGCGACTGCATCTACAGAACCTGCAAGAGCCTCTTTGACAAGGGCCTGCTGGACGGTGTGGGCATGCAGTCCCATGTGACCGCAAACGCCAATGACTGGGCAGGCGGCACCGAGGCTTATCTGAATGCAATGGACAAGTACCTGAGCATCGGCTGCGACGTTCAGGTCACCGAGCTCGACGTTTCCGTCAAGGATTCCAACGAGAACGCACAGGTCACCAAGTATAAGACCATTTTCGAGCACGCGATGAACTGGAACAAGAGTCATCCGCGTCCGAAGAACCGCGTCACCCTGATCCAGATCTGGGGTCCGAACGACGGTCACTCCTGGCTGTCCTCCGGCAGCAACGGTCTGCTTTATACGAGCAGCAATCAGCCGAAGGCTGCATACAACGGTCTGGTCGGCATGATCCCGAAGTCCGAGTGGGGCGACGGTACGCAGTACAGCGACGAGGACTTCACGCCGATCCCGCGTGAGCCTGCAAAGGTCGATTCCAACGGCTACTGGTTCCACTACGATTTCGAGGACGGCACGCAGAGCTGGGGCTCCCGCGCCGGTGAGACGGTCACGACCAGCAGCAATACCCAGTACGGCAGCCAGTGCCTCGCGGTCTCCGGCCGTGAGAACGCATGGCAGGGTCCGCAGGTCGAGGTCGATACCAGTGTCCTCGAACCCGGAAAGACCTACAGCTTCGCTGCAAATGTCATGTATGATTCCGGCTCTGAGAGCTCGAAATTCCACTTCACCATGTCCTACGGCTCCGGCGACGATACCGTCTACACGAAGATCGCGACCGAGACCGTGAACAAGGGTCAGTGGACACAGCTCGCAAACCAGAGCTTCACGATCCCGTCCGCTGCGACATCCAATGTCCATATCTATCTGGAAACAGACGGCAGCGACATTCAGGACTTCTACATTGACGAAGTCGTCGCGGCACCGGAAGGCACCGTTATCACCGGCCCGAAGGCAGTTCCGCCGATTCTCGGCGACGTCAACTGCGACGGCCAGATCTCCGCAGCAGACCTCTCCGCTCTGAAGGCAGCACTCCGCAGCGAAAAGTTCGCTTCCGCACAGGCGAAGAAGAACGCTGACGTTGACAAGAGCAGAAAGGTTACCGCAACGGATGCACAGCTCCTGCGCGATTTCCTGCTCACCAAGATCACCGAGTTCCCGCAGGGCGAGATCGAAGTCGAGGAAGTTGACTTCTCCCAGATGGAAGCAAAGTTCCGCGGCATCACCCTCGCATCCTCGATCAAGAAGGACAACGAGAACAACCCGATGACCACGCAGCGCTTCGGTGCAGACCCGGGCTTCATGGTCTACAAGGGCAGACTCTATGTCTACACCACGAACGACGCGTTCGAGTACAGCGGCAACAATATCAAGGAGAACTCCTACGCTGTTCAGACGATCAACTGCGTCTCGTCCGCTGACCTCGTCAACTGGACAGACCACGGTCCGATCCCGGCAGCCGGCAGCAACGGCGCCTGCAAGTGGGCATCCCGCTCCTGGGCACCGGATGCGTGCTGGAAGACCATCAAGGGTCAGGACAAGTTCTTCATCTACTTCGCAGACTCCGCAAACGGCATCGGCGTGATGGAAGCGGACAGCCCGACAGGCCCGTGGCATGACCCGATCGGCAAGGCAATCGCAAACAGACAGACCAACGGCTGTCAGGACGTTGACTGGATGTTCGACCCGGCAGTCCTCGTCGATGACGACGGCACCGGTTACCTCTACTTCGGCGGCGGTATCGAGAACCATCCGGCAAACGATCCGGGTACCGCAAGATGCGTCAAGCTGACCGACGATATGACCGGTCTGGCAGGTACGCCGCAGCAGATGAAGCCGCCGTACCTCTTTGAGGACAGCAGCATTCTGAAGATCGGCAATACCTACGTTTACTCCTACTGCACCAACTTCCAAGTTCCGAACGGCGCGAATGTCAACGGTAAGTCCTTCGGCAGCGGCGATATCTGCTACATGACCTCGAACAGCCCGCTCGGCCCGTGGGGCAGCTCGAACTTCCAGGGCGTCATGTTCAAGAACACCGGCGGCCAGGGCCTTGACAACGGCGGCAATAACCACCACTCGCTCGTTTACTTCAAGGACAAGTACTATCTGCTGTATCACTGCCGTCAGGCTGAGATCCGTATGCGCGGCAAGTCTGACAACTACCGCTCCACGCAGATCGACTATGCGACCGTCAACGGCACGCAGATCTCCGTCAAGGGTACAATGGCAGGCGTCAGCCAGATCGAAACGCTGAATCCGTATGAGACGGTTCAGGCTGAGACCATGGCACAGCAGGCAGGCATCCAGATCAAGGGCCTCGGCGATACCGTTGTCACGGATATCCAGAAGGGCGACTGGATCAAGGTCAAGGGCGTTGACTTCAGCCAGGGCTGCAAGGCTATCACGGTGCGCGCTGCATCCAGCAAGGGCGGCGTCATCAAGGTCACGACCGGCTCCCCGAGCGGCGAGGCATTTGCCTACGTCGAGGTGAACGGCAGCAGCATGCAGGAATACACGCTCGCCTGCAACAATATTGATGGTGTCAATGATATCTGCTTCGTGTTCAGCGATGAGCTCGAATTCGACAGCTGGTCGTTTACCGCCGGCTGACCGCAGAATCAGGCAAGCATAACTACCTCCCCCCAACGGCCGTGTGGCGCTGCTTCGTGCAGCGCCGCACGGTTGTTTTATATTTGTACGTACAACCCCTGCATTTTGTCTATCAATTCTGCGAAAAGTACATTGACATTATAGGAAAAATCATATAAGATGTATATAGGGCAGCTTATATCTGCGGACGATGATACTGCGGAGAACTGCCCGAAGGAAATAGGCTCTTTGGAAATTTTGAATCAGGGGGAAAGAGAATATGAAGCACACAAGAGTTCTGAGTGCTGCAACGGCACTGCTCTGTGCGGCGGGTCTGCTTACTGCATTCCCGCGCGTCACAGAGCCGCTGACCGCAAACGCTGCGGCCACGATCGCAAACCCGTTCATCTGGTCGGACGTCCCGGACGACGACATCATCCGCGTCGGTGATACGTACTATATGGTGCATACAACTATGTATTTTGCACCGGGCGCACCGATCATGAAATCCAAGGATCTGTTCTCATGGGAGATGTGCAATTACGTGTACGATACCTATGCGGACGGCGCAAAGCAGACGCTTTCCGGCGGGCAGCATGACTATTCCCACGGCCAGTGGGCGACCAGCCTGCGCTACCACGACGGCAAGTATTATGTCTTTTTCGGCAGCTACGGCACAGGCAAATCGTACATTTACCAGACAACTGACATCGAGAACGGTCCGTGGACGCGCTCCGAGGTCAACGGCATGTACCATGATGCTTCCATGCTGTTCGATGACGACGGCAGAAAGTATCTCGTCTACGGCAGCGGTGAGTTCCATATCAAGGAGTTCAACGACGATATGACCGGATTCAAGGCGGGCGGTCTGGACAAGGCACTGTTCAAGACAAATCTTTCCGGACTTTCCGGCGAGGGCTCGCACATCCATAAAATCGGTGATTACTACTATATCTTCATCATCGCTTGGCCGAACGGACACCCGCGTACCGAATACTGCTACAGAAGCAAATCGCTGACCGGAAACTGGGAAGGCAAGGTCGTGCTCGAATCCGGTCTCGGTACCTACGGCAGCGGCGTCGCACAGGGCGGCATTGTCCAGACGCCGGAGGGAAAATGGTATGCACTCCTGTTTCAGGATCACGGTGCCGTCGGCAGAGTGCCGGTACTGGTGCCGATGACATGGCAGAATGACTGGCCGGTGCTCGGCGAGGGCGGCAAGGCTCCCGTCACACTGACCGTCCCGGATACCTACAAGGGCACCTTCATGGCGAAGGATGACGATTTCTCCTACGATACGAACAAGCTCGATCTGCTCTGGCAGTGGAACCATAATCCGGATAACAGCGCATGGTCGGTGACCGACCGTCCCGGCTATCTGCGCCTGACCAACAAGACGACTGCGAACGAGCTGCTGCACGCCCGCAATACGCTGACGATGCGCACAGAGGGCCCGTCCTGCTCGAGCATGGTCAAGCTCGATACCAAGGGCATGAAGCCCGGCGATTACGCGGGACTTTCCGCATTCCAGTTCAAGTACGGCAATGTCGGCGTCTATGTCGGCGATGACGGCAGCAAGAAGGTCTATATGGCTGTCAACGGCGGCGACAAGGTCGAGAACAGCAGCAACAAGATCGTGGCACAGCAGAACATGTCCGGAGATGAGGTCTACCTCAAGGTCGATTTCAACTTCAACACCGTGGACAGCAGTTTCAATGTGTCCAACAACATCGACAAGGCGAATTTCTACTATTCATTCGACGGAAGCAGCTGGACAAAAATCGGCGATACGCTGAACATGAGCTATGATCTGACGCTGTTCACCGGCTACAGAAGCGGCCTGTACAGCTACGGCACCAAGTCCACGGGCGGCTATGCGGATTTCGATTACTTTGATTATGAGCGCGCAGAATGGAATGTGCCGCAGGTCGTTGAACCCGATGCGGACGGCTACTGGCTCCACTGCACGTTTGAAAACGGCGTGGACGGTTTCCGCGCAAGAGGCGCAGAGACTGCGTCCTCGACCTCTGCGGAGAAGTACGCGGGCAGCAAGTCCATGCTGGTCTCCGGCAGAGAGGCCTCGTGGCAGGCAGCCTGCCATACGCTGAGCACTGCTGCATTCGAGCCGGGCAAGGCTTACAGCTTCAGCGCGGATGCGATGTACAAGACCGGCTCCGATACCGATACCTTCCACTTCACGTTCCAGTATACCGGCACGGACGGTGAGGTGCACTATGCCAAGATCGCGACCGAAACCGCGATGAAGGGCGAATGGGTGCAGCTTTCCAATCCGGCGTTCAAGATCCCGGCAGACTGCGCCGGCGAAATGTATATCTACGTCGAGACGGCGGAATCCAGCGTGGATTTCTACGTCGATGAAGTGATCGCGGCACCGGAAGGCACGGCGATCGCAGGCCCGGGCAAATCCTCCTTCGTGCTGGGCGACGTCAACTCTGACGGCGTCATCAACGCGATCGACCTGTCCCTCGCAAAGAAGGGCATCCTGACCGAGAAGTTTGCAAGTTCCGTTGCGCAGAAGGCTGCGGACGTTGACCGCAATGACGTTGTCCGCATTGCAGACGTTGTCTGGATCGCGAAGTTTGTCACCGGTCAGACCAAGGAATATCCGCCGCAGGGCGAGCGCGAGACGCCGCCGCCGAGCGACTATATTTATCCGAGCAATCTGCAGTATAAAGAGGCACCCGGAAATTATTTCCGGCAGCCTGCAAATCACGGCACGGTCGTGAAGGAAAACTACACCGGCATCAACGGTGCCAAGACCATGTATGTGTATCTGCCTTATGGCTACAACGAGAATACAAAGTATAATATTTTCTACCTGATGCACGGCGGCAACGAGAGCGAAGAAACCTGCTTCAACGACAGCAATATCGACATTGATATCATGCTGGACAATATGATCGCGAACGGCGATATCGAGCCGATGATCGTGGTCACCCCGACGTTCAACAGATGCCCGGACGGCGCAGGCGATGTCTGGAAGGAAATGCGCGAGACGATCATCCCGTATGTCGAGGGCAAGTATTCGACCTACGCGGATTCGACCTCGATCTCCGACCTGAACAAGTCGAGATATCACCGTGCATACGGCGGCTTCTCGATGGGCGGCGGCTCCACATGGAACTGCTTTATCAACAACCTCGATATCATCGCATACTTCATGCCGCTTTCGGGTCACTGCTGGAGCGGCCGCGACGGGATCGACGCCGCGATCGACAAGTTCGGCTACCAGAAGAACGAATACTTCGTGCTGGCCGCGACCGGTACCGAGGATATCGCTTACGGTAACATGGTTCCGCTGGTCAATGACCTCAAGCAGGATCCGCGCTTTACCTACACGAGCGATTTCTCCAAGGGCAACTTCTACTTCCTCGCGGCGCAGGGCAATGTCCACTGGTGGCCGCAGGTGCGCCATTACATCTACGACGCACTCCCGCTGTTCTTCCATGAAGGCGTATAACAGCGATTATTCCGACGCATTCTTTTGAGGCTTTGTCCTCACCCTCCCTCTCTCCGGGGTCTGATCCTCAGACCCCATAAAGAACAACCTATTGGGTGCTGGCCTGTACGGTCGGCACCCGTTTTTTTCAGAGGCAAAATTAAGTATATTTCTTCCGCTGCGGCGTCTAAGATACAGAAAGGAAAAAGCAAATTTTCGCGAAAGGAGAAACCGATGGACAAGGGGGCAGGCAGCTACAGCCGTTATCTGGACGGCGACGATACCGGCATGGCAGAGCTGATCCGCGATTACAGGGACGGTCTGCTGCTGTATCTCAACAGCTATCTGAACGATCTCAGTCTTGCGGAGGACTGTGTGCAGGAAACCTTTATCAAGCTTGCTGTCAAAAAACCTGTGTTCCGCGGAGAGAGCTCCTTCAAAACATGGCTGTATACGGTCGGGCGGAATATTGCGGTCAGTGCGGTGCGGAAGGCTGCAAGGCGCGGCGATGTGCTGCTTGATGCCTGCGATGCGCTGAAAGCGGAGACTGACCTCGAACGAACGTATCTGAAAGAGGAGCAGAGAATAACCGTACACAGGGCAATCCGCAGACTGAACCCGGACGCTCAGCGCGTTCTGCATCTGACCTATTTTGAAGGATTCAGCAACGCAGAAACAGCGGGCATCATGCATAAAACGAAAAAGCAGATCGAAAACCTGCTCTATCACGCAAGAAAAAAACTGCGTGCAGAGCTTGAAAAGGAGGGCTTTGACTATGAAGAGCTATGAGGCAATGACGTCGTGCGTACTGGCGGCAAGGGACGCAATCCTTCAAAAGCGGCGGAGACGGCGCACGGTGCTGCTCTGCTGTTTGCCGGTCCTATGCTGTGCGGCCGCGGCCTTGGGGTTCCGGCAGTATCTGAACCGGAAGCCGGTGACCGTTCAGCAGAGCGATCTGCCTGCGGTCAGCATTCATGCGGAGACAGAGATTCCTGCGAACAATGAGAAACAGAAAGCGGCAGGGGCGTATGCACCGGAGGAGCCGGAGCAGGCTGCACAGACAAATACAGATAACAGCGGAGAGAAGCCTGCAGAGCCGGCCGCGGAGCTGCCGCATGATGTTCCGCAGACAGAGCCCATCGGTCAGCCGCCCGAAGACCTTGAGCCGGAGCCGCCGACCGAAGCGGAAGACTGTCCCGATACGCATGAATACCGTCCGTGGGAGGATCTGGCGGTCAATCAGCAGTATTTCGGTGCGGATATCGGGCGGATTCCGGCAGAAAACGGCGCGGATACGGTGTTCTATCAGACCGCAGAGCAGGAGGTTCCGGCAGCGGATATCGGGGAATATCTCTGTGAAGCATTCATGAGCGGATACGACTTCTATGATGCTGCCGCAGACAAATATCATCATTGTTATGCAAAGGCGTACCGGATCATCGGGCGTGAACAGGACGATGCCGTCGCAATTCAGTTTGATGACGGCGGCGCGTATTATCTGTATGAGCATACGCAGGCGGCAGACGGCGCGGCAGACGGTCTGACGGGATAAGCGGTGCTGATTGTATCCGGCCTTATTGTACTGCAAAAAACAGGCACTGACCTTTTGGCCGGTGCCTGTTTGTGATACAGAATAATGCTTGCGGCGAAGCACATCCGGGGATTCGCCGGAGATGATGCTGTTATACCATATTCGTCATCAGCAGCGGGGTGACGGCGATCTGCCGCTCGTCGGCGTCCCAGAACATCACGCCGAGCAGATCAAATTCCCGCAGGCCGCAGCGTCCGAACTGCACATCCCGCCGCAGAATATCGCGGTGACGGCGGCGTTCCTGCCGGATGCGGAACAGACGCATCTGAATGTTGATCTGTTCGCCCGCGTAGGTATAGCTCTTGCGCACGATGACAGGGCCGCTCTCCGCGCCGCTCGAGATCCATTCCGTGTGCGTCATGCGCAGCGAGATGAACCGGCACGGTCTGCGCTCCGCAAAGCCGCGCATCGCGTCCTCCCATGAGGTACAGAGCTGTCCCTGCTCCTTGAGCAGCTGCTCCAGCCTGTCCTTCGCGTCGATGCAGGCGGTCTTGTCGGAGAAGCTCAGCGAATCCGCAATCTCGTCAAAGCCCGGAACCTGCTGCATCCGCGAACGGATCTCCTCCGGCTTGGCGCAGTAATAATACTCGCTGCTTTCATACCGCCGGTATTTTTCCAGCGCATCGTGGATTTTATTGTAGATCATCTGGTTCGGGCAGAGCCGGTAATCGGCAAAGACGGAAATGCCGTCATGCGTGAAATGCTCCTTGATCGCTGCTGCACAGCCCGCAGAGCGGCTGTCGCCGTAATCGCACTGGCAGATGATGTCCTCGCCTGCGCGGTAGACCTCGTAGATAAACGCGGCGATGTCGTCCGCCTCCGGGAAAAAGCTCTCGACCGTCAGGCCGTAATCGCTCAGGTCGTTCGGGTCGAGGTCATCGACTGCTGCCTGATAAAGCCGGCATTTCAGGCGGGAGTAATCCGGCACTGTATAATGCGCACTGCGCAGCCGCTTGTCCGGCGTATCGTAAAAACTGATGACGGCGGTGTTCGGCGGAAATTCTCCGCGCACGGTCAGCGTTTCCATGTCCCGGCGGGAGCAGATCATGACTTTCATATCCTGCCTCCATAGCGTTGTGATCGAAAAAAACGGTACCTTTCTATTATAACACATTGTTTGCCGATTTGTGCCGGAAATCGCAGTTTATACGCAAAATCTGTGTTTTGCATAAAACGCCGCAGGCGATTTTGTGCAGAATGTTCATGAAAAATGCGGTGATTCCGAGAATGATCTGACAGGCTTGCGGATATGCAAAACCGGTACTGAATGCACACACATACAGTACCGGTTTTTCGTGATCTTATTCATCCGCCACGGTGATATTGATATCGACCGTCGGTTTGTTTTTGGACGTCGCGGAGACCCATACAATCCCGGAATTCTCCGGCAGCTCCACGCCGACATTGACCGTTTTCCGGCCGGCCTCGACATGCGGCATCATATCGGCGGTCAGCTTCAGATCCGCAGCCTGGATCTTTTCCAGATCCTTCGGCCTGCCGATCAGTGTGACGGCTGTCTGACCGTTCGGCTGATCGAACTGATACTGATAGCCTGCACGCTTGTCATTCCGGTACGTGATCGTACTGTTCGGGATCCAGAACACCCGCTTTTCCAGGTCGGTGTCCTCCAGCGAAATATAGACCTCGCTGATCTTGGTGACGACTTCATAATCACTGTTGACGTCCACTTTGTATTCCTCGTCAATGGAAAGTCCGCTGAGCGAAGGCATATTCACGCTGTAATTGTCGATCGTCATCAGACCTTCCTTTTTATCGGGATCGTCTGTCCGCAGCGTCAGGAACAGATTGTTTTCCGTACCGTCGCCGTTGTCCTCGCCGTAGCCCGGCAGTGTGTACACCCCGTTCTCCGTCCGGATACGGATCCTCTGATAAATAAAGTTCTGAAATTCCTCATCATCCGGCATTTCCGAGATCGTACCGGAAACAGGCAGGGTGCGCTGGTAATAGACCGGGATCGTCACGGAGAAGCTTTCTCTCTGCAGCGAAAAGATCCCGTCACTGTTGTCGATCTCCTGCCCGCTGCTGTCCATCAGCGTAAATTCGGAAACATCGTTGAAGATCTTGGTCTCGGTCAGCTTGCCGCTGCTGCTGACCGTCAGGGAAACATGGTCGATCTGGTCGATCATCGTGGACGGCCCCTTGACAATGACCGTTGCCGGATCGACAATGACCTGCTGCTCGTCGATCCGGGTCACGGCGTCTGCCGTTTTCAGATTCGGAAGCAGGACTGTCTTGCTGACCGGGACGGTTTTGCTGTCAAAGCGGTCGAGGCTGACATTGATCGTGGACGGATCCAGCTCGACCTTTGCCACACCGCCGCCGTCAGACCGGATCTCCTTGCCGCCGTTCTCTCTGTCCTTTTTATAGCGGAGACCCAGCGGGAGCGTCTGATCGCCGGGTTCCTTCTTCACTTTTTCGTAATCGACATAAACCTCAACATCGTCTTCCTCAAGGCCGCCGATCGCGGAAATGTTGCCGAGGATGCTGACCTCGACCTTCTGCTTCGCGAGTGCCGCTTCGGATTCCGGCAGGAGCTTCAGATTATAGCTTTCCGCCTGCGTATCCGCAAGATCGGCAGAAATGCCTTCGAGATGAAACGCTTTGGTCTGATCCGGCACAAGCATTGTCCAGACCAGAAGTGCTGACGCAAATGATACGATCAGCAGAAACAGATTTGCACGGTTCGGCCTGCGCAGCTTCGGCAGTGCGGAAAGCAGTCCGCCTGTGCGCTTCGGTGTCTGGTTTTCTTCCATCGGTCAGCCCTCCTTTCCCTTGACAGAGGACTGCTCCTTCTCAGCGGGCTGCTTTGAAGGCTCCCCCTCTGCTTTTTTGCGGAGGAACGGGATGATCGGTTTGCCGCGCAGCGCGTCCTTCTCCTGCGGGATCAGAACCTCGCGCAGCAGCTTTTCCAGTGTCAGCTTGGTATAATTGCGTGTCAGGATGCCGTCCCTTGCAACGGAGATCTGGCCGGTCTCCTCGGAGACGACGATGACAAGCGCATCGGAATTTTCGCTCATGCCGATTGCGGCACGGTGACGGGAGCCGAGATGCTTGTCGATCAGCTCCTCCTTCTGCGGCTTCGGCAGGAAGCACGCTGCCGCCCAGATAATGCCGTCGCGCATAATGACGGCACCGTCATGCAGCGGGGTCTTGTTGAAAAAGATATTGCCGAACAGCTCGACGCTCGGCTCCGCCTTCATGACGGTGCCGTTGGAGATCTGCTCGCCCAGTCTGGACGCACGCTCAATGACGATCAGTGCGCCGGTCGCCGTTCTGGAGAGCTGCGCGACCGATTCCGAGATGATCGGGATCGCACGGTTCCACTGTGCGATGACGTCCTCGCTCTCGCCGATCGTCAGCTTGGAAAGGCGCGAGGTCGTTGCACCGAATTTTTCGAGAACACGGCGCAGCTCCGGCTGGAACAGCACGATGATCGCGATCAGTCCGACATTCAGTGCCTTGCCGGAGATCCAGTTCACGACCTGGAGATTCATCCAGTCACTGAGCAGATAGACCCCCACGAGAATCAGGATGCCCTTGAGAAGTTGTCCGGCGCGCGTTTCGCGGACAAGCTTCAGGATCACGTAGATCATGCCGGTCAGCAATGCGATATCCAGCAAATTGGCCGGATTGCTCATCGACTTGAACAGATTGTAAAGCTTATCAGTCACGGTTCCCAATGCCATCTGCATGGCCGCGAGACTGAGATAAGGCAGAAAACTACCGAACACGCCGCTCACTCCCTTCTGTCAGCCGTGCACCGGCCTTGATCGACATTTGTCTGGCACATTCCGTATTCATCCAACATATAGTATAACATATTTTTCGCATGATTTCAACCACTAAAACAAATTTTTTTCATACGTTTTTCTTTGTAATTTATTAAATTTTCATGTAGAAACAGCGCGGCGGCGAAAGAAGATTGCCGCGGTAAAAGGTGGGGAGAAGCAGCCTGTCAGAAGCCGCGTTCAGCGGCGTGTGCTTCGCTGCCGGGGAGAGATTCGCTTACCGCGCCCGGAGGGAAACGGAAGCGGGCACTGCCCGCCTTGACTTTTCTGACGGAATGCAGTATAATAGTGTCAGCAGAACATTTGCGATCAAACCGAAAGGAATCATTCGCATGGAAACCAGAGTCGCAGTCATTGCGATCATCGTGCAGGACAGCAGCTCCGCCGTGAGCATCAACTCCCTGCTGCACGAATACGATACCTATATCATCGGGCGCATGGGCGTCCCGTACCGCTGCAAGGGCATCAGCATCATCAACATTGCCATTGATGCGCCGCAGGATGCGATCAACCGCTTGGCCGGTGCGATCGGCAGACTGAACGGCGTCAGTGCCAAGACGGTCTATGCGCCTGCCGCAGAAAACTGAATCCGGACGCTTCTTCTGATGCCAAAACGCGGTTCCCCGCCTTGCGGCAAAAGTCTGATAGCGGATGCACGTACCGATATTGAAGATACGGCAGCCCTGTCTCACTGTCAGAAGGGCTGCCTTCTGTTTTAAGGAGTTTTGTTATGATCAAGCTTGCGGTCTACGGCAAGGGCGGGATCGGAAAATCCACGATCTCCGCAAATTTATCCGCGGTATTCGCGCAGAAGGGATACCGCGTCATGCAGATCGGCTGCGATCCGAAGGCCGATTCCACGGCACTGCTGCACGGCGGCTCCCGCATCCCGACGGTGCTGCAGCTCGAACGCGAAAAGGGCAGCGGCATCACGCTTTCCGACCTCGTCACGGAGTCGGAGAGCGGCGTGATCTGCGTGGAAGCCGGCGGCCCCGTCCCCGGCGTCGGCTGCGCGGGCAGAGGCATCATCAATGCGCTGGAAACGCTGAAAAAGCTCGGTGCTTATGAGATATACAAGCCGGATATCGTCATTTATGACGTCCTCGGCGATGTGGTTTGCGGCGGCTTCTCCATGCCGATGCGCAAGGGCTATGCCGACCGCGTGTTCGTCGTGACCTCCGGCGAAAAAATGGCGCGCTATGCCGCGGCCAATATCTGCATGGCGGTGCAGAATTTTCAGGGCAGGGGATATGCGTCCCTCGGCGGACTGATCCTCAACCGGCGCAATGTCGCGGACGAGGACGCCGCTGCCGCGGAGCTCGCTAAGGATTTTGACACGCGCGTCATCGGCGCGATCGACCGCTGTGCGGAGATTCAGCAGGCGGATGACATGGGTGTGCCGTTTGTGAATGCGTTTCCGGCATGTCCTGCCGTACAGCAGCTCCGGCAGCTTGCGGACGCCATGCTTGCGGAATGCGGAGGGCTCTGATATGCTGAACAATCCGCCCTTTGTGCGCATCGCGGATGCCGACCCTGCACACCTGTTTCCGGCCGGGCTGGAATATAACCCGCCCGCGCGCGGCATGTGGAACATCGTGCAAATGGGGATGCTGATTCCCGGTGCGCACCAGATTTACGGCTGTGCGCAGGGTTGTCTGCGCGGCGTCTGCCTGACTGCCGCCGAAATGAACGCGCTCGACCGCCTGAGCTGGATCTCCCTCACCGAGGAGGATATGTTCAACGGTACGCTGGAGCAGAGCCTTGTGGACGGCGTTTCCGAGATCGTCCGGCAGCTTGACCCGCACCCGCCTGTCGTGCTGCTGTTTCTGAGCTGTATGCATCTGTTTGCGGGCTGTGATTTTGACGCGGTGATCGCCGACCTTTCCGCGGCGTTCCCGGATATTTGCTTTGTCGATTGCTATATGACGCCGACGATGCGCGAATCCGTGCCGCCTGTTGTGCAGACCTGCCGGCAGATGTATACGCCGCTGAAAGCCCTGCCGAAAAATCCGAAGGCCGTCGGCATTGTCGGCAATGACCGTCCGACCGATGAGGATTCCGAGCTTATGAAAATACTGCGCGGCGCGGGCTTTGCCGTCCGTGACCTGACGCGCTGCAAAACGTATGACGAATATCTGCAGCTGGCAGATGCGTCGCTGAATCTGACCTATATCCCGACGGCTCATGCTGCGGGCGAGCTGCTCACGGAGCGGTTTGAGACGCCGTGCCTGCATCTGCCGAACAGCTTTGATTATGATAAAATTGCAGAGAATTACAAGACGCTCTGCGGGGCACTCGGCATTTCCTGTCCTGATTTTTCGGCGGAGATGCAGGCAGCGGATCACGCGCTGGATGCGCTGAAAGCGGAGATCGGCGGGATTGCCGTTGCGGTCGATTACACCGCCGTGACGCAGCCGTTTTCCCTTGCTGCGCTGCTCTGTCAGCACGGCATCAACGTGAAATACGTCATTGCAGACACGGTCGGAGAGGATGCGGCGGCGTTCCGCTGGCTGCAGGAAAACCGTCCGGAGCTGCTGATCTATGCGCCGGCCAATGTCAATATGCTGCATCAGCATACGCAGGCAGCGGAGCCCGTGCTCGCGATCGGGCAGAAGGCGGCGTACTACTTCGCGACCGATCACTTTGTCAATCTGATCCTGAACGGCGGATATTACGGCTTCTCCGGCATCCGGAAGATCGCGGAACTGACCGCAGAGGCTTACCGCACAACGAAGGATCGCCGCACCGTGCTCCGGCATAAGGGCTACGGCTGCGCGTCCTGCCTGCTGTGAAAGGAGGACGGCTGTGAAGCATACTGCAAAAATCATTCCGTGCTATGCGGCGGACAGTGCCGGTGCCTGCTCTGCGCTCTACGAGCTGGGCGGCATGACCGTCGTGCACGATGCATCCGGCTGCAACTCAACCTTCGCGACCTTCGATGAGCCGCGCTGGTGGGATCAGCAGTCGATGACCTATATTTCCGCACTGACCGAGCTGGACGCGATCCTCGGCAATGACGAAAAGCTGATCGCCGATGTGACCGCTGCCGCCGCTGACCAGAACCCGAAGTTCATCGCGGTCTGCGGCTCCCCGATGCCGATGATGATTGGCGTGGATTTCGATGCTGTCGCGTTTGAGATCGAGCAGCGCACCGGCATCCGCACCTTCGCGCTGCATACGAACGGAATGCATTCCTACCCGGAAGGCGCATCCGAGGCACTCCGCTGCATTGCGGAGGAATATGTCAGACCTGCGGAAACAAAGATCCCGAACGGTGTCAACCTGCTTGGTATGACGCCGCTGGATTTCGACAATCTGCATACAGCAGCAAGCATCCGGGAATGGCTCGCGGAAAACGGCTTTGAAACGGTCGCCTGCTTTGCAATGGGCGATGCGCTCGAAACGCTCGCAAATGCTGCGAATGCGTCGGTCAGTCTGGTGCTTTCGCAGAGCGGACTGGCTGCGGCAGAATATATGCACGAAGCCTTCGGGATCCCGTATGTCTGCGGCGTGCCTTACGGAGAGGCGTTTTCCGCGCTGCTTGCGGATACCCTGCGGAATGCCGCAGCGGACGGAACCTGCGCATTTCCCTGCACGGAACGCGGGCAAGCCGGACAGACTGTCACGGTCATCGGGGAGGCGGTGTCCGCGGGAACGATCGCGGCGGCACTCGGCCTGACGGGATATGCGGCAAACGTGATCTGTCCGCTGCCGCATGACAAAAGACTGCTCACAGCCGGCGATTCTGACGCCTTTGCAGAGGACGAGATCGCCGGGGCACTGGCGGAGATACAGCCGGAAACGGTCATCGCGGACCCGCTGTACCGGTTTATCCTGCCGAACGCTGCAAAACTGATCGGGCTGCCGCATACGGCGTTTTCGGGGCGGTGCTATGATAAGATCATCCCCGACCTGACGGGAAACCGTTTTGATGCATGGTATAAGGAGATGCTTTGACATGAGACACTGGAAACATATTCTGATTGCGTATATTTTTCATCTGGTTCCGATCATCCTCGGTTTTGTGTCAGGCAGTGACCGGTTCCATTTCATGGGGTTCTGCGCGGTCGCCGGCACGATCGCCTATATCATCTACTGGTGCATAGCAAACCGGAAGCAGTTTCTCTCGTGGGCGGTATTCGTGCATTTTCTGATCGGTGCCGCCGTGCAGATCATTCTGAATGCGGCGGAGATCATTCAGCCTGACGGCGGTATGTTTTCGGGGCTCGGACAATATTTTTATATCATCTATGTGCAGGTTTCCCTTGTTCTGGTCGGCCTCACGAATCTGATCCTGTGGCTGCTCGACAGACGCCGCAGAAAGAAACAGGCTGCATCTGAGGATGCGGCGGAAGGATAAAGAAAAATATGATAAAGCTGGCAATTTACGGCAAGGGCGGCATCGGCAAATCGACCTGCACCGCGAACCTCGCGGCGGCGTTTGCAATGCGCGGCAAAAAAGTCATTCAGATCGGCTGCGACCCGAAGGCCGATTCCACGATCAATCTGCTGAACGGGGAACCGGTCACGCCGGTCATGGACTGGATGCGCGACCACGACGACGAGCCGGACAGCCTAGACCAGATCGCGAAGGAAGGCTTCGGCGGGGTGCTCTGCATTGAGACAGGCGGCCCGACACCGGGGCTCGGCTGCGCGGGGCGCGGCATCATCACGACATTTTCGCTGCTCAAGGAGCTGCGCCTGTTCGAGACGTATCAGCCGGATGTCGTGCTCTATGATGTGCTCGGCGACGTTGTCTGCGGCGGGTTTGCCGCACCGATCCGGGAGGGCTACGCGGAGCAGGTGCTGATTGTCACCTCCGGCGAAAAAATGGCGCTCTACGCCGCGAACAATATCAACAATGCGGTGAAGAATTTTGAGGACAGAAGCTATGCCAAAGTCCGCGGACTGATTCTCAACCGCCGCAATGTCACTGATGAGGAAGCAAAGGTGCGTGCTTTTGCGGCATCCGCCGGACTTGCGATCGCGGCGGATATCCCGCGCTCGGACGATATCACAAAGTACGAGGATACGGGCAAAACGGTCATTGAGGGCGACCCGGACTGCGAGACCGCAAAGCGGTTCTTTGCGCTGGCCGATCTGCTGATCGGTGAGGAAGCGCAGAAAGGCAGCGAATGAAACAGGAATCGTCCGGCGGCATCACGGTCATGCGCGCCGAAGAAGAATGGCAGCGCGCCGGTGCCTATTCCGTGCGCATTCAGGGCATGAACCGGCAGCATCATATTTCGCTGCGCGAGGAATTTGACGAGCACGACGGCGAAGGCACAAGGTACATCGTCCTGCTGGATGACGGCTATCCGTTTGCGACATGCCGGTTTTATCCGCTGGATGCGAACCGCGTGATGCTCGGGCGGGTCGTTGTGCTGCCGGAATACCGCGGAAAGCAGTACGGCGTGAAAACCGTCGCAGAAGCGGAGAAATGGATGCGGGAGCTTGGCTATCAGACCGCTGAGATCGAGAGCCGCACGGAAGCAGTCGGGTTCTACGAAAAACTCGGCTACCGCAAAACCGGCGGCGGGATCGTCCGGAGCGGCGTGTTCGACTGCGTCCGCATGACAAAGCCGCTCACCGGAACGGAAGGCTGACAGCCGGAAAGGAATCTTCGATGATCAAAGGCATTCACCATATCTCCATGAAATGCGGCACGCAGGAGGCGTTCAGCAAAGCAAAATCGTTTTATCTGGATGTGCTCGGCATGACTGCCGTCCGGGAATGGGCGGACGGCATCATGCTCTCCGCCGGGAACTGCATGATTGAGATTTTCAATAACGGTGCGGGTATTACCGAAAAGGGCGCAATCAGGCATTTTGCGCTGCTGACTGACAATATCGACGCACTTGCTGAAAAAATCACACAGGCCGGATACCGCTTTTTCATTGCGCCGGATGACCGCGTCATACAATCCGACCCGCCGTACCCGATCCGGATCGCATTCTGCACCGGGCCGCTCGGCGAGGAAATTGAGCTGTTTCAGGAACGGTAAGCAAAAGGAGCAAAAATGTTCAGTACAGATTCAAATGAGATCGAATTATTATATCTGTTCGGCGGCAGACGCCTGCTGATCATCGTCGGCATCGTGCTGTACCTGATCGCGGGTGCCGCGCTGCTGATGTTCATTCCGCAGACGTATGACTGGGTGCGCGCGGAGGCAAGATACACCGTGCAGGCCGATATCGTATCCTCGAAGGTGGATTATTTCGGGAGCAGCCGCAAGAAAGAGGACAAGCGGTACGAAGTCACCATGGAATATGAGATCAACGGCATCCGGCGGACGCATACGGAAACCTGCTCGCATGAGCCGACCGGCAAGCAAAAGCTGCGTGTTTACTGCACACGGGACGGCCGCTGGGAGGTTCTGGAGTATAATATTCCTGCAATGATATTTCTGACCGCGATCGCAGTCTGTGCCGCGATCTACGGGACGACCATGCTGCGCGCGGCGAAGGAGCGGAAAAATACAGGAGAATCTGCATGAATCACAACGCATACAGCATCACCGCGGCGGAGCTTGCCGCGGGAGGCTTTGACAATCTGCCGCCGGAGCTGAACAGTGCGAAGCATATGATCTACAGCTCGCCGGCAACGCTCGACTACAATTCACCGGGCGCAAAGGGCTTCGGCGTCAAGCGTGCGGGGCTCGCGATTCCCGGCTCTGTGATGCTGCTGGTCGCGCCGGGCTGCTGCGGCCGCAATACTGCGCTGCTCAACGAGCTCGGTTACAGCGAGCGTTTTTTCTATCTGCTGCTCGACGATACCGACATCGTCACGGGACGCTATCTCAAGAAAATTCCGCAGGCCTGCGCGGAGCTGCTCGGCGAATGCAAAACGCCGCCGTCTGCGGTCGTGATCTGCATCACCTGTGTTGATGCGCTGCTCGGAACGGATATGGAGCGCGTTTGCAGAGCCTGTAAGGAGCAGACCAATGTCCCGACGATTCCGGCGTATATGTACGCACTGACGCGCGAAAAGCGTCTGCCGCCGATGGCACTGGTGCGCAGATCGGTCTACTCGCTGCTCGAAAAGCAGAAGCGTGTTTCTACAGCCTGTAATCTGCTCGGCTATTTCTCTGCGCTGGAGGACGGCTGCGAGATCTATCGGCTGCTGCGGTCGGCGGGCATCAGAACGATCGGCGAGATCGGCCGATGTCAGACATTTGACGAATATACGCGACTTTCACAGGCGAATTTCAATCTCGTGCTCAATGCGGAGGCGAGATACGCAGCGCAGGATATGCAGGAGCGGCTCGGCATTCCGTATATCGAACTGACACGGTTATACAGGCTGGATAAAATTCGCAACCAGTACCGGCTGCTCGGACAGGCCCTCGGCGTAACATTTGACGATGCGGACGATTATCAGGAGGCACTGGAAACCGTCGAGCGGTTCCGTGACAAATACGGCGCGCTGCGAATCGCGGTCGGCGAATGCCTGAACGCGGACAGCTTCGAGCTCGCGCTCGCGCTGACGGAATACGGATTCACGGTGACGGAAATCTACGGGACGGTCGGCGAGCGCAATTTTGTCTTTCTCAAAAAGCTGGCGGAGCTCTCGCCGGAAACACGTATCTACTCGAATTTATCGCCGTCGATGCTCAATTATCGGTGCGATGACGAGCCTGATGCGGTCATCGGCAACGACGCGATGTACTATCATAGAAACGTGCCGGGCATCGGCTTTCAGGAGGAGGCGCAGCCGTTCGGCTACCGCGGCGTGACGCTCCTGTTTACGCAGCTCGATGCGGCAATGCAGGGGGCGGGCTGACATGGCGGACTGGAAGGCGAAGGAGTATTATACCGTTCTGCTTGACGGGATACCCGTGGATCGCCTCGCAGGATTCCTGCGGGGAACGATCGGGCTCAGCGAGGAAACGGCTGTAAAATCGCAATTTTATACAAAGGAAAACGGAGATTTTTCGTATGCAGATTCGATGAATCTTGCGGCGTATTTTGCACAGCGCGGCAGCGCAGCTGTGCATCTGAAAACCGTTTGCTTTGACCGGGTATACCGGGACGGCACCTGTGTGATCTGTTCCGACGGAACGTCTGCGGAGCTGGAATGTGACATTGAGGAGAAGGACTTTGATACAGACAGACTGCCGGAGCTGGAAGCGTGGCTGACAGAGCAGGTGCGGAAAGAAATAGCTGATTATGTAAGTATCAGCTGCACTTTTGATCGTGAACCGCTGTTTGAATTCAGGAAAGGAGACTTGCCATGAGCAGTCTGCTGACACATCTTTCTCCGCTTGCGCCGGACGATTCCGGTGCCTGTGCGGTGCTCTACGAGCTGGGCGGCATCACGGTCATCTGCGACGCCGGCGGCTGCGCGGGCAATGTCTGCGGCTTCGACGAACCGCGCTGGCACGAGAAAAAATCCGCGCTGTTCAGTGCCGGGCTCCGCGATATGGACGCGATCCTCGGGCGCGACAAGCTGCTGATCGACAAGCTCTGCCAGATCACGGAGCAGACCCCAGCCGAATTTACGTCGATCGTCGGAACGCCAGTACCTGCGGTGATCGCGACCGATTTTCACGCACTGCAGCGTATGGCCGAAAAGCGCACGGGACTGCCGTGCATCGTCATCCCGACGGACGGCACAAAGCTTTATGACGTCGGCGCGGAACAGGCTTATCTTGCGGTGTTTGACCGCTTCGCAACAGAGCAATATCCGATCAAAAAGAACAAGGTCGGCATTCTCGGCGCGACGCCGCTCGATACCGGCTGTACCCATGCGAAGGATATCGTGCACGGGATGAATTATGACGAAATTGTCTGCTTTGGTTTGGACAGCGGGCTCGATAATATCCGGCGGGCATCGGAGTGCTCCGTGATCCATGTGATCGCGCCGTCCGGCCTGAAAACCGCGAAGCTGCTAAAGGAACGCTTCGGCACGCCCTACGTGATCCTGCCGCGCATACCGAATGAGATCCTGTCAGTCTGCCGCGAAACGGATATCAGTGACAAGCGCATTCTGATCGTGCATCAGCAATATGCTGCAAATCATCTGCGCGAGCTGTTGTACCCGCAGGAGGACTATCTCCCGCAGGCAGCGCAGATCGACTGCGCAACATGGTTCAAATTTGATAAGAAATGCGCGAATGAACACGATTTCCGGATCAAAACGGAGCAAGATCTGCGCAATGCAGCGCAAAATTATGATATTATCGTCGCCGACGGGATGTTCCGTCGGGCGGTGCCGGAGTTCAGCGGCGAATGGATCAACTGGCCGCATTATGCGGTCTCAGGCTCGGAAGGAGCGGTGTTATGATACGGGAAGCAGCGTGCGGCGACCTCGAAGGCCTGCTGCTGTTATACACGCATTTACATGAAAAATCGGTTCCTGCGGATACACCGGAGCGGGCTGCGCTCTGGGACAAAATCCTCAGTGACCCGGACTATCACATCATCGTTGCGGAGGTGGAAAAGCAGATCGTGTCATCCTGCGTCTGCGTGATTGTGCCGAACCTGACGCATAATCTGCGGCCTTATGCATTGATTGAAAATGTCGTAACACATGCGGACTACAGGAGGCGCGGTCTGGCGAGCGCATGTCTGGCCTTTGCACGGGAGCTTGCAGGAAAGCAAGATTGCTACAAAATGATGCTGATGACCGGCTCAAAGGAGGAAGATACGCTGCGGTTCTATGAGCGTGCCGGATATAGCCGCAGCGACAAAACAGCATTCAATCAATGGCTGTAACAGACAGCAGGGGAGGTGTGCAGTGACAATCAGATATCAGCTCTGCGGAATTGTGCAGGGTGTCGGGTTTCGGCCTTTTAGTGCAGTAACAGCTAAAAAATTCGGTATAACAGGAACGGTCTCGAATAAGGGATCGTATGTTGAAATCATTGCGCAGGGAACATCTGATGCGCTTCATGCATTTGCAGAGGCGATCCGGCATACGCCGCCCGACCGCGCCGTCATTCTCAGCATGGATGAAACGGAAATTCCGGACATCGAAGCAGCGCAATATCAGACATTTTCAATTGTTGAAAGTGAAAAGGAATACGGTGATATCTTCGTTTCACCGGATATTGCAATATGCGACAAATGCAGAGATGAGCTCTTTGACCCGGACAATCGGCGGTATCTGCACCCGTTCATCAATTGTACGCAGTGCGGCCCAAGACTGACGATCCTTGATACGATGCCATACGACAGAGAACGCACGAGTATGCGTGATTTTCCGATGTGCCCGGCGTGTGCGGCGGAGTATCAGAACCCTGCAACCAGACGCTACGACGCGCAGCCGAACTGCTGCAATCAATGCGGCCCGGAGCTTTATATTGTAGGCAAGAAAATCCATGGCGGAGACGCTGTCACGGCTGTTCGCAGGACGATCATGGCGGGCGGGATCGCGGCAGTCAAGGGAATCGGCGGGTTTCACCTCTGCTGCGACGCGAAAAATCCGGAGGCAGTCCGGCGGCTGCGGAAACGCAAACATCGGCCGATGAAGCCGTTTGCAATTATGTTGCGCGACATACAGACTGCCGAAAATGAATGTATCCTTGCAGAGGGCCAGCGGGAGATGCTCACTGGCTGGCAAAAGCCGATTCTTATTTTGGAAAAGCGCGAAAACATGTCGATTTGCGATGAGGTCGCACCGGATAACAGAACGGTCGGCGTTATGCTTCCGTATGCACCTGTGCATATGCTGCTGTTTGATTATCCGGATGATATTGCGATGACGGATTGCCTTGTCATGACCAGCGGAAATGCGCACGGTGCACCGATTTGCAGGAGCGATGAAGATGCAGTCAAGGAAATTGGTGGATTTTGCGATATTATTCTCTCACATAATCGGAATATCTTGCTCCGAGCAGACGACTCCGTCTGCGACTGGCTTAACGGAAAGCCATACATGATCCGACGCTCTCGCGGCTTCGCGCCGTTGCCGGTCGCAGTTCCGTTCCGCGATCACAAGCAGGTGCTTGCAATCGGCGGCGAACTAAAAAATACATTTTGTATAGCAAAGGGCGGGCTGCTCTATGCTTCGCCGTTTGTCGGAGACATGGCAGATATCCGGACTGTACAGGCACTTCGAGAGTCCGTTAACCGAATGTGCGGCTTACTGGAGGCGAAACCGGAAGTCATAATCTGTGATACGCATCCGATGTACAATACTGTTACAATAGCCAGAGAAATCGCGCAAGAGCACGGAATTCCGCTGATGCAAGTGCAGCATCACTACGCTCATGTGCTGTCGTGTATGGCCGAAAACGGATATATGGATCGTGTGATCGGTATCAGCATGGACGGGACCGGATACGGCGATGACGGCACGATCTGGGGCGGTGAATTGCTGCTTTGTGATCCACATGGATATATACGTGCGGGATATATCGAACCGTTTGTCCAGACGGGCGGTGATCTCTCTGCGAAGGAGGGCTGGCGTATTGCAGCGGCTTTGCTGCGGGATGCTGACCCTGAAAATGCCGCTGACATTTGCAAGGATCTTGACATTTGTACTGCGCAGGAATACAAAGTGCAGAGCAATATGGTACGAATGGGCGTAAACAGTATTCGCTCGACCAGCTGCGGCCGGCTTTTTGATGCGATTGCAGCGATTCTTGGAATCCGCCGAAGTGTGACCTTCGAGGGCGAGGCTGCCGCCGCACTCATGTATGAAGCGGAGCAATATGCATCCAAATGCGAGGATATGTTATGCTGCTTTCACCCTGGTATCAACGATAAAGATGGTGTGATGATTCTTCAGACAACTTCACTTGCTGCAGAAATTGCTTTCAGATACTTGAAGGATCGTTCGCCGGAAAATCGCGCGTATCTGGCATATCAATTCCATGCAGCCTTGTCGGAATTGCTGCTGAATGCATGTATTAAAATCCGCGAAAGAACGAGCATATCAATATGTGCATTGAGCGGGGGAGTTTTTCAGAATCGTCTGCTGACAATGCTCTGCGAGCGCAATCTGAAAGCGGCCGGCTTCACCGTTTTGCGCCACAGTCTCATCCCGCCGAATGACGGCGGAATCTGCGTCGGGCAGGCAATGTATGGCCTTGTTCATGCTTGTTCATAAAAAAGAAAACCGCAATATAAGTCTGCATGTATTTTACATAAATACATATATAACATACGGTTTATAACCGCAATATCATATAAAAAGGAGAAGATTCAAATGTGTGTTGGATTATCTGCTAAAGTGGTCAGAGTTGAGGGCGGCACCGCACTGATCGACGCATCAGGCGCGCAGAGAGCTGTCAGCGCGGGCGTTCTTGACGACCTCGAACCCGGCGATTTTGTCATGGTACACGCCGGCGTCGCGATCGCAAAAATAACCCAAAATGACGCCGAGGAAGCCGACGAAATCATGGAGGGACTGCTGTGAACGAGAGCATGGCGCGTGCGCGGGACATCATCACCTCGTACAGCGGGCGGCCGCTGCGCATCATGGAAGTCTGCGGCACGCATACGCACGAAATCTTCCGCATCGGGTTGCGCAAGCTGCTGCCTGAACAGATCGACCTGATCTCCGGGCCGGGCTGTCCTGTCTGCGTGACGGCGGTCGGGTTTATTGACGAGGCGATCTGGCTCGCACTCGAAAAACGATGTATTATCTGCACTTTCGGCGATCTGATCCGCGTCCCTGGAACCGAGATGAGCCTCGCCGGAGCGCGTGCGAAGGGCGGCGATATCCGGCCGGTTTACTCTCCGCTGGATGCGGTCGAGTTGGCCAAGGCGAATCCCGATCGTCAGGTCGTGTTCCTCGCGGTCGGTTTTGAGACAACGACGCCCTCGGCCTGTCTGGCCGCAAAGCAGGCGCGTGACGCCGGTCTCACGAATTTTTCGCTGCTGACTGCGAACAAAACAATGCCGAACGCTTATCAGGCACTTGTCGGCTCGGCTGACGCTTTCCTCTACCCGGGGCATGTCAACGCGATTACCGGAAACGCAACATGTTACAAATTGTGCATAGAGCAGGGCGTCTCCGGTGTTGTGGCCGGTTTTACTGCGAGCGAGCTGCTCACTGCTCTTGCTGTTGCAATTAAATTGCTCGAAAAGGGCGAACCGTTCTTCCGCAACTGCTATCCGCGTGTCGTGAAGGATGAGGGCAATCCTGCCGCAATTGCGCTGATGAACGAGGTCATGGAGCCCTGCGACAGCGAGTGGCGCGGGCTCGGTATGATTCCCGGTTCCGGTATGAAATTGCGGTCGGAATTTGCAGATTTTGATGCGCGTATCAAACATAATATGCCGGTTATTACTGGCAGGCCGAACCCTGCATGCCGCTGCGGTGATGTCCTGCAGGGCAAGATCAGACCATGCGACTGCAAGGTGTTCGGCAAGGTATGCACCCCGCTGCACCCGGTCGGCGCGTGCATGGTTTCCGACGAGGGCGCGTGTGCCGCGTATTATCAGTATTCCTGAGGTGATTTTTATGGAACCGCATGACTACATCGTCACGGATATTCAGGGCGATTATGCCTATCTTGCGCAGACTGATTCGGACGCTTCCGAGCCGTTTCAGGTTGCGATGGCTCTGCTGCCGCCTGAGACCGATATCGGTACCAGGCTGCGCGGCTTTATGGGTATGTTTGAGATCATCTGATTGAAAATGTATAACAAGATAATTTGAAAAGGAGTTCATGATCATGAGCGAACGGACTGTTACGCTTGCGCACGGCGCGGGCGGTACACAGACAAACGAGCTGATTGACAGCGTATTCAAGGCGCATTTTGCGAACCCGATGTTTACCGGCGATGATGCCGCGGTACTTCCGCAGCCGCAGGGCATGATCGCGACATCGACTGACGGATTCATCGTCTCTCCGTGGAAATTCAACGGCGGCAACATCGGCAAGCTGTCGATCTGCGGCACGGTCAACGACCTCTCCTGTATGGGCGCAAAACCGCTCTATCTGACCTGTGCATTTGTCATTGAGGAAGGCTTCTCCATGGACGCGCTCGAGGAAATCGCAGCAGCTATGGAGAAAACAGCCGCCGAAGTCGGCGTGCGCATTGTTGCGGGCGATACGAAGGTCGCCGGAAAAGGCCAGTGCGACGGCGTATTCATTACGACGACCGGCATTGGTGAGATCATGCCGCAGGCGCATACCTCCGGAACCCTTGCCAAGCCCGGAGACGCAGTCATTGTCAGCGGAGACGTCGGGCGGCACGGTTGTACGATCTTGCTTGCGCGTGATGACTTCGGTATCGAATCTGATGTGGACAGCGACTGCGCGCCGCTCTGGGGAACGGTCGAAAGCCTTTATCAGGTCACCGATCAGATCCATGTGATCCGTGACGCGACCCGCGGCGGCGTCGGTACGGTTTTGTACGAAATTGCGGGGCAGAGCAGCGTCGGCATCCGTCTGGACGCAGCCAGCGTTCCGGTCGATCCGCGCGTCAAAGGCGTCTGCGGGATGCTCGGTCTGGAACCGCTGTACCTCGCCTGTGAGGGCCGCCTCGTGATCTTCGCGCCGCAGGAGCACGCAGCCGCGATCGTCGAACAGCTCCGCCGCGGCAAGTATTCTCAGAACGCCGCGGTCATCGGCACGGTCACAGCAGAGAACCCCGGCAAGGTCATCATGGAGACCGAGATCGGCACGCAGACCGTTCTCCCGCAGCCGAAGGGCGAGCTGCTGCCGCGCATCTGCTGATAATGCACGTGTTTACGAAAAAAATAAGGCGTCGGCCGTTCCCGGTCGGCGTCTTTTTTATGGTACCGCGGCAAGGCATCATTTCAAGATATCATGTTATTACGGTTGATACCTTGTCGTGATACCTTGACATACAGAAAGGCACCGACCGTTCCCGGCCGACGCCTGTTTCTTCCGTATGAAAGGCTGCATGTTACGATTCGTTGAATGCCTTGACCGCCTCGTAGCACATGAAAACGTCGATCTTGCTGACAACTTCCATCGGTGCGTGCATGGAGAGCACCGGAACGCCGACATCGACCGTGTCAATGTTCAGGTTTGCAAGATACGCCGCAACGGTTCCGCCGCCGCCGATATCCACCTTGCCGAGCTCGCCGGTCTGCCAGATCACGCCTGCCTTGTCGAACAGGCTGCGCATTTTGCCGATGAACTCCGCGGATGCATCCGAGGAGCCGCTCTTGCCGCGCGCGCCGGTATACTTCATCATGCAGACGCCGTAATTCAGATACGCGCAGTTTTTGCGGTCGTTGACATCGTAGAAGGTCGGGTCAAAGGCTGCGGTCACATCCGCGGACAGGCACTGCGACTGCGCAAAGACCGTATGTGCTTCCGTGCCGAATGCCGCCGCAAGATCCTTCATAAAATCATGGAAATACGCGGAGCAAAGACCCGTGTTGCCCTCGCTGCCGATCTCCTCCTTGTCGGTCAGGATCACGACGGCCGTATGCTGCGGGTGCTCGGTATCCAGCATCGCCGCAAGGGACGGATACGCACAGACGCGGTCGTCATGGCCGTATGCACCGATCATGCTGCGGTCAAAGCCGAGGTCACGCGCTCTGCCTGCCGGAACGGCCTCCAGCTCCGCGGAGAGGAAATCCGCCTCGGTCATGCCGTATTTTTCGTTCAGGATCTGCATGATGCGCAGCTTGACCAGATCGCTGCCCTCGTCGCTGCGGAACGGTCTGGAGCCGATCAGCAGATTGAGCTCCTCGCCCTTGATGCCCTGCGCCAGCGGACGCTTGACCTGCTCCGTTGCCAGATGCGGCAGCAGATCGGTCACGCAGAACACCGGGTCGTTCTCGTCCTCACCGACGGAAACGGTCACGGATGTGCCGTCCTGCTTCACGACGACGCCGTGCAGTGCCATCGGGATGACCGTCCACTGATACTTCTTGATGCCGCCGTAATAATGCGTTTTGAACAGTGCCAGCTCGGTATCCTCGTAGAGCGGCTGCTGCTTGAGATCAAGGCGGGGCGAATCAATATGCGCTGCCGAAAGCCGGATGCCGGATTCCAGCGGGTCGGTGCCGATGACCGCCGCGATGATCGCCTTGTTCCGGTTCACCTGATAGATCTTGTCACCGGCCTGAACCGCGTCGCCGCGCTTCCATGCACGGAAGCCCTTTGCCTCGAGCAGCTCCTTTGCGTATGCACACGCCTCGCGCTCGGTCTTGCCGCGGTCAAGGAAGGTCTTGTAGCCCTCGCAGAAATCGTCGCATTTTGCGATCTTCTCGTCATCGAGCAGCAGTGCTGCGTTCTTTTTCTGCATCAGCAGCGATTCCTTCAGCTGCTTCAGCGCGTCCTTCTGTTCCATTTGGGATTCCTCCTTTGAAATATCGTTTTTCTGCGTATCAGCGTTCTGCTGACATCGCAGGGGATTCAGCAGGTTGATGACGGTTTCCCGCAGCACATCCGGGTCGCCGTTGTTTTCGATGACGGCATCGGAATGCGCACGGAAAAATTCCTCCGTATGCTGCGCGTTCATGCGCTGCTCGGCCTGATCCTCGGTGAGCGTATCGCGGGCAATGATGCGCGCCTTGCGGGATTCCCTGTCCGCCGTGACCGATATGACCATATTGCAGAAGCGGTCGAGCCCGCTCTCAAAGAGGGTCGGCGCGTCAAGCAGAACGGTTTGATTTCCGGCGGCCGTCAGTGCGGCGATCTGTTCCCGCACGGCTGCGGTGATATAGGGGTACATGACCGCAAGATAACGCTGCTTTGCCTGCGTATCCGAGAAGATGAGCGCGGCAGTCGCTTTGCGGTCGAGCTGACCGTCCGGCTGCAGGATCCTGTTTCCGCAGACCTTTGCAAGTGCCCGCAGACAGGGATGTCCCGGCTGCACGACCTCCCGCGCAACGGCATCCGCATTGATGACGGCGATGCCCTGCTCCGCGAAAAGGCGGCTGACGGTCGTTTTGCCTGCGCCGGTCTGTCCGGTCAGGCCGATGAGAAAGCAATGTGCACTGAGCAAGCGATCCCCTCCTGTTCGGTTTCTATTATATCACAAATCCCGCAAAATAGCAAGCGGCGTGCAGGGCCGTCGGAGATCGGGGTGCTGCTGACAATGCGTATCTTCCGGTCCGGCAGAGCCCTGCGCCGGAAATATTGCTGCGATCCGGCCGCTCCTGCATATTGACGGGCTCCGCATTTCTGTGCTATAATGAGACTGTGACCTGTACGGGCCCGTTCCTTTCGGGTACCGTATCCGCCTGCATATCTGCACCCATTTTACAGAACGGAGCTGATCTTATGATGCACATCCTGAAAAAATGCTGCCTGCCGGTCTGCGCAGTTCAGATCCTCTGCACAGGATGCGGCTTCCGCGGCCCGAATCCCGGCAATATGCCGTATGAGCCGGATACCCCGGAACCCGCCGCGCATGACGGCGTTTTTGTCTCGGAGCACGGCACGATGCGCTTCGGCGGCGACGGAACAAACGTCGAGCTTGATTTTGATGCGGAGCTTGCCGGGCTGACCGGTCTGCCGGAGGGGACGCAGACGGGAAGCTATGTCTTTCTCAGCGGCGACCTTCCGCCGCACGGCAGTATGCCTGTCCGGTATGACACCGCGCACGAGCTGCAGATCAGCGTCGGTGAGCTGTCGGCGGTCATCAGCATGGGGATCGCGTCAGAGGACGGCAAAACTGCACAGGCCGGCGTAAACACGGTCACGCCGGAGCGGATCCCGATGCTGTTTCATGAGGACGGCAGGTTCTTTGATGTGATGTTCACAAAGACGGACAGCGCGGAAACCGACTGACCGTTCATTTTTCCGCATATGCAGAGGCACCGGTGCAATGCATCGGTGCCTTGTTTTCGGCGGCAGACCGGCTTGCTGCGCCCGGACTGTCAGCGCGGGCTCCCGGCCCGGTGCCCGCCGACCTGTTCATTGCGGGCGCGGGCGGTCGCGCCCTCTTTGAGGTTCATGCCCTTGAGTACTGCGTTTTTTCCGTATTTGCTGCGAATCTTCAGGACTGCCTCCTGCAGGTGCTGTTCGCGGAGCTCCGCAGCCTGCTCCTGCTGCTGCCGCCGCCGGATCGCCGCGGTATCGTCAAACAGCCCGTACTGCACCGGCGGAGCCTCCTCCGCATCCGACGCGCAGATCACATGATTGACGGCGACATTCAGCCGCCGGACGAGCAGCTCCCTGTCAATGATGCGGTCAAACAGCTGCATGGCCGCCGCAATGATCCGTTTGGCCGATGCCGTATGCCGCCCGAGACTGACGGAGCCGTGCGCGGGCTTCGGCAGCAGCTTGCCGTAGCGGTCAGCCGTCAGCACGCCGTCATAATGCGCCGGAATGCCGGTGTGGTCGTAGCCGATATTCAGCACGAGCTGATCGGCCGCGAAGCCCTTGCGCACAAGATCGCAGACCAGCTGATCGGTCATTTCGCGCACGATCAGGCGCGCTTTCTCCGGCGTGTAGGGCTCCGACAGCACCTGCCCCTGCGAAAGACTGTGATTCTCCGGCCGGTAGGCTTTGATATCCGCCATGGTGCAGGGCTCCCAGCCCCATGCGTGGTCAATGAGCAGCTCCGCCTTGACGCCGAAAATTCTGAACAGCCTGTCCTCGCTGTGCAGGGATGCACGCGCAAGCTGCCCCATATTGCGGATGTACTCGTGTTCCAGCCGCCTTGCGGTGCCGCTGCCGATCTGCCAGAAATCAGTGAGCGGCTCGTGATCCCAGAGCAGGCGGCGGTAGGAGAACTCATCCAGCTCCGCGATGCGCACGCCGTCTTTGTCGGCGGGCATTTTTTTTGCGACGATATCCATTGCAATTTTCGCCAGATACAGATTCGTGCCGATCCCGGCGGTCGCGGTGATGCCGGTCTGCTTCAGCACATCGCGGATCATGCGCAGTGCCAGCTCATGCGCCGTGCAGCGATAGGTTTCCAGATAATGCGTCACATCCATGAACACCTCATCGACAGAATACACATGGATATCCTCCGGCGCAATATACTTCAAATAGATCTGATAAATTTCCGCGCTGACAGCCATATACCGCCGCATCTGCGGGGGTGCGACCAGATAGTCCAGCTCGAGCCGCGGGTCGGCGGCCAGCGCATCAGCCTGACAGGATTTTCCCGTAAACCGGTGCTCCGGTGCGCGGCTGCGGCGGCGTTCGTTTTCCTGCCGGACAATTTCGATCACCTCAAAGAGCCGCGGCCTGCCCGGTACGCCGATCGCTTTCAGGGACGGCGTGACCGCAAGGCAGATCGTTTTTTCGGTGCGGGTCGGGTCTGCGACGACCAGATTCGTGTTCAGCGGGTCAAGCCCCTGTTCGACGCATTCCACCGATGCGTAAAAGGATTTCAGGTCAATGCAGATATACTGCGGCGTCATGATACCACCCCCGTTCACTCACAAAAGAACATCTGTTCTTTTGCATTATAGCACAAATGTTCGGGAATGTCAAGCGGAAAATATTGCCGAACAGAAAGACCGCGCTGACACGGATATCAGCGCGGCTCATTTTTTATGATTCGTCTGCGGCTTTGTGCGGTTTCTGCTTCCCTGCAAGGATGCTGATGACGGCCGACCAGCCGACCGGCCACAGCGAGAACAGGAACAGGATCAGATAGTCAACCTCTTTGTTGAAATCAACGGGTTTCATCAGATCGTGCCGGTCAAACCGGAGCCCTGCAAGAAAGCACAGTCCGGCGGCCGCCGCTGTTGAAAGTACATAGACAATGCCGGTATTCAGCTGCAGCTTTGCTTTCCGGTTCAGCAGCCGGAGCAGTGCAAAATGGATGCCCGCGATCAGCAGAGAGCCGATGAGAATGCCGAGCCATGTTGTAATCCGCTCATGCGTGTGCATCAGGATCGCTTTGTATACAAATACGGTTTCCGAGAAGGTCAGGCAGCTGAAAACGATAAACTGCGCAAGCCAAAGCAGTGCCTTTTTCATTGCGTTACCCCTCTGCTGCATCTTCCAGCAGCTTATCGAGATGCTTCATGATCTGTTCGCCGCGCTTCTCAAAAAACTGCCGTACCTGCTGCACTTCCTGCTGATAATTCCGCTCCGCCTGCGTACCGCCGAGCGAATCGCACCAGAAGCGGTTATAGGTCGCGACCGTCATATCGTGATACTCCGCCTCGAGTTTGTTGATCTCCGCATTGACGCGTTCGCTGCTGAAATTCTGCTCCGCGATCTGCGTGAAGGTCTCGCGGAACTGCTGCCGGAAACCTTCGTTTTTCAGTGCCGCTTTCAGCAGATCACCGATGAAATTGTCCTTTTTCATCAGCTTTGCAAAGGTATTGTCCGAGGGCTTCGCCTCGCCGTAAATGTTCGTGCTGTATTCCGTATCGAACATGAGGAACCGCCATTTGCCGTCCGACCACGGATTCTCCGGGTCATAGGCCTCGGACCGCCACATGCCCATATTGCTCGAATCCCAGTTGATATTGTTGACATAGATCTCGCTGCTGACGTATTCCGCAAAGCCCTGCATGTCGATCGCCGCGCAGAGCTTTTCGTATGCGTCCTGATCGGAAAAATCGGTCCCGCGGATATATTCCCGGAGCTGCTGCCAGCTGTCAAATGCCTCCTCGGAGCCCGCATCCGGCTCCTCATTCTTGACGATGACGATATCTTTTTTCGGGATGCCGGTATGCGACGAAATATAAGAAGCGTCGATCTTTTCGGTGATCTCGTAATTCCCCCAGAACTCGCCGTTCAGGAACACGATGCACGGCTCCATGCCCTGCGTCAGGAAGCTGAATCCCGAGACCAGCGATTGATTCAGCTTATCGCGGAAGCGCGTATAATAGGCATCGTTGCCGGCATTGCGCAGCATGAATGAATCAAATACAGTGACCGGTCTGCCGGGATCGTCTGTTCCGGTCACATTGCCGGAGAACAGGTCGCACTGCAGCTTGGACGCGCCGTACTGCTTCCGGAAATAGACATTCAGGCTTTTCTGCGCGTAGGAGCGCGTGGCACCGCCGTGGATGCGGATGCCGGCGTTCTCCGCAGCGACCGGTTTGCCGTCCGCAAAAATCTGGATCGCCGCCGGACGCTCCCATTCCCTGCCCTTCTGCGTATAGTTCGCGGGCATGAAATAAACCGGCACGGAGGCGTCGTATGCGTCGCCGTTTTTCCAGTCGTCATGGCATTTTCCGAGGACATAGATGCCGGTTTCGTAATCGAACAGATTGTCCGCGTCGGTCTGCAGGGAGACGATCTTCACATCCTGATAGAATTTCGCCTTATCTTTGAACCCGACGAAATAGGTCTGCGAGACAACGGGGCTCGGGATGCCGTCCGCACTGACGGCGAATGCCCGCACGACGGCCGCCTTGTCTACGGGCTTATCCGGCGGCGTGACCGGCGGACTGAACATGCCGGTCGGTGCGATGCCGGTCTCCGCGCTGATCGTGTTCGGCTCGGCGGAGCGGTCTGCAATTTCAATCGGCGCGGTATAGCGCGTGCTGTTGACGGTCGGTGTGCTGCCGTCCAGAGTGTAGAAAATTGCGGCGTCGTCCGCTGCGGAGAGCGTCAGCGAAAAGGGCGCGTCACAGAAGCCGCCCTCTGCGGAAAAGACCGGCGGTGCGAAGTCTGCGGGCACATCCTGCACGGTGACCGGCGCGGGCTCCGGGGCAGGGGAGGCGGTCGTCTGTACGGCGGTGCTGTCGGGGGTGCTTTCCGTTTGTGTTTTCGCGCAGCCGGTCAGTGCGAGGCTCCCCGCAAGCAGCAGCGCGGTCAGGCTATTTTTACGGTTCATGGTGATTCTCCTGTGTTCGGCTGAAGCGGATGTTGATAACGCTATTATAGCAGATTTTGCATGAAATTGCAATTACAAAACGGAAACAGCGGGCAGCGCCCGACACTGATCGCGGCTTTTGTTCAGCTGCTTCTCCCAAGTGCGTATCTTGAATCAAAAATGCCGAAAAAAGTGAATAGCTGCGTGATCGTCTGCGCAGCTATTCACCCGTCGTGATTCATTATTCACTTTTCGCTGCCATAGGTACCGTGTGTTCCATGAATACTTCCTCATACTGCGGCACCGTATAGGTCTCAGCTTCCCATGCCGGAGCCGGTGCCGAGGATACAAAGGTGCCGGTCTGCTCCGGTATATCCGGGGCGGCGGGCGCGGCATCGGTTGCAGCATAAGCAAGGATGCTGCCGGTCATGGCTGTCAGAATGACCGCTGCTGCGGCGATGAACAGGAACCGTCTTTTTCTGCCGCCGGACAGGATCGCCTGCAGACGGGCTTTCAGCATTTCCTTGCTGCCGGAGAAGCTTGTTGCGACGGTCAGATCGGAATGAAGCCCGGAACGGCGCATCGCCGCGTGCAGAATCGACTTACAGTAAATGTTCGCAGATTCTTTCGTTTCGTTCTGCATGACCGCCTCGTCACAGGCGAGCTCGCAGTCCTGCTCCGTTTGCTGCATCAGCAGCGGCATCAGCGGATTGAACCAGTGGATCACGCGGCAGCCGATCCACAGCAGCTTGCAGAACAGATCGCCGCGGCGGTAATGACAGAGCTCGTGCTTGAGGATCAGCCGCAGCTCTGCCGGATCAAATTTCTGCTCCGGCAGCAGAATGCAGGGGTGCAGGATGCCTGTCAGCATCGGCGTCTGAATGACCGGAACGGTATAGACCGGAATATGCTCCGTGATGCCAAGCTCGCTGCAGAGCAGATCAGAAAGATACTGCACGGGTGCGTGTGCAGGTCTGCGCAGCCGGGTGATGCTCCGGCTGAACTGCGCCTGCCGGCTGACGGTTCTGACCGTGCAGATCACGGCACCGGCCAGCCAGATCACGAACAGCAGCACGAACTGCTCTGACGGAAAAAAAGACGGCGACAGCCCGCGGGCTTCATTCTGAACGACGGTCGCGGCGGCTCCGGCGGGGTGCGGCTTGAACGGGATCAGATATCCGATGCCGATGATCCACCAGAGCAGGCATCGCCCCGATGCGGACTGTTTCCTCTGCAGCCTGCGCGAGATGAGCAAAGCGGCGGCCGCGATCAGGCTCATGGCGACCGTGCAGATCAGAATGCCCTGAATCAGGAATGACAGGAAGTATTCGTTCAGGATATCATGGAGAAAATGACGGATTGTATAGTAAATACTCATTTTTTGCTCCTTTCTTCCAGCCAGCTTTGCAGTTCGGCAATGTCCGCGGCGGTCAGGTCGTCTGTATCGCAGAGTGCCTTGACCAGTCCGGTGAAGCGTCCGCCGGAAAACCGCTGCCGGAAGCTGCTTGCTTCGATCTGCAGATAGTCCTGCTGCGGAATGAGAACGTAGTATTCGCGTTCCTTTCCGTGCTTTTCCGAGCGCAGAAACGCTTTCTGCTCCAGCCGCGTAAGCATCGTCAGGATCGTCTGCGGCTTCCATTCCTTGGCGGGCAGCGTGCTGCGCAGGCGTTCGGTGACCATGGCCGATGTGACCGGCTCCTGCATTTGCCAGATCGCCTTCATGATCTCAAATTCGGCGTCCGGCAGCTTTTTCTGCTCCATATCATAGCCCCCTTTTTGTATTCTACAGTTGTAGTTGACTGTATTATACTACATTTGTAGTGAATTGTCAAGGGGGTATGAGAAAATTTTTTGATGCGGGAATACCGGTGCAAAAAAATCGCTGCAGGCGGTACTGCAGCGATTCTGATATTCAGTTCAGTTCGATCTCCCAGCCGCCCGCCAGATACCGGCGGAGAATCACAACGTCCTTCAGATCGAAGGAGCCGTCCTTGTTGACGTCCGCGGCGGTTTCGTTCAGCGTGACGTCCCAGCCTGCCAGTGCGCGGCGCATGAGGGTGACGTCTTTCAGGTCAACGGATTCATCGTTGTTGACATCACCGTATTTCGGTGCTGCACCGAGGGATTCAAACGGGATATTGTTTATCTTGGCATAAGCTTCGGCGGTAGAATTTTCGTAGCCGCGGATTTTGTGCAGCTTGCTATTCAATTCCCCTTTCATTTCACATTCAGGATTCAATATATTGATACACGGCAATTCCATACATTTGAATGCACCCATATCAAGATATTTCAGGCTTTCCGGAAGTGTGACTTCCGGAAATTCGTTTCCGCAGAAGGAGTTTTTTTCAATTCTTTCTGTGCCGTTCGGGATACTCAGCGGTTCTGTTCCGAAAACAGGAATCACAGCACCGGCAATACATTTCAGAGTAGACGGTAATTGAACGGAGTTGATTCTTGCAGTGCCGTAGGCCAGATCACCGAATGCACAGTTTTCAATTCTTGTAACGCCTTCCGGAATCACAACATCTCCGGAGCAGGTCATTCCGTCTATCAGAATATGGTTTACAATGACAAGCGGGTTTTTCTTTCTCTGTTCTTCCAGCCACGGAACAGGCGCATCATGGTATTGATCGTCTATAGCCCAACCGCCCGGAGTGGTAAATGCTCTGCTGCCATACGTCATTTCGTCATCTTCGGGATATGCACCAACTGACTGCAAGCTTTCCGGGAAGTTGATTTCTTGTAATCCGCTGCCAGTAAAAGCGGCGTATCCGATACTGATGATTCCTTCCGGCAGAACAGCTTTTGTAAGGTTTTCGCATCCGCTGAATGCCCAGTTTCCGATCGTTTCAACGCCTGATTCAAGAATCACCGTTTTGACAAGACTGTCGTCCCATTTTTCACCGTTCCAATTACTTCGGTTCACGCCATAATTCCCCCACATGGCCCCTGTTCCGGAAATGGTCAGCGTGCCGTTATCATCCAGTGTCCATGTCAGGTCATCACCGCATTTGCCGCTTGTGTGCTGCTCTGTTTCCAGTGCAAATGCAGGTATTTCCGCCGGAAAAACAACCGCAATCCCCGTAAACGCCAGACACCCCGCGCAAAGCATGGCAAGCATTCGTGTTGCCTTCATTCTCAACACCCTTTCAACAAAGCTGCGGCATTTTCATACCGCTGTTGAAATTATAAGTCAAAAAATAATAAAATACAAGCAATTCCGTAACAAATCGGCAGATCCCACAAAACAGCCTGCGCTCTGCTGTTGATTTTGCCGAATCCGGACGGGCGCGGCCTGCGACAAAATCCGACAATCTGTATGATGCACCGGCGGCCTGATACGCAAGATGTCTGCTGAAATCTCGGCGGTCTGCCCCGTTTTTGGCAGGACTGCATCCGCTTTTTGTCCAATCGAATGAAAATGCAGCAAACAGGTTCCTTTTCTGCTCTGAATGTGGTATAATACAGCATGGAGCGCAGGAATGCGCTCTGCTTTTTCCCAATCATTTTTCCAAACGATGCAGCATTCAGTCGCAGTAAACATTACAGAAAGGAAATCAGTATGTACACACAGGATCAGATCATCACAGCCATGCCCGCAGCGGGGTATACAGTCGTGCTCGGAGCCGCCGGAAGCGGCAAGACGGCTGCCGCCCTGAAACGGGCTGCTTTTTTTGCCGCAAAGCCGGAGCAACCGCGGGTCCTGCTCGTCACATGGAACCGGCTGCTCGCGTCGCTGCTGCTGACGCAGTCCGCAAAGGAGACGCTGCCGCGCCGCCTGACCGTGGAGGGCTTTCCGGATTTTGCACTGCGCAGCCTGAAATATTACGGCGCGATCGCAGGTACCGGGCGCATTCTGGACGCGCACCGCAGAGCGGCCCTGATCCGGCAGGCTTTGCAGAAATGTCAGGCGGCACATCCGGAGGAGCCGCTTTTTTTCATGCCCTCGCAGTTTTATGACGAGGAGATCCGCATTATGCAGCAGACCGATCTTTGCTACGGCACACACGCCGCGGACGACAGCGGGTCGGGTTATCAGAAGCGGCTGCGGAGATGCACCGAGGAGGTTCGCCGGAATTATCAGGAGATTCGCACATTCGGGGGCTGGCGGTTCGATGCGGAGGATCTGCCCGCGCTGCTTTGCCGGGCGGCGTCCGGGACAAAAACGCCGCTTCGCTATCAGCATATCATCGCGGACGACGCGCAGGATTTCTCACCGGCGATGCTTCATGCGCTTTTCGGCGCGCTTGCTCCGGAGGGCTCCATGACGCTGTTTGCCGATCCGGCACAGCGCATCACCGGCAGCCGCTATCACTGGCAGGACGCCGGACTGCCGGTCGGGGCGGTGTATGAGCTTTCAGGGAGCCGCACGTTTCCTGCGGATATCCGGCATTTTCTCGCGGCGATCCGCAGCGGGGATGAGACGGCAGAGTCCGCGGAAATGCCGGCTCTGCGGCTGTATGCGGATGAAGCGCATGAGCTTGCCGATACCGCAGAGCTGGCCGTCCGGCTGAGCCGCAGTGCGCCCGCGGCCGTTCTGTGCAGAAGTACAAAGGATCTGCTGCGTGTCCGGGAGCAGATGCTGAAAAACGGGCATGAAAGTGTCATTCTGCACGGAGACACCGCGGCGGGTGTGCGGGAACCTGCGGTCTATCTCAGCACGTACCGCGACGCGCGCGGTCTGGAATTTGCGCATGTGCTGCTGCCGTTTCTCTCCGCGGAGAAGCTGCCGCATCCGGCGGCACTGCTGCGTGCAAGGACTGCCGCGGAGGCGGTCGCAAACGAGCGCAGTCTGTTTTACTGTGCGGCATCGCGGGCGGCGGAATCGCTGCATCTTTCGGCATCCGGTGTGCCCTCGCAGATGCTGCCGGAGGGGGTGCGCGCGCTCGAAGTGATAAGTGAATAATGAATAACGAAGAGTGAATAACGGCGGTGTGCCCTTCGGGCAAATCTGAAATATTATTCACTCTTCACTTTTCACCATTCGTTATTCACTATAAATATAGGGGAGCAGTAACGCCAAAGAAGCCGCTCTGCGGCGTGCAGTTCAGACTGTTGGGAGCGTCCGGCTAACCGCCCCCGGAGGGAATCGCCAGCGCGGGCTCCGCGCCGCTTGCATTATCCATTTAATTTTGTTATAATACCTGTAAGGTTTGGCACACGGTTTCTGTCATATAGGGTGAAAGGGGGCGGACAGCATGAAGGACAGCGAGATCATTCGCGGATTAGAGCAGCGGGAGGAATCCGCGCTCCGCGGGATCACAGCGTCATACGGCAGTCTCGGCAGGCAGATCGCCATGCGGATTTTAGGCAGCGCAGAGGATACCGAGGAATGCCTGAACGACGCGCTGCTGCGGCTTTGGAACAGCATTCCGCCTGCAAAGCCGAAATATCTGAAAGCATACTATTCTGCGGTCGTCCGGAACACCGCGCTTAACCGCTATACCTACGACAGAGCGGAAAAGCGCGGCGCGGCAGAGGTGTCCCTCGTGCTGGACGAGCTGGCCGAGGTGCTCGCGGACGGGCAGGATGTGCAGGCGCAGGCGGAGGCCTCGCTGCTGGAAGAAAGCATCCGGCATTTTCTCCGGAAGCAGAATCCGATGCAGCAGAACATTTTTATGCAGCGGTACTTTTATATGATGACGGGTCCGGAGATCGCAGCGGGGCTCGGCATCACCGAAAACCGCGTCACGGTGACGCTGCACCGGATGCGGCAGAAGCTGCGGGAGCATCTGAAAAAGGAGGCGTTCTTATGAAACTGACGGAAATGCAGCTCTTGCAGGCGATCGGTCAGGCAGACGAGAAAACGGTCAACAGAACGGCACCTCGTCAGCCCGAAGAAACGGGCAGGCTCCCGATCCGCATCCGCCGCAGGGCACTGGAAATGATCGCGGTCTGTGCGGCACTCTGCATTTTTGTCGGCGGCGGGTTCCTGATCCGGAACCTGTACCGCGCACAGAATCCGGTGATGCCGTACTCGGACGAGGAAACGGCTGCGCTGGAGGTGCTCGAACGGTTCTTTGCAGCCTGCAAAAAGGGCGATCAGCAAAAAATGCGGGAGCTTTCGCTGATGGAGACCGTCTGCGATGTGATCTATGAAAATGATCCGGAGCAGATCGAATCGACGGTGCAGGAGTATCTGGATGCGTTCACCTGTGTCTCCGACTATCAGATCGTTTCTATCCGTGATGCGACAGATTCACTCGACTGCGCAAGAATCATTGAAAATGAGCTGTGCGAGTATTATGCCTATCTGTTTGAAGAAAAGGGAAAACATGCAGAAGCTGAAAAAATGCGCGGCATGACGCCCGCAAAGGATTATTACAGCCGCGCAGACCGCTTGCTTGCCGTTACGGTCAGGATCTCCGGCACGGATCCGGAGGGTAATTCTTTCCCGGAGGAGGACGGGGAACTGCAGGTCATCCGCTATGACGGAAAATGGTATGTGCAGCCGATCGAGACGATTATACCGTATATGGACGAAGAAAAAAGGCAGAAGCTGAATGAATACCGTGCCAATGACCCGAATTATCACGGGGATGCGGAGCTGACCGTTCCGGCGGAGGATGCAGGCGATGAGAATCTGACGCCGGAGGACAGGGAAGCCAAAGCAGCGATCACCGCGTTTCTGGATCTTTGCATGACCGGTGATGCCGATGCGATCCGGAAGGGCTGCCTGCTGGATCGGCAGCTGTCGCTGATGCGTCCGGACGGCACGGATCAAACCGGACTGCAGGTGCTCTGGGATGAAATATCGGAGGCGGAATGGGAGCAGCGCATGATGAACGGCATTCTCTATTACATGTATCAGGCTGAATATCAGGCTGAATTGGCGGATGCAGAGGGAATCCTGGACAGAGCGCTTGCAGAAGCCGCGGCCGCTGCCTATTATGATGCGTGGCGGCTGGAACGGGCGCGGAAGCACGCCGAAGCTATGGAACGGCTTTCCGATGACCCGCTGACGTTCTTCCTGCGGGAGTTCGACAGCGCGCGATATGCCGTTGTCAACGTGCAGACGATGATTTCCGGAAAGCCGAAGATGTTTGCGGTGCAGATCGTTGCCGGTCATGATCAGGACGGCTGGCAGGTCATGCCCTGTCTGCTGCGGCGGACGGACACGGAAAATCTGAGCGATGAGGAACGCGCCGAACTGGATACGTTTATCCGCAGCGTGAAGAATCTGCCGGAGAACGACCTGCCCGAATACGAGAACAATGCAAAATGGAAAACATGGAGCACGGCCGATACCAAGAAGGCAGAGCAGCAGTTCAGCGGCGGAGAGATACGGGCGGGAATGCCGGTCATCGAACTGACCGAAGCAAAGCTGCCGCCTGCGGGCGGGATCGCACTGAGCCTGCTGGTCGGTCCGGAATATGCCGTGCCGTATACCGTGTCCTTTGACTTCCGGATGCCGGATGCATCGCCGGGCGTCCTCAATTTCGTGACCTGTTACGGCGCAAATACCGTGCCGGACGACGAGCCCTACGGCGAGCAGCGGTACTGGTACAAGCTGCAGCCGAACGGCATGATTTCCTATGAGACATCCTTCGGGCACGGCTCCGAGGAGTTCCGCGGCTTTCTGGAGAAGAATGCATCAGAGCAGTGCTTTGATCCGAAGAAGTGGAATACAATGTCGCTGAAAACGACCGAAACCGGCACGGAGGTCTTTATCAACGGCGTGTTCGCCGCATCGCTGCCCGACCCGAACGGAATGCGCAGCGACCTGACCGGTCGGCTGGCACTGGACGGCGCAAAGGGTATGATGCTCCGGCATTTTGTGTTTGAGGACGGGATTTCATAACATAAAAACCCGGACAGCAGGAGATAGCTTCTGCTGTCCGTTTTTTCTGCAACAAATTTCAGATTTTGGCTTGACAAAGCCAAAAAATCCTTGTTATACTAATTACATAAACGATGTATGAATCCCGCTTCATCACCGCAGAAATGGTTTGTGCGAGTAATCCGCCGGGGATCATTCAGGACATCAGTGTGCATCTGCTTCGGAAGGCCGGAAAGCTCGTGAGAACGGAAAGGACGTCCCGATGAAACAACTGATTGCGATGCTTGACGCAGAAACCATGCTTCTTTGTACGGCCTGCGGACAGAATGAGGCTGCATTTGAAACGAAAGAGCCGCAGACACTGAGAGCCGCGGTGACGGTACCGGCGGCGGAATCCTGCGGAACGAAATATACGCTTGCCCAGCTGATGGATTACGCGCTGCGCTATTCTGACAACACGGCATACTATATGCTGGTCACGAAGTTCGGGGCAAAGGGCTTCAATCAGATGGTCAGGGACTGGGGCTATCAGAATATCAGCATTTCCGTTTCCTCGCGGTTTCCGGCGCTGACGGCGGCGTTCATGACCGATGCGATGCGGCGGATGTATGCGCAGCGCAATGCGGGTGAATGCTGGGCGATCTTCTTTTCGAGCTTTGCCAGCTTGTCAGCGATAGAAGTTGCAGCCATATCATCACCACCATTCTGAAATTTTAGTCGAGCCGAATACTCAGCCCCACACTAAAATTATAGCGCACTTTCGGGGTGAAAGTCTATTCGCAGTGCGCATGAAGTTGAGTGCGCCATAAAACTTTTCTTATCGTGAAAATGTTATGGGGAATTCCTGATTCCGCAAAACTCAAAACGCTTCAGCGATTCTGAGGAAAGTACAAATCCAGCCGTTAGAGTGACCGAGCGCAAGTCGTAATTTACGTGCGTGATCAGTCAGATGACCTGCGAGCAGAATCAGATTGTCGATCACTGTCCGGATTCTTCTGCGCTTGATCGTGCTGTGACGGACGGGCATATCATTGCCTTTGCCTGATGAATCGGAGAAACTGTTCCCGAACCTTCTTCAATCGGTAGTAATAGGTATTGAGATTGATGCCGTTTTCAGCCCGCCATTGCGGGACGGTCAGACCGCTTGTCTGCTTCGCCTCTACTTGCGCTGACCATTCCCGCAGGCGCACTTCCTGCTTGACTGCTGTTGTTTCTGTTACCATATCTGTTCCTCCTGTGTTTGATTGAGTCCAATTTACTCCATGGACTAAATTGGACTGTCCAGATTACTTCATGGAGCTGCTTGGAGTTTATAATACCATTTTGGACACCGGAGGTCTAGGCGCGGATGGTTTTTACGGTTACGAACATTCTGCTTTACTGCTGTGAGCGCTGTTGTAGTTTCTGATTGCATACCGATTCCTCTTTGTGTCAGTCTGAATGTAACAACGTCAAATAAAATACGATTCTTGATACAAGAAGGATTGCCGTACGATAGCGAATATCGCCGTGAAGAAGGTATTCGTGAAAATATAATTATTTCTTCGTATATATTGACTTCTCACGGTTCGCATGATATACTGAAATAAATTGCAAATCCGGTTTCCGGAATGCAGTTTCAAGAGCCGGGACCGCAGTTGCATCAATGTCAGGGAGCGCGGCGGATCACCGGACATACACAGGGCAGGAGCCGGACTGGGGGAAGCCGGTTTCAATCCGCATGAAAGGAGGTTTTTTCATTCCGGCTGTCAGCGCAATCAAGTTCAGCCTGTGATGTTCTGCGCGTGACGGTCAGCAGGGGAGCGTGATAGCATCAAATAAATACAGAAAAAATCTGAATGCAGTATTCTGTTTATGCAAATGCTTATCATTAACGAAGGGATTGAATATTTGTGGGTAATATCATCAAAAGGACGGTTTCCGTTCTGACGGCCGTATTCACGGCTGCGATCGGGACCGTATCTTCTTTTTCTGCGCTTGCCGCACATGCATCGACAGGCAATCAGGCGGCTGATTATGTCTATGACGGCTATTCCGTTGCATACCGGATCGCGGATTCGTGGGGCATCACCGACCGCGTGACCGTAACGCTGTCGAACACCGGAAGCGATACGCTGGAAAACTGGATGCTCTATTTTAATCCGAACGGCGAGGCTTACGGATTCAACGGAATCCGGGAGGATTACACGGCAACAGAGATCCGCTTTTTCCGCAATGCAGGCTATAATGACAGCCTTGCACCGGGTGAATCTGCGACGTTTGAATATCTGGTGAACGACTGCGAAGCCGTACCGGAGCAGTTCGCGCTTTGTCAGACCAGAGCGGAAAAGACCGGCGGCTTTGATGCCTCGCTGATCTCATACAGCGCGTGGGGCAGTCAGTTCAACGGCATGATTTCGCTTCACAATCAGACGAGTCAGCCGATCTCCGCATGGGAGCTGACGTTTGATACAAACTTTACGATCACTGCGATACCGAACAGCTGGGCGGCAGATTGCACGCCGCTCGGCGACGGACAGTACCGGATGAAGGGCGTTTATAACGACGTCATTGAACCGAACGGGACTGTCACCATCGGATTCATCGGTGAGGTCAACGGCACGCCGGAGCTCGGGGAATACAGCCTGACCGAGGTCATTCCGGATGAGCACTATTTGAATGAGCTGGTGCTCGGTCATCATTACAGCATCTCCGATCTGCGGGATATGAATGCGGATTCGGCTTATCCGCTGGAGATCACTCAGAACGATGACGGCACCGTGTCGATGATCGACGGCAAATTCAGCGAAGTCCTTGTCACAGACGAGCATTCTGCACGGGATGCGCTTTCCGGTATCCGGGAACTGCTCGGGATCTGTGATCTGAGCGCAGACCTTGTTCTGGATTCTGTTTATGAGGATCACGAGGGCGATTTCAAGTCCTATTTCTTCAGTCAGGTCTATCACGGCATTCCGGTTTACGGAAAATCCGTGACCGTGGTTGCAGGACGCGGCGGCAATACGCTTTCCGTGGACAGTAATTATACGCCGGTCAGCGGATTGAGCCTGACGCCTGTTTATTCCGCAGAAGCGGCTGCCGCGCAGTTCGGTGCACAGGATGTCAGTCTTTGTGTGTATGCGGACGGTCAGGTGCCTGTGCTTGCCTATCGCATGAACGCAGGTGCGGAATGCATCATTGCTTCGGCAGATGATCTGTCCGTTCTGGATCAGTTTGCGCTGCACAATGCGCTGAACGGCACGAATTCACCGTATGACGATGATTTCACCAATCCGGACGGAAGCTATTTCCACCGCAATGCAGCAGCTTGCACCGCGACCCTCACCGGCGAAGCAGATGCACTGGCACTTGTACTTTCGCAGAATCTCGCAGTCGATTTCAGCGGCGCAGCTCCGTTGAATACGCTTTCTGCTGCGAACCTCCAGGAAACGGTTTATCAGATCGGGTTCCATTTTGACCAGCTTTACAACAGCGTTCCCGTGTTCGGCAGAGAGGTTCTGGTCGCTGCAGTCAAGCACAACGGAAAGCTCTATACCTTTGAATCCAATGTGGTGCCGATTCCGGACGGTTTTTCGACGATACCTTCTGCGGCACTGGAAGCACGCAGAAACACCGTGAACGGAACTGCACGCCTTGTCATTTATACATGGGATGCGAATGAACAGGATGCGGCTCCGCGGCTTGCGTATATCGTCACGGATGAGGCAGCGAAACAGACGCATATCGTTTTTGAAGACGAAGTATGGGACCGTGATCTCGGAAAGGGATTGGACGAGGGAGGCTATGAGAATATCGGCACGCATGAAGCGCAGGCGTTCCAGGCTCGTCCGATGCGGCTGCACTATTTCCCTGTTACAAAGGTGAATGAAGCTTCTTCTAATTCTGCCTATAAGCTTTCTGTTCTGAAAAGTGACATCGGCATTGACGATGAAGAGAATCTGAAAATCGAAATGCGTCAGTGCCAGCCGAATCCCCTTGCAGACCCCGTTATCACGACGGAAACGGTCGATACGGATCCGGCAAGCGCGGACCGCACGTATTTCTACGCGCCCGGTGCTGTTTCTGCATATCTCAATCTGATCCGCGTCAGCAAGTGGTATGCAAATGAATCCGGACTGAACAGAAAGACCTACTCCGTCTATGATCATGATGACCTGAATATTGAGAAGGGCGATATCGTCTGCGGTGTCGATGCAGTGTATAACCACGATAATGCTTATTCCAATAAGAACTACGCATTTATCTGTGCAAAATATACCGGCGCATATACGATGGGCTGTGATATTTCTGTCATTACGCATGAGTTTACGCACGGCGTGTTCGGCTCGTTCGGTACTCCGGAGATATATAATGAGGTCGCGGGCGGTATCAATGAAGGCTATGCGGATACCTTCAGCGCATTTCTGACAAAGGAATGGGCTCCCGGCGGTGCAGCACGCGGTCCGGTCACTGTGGAAGGCGAGGCTGACAGATACCGGAATGCAGCGAATGAACTGAATTACTATCATAATCTTGACAATCCGTACATCGGAGACAAATATCAGTTGATCCCGTATGTGATCCGTCCTGCCTATATTCTGGAGCATCAGGGTGAAATCTCCGGTCAGCGGCTTTACAATCTCTATTACAATTCCATGGCAATGGGCAGATATGCGGGCGGTTTCTCCAATCTCAATTCCTTCCGCAGTCACATTATGCGTGCCGCAAAGGCAAAGAATTACACGCCGGAAGAGCTGTCAGCGGTCTCGGCGGCATTTGAACGCGCATGGGGCACTGTTTCCGAACGTTATAATCTGACTGTTCATGCCGTGGATTATTCGACAAATACGCCGATCCCTGCAGCGGATATCACGGTGAAGCTCGGCGATTACGGCTGTTCGCAGGCTTCTGCGGTGTCGCTGGCTTCCCTCGGCGGAGCCATCAAGCCAGGTTATTATGACATGATCGTCACGGCTCCCGGCTACAAAGGATTCCGCCAGAATTTCTACATGGGATACAATGCGACGGAAGTTGCTGTCAGCCTTGTTTCCGAAACAACAGGAACCGGCGAGATCACGGTCTGTGCACATGATTTCGTCAACTCGCTTCCGGTTGACTGCGAGGTCGAACTGACCGCAATCGGGGCGGACGGAAGACATGTTTACGGGACCTATCAGACCGGTGCAGCAGTCGGCGCAGAAACCGGTTATACGCTGCCTGTCACTGTTCCGGCAGGCTATTATACGATCTCGGTCAAAGGCGCAGCAGATTATTTTGTCAAGGGTGTCACCGTGACGGCAAACGAGAGCCAGACAGTTCCGATCCACTATTACGATCTGAATGTCGATCCGAATGAACACACGCAGGTATTCCGCATCACGACCAAGGAAATGCGGGAATACGTGAGCGATCCTGCTTATCCGGATTATCCGAATAACTTTACGCTCGGCCTGCCGGATATTGACCATACGACCGATCAGAACGGCGAGACCGTCTCAAGGATCGGCACATGGCACACGCAGTTCGGCAAAACCCTGATGGTGTACCTCTATCAGCGGCCGGATCAGACCTATGATGTGAAATTCACACTGGATGCACAGCAGCGTGCAGCACTGGAAAGCATCGCTGAATATGAGAAAAACGTGACAACCAGAATGACCTACACACTGGAGATCGAGTCTGTCAATGAGGATTATACGTTGAATCATCCGACGGTTCTCCTGACAGCGGACAAGCTGCTCGCAGCGTGTACGGCGGAGAATGAGATCACGGTCGGAACCATTGCATGGTCGAATGCGTATAATTCGTACGAATTTACGCCCGCGCCGTTTACGATCGCCCCGAATTTCCCGAATAACCCGTAATCCGACAGGTACGGATCCTGCCTGAAGCCCCTGCGGACTTCAGGTGGGGCTTCCGCCGGAAAAGGAGTGCTTTTATGACAAGATACGCGAAAATGATTCTGGCAACCGTTCCCATGATCCTGTGCACAGGTCTGCTGATGCAGCAGAATCAGGCAGCAGCGGAAGATGTCGTCGCACCGAATCTGGCATTTTCATCACCGGAATTCCCTGACCGTACGCCGGATTTTCTGTATACGGGGGAGCCGATCACGCCGGAATTTTCATTGCGCCTGCCCGGACAGGATGCAATTCCGGCAGGCGTCTATACCTTCCGCATTGTCAGCGAGGACGGCGAGCAGACCAGCGCAGGCGTTAAGCCGGGCGTCGTAACAGTTGAGGCTTCGGCCAAGGAAACAGAACATAATCCTTATTACGGCAGCAAGCGGTTCCAGTTCCGGATCGTGCTGCCCGGAGATTGCGATCTGGACGGGACCTGCACGGCAGCAGATGCAGTGATGCTGCAGAGCTGGCTGCTGAAAAAATCAACGCCGGAAAGCTGGCGGGCAGCGGATCTTGATTCTGACAAGATCCTCAGTGCAAGGGATCTGACGGCGTTAAAACAGCGCATAACGGAACAGGAGGGGAGTGGCGATTTGAAGATCAGACTGACCGGCAGCACGGCTGACAAGCGGGACGAAGCCTTCCGGCGTCAGATGCAGGATGCAGTCACGGCGCGCGTGCCGGATATTGATTTTTCGCAGTTCACGTTTGAAACGCACGGCATGACGTATCTGCACGAAAAAAACGATGCAACGGTGGAGATCGGAAAGCAGTTCTATTTCTGGGTGTATTATCAGGATGTTCTGCTGGACCCGGAGCATTATGAGATCCATATTCAGCAGTATTATGACGGCAGGTTTGAAACGGAAGTAGATTTTCTGACTGCGGATATTCAGGAAAAGCTTGATACGGCGATCGCCGCGCCGCGCATTGCGGAAGCGGATGCGGTTCGTACCGCGCAGGCGTATGCAGCCGCGCTGCCGCTGCCCGATCTGCCGGATGTCCTTTATCAGCCCTCAGAACGGTTCGGAGAGAAACCGCAGCTTTTGGTTTATTCTCTGGAGGAGGAAAGGCTGGCCTATCTTATTTCCGATCCGCAGATCAACCGTTATGAGCTCGGGACAGGGATGAGCACGATCCTCTGTGAGGTGGCAGCGAAAGTATATGTCGATGCTGTGACTGGTGAGGCTCTGGAAAACCGGTACATGGTTATAAAGTCTGTCTGTTGATGAAAAACGGAGTAAGCGTAAACCGTCAACATATACTATCAAAGAAACAGACTCACCTCGAAGGTGGGTCTGTTTGATTATCAAGTATTGAATGGCAAGCTGATTGTTCCGGCAGGCTGCGAGAACAGCTCCGTCAGGTACTGCTCTGTGTCGATTCCGTTTGCCTGCGCGTTCGCAATAATCAAATACAGGATCGCACTGCATGCTGTGACGTTCTCTGTATTGTAAAAAAGCCAATTCTTCCGACCGATCGCAAAACGGTCGGCTGGAACGATCATACTGCCCATTGATGCATTGAAAGGGTTCTACAACAATAGTGATATTGAACTAACAATAGGGCACTTCTAAAAACCCTCTAAAATGCGTTTAAAAACTCAGTCAGATATAGAAATAGCGACACTCACTCCAAATCAGAGTGAATATCGCTTGAAAATGGCTTGTTTCTGTGGCTTTTATCACCCATTTTCTTCAAATGGGCGCAGTTATCCCATATCAGGCACTGGCTCGTTTTAAAAATCTATATCGACACATATTGTAGACTAAGTTCAAGAGTCCAATTTGTGTCCACGCACGCTTGAACCCGATACAGCGCAATGTGATACCCTTCATCGAGTTTGTCATAAATCCAAAAATGTGTTCTATTCTGCAGCGGATTTTTGATTTGCGGTTGTTCTCTTTCTTCTGTTCCTCGGTCAAAGGATTACCTCTGTATCCTTTTTCACAGATCTCGTTCTTGCAGTTTTCAGGAAGATTTGCGGCAATTTCGGCACTGGAATAAGCGCTGTCGGCATAGAAAACTTCGTCATCATCATCTAATAATTCGGTACACATCTGACTGTCATGAAGCGAGGCGGCACTTGCTCCGTAGCTTGTGATCAACTTACTGTCGGCATCGCATTTCACATGGTCTTTATAACCAAAGTGCGTTTCTCCGTTTTTCTTTGGTAAGGGTATAATGTTCCACGTCTTCCAATCCGGTGTCTAAAGGAGTATAATAGATCTGAGCAGTTTCATAGACTGTTTGGGAAAATCAATAATACTTCATTGGAGTGTTTTAGAGTAAATTAGACGCAGAAGGATGAAACGGTTTGGCATCAGAAACCACAAAAACCGAGCACTAGGTCGATCCTAGTGCTCGGTTTCAGTCTGTCGAAAAAGTCTAGCCACCGCTAGGCTTTTTCGCATTTTTATGGTATAATATAGGGGAAGGGAGCTGAGTAAGAATGCTAAGTGAAAACAGAGCAGAACGGAATCAAATGGAATATTTCTGCATAGACAGTTTTGTACCGGAAGACCATCTACTGCGGAAGATTGATGAAGCAGTGGATTTCAGAAAAATCTACGAGATTGTCAGTGATTTGTATTGTCATAACAACGGCAGACCGAGTGTCGATCCTGTCGTGCTGTTCAAGATCGTTTTTATTCAGCATCTTTACGGCATCCCATCGCTGCGCCGTACTTGCGAAAGCAGGCAGGACAGAAACCGCAGGAAAAGCAGCACAGCAAGGATTCTCCTACTATAGAGTGAAGAATTATTTGTATAGAAAAAATATGAAATGCCCTCAATTTGATGAGGGCATTTCGTATATTAGCACATCGATTGAGATAAGACGCTTGAAATCGGAAACTATCATGACTATTATATCTATGACATCCTGCCGTATTTCTTCCACGAGAGGCAGTGACCGCACGCAGAAATGCCGATGCGGAGATGCAGTTTTTCCGATGATCAGAATCATCCGTTTGCCGCAGCGGCAGGCGGGTGATTGTTCTTTTTGTATAAGAAAGACCAAATATTGCGGAATGCAATAATTAACGGAATGCCTGAATCTAGACAGAATTTATCGGGCGATCCGCAGAATGCACAGTAATCCGTGTGCAGAAAATGTGGCTGCCTCTTATTGTGAATGTTTAATTGCCAAATAATCACGAAAATGCCGCAATAATATACTAGTGATTTTTGCCGCAATATGTTATACTAAAAATGTTCTGAAGCGACCGGATCCGATCCGGCAATGCAGCACAGCCGCACTTCACAACAGATATTTGACGTTCTTTTCGCATCAGGGACAAAAATATTTTTACAACAGGAGTGAAACAAATGAGAAAAGAGTTCAAAAGAATCGCAGCCTCCGCAATGTCCTTCTGTCTGCTCGCATCGGCGTTCCCGGCAGCAATGCCGGCACAGGCGGTTGATTATCCGGGCGACAGCGCGCTTTCAACGGTCGGCACGCCGTTTACATCGGTGAAGGACGGCCAGAAGTATGTGACCTGCGCATACGATTACAACAAGAAGCAGACCTGGATGCTGAACAAGAGCAAAAATATCCGTGTCATCACAGACGGCAAGTATGACCCGAGTGATGTCAGAAAGCCCTTCGAGCCGCCGACTGCTGAGAACAGAACGCCGCTGCTCCGGAATTCTTCCTGGTGGAATACCAAGGCTGAGATGATGTATAACACGGAGAAGGTGTATGACTTCTATCAGCGGACACTCGGCCATTACAACTTTAATTTCAGCGGTGCGAGCAATCCGGCGCTCTATGTGTTTGAGTTCAAGAATCCCGGTGATGCACGTTCCGATGTTTGGATTCACAACAGTCCGAAATGTGCGGATGAGCCGATCAACTTCCTGGCATTCGGTTCCGCCGACAGCACCTTCAACAACATGGCTGTTGATCTCGGCGTTGTCGGGCATGAGTTCACGCACCTTGTTGCCTATCAGAAGGTGAAATGGTATCCGAACGTCATGGATGTGGAGACCGAAGCAATCATGGAAGCATACTGCGATATTCTGGGCGAGCTCATCGAGCCGGAGCCTGACTGGAAGGTCGGAGCGGATATCTTCAAGTATAACACCCAAAATCACACGAAGAAGTATTCGCTCAGAGATATGAAGAATCCCAGTGCGACCAACAACCCGCAAGTCACCACACAGATCAAGTATTACAGCAATTACACGGATTTCAAGAATAATCTGGACTGGCTGAGAACTGAGCCGTATCCGTACAAGTCCTGCTATGTCGGCACAACAGTTCTTGACCGTGCCGCATATCTGATGTATACAGCCGGAAAGAATGCCGGAATCTCCCAGACCGATCTTGCAAAAATCTGGTACTATTCCCTCGACAACTTTAACTACTATACCGGCGATGCCACAAAGGCAACCTTCTTGGACTGCCGTGCCGCAGTCGTAAAGGCGGCACAGAACTACTTCAACAATGATGTCGCCAAGATCCGCGTAATCGAGAAGGCCTTTGACGATGTGAAAATCTGCTACCAGACGGCGCCTTCCCAGCAGATGGCCGCAAATGCGAACTATATGGCTGATTTTGTGCGTGCGGAAAGCCGCAAGCTGCCGTCCGGACGCTACTGGAATACCGGCAATCCGGATAAGACCAGTGAGTACGGCTGGCTGGATGATACATCCACCTATATGCTGATGGGACCGACTGCATATCCGGATTTCTGGACCTGCTACTGGCAGTATGACGAGCCGTACTATCAGTGTGCCGGCTTTGCAAAGAAGCTGCAGGTTGACTATTTCGGAACAAACACCTTTGTGCAGAACAGCGATGTGAACTATACGCCCCAGATCGGCGACCATCTGCGCGTTGATCAGTATTATAAGGGAAGCTCCATGAACAGCAGCCACAGTGTTTTCATTACCGGCGTGAACGGCAGCACCATTACATTTGCGGACTGCAATAAGGATAACAAGTGCGGAATCCGCTGGGCGCTGAATGCGACCTTCACCCGCGATTCGTCCGGAAGACTGAGCTATCAGCGCGACGGCTATGAGTGGCGGTTCAGCTGGGTGGAAAGACCGCTTAAGAAGGGCGATGTCAACGCAGACGGTCTGGTCGATTCCAAGGACCGTACCGTCATGTCCAATCTGCTGAAGGGCAATTTGTCCAATTCGATGCGCGATGTCTATCTCCGTCATCTTGCAGCAGATATCAACGGTGACGGCAAGGTGAACAGCACGGACAGCACGCTGCTGACACAGCTTGTCAACAACACAAACGGTGCGCGGAACAAGTACGGCTGTGTCCTGTACTGATCCTTTTTTCCTATGACAGAGAACGTCCCTGTGCAGAGATGCGCAGGGGTGTTTGTTATATTTTGTGCCGGAAAGCAATCCGGCACCTGTTTCTGATATTTGCCGTTTTTGCACATAGGAGCGTGATATTCCGGCGGCTTTTTCATACGTTTTATTGGAAAGAGCGGAATCATATTGACAAAAACAAGAGATATTTGCAATAATCTGGATTAGTGATAATGCGGATATAAGAAATCACGATTCAGTATCATCCCACTACTCAGTCTTACTAAAAACATTCTAAGGAGTATCTGTTATGAACCTCAAAAAAATTATCTCCGGTTGTCTTATCGGTTCCGCATTGATGACAGCGCTTTCTGATTGTCCGCATCTTAAAATCAAAGGCTTTTCTGGTTCTGCAGCTGAAAAATATGCAACTTCGTATTTCGTCCCATTTGAAATCATCACTAAAGAAGCGCTAACTACCACGGCATTCAAGACAACAACCACAGCGGCTAAGTTTACGACCACGGCAGCCAAAGCTACAACCGCACCTGCTATGACTACGACCACCAAGGCTACCACCACAACCACACAGGTTTTCTCATGGCGGTGAGGCGAATGAAAAAAATCACAGCGCTTTACGCAAGACTATCCAAAGATGATGAAGCACAAGGTGACAGCAACAGCATTATCAATCAGAAAATCATGCTGGAACAATATGCAAAAGAGCATTATTTCACAGTAAGCGCATAGTATCAAAGAAACAGGCTCACCTCGGTGAGCCTGTCTGAATATCATATAGTGAATGGAAGGAGAATTGTTCCTGCCGGCTGCGAGAACAGCTCCGTCAGATACTGCTCTGTATCC
>MSGZ01000025.1 GCA_001940925.1 Ruminococcus sp. Phil11
CCAGAGTTCGCTCTGGGTTTTCTTTCTATCTGCGGGCCATTAGCTCAGTTGGTTAGAGCTCCCGGCTCATAACCGGTCGGTCCCGGGTTCGAGTCCCTGATGGCCCATTCTGCGTCCCGGCTTCGGTCGGGACGTTTTGCTTTCGGAAGGAGGAGCCGTATGGAACCCGTATGCGAAATGATCGCACGCCAGACAGATGCGAACTTTGTTAATCTCATCATCGCGCTGAAAACTTATGACCGCAATGCGCTTGTGAAGGGCGCGCCTGCATGGCGGTTCGTTTATCACACGCTGCATTCGGCGGATAAATGGTATTTCAACCCGTTTCAGTATAAAGAGCGGCCCGGATTTGAGCCGGGTTCCGATAACCCGTTCAAGCCGATCACGCATGAATGGAGCGATGACGAGCTGCTTGACCTGCTGGAATCCGTCCGTACAAAAACAATGCATTATCTGGAAAATCTGACAGATACCATGCTGAACGAATGCCCGCCTGACTGCCCGTATACACGGCTGGAGCTGATTCTGATGCAGTTCCGGCACTTCTCCGTGCATATCGGGATGCTGCACGGCCTGACCGTCGAGAAAACCGGCCGTTTTCCGCAGTATGTCAGCCCGCATTCGCTTGACCGGCTGAAAAACGGTTACTGGGATGAATAATATTTTGAGCACACACAAGCGGTGTATGCTCTTTTTTATAAAAGGTCTTGCAAATCGGCCGCTGTTGTGTTATAATTTTTATAAGGCATCTGCCTGACTGACAATGAAAGGGTGATTATGATGAAAGTAATTCGATTGATCGCGATGCTCTGCGCAGCGGTGATGACAGCAAGTTCGCTGACGGTCTCTGCAGAAACGCATTCTGCCGGTGTGAATGCCGCCGCTAAATCTGTTCCTGTGATGCCGAAGATCGTGGACGGGGTCGAAATCTTTTGGAAAAGCGGCGAGGTTCCGGCAAACTATGAGATTCCGTCTGAGTTTGAGGGTAAGCGTGTGGCTGCGGTCGCTGCAAACGGATTCAGCGGCTGCCAGACGCTTGTGACGCTGACAATTCCGGAAAGTGTTGCATTTTTGTATGACGGTTGTTTCCAGAATTGTCCGAAACTGAAAACGATCAATTTCTCTTCCGGTCTGTCACAGATTCATGATATGGCTTTCAAAGACTGTACATCACTGACAGCACTGAATCTTCCGGATTCGCTGAAAAATATCGGAAGAAACGCATTTGAAAACTGTAAATCTCTGAAAAGTGTCCGGTTTCCTGCGGACATGTCCACGATCGAATTTGATGCGTTTAAGGGCTGCAGTTCGCTTACGGATGTCACATTTCCAAAGGGTACTTCTTTTGTTTACAGCGGGGTGCTTTCTGACTGCACTGCTCTGAAAACTGTCACGTTTCTGGATCGGACAACTTTGATTTACAACGATTCAAATACAATCTGCAATAAATCGGATGAGAGCGGCAATTGTGTATACACCGGCACGATCCGCGGCTATGTCGGGTCCACTGCGGAAAAGTATGCCCAAAAGAACGGGTACCGCTTTGAGCCGCTGGATCCGGAAAATGTCGTGACGACGACCACCGGTCTTACCACGACTACAACGACGCAAACGACGACTACGGTCACGACGACGTCCCGTGCAGAGACAGAGCCCGTACCGGATTGGTGGTGGGGTGATACAACGGCTCCGGATCCTTCCGTGACGACAGCGAAGCCTGTGACTACGACGACGACGGTGACAACTGCTCCGGTCACGACGACCAAGCCGGTCACGACAACGACCTCGCCGTTTGATGCGGAAAACAAGCTCGTTCTGGACGGCATTGTTTATCAGAAGCAGGGCAGCGCGATCACAGTCTGCGGGTATAAAGAGGGCGAGGTCCCGAAGAATGTTGTCATTCCGGAGGATGTTGCGGGCTTTCCCGTCAGGACGGTCGGAGAGAACGCATTTGCGAAGATGAAGGGCGTTGAATCCGTGACGCTGCCGGTGAATGTGACGGCGATCGAGAAGAAAGCGTTTTACTGGTGTTCCGATCTGAAAACGCTCACGATCCTGAATCCGGATGTCAAGCTGAACGGCGATTTTACGCTGATCTGCAATGACGATCTCGGGATGTATACCGGCGTATTGAGGGCGTATTATCCGAGTGAAACGGCCGGATTCTGTTCGGGGCATGAGATGAAGTTTGAGGCATTGAAGGAGGTGCGCGGCGATATCACGCTGGACGGCATTGTCAGCATTGAGGATGCGCAGAATACCCTGAAAGCGTATACGGAGTCGATCGCGGGCAAGCCGAGTACGCTGATCGCGCTGCAGAAGCGGACGGCGGATGTGGACGGCAGCATGACGATCAGCGTGGAAGATGCGCAGCTGATATTGAAGTATTACACAGAGCGGAGCGTGGCCGGCAAGAACACGACATGGGAAGAACTGCTGGCGCGGTAATATGATTCCAAGGCACTGACTGTGGAAGCGGTCGGTGCCTTTTGTTTTTTCGGTTTTGTTTTATTGGGCTGATTGGTATCTTTTTGCATCCTCGCTTGATCGTTTTGTTCTCGGTTTAATTTCGTTGGGCGCGGGGCGGCGGGCAGTGCCCGCTTCCGTTTCCCTCCGGGAGCATTCGGCATAACTCTCCCAATATATGACTTCGCACGCCGCTGTTCGCGGCTTCTTTGAATCTACGTTTCACAATACTGAAACCTGCCGGAAATGAACCAGTCAATAAACAAAGGACGCCGACTTCTCTGTCAGCGTCCTTTTTGTTCATTATAATGGGGTCTGGGGACAATGTCCCCAGCCGGGTTTGGGGCGGAGCCCCATTTCGGATCATCGCGAAGCGATACCGCTTTTATCCGAGGACAATGCTGATTTCGTTGACGGCTTCGAGCTGATCGGCGGGCAGGAAGTTGCCTTCGATCTGCTTGCCGTTGACGGTCATCGCCTTGACGCCGCTCTGAACGTGGTTTGGGTTCCCGATGCTGATATTCAGCTTTTTGCCGCGGAACAGCTTATGGATCTTGAAGCCGTCCCACTTGGACGGGATCGAAGGGTCAATGCGCAGGCCGTTCAGCTCGGTGCGCATACCGCAGATGCCCTCGACGCAGCCGACCATGACCGTCGAAGCGGTACCGGTCAGCCAGTGCACATGGGAGCGGCCTGCAAACGGTGAACGCTTGCTCTCGGTGAACTGACCGTGGACATACGGCTCCATGACGCGGATTTCCGCCTTGTCGTTCATGGCAGCCGGTGCGGTTTCCATGAAGTATTCAAACGCTCTGTCGCCGTGGCCGAGCAGCGATTCCGCGAGGATCAGCCAGCCCTGCGACTGCGAGAAGATACCGCCGTTTTCCTTGGTATCCGGATTGAAGATATGCATGAGCGCGCCCTCGAACGGGTGGTCGATGTAGGGCGGCTCCAGCAGCTTTGCGCCGTAGGGCGTATTCAGGATGCGGTGTACGCTCTCCATTGCGGTATCTGCCTGCTCCGGAGAAGCAAAGCCGGAGATGACCGACCAGCTCTGCGGGTTCAGCCACATATTCGCTTCGGGGTCCTTCTTTGCGCCAACAACTACGCCGTTTTCGCGGATGCCGCGGATGAAGCGGTCCTCATCCCAGCAGGCAGCGAGTGCTTTGGAGAGTGCTTCTTTCGTCTTGCTGAGATATGCAAGATACTCGGTATCGTTCTTGGATTTTGCCATTTCCTGCATTTCGCGGATCGCGTAATAAAGCTGGAATGCGACGAATGTGGATTCTCCTTTTGCGCCGAGACGCAGGCAGTCATTCCAGTCCGCGTGCAGACCCGCCGGCATATTGTGTGCGCCGAGACGCTCCATAGAGAATCTGATCGCGCGCTTCAGGTGATCGTAAACGGTATCCTCGCCGCCGTTCGCATAGACGATGACCTCGTCGAGGAATGCCTGATTGCCGCTTTCGCCGATATACTTGACGATCGTCGGGAACAGCCAGAGCGCGTCGTCAGCGCGGTAGGACGGGTGACCGGTCTCCTTGACGTATGCGGGATCATCCGGCGTATTCTCGTGGCCTGCGTTGTGCGTGAACTTGACCAGCGGCAGACCGCCGCCGTTATCGACCTGTGCGGACAGCATAAAGCGGATCTTGTTGAGTGCCATTTCGGGATTCAGGTGAATGATGCCCTGAATATCCTGCACGGTGTCGCGGTAGCCGTAGCCGTTGCGTTCGCCGCAGTAGATCAGCGAGGCCGCACGGCTCCAGATCGAGGTGATGAAGCACTGATATGCATTCCAGACGTTGATCATGTTATTGAACTCGTCGGACGGTGTCTCGACCTCGAAATGCGAGAGCTGCTCATGCCAGTAGCTGCGGAGATTTTCAATTTCCTTGTCTGCGGTACCGGCGGTTTCATATTTTGCAAGAATTTCAACAGCCTCTGCGGAATTCTTCTGACCGAACACGTAGGTCAGCACTCTGGTTTCGCCGGGCTGCAGCTCAATATCGGACTGCAGTGCACCGCAGGAATTGCTGTTATAGTTCATCATGCCGTCGCAGACGCCCTTTTCCACTGCGATCGGATTGGAATAGGTGCGGTACGGGCCGATGAATGCAGAGAGGTCGCCGTTCGCGGAGTTGACCGGTGCGCCGACCATACCGAAGAAACGCTCCATATGGTTGGAGCCTGTCTCATCTCTGCCGCTGTTCTCGTTGATATGCTGGACGATGCGGTTCCCGCCGTCGAAGCTGGTGCGGGAGATAAACAGCGTATACTGCAGGTTGACCTGATCCTGCTGATAATTGCTTTCGTTGGTGAACTCGATAAAGCCGGTGACGGAGAGCTTCCGCGGCTTGTCCGAGGTATTGGTGACCTTGCACTGCCAGACCTCATACTGTGCGGGCACATAGTAGGTCGTTTCGGTTTTGATTCCGGCATATTCCGATGTGATGACGGTATATGCGGTGCCGTGGCGGCAGACTGATTTATACTGATCGAGCGGCTTGCCGACGGGCTGCCACGAAGCAGACCAGTAATCCATGTTTTCCTTGTCAGTGATGTAGATGTAGCGGCCGGGAAGTGCCATCATGGAGTTGAAGCGGAATCTGCCGATTCTGCCGTTTGCGCCGCTCTTGACGAAGCTGTAGCCTGCGGCATTGTTTGTGATGATCGCGCCGTATTCTGGATCACCGAGGTAATTTGACCACGCTGCGGGGGTATCGGGACGCGTAATCACATACTCTTTGTTTCTGAGATCGAAATAGCCGTAATTCATATCTTTCCTCCTAATATACAGGCATCTGTCTGTAAAAAACCCGTACTCATATTTTATCATATATCCGGAGAGATTGCAAGGGGGTGAGAGGCTTATTTTCAGTTTGTTCATATTTAAGGCAAATGCTTGATATTTAAGTAGCGGATTTGATACGGTGCATCGGAACGGGGGCATTTGCGGTCTAAGATAATGGGGGCTTCAGCATTGCGAGAAGCTGCCTTTCAGAAGCCGCTCCCCGCCGGGTACTGCCCGCCCGCCCAAAAGGGCTCCCGCCCTTTGGAAACCTGCGCATTCAGCTCGCTCTGACTAGCGTCATCGCTATGCTTCATGCGCGCTGCGGATTGCTCTGCAATCCGCCTAGGGGGGCCCTCTCTTACAGGGCCCCCCTCTCATCAAAACGCTCCCCCGGAGCGTTTTGATGATTCACCCCTGCGGTGCGCCTGACGATAGGGGAGTTTCGCGCTCTGCGGAGCGCGACCAGAGGCTGCTCTGCCTCCAACATGAAGAAACAAGTTCCTTCATGTTTGACTCTCGCCAGCTTTTTGAAAAAAGCTGGATCAAAAACTCTTGACAGGCTGCAAGCCGTCAGCCTACCGCCCGACCGGAAGCTGAATGCACAACGAATGCCGACCGTTCCGTCAGCACCCTCTTGTGTTTCGTGTTGTGCTGCCGGCGCGCTTCAGCGTTGGGAGCAGCTAAGCCAAAGAAGCCGCTCTGCGGCGTGTGCTTGGCCAATTGGGAGAGGTTCGCTAACCGTCCCCGGAGGGAATCGCCAGCGCGGGCTCCGCGCGGTTTGGGGCGGAGCCCCATTTTTGATCCGTCGGAGACACCTCTATTTCTCCCGGGCGCGAAAGAGGAGGGAGGCGAGGAGGCCGAACAGCATTGCCGCGGTGATACCGCCTGCTGCCGACGTCAGCCCGCCGGTCAGGACGCCGAGCAGCCCGTTTTTCTGCACATCCTCCCGGATGCCCTGCGCCAGCAGATTGCCGAATCCGCTGAGCGGCACCGATGCCCCCGCGCCCGCAAGTGCCGTCAGATGCGGATAAATGCCCAGCGCACCGAGCACGACGCCTGCCGTCACATAACCGACAAGGATCCGTGCCGGGGTCAGCTTTGTCTCGTCGATGAGAAGCTGCCCGATCACGCAGAGCAGCCCGCCGATTACAAAAGCCCATACATACGTCATAATTGCTCCTTTCCGTCCGTGTGCGAAAGATGCACGAGATGACAGATTCCGGGGATGCTCTCGCCCTGCTGACAGAGCATCGGGGAGAGCAGCGCGCCGGTCGCCGCATAAAGGATATTTCTGAGCTCGCCGCTCTGCAGCTTCGGGAGAAAATACCCGCATATGATGCTTGCCGAGCAGCCGCATCCGGAGCCGCCTGCATGGGTATCCTGTGTGCTGCTGTTGAACATCATGACGCCGCAGTCGCGGTGTACGCTGCGCAGGTCGTAGCCGTTCTGCTCCATGAGCTTCAGCATCAGCCGGCTGCCGACCGCCCCGAGGTCGCCGGTCACGATCGCATCGTAATCCGCCGGACGGGTGCGCGTCGCGGAGAGATACCGCGCGATCGTATCGGCTGCAGCGGGTGCCATGGCCGCGCCCATGTTGCTCGCGTCGGTCAGCCCCTGATCGCGGATGCGTCCGATGCAGATGCCGCGCAGATAGGGCGGGGCAGCGGACGGCGTCAGGAGTGCCGCACCCGCTGCAGTACAGGTCCACTGGGCGTTCGGCGTGCGCTGTCCGCCGTAGGAGAGCGGGAACCGGAACTGCCGTTCGGCACTGGAAAAATGCGAGGACGTCAGTACGGCGCAGCGCGGGAGCTCCATGCCGCTCTGCATCACGGCGGCGAGCAGCAGTCCCTCCGCGAAGGTCGCGCACGCGCCGAAGATGCCGAGATACGGGATATCGAGATGCCGGAGCGCGTAGGTCGAGCTGGTGCACTGGTTGATGAGATCGCCCGCAAAAATGCAGCTGATATCGCCCTCCGAGCAGCCTGCCTTTTCCAGCATCAGATTGAGCGTGCGCCGCTGGAGCTCGCTTTCGGCCTGCTCCCATGTCTCCGCCCCGAAATGCCCGTCCGGCTCGATGCGGTCGAAGTACGGCGCCATGGGGCCTTCGCCCTCCTTTTTTCCGGCGACGCTGCTCCATGCCGCGACAGTCGGGGGCGATTTCAGCCGTATCAGATTTGCATATTCGATCATGCGCATTCTCCTTTTTGAGTTTGGTATTATCTTGTGCATCCTGCGGCAGAATATGCAGCAGATTTTTGCAGTACGGCGCACGCAGCCGGAACACCGCTTTTTGACGAATCTGTGTGAAATGTCAAGCGGGGATTGCTTCCTCTGCCGCGATTTGTCGCAATCGACAAAACCGGACTTCCTTCTTGCATTTTCCGCACGATTCTGGTATAATATAATCTGTATAGTTATCTCGACCCATTCGACGAAAAAGGAGGATCTCACATGGATTCTTCATACGATATGATCGCGGCACTTGCCGATCTGCGCGGCGTTTCCGGAAGGGAAGCGGCAGTCGGGCAGGCGGCTGCGGATCTTCTGCGCCCGTTTGCGCCGGATGCCGCCTATTGTGACGGCTCTGTCACGGCACACATCGGGCAGGACAGCAGCAAGCCGACGCTGCTGCTCTGTGCGCATCTCGATCAGGTCGGCTTTCTTGTGACAGACATCACGCCGGACGGCTTTCTGCGGATCGGCGCGGTCGGCGGTATTGACCGGCGGCTGCTGCTCGGACAGCCCGTGCTTGTTGCGGGTGCGGAAACACTCCGCGGCGTGATCTCCATACTGCCGCCGCATCTGCTGACCGGCGAGCAGGCAGTTCCGGAGGAGACACAGCTTTGTGTCGATCTCGGATTTGCTTCTGCGGAGGCACTCAGCGGGAAGGTTTCACGCGGCGACGCGGTGTATTATGATACCGCCTGCAAAAAGCTGCTCGGCAGCAGAATGACCGGCTCTGCGCTGGACGACCGCTGCTGTGTGGCGGCTGTCATCATGGCAGCGGAGCAGATCAGCAAAAAGCAGGAACTTCCCTGCAATGTGACGGTCGTGTTCAGCGGGCAGGAGGAGCGCGGCGGACGCGGCGCAAAGCTGGCCGCGATGAATGCGCATCCGGATTATGCAATTGCAGTTGATGTGACCTTCGGGCTTGCGCACGATGACGAGCCGTCTGAATGCTATGTGCTCGGCAAGGGCCCCGCTATCGGTATTTCTTCGGTGCTCTCTGCGGAGCTTTCCGATGCGCTGCTTGAAACGGCAGAATCTGCCGGCATTCCGTATCAGACGGAGGTCATGCCCGGCAAGACCGGCACGGATGCGGATTCGCTTGCGCTGGCACCGTCCGGCTGCGCGGCGGGAACGGTCTCGGTGCCGCTCCGTTACATGCATACGCCGGTCGAGGTCATCGACATCACCGACATTGAGCAGACCGCGGCTTTGCTTGCGGCCTATGCGGAAAGGTGCGGTGCATGATGAATCAGAAACGCTTTGAAACGCTCTGCGGACTGTTCGGCACATCCGGCCGGGAGCACGCAGTCCGCGCATATATCTTAAACGAGCTGCGGCAGATGGATCTGCCGGCGGACGCCGTTCAGGTTGACCGCCTCGGCAATATCCTCGTATACAAAAAAGGCAGACAGCCCGCAAAGCGCAGACTGCTCTGCTCGGCGCACATGGATGAGGTCGCGCTCATGGTCACGCAGATTCACGATGACGGCACGCTCAGCTTTGATACGGTCGGCGGTGTCAGCGCGGCAGCGGTGATCGGGCGGCAGGTCACGGTCGGGAAGCAGATGATAAACGGCGTGATCGGCTGTAAGCCTGTGCACCTGCTCAGCAAGGACGAGCGCAAAAAGCCTGCGGATATCCACAGTCTGTACTGCGATATCGGCAGCGGCTCGAAGGCGGAGACAGAGCAGTATGTCCGCCCGGGCGACATCATATATTTTCAGGAGAATGCGCAGGTTTTCGGAGACGGCTCGTTCCGTTCCAAGGCGATTGACGACCGCTTCGGCTGTGCGCTTCTGCTGGAACTGATCGAACGGGATTTGCCGTATGACACGGTTTTTTCTTTTGTGGTACAGGAGGAGGTCGGGCTCCGCGGAGCCGGTGTGGCTGCTGCGGCAGCAGACCCCGATTTCGCACTGGTTTTTGAGGCAACGACCGCTGCGGATGTTCCGGGCTCTGTCGGCGCAGACCGTGTCTGTATGCTCGGCAGCGGCGCGGTGATCTCGTTCATCGACGGCCGCACGGTCTATGACAAGGCCCTGTATGATCTTGCCGTGCAGGTCAGTGAGAAACACGGCATTCCGTGGCAGACCAAAACGAAGATCGCAGGCGGCAACGATGCAGGTGCGATTCAGAATGCTGGACACGGTGCAAGAGTGCTTGCGGTCAGCGTTCCGTGCAGATATCTGCACGCGCCTGTTTCCGTGATCCGGCAGTCGGATGCGGAAGCCTGCCTTGCGCTCGCAGCGCAGATGCTTTCCGCAGTTCAGGAGGCCGAATTATGATCGCAGAGCTTCGCCGGCAGACCGAGATCGACCGCAAGTCGCTGGCTGTGTGCCATTACGGGCGGAAGATCCTCTGCAACATGGTCGCATACGGCACAAAATACAGCTTCTGCCGGTTTTTCCGGCTGCGGTCGCATGACAAAACCGCATGGATGATGCTGCAGAACAGCACGCTGCTGGTCAGCACGCAGGCGGATTTCTCGAAGGATGCGGAAGCCCATGCAGAGCTTTCGCTGTTTGTGGAGATGCACCAGCCGTTCCGCGTGGAGGGCGCACAGTCGCTGCTCTCCGGGCTGCAGCTCAAGGGCTATCAGCAGCTGCACCGGTCGGTGTTCCGGCTGGAGCCGGGCGGCATCTCTCCGGTATTCGATCCGGATCAGGTTGACCGCGCCCCCCGTCTGGACGACGTCTACGAGATCCTCTCGGAGGGCTTCCCGAATCTGATCGCGCATGATATCTGGCTGACGGATACCTCGCACATGGTACGGCGGGGTCTGCGGCAGTGCTTTACATATTTCAACGTCACGGCGGCGACCGCGATCTACGACTACGGCGATCAGGTGCTGATCGGACAGGTCGCGACGAAGGTCGCAGCACGCGGCAAGGGCTATGCGCGGGACTTCCTGCACTGGATCGCGAACGATCTGGAAGCGCGCGGCAAGACCGGCATCCTCTACGCGCTGGATATCCGCAAGAGCTTCTATGAGGAGATCGGTTTCACGCTGATCGAATCGGAGTTTGTCTGGGAGCGTCTCCACGCGGCAGAGCCGGACGGCGGAAAGGGTATCCTGTGATGCGTGCGGCAGAACGGACGGCCTTTTCGGTCGTGATTCCCGCGCACAACGAGGAGCAGTATATCGGCAGCTGTCTGGCGGCCGTGAAAAAAGCTGCGGAGGCGGTGCGGCCGTGCAGAACGGAGATCATCGTCGTTGCGAACCGCTGCACCGACAGAACGGCGGAGATCGCCGCGGAATACGGCGCGGTCGTCCTTGTAAATGACGACAAATGCATCAGCAGCATCCGGAATACCGGCGTGCGGGCTGCAAAGGGACGCATCATCGCGACGGTCGATGCGGACACGCTGATGCCGGAAAGCACGCTGCGGGAGATTCGTTCCATGCTGCGCACAGGGCGGTATATCGGCGGCGGCGCGAATCCGAAATTCGACCGCATGTCGCCCGGCATTTTCTGTTCCACGCTGTATGTCGCATGGAATCTGCTGCCGGTGATGCTGAAGGAGCACGCGTATCTTTCCGGTGCGCTGTTCTGGTTCCGCAAGGCTGATTTTGAGCGCGTCGGCGGCTTTGACGAGACGCTTGTCTCGCTCGAAGATATGGATTTTGCGCGGCGCATGAATCTGCTCGGAAAAGCGGAGGGCAAGTGCTGGGGGACGCTGAAACAGTCGCGTCCGGTGACGTCCAGCCGAAAATTCGATCAGTTCGGGGACTGGTATCTGATCCGGAACCGGAAGCTGACGAAGCAGATCTTTACCGGCAGAGACCGAAAAGCTGCCGATGCATTCTATTATGATATGCGGTGAGGCATATCGAACATCAGGGAGTACGGCATGAGTTCAGTTTTTTCATTTGATGACAGACTGCTCGCGGCTGCGGCAGCGGCAGAGCAGGCGGCAAGACCGCAGTTCGAGGAGATCGACCGGATCTCCCAGCACGGCACCGCAAAGGTGCTGAAGGCGTTTCAGTCGCAGCAGGTATCGGCGGCCTGCTTTGCCGGTGCCAACGGCTACGGCTACGACGATGTGGGGCGCGATAAGCTCGATCGGGTCTGGGCAGAGGTGTTCCATACCGAGGACGCGCTGGTGCGGCATCATTTCGTATCCGGCACCCATGCGCTCTCGACGGCATTGTTCGGCGTTCTGCGCACGGGCGACAAAATGGTCTCCGTGACCGGTGCGCCGTATGACACGCTCGAGGAGGTCATCGGCATCCGCGGCAAGGGCAACGGCTCGCTTGCCGATTACGGCATCACCTACGGACAGGTCGACCTGAAACCGGACGGCACGCCCGATTTCGACGCGATGCCGGAGGCGGTCAGGGGCGCAAAGGTCGTGTATCTGCAGCGTTCCCGCGGTTATTCGCTGCGGCCTGCGCTGACGGTCGCGGATATCCGCAAGATCGCCGTGATCACCAGAAGCGTGAATCCGGATGCAGTCATCATGGTCGATAACTGCTACGGTGAATTTGTCGATTACGAGGAGCCGACCGATGCGGGCGCAGACCTGATCATCGGATCGCTCATCAAGAATCCGGGCGGCGGCATCGCGGAAACCGGCGGCTATATCGCCGGCAGCGCGAAGCTGGTCGAGCAGTGTGCCTACCGGCTGACCTGTGTCGGCATGGGCAAGGAGGTCGGCTGCTCGCTGAACCAGTGCCGTTCGATGTATCTCGGCCTGTTCATGGCACCGGAGGTCGTTGCGAATGCGCGCAAGACTGGTGCTTTTGCGGCATCGCTGTTCCGGAGCCTCGGTTTTGAATGCCTGCCGGAGCAGGGCAGAACCGCCGGCGATATCATCACGGTTCTGGCACTGCGCTCGCCGGAGGCAATGGAAGCATTCTGCGCGGGCATTCAGGCGGGCTCGCCGGTCGATTCCTACGTCACGCCGGAAGCATGGGACATGCCCGGCTATGAGAGCAAGGTCATCATGGCGGCCGGTACGTTCACCGGCGGTGCCTCGATCGAGCTTTCGGCAGACGGCCCGATGCGTGAGCCATACGCGGTTTATCTGCAGGGCGGCATCACATACGGCAGCGGCAAGCTCGGAATTCTGACGGCCGCACAGAAAATGCTCGAACGCGGGCTTATTACCTTTGCATCATAATCCGGGGAATCATAAAAAGGGGAAAGGATGTTTACTATGGCAGGCAAGGACACAACCAGCGAGCTCTCAATGGAGAACTACTTTAATGAAGGTCTGGCAGACCGCACGGAGCCGAACAATCCTTTTGAGGTCGCGGAGCAGGATACGCCGAAGCGCGGCAAACCGGGAAAGAAGCGCGGCGGAAAAAAGAGCGGGCTGAAGCGCGTTCTCATCATTCTGGGCGTAATGGCGGTGCTCGGTCTGGCACTGTTCCTGTTTATCTTTATCAGTCGTCTGCGCAATGACGGCGCACGCTATGCGAAAAAGCTTTCCGAGCGGATCGGCTCGCAGCTCAAGATCGCGGAGAAGTCTGCTGATGTGACGCTGAAAAGCGAGTCGGATTATCCGACGCTGAAAAATCTTTTCTCGTCGTATCAGGCAATCGCCGAGAGCAAAAAGAGCTGCCGCATTGAGGGCGTGAAGCTGCCGCAGTGGGCGATCTTCTGCAACACGGATGCAGATGACCTGACCACGGTCACATACTATAATTACAAGGTGCTTGAGAAAAATATTTTCGGCACCGAGCGCAAATCCTATATCGACCCGCAGCTTGTGAGCCTCGGCACATCGGTTGCGGATACGGAGGCAAAGCTTGAGCTGGAGCCCTACCGCATCCAGTATCTGCAGGGCAAGAACGAGCTGCGCGAATACCGCTACTGCTACGAGGACAAGGACTCCGGCGATATCGTCGCATATGTTATCACCGGCATCTGGGACGAGAGCGGTGCGCTGACCGCGATCCCGGATACCCGCAAGAACTATATCGGTTCGCTGCTGGCCAGTCCGGAGACCTGACGACACAGGGAAAAGCTGACGAAACGACCGGAATTTCGTACAATTCGCCCGAAAACATTACAAAAAAGCTACAATTTGAAAGCAAATCGTTTTATTGGCCGGAAACGTATTGACAGAACGCCGGATTCCTGATAAAATGTAAATTGATTATTGCAAAGAATGCCCGCGCGGTGCGCAGATCCGGTGCGCCTGACGGATGCGCGGGTACGGAAGGAGTAAATGCAATGAGCGATCTCAATCTCTGCTGCGGCTGCATGGAGCCGCTGGGCAGTGACAGCGTTTGTGCGCATTGCGGATATGATCAGAATACGACCTCACTGGCAAATTATCTGAAGCCCGGTACAATGCTCCATGAGCGGTTCTATGTCGGCAAAATGCTGGAGGCGAACGGGGAGGGCGTGACCTACATCGGCTACGATACCTCGACCGACTGCAAGGTCCAGATCCGCGAGTATTTTCCGGAGCGGCTGTGCAGCCGTGTCCCGAACAGCTCTGCCGTCAATGTCAACTATGATCATCTTGCACAGTACAAGGCACTCATGGCGGAGTATACCGAGCTGAACAAGGCGTTAGCGCGGCTCCGGCATCTCAGCCACCTGAACCCCGCGCTTGACATGTTCTCGGAGAACAACACGACCTATGCGGTGTATGAGTATCTTGAGGGCGGCACGCTGCTGGAATATCTCAAGGAGAATGCCGGCGAACTGAGCTGGAACATCGTCCGCCGGATCTTCCCGCCGCTGTTCACGACGCTCAGTCTGCTGCATAATGCAGGCGTGCTGCACAGAGGTCTCAGCCCGGAGACGATCTACGTCACCGAGCGCGGCGAATTAAAGCTGCTCGGCTTCAGCATTTCGGCTGTCCGCACGAACGATACCGAGCTCGATGCGGAGCTGTTTGACGGCTATGCCGCACCGGAGCAGTATTTTGCAGACCGTCAGCAGGGCACATGGACGGATGTCTACGGCATCTGCGCAGTGCTGTACCGTATCCTGACAGGCTGCAGAGCGACCGACGCGATTTCCAGACAGGATTATGATATCCTCGTTCCGCCCGCGGAGCTGAACCCGCAGATCCCGGAGCATGTTTCCGAGGCGATCATGCAGGGTCTGAAGCTGGACAGCAGCGAGCGCATCCGTTCGATCACCGATCTTGTGATGCTGCTGTTTGACAAGGAGCTCCCGGAGCAGGAGAGTGATGACAGTGTCCCCGCCGGTTCGCCCGATAAGGAAGCGACAGCGGTTTTCCAGACGCATTCGCAGAGCGGCCGTACCGGTCAGCACAGAACTGCCGGGACAGGTCAGCAGCCTGCGGCAAGACCGCGCAGCAGCAGCCGCAGCGGTCATCCGCAGCAGGGCGGTCAGCGGCGTCCGCAGAACGGACAGCGCAGACCCGAAGGAACAGGACAGCACAGATCCGCAGGAACAGGGCAGCACAGATCCTCCGGCAGCGGGCAGCAGAGAAGCGGCCGTCCGCAGGGCGATGCAGCCCGCAGGAGCGGCACGCAGTCCAGAAGCAATCCCGCGAACCGCGGCGGCGCACCGAACCGCTCCGCGGCACAGCGCAGAAATCCGCAGCAGGGGCGTCCGAACAGCCGCCGTCCGCAGAACAGCGGCCGCTACAGGGATGATGAGCTGACAGTCTTTGAGCGCATCCGCGCACCGCTGCTCATTGCATTCCTGTTTATCGCGATCGTCACGATCGTGGTGATCGCACTTTCCAAGATCCTGAATCTCAACCAGAACAACACGCTGATGGAGGAGGAAAGCTCCGTTACGGAAAGCGTCAATGTGCCGGAGGAGAGCAAGAACGAGGAAAATCAGCGATATGAGTTCGAGGTTCCGAATCTCGTCGGCATGAACTACCAGATCAAGCGCGATGAGATGAAGGAAAAGATGGATCTGGATCTGGAAGCGGAATACGAATTTGACGAGCATATCGCGAAGGATCAGATCTTCTGGCAGGAATTTGAAATGGGCACGGAGATCGCCAGCGGCTCGACCATGAAGGTCAAGGTCAGCCTCGGCTCCTCGATCATCACGATCCCGGCCTTCAACGGGCTCCGGCTGCAGTCTTATCTGAAAAAGCTGGAGGAAATGGGTCTTTCCAAGGCCGTTGACGGCGGCGGTACCAACAATATGGGCACCGGTACGGTGCAGGGTACCACGGCGAACGGTCAGAACGGCGAGGCTGTGACGACCTCGAAATACGGCAACAAGGCCAGCGTCATTTATAAGGCAACGGTCAATTACAACTTTAAGAACGGCTATGTGTGCAATGTCGAGCCGGAGGTCGGCAAGCTTCTGGACGCGAAGGACGATTATGAGATCATTGTGTACTATGCGTACAATCCGGTGAATGAGCCGGTTGCAAACGCCAGCACGATGTCTACGTCCGGCAACGGAAAGAAGGTCACCAAGACGACCAAGACCACTGCAAAGACCTCGCATACAGAATCGAGAGCGACAGAGGCGCAGCAGCCGCAGCAGCAGACGCTTCCTCCGGCCACGCTTCCGCCTGTGACGAATCCGCCGGCTCCGGATGTACCGCCGGTCACGAATCCGCCGGTATCCGATCCGCCCGCACCGCCGCCGGTATCTGATCCGCCGGCACCGGTCACGCCGCCGGACAACGGAGCGGAGGCCCCGCCGTCTGAATAGCAATGATGCAGCCTGATGAAAGTCAGGCTGCATTTTATAAGAGGATGCAATAAAAAAGGAGAAGAAAATGAAGAATCTGAATCAGAAACTGATCTGCATTGCGGTCTGTGCCGCGTGCCTGCTGACCGGCTGTACGCGCGGCGGCGAGCCGGAGCCGGAAGCCGCACCGGCGGAGACGACCGCCGTGACCGAAGAAACAGCGGCAGAAACGACCGTCACGGCAGCGGAAACCGAAGCTGTTACGACGAAAAAGACTGAATGCACGACCGCTGCATCCACTGCGGCCACGGCTGCGGAGACTTCTGCGGCGACGGCGGCGGCAACGACTGCCGCGGAAACGACGCAGGCTGCGAAGTCTTATTCGGACGATGATCTCATCACAATGGCGCGCCGGTATTACGGCTCCCGCACGAATCACATCCCGCAGTTCATCGACGTTGATACGGAGCAGAACGGCATTGTGTCGCTGCATCTTTATGACCTGTTTGACGGCCACACCGCGACCGCCGCATGGTATTATGTCGATCGGACGACCGCTGCCGGACGGGATATCATGGATCATCTGATCAATCTGAACGATCCGGAGGGATCGCTCTGGAATCCGGAGGTCACGCTGCGCAGGGAGTTCGGCGACGGCGATTTCTGTGCGGTGCAGTATCTCGGCAATACGGATACAGACCTGCGGGAGACGCTGCGCAGAAATGTTGCGCTCATGGAGCTGCCGATGCAGAATCAAGCCTATGCGTGGTTTTCGGAGCTTCCGGAAGCGAATTATGCGGAAACCGACGGCGGGGAGATGTATCTCATCATCCCGCGTGACAGCGAGGCGCATATCGTCATCACCGCGGTTGACCCGGTGCAGAATAAGGAATACGGCAGAATTTACAGCAGCTATAACGGCGCGCCGGTGCTGCTGCGCTGCAATCAGAGCGAGATCGCGAGCAATGTCACGATTCAGATCACGGACAATTCCGGTGAGCATCCGGCATTTTCGCCGTATCTGAGCGGTAAGGACGGCAGACCGGTAACGGACAGCGACCATGTGAAAATTCTGAATGAATCATAACAGAAGAAACGCCCTCTGACAGCAATGGTCAGAGGGCGTTCGTATCATTGAAAGAACATGGTCTGTATCACGGCAAAATCGTCATCCTGATTCTGCGGAAGACGCGGGCGGTATTCCTTCGGGATGCGCTGCTTTTTGCCGCGGCGGTAGATTTTGCGGGAGAGCAGCCACGACAGGCCGTACAGTGCCAGTGAGAAAAGCGGTACGACCCATTTTGCGATCCGCAAAGCCTGCCGGACGACCGCCTGCGTGATCTGATACCGCTGCCCGCCGATAACGATGAACGTCAGGGGCACCTCACCGGGCGGGTTTGCTATTTCGGCCATGCTGAGCAGAAATATCGGCAGAATGAAAACCGTCAGTATGATCAGGGGCGTTACGATCACCGTAATGACGACACCGGACAGCCAGCTTCTGCCGTGCCGTTTCGTCCAGAAGAGCATCGGGAATGAAAGCGCACTGACAAAGCAGGGGATAAAGAACAGATAAAGCGCAAAAAACGGGCTCATGTGAAGCTGCTGATCCCCCGGGTGCCGCAGAATGCTGACCGTATATTCCGCCGCCAGCATCAGCCCGACTGCCAGAAGCAGCATCAGCTGAAACAGATATTTCGCATCAACGATCTGGTTCCGGGTAAAGGGGAGCGTTTTGGAATACGACCACCAGCGTGCGCTGTCATCCTTTGTATGAAAGCTGAACGGCAGTATGCAAACGGTGAGCGCATAGGCAAACGGGATCGCAGACCAGTTCAGCAGGATCGCAGGCAGCGCGAACAGTGCCAGGATCAGCAGCGATCTTTTTCCGCCGAACAGATAAAATTCCTTGCGGAGCAGTGCCTTCATTCGGTCACCTTCTTTCGTTTGAATCCGCAGCAGTAGAATGCGCGGGAGAGCAGCCATGAGATCAGCAGGAGAAACGGCGGGCCGAGCGTGACGAGCATTTTTTCTTCCGGAGAGAATGTGACGGTTCCGCCGAACGACGGGATCATCAGGATCGCCATGAGGATGATGCGGAGAAAGCCCGTATAGATGAGGATGTAGCCGAGGCTCAGCAGCCATGACTTGCTGAGCCGTTCCGCGAGGAATGTCAGCGGCAGGATGATCGCGATGCCGCCGAACAGATGTGCGGCCAGATACAGCACGACAAACAGATAGCCGTTCAGGGCACTGTCCGGATGAAACAGGAAGAAAAGCGCAAACAGCACTGTGATCCAGACCGTAAAGCAGACCGCGGCTGCGAGGTAAAAGAGATACCGGGCCGCGACTGTCTCAAAGCGGGAATACGGCAGCGTCAGTGCATAGCGGTCAAAGTGGCCCTTGAGACGCTGCAGGCTCATCAGCTGCGGCGCGAGTGTCAGCAGCAGCGTGCCCGCAAGGATGTAGAACATCAGGCAAGCCGGCGGCAGAACGGTCGTCAGCAGCCCGATGCCGAGTATGATGCCGTAGAGCTTTTTTCCGCCCGTCAGGATATATTCAAGATACAGCAGTGCCTTCATGCGGTCACCTTCTTTCTTTTGCGGCGGCAGTACAGTCTGCGGGACAGCAGCCACGAGAGCGGATAGCAGACGGCTGCATCCGCAAGCATCCAGAGCGGCAGCTTTTGTGTATTTTTCAGGAAAGCGGCTGTCTGTCCGTCTGCCGCTTCAAACGGGACATACAGCAGATACGGGAGCAGGAGCAGCACGAGGAACGCCGCAAAGACCCCAAACGATTTAAGACTGCTGTTTCTCCGGTAAAGGACCTGGTACAGAAATGCTGAGATCTGCAGCACGGCTGCGGCTGCCGTCACCGCGAACATCAGTGCCGCTTCTGCTGCGGACGCATAAGGCGATCCGGAAAGCAGTGCCGGATTCCGCAGCAGAAGCATCGGAAGCACGGCTGCGGCAGGAACGGCGGCAAATGCGGCATACAGCAGCGAGAACAGATATCCGGAATCGACAAGCTGTCCGTCGGAATACGGCAGTGTTTTGGCGTATTCCTGCCAGCGGCATCCTGATTCGGCCGCGCTGACAAAGAGCGCGTCGATCCCGAAAACAAATGCGGCCATGATAACGGAAGGAAATCCGTCGGATACTCTGAGCACGGATTCCGCTGCAGGCCGGATCAGCGCATACAGGAGCGACAATGCTGTCCCGAGTGCAGCAATTTTCAGTTTGCCGGTCAGGTAAAACCGGATGCGAAGCAGTGCCTTCATGCGGTCACCTTCTTTCTTTTGCGGCGGCAGTATGCTCTGCGCGTGTACAGCCAGGAGAGTGCAAAGCAGATCACGGCCGGTACAAGCAGCAGAAACGGGATCATCAGCGCGGTCTGTGAGACCGGTTCCCATTTGCAGAGATACAGGTGATGCGAAAGATACGCAAGGATGCCGATATAGATGCAGACAAACGGTGCGCCGACTGCCGTACCGGCGAGATAGGTTCCGATGCCGCCGCGCCGGATGAAGGACAGCGGAAGCAGAAATGCGGTCATTTGCAGGACAGCAGCGGCGGCCAGTGCGGCGTACATCAGCATGAGAAATGCAGCGGGCGGCGCATAGGGAAATTCGTTCATCATGTTCGGATTGCGAAGCTGAAAGTACGGAAGCAGGAGCAGCGCAGCCAGCACAGCCGGGATGACGGTCAGCAGAGAATACAGGAATTTCGCATCGACCTGCTGTCTGCGCGTATACGGCATTGTTTTGATGTAGCTGTTCCACCGGCTGACGGATGCGGCTCTTTGTGCCGTGACCGGCATCATTCCGGTAAAAATCGAAATATATGCGACGAACATCATGCAGGTACTGATATTCGGCGGGTTTACCGGCAGCAGGAAGATCAGAACCGGGAATCCGAAATCAAGCAGAATGATCCAGTACCCGCCGGAGAGATAATGTGTGATGCGGAGCAGCCCTTTCATGCTGGCACCCCCTTTTTGTGTTTTTTGTACGGTTCAGAATTGCTTGCGGCGATAGATGATGACGGAAACTGCCCACGAAACTGCCATGATGACGGCAGCGACTGCGACGAACAGCAGCGCGAGGATCTGCGGGCTGAACTGCAGCTTTGCGAGCCATGCGATCACATTGAAGGAATCATCGCCGCCCTCGGTGTTGAAGGCAGCCGCAGCCATGCAGCCAAAGATCGCCAGCAGGACCGCGAGTGCAAGTCTTGCTCTTGCCGTGCCGAATTTCAGGTTCAGCGGGAGCAGCACAGAGGGCAGGATCAGGCTGAATGCAAACGACGCAGCGATCAGCAGGAGCATCTGCGGAACGGTCAGCGTGCTGTTCATGACGAACACCAGAATGGCAGAGGTCAGCAGAACGCCGCCCAGCACCAGCAGCAGGCTCATCAGATATTTCGCGGAGACAAGATCCTTGCGGCTGTAAGGCATCCCGAGCGCGAATCGCTCCCAGCGGCTCGTTTCGTCAGTCGTAATGAGCGAAACAGGAAGAATGCCGATATACAGCGGCAGATACATGATCATGAAAAAGTTTTTGGATGTGATGCCCGTGACCGCGAACAGGATCAGCGGGATGAGGATCATGATCGGTTTGTTCCAGAGTACAAACCATTCTTTTTTGAGCAGGCCTTTCATTGTCAGCCCTCCTTGGCCATGATGACAAACAGCTCCTCGATCGAGATCGGACGGGTGTCAAAGGACTGCGGAATTTTCCCGCGGTCAACGATCGCCTCCGCGCCGTAATCGGTCACGCGCTTTCCGATGACGGCACCCTCCTCAAGATCGTTCAGAACATCGGGCGTTGTCTGCAGGATGCCGTACTGTTCGAGCAGCCGGTCCTTTTCCTCGCAGAGCATCAGTCTGCCCTTGTGCAGGAATGCGATATAGTCGCAGATTTTTTCGAGGTCGCTGACGATATGCGACGAGATCAGGATCGCGTGGGATTCGTCGCGGGTAAAGTCGTTGAGAATGTTGACGATCTCGTCGCGGACAAGCGGGTCAAGACCGCTGGTCGGCTCATCGAGGATCAGCAGCTTTGCCTCATGGGACAGCGCGATCGCGATGCCGAGCTTCATTTTCATGCCCTTGGAGAAGTTCTTGAACGCCTTTTTCTCCGGCAGGTCAAACTTCTTGATATAGTCCGCGAACACATCGCTGCGCCAGTTCGTGAAGGTATCGCGCATGATCTTTTCCACATGCTTTACATTCAGCATCTCCGGCAGACCGATCTCATCGGGCACCACGCCGATATCCTGCTTGATCGCAGAAGTGTCGCCGCTGATGTCCTTGCCGAGCAGCTTTATGCTGCCGCCCGCGGAGATCATGCCGAGCATGGCCTTGATCGTCGTGCTCTTGCCTGCGCCGTTTTCTCCGATCAGTCCCATGATGCAGCCCTGCGGCAGGGTCAGGTCAACCGGCCCGAGCGTAAAGCCGCCGTAATTCTTCTTCAGTCCTTTTATTTCGATCGCGTTCATCGTGATACTCCTTTCGGTCAGTTGTCATCCAGCATTTCAAACATGCTGAGGATCTCTGCACGGCTGAGCCCGCACGCAGCGGCAAGCTGCCGGATCTCAGTCAGGTGTGCTTCGATCTGTTTCAGGTGCTCCTCGCGGAGCAGCTCGGTGTTCTTGGGTGCCACAAAACAGCCCTTTGCGGGTACCGTATAAATGAAGCCTTCCCGCTCCAGTTCATCATAGGCGCGCTTGGTCGTCACCACGCTGATGCGCAGGTCCTTTGCCAGACTCCGGATCGACGGCAGAGGATCATTTTCCAGCAGTGCGCCGCTGATGATATGCCCCTTGATCTGGGTGTAGATCTGGTCGTAGATCGGCACGCCGCTTTTGTTGTCTATGAAGACAGTCATGCATACACCTCCTTGCTAACTGTTCATATACAGTATACACAGTTAGCACAGTTTTGTCAAGGGGGTTCCGGAAAAATTTTTCCCGCGGCTGAACGGCTGCAACGAAAAATCGCGCAGATACGTCTGATTCCGACGCATAAAAATTTTTCTGCCGATGCGGTAAGAAGCATCCTGTATACATCCAAAATATTTTTCAAGTAGATACGCCGATTTCACACTATTTTGAAATAATATTGCGTTTTATGACATAGATTGAAAAAGTGAGAAAACCGGAGATATCGTGAGCATACGCTTCAAAATGTGAAACCGTCCCGCTGACGGCATTTTCTCGGACTTTGCGCTTTCTGTGTATCTGTGGTATGATACAGGCATCGGGGACAGAACCCCAAATGAATTGCAGCAGCCCGACCGGATACCTGCTCTGTCTGAGAGCACACAGCGGAGCCGGCAGAGGACGGTGCTGCGCATGAGACCGGAAACAGGCTGGTGCCGGACGACCGGATGCGCGATAAGAAGAATGAATGGTATGGATTGGAACAGCGCAGAAGGCCGCCGGCACAGCACAGCCGGTTCTGACAGTGTCGGTTGACACAGGAGTATTGACATGAAAAAAGCAACAAAGATCATTGCAGCGGTGGGCGCAGTGCTGATCGCGGGCTATGCCGGTTTGATGTGCTTCGGCGGTCAGCTGTATTACCGGAAAGCCGAGAAGGAATTTACCGATTATTTTCTGGAATGGAACCCGGAGCCGTGGCAGTTCGCGGACAGGGGCACCGTCCCGGACGGCGAGCAGCTTACGCTGAACGGTGTTTCGCTGACTGTGCCGAAGGGGCTTGCACAGAGCCCGGACGAGCCGCGCGCTTACAAGACAGAACCCGATGCGGAAGGCGGACAGCGCCTTGTGATCTGCATGGCACCGGAGGAGTGGGGCGACTTCACCTTTGATGACATGAACCCGCTGATCGGAAAGCGTGTTGAAACATATCTGCATTCCGTCGGGCAGGAGATGCCGCACACGCAGGGTGACCTGCACCGGCTTCTCTTTACGCTGAAAAAAGAGGACGGCAATACGCGGAACTTCATAGATGCAGGCATTTTCTACAAGCTGGAAAAGCTCAAGACAGAGATGATCTTCCCCGGAAACGAGCATTATCTGATCGACAATCCGGCTGCGACCGGCATTGCCGGTGTGGTCAAGCCGCACGAGGGCACAGTGTCCGATTACAGCATTTATCTAGATGTGTTTGATCCGAATGACAAAGACCGCTCCAATCTGATTGTCCTCGGCGCACCGGATTTTGACACAGTCTGTCAGATGGCCAATTCCGTTGCACTGGTGCCTTATGAGGCATCGGAGATCATACAGTGATCTGACCGCGGCAGCAAGGAGTATTGACATGAAAAAAGCGACAAAAATCCTTGCAGCGGCCGGCGCATTTGTTTTGCTGCCGGAACGGATCGGTGAGCTTGACGCGGACGAATAAACAGGCAGACAATTTCCTCCATTCCTTCTGCAAGTCCCTGCGTGCTTGTCAGGCGCGCAGGGAGGAGCCCGAACGGAGGCACTGAATAAAAGACAAATCCCCTTTCTGGATAGACAACTTCCTCCATTTCCTTCTGCGGAGCCCTGCACGTTTATGCGTGCAGGGTTTTCGTGCTGTATGAAAATTTGTTCTGTATCCGCCCGCCCCCGCATAGAATGCAGCAAAGGGGGCATAGCGATGATGCGAAAGCTTGCGGCGGTGACGGCGGCGGTGACTGTCCTGTGTATGCCGGTTCTGCGGGTATCCGCGGATGTGCCGGAGGTCTCGGCGAAGGCATTTGTGCTGCTGGACGCGCAGTCCGGACAGGTCGTCTGCGGCGATCACGCAGAGGAAAAGCGTCCCATGGCGAGCACGACGAAGATCATGACCGTGCTGCTGACGCTGGAAAGCGGCGAGCTTGACCGGCCGTTCACGGTGGACAGCGAGGCGATCCGCACGGAGGGCTCGTCCATGGGCTTGCAGGAGGGGGACACGGTCACGAAGCGGGCACTCTGCGCGGGGATGCTGCTGCCCTCCGGCAATGATGCGGCAAATGCCGCGGCGGTCGCGGTGGCAGGGGAGCAGTCCGCCTTTCTGGACATGATGAATCGCAGAGCGGCGGAGCTCGGCATGACGCACACCTGCTTTGCGTCTCCCTCCGGACTGGATGCGGAGGGGCACGGCGCGTCCGCGCATGATATGGCGCTGCTTGCGCGGGCGGCACTCCGGAACGATGATTTCGCGGAGATCTGCAAAAAGCAGCACATGCGCGTCTGCTTCGGGAACCCGCCGTATCTGCGCACGCTGACGAATACGAACAAGCTGCTCGCCATGGATGATACGGTGATCGGCGTCAAGACCGGCTTTACCGATGCGGCGGGGCGATGTTTGGTCAGCGCAGCGGAGCGGGACGGCCGCCGGCTGATCTGCGTGACGCTGTTTGACCGCAATGACTGGGCAGACCACGAAGCCCTTTACGATTACGGCTTTGCGTCCGCGCAGCCCTATCCGATGCCGCTGCCGGAGCTGCCAGCGGTACCGGTCGAGGGCGGGGACGCGGACTCCGTGCAGGTGTATCTGAAGGAGCCGCCCGTGCTGACCGCATGGCGCGGGGTGCCGCCTGCATACGAGATGACCGTACTGCTTCCGCCGTTCCTGACCGCACCTGTCCGCAAGGGGGAGCCGGTCGGGACACTTCTGCTCACGAACGGGCGCACGGTGATCGCGGAGCTGCCCCTCTGCGCAAATGTTGAAATTATGCAGAATGACCAAGAGCCCATTTCTCAAAATATGATTCTGCGTATAATTCATGCGTTTTTTAATGTATTTTTCAATTACAGATAGTATACACGCTGTCGTTTTATACAACGATTTTGACCGAAACTTGGCCATAATGCCGATTTTATATGAATTGCGAAAAAACCTCTTGACGGATTTATACAAATCTGATATAATATAACCAAGGCGAGCAAAAAGCTACGGCATCCAAATGCTACGGCATCCATCCTTTCCTCCATAAATTGATTTATCATTGCCCGCCATACAAGATAAATCAATCGCCCTCTCGAATTTACCCGTAAACAAAGAAGCCTTCTCACCGTGATGAGAAGGCTTCTTTGTTTGTATTTGCGGAAACGGATAGAATCGCTGCATCAGCGTTCTTTTTTCATCATGCCTGCGGCGGGCTTCAGTATTGGGAGAAATAAAGCCGCAGAAGCCGCTTTAGCGGCGTGTACCGCGATTGTTGGGGGAGCTTCGCCAACCGCCCCCGGAGGGAAATGCCCGCGGGGGCTCCCCGCCCGGAGGAAAATGCCCGCGGGCACACCACTGTTATTCACTATATCCATTGGGAGCAGGAACGCCAAAAAAGCCGCCCCGCGGCGTGTACCACGATTGTTGGGAGATGTTCGCTCCCCGCCCCCGGAGGGAAACGGCTGTCGGCACTGCCGACCGGGCGCTCCCCGCGCACTTGCATTTCTGCGGGAATCGTGGTATAATGCTATCTGACAACGGATTTCAAAAGGAGGAATGCAGCCGATGCGAACGGTACCCCGCGTGGCCTGTATCAATGATCTGTCGGGCTTCGGCAGATGCTCCCTGACGACGGCACTGCCGGTGCTTTCGGTCATGGGCGTGCAGGCCTGTCCTGCACCGACGGCTGTGCTGTCAAAGCACACCGGCTTCCCGCAGTATACCTTTACCGACCTGACCGATACGCTGCCCGCGTATTTTGAGAGCTGGTCGGATCTTGATTTTGACTGGATTTACAGCGGCTTTCTCGGCTCGCTCGGACAGATCGGCATTGTCAAGCAGTTTTTTCATACACAGAAGCAGAAGAACCCGTCCTGCAAGGTGCTGCTTGACCCGGTCATGGGCGACGACGGCAGACGCTACAGCACCTATACGCAGGCACTCTGCGACGCAATGCGGGAGCTGGTCTCGGAGGCGGATGTCATCACCCCGAACATCACGGAGGCCTGTCTGCTGACCGGCACGGAATACCGCGGCGAATGCCTGACGGAACGGGAGGCGGAGCGGCTCGCGGAACAGCTGATGACGCTCGGCTGCGGCGCGGTCGTCATCACGGGCATCGTGCAGGAAAACAAGATCGGCAACCTGACTTATCAGAACGGAACGGCGGCATATTCCGCCGTACACCGGACGGAATGCCTGTTCTCCGGAACAGGAGATCTGTTTGCGTCCGTGCTCTGCGGCGCGCTGGCAAACGGCGCGGCACTTGCGGATGCGGTGTCCGCTGCGGGCGCATTTTTATCGGAGGTCACGCAGGACACGCTGCGGCAGAATACGCCGGCCGCGGAGGGCGTGCTGCTGGAGCCTCTGCTGTACCGTCTGGGAGGGATGCGGTTTGGCACTGAACAGGGAAAATGAAAAGCTTGTCAATATGGTCTATGCGGGGCTGTTCACCGCGCTGACGGCATTGCTGACGGCAGTGCTGCATATTCCGGTCGGGAACGGTTATGTGCACTGCGGCGACGCCGTGATCTATCTGGCCGCAGCGATGCTGCCCCTGCCCTATGCGGCAGGCGCGGCGGCGGTCGGAGGCGCGCTGGCGGATGTGCTTTCGGGCTATGCGGTGTACGCGCTGCCGACCTTCATCATCAAGGCGATGCTTGCGGCGGTGTTTTCGGCAGTCGGCGGCACGCAGATGCTGGAAAAGCGGCGCATCCTTGCAATGATCCTCTGCGGGCTCGTATCCGTCACCGGCTACTGGCTCACTGCGGTGATCCTGTACGGCGGCTGGGCGGCGCAGTTTATTGAAACGGTGCCCGGCAACTGTATGCAGGCGATCGCATCCGGCATTGTGTATGCGGTGATCGCAGCGGCTATGGCGCGAAATCCCGGCGGAAAAATGAAAGGCTGAACACACAGGCACCGACTGCAATCAGTCGGTGTTTTTTGCGAAAAATATTCTTCGGTTCCTTGCTTTTTTATGCAATATATGTTATAATGTTTACGATGCGCGTTTTGCGCAGCGACAGTCAACAGGAAGAACAGAAAGGAAAGCGTCATGAAGGGTATTGGAAAAATCGCAGTATTGCAGGCGGCCTGCCTGCTGATGACAGGCGGTGCGGGGATGCTCCCGGCGGAACCGCTGACGGTTTTTGCCGCAGATAAGACCGTTTCCGGCACATACAACGGCATGACCTACGAGGATTACGGCACCAGATGCATGATCAACGGCTTTACGTCGGAGCTCCCGGCGGATCTGGTCATCCCGGAGAAGATCGGGGACATGACCGTCGAATGGGTCGGCGAGGAAGCGTTCAAGGGCTGCACGAAGCTGAGATCCGTCACGATCCCGAAAACAGTCGGTTATGTGCTGGAGGGCAGCTTTGTCAACTGCACCGATCTGGAGACTGTGACGTTTTCAGAGCGCACGGAGCGGGTACATTTTTTTGACAATCCCTTTGCGGGGACAAAGTGGTATGCTGCCAAAAAAGCGGAGAATCCGCTTGTGGTCGCAGACCGCAGCGTCATTGACGGCAAGAGCTGTTCGGGTGCTGTTAAGGTTCCGGACGGCGTGGAGGAGATCGTGACCGGCGCATTTGCGGAGAACACCGCACTGACCGGTATCACGCTGCCGGATTCGCTGACCGTGATCGGCAAGGAGGCGTTCCGCGGCAGCGGCCTGAAAGAGATCAGCATTCCCGGCGGTGTGGAGACCGTCGAGGCAAAGGCGTTCCAGTCCTGCACGGCGCTGACGGCTGCTTCATTCGGTGAAGGCGTCAAGGTCATTGAACAGTATGCGTTTGAGAGCTGCACTTCACTGCAGACGGTCAAATTCCCGGAGAGCCTGCAGGAGATCCGGCTTTATGCATTCCACCAGTGCGGGAAACTCGGCTCCGTCGTGCTGCCGGGAAGACTTCGGACGGTCGGTGCGGGCGCATTTACGTTCTGCACCGCGCTGCAGGAGGTGACCTGCCTGAATTATTATACGATGTTTGCGGGCAGCAAAGCATCTGCCGATGTGAACACTGACAACGGCGTTTCGATCAGCAACAACGGTGAATATTCCAAGAAATTCACGTATACCGGCGTTGTCAAGGGTTATGCCGATTCGCTGCCTTCGATGTATGCAAAGAATCTCGGCATACGGTTCCAGTCGCTCGGTGATGCACCGCTGACGGGCAAATGCGCACCGGAAATGTTCTGGGCGGTTGACGGCGACACGCTGCATATCGAGGGCACCGGCAAAATGGACGATTACGGCGGCTACGACTACAGGCATTATGACAGTCTGCCGGAATGGTATTATCTGCGGAATGTCGCGCCGTGGTTCATGTACCGCGACCAGATCAAATACGTCGTGGTCGGTGCTTATGTGGAGCAGACCTCGTCCGGCGCGTTCCGGGATCTGCCCGTGCTGGAAAGGGTCTCGTTCATGAATCCGAAATGCTGGCCCTCCGGCTCGGTCAGCAACGGCGTGAATGAAGAAGGAACGTATTATTATAACGGCGTGATCGCCGGCTTCAATGAATCGGAAGCGCATGGTTTTGCAGACCGGAACAATTATCGGTTTGAGCGGCTTGACCCGCCGGAAAACGCGTATCAGCGCGGCGATGTGACCGGCGACGGCGATGTCAGCATTGACGATGTGCAGAACACCCTGAAAGAGTATACCGAGTGTCTTTCGGGCAAGGCGGCGACGTTCAGTGAAAAGGAAACGACCGCTGCGGATGTCGATGAAAGCGGCAAGGTCAGCATTGAGGACGTCCAGCTGATCCTGAAATATTACACGGAAAACACGGTCGCAGGCAAGCATATCACATGGGAAGAACTGATGAAATAAGCGCGAAAGAGAGGAAAAAGAAACATGAAGGGTTTGCGGAAAATTGCAGTAATGCAGGCAGCATGTCTGCTGATGACGGGCGGTGCGGTGATGCTCCCGGCGGCACAGGAGACAGCGATGACCGCCGTTGCTGCGGATTATACCGAGGAGGAATACGAGGGCTTTACGATCCGGAAGTATGAGACCTATGTGGAGATCGTGAAATATAAGGGCAGCCAGACCAAAGTGACTGTCCCGGATTATATTGACGATCTGCCGGTATTGAGTCTGGCCGATGAGGTCTTTAATTCGTATGTATTCCCGGACGGCAGCAGCAACAGCACGATCCTCTCGATGACATTGCCGAAAACCCTGCTGAATATCGGAAAGAATGTTTTTCACGGCTGTACCAAGCTGGAAACGCTTGCGATCCCGGATTCTGTGACGGTGATCGGAGACGGCGTATTCAGCGGATGCAAGGCATTGAACAGCGTACAGCTGTCGAAGAAGCTGAAAAAGATCCCGGACAGTGCATTTGAAAGCTGCATCAGCCTGACGGATATCGGGATTCCGGAAAAGGTGACCGCGATCGGCGGCAGCGCGTTCAAAGGCTGTACGGCACTGAAGGAGATCAGACTGCCGGAACGCTGTACGTCAGTCGGCGAACGGGCATTCATGAACTGCACGAACCTGAAAGAAATCGTCCTGCCCGGCAGTCTCACGGAGGTTGCGGGTCAGGCGTTCAAGGACTGCGCCAGACTGGAACGGGTCGTTGTCCTGAACCCGAAGTGCACATTTCCTGTCACCGAAAATCCGGATACGGTCTGCAATTTCACTTTGAACGGCACCAGTTATTTTACCGGTGCGATCTGCGGCTATGAGAATTCTTCGGCGCAGGCATACGCGGAAGAAAACGAGCTGGAATTTGAATCTCTCGGTTCATTCCCGCCTGCAACGACCGCTCCTGCCGTGACCACCGTCCCTGCCGTCACAACGACCAGAACCGTGACCGCGACAACGGCACCGGTCACGACGAAAGCCCCCGTCACAACGACAAAGGCAGCCGTGACGACCGTGACCGTACCTGTCACGACCAAGCCTGCCGTCACAACGGTGTCCGCAGTCACGGCAAAGCCGGCATCCACGACGAAAACAGCAGTTACCACCGCTTCCGCGACCGCAAAGCCGGCCGTCACGACGAACGCCGCTGCATCGACCGCCAAGCCGGTCACGACCGCACCCGCACCGACCGCGCCGGTCACCACGACGACCAAAAATCCGTATACCTCGTACATCACGGGCGATGTCAACGGCGACGGACAGGTCGGCGCGGACGACGCCCAGCTCGCACTGAAAGAGTATACCGAGGTGTTTGCGGGCAAAAAGACCACGCTTTCCGCCAAGCAGCGGGATGCGGCAGATATCGACGAGAACGGCAAAGTCACTGTCGAGGACGCGCAGAATATCCTGAAATACTATACAGAGCGGGTCGTCGCAGGCAAAAGAATCGACTGGGCGGATCTGCTGAAATAAGAACAGAGAGACCGCCGCTTCAGCATTTGGCAGAAGGCGGTCTTTTCTGAAATAAAAGTGTAACCTTTTCGGTACAGAATCGGTCATAAGAGACAGAGGCGAAAAAAGTACGGTTTTCGCCGGATCCGATGCCCCGGACGGGGCAAGGTCAGAAAGGAAGGACATTATGAGATTTACAAGAACGATTGCAGGATTGAGCGCAGCCTGTCTGATGCTCTCCGGGAGCGGCGCGGCGTTTGCACCGCTGCCGGTATCGGCCTACACGGCACCGGCGGCAGCGGCGACCGGCGTTGTGAACGGACTGAAGTATTCAACGGAATACGGCTACGGCATGATCACCGGCTATACCGACGAGCTGCCGGAGAATGTCATGATCCCCGAGCAGGTCGGCGGCAAGGATGTGGTGCGCATTGATTCGGAGGCGTTTGCGAACTGCAAAAAGCTGCGTTCCGTGATCATGCCGGATACGGTCATAGAAATCGGTTATGCCTGCTTCCGGGACTGCGTCAATCTGGAGGAGATCACGTTCCCGACGGAGATCACGGATTTCGGGCAGTATGCCGTTTACGGGACAAAATGGCTTGCAGATCAGCAGGCGAAAGACCCGATGGTCATTGAAGCGAATATTCTGATTGACGGCACCGGCTGCACCGGTGAGGTCACAGTGCCGGACAGCGTTTGGTGCATCGGCATTCAGGCGTTCAAGGACAACACCGGGCTGACCGGCATCACGCTGCCGGAATCGCTGGAATGTATTGAAAGCTGGGCATTCAAAGGCTGCACCGGCCTGAAGGAAGTGACCCTTCCGGGTACGCTGGACAGCTTCATCGAGAGAGGCTGCTTCGAGAACTGCACGGGTCTGGAATCCGTTGTGCTCGGGGACGGCATCCGGAAAATTGAGGATGACACATTCACCGGATGTACCTCGCTGAAAAGCGTCAGCTTCCCGCCGACAATGGTGCGCATCGGCAGCTCGTTCAGCGGATGCAGTGCCCTGAAAGCGGTCACAATTCCGGCGAACGTGAAGCTGGTGGATCCCGAAGCGTTCACGGACTGTAAGAATCTGGAGACCGTGACCGTTGAGGGCTATTACACCTATCTTTCCGATCAGGACTGGAATGCAGTTGCATTCAGCAATTCGGGGCACTGGGCGGATGATTTCACCTTTACCGGCAAGCTCCGCGGCCTGAACGGTTCGCTGGCACAGGAATACGCAGAGCATTTCAACATCGAATTCGAGCCGGCCGGTGAAGCACCGACGTCCGGCGAATGCGGCGGCGGCCTGACATGGTCGCTGACAGGCGATACCCTGACGATTGCCGATAACGGCAAAATGGATGATTACACCGGTCTGATGAAGGTCAACGGTGAGATCACCGGATCAAGCTTTCAGGATGTGGCCCCGTGGTTCATGTACCGCGACAGGATCAAAAATGTGAACGTCGGCCCGGATGTGATTGATATTGCATCCGGTGCACTGGCGGATATGACGGCAATGGAGTCCGTTACATTTGAGAATCCGAACTGTGTGATTCCCACCGGCAAATTCACAATCAGCAACGGCGTTGACGAAGCGGGCAAGCGGCATTACAGCGGCGTGATCCGCGGCTATGACGGTTCGACCGCGCAGGGATATGCAGATCGGAATGATATTCCCTTTGAATCACTGGGAGAATCTCCGGTTCTCATTGTGACGACAGCACCCATGACATCAGCAATTCCCGGAACAACGATTGGCGGAGACCATTGTGATATCACGACACCGGCAAAGACGACCTATATCTCCGGCATGACGACAACAACAGCAGCAAAGACGACCTATATCTCCGGCGTGACAACGACCGCTGCATCGACAGCGACGGATATCCCCGGCGTGACAACAACTGAGACTGTGGTCACGACACACTTCCCCGATGATACCTTCCGCGGCCAGTGCGGTGAGCACGCAACATGGGCATATAATTTTGTGATGCAGAACCTGGAGATCGAAGGCTCCGGCGACATGGATGATTACGACATCAACAAGGAGGAGACCGCACCGTGGTTTGAATATGCGATCACAGGCGATCCGTACTTCAACCGTTCCATCAGAACGATCTTTGTCAATGACAGCATCACCGGCATCGGCGCAGGCGCATTCTTCAGCTGCGCATCCGTGGAGAACGTCGTCCTTCCGGAAAACGTCGGCAGGATCGGCGAAAATGCATTCTATCTCTGCGGCGCGCTGAAGCGCATCGTCATTATGAATCCGGAATGCAAGATCGCAGACACCGAATGGACAATCAGCAGCGGCATCAAGGCGAATCACGCATTCTTCAACGGCACGATCGTCGGATTTGAGGGTTCGACCGCGCAGGCATACGCACAGAAGTACGGTTACCGGTTCGAGGCACTGACGGTCGATCCGGAGAGCACCGCACCGGTCAACGGAATGCAGTTCGCGCTGAAGCTGGTGCCGTATCTGAAAACAGACGGCTATACCGCGGCAGAGCAGGCAGAATATCAGAAACAGGCAGACGAATTTATGAAGAAGGTCGCGCAGATCACAGTCACCGGTGACCTGATTCATGTGAATGAAGCCGATCCGGGAAAATCCGAGCCCTACTATAACATCACGGATACGCTGAAAGATGATGCAGCGGAGATCGCCGCACTGAGCGCATATGACAGCGCGCCGCTTTCTTGCCGCGTGCAGACCTACTGGGAACGCTATGATGTGAACGGTACGGCAGCAGCTGTATATGAATTTCTGGATGCATCCGGCAATGTGCTGCTGACCGCGGATGTAAATCCGGTCACATGGATCGTCAGAGACGGCGTCACGACCTATTATGACAAGTTCATGTGTGTTCTTGATCTGAGCAAGGCACTGGCGAGCAGTCCGGCGGATCGTGCACTTGCACTCAGAGTGCTGAAAAGCAAGACCGTCAGCGAGCAGTATGTGCTTGCGGATTACGACTGCGAGACGCTGCTCGGCGATACCGACGGCGACAGCGATGTCTCTGTCATTGACGCACAGCTTGCGCTGAAAGCGTATACCGAGGGCATTTCGGGCAAGCCGAACGGCCTGACGCAGGCGCAGGTTCAGTCGACGGACATTGACCGTGACGGCAAGGTCAGCGTGGAGGACGTCCAGCTGATCCTGAAATACTACACGGAAAACACCGTTGCAGGCAAGACCGTGACATGGGCAGCCCTGCGGAACGCATAACGCAGGATGAAAGGGCGTCGGCATCGGCTGACGCCCTTTTTGCAGCGGAATACTTGCTTTTTCTGAGAAAACCTGTTATAATCGAAGCAACCGGGGGATTACAGATGAAAGGCGGGATCATCAAATGAAACGATTACAGAAGCTTGCCGTGCTGTGCACAGCCTGTATGCTGCTGACGGGGACGGCGGTGCAGCCCTGCGGATCCGCAGCGGCGAAGGCTGCGGTCTGCGCGGGCGGCGAGGTTGTGGCAGACGGTATTGCCTATACGGTTTACAGAGATCATGCAGAGGTCAGCGGATATACGGGCGAAAGTGCGGCGGTCACGGTACCGGGCGTGATGCAGGGCGTGCCGGTCACGGCTGTCGCGGACGGCGCATTTTCGGGGACGCTGGTGCGGCATGTCGAGCTGCCGGAATCAGTCGTCCGGATCGGCGCGGAGGCGTTTGCGGAATGCGAGCGGCTTGTCGTATGCACGTTTCCGGAAGCACTGACGGAGATCGGCCGGGATGCGTTCCGCGGGACGTTCTGGCTGAATAAGCAGCGGAAGACCGGCGAGCCGGTAACGGCAGGCCATGTTCTGCTTGATGCGGCAAAATGCAGGGGCTTCATCCGGCTGCCGGATCATGTCAGGGAGATCGCGGCGTATGCATTCAGCGGCAATACGGAGCTGACCGGCGTGCGGTTCCCTGACGGCCTGACGAAGATCGGCGAGGGTGCATTTTCCGGCTGTACGGCGTTAAGGAAGCTGGATATCCCGAAAAGCGTCGCAAAGATCCCTGCGGAGATGTGTGCGGGCTGCACGGCTTTGCAGTCGCTCACGCTGCCGGACGGGCTGGAGGAGATCGGCGCGGGCGCGTTCCGGGCATCCGGCCTGAATCATCTCACGCTGCCGGAGAGCATCACCGTCATTGCGCCGGAAACCTTTTCCGGCTGCGGGGAGCTGTACGGCATCTCCGGCGTGAATGTAAAAAGGGTCGGAGCACGCGCGTTTGCGGGGTGCAGTCTGTTTTATTCGGCAGACGGAATGCCGGAACTCGAGGAGATCGGCGAGGAGGCTTTTGCAGACTGTTCCGTGATGATGCATTATATCAGCGACTGGCATCTGCAGTACGTCGGGGCGGGGGCGTTCCGGAACTGTAAGTCAATGCTCAATGTCGTGCTGAGTGAGGCTGTCACGGAGATCGGCGATGAGGCATTTGCGGGCTGCACGAGCATCAATACCTTTGAGGTATACAGCGTACTTGCCCTGTTCGGGAAGAACGTGCTTCCGGATTCGCCGGAGCTGAGACTGTCTGCCTATGAGGGCACGACTGCCATGAAGTACGGGGAGGAAGCCGGCGTGCAGATCTTGTCTTTGGGGGAAATATACCGCGCGAAGCCCGGCGATGCAAACGGGGACACCGCCCTCTCCGTGGAAGATGCGCAGTTCGTCCTGAAGGTCTATACGGAGCGGTTCGCGGGCAGGGCGTATTCCCTGCCGGATGCACTGGAAACGGCAGCGGATGTTGACGAGGACGGTGAGCTCACCGTGAAGGACGCGCAGTATATTCTTCGGTTTTATACGGAGACCGTTGTCGCGCGCAAGAATATCGGCTGGCAGGATATCCTGGATATGGAGTGATATTGCTCTCTGCAATATCATGAAAAAGCGGCAGCGTTTTCGGAGTTGTGCTGTGTTTTGGCCGCCGAATTTGTGCACGCATACAATTTTAACTAAATTTCATTGCGATTTTCTCCGAATTGATGTATAATGTAAACAGCAGCGGGATTGGCTGCAAATGATACAGAAAGGGTGAGGGAAATGAAATTCAGGAAACACATTGCAATTGCATCGGCGGCATGTATGCTGCTCGCAGGAGCAGCTTCACCGGCCTTTGTACTGCCCGTCTCCGCGGAGGAGACGCAGCAGCATCCGACAAGCGGCACCTACAAGAACATCACATGGAGCTTTGACGAGGCATCCAAAACGCTGACGGTCTCCGGCACCGGTGACACAGGTTCGTATTATAATACGGTCTCTCTGCTGTCAGTAGACGGTTGTCCGTGGGGCGCGTTCTGCAATGACATCGAAAAGATCGTTGTCTCGGAGGGCATCACGAAGATCGGCGTCGGGCTGTTCGCATTCCATTATTATGTGAAGAACGTGCAGCTGCCGGAAAGCCTGACCGCGATCGGTGAGAGTGCGTTTGCGGAATGCTGCTGCCTGTCGGAGATCAATATTCCGGAAAGCGTGACGGAGTTCGGTGCCTCTGCGTTCTATGATACGGCATGGCTGAATATCCGGCACAGTCAGAAACAGATGAGAGGAAATGATCATGATTGCTTCATTGCTGAAAACGGCGTGCTGATCGACGGCACACTGTACGGAAGCTACAGCAGAGCCCCCGGTAATCCGGCTGCCGCTTTATCTTCCGGCAAGCTGAAAGCGATCGGCGGCGGCGCGTTCCAGAGCGCGGAATATATCGGAGATGTGGAAGTTCCTGATTCCTCCGGCATTGACCGCATCGGTGACTGGGCATTTGAGCGCAGCAGCATCACATCGCTGGCGCTTTCCAAAAACATCACGCGCATCGGCGTGGATATCTGTTATTGCTGCCCGGATCTGGAAAAGGTCACGATCGAAAATCCGCTGCTGGAGATCCCGGCGGGCGCAACGACGTTCTGCAATACCATTACGGGCGACAAGCTTTTCAACGGCACGATCTGCGGCTATACAGATTCCACCGCACAGGCTTACGCGGAGAAAAACGGCTACAAATTCGAGTCGATCGGCGATGCGCTGCCTGTGTTGCAGGGCGATTTTAACTATGATAAAACGGTCACGCTGGAGGATGCACAGGGCGTGCTGGAATATTACACCAAGACTTTCGCAGGCAAGGAGCCGCTGATCGCCGGTACGCAGAAGAAGTGTGCGGACGTCAACAGCGACGGCGCGGCAGACGTTATGGATGCACAGTATATCCTGAAATACTACACCGAAAAGGACGTCGCCAAAAAGGCCGTCACATGGGAGGAGATCCTCAAATAAACCGCATTCGGCAGAACAGGTGCTGCACCGCTTCAGAACGGTGCAGCACTTTTTTGCTTCTGTGAAAAAAACAAAAGAATTTTTATCATCTTCGCCCATTGTTTTTTTCTGGAATATATGTTATAATAACAGTGTATACATTGATTCTGTCCGAAATTCTGTCGATTTTTCCGTATCCGGAACAGAAATCTTTTGACATCCGCCCCCGGGCGGCGCACGGTATCAGGCAGCCGTGCGGGAAGGAGACTCAACATGCAATGTGAATGTACGAAGCAGAAAAGCGACCTCTCACTGCTGGAGCCCGTGCTCGCGGAATACGCGGCGGTGCCCGGCAGCCTCATTACGATTCTGCAGCACGCGCAGGAGATCTACGGCTATCTGCCGACGGATGTGCTTTACCGCATCGCGGAATGCACCGGCAATTCTCCGGCAAGGGTGCTGGGCGTTGCGACCTTTTATACACAGTTCCGGTTTCAGCCGGTCGGCAAATATCTGATCATGCTCTGTGACGGCACGGCCTGTCATGTCAACGGCAGCGCGCGGATCGCGGCAGCGGTGCAGGAATACCTGCATGTGGAAAACGGCGGCACCACGGCGGACGGCCTGTTCTCGTTCAGCATCGTCGCATGTCTTGGCTGCTGCTCGCTGTCGCCGGTCATGATGATCAACGGTGATACATACGGCTCCCTGACGCCGGAGCAGGTGCTCGAAATTCTAAAGGATATTCAGGCAAAGGAGGCGGCGGAATGAGTATCAGGCTTGCTGTCGGGCAGGGTAGCTGCGGCATCGCGGCAGGCGCGCAGAAGGTCGCAAATGCGCTGCGTCCGCTGCTTGCAGGCTCGGAAGTGCAGCTCGGCACGGTCGGATGCATCGGCATGTGCTGGCTGGAACCGATCGTCGATCTTTACGAAAACGATACATTGAAGGCGCGTCTGGTCAGAGTGCAGCCCCACCATGCGGAGGCGATCGCGGAAGCTGCAAAGACCGGCGACCTCTCCGGCATAGCGGAGCTGGTGATCCGGCCGGAGGACAGTGCCTTTCTGGAACAGCAGACCCGCATCGCGCTCCGGAACTGCGGCATTATTGATCCGGAGTCCCTTGAAAGCGCAAAGGCTGCGGGCGCATATTCGGCACTCGGCAAAATTCTCACCACCGGCATGACCCCGGAGGATGTGATCGAAGTCATCAAGGTCTCCGGCCTTGCAGGACGCGGCGGCGCAGGATTCCCGACATGGTTCAAGTGGAACGCGGCGCGGCAGTCTGAGGGGGACGAAAAATATCTGATCTGCAATGCGGACGAGGGCGACCCCGGCGCATTCATGGACAGAGCAGTCATCGAATCCGACCCGCATACGCTGATTGAAGGTATGCTGATCGGTGCGTATGCGATCGGTGCAAAGGAAGCAATTGTCTATGTCCGTGCGGAATATCCGCTGGCGATCCGCCGTCTGGAAAACGCGATCTGTGACGCACGGGAAGCGGGATATATCGGCAAAAACATCATGGGCACGGATTTTTCCTGTGAATTCCGCATCAAGGCGGGTGCGGGTGCGTTCGTCTGCGGCGAGGAGACCGCACTGATCGAATCGCTGGAAGGCCAGCGCGGGATGCCGCGGCTGAAACCGCCGTTCCCGGCGCAGTCCGGCTACTGGAACAAGCCGTCGAACATCAACAATGTCGAGACCTTTGCGAATGTCGCATGGATCATCAGCAACGGCGGCGAGGCGTTCGCGGCCATGGGCACAGAGGATTCCAAGGGCACGAAGGTCTTTGCTCTGACCGGCAAGATCCGCCGCGGCGGTCTGGTCGAGATCCCGATGGGCATGACGCTCCGGCAGGTGATCTTCGAGATCGGCGGCGGCATCCGCGACGGCGGCACGTTCAAGGCCGTGCAGATGGGCGGGCCTTCGGGCGGCTGCATCCCGGCATCGCTGCTGGATACGGTCATCGACTACAAAAAGCTGGCTGCGACCGGTGCGATCATGGGCTCCGGCGGCATGGTCGTCATGGACGATTCGACCTGTATGGTCAGCATGGCAAAATTCTTCCTTGATTTCACGGCGAAGGAATCCTGCGGAAAATGCGTGCACTGCCGCATCGGCACCAAGCGGCTGCAGGAGATCCTGACGCGCATCACGGAGGGCGAAGGGCAGGAAGGCGACATCGAGCTCATGGAGGAGCTCTGCAATGCGGTGCGCGACGGCGCGCTCTGCGGCCTCGGCCAGACGGCGCCGAATCCGGTGCTGTCAACGCTGCGGTATTTCCGTGACGAGTTCGAGGCGCATATCCGGGATAAGCGATGTCCGGCGCATACCTGCACGGCACTGCTGCATGTCTCGATCGACGCGGAGAAGTGCCGCGGCTGTACGGCCTGTGCACGGAACTGCCCGGTCTATGCGATCTCCGGCGCGGTAAAGGAGCCGCACGAGATCAACGCAGATGCGTGTATTCGCTGCGGAAGATGCAAGGCAGTCTGCAAATTCGGAGCCGTCATGATCGAATGACCGGATGGAGACGGTCATTCGGTTCTCATGCGCGCTGAACGGGTGGAGACGTTCAGGGCAGCAGACGGCGGTTCAAAGGCTGCGCTCAGCGGCCCTCATTTCTGAGCACATTTTGTAAGGATAATGCGAGGCTATGGAATCACCATGAATCAAATACATTTTACGATCAACGGCTTGCCCTGCGTCTGCAAGGCGGGTGCTTCGATCCTGCAGGCTGCAAAGCTGAACGGCATCGAGATCCCGAACCTCTGCAATGACGAGAGCGTGCGCGTTTACGGCGCGTGCGGTCTCTGCGCGGTCGAGGTGCTTGACGACGGCAGGGGAAAGCCTGTCCCGAAGCTGCTGCGCGCCTGCTCCGCGAAGGTCATGGAGGGCTACGTCATCCGCTTTGATACGGAGCGCGTGAACCGTTCGCGGAAGATTGCGCTGGAGCTGCTGATGAGCGACCACACCGGCGACTGCCGCGGGCCTTGTCAGCTGAACTGTCCGGCAGGCACGGACTGTCAGGGCTATGTGAAAAAGATAGCCGGCGGAGATTTCCGCGGCGCGGTCGGGATCATCAAGGAAAAGATCCCGCTGCCGGCGTCGATCGGCAGAGTATGTCCGCATCCCTGTGAGCAGAACTGCCGCAGAGGTCTGGTCGAGCAGCCGCTTTCGATCGCGTTCCTGAAGGCCCATGCGGCCGACCGCGATCTGGCAGGGGAGACCTACCGTCCCGAACCGGCGGCAGAGACCGGCAAAACGGTCGCAGTTGTCGGCGGCGGTCCTGCGGGTCTGACCGCGGCGTATTATCTGCGGCTGAAAGGTCACAGCGTCACGGTCTATGACGCGGCGGCCAAAATGGGCGGAATGCTGCGCTACGGCATACCGGCGTACCGTCTGCCGAAGGATGTGCTGGACCGCGAGATCGCGGAGATCGCGCGGCTCGGCGTCAGCATGAAGAACAATGTCCGCATCGGCAGAGATCTCACGCTGGAGCAGCTCCGTCAGGAGAGCGATGCGGTGATCCTTGCGGCGGGCGCGTGGAGCAGTATGCAGATGCGCGTGCCGGGCGAAGATCTGGACGGCGTTACGGGCGGCATCCAGTTCCTGCATGATATCAGCTCCGGCGAGGGTGAAATTCCCGATCTGACCGGCAAAAATGTCGCGGTCTGCGGCGGCGGCAATACCGCAATGGATGCCTGCCGCACGGCGATCCGCTGCGGCGCGGAGACGGTGTATGTCATCTACCGCAGAACGCGCAGCGAGATGCCCGCGGAGGAGATCGAGATCGAGGAGTCGGCCGAGGAGGGCGTGACCTATAAGTTCCTGACGAATCCCGCGGAGATCATCGGTGAAAACGGGCATGTGAAGCAGATCAGGCTTCAGATCATGGAGCTCGGCGAGCCGGACGCATCCGGACGGCGGTCGCCGGTACCGGTCGCGGGTTCTTTCGAGACGCTGGACGTCGATCTGGTCATCATGGCGATCGGGCAGAAGCCTGACACCGCGGGCCTGGACGGCGTCACGCTGACGAAAAAAGGCACTGTTGAAGCGGATGCCGCGACGTATCAGACGAATCTGCCGGATGTGTATGCGGTAGGTGACCTGACGAACCGCGGCGCGTCCATTGCGATTGAGGCGATCGGCGAGGCCGGACGCTGTGCGGCGGTCGTTGATTCCGCGCTGCGCGGGGAAATGAAGCCGTATTCTGCGCCGTATTATTCGCAGAAAACCGTCACGGCAGAGGAGCTTGCCGGCCGGGAAAAGCAGCCGCGCTGTCAGATGCCGGTGCGTCCGGCGGCAGAGCGCGCAAAGGATTTCGCGCCGGTCAATCTGGGGCTTTCCGATGAAACGGCCGTGCAGGAGGCAAAGCGATGTCTCGAATGCGGCTGCCATGATTATGCGGAATGCAAACTGATCCGCTATGCACAGCAGCAGGAGATTCATCCGGAGCGGCTGCGCGGCGTGAAGCATACGCCCGGGCAGGAGCGCAGGCTCGTCTGCATCGAGCGCGACAACGGAAAATGTATTCTCTGCGGCCTCTGCGTCCGCATCTGCGACGAGGTCGCAAAGCAGGGAATCCTCGGTCTGGTCGGCAGAGGCTTCCCGACAGCGGTAAAACCGGAATTTCAGGATCCTGCGGCTGTTGCGATCTGCAGATCCTGCAAAAAATGTGCGCTGGCATGTCCGACCGGTGCACTCAAAATCATTGAGGATTGAGGTGATCCCATGGACGCGATTTTTCAGAGAAAAAGCTATCGCGGTGCCTATCTGCCGGATCCTGTCCCGCGGGCGGATCTGACCACTTTGCTGGAAGCCGGGCTTTCGGCGCCGTCGGGCTGCAACAAGCAGACGACCTCGCTGATCGCCGTGGACGATCCGGCGCTGCTCCGGGAGATCTTTGCGATCATGGATCTGCCGGACTGCAAGTCTGCGCCGGCGGTGATCTGCGTGCTGTCCAAGCATATTGCGGCCTACCGCGACGGCTGGGGCAAGGAACGCTGCTACAGCGTACAGGATTATGCGGCGGCGATCGAGAACATTCTGCTGGAGGCGGTGCAGCTCGGCTATCAGAGCTGCTGGATCGAAGGCCATGTGACCGATGCCGACGAGCAGGGCAAGCGCATCGCGGAGATGCTGGCTGTGCCGGAGTATTATGAGCTGGTCGCCGTGCTGCCGATCGGCAAGGCCGCGGAGCCTCTGCAGTCCGTGCAGAAGCGTCCCTTTTCCGAGCGTGCATGGTTCAACCGCTTCGGCCAGGAGTGAGGTATCGCTTCGCGATGATCTGAAATGGGGCTCCGCCCCAAACCCCGCTGGGGGCATTGCCCCCAGACCCCATTATGTGTGACGAATTGGGTGCTGATGTAACAGTCGGCACCCATTTTTTATCCGGTCGGCAGTGCCGACAGCCATTTCCCTCCGGGGCGGTGAGCGGACTTCTCCCAACATTCGCAGCACACGCCGCGAAGCGGTTTCTGATAGGTCATTTCTCCCAATGCTGAAGCCCGCCGGATATTTGCATGAAAAGCAAAAAAAGGACGCTGATGCTGCATCGGCGTCCTTTTGGTATTGTTTCAGTGGATAACGATTCGTGAAGCTGTCCTGGAGATGTCCGCGTATCAGCACAGGGAGCCCATTCGGGAGGTGCCCCCATTCCCGGCACAGGAACCGAACAGATCCAAAAAACGAAATCATCCGCAGCATCCTGCTCCCAGTTGCCTTATGCAAACCGCACAAAGTCTATGAGAGCCCCGTTCCGCGTTTTGTCGTTCTGTCAAATCTCAAAAATCTGTCTTGACAAATCCTGCTTCTTCCGCTATAATAAATACAGAGGTTAGATGAACCTAACCTCTCGGATAAGGCCGGCGTGCGACCGGCCTTGCTTTATGGAATAAAAGTTAGCTAAACCTAACCTATCGGAGATTTGCGGAGGGTGCATATGAATACACTGAAAGATACGCCGGTCGGCGCAACGGTCACCGTGAAAAAGCTGCACGGCGAGGGCGCGATCAAACGCCGGATCATGGACATGGGTATGACAAAGGGCACTGCTGTGACAGTCAGAAAGGTTGCGCCGCTGGGCGATCCGCTGGAGCTGACCGTCCGCGGATATGAGCTGAGCCTCAGAAAAGCCGATGCGGCAATGATCGAGGTCGAGTAATTCATCAGGAGGTGTCAATCATGGCGGATCTGCGCATTGCTCTTGCGGGCAATCCGAACAGCGGCAAGACCACGCTGTTCAATGCGCTGACCGGTTCCAATCAGTATGTGGGCAACTGGCCGGGCGTGACGGTCGAAAAGAAAGAGGGCAAATTAAAGCAGCGGGACGGCGTGACCGTCACCGATCTGCCGGGCATTTACTCGCTGTCGCCGTATACGCTGGAGGAGGTCGTCGCGCGGAATTATCTGATCGGCGAGCGGCCTGACGCGATCCTCAATCTCGTGGACGGCACGAATCTGGAACGCAATCTTTATCTGACGACGCAGCTGATCGAACTCGGCATTCCGGTCGTCATCGCGATCAACATGATGGACGTCGTCCGCAAGCGCGGCGACGAGATCCATATCCCGCAGCTTTCCAAGGCACTCGGCTGCAGGATCGTCGAGATCTCCGCGCTGAAGGGCGACAATGTACTGACGGCTGCGGATGCGGCGATCGAGGCGGCAAAAGCGGGCAAGCCCGTGCTGACGCATTCGTTCTCCGGTGCCGTCGAGCACGCGATCGCGCATATTGAAGAAGCCGCCGTGCATGATATGCCGGAGGAGCAGCAGCGATGGTTCGCGATCAAGCTGTTTGAGCGCGACGAGAAGGCAATCAAACAGCTTGGCCTCTCCGAGGAAACGCTTTCGCATATTGAAAAGGATATTCAGGCGGCGGAGCAGGAAATGGATGATGAGGCGGAAGCGATCATCATCAACGAACGGTATAATTATATTGCGCAGGTGATCCGCTCCGCCTATGTCCGGAAGGACGAGGGCAAGCGGTCTGTCTCCGACAGGATCGACGGCATCGTCACGAACCGCTGGCTCGGCCTGCCGGTCTTTGCGGCGATCATGTTCCTTGTGTATTATGTTGCGATGATCTCGGTCGGCGCTGCCGCAACGGACTGGGCAAACAACGGCCTGTTCGGCGACGGCTTTCATCTGTTCGGCATCGGCTCGAAACAGTATGAAGCTGCCGTGACGGATTACGGCGATACGGATGCAATCATCTCCGGACTGCTGGACAGTGCCGCTGCAAACGGCATCCCGACGGATGCCGCGGAAACGGCGGCCGACAACGTACAGAAAAACGCCGCTTCTGCTGCCGAATCGTTGCGGGCGGTCGCATCGCAGTATACGGCGGACGGCGCAGTACTTTCCTATCAGACGACGGATGAAGAAACGCTTGCCGTCACCGAAAAGACCGCATCTGCTTCGGAAATCGGTCAGGCAATTGACCGGTTCACGGCGAACGGCGGCGTTGTCGATCCGGCGAAATACGGCCGGTGGATCCCCGGCATTCCGGTGCTGATCGGGCGGCTGCTCGACCGCGTCGGCTGTGCGGACTGGCTCCGCAGTCTCATCCTCGACGGCATCGTCGCGGGCGTCGGCGCGGTGCTCGGATTCGTCCCGCAGATGCTCGTGCTGTTCTTCATGCTGTCGTTCCTCGAAGCCTGCGGCTATATGTCGCGCATTGCATTCGTGCTCGACCGGCTGTTCCGGAAATTCGGGCTCTCCGGCAAATCGTTCATCCCGATCCTCGTCGGAACGGGCTGCGGTGTCCCCGGTATCATGGCTTCCCGCACAATTGAAAATGTCCGCGACCGCCGCATGACGATCATGACGACAACCTTTATTCCCTGCGGGGCAAAGGTACCGCTGATCGCACTGATCGCGGGTGCTGTTTTCGGCGGCTCGGCATGGATCGCGACCTCTGCTTATTTCCTCGGTATGGCGGCGATCATTGTATCCGGCGTCATCCTGAAAAAGACGAAGCTCTTTGCCGGTGATCCGTCTCCGTTTGTCATGGAGATGCCTGCATATCATATGCCGATGCTGAGCAATCTGCTCCGGACGGTCTGGGATCGCGGCTGGTCGTTCATCAAAAAGGCGGGCACCGTGATCCTGCTCTGCACGGTCGTGCTCTGGTTCCTGTCCCGCTTCGGGACGGTGAACGGCACGTTCGGAATGCTCGGTGCGGATCAGATGGACCGCTCGATGCTTGCGGCTTTCGGCAAGGCGATCGCATGGGTGTTTGCACCGCTCGGCTGGGGCACATGGCAGGCGGCTGTCGCCTCGCTGACCGGACTGGTCGCAAAGGAGAACATCGTCAGTACGCTGGGCGTGCTGTACGGCAGTGAGGGCTCCGCGTATGCGGCGGTCAGCAGCGTATTCAGCAAGGCGGCGGCGTATTCCTTCCTCGCGTTCAATCTGCTCTGCGCGCCGTGCTTTGCCGCGATCGGCGCGATCCGGCGCGAGATGAACAGCCCCAAGTGGACGCTGTTCGCGATCGGTTATCAGTGCGGGTTTGCGTATCTGACCGCGTTTGTCTGCAATCAGCTCGGGGCGGTGCTGATCCCCGGTGCGGAAACCAGTGCCCTCGGGATTCTGCTTTCCGCGGTGATCCTTGTGTTTGCCGGCTATATGCTGTTCCGGCAGGATCCGAATGCGGCGAAGCGTGCGAAAAAATGAAAGCAGGTGAGACTGTGCTGAACTGGCTTCGGGAAAATGCCGGAACGATCGCGGTGATGCTGGTGCTGTTCGCGGTCATTGCGGCGATCATCCGGTATCTGATCCGAGAGAAGCGCAGCGGGAAAGGCTGCTGCGGAAACTGTCAGGGCTGTGCGATGCACGGGAATTGCAGCGCCCAAAACAATCCTAACACACGCCGCTAAAGCGGCTTCTGCGGCGTGTTTTCTCCCAGTGCTGAAGCCCGCCGACAGCAAACCGGTAACCCTTATTTCGGTGAATAGTGAATGATGAATAGTGAAAAGTGAATCGTGATTTATCGGGAGATGACCCCATTCACAGCGCATAAACGAAACGATACGCAAAGCTGAAAACGCCCAACAGACAAAGGGATGCGGTGCGCCCCAAGAGAGGGGAGAGATAAGGAAAGAGAGCGCGCACGTTTCGCAAAGCGAAACTGCGCGGTTTGCCTTCGGCAAACGCGCGCCCCGCGCCCAGCTAAATCATACAACCGGACATAAGGATAAAGCGAGAATGCTAAAAGGCACACAACAACTGCAATATTCAATTTTCAAGATTCCAAAGCGCATCCTGTCTTCGGCGTTCCCGGAAACGAATCGACCCCAATGACGACGCCCGGTCTGCTCACATGCCGGCGCATTCCGGCTCCGGAACCCCGGATGCCCGCAAATGCCCGTATCGCTCTCTGCATAGCGCGCAGAAACACGGAAAAGTTGCACGTTTCGGTGCAACTTTTTTGTTTTTGGCGATGATAGCACAGTGTTTCGGAGATGAAAATACACGATCCTTTGTTCGGTGCTCCTGAATGGCGGACGGTTAAGAACACACGATGCTGTCACTTAATATATGCTATGGAAAAATATTTGATAATTGTATCGGCGTTCGGTTCGGGAAACCGGTGCTTGTCCCCGGAAAAACGGCGTTTTCCCTTTTGATTCTCCGGAATCGTCCTGCAAATGCCTCTCGCAATGCCGGAAAAGATTTCATGCAATATCACAAAAATCTGAATGCCGATTGACTTTCAGCACGATTTATGATATACTGAAGATGTCCGATACACCTCATCTCGATACACAGTGCAGGAAAGGTTGATTTGATGAATATCTGGCATAATATAAACCCGAAACGCATCACGCCTGACGACTTTGTGGCCGTTGTCGAGATCCCGAAAGGGAGTAAAAATAAATATGAGCTGGACAAGGAGACAGGTCTGCTTCAACTGGACCGCATTTTGCATACTTCCACGCATTATCCCGCAAACTACGGGCTGATCCCGCGTACCTATGCGGACGACAATGACCCTCTGGATGTGCTGGTGCTCTGCTCCGAGACGCTCTTTCCCATGACGCTGGTTCGCTGTTATCCGATCGGCGTCATTCGTATGCTCGATCAGGGTCACCGGGACGACAAGATCATTGCGATCCCGTTCGATGATCCGAATTACAACAGCTATCACGATATCGCGGATCTTCCGCCGCATATCGTCGAGGAAATGGTGCATTTCTTCTCCGTCTACAAGGAGCTCGAGAAGAAATCGACAGCAGTGGATGAGTTCGGAGACGCCGATGCAGCCCGGGAAATCATCCGCGCGGATATTGACCGCTATGTGGAATACTTCTGCAAATGACCGAAGGACGATACAGCCTGCCGCATAAGGGCTGACTGTAAAAAATGAGGAATGGAAAGGAAGTACCGGATTATGTCTGCTGCTGCTGCTACTGATGAGCTTTATCACAACCGAAAGAGCGTTGCCCCGCTCGGGATCATTGCGATGCCCGGCGCGGAACAGCTCGCTGAAAAGGTCAACAGCTACCTCGTTGCATGGGCAAACGAAAACGGCTTTCCGGATGAAAGCTATCTGATCGAATGTGAATGCCCGCGCTTCGCCTCCGGTGACGGAAAGGGACTCATCAAGTCCACGATCCGCGGCCTGGATCTGTTCATTGTCATTGATGTCGGCAATTACAGCATCCAGTACAAAATGTTCGACAAGGTCAACTGCATGTCCCCGGACGACCACTATCAGGATCTCAAGCGCATTATTCAGGCGGCCTCCGGCAAGGCGCACCGCCTCAACATCATCATGCCGCTCCTTTACGGCGGCAGACAGCACCGCAGAAATTACCGTGAATCCCTTGACTGTGCCTGTGCCCTGCAGGAGCTTCAGGCCATGGGCGTTGACAATATCATTACCTTTGACGCGCACGATCCCCGCGTGAACAATGCCGTTCCGCTCATGGGCATCGACAACGTGATCCCGTCCTATCAGGTTCTGAAAACCATGTTAAAGACCTTCCCCGACCTTGATATGTCGCCGGAGAAGTTCATGGTCATCAGCCCGGATGAGGGCGCACTCGGCAGAAACATGTACTACGCGACCATGCTGGGCGTCAATCTCGGCATGTTCTATAAGCGCAGAGACTACTCCCGCGTCGTGGACGGCAAGAACCCGATCGTCGCACATGAGTATCTCGGCAATCCGGTCGAGGGCAAGACCGTGTTCGTCGCTGACGACATCATCGCGTCCGGCGGCTCGATGCTCGACCTTGCACAGAACCTTAAGTCCCGCGGCGCATCCTGCATGATCGCTTATGCGACCTACGGTCTGTTCACACACGGTCTGGAGCAGTTCGACAAGGCCTATGCGGACGGCACGCTTGATGCCGTGTTCGGCACGAACCTGACCTACCGTATGCCGGAGCTGCTGAAGCGCGAATGGTTCCATGAGGTCGATGTTTCCAAGTACGCGGCCTACTTCATTGCGGCGATCAATCACGATGTTTCCATTACCACGGTCATCAATCCGCACGACAAGATCCAGGCACTGCTCGAAAAGCAGCGCGCTGCAAAATAACTGACAGGCATCCGGTATTGCAGTGACGCAGTACCGGATGTATATTTTATTTGAAATATTACATTAAATGTTTATTCAGGATTATCTTGCGATGAGAACGGAGATGCGAAAAAAAGATAAATCGAATATAAAATTAGTTAATACTGTTTCAGTTCTGTTTAAGGTTGATATGGCATGATATAGACAGAGAGAGCACTATGCTCCGTACATTCCATGCGTTATGATTCAGAAGGGGGTATCAGGTATGATACAAAAGACATGCCGCCGCGCTGCTGCGGCGGGACTCAGTGTGATGCTTGCAGCAGGTGCGTTTTCCGCACTGCCGTCTTTCTCCGTGCTTGCTGCGGGCAGCATCGTCATCAATGAGGTCTGCACCAAGAACACGACGGTCGCAGCACCGGACGGTCAGTTCTACGATTATGTGGAACTCTACAACACAAGCGGTTCTTCGGTCAATGTCGGCGGCTTCGGCATCTCCGATGACGAAGCAAATCCGATGCGCTACACGATTCCGGCCGGCACGACCATTGCCGGCAACGGCTATCTGACCGTTTACTGCGGCGTCAGCGAGGGCGGAAGCGTCAAGGGCGCAGACTTCGGCCTTTCCAAGGACGGCGAGCAGGTTATGCTCTCCAATTCCAACGGCGGCCTGCTGGAAACTGCGGACGTTCCCGCACTCGCGGATGATACCGCATTCGGCAGAGTCCCGGACGGCAGCGAGACCTTCGCGGTTCTGAACAAGCTGACCCCGGGCAGCACCAATTCTGCCGGCGCGATCGAGCAGATCATCGTTCCGGAGCCGACCTTCTCGCAGGACAGCGGCTTCTATTCCAGCGGCTTCAATCTGACGCTGAGCGGTCAGTCCGGCGCGTCGATCTACTACACGCTCGACGGCAGCGATCCGACGACCTCCTCTACCCGGTATTCCGGTGCGATCCAGGTCTATGACAAATCCTCTGAGGCGAATGTTTATTCCGCGATTACCGATATCGCAGACGGCTACACGGCTCCGGCCAATCCCGTTGACAAGGCGATGATCGTCCGCGCGATCGCAGTCGATGCAAGCGGCAATGTCTCCGATATCGCAACCAAGACCTACTTCATCGGCTATACGCAGAACGATTACGCGATGAATATGCGCGTCATCTCGCTGGTCTCCGATCCGGACAATCTCTTTGACGACGAAAAGGGCATTTACGTCAAGGGCAAGATCTACCGCGAATCCGGCGGCGGCGGAATGGTGATGTTCGGCGGCGGCAATCATCCTGCAAACTATACGCAGGAAGGCAGAGAGTGGGAGCGCCCTGCTCACATCACCGTCTTTGAAAAGGGCAAGGCGACCTATTCCGCAGGCGTCGGCATCCGGATGCACGGTGCATGGACCCGTGCGGCCGCACAGAAGAGCTTTAACCTCTATGCACGCGCCGATTACGGCACCGCAAAGCTCGATTACGATTTCTTCAACGGTCAGCTCACCAACATCAACGGCAAGGTCATTGATTCCTTTGACAAGATCACGCTCCGCAACGGCGGAAATGACGATAAGACCAAGATCCGCGACCGCCTGAATCAGGAAATGGTCGGTGACCGTGCATACGGCACACAGGCACAGACGGAATGCGTCGTCTTCCTCGACGGCGAGTTCTGGGGCACCTACAACATCGTTGAGAAGATCGGCAAGGAGTACATCGCCGATCACTACAAGGTCAAGCAGGGCAGCGTCTGCATGATCAAGACCGATGAGCTTGCTGACGGTACCGATCAGGGTCTGGCAGATTATGAGGAGCTCAAGCGGCTGGCGACCTCCGCTAATTACAGTGACGCAGGCGTCTACGATCAGTTTGAAGCACTGATGGACCTCGAAAGCCTCGCTGACTACTTCGCGACGGAGCTGATCGTCGGCAACAGCGACTTCGGCAACAATAACTACGCACTCTGGAAAACAGAGGTCGTCGATCCGAACAAGCCCTATGCGGACGGCAGATGGCGCTTCATCCTGTTCGATACCGAATACTGCGCAGGTCTCTACGGCCAGAGCAATGCAAGCACCAATGCGATCAACTCCCTGCGCTCGAAGAACACATGGATCACCAAGCTGTTCTTCGGCCTGCTCGAGAACAACGAGCAGTTCCGCACCATGTTCCTGACCTGCTACAACGACCAGTGCGATAACTGCTATCAGGCATCCAAGGTCGTGCAGCGGATCAACCAGCTCGAATCTGTCTATCAGACCTCGATGATCGCGACGCTGGAGCGTTTCTCCATGCAGCCGGATAACGGCGGCTGGGGCGGCTTCAACATGGGCGACTTCAATATGGGCGACTTCAATATGGGCGATTTCAATATGGGCGATTTCAACATGGGCGATTTCAACATGGGCGACTTCAACATGGGCGACTGGGCCGGTCAGCAGCAGGGTGCTGCGTACGGTCAGGGTGCCGAGGCGGGTCAGCAGCCTGGTGCAGGCGGCTGGCAGCAGGGCGGCTGGCAGCAGCCCGGTGCGGGCGCACAGCAGCCCGGAGCCGGTCAGCAGCCGGGAGCCGGTGCTCAGCAGCCCGGCGGCGCATGGCAGCCCGGTGCAGGTCAGCAGCCGGTTTCTTCAGAGCCGGTCGATTATACCGAGATGTTCAAGAATGAGGTCGAGAAGATCCGCACATTCTGGAACTCCCGCGCGGAAAATGCCAAGACCCAGATGACCTCGTTCCTCAGCGGCAAGACCACGACCGCAACCGGCGCATTCACCAAGACCGATGTGCAGCGGCTGCAGAGCTATCTGCTGAAGAAGGGTACGCTCTCCGATGCGAACGCGAAGAAGTATGACCTCGACAACTCCCAGACCATTACGGTCAAGGATCTCAGTCTGCTGAAAAAGCGCGTGCTCGGATAATAAGATCAAACAAAACAACAACCGGAGGCGGGGACGTCTCCGGTTGTTTGTGTTTATTTGCGCTTTTTCTTTTTTTGCTTTTTCGGCGGGGGAGCAGATGCGGATTTTTTGTTGGTGCTGTCGTATGATTCGGAGACGGGTGCTTCTTCTGCGGGGGCGGGCAGGGCTGCGGCTTCGCTTTTGTCATTCTGCGTTTCCGTGTGCTCGACAGGTTTGCCGTCTTTGTCAACTTCGATCATGTGTATGAACGTATGTGCTGGGAAATTGGCCGGGAAAACTGTTTTGTTATCAGGGGCAAGACAGTATTTTGCATCACTCCACAAAATGGGGAGATATCTCTTTTGCATCATATCCGATTTACGATCTGATTCGTGTATTTGATGTATCAGGTTTTGATAGGACGCTACCTCTTGCTGCCAGTTGTCTCCGGCATATGAACCAAGAGGACCGTTTTTTATCAGATAATTGCGCTGCGATTCCAAAAAACTGATACTCTCATCATCGTGAGGCAGAAGAAACGCAGTATTGATAAATTGAGCGGCGATCAGATTCGTTTCAGAAAGGTTTGTTTGGATTATGTTTGAATCTATTATTTTTGCATTCCTTAAATTTGCGCCGCACAAATCTGCATTTCTTAAATTGGTATTGCGCAATTCGGTGTATTCCAATGATGTATGAAGCAGCTTTGCATGTTCTAATTTGAAATGATCAAGCGTCAAAAAACTTAAATCAAATCCGGACAAATTGAAAGCGGTAAGATCCTTATCTTTCTCATCACACGCATTGAGCGATTTCAGCCATTTTTTCACAGTAGCGGAATCTGTCCTCAGGATAACGAACAGGTCTTTCAAAAAGAAAGACTCAAGTGCGTTCTCAAATTCTTCAGATTTGTGGTCGGAAAGCGTGTGATTCAGGAAGTTCCTGAGGAAGCTGTTTTGCGGTTCTCCGGTCTTTTCGTCTTTTTTATAGAACTGATCATATTTTTCCTTAAAGAATACCTTATATGTTACGAACGCCAGCAGACTGGAGCTGCTAACATTTTCGTCGAACTGTTCACGGTAAACGCGGTATTCATTTTCGATATCATGGAGTTTCCTGAAGTCGTAGAGGTTTTGGCCGATTACCGATAACAGATCAGAATCAAAATAATCGTACGTGAATGTCTGCGCAAATGACTGTTTGATGATCGCTGTACTGTTCGTAAACCCAAGCCTCGGCAACACGGGGATAATCACGTCAAAGAACTTGTAGGGGTCCTTTTCGGAGATCGTTTTGCTGCTTTCGGATGCATCAAAAATGCGGTCGTTCAGCAGATAGACGAACTTGTAATGCATGCCGTAGCCGCGGTGCTGGTTCCGGTAACGGCTGTTCAGCATACTGTTGATCTGTCTTAATTTGGTCAGGATCGGGATGCAGATATCAGAGGGGTAGCGGTCAAGGTCCTCGATGATAAAGACAGCACGCCGCTTTTTGAACAGGTGCTTTTTCTTTGCAAGCCGCTCAAACAGATACAGAATTTCATGCAGGTCGGTGTTCAGCGATTCGGGCTCCAGCGTGTTCGGGTTAATCTCCGCACTCGCGGAATAGGTCTTGTCCGTGCCGAACGACAGCTTGGAGAGCCGGTAATTCTGGAACAGCCGGTTGCTCCAGAACCAGACGCTGAGGCTCGCAAATACAGCGAGACTGATCCATGGCCACATGGAAAGCGTGCCGGGATAAACGGCTTGTTCCGTCAGCATGTTGATCGCCAGCATTCCGCCGCAGAGTGCAGCGGCACCGCAGAGGAATGAATACGCTTTCAGCAGAAAGGGGGCGCCGTTCTCCGGTACCAGACGGAACCGGCTTTTCGGGATATCCGAACGCCTGCAGAGTGCGATCAGCTGCACGAGCAGATCCTTTTCCAGCTCGGTCTGGATCTTCGCATTGCGCGCCTGCCGTGCGTCCTTTTCCTTTGCGTCCTCTGCCTTTGCATCCGGCTTATTTTCGTCAAACCGGTAGCCCAGATCGCTCGCGGAGAGATAGATGAACTTATAACGCTTTGTGCGCTCAAAGGTGCGGACGACGCTGCTTTTGCCGATGCCCAGATCACCGGTCATGGCGATGCTGCCGAAGGTCTCGTCATTGATGATCTCGTCCAGCCATTCGATATAGGATCTTACGCCCTGAATGTCATTTGCCGGCGCAAGGGATCTGAAATGCTTTTGCCGCTTCCGGGACAACCGGATCACCCCCACGTTTTTTTCTTTCATTATAACAAAAAAGGCCGGAATTGTCAATCTGATGCAGATATCGGAAAAGCTTTATGAAGAATCATAATAATGCTTGATTTTCTGTGCGATCTGTGTTATAATTACAGTAATTATACCGAAACGAAAACGGCCGGTCAATGAACACTGACAGTCAGGACGGTGATGAATATGCAGACAGCGCACATCCGCAGCATTGCGGTGGTCGCAGCGGGAACAAACGAAGAATATCAAAGCAGCGTGCTCAGCGGCATTGCAGACGAAACAAAGGCACAGCAGATCAACGCGGCCTGCTTTGTTTCGTTCGGCGGCGTGCTCGGCAATACCCTCAGCGATGCGGGCGAAAACTTTATCTATAAGCTTGCGGATTTCCGGCAGTTTGACGGCGCGGTCCTGATGACCAATACGATCATGGACCCGCTTGCGCGCGCGGAGATCACCGAGGCGGTCATGCAGGCCGGGATCCCCGCTGTCGTGCTGGATGACAGCAGCAATCCCGCGTTTTACAATATCTGCATCGACAACGAAAAAGCCATGCGTGAGATCGTGGAGCATGTTGTCACGGTGCATCATGCAAAATCGCTTTATTTTGTCTCCGGGCCGCTGGACAATCCCGAGGCGAACAGCCGCTATCAGGCATTCCTTTCCGTGATGAAGGCGCACGGGCTGCCTGCCGGCAGAGAGCAGATCTATTTCGGCGATTTCCGGCCGGTCAGCGGCAAGGAAGCGGCGGAGACGCTGCTGCGCTCCGGTCTGCCGATGCCCGATGCGATCATCTGCGCGAACGACGCGATGGCTCTGGAGGCGATCGCCGTGCTGCGGAAAAACGGCGTCCGTGTGCCGCAGGATGTGATCGTCACCGGCTTTGACAACACCTATTTTGCACAGCACCATAATCCTTCGCTTTCCTCGGTCGCAAGACCGCTTTATGAGGCAGGCAGAATGGCCGTGAAAATGCTGATGCAGATCCTTGACGGCGTGCCCTGCGAAAAGACCGTCATGCTGGATACCTCGCTGGTGCCGGGCGAAAGCTGCGGTTGTATCAGCGACAGAGACCTGGATTTCAAGGAGTACCGCGAGAGCGTCTACAATCTGATCCAGCGCACCCGTGCGGATGTTGCACTGTTTGACCGCATGATCTCCGCGCTGACCGGCATCGACACGACGGAGGACAATGTCCGTCTGCTCGGAAAATATATGCAGGAGCTCGGCTGCGAGGAATGCAGCATCTGCCTTTGCGAAAACTGGCAGAGTGCGTTCCGCGGGGATGAGACAGCACCGCCGGCTGAAGGCTACACCGAGATCATGTCCGCGCCCTACGTCCGGACGGAGAACGGAAGCGGATCGGTCGAATCGTTCCGGTCTGCGGATATGTACCCGGTTCCGCCCGCGGACGGCGGCAATATCAGCTATTTCCTGCCGCTGCATTTCCGCGAGCACTCCCTCGGATACTATATTATTACGAACGGCGATTTCCCGATCCGGAGTATGCTGTGCCATACCTATATGCTCGGCATCAGTCAGTCCTTTGAGAATATCCGGAAGCTCATGAACATGAACAATGCGATCCGCGAGCTGGACCGGCTTTATGTGATCGACCAGCTCTGCGGAATCTATAACCGGAACGGCTTTATCCGGCTGGCGGATCAGATCTTCCGGCAGTGCATGTGCTCCGGCGAGACGCTGATGATCGGGTTCATTGACATGGACGGCCTGAAATACGTCAACGACAACTTCGGGCATGACGACGGCGATTTTGCACTGAAAGCACTGGCGGATGTCATCAGCGAATGCTGCGGCAGCAGACTGACCTGCGCACGCTTCGGCGGCGATGAATTCATCGTGATCGGCTGCGGCCTGACCGAGGAGGAGGCCGGTCAGTTTGAACGCGATTTCCATGAACGGCTGAATGCCGTCAATGCGGTGTCCGGCAAGCCCTACCGCGTGGAGGCGAGCATCGGCACGTTTGTCACAAAGGTGACGCAGGAGATGCGGCTCTTTGAACTGATTACAGAAGCAGATACGATCATGTACGAACAAAAAAAACGGAAGTCAACTTCCCGTTATCTTCGACGGGACTGATTTCGGAGAAACAGAGGTATGAACCATGCGTGAAAGCGGAATCCTGCTGCCCGTGACGGCACTGCCGTCGAGACACGGCATCGGAAAGCTCGGGCAGGCAGCTTATGATTTTGTGGATTTCCTGCGGGGGGCAGGCTGTCATTACTGGCAGGTGCTCCCGCTCTCCCCGACCGGCTACGGCGATTCGCCGTATCAGTCCTGCTCGTGCTTTGCGGGCAATCCGTATCTGATCGACTTTGACAGGCTCGCGGCCTGCGGCTGGCTGAATGCTGCGGATTATGAGGGCATCCAGTGGGACGAATCCGCGGAGACGATCGAGTATACGCTGCTTTATGAGCAGATCATGCCGGTGCTGCGGATCGCATTCCACAATTTCCGCAAAAAGAAGCCCGCCGCTTTCCGGAAGTTCTGCAGTCAGCAGAAGGCATGGCTCGGCGATTATGCGGCGTTCATGGCACTGAAGGACCTGAACGGCAGCAGACCGTGGTATGAATGGGAGCCGGCACTCGCGCGCTGCGATAAGACAGCCGTTGCGGAGGCGAAGAAGAAGCTCGCGGAGGACATCGAGTTCCACAGCTTTGTGCAGTTCTGCTTCTTTACCCAGTGGGAGGCGCTCAAGAAATACGCGAACGAGCGCGGCATCCGCATCATCGGGGATATCCCGATCTATGCGGCATATGACAGCGCGGAGGTCTGGGCAAAGCCGGAGCTGTTCCGGCTGGACAAAGAGAAAAAGCCGGTCGCGGTCGCGGGATGTCCGCCGGACTGCTTCTCGGCGACGGGTCAGCTCTGGGGCAATCCGCTCTGGGACTGGGAGGCGATGGCGAAAAACGGCTACGCATGGTGGCTTGACCGCATCGCGTTCACGCTGAATATGTATGACACGGTGCGCATTGACCATTTCCGCGGTTTTGAGAAGTATTATGCGATCCCCTACGGGGACGAGACTGCCGAGCACGGCAAATGGACAAAAGGCCCGGCGTTCGCGCTCTGGAAGGCGGCGAAGGAACGCTTCGGGGAGATGAACGTCATCGCGGAGGATCTCGGCAACATTACGCCGGCGGTCGAGCGGCTGCTGAAGCGCACCGGCTTCCCCGGCATGAAGGTGCTGCAGTTCGCGTTCGACAGCGGTGCGGAGAATCCGTATCTGCCGCATAATTTTGAGACGGCAAACTGCGTCTGCTATACCGGCACGCACGATAATCACACGCTGCGCGGCTGGGTGCGGAGCAATCCGGAGGCGGTCAACGCCTACGCAATGGCGTATCTCGGCGTCAAAAAGGAAAAGCGGCTCCCGAAGGCGATGCTCCGGGCGGCTTGGGGCAGCACGGCACGCATTGCAGTCGCGCCGCTGCAGGATTTCCTGAATGCGCCGCCCTCGGCACGCATCAATACGCCGTCCACGCTCGGCGGGAACTGGGTGTTCCGTACCTCGAAGGCGGATTATACCCATAAGCTGAAGGCATATATCCGGGAAATGAACGAGACCTACGGCAGACTGAACACGGCTGCGGCTGACAAACAGGAGACATAATAAATGCGCGGAGCTGTCCTTTTGCGGACGGTTCCGCGCTGCGTATTCTGACAGGATCCCGCAGATTTCCTGCCCGGTCGGGGAAAATGTATGATTTTGTCGGTCGATAAACAAAAGAATCTGGTATATGCCCCAAAATCCGAAAGATTCTTGACATCAGGCCGAAAACGCGGTATAATAAAATGTACGACTGTATCAAAAATGATCGGTTTTCCGGTCTGAGAGAGAAAGGCGTTTGGAATGAAACGTGCCAGAAAGTATGCAAAGAGGAAGAAGGACACACAGATCAGTGACAGCATGATGAGGGCCGCGTATATCTTCGGCGGCGGGCTCGTCGTCGCAGTGCTCGGTCTGGTCGCATTTTCCGTTGCGACCGGCAAAGGGGAAAGCAAGAGCGTTCAGGCGGCAGGCGGCATGGACTATGCAGTCAGCCGGCTGGAGCTGTGGGAGGGGGAGGAGATCCCGCCCGCAGACACATTTCTGTATGACAATACCCGTTCGCTCGTGATCGGCGCGCGCTATCTGGTCGTCCCGGAGGTAAAGACCGGCGATCAGGATGTTGCGATCGTGATGCAGCTCGAGGACGGCACCACCCGTACCGAAAATGCGGTTCTGGCCGTCAGGCAGCGCGTGCTGCACTATGAGCTCGGTTCCGATACCACGGCGCAGGAGCTGCTCGGCAGAGGCTTTGAGGAGGCGGAGGTCTCCAAGCCGCTCAAGGAGTTTTCCGAGATCGGCTCCTATCCGCTGACCGTTACGAACAACGGACGCGAAAAGGATTTCACGGTCGTCGTGCAGGACACCGTCGCGCCGGTGATGACGTTCCGGAGCGATCTGTTATTCTATACGCACCAGAAGCTGACGGTCATGGATTTTGTCCAGAGCTGCGACGATCAGTCTGCCGTGGAATATCACTTCGCAGGCGAGCCGGACACGATGACCGAGGGTATCCACGAGGTCACGCTCGTCGTGACAGATGCCGCGGGCAACAGCGCAACGGCCGAGGTCCAGTATAAGGTGGAGGGCGACGGCGAGCCGCCGGTCTTTGACGGCATTGAGGAGATGCATACGATCGCCGGCATTCCGGTCAGCTACCTGCGCGGCGTGACCGCGACCGACGGCAGCGACGGTGCGGTCGAAGTCACCGCTTCCGAGCCGGAGGGCTTCAGCTACCGCAAGGCGGGCACCTATGTGATCACCTATACCGCAGAGGACATGGCCGGCAATGCCGCGGAGGCAACTGCAAAGCTGGTCGTGCTCCCGGCGATCACGGATATCGAAAAGCTGACCTCTGACGATGTGTTCCGCATCGGTGACAAGATCATCGAGGGCATCAAGCAGAACACGAATGTGAAGGATCAGAAGGTCTACGCAAGAGCGATCTATAACTATGTGCAGGAGCACATGTTCTACAGCGACAACAAGGATATTCTTGACTGGCAGCATGCTGCGGTCATCGCGATCTACAACGGCTACGGCGACTGCCGCAACTACTACGCATTCGCAAGGCTGCTCCTGACCTGCGGCGGCTTCGAGAATATGACCGTTGAAAAGGAGAAAACTGCCGACTGGCAGAATAACCATTACTGGAATCTTGTCAAGATCAACGGGGCATGGTATCACTTTGACACCACGCCGCGCTTTGATGTTTCCGATTTCTTCATGTGGACGGATGCACAGATGGACAACTACTCCGCACGGAATGATAACTGCTTCAACCGCGACAAGAGCCTGTATCCGCCGACACCGAACTGAGGTGCCGCATGAAGGAAAAGCTCGGGATTATCGGGGGGCTCGGCCCGATGGCGTCAGCACAGTTCCTCGAACTGCTGACCGACCGGACCGATGCCGCGACCGATCAGGAGCACATTGAGGTGTTCCTCTACAGCCGCCCGCAGACGCCGGACAGAACCGCGTTCCTGCTCGGCAATTCGCCGGACAGCCCGTACCCGGTGCTGCTCGATTCCGGCAGAAAGCTTGAGGCACTCGGCTGCGGGGTGCTCGTGATGCCCTGTATGACGGCCTACAGCTTTTATCCGGAACTGAAGGCGGAATTTCACGCAAGGCTCATCAACCCGATTCTGGAAAGTGCTGCCGTTCTGCGGAAAAGGGGCCTGAAAAAAGCAGGTATCATGGCGACCGACGGCACACTGCAGGTCGGGACATTCCAGAAGGCACTGACCGAATGCGGCATTGAGCCGATCGTGCCGGATGCCGCCTATCAGGCGGAGGTCATGGGCATCATCTATGACGATGTGAAGTCCGGCCGCCCGGCGGATATGGAGCGGTTCCATTCCGTTGCGCACTCGATGCGTGCCAAGGGCGCGGAATGCGTCATCCTCGGCTGCACCGAGCTTTCGGTCATCCGGCAGACGCAGAAGATCGGCGCAGGATTCCTCGATGCCATGGAGGTGCTCGCGGACTGCGCGATCGAGGCCTGCGGCTACCGCGTCAAGGTGTTATGATGTAAGGAATAAGGAAGGCATTGAACATGCAGACCAATGTACTGGAATATCTGGAGCAGACGCTCCCGCGGGTGCCCGATAAGGTCGCATTCGCGGACGATCAGACACAGCTCACCTTTGCGCAGGTCTCGCAGAATGCACGGGCGATTGGCTCGGCACTCGCTGCGGACGGGCTTTCGGGTGAGCCTGTCGTTGTGTTTATGGAAAAATCACCCGCGGCGATCAATGCCTTTTTCGGCGTGATCTATGCGGGCTGCTATTATGTTCCGCTGGATATCGAGATGCCGGCATTCCGCATTGAGATGATCCTCGAACAGCTGCAGCCGCGCGCGGTCATCTGCGACGGCACCACGGAGCCGCAGCTCGCACAGTTCGGCTACACCGGCAAGACCTATCTCTTTGACGAGACCGTGAAAACGCCGGTCAATGATGCGGCACTCGCGAAGATCCGCGAAAAGCAGCTCGATATCGACCCGATCTATATTGTGTTTACGTCCGGCTCGACCGGCGTGCCGAAGGGCATTCAGGCCTGTCACCGGTCGGTCATCGACTATATCGAAAATCTCTCGGAGACGCTCGGCTTCAACGAAAATACCGTGTTCGGCAACCAGACGCCGCTTTATTTCGACGCCTGCCTGAAGGAGCTCTATCCGACGCTGAAATTCGGCGCGACCACATGGCTCGTCCCGAAGCAGTGCTTCTCGTTCCCGATCAAGCTGGTCGAGTACCTGAATGCGCATCAGATCAACACGGTCTGCTGGGTCGTTTCCGCGCTGACGATGATCTCTGCGACCGGCACCTTCAAGACTGTGAAGCCGGAAACGCTGCATACCGTGGCATTCGGCAGCGAGGTCTTTCCGGTCAAGCAGTTCAGGATGTGGCGCGAGGTCCTGCCCGATGCGAAGTTCACGAACCTCTACGGTCCGACCGAGGCGACCGGCATGAGCTGCTACTATCATGTGAACCGCGACTTTGCGGATACCGATGCGATCCCGATCGGTAAACCGTTCCGCAATACCGGCATCATTCTGCTGGACGAGAACAACAATGAGGCCAAATACGGCGAGCCCGGCGAGATCTGCATCCGCGGAACCTGCCTGACGATGGGCTACTTCGGACAGCCGGAGAAAACCGCCGAGGTTTTTACGCAGAACCCGCTGCAGAAGCGGTATCCGGAGCTCATCTACCGCACCGGCGACATCGCGCATTACAACGAGGACGGCGATCTTGTGTTCGTCTCCCGCAAGGATTATCAGATCAAGCACATGGGGCACCGCATTGAGCTCGGTGAGATCGAGATCAACTGCGGTCTGTTCGAGGGCGTGGAAGCCGTCGGATGCATCTATGATAAGCAGAAGGGCAAGATCGTTCTGTTCTATACCGGTCCGGCGGAAAAGGCTGCGCTCGCTTCCTATCTGAAGCAGCGTCTGCCGCGCTACATGCAGCCGAACCGCATCCGGCAGATCGACACCATGCCGCATACGCCGAACGGCAAGCTCGACCGCAAGGCACTCACCGCAATGTACGAGCAGGAAGCATAACAAAAACGGAGGAAAAGAAGATGGATGAGATTCGCGAAACGATCATCGGCATCCTGCAGGATCTGCATGAGGATGTTGATTTTGAAAACGAAACCAGACTGATCGACGGCAAGATCCTTGACTCCTTTGACATTGTGACGCTCATTTCTGAGCTGAGCAATGAATTTGACGTCACCATTCCGGCAGACAAGATCGTGCCGGAGAACTTCAACTCGGCGGATGCACTCGCCAATATGATCGCGGAGCTTGAGGACGAATAATGCTGTTCACCGATTCGCTCTTTATCTTCGGGCTGATCCTGCTGTTTTTCGTCTATTTCCTGATCCCGCAGAAATACCGCTGGATGCTGCTGCTGGCGGCAAGCATCGCGTTTTATGCGTATTCCGGCTGGACGAATCTGCTCTACATCGGGGCGACGGCCGTGACGACATTCTTTGTCACGAAGCGCATCGAGAAAATGGCGGCGGCGGCAAAGGATGCCGTTTCTGCGCATAAATCCGAATGGAGCAGGGACGAGAAAAAAACGTTCAAGGAAGCCGAAAAGAAAAAGCGCAGACGCTGGCTCATACTGCTGCTCGTGTTCAATTTCGGAATGCTCGCCGTTATCAAATACGGCGCGTTCACGATGAACAATCTGAACGGCATCATCGGCTGGTTCGGGGAGCGCGGGACGCTGCCTGTCCCGAATTTCCTGCTGCCGATGGGCATTTCCTTTTATCTGTTCCAGACAATGGGCTATGCGATCGACGTTTACCGCGAGAAATATCCCTGCGAAAAGAATTTTGCGAGACTGGCACTGTTCGTGTCCTTCTTCCCGCAGCTCATTCAGGGACCGATCTCCCGGTATGACGACCTTGCAAAGGGGCTCTATGCCGGAAACGGGTTTGACGCGGAGCGCGTCCAGCTCGGCGTGCAGCGCATTCTCTGGGGCTACTTCAAAAAGGTCGCGCTGGCAGACCGCATCCTGCCGGCTGTCACGCTGCTGATCTCCGATCCGGAGCAGTATCAGGGCATGTACGCGCTGCTCGGGATGCTTTACTACACGCTGCAGCTTTACGCCGATTTCACGGGCGGTATTGATATCACAATCGGCATCGGGCAGGTGCTCGGTATTCCGGTTACGGAGAATTTTCAGCGTCCGTTCTTCTCGAAAAATATTACCGAATACTGGCGCCGCTGGCATATCACGCTCGGTACGTGGTTCAAGGACTATCTGTTCTATCCGGTCAGCGTGGCGCAGCCGATGCTGAAGCTCTCCAAATGGAGCCGCGAAAAGCTCGGCAAAAACATCGGCAAATATCTGCCGGTGTATGTCTCGACGATCGCCGTCTGGTTCGTGACGGGTCTCTGGCACGGCGCGGCGTGGAACTTCATCGTCTGGGGTCTGCTGAATGCGGTCATCATCCTGATCTCCGAACGCTGCACCCCGCTTTACAACAAATTTCACAAGAAATGTGCGTGGAGCAATTCGCGCCCCTATGACGGGTTCATGGCGATCCGCACCACGCTCATGATGGGCTGCCTGCGTATGTTTGACTGCTACCGCGATGTGCCGCTGACGTTTAAGATGTTCGGCACGATGTTTACGAAGTGGAATGTGCAGATCTTTGCGGACGGCAGCCTGATGAAGCTGAAGCTGACCGGCGCGGATTACGGCGTGCTGATCGCCGGAACGCTGATCCTGTTCACGGCGAGTATGCTCGGCAGAAAGGGCAGCGTCAGAAAGCGCGTCTGGGAAAGATCCCGCGTGCTGAGCTGCTGCCTGACCGTCGTGCTGCTGCTGACCGTGCTGATCTTCGGTGCCTACGGCATCGGCTACGATTCCAGTCAGTTCATCTACAATCAGTTCTGACGGCAGGCTTTGAGGAGTGACCATGGCAAAGAATAAAGTGCTGATCGCCGGTCTGGCCATGACGCTGACCGCCGGTGCCGTGCTGGCTGCCTATCAGCGGCTTGTCCAGCCGAAATATATGTCCGATGTGGTCGAGGGCAATCTCATTGCGGGTTACTACAGCAGCGGCATGGATCATGATGTGCTGTTCGTCGGCGACTGCGAATGCTACGAGAATTTCTCGCCGGTGACGCTCTGGCGGAATTACGGCATTTCGTCCTGCATTCGCGGCTCGGCACAGCAGCTCATCTGGCAGTCCTATTATCTGCTGGAAGATACGCTGCGGTATGAGAAGCCGAAGGTCGTCGTATTCAACGTGCTTTCGATGAAATACGGCGAGCCGCAGAATGAGGCCTATAACCGCATGTCCATTGAGGGGATGCGCTGGTCGTCCTCGAAAATCGGCAACATCAGGGCGTCCATGACGGATGAGGAAAGCGCGCTTTCCTACGTCTTTCCGGTGCTGCGGTATCATTCCCGCTGGAGTGAGCTGACATCGGATGATTTCAGATATTACTTCGGGGCAAAGCCGAATTTCTTTTCCGGCTATTATCTGCGGGCGGATGTGAAGCCTGCGCAGAATGTCCCGAATCCGACACCGCTGACCGACTATGCGTTCAGCGATACCTGCTGGGATTATCTCGGCAGAATGATGCAGCTCTGCGCGGAGAACAATATTCAGCTGGTGCTCATCAAGGCACCGTCGCTGTACCCGTTCTGGTATGACGAATGGGATCAGCAAATCACTGATTACGCGGAGAAGTATCATTTACCCTATGTCAACTTTTTGAATGACGACAAGCTGGAAGCGACAGGCATTGATTTTGAGACGGATACCTATGACGGCGGCCTGCACCTGAATGTGTACGGCGCGGAAAAGCTTGCCGACTGGTTCGGCGGGTATCTGAAGGACAGATACGATCTTCAGGATCGCAGTCAGGAGCCGGTGCTTCAGGCAGAGTGGAACGAGATCTGCGCCAGATATGACGCGGAGATCGAACGGCAGCTGAACAATCTGGAGCAGTACGGCAATGTCAAGGGAGAGGCGTGAGCCTTTCAACACAAGGAAAGGAAGATCAGACATGAACAGAAAAGCAATCCTCGCAGCGGTGCTCGCTGCGGCGATGCTCACGGGCATGACCGGCTGCGGCGGAAATACCGGCAGCAGCACGGCGGATTCGTCCGCAGCGGCTGACAGCACAGAGCCTGCAGCGGAATCCGGGGATTCTTCGGAGGATCTGCCGGAGAGTATGCCGGACGATGATTTTGAGACGGACAGCGCAGAAAGCTCTGACAGCGAAGCACCGCAGGATACACCCGCAGAGGCAGGCGCGATCACGTTTGACTATGTGCTGAACGGCACGACGATTGTCGTCGGTGAGGAGGCTGCACCGGTGCTCGAAAAGCTCGGTGAGGCAGAGAGCGTCTTTGAGGCTCCGTCCTGCGCGTTTACCGGTTCCAGCTATTACTACACCTACGGCGGCGTACAGGTCGTCACCTATCCGGACGAGCACGATCAGTCGCTCAACCGGCTCTATGAGGTCGATCTGAACGACAGCACCGCTGCAACGAATGAGGGCATCAAGGTCGGGGATTCCTATGATGATCTCATTGCGAAGTACGGCACGCCGACACAGGAAACACCGGCTTACGCAAGCTATCAGACGGAGGGGAAGGCCGTCAGATTCTTCCTGGACGGAGACAGCATCAAGCAGATCGTCTACACGATCGTGATGTAAGGGAACGCCGCCGTGTTGGGGAGTACGGCAGCATTCCGATTTTACAGTGAAGGGTTCACGGCACGGCCGGACATATATCCGCGGCAGCACCGTGTACTGCATAAATAATATCATTTTTGAATGGGATTGGGGTATTTATCATGGGTTTATTCAAAAGACAAAATGCGGAAAAGATCCGTTACCGCAGAGCAGACCGCGTTGATCGCGCGGAATTCCGCGGACGGGAGATTACAGAGCTGGAAATGCCGGATTCTGTGATGATCATCGGGGAAAGCGGTTTCCGGGAGTGCCGGAAGCTCAGCCGCGCCACGCTTTCCAATACGCTCTGCGAGCTGGGTGCGTATGCGTTCCGTGACTGCGATATGCTCGAAAACGTCGTGATGCCGGGTGAAATGCGGTATCCGGACGGAACACCGGGCGTGATCGGGATCGGCTGCTTTGAGGGCTGCGGCCTTCTGCGGGAGATCACGATCCCGGAGGGCGTCTCCGTGATCGGCGCAAACGCATTCCACAACTGCGCCGCGCTGGAGGCTGTCACGCTGCCGCGCTCGCTGCGTGCGATCCGCACCGGTGCGTTTTCCGGCTGCGCAAGACTGAAAACGCTCCGCGTCGCATCCATGCCGGATCTGATCGCGCTGGATGCATTCGTCAATACGCCGCAGCAGGAGAAGATCCTTGCGACCAGAAAGCGCGTGCTGACGATCACGCATACGAGATCGTATACGCTGCCGGAGATCTATCAGTTCTCCACATCTGCGCATTTGATCGGGACGGAGCAGAGCGAGAGCAACATGTCCGTCATGCTGGATGCCGTGGACGATACCGGCATCAGCTTCCGCATCACGCAGTATAAGCACGCGGGCGGACGGCATACCGTGCCGGTCAATACGCCGACCAGACTGTTCTATGAGGAGTATGACTGCTCCGACAGAGTCGGTCTGCAGAAGGAAGAAATCATTGCGATGTATCGCTGAACACAACGGGCGCTGTCCGGGGCTGCGGGTTTCCGCAGAGGCTCCGGACGGTGCCCGTGCGCTGTTTTCAGGAGGGAAACCATGCTCTTTATCCAGTTGATCACGCTGCGCTGGCAGAAGGATGTCCGCGATTCCGTTCATGCGGCGGCGCGGCGCGCAGTACGTTTTTGGCAGCTGCCGCAGGAGAAGCCCCAAGAGGACGCCGTGCTGATCCATTCGGTGATGCTGCGGCAGAATCCGGCGGGCATTGTCTGCGCCGGTGAGACAGTCCGGACGTTCGGCGCGGAGATCCTCTCCGATGACCCGCTGCGGAAGCCGCCGTATCCGGCAAGACTGCAGATCACGGAAGCAGACGGCGCATACCGGGTCGCATACTGCGGAAAGGACAGCGACGGGCTTTTCAGCGAAAAAATGTGCATTCTGCCCGGTGAATACGGCAGGATCGTGTACAATCAGCGCGGGGCTTACGACTATTCCGGCATCTGGTATTATGATCTGACGGTCTGCAATTTTGTCTGTGCGCCGTACAGCGATTACCGGCAAAAGCTCTTTTTCCGGAAGGAGCCGGATTCCCTTTTTGAGGATCTCCGGTATCTCCGGTACTGCTGAACCGCAAAAAAAGACGGTTTTTTTCCTGCGATCCGCAACAAATTTACCGGAATCGCTTGCAAAATTCTCCGGTTTATGGTATACTAAATTGATAAGACGGATGTTCGTCCTGAACATCGTGAACGAAAGGGATAACCATGAAGCTGACATTCAAACGGCTGCGGGAATCCGCCGTGATCCCCGTGCGCGCAACTGCCGAAAGTGCCGGGCTCGACCTCTCGGCGTGTCTGGAGGAGCCGGTCGTCATTCCGCCGCATGAGATCCGCCTGATCCCGACGGGACTGGCCGCGGCACTCGACCGCTGCGACGCGATGCTGATGCTCTGCGCACGCTCCGGACTGGCCGCAAAGCACGGTATCGGCATGGCAAACGGCGTCGGCATTGTCGATACCGATTACCGCGGCGAGATCTGCGTGCCGCTCATCAATCAGAGCAGCGTGCCCTTTGAGATCACAAACGGAATGCGCATCGCGCAGCTCATTACGGTTCCTGTTTATCTGCCGGAAACTGCGGAGGCCGACACGCTGCCGGATACGGCACGCGGCACGGGCGGCTTCGGCTCGACCGGAAGATGACGATATAGACAGAACAAAAGAAAACCAAAAGAAAGGAAACTGCCAAATGAAACTGAAGCTGACTTATCTGTTCCTCATTATCATTGCGATCTTAGTCGGGCATTACCTCGGCAATGCCTGCCTCAATGTGAGTGAGCCGGCACTTCGCTGGCTCGGCAAAAGCCTGATCTTTGACATCGGACCGGCTACGCTCGGGCTCAGCGCGCTGAAGCTGACGGTGGAACTGAATGTCTCGATCAACTTCCTGCAGATCTTCTTCATCGCGCTGGCAGTCGCCATTGCGCCGAAGGTCTCGGATGCGATCAAATAACCGAAAACGGCATGTACCGCCGGCGAAGCTCTGCGGTACATGCTGTCTGTGTCAAAAGCGGAGGCATGTTCTATGATGCGCTGGGAAACGCATATGCACACCGCAGAGGGAAGTGCATGCGGAAAGACACCTGCCGCGGAAATGGCTGCGTCATGCAGAGCGGCAGGCTATGACGGGATGATCGTCACCGATCATTTCTGGCACGGCAATACGGCGGTGAACCGCGATCTGCCGTGGGAGGAATGGGTGCGGCAGTTCTGTCTTGGCTATGAACATGCAAAGGCGGCAGGGGAGCAGATCGGTCTGCGCGTATGCTTCGGCTGGGAATACACATGGGAGGGCAATGACTTTCTGACCTACGGCTTTTCCCCCGAATGGCTGCTTGCGCATCCGGAAACGGTGACGCTCCAGCCGCTCGACTATTTCCGGATGATCCGCGGCGAGGGCGGCTGCATTGTCCATGCGCATCCGTTCCGGATCGCACATTATGTGCCGTATCTGAAGCTGCTGCCGGACAAGGTCGATGCCGTGGAGACGTATAACAGAGGCAATTACGAAGATATTGACAACGAACGGGCGGCGTGGTATGCCGAAAGCTACGGTCTGCCGCAGACCTCCGGCTCCGATGCACATGCAGCCGGGGCGTTCGGCGGCGGCATCCTGACAGCGGCCGATATCCGTTCGTCCAAGGATTATGCAGATGCGGTTCTGCAGGGAAAAATCGCCGGACTGATCCGGCCGGATAATAACAGGGGGTGAACTGCATTGCAGGAGAAAGAACCGGAAATGCAGGCAGAGAAAGAGAATCAGCCGGAAACGGAGCAGAACAGTCAGCCGGAGGCAGAGCAGGAAAATCTGCCCGCCGGAAAGGTCTCCGCATTCCGGAATGCGGCGGAGCAGCAGGCAAAGCTGCGCCGTGACGAGGAACTGAAGGAGCGCAAAAGGCAGAAAGCCGCCGAGGAGGCCGCCTACCGCGCACGTGAGGAATATGCAAAGGAGCTGGCAGAGGAAAAGGTCGATCTGATCCGCCTGAAGCAGGGTGTCATCACCGACAGCGACAAGGTGTTCCGCGAGGATGAAGCCCCGAAGGAATATACGATCTGGCAGCGCATCGGCAACTGGTTCTATCACGCAAAATGGTGGCTCGGCATTGCGGCGTTTGTGGTATTGCTGGGCGCATTCCTGATCTATGATTACGTGACGCGCGTCGATCCGGATTTCCGGCTGCTGCTGCTTTCGGAGAATGCGGAGTTTGAATCGGATTCCTATCTGGTCAGCGACTGGCTGGCGGGCATGGTGCCGGACTATAACGGTGACGGCAAGCAGATCGCCGAGGTGCTCTATGTGCCCGTTTCCAAGGTGACAATGGAAATGGGCGGCACGGCGGTCGCGGCGTATAATACGCAGCTTTACGTGCAGTTCCAGAGCGATACCTGTATGCTGGTGCTGGCTGACCCGGATGCGGAGGAATATCTCCAGCCGGCGGATATGTTCGTCAGCATGAAGGATCTGTATCCGGACTGCCCGTTCGCGGAGAGCTTCCGGCTGCACATTGACAAGACGAATTTCACGGAGCTGGCAAATGTGGAATCGGAGCTGAAAGAGGGCAGCTATCTGGCACTCCGCATCCCGGAGGAGACCATGAACAGCAAAGAGGAAATGCAGGCGGCCTATGACAAGGCCAAGGCGGTGCTCGATCAGATCGTGCCGCAGCTTACGCCGAAATCGTGACGAAAAACGCAGCAGGGGAGTTCCTGCTGCGTTTTATTCAGCTGTCCAGCTTTTTCGCAATCTCTGAAATGCGTTGCATTCTGTGATGAACGCCGGAGCGCGAGAGCGGAGGACTGCACTGTGCCCCCAGATCACTGAGGCTCGCTTCGGGATCGCGCAGTCTGGCTGCGGCGATCTCCTGCAGATTTTCCGGGAGCTGCTCTAAGCCGATCGTATCGCGGATGCGCTCGATGTCCTGCACCTGCTGCGTGCCCGCCGTGATCGTTTTGTCAATGTTGGCGAGATCACAGTTCATGCGGCGGTTCGTCTGGCTGCGGAAGCTCTTGTAGACCTGCTGTTCCGCCAGTGCCATAGACGCATTCGGTGCGCCGATATAGGTCAGTGCATCGCAGATCTGCTCGTTCTGCTTCAGATAGAGCAGCGTGCCGCCCTTGCGTACCGTTGCTTTCAGCGGGATCGTCGGCTGGATATCGGCAAGCCGTTCGCGGAGTGCCTCTGCGAGTGCCGCATCCGGCAGCAGCATTTCAAAATGATAGCCGCGCTCGGGATCGGTCACGCTGCCGCTGATGACAAAGCATCCCGCGAGTGCCGCGGCAAATACCTTGACCGGAACGGCTGCGACGCTTTCACTGCGCGCCGTCTGCGAAATGCCGAGTGCCTTGCAGAGCGCGGCGGTTTCGGTCTGACCGCTGACCGTAAAGCACCAGACCGGCTGCTTGCCGCTTCTGCTGCGGAATTCGGTATCGTATTTCAGCTTCGGCGCGGCCTCGCGGATGAGCTGCGGGAACAGTCCTGCCAGCGCCTCGCATTCGGTCTGCAGGACGATCTCCTCTGCGGAGAACCGCCTTGTGCCGAGCAGAATGCCGGTCAGGAATGCGCGCCGCTCTGCTGCCCTGCGGATGCTGCCGCAGATCTCCTGCTTGGTCTGATTGGAAAAGGAAGTCAAAGCTTCTCACGCCTTTCACATGGGATTATCGCCCGTAGCGTGCAAGAAACGCCTTCTGTTGTGCGCGGCGTCTTGCAATGCGGCTCTGCACCCAGATCTCGTAGGGCATCCAGCGCGGGTCTTTTTCCGCACAGGAATCGTCTACGCCGTCGGTGCTGTATGTGAAGATATAGCCGCCGTCGTAGATCTCAAATTCGATCTCGCGCAGCGTTTCTCCGGTGTAGCCGTCGATCCGGCCGTCTGCCGTATACAGATGCTCTGTATCCGCATCCAGACCGCCCGGAACAGCCGATTTCCGGATATTGTTCAGATAGTACGTGACGCCGTCGGCGTCATTCAGGATATAGCTCTTGCCGGAGGGATCCGGGTCATCGTGCAGGCCGCCGTCGTCAATGATCTCGGCGTCCGCGATCGTGACAAGCTCAAAATCGCCGTAGGTCTTTTTCTGCCATTTCGGCTCCTTCATCTCGGGGGCGGGAACTTCGTCAAAGTCGTCCGCCGTCAGATGCAGCGCGCCGATCGCGGAAAAAATCTCCGCCTTGGTTTCTGCCGCTGCGGGCGTGATCCATGCCGCATCGGAAAGCGGCGAACCGCCCTTCCATGCATCCCAGTCCTTCCGCATCGCAAGACGTTCCGCATAGCTTTCGCCGAGCGCGAGCGATTTTTCATCGAGATACGTATAAAACACATGGTACTGCAGCACCACGAACAGGCAGTTCACGAACAGCGCGAGCGTCTCGCTGTCCGGTTCCTCTGCCAGAAACGCCTGCATTGCCTTGTCGATCTCCTGCTCCGCTGCCTGCTTGTCGCCGCGGTGCAGTGCGCCGGAGACCGTTTCCAGATCGCAGTATTCCGCGATCAGCTCCTCCGGCCGGATACCCATTGCCATAGTCAAGTCCTCCGTTTTTCTGAATTGTATTCATTATAACACAGTTGCAGGGGAATGTCAATCGGGCGGATTCCTTAGGAGTGGGTAATCGGGAAGTTTATCACTTCGTATCCGGCGATGTCAAATCAAAAGTTTTGGTCAAGCTTTTTTAAAAGCTTGCAGGTTCTTAGGGCGGAGCCCTAAGTCGCGCTCCGCAGAGCGCGAAACTCCCCCAGCGTGCAAAGAGCTAGACGGGCTTGGGGGCCTGCGATAGAGGCCCCCATTTTTAAATAGTATCCGCGAAGCGGATACCTTTTTATTCATTATTCATCAAGTCTGCACTTTATCCATACCATGCTTTGCAAAAAATTGAAAATGCTGTGACGCACCGCATTCTTTTTCTGTCGTAAAGGATAGAGGGACCTCAGAAGTCAAAACATAAGGAGTGAAACCGTATGCAGAACATAGCCGACGACCAGATCATCGCGCTGTATTTCCGCCGCGATCAGCAGGCCATTGCGCATACCGAGAAAAAATACGGCGGGCTCTGCCAGAGCATCGCGAAATGCATTCTGGGCAGCCGCGAGGACGCGGAGGAATGTGTCAATGACGCACTGTTCAAGCTGTGGGAGGCGATCCCGCCTGCCAAGCCGCAGAATCTGGCGGCATTCCTGACCGTGACCGTCCGGAATATGGCGTGCAACCGCAGAGCACAGAAAAAAGCTGCCAAGCGCGGCGGCGGAGAAGTCGCAGTCGCGCTCAGTGAAATTGAAGAAGTGCTCGCCTCACAGGATAACCCGGAGGCGGAGTTCGATGCCCGCGCGGTCTCCGAGGAGCTGAACAGCTTTCTCGGCGATCTGCCGGCTGAAACAAGAGTGATGTTCGTGCTGCGGTACTGGAGCAATCTCAGCATCAAGGAGATCGCAGACAAGTGCGGGGTCAGTCAGAGCAAGGTCAAAATGACGCTGCTGCGTACCCGCAACAATCTGAAGGAGCATCTGGATAAGGAGGGATTGCTGTGAAAGAGCAGGATTATATGAATATTATGGGTGCAATTCGCGGCGAGTATCTTGAGGAGGCTGTCTCGTGGGACGGCTCCGAACGCCGCAGGATCCGGCAGATCCGGAGAATGACCGTCAGCTTCGGCGCGGTCGCGGCTGCCCTTGCGGTCGTCATCGGCATGATCGCATATAAGGCAAATAAAGACAGAATTGAGATCGCCAATTCCGTACCGGAAAGCAGCATCGTCAGCACACCGGATGAGAGCAGTCAGGTTCCTGTCATCGAGCAGGAGACCAATCTGTTCGGCGGTCACGGTGAGCTGCGCCGTGTGAAGGATGCGCGCGGCGACATTTTCTATGACGATGAATACGTCTATATGGGGACGAACAAGGTATCGCTGCTGCAGAGCGGCAAATATATCCCGATGGATGACAGCGAGATCCCGAAGGGTCTGATGTCTGACGGGAAAACGCTGTTCCGGCTGCATGACGGAAAGCTGTTTGAAACGGACAGCTACGGCAATGAGACCGAACTGATGAACCTCGCGGATTATCAGCTCCCGAATGCAGGGGAAAACGCACAGATCCTGATCGCGAAGAAGATCAGCAGCCAGATGCTGGTGATCCTTTACGGTCAGCCGGACTGGTCGGCTGCAGAGTATCTGGTCGTTGACCTGCAGAACAAACAGGTGCTGAAAATGAAGCAGGGGCTCAGCGGACTGACAGAGATCAGCGAGACAAGCTTCTATGCACTGGATTATACGGACGGTTCGCTGTACCGGATCTCGCTGAATAACGGCGAGCTGCTGGAAGAAAATGTGCTCGGTCCGATCTATCAGCAGGAAGATACGCCGGTCGGCGTCGAATCCGCAAAGCTGGACGGCAAGCAGCTGTATATGATCGTCCGGGATGAAACCTACAGCGGCGGCGAGCCTGCAGCACGGCATGTTGTCCGTGATCTTGCGACCGGAAAAATGGCGGAAACGGAGTTCCCGCAGAATCAGAATGCGTATCTTGGTTCGGCGCTGATCCGCACGGGCGTTGAGGACGGCAGGCTGGCTGCATACAGAAGCAACCCCGATCTTTCCAATGAAATGCGGATCCTGTATCTGCCGTTTGCAGATTACATTGACACGCAGACCTACGGAACGCCCGACCTGCGGCTCGGGGGAATGCTCTTTGAATCGGCGGAGCTGGTGATCCTGAATCTGCCGGTCACCGACAGTGAAGGCAGACAGATCCCGACGCTGCACGGCGAGGAAGAGGTCATCATTGACCTCAGAACCGGCAAAACCGTGTTCACCGGCCGGAATTACGATGACGGCACCGAACCGGAAGCCGTGACCGCTGCACCTGTTACCGTGACGGCTGCAGCGACAACAGGCACGACTGCCCTGACGACGGAGACCTCCGCTGTGACGACCGCTGTGACAACGGAATCCATGACAGAGGAGCAGCGCAAGTCGCTTGCCATGGAACTGATCTACGCTTACTGCAATGCGTATGAGAGCTATGCGCTCGGCTGCTCGAACGATCTTGACCCCAATGATGTCAGGAAGGACGGCAACGGTAATATTCAATACTGCCGCGTGACAATCTTCAATTCAATCGCAGAGGTCAGGCAGGCAATCGCAAAAGCTGCGGCCGGTGACGCTTATGACCAGATGATCGCAATGATGGAAGACATCGAACCTATGCCGATCTACCGCGAGTTTGACGGCAAGCTGTATTCGTCCGTCATGGGCAAGGGCGCGGAGTTCCAGGAATGGCTCTGGGATACCATGACGATCGAAAGCGTCTCGGAGAACAGCTTTGAGGTCACAGTGAAGGAGGAAAGTTACGCCGGAATGATCAATATTCATCACTTTACATTCATCGATCTTCAGGACGGAACGAAGAACAGCTGGCGTGTCAGCAGCCGGATCACCGATTATACCGAAAAAACACTTTCCGGCGAACCTGTGAGCTTGAGCTGAGCCCGGTATCATTACATCAAAGGAGTGAAACGTATGCATACGATCGCAGACGATCAGATTATTGCACTGTACTTTGACCGCGATCAGCAGGCCATTGCGCATACCGAGAAAAAGTACGGCAGCCTCTGCCAGAGCATTGCAAAGTGCATTCTCGGCAGCCGCGAGGACGCGGAGGAATGTGTCAATGACGCACTGTTCAAGCTGTGGGAGGCGATCCCGCCTGCCAAGCCGCAGAATCTGGCGGCATTCCTGACCGTGACCGTCCGGAATATGGCGTGCAACCGCAGAGCACAGAAAAAAGCTGCCAAGCGCGGCGGCGGAGAAGTCGCAGTTGCGCTCAGTGAAATTGAAGAAGTGCTCGCCTCACAGGATAACCCTGAGGCGGAGCTCGATGCCCGCGCGGTCTCCGAGGAGCTGAACAGCTTTCTCGGCGATCTGCCGGCTGAAACAAGAGTGATGTTCGTGCTGCGGTACTGGAGCAATCTCAGCATCAAGGAGATCGCAGACAAGTGCGGGGTCAGTCAGAGCAAGGTCAAGATGACGCTGCTGCGTACCCGCAACAATCTGAAGGAGCATCTCGGAAAGGAGGGATTGCTGTGAAAGAGCAGGATTATATGAATATTATGGGTGCAATTCGCGGCGAGTATCTTGAGGAGGCTGTCTCGTGGGACGGCTCCGAACGCCGCAGGATCCGGCAGATACGCAGAATGACGGTCAGCTTCGGTGCGGTCGCGGCAGCCCTTGCGGTTGTTGTCGGTATGATCGCTTATAAGGCGAACAGAGACAAGATCGACACTGCAAATTCCGATACCGAAAGCAGTTTGGTCGAAGATCCCGAAACAACGGAGAATCTCTACGGCGGACACGGCGCGCTGCGCCAGATGACCGGCAATTACGGCACGGCCTGCTATGACGATGAGAATGTCTATTCGGGCGATGCGAAATGGTCCGTCAAAAGCGGCGGCAAGGTGACCTATATGAGCGAGGACGAGATCCCGGACGGCCTGTTCATGGACGGCAAACACCTGCTGCGCCTGCATGACGGCAGGATCTTTGAGACGGACAGCTTCGGTAAAGAGACCGAGCTTGTTGACATCGAAGCATTCCAGTTCCCGATGCAGATCGAACCGGAACGGATCGTCAAGCTGCGGAAGCTCGGCGAACGTCTGCTCTGCATGGATTACGACGAGAACGCGCAGTATCCGACGCTGCTGATCGCAGACCTCTCAAACAAGGTCGTTTATCAGCAGGATGACCCGACCTGCTGTACGCTGTTCCCGGACGGCGATACAAGCTACTATGCATTCAACTCCGTTACCGGAACACTGGTGCATTATGCGCTGAAGAACGGCTCTCTGACCGGCGAACAGCTCTGGGATGCCGATGAGGCATATTTTGCCTGCAATGCGGCTGCCGTGCAGGACGGCTGTCTGTATCTGACGGCGAAAAAGAACGACGGCAATTACGAGAACCCGGACGATGCGCCGGAGCGTTATCTGGTCGTGGATCTGAGCAGCGGGCAGCTCCGGACGGATGCTGTGCTTGCGCCGGATGCGCGTTCCTATATCGGAACGGCATTTTACACGGCGGAGATCAAGAACGGCGTATTCTGCGTATACAGAAATGCGTTCACCGATACGGATCCGGAAGGCGGGAAGCCCGTGTTTTCGGTGCCGGTTGATCAGTATTTTGACACGGAACGCTACGGAATGCCGCAGATGCCGGATTTCCTGAGCATTTACGAATCGGAAGAAATGATGATCGTGTATCTGCCGATGACGTCGGACGGTGTTCCGCGCCCCTCGAAGCACGGCGAAGAGGGTGCGATGATCGACCTGAAAACCGGAAAGGTGCTGTACTTCGGTGAGAATTACAATTACAGCACGCCGGATGACAGCAGCAGCCCTGCGGAAACGGTTTCTGCGACTTCCGTGCGCGGCGGTACCGGTACGGATGTGACCGGAACAACCGTGAACGGAACCGGAACGGAGACAACGGCGTATCCTGCACAGACGACTGCTTCCGCTGCAGCGTTTACCGTAGAAGCCGGGCACAATGTCTTTGGCGGAACCGGCTTCCTTCATGTGATTGACGGCACATACTGGATGGATGACAACGAGTTCTATGAGACAGCACAGTCCGGAACCCGTTTCACACTGGACCAGAACAACATTCTGCGATCGGCCGGCAGCATCTGCCGGAAGAACGGGTGCAGGCATGACAATGAAAGCTGCCCGATTTTCCATTACAATTTCGAGGGTATCCGCTCGAATCCGAACAGTGACGCTTATGACGGACAGAATGTGAGTCTGGTACCCGGTACGCTGTCTTTGAATGAGCTCTTTGTGCAGCGCGGTACAAAGCTGTTCCTTGTGGACGGAAATACCGGTGCGGAAACGCTCTGGATCGACGTAAAGCCGTTCGGCGGCCTGAACTTCGGCGACAAGGACCTGAAAATCAACAGGGTGACCAGTGTGCGCGGCGCGAAATATATCGACATCGGAAAATATCTGCTGAGCTGCAGCGTCAGTCTGGATGTACCGGGCGTGGATCCGGATGCGACCTATCTGCTCCTTGCTGACCGCAGAAGCGGCACGCAGAAGCTTGTCAGTATGCCCGGACCGGAAGGCTTTGACCGTGATATGCTCATGTGGGGAGACTGGTGTCAGGACCTTGCAGAAAACGGGGATATCTATGTGCTTCAGAATAACAGTACGCTGGTGCGCTTTGATACCGATCTGAACAGACTCGGCAGCTATCCGATCCCTGCAGCGGCCGATGCGCTGCCCTGCAGCAGAGCGTGGTGTGTGGTACGGAATGTCATGTGGTATCTGAATGCCAAAGATCAGTGGTGCAGCTTTGACCTGAATTCCCGCGCTGTTACGGTTGTAAAGGAACAGACGGGTATCTCCTTCCATGAGTTGGGCACGCCGGAGTGCTTCTTCCATTCTGAAACAGGTCTGTTCTTTGCCAAGAAGGGGGCAGAGCTGATGATGTTCCGATACGATATGGCAAACAGCGAAATGACAGGTATCCCTTGCTGGGGTTTGCTGTTCCGGCAGAACGTCAATCTGTTTAACGGCACATTCTTCGGTGTTGATGCCGACGGCCCTTCCGGTCAGACAGTATTCTTCAATTTCCAGACCCCTGAATGGACGCCGACAATGTTTTGATTACGCTTTCCTGATTATTTCATGATATACGCAGAGGGGCGCTCCGTTACGGGTGGCGCCTTTTCTGCACTTTATGATTGTGCAGTCTGACAGCTTTACCAAATTTTTGCCGCTTTCCGTTTGCTGATTTGTGAGAATCTGACCGGATATCTTGATTTTTTTGTGCATTTGTGATATAATCAGAGTGCGGACGGCGGAACGGGCACCGCCTTCTGCATGAGGAAAGGGGTATTCAATATGAAAAGGATTTACAGGCGTCTGACGGCGGCGGTCTCTGCTGCGGTCATTGCCGGCGGTGTGCTGGGAGCACTGCCGGTGACGGCTGCCGATCAGGATCTCGTGATCCTGCATTCGGAGGCGGAGGCACTGCCGGTCACGACGGGCGGACAGGTCGCAACCAAGGTCTACAATGATGAGTATCCGGGATATTCCGGCGACGGCTTTGTCTGGGCGGCGGCATCCGGCGGCGTAAAACTCGAGCTTGATCTGGAAAAGGGCGCGATGTACGAGGTCAAAACACGCTGCCTCAGCTACCTCGGCGACCGGCTGCAGGATATCGCCGTGGACGGCGAAAAGGCTGCGGAAATCAACATTGCCAAGACCGATACATGGACAGATGTCAGCTTCGGATTCTTCTATATTCCGGCGGGCAAGCATACGATCGAGATCGGCTCGTCCGGAAGCTGGGGGTACATTCTTTATGATACGGTGACCTTCGGCTATGCCGATATGCCGGAAATGAAAATCTCGCCGGTGCCGTGTGATCCGAAGGCGACCGCAGAGACAAAGGCACTCATGAAGTTCCTGACCGACAACTACGGCAAGCGCGTCATCACCGGCCAGCAGGAGATCTACGGAAGCGGCCATGACGGCAATTATGAGTATGAATTCGATTATCTCAAGGAGACCACAGGCAAGCTGCCGGTCGTCCGCGGATTCGATTTCATGAACTATAATCCGCTGTACGGCTGGGACGACAATACCACGGAGCGCGTGATCGAGTGGTGCAAAGAACGCAACGGCATCGCGACTGCAAGCTGGCATCTCAATGTGCCGATCGACTTTGCAGACTATACGCTCGGCGACGCGGTGGACTGGCAGCAGTGCACCTACAAGAACTATCAGGCGTCCAACAGCACGTTCAATACCGCCAACATCCTGAAAGAGGATTCCAAGGAGCGGCAGTATTTTGACGCGGCTGTCAAGATGCTCGCGGAGCAGCTCGGACGCGTTCAGGATGCCGGTGTTCCGATCATCTTCCGTCCGCTTCATGAGGCGCAGGGCAATTACGGCAGATACGGCGACGGAACAGCATGGTTCTGGTGGGGCGACCGCGGTCCGGAGGTCTACAAGGAGCTCTGGAAGCTGCTCTACACGGAGCTGACCGGAACCTACAATCTGCACAATCTGATCTGGGAGATCAATCTCTACGAAACGGATACCTCGGATGAATGGTATCCCGGCGGCGAATGGGTGGACATGATCGCGTATGACAAATACGAGGGTTCGCCGACACGTTGGGGCACCGATCCGGCAACGTCCGTGTTCCTGAAGCTCGTCGGATATTCCGGCGATACCAAAATGGTCGCGCTCGCCGAATGTGACCGCATTCCCGATATCCAAAAGATCACGAACGAGGGTGCATGGTGGTCGTACATCTGCCCGTGGTACGATGAGTATATTACCGGCGAGAGCAATAACCCGAAGGATCTGCTGAAGGCGTTTTATAACAGCGAGCAGGTGCTCACGCTGGACGAAGTGCCCGCAGATCTCTACAGCGCGGATGTTCCGCAGCAGACCACAGTGCCTGCTGAGACAACAGCGGAACCCGCAAAAACCACAGCAGTCCCCGAAACGACCGTACAGAGCAGCACGACTGCCGGCACAGTTACACTGCGCGGTGACGTCACCTGCGATACGAAGGTCGATGTTTCGGATGCGGTGCTGCTGGCACGTCTGCTCGTGGAGGATCGCGAAGCAGTCGTGACGGAGCAGGGAAAGCTCAATGCGGATATGAACGGGAACGGCTCGCCCGACCCGGACGATATCACGCTGATCCTCAAGAAAATTGCCAAAATGATATGACATCGTACTGTACAGGTACCGCTCCGGCGGTATCTGTGCAGTCATTCTGCTATTCTGACAAAGGAGTATGAACATGAAAATCAAAATGCCGAAATTCCAGTATAATGCACCGGTCATCCTGACCATGACGATCATCTCTGCCATTGCACTCGTGCTCAACGCGATGACCGGCGGACGAAGCAATCTGGCACTGTTTTCCGTTTACCGCAGCAGTCTTGCCAGTCCGCTGACGTATCTGCGCTTCTTTACACACGCGCTCGGCCATGCGGATTATACGCACTACATCAACAATTTTACAATGATCTTGCTCGCCGGTCCGATGATCGAGGAGAAGTACGGCTCCAAACAGCTTCTGGAAATGATCACGATCACTGCCTTTGTGACGGGCCTGATCCAGTTCATTTTCTTCCCTAAGACGGTGCTGCTCGGTGCAAGCGGCATTGTGTTTATGCTGATCTTGCTCAGCTCCTTTGCCAATTATAAAAAGGGATGCATCCCGATCACGCTGATCCTTGTCGCGATCATTTATCTCAGCGGCCAGATCATCAACGCGATCGCGAACCCGAACGACGGCGTCTCCCAAATGGCGCATATCATCGGCGGCCTCTGCGGTATGCTGTTCGGCTGGGTGATCGCAAACCCGAAGGAAGAAGCGGAAAAGCCCGCTGAAATCACCGATCTGAAGATCTGACGGAATTGCTCTGCGGCGGTTTTCGCTGCAGAGCAATTTTCTTTTCTTCAGGGCTTGACAAATGCATCGGAATGTGGTATAATAGTCAGGTAGTCAATTCGGAGGCATAGCTCAGCTGGTTAGAGCGCACGGTTCACATCCGTGAGGTCGCGGGTTCGAGTCCCTCTGTCTCCACTTTTGAAGAATGTCCTAGATGCGTAAAAATCAAGCATCTAGGGCTTTTTTATTATTTCTCGCCGGAAATGAATTTCCGGAATCGGAGGCAAAAAAGCCGTTTTTTGAAGCCTTTTTCGGGGCAAGTGCACACGAAAGTGCACACGAAATTCCGCGGATATGTTTGTATCGGATGCCTTTAAAACCGCGTGTAATGGCGAAAACCGCAGAATGCAGAGCTGCTCCCGTGCAAGAATGATACGATCGTGTGCACACAAAAAGACGACTGACTTGTTTTCGCTGCCTGGTTGGATGGAATTGTCAAGAAATGTGCAGTCAGAGAATACCCAAAATCTGTAATAGACAGGTATCAGGCGGCATGGTGAGCCAGCCCGGTTGAAGATCTTAGCGCCACAGGTGGGAGACCATCTTTGTTGAAGGTATTGATTCTCTGGGTATTGTAGTAACCAAAGATGTATCTGAAGATGGCTGTTTTGACCTCTTCACGCTTCATTCTGTAGGTCGGGAGCTGATACAGCTTCTCCTTTTTCAGGGTGGCGAAGAAGCTCTCCATTCGGGCGTTATCGTAACAATGTGCTGTGCCGCTGAGGCTCTGGATCAGCCCGGCTGATACGAGTGTTTTGCGAAAAGCATAACTGGTATACTGGCAGCCGCGGTCGCTGTGAAGGATCGTTCCTTCGAGCCGTCCGTACTTCTGTCGAAGCTGTCTGACGGTGTCTATGCAGAGTTCCTTCTTCATGTTATCACGCATTTCGAGAGCAACGATCTCACCGTTATAGCAGTCAAGAACCGGCGAGACATAGAGTTTTCCGTCTGCACACTGGACTTCAGTGATATCAGTCAGGAGCTTCTTCAGCGGTGCAGAGGCTGTGAAATCTCTCTTGATCAGATTCTCTTTGTCCTGTGTTGCCGTGTCAGCCTTTGTGATACCGTGCGGTCTGCGGCATTTGTGGATCAGTCCGGCCTCGCTCATGGTACGATACACAGTTCTGATGCTGACATGTGTCCCGCGCTGTGCGAGCGCCGTCTGCATCCTCCGGACACCGTAATTCCGGTTGTCCGGATGCTCTGCTAATATGCCCTGTATCTTGACCAGAAGAATCTTTCTCGCACTAGGTTTGCCTTGATTCCTGAGCCAGCGATAATAACCCGATTCGCTGATTTTCAGGAATTTGCAGATTGCCTTTGCGCCGTACTTGGTGCGGAACTCATTGACGAACAGATGCCGCTCGCTTGTCTTTACTTCTTCCGGTCTCTTGCGAAAAAACCGAGCGCGTCCTTGAGAATATCGTTCGCTTTACGCAGCTCAGCGTTTTCGCGTTCCAGTTCCAGATTACGCTGCTTTAGCTCTTCGTCGGACATTTGATCCTTCTGATGCTTGATCGCTGCACTCCGCTTTGAACGCCAGTCTGACAGCGT
>MSGZ01000026.1:0-1152 GCA_001940925.1 Ruminococcus sp. Phil11
TTCGACTTTTGTCACCGTTTTCGGGATTGTGATTTCTTTCAGTTTTACGCAGCCCTTGAACACATTGTCGCCAAGCACCTGAATCGGGCCGAGATCAACCGAAACAATTCTGGTATTATCCGCGAATGCAGAGCGTTCAATTCCCGTGACCGGCTTGCCGCCAATCGTTCTCGGAACAACGATATTCGATTTGACGCCGGTGTATCCCGTGATCGTCGCCGCAATGTCATTGGTCGTGTACTGCCAGACATCGTCAGACTCTTCGAGCGGTTCTGTCGTAGTCACAACAGGTTCCGCGGCGGTTGTTGTCAGCTTCGTGACGGATGTTGTCGCTTTTGCCGTCGTAGCTTTTGCAGTCGTTGTTGCTGCTTTGGCAGTTGTCGTTTCCTTGACAGCCGTTGTCGCCGCTTTTGCGGTCGTCGCTGCCTGCGTGGTCGCTGCTGCCTTTGTCGTCGTTGCAGCCTTTACGGTTGTAGCTGCCTTTGTCGCAGCAGCAGTCGTAGTCGTCGCGGCCTTCGTGGTTGTCGCAGCCTTCGTAGTCGTTGCTGCCTTCGTGGTAGTTGCTGCCTGCGTCGTAGCAGCCTTTGTTGTGGTTGCCGCCTTTGTAGTCGTCGCAGCCTTGGTTGTCGTTGCTACCTGCGTTGTCGTTGTGGTTACAGCAGTTGTCGTAACCGGTGCAGTTGTAACAGGCTGCTCTGTCAGCGCAACGAAAGTACGGTTGTACTTTTCTGCGTAAGCCTGGGCAGTGGAATCTGCATAGCCATAGATCGTGCCTCTAAAAATATTCTGGTTATCCAGGGTCGCAGTAAAGATCGTTTTGTCAGAATCTGTGATCTTGCAGTCCGGATTGAGAATCTTGATGTCGGTCAGCTTGCTGCACTTTGCGAATGCATCTTCACCGATGCCGGTGACCGATGCAGGAATATCAACTTCCTTCAGTGCCGTTCCCTCAAATGCGGAAGCCCCGATGACATAGGTCAGCTCATCCTCCGGCATTTCCGGGATCACTACAGTCGTAAGTGCCGATGCATCCTTGCAGATATAGGCCGGGATATTCTTGATGCCGTCCTCAAATGTGACCTTCTCAATGCTGCTGTTTGCGAGTGCTCCGCGATTATAGCCGTAATGTTCGACTTTTGTCACCGTTTTCGG
>MSGZ01000026.1:1230-1555 GCA_001940925.1 Ruminococcus sp. Phil11
TCAGACCGCTGCCGAGTGAAACCTCTTTCAGTTTCGGGCAGTCTGCAAAAACCTCGCGGTCGATTGATACGACACTGTCCGGAATCGTTACGGATGCCAGCTTGGTTCCCTTAAATGCACTGTCGTAGATGCCTGTGACTGTTTTCGGGATATCAATACTGGTCAGAGCTGTTCCCTCGAATGCGGAAGCACCGATGACATAGGTCAGCTCATCCTCCGGCATTTCGGGCATTACCACAGTCGTAAGTGCCGATGCATCCTTGCAGATATAGGCCGGAATATTCTTGATGCCGTCCTCAAATGTGACCTTTTCGATGCTGCTGTT
>MSGZ01000027.1 GCA_001940925.1 Ruminococcus sp. Phil11
AAAGCCGGTCGGAACCCTGAAAAAGAATTGGGCTCCAATGGAGCCCAATTAACCGGACAGAGATCGAGCGAGCAGCTTGCTGCGGAAGCAGGCGAAAGTGCAGCGCAGATCAAGCGGTATGTTCGTCTGACATATCTTCTTCCGGAGCTTCTGGAAATGGTCGATTCCCGGCAGCTCGGATTCAGACCGGCGGTTGAGTTGTCATACCTGAATGAGGAAGAACAGAAGTGGCTGCTTGACGGTATTTCGTCCGAGCAGACGTTCCCGACACTTGCACAGGCAGGGAAGATCCGCCGGTTTTCCGCAACCGGCAATCTGAACAGCGGCGTGATCCTGTCGGTTCTCATGGAATCCAAGCCGCAGACGGCGGACAGTTTTAAGCTGCCGCGTGCGAAATTCGCACACTATTTCAAGGAAAACGCCAAGCCGAAGGAGATCGAGGACACGATTGAAAAGGCATTGAAGCAGTATTTCGGGAGGTAAGAGCCATGATTCAGGACGGGAACAAGTACACATCTGAAAAGATGCAGTGGGACGAGGAACTCCAGCAGAACTTCCCGCTGTGGAAATATGAGGTTGATCTGAACAGCGGCGAAATGCTGTGGTACGGCTATGATTCCGCCATGGGATATAAGAAGATGCCGGTGCATTCCGGCTATTTCGGGAGTCTGCATCTCCGCTGGCTGATGAACGAATGCCCGGAGCGTCTGGAGCAGATTCTCGACGAGAAACGGTTTCAGGAGTATCTGGACGGCGTGCAGGAGCGCGGCACGGACATGATGCTGGAGATGCTGTGTGGTCGTTGCCGACGGTGACGAACTCAGGAACAGCTTCTCTGGCCACACCACCGTCAGTAGCATCCATTGTAGCATTTCTTTCAGAACCCGTCAAGGGCAAGCCGTATGTTAAACTGCCGTGCAGCTTCATGGTAGCTTAGCTTTTCTCGATGCATTGTTTCAATAACTCTGATCTTGAACTCCGGCGTATACCGCCTATTCGGTTTCCCTTTTGGCATAAAAATGCCCCCTTTCGTTAGACTTTGATTCGGTATATCTCTATTATACCACATTGTCTAACAAAAGGGGAGCATTTCAAAGTCGCGGGTACTGTTTGATGATCATGATTGATTGATTGGCGGAAGATTAGTGGAAGAAGAAGTGTACGGCGAGGACGACAATGACGATGAATGCAGCAGTAATACAAATCGCAGGAATGCAGTCTGCCCAAGTGGCGTTTTTCGCTGCTTCCTCTCTTGCACGCTCTCGATTCCACGCCTCTTTGATTCTTTCAAAGTCAGCTTTCTGCTCTGGGGTCATCTTGCTCGAGAATAGAATTCTCTCTTCGGACGCTGTAGCTTCGGGCTCATAGCCGTTGAGGGGATTGAGGGTTTTCTCGCCGCCGAGGTATACGGGGCTGACCTGGTCGAAACCGCCGTTTGCGGATGCGAGCCCATTAACGCCTATTGTCTTGACGAGGACGTCGCTTGCGACGCATGCGCCACCGTTTGGGTTGGCGATGCATCCGCGCTGCTCGGCGTTTGGATCGATCTTACCAGTCACCTTATCGAAAGAATCTACCGTCTCACCGTAGGTGTTCTTACCCTCATAGAAGAACTTGCCTTCGCCGTCGCTAGACTCATCAAAGAAGATATTGTCGTTCTGCTCCTCTGCGTCGTCCCTTGGATTTGTCCAAGTGAGGCGCTGAGCAGCCGCAAAGGCCAGCTCGCTGTCTTTGCTCATGCAGAGCACGAAGATTGTCAGCATCATGATCATAAAAGTTACGTAAGCAGTCATTGATAGCACCTCCTTTTGGGCAAATTTTGGACGCTTACAGTTTCTATTATACGCCATTTGTTGGTTTTTGTCAATAGCGGGTACCATAAGGTCACAGGCGTGAAGCACGTTGCTTGTATGATTCATGTTAGACGCGCTTTTGTCAACGCAATGCCGAGTGACAAGCCGATTTACGGCGTATCATACGCAACAGAAGCAGTCAAATGCTTCAACCGCATCTACCATGAAGAAAGTCTGCTGAAAGGAATGACAGCGGAAGAAAGAAAACAACAGCGGCTAGCAAAGATCAAGCCTTTGCTGGACGAGCTTTTTGCGCGGCTTGAAACTTTACAGGTCAGCGGAAACGGCAATCTGGCGAAGGCGGTGAATTATGCACTGCATGAAAAGCCGAATCTCTACACGTTTTTAGAAGATGGCAATGTTCTGCTTGACAATAATCGAGCCGAAAATGCGATCCGCCCTTTTACCCTAGGCAGGAAGAATTGGATGCATTGCAATACTGCGAACGGCGCAAAAGCAAGCGCGATACTCTACTCGATCGCTGCCACAGCACAGGCAAACGGAATCGACACAGAGCAGTATCTGACGGAGCTGTTCTTGCAGCCTGTCGGGACGATTAGCTTGCCATTTAATACTTGATACTCAAACAGACCCACCTTCGAGGTGAGTCTGTTTCTTTGATAGCATATTCTGACGCTTACCGTAGAAAAGCCAAAAATGCAGCCCCTCGGGGCTGCATTTTTATAAGTGCCAAATTCGCTTACGCTCCTGCCGGAACAGGAACCCGGTTTTCAGTTTTCTCTTACGGTTCTGTATTCCATTCCATAATATAACCGTATTCCTCCAGATAGCACATCGGGAAGAACGTGGCAAATGTTTCGTGATGCACCTTCCAGAAACCGTATTCCGGATCATCCGGACCGCTGCCGCGGTAGAGTGACGCATAGTTTCCGATCCAGATATCCTGATTGAATCCATGCCCGTTGGCAAAATGCTGGTATCCGGTACTGCCGTCCTCGATTGCCCAGTAGAGATCTTGCTTATCAATCTCGACAATCTGTCCGCCGGTAAGATACGCTTCTTTTTTGCCGTATTCCATCAGCGCCTCCAGTGCGAGCTGCTCGTCATTGGTTTCAATAGCAACCGGATATGGATTCTGCACAAACAGCACCTTCCACCATTTTGCATTTCCGGATGACGGATAATCAAAAAGGCCGTAAACATGCCCGTTATAACGCATCCATGCTTTGGGTCGCAGTTTGGAGCCGGTCGCATGCTTGAATTCGTCGAAGTGATCTGTATAGATCTCATATTTATCTTTTTTGTAAACAGCATCATCTTTTTCGCTCAGGAACAGCGTACCGGCATCAACGGTTTTCTCGGATTCCACTTTATCCAAATCGTAAACCTCTTTGCCCTTGTACTGGTTCTTGATCTTCTTGCCGTATCGGAGTGAGTATTCTCCCGTAGGGACGGAAAGATAGAACACGCCGTTTGGACCGGTCTGTGTCACATACTTTTTCACAGAGTTAGTTCCATCTTGTTTCACAGCGACAATCGTAGCATATTCCAGCGAACGGCATCGTTCCTCAACGCCGTAGTTCTCCTGTGAATCCGCCCACACCACACGGCCAATAATTGCACCGGCATTATTATTCTTAGAGTTGCCGTGCGCGGATGTGCCGGCTGCATGCCTGACTGCTTTTTCAACATCCAGCAGCCGGTAGTTTCCTGCATAACTGATTTTTCCGATTCCGCCGTCAGAACCGTATTCATTGTTGGAATAGATGCAGCCGTGCTTTGCCGTATTGCAGAGAATCTCCTTGACCTGTTCACCGGAAAGATCCGAATTAACCGACCAGACCAGCGCCGCAGCACCTGCTGCCTCCGGTGCCGCAAAGGATGTTCCGGCTACAAACGTATACTTATTATCGATTCCGCTTGTGTAGATCATGGTTCCGTTTGCAGCTTGGAGGTATTTATCATCCTCTTTACCCGATTCGATTAACTTGCCGCCCGGTGCAAACAAATCCACGCGTTGACCGGCATCGGAATAACCAGCCACCATCGGAACAACGCCCTCAGATTCCGGTGTACCCGGCCTGGGTTCAACGGCACCGACCACCAAAATCCGCTTGTACACTGCCGGATATTCGGATTCTGAGATCATCGTCAGCGGACTGTTAAACCTGCTTTCAAACGGCAGTATGCTTGGCCGCGGATATTTCAGTTCCGTCATGCCGTCCGATGAAACGCTGTCAAAGCGTCCGGAATTACCGGCAGAATTCACAATAAGAAAATCGTAGCCGGCATCCAGCAAGCGCTGATAAAAAGCACCGACCTTCTGCGCTTCTGCCACCCACGGTTCAAAGTTGCTGTAGTCAGAATACATCGCTTTGACGGCATCCGGCTGGTTTTCCGGCACATCCTTCCCCAGTTCCTTGAATCTGTCCTGAATCGTGCGCAGTCCATCAGTATTGTTGCCCCAGCCATGCCCCTGACTGATATTGATGACCTTCACATTCTGCACGACCAGTGTTGCAACGGACATCATATTTGCTACGCAGCTTGTATACATGTACCAGTCTTTACTTGTTTTCTCCGGATCAGGACGTCCTACAAGAGTCCGTGCATAACCGTAGAGGTTGTAATCAGGATTACCGAGCGAACCGTACGGATATACGCCGGATGCACCTTTTTGGCTGTTGCCTGCAAAGATGTTTGCAACATGCATGCCGTGTGACACGTTCGGATCACCGGATGACGGCGACGGGAAGATTTTATTAAACTTTAGGTCATCGTTATTGATAAAATACGAATCGACCAAGCCGACACGTACAGGCGAAACCGTGACTCCCTCACTCTGCACGAATTTCCATGCACGGTAGCAGTTTATGATTTCCTTATCCCAGCTGATCCCGCGATTGTCATAAATCGGATCATCATACACATCGACATCGTTTGCTTTCGCGTCCTCGCGCACCGCATCGCCGTAACAGAATGTCCCGACACCGTTTTCATAATCGGAGACACTGTCCGAAATCGTGAAATGCAGCCAGTCCGGATACGCATCTTCGACGGCAGCATCCGTACAAAGATCTTGACAGAGTACATTTAGATTATCATATGCATGCGATTCCTGCAGCCGAAACTGATAGGTGCCGGTCACTGTGATCTCACCGACAATTTCAGCGCCGATCCGTGCAGCCGCTGCTGCTATGTCCTCGCCGGATGCATCTTTCGTTGCGGTCACCAGAATCTCATTGTCCACATATGCCTCTCCGTTTCCGACTTCCGCATAATGCGTCTCATCCGATTCGGTATAGTACATTTTGCCGTACTGTTCCGGCATGCGCAGCTCAAACCTGTTACCTTCAACAAAAAAGTCCATCTCCGGTTCATCGGATGCTGCAAACGTCAATGCGCTGAGCTTCTTTGCAACACTTTTACTCCGCAGAGCGGTAATCTGCGGAATCACTGCAGTGCAGCATACACTCACAAGCATCAGGATGCCGCAGCCAAAACAGCACCCGCGGTGCTTTTTTTTATTTTTCATTCTCATTCAGCAAATGCCGCAGCAACACGGCACAGCTTTCCCCCTCGATATAGTATTCCTAATATTATACCATATCGTATTATAAAACACAACGATGTTCCGGGAAAACCGCAATTTATGAGCATTTTGAGGCGAAAAATCGCATCAGAGGCACAAAAGGATCCCGATGCTTGACTTTGCAGACAGACTAATTGACCAATAGCTGATTGTTTCGCTTAGCATAAAGCGCTTGAATAAGGGTCACCTCCGTGTGTGCGGGGAGTAGCTTAAAAATTTTTTGGATTTATGGATTTGGACAAGGTCACCTCCGTGTGTGCGGGGAGTAGCTGCCGAGCCTCGGCGACGAGGCGTTCGGTTACAGGATCACCCCCGCATGCGCGGGGAGTAGTGTAATGCGACGGATGATTTACGTTATCGTTCTGATCTGAAAGCAGGAAACACGGATCATAAAATTGGAAAGCAGCCCCGAAGGACTGCTTTTTTCTTGTCTATCCGGTTTTTGCACCAAGCAGATCCGAGAGCAGCTTCCTTGCATCCAGAATGGTGATCAGGTTATCTTTGTCATAATCAGCGGCGAGGAAGCTCTTCTCCGTCAGCGGAATATCCGCGCAGGGATCCTCTGCGGCAATCCGGATGAGCAGAACTGCATCCGCAGCGGAAACGGTGCCGTCACAGTTGACATCGCCCAAAAGCGGTTCCGCTGAGGGCGGCGCAGCCGTCGTCTTTTTCTCCCCCAGAATTTTAATATATCCGTTGTAGATTCCCTTTGTGAACAGATATGTCATCTGGAGTTTTCCGGCTTCATCCTTTTCCGAATTGATAAAGCAATCGCTCACAATGCCGTCATCCACATAGGAAATGCCGATCGGATACATCTCGCCCTGCTCTGCATTTTCGGGGAGGGTGAAATCAATCGTGAACAGGCAGCTGTGCGGAATCTGCACGGCTTCATCGGAATAAGCATAGAAAGCAAGCTGTCCTTCTTTGACCATTGCGGAGCCTGTTGTGAAGCCGGTTGTTCCTTTGCCGGCCGTCGCAGGTTCGCCCTTTGTATTGTTTTTGACGGTCAGCCGGGTGTCATAAAAAATATGGAATTTGATGTAATTGACGGGATCTTCTGCACCGGTGATGCTGAAATAAATGCGCTGTGTCTTGCCCGGTGCATAGGAAGGCTCCAGTCCGATTTTGTCAATATAAAACATGATGCCGCCTTCATAATCTTTGGGATTTATTGGGGGCGTGTTCCAGTCCTTCGGCTGAATCCAGCGCGAACCGTCATAGCGAACCTCTTTATCATCCTGTTTGTTGCAGGGATTCTCCGATGCGCCGGAATCTTCCGTTCCCTGTGCTTCCGCAGATGCAGATGAACGGGACAGATTCTCTGCTGCGCAAACTGTTCCGCAGGTCAGCGCACATGACAGCAATGCGGCAATGATCTTTTTCAGATTCATAAAGTGCTTCCTCCGCTCCGGAATTGAGACGGATCCATAGCAGTATCAGTCTCTATCAGGGATTATAACACAGCTGCAAAGGAAAGTCAAGCGGACGGATGACGGAATACACAATCAGATTGATTCTAAATGTTGACAAAAAGCCCGAATCATACTATAATGAGAGAAACCATACGGACGGCAAACAGGCTGTAAAACGCGGAAGGAGCAGGTGCGGAGATGAGAAAAATGAACAAACAGAACAGGCGCACGCTGATTTTTATCTGCTTTCGCCGATTTTCGGCGAGGCTAGTATTTTCATGTATTCAATTAGATTCGGCAGTTCCGCTGCTCGATCAATCAATCCATCATCGGAGTTTTCCGCAGCGTCAGGATTGATAGATTGATTGAGTTTTTGATTCGATGAGTTTTTGATTTCATGAGTATTTAATTGCGTGCGATTTTCCGCTGACGGTTTTTCCGTTGGCGGATTGACCGCTGACGGATTATCCGCTGGCGGAAAATCGACTGTCGGATCAACCGACGTATCTGCGCGATTTTTAAATGATTTCTGTTTTAATTCATACTTTGTTTCATCTTTTGATTTGCACTCCACACCTTTTGAATTGTTTGTTTTATTTTTGAAATAAGGGTTCTGCGCTGGATCTTCGTATACCTGAAATTCCATTGTAGACCATGTTCCGTCAGGTTTTCGTTGCTGAATCCGATACAGATAACCGTTTTCTTCAAGTTCAATCACGCCGCTTTTCGTGGCTGAAAGACTGTCTTTAGCACAAGCTGCCAGACCGGTGATTGAATAGTCCCAATCCGGCGGGAAGCTCAAAATTGTTGACATCAGACCACGGGCTTTCCATGTCAGGTTCGGATCACGGAGATGCACATTCGACATGACTGTGTAGTTTTCTTGACGCGGCACACGGAAAATTGTGCCGTTTGAAACTCCTCCCATGCTTATCCTCCTTTCCGTCAACATTGTCAGTAAAGCGGATTACCTGTCATTTCTGAATCTCTGTGAGCTGCATATCCTTAATGCGGTACTTGTTGATGCAGTAAATCCCGTCCATGTTCTGAACGAAGTCTTTTTTAACAAGCCCGTCCAGCAGTTTTCTGACCGCTTCCGGAGAATCACTGGAATACCGCGCAAGCTGTTCTGGCGTAACGTAGTCACATTCCGGGATATTGAGCATCTGGCTCAGAATACCCATTTCTTCCCAAGAAATGCCGCTTTTGGTGATGTCCGGTGTCAGCATCGTGTGTGACTGCTGCGGCTGTGAATCTTTGCTTCGTCCTGACGGCATGATTGAACCTCCTTTGTTTGGGCACAAAAAAACAGCGCATCCCTTTCGGGACGCGCTGTTGGTTGCGTCGATTATTATACAACAATATAGTACATATTCACCAATTAGCTTTACTATCCTAAAAAAATATTTATGCTCGCCTTTCGGCGGGTCATACATGAATCACAGTCAGCCGCTTTTCATTTGCGGCGGGGCGTGCGGTTATGATAATTCCCGGTTACGAGAAGTGTGACGGGTTATTATAATTCCTGGTTATGAGAAGTGTGCCGGTCAGACCGAACAGAACGGAAAGGAAAAACATCGCGATCAGAAAAATCGGCTGATGATGCGTTTCGGATTCCAGCACGGCATTCTGATGATCCTCCGAGCATTTGAGCGCGATCTGTTCGCCGACCTTGTATTCGCCCGGGAGACGTTTTCGCCCGATCGTTCTCTGCTGACCGTTCAGCGCTTCATAGCTGATCGTGATATCGCTGTAAACGGTTCTGCCGCCGTTTTTATCTGTTTCGTGAAAAACCATGCAGTCGGTGACGACGCCGGTCGCGTCGGACTGGTAGGTTCCGGCGTAGCTGACGGTCCGGATCACGGAATAAACCGCAACGGCTGCGACGAATAACGCGATCACGATCAGGAAGATCCCTGTTCTGAACAACGGATTGTTTTTGCGTGTGATAACAAATGCTGCCATATCTGTCTCCTTATGTCTGAAATGTCCGCTTTTCTTCCGTCCGGCATACTGTGCTGACGGAAGCTTCTGTACATCAAGCATAGCACATTTCAGCGGTTTTGTCAAGCCTTCTGCGGTGCGGCCGAAAAAAGCCGGACATCGGGTACATCCCGGTGTCCGGCTCTGATGATCTGTGCGGTCTGATCAGCGGTCTGATCAATAGTATTGACAATGCGTGTTGCTGTAGCTTGTGAGCGTGCAATAGGTCAGGAATTTCTGATTGGTGAGGATCGGTGCATTGAGCTGCGCATTTGCAATGTTCCAGTCTGCCATGGTGACCTGACCGTCATTGTTCAGATCGGCAGCGTCATTTGCATAGTCATTGTTGACGTTGTTGTAGGAATACACGTTGTTTGCGATGTACAGGATCGCATCGCGGTCCTGACTGTTGACGACGGTATCGCCGTTGACATCGCCTGCCATGCCCGGACGGATCACATAGTTGATCGCGGTGTTGTGGTAGCCCTGCTGATCATAGTACTGCAGTGTACCGGTTTGCTGATTGACCGTTGCAGTGATGTTCCAGCGGATCTGGCAGTCGCCGAAGGCATTGCAGTCTGCAAATTTCACGGTATTGCCCTGTACATCTGAGATGAATACGGTATGAGAGCCGATGCGTACCTGATCGCCGACGCGCAGTGCAATGTTGCCCATATTGAAGTTTCCGACCAGCCATGCGCCGCCTGCGCTGGAGGAGATCCCGTAGAAGTCCTGCGCAAGCTTTCTTGCAAAACCGGCGCACTGATGCATATAAGGATCACCGTTTCCGGGGAGCAGCACGTTGTTCGAGCCGGAAATAAAATGGAGGCCGCTGTATACCTGACCGCAGTTGGAGCTGGTATTCATCCAGCAGCCGTGGCTGGTGTAGCCGTCCGGATCGTTGTGTTTGTTCCAGAATTTTCCGTTCGGGAATTTCTGCATTTCTTTCTGTTTCCAGAAAGTCTGATATGAGGTCGTGAATGCTTCGACCTGTGTTGTGGAAGAAACATTCCAGCCTGCGAATGCAGAGATGACGGAACTGCTGAGTGCGACAGCAGCTGCTGCACAGATGACAGCGGTAAGCTTTGCGGTAAATTTGATTTTCATATTTGATACTCCTTTTCCGTAATTATCCATGCATGTTTGAATGACTTTTCTGCGAACGCATGATGCATTCAGAAGCGCATATCATTCCTGCGTCCGGGCAGAGCAATGTGCACATCGTTGCTGTGTTTGTGGTCATGTGTAGATCCTGAAGCTTCATCGCAGCTCATCCCGGCGTATCCGGACATCCGTAAATGAGCAATATGATTATAGCACAACTGCCGCCGGGATGCAATCTTCTTCAGAAAAATATCATAAATCTTTTGAACAAACGCAATATCTTAAATGATTTTTCAGAAACAGGCAGCAAAACATGATCGTCTGGCGGGAAAAAGGCGCATCACAGGACAGGATCGGCCGGTATTTCTGCATACAAAAACAGCGCATCCTGTTTCGGATGCGCTGTCTGATGCGAAGATTCGCGTGTTTTTATGCTTAGTCCGCGAAGTATCTGACGCCGCTCTCAAAGATCTTCTGATCCTTTTCACCCGGCACATTCTTGCAGACAAGGCTGCCGATACGCTCGCTGTGACCCATCTTGCCGAGGACTCTGCCGTCCGGCGAGGTGATGCCTTCGATCGCGTCTACGGAGCCGTTCGGATTGAAGCGGATATCCATGGTCGGGCGGCCGGAGAGATCGACATACTGCGTTGCGATCTGGCCGTTGTTTGCCATACGCTGCAGCAGCGAGCCGGATGCGATGAACCGGCCTTCGCCGTGGGAGATCGGGATCGTGTGCAGGTCGCCGACCTCACACGCTGCCAGCCACGGAGACTTGTTCGACGCGATGCGCGTGGTGACCATCATGCTCTGGTGGCGTGCGATCGTGTTGAAGGTCAGGGTCGGGGAGTTCTCGCTCATATCGGTGATCTCGCCGTATGGGACAAGACCCAGCTTGACGAGTGCCTGGAAGCCGTTGCAGATGCCGAGCATCAGGCCGTCACGGTTCTTCAGCAGATTATGCACGGCCTCGGTGACCTTCGGGTTGCGGAAGAAAGCAGTAATGAACTTGCCGGAGCCGTCCGGCTCATCTCCGCCGGAGAAGCCGCCCGGAATCATAATCATCTGGGAATTGTCGATCAGCCTGACGGCAGCCTCAACGGACTGTTCAATATCGTTTGCGGAGAGATTGCGCACGACAAGGATCTCCGGCACGGCGCCTGCGCGCTCAAAGACTCTTGCGGTATCGTATTCGCAGTTCGTGCCCGGGAATACCGGGATCAGCACGCGCGGCTTTGCGGTCTTGACAGCCGGTGCCGGACGGGTCGCGGCCTTGTGCGAATACGCCTCGATCGTTGCGAACGGGGTCTTGATGCGGCAGGGGAATACCGATTCCAGCTTGCCTTCCCACGCCTTCTGCAGCGTGTCAAGGCTGATCGTCTGCGTATCGCTGAAGATCTTGTACTGCTCAGTCGTCCGGCCGATGACCTCCTCGCCGGACTTGGCGGCACCGTTCAGTTCGACGATAAACGAGCCTGCGCACGGCTCAAAGAGGATGCGCTCCGGCAGCACCTTGGTGAACTCAAAGCCGATGTGGTTGCCGAATGCCATTTTTGCAAGACCCTCTGCGACGCCGCCGTTTTCAACAGACCAGATCGCTTTGGCTCTGCCCTCGGAGATCAGTTGTTCCAGTTGATCAAAGACTGCACGGACGCTTTCCCAGTTCGGCAGACCGCTGCTGGAATACTCCGGTGCAATGCGAATGACCGTGCTGCCGGCCTCCTTGAACTCCGTGGAGACGACGCGCTTTGCATCGGCGGTGGAGACTGCGAAGGAAACGAGTGTCGGCGGAACGTCGATCTGCTCAAATGTGCCGGACATGGAATCCTTGCCGCCGATCGAGGCGCAGGAGAGCTCCAGCTGTGCCCGGAATGCGCCGAGCAGTGCCGAGAACGGCTTGCCCCAGCGCTTCGGATTGTTCTGTGTGCGCTCAAAATATTCCTGGAAGGTCAGCCAGCACTGCTTGCGGGTACCGCCCGCTGCAATGACCTTTGCGACCGATTCGATGACCGCGTAGATCGCGCCGTGATACGGGGAGTGCTCCGAGATGACCGGATTGAAGCCCCAGCCCATCAGCGAGCAGGTCGAGGTTTCGCCCTTGAGCACCGGAATCTTTGCTGCCATCGCCTGTGCGGGGGTCAGTTGGTAGACGCCGCCGTAGGGCATCAGGACGGTGCCGGCACCGATCGTCGAGTCGAACTTCTCGACCAGACCCTTCTGCGAGCAGATATTGAGACTGCTCATCAGCTCCCGCCAGCCGTCCGGGGTATCTTCAAAGCGCTCATCGCGCTGCGGCATTGCAGTCGGTGCCGCTGCCACAATATCGGTATGCTTTTCCGCGCCGTTCGAGTTCAGGAACTCGCGGGAGAGGTCAACAATGGTCCTGCCGTTCCAGTTCATGCGCAGGCGGTTCGTATCGGTCGCCTTTGCCACGACGGTCGCGAGCAGATTTTCCTTTGCCGCTGCCGCCATGAATGCGTCCACATCCTCCGGTGCGACGACGACAGCCATGCGCTCCTGCGATTCGGAGATCGCGAGCTCGGTGCCGTCCAGACCGTCATACTTCTTCGGAACTGCGTTGAGGTCGATATCCAGACCGTCGGTCAGCTCACCGATCGCGACGGAAACGCCGCCTGCGCCGAAGTCGTTGCATCGCTTGATGAGCTTTGTGACAGCCGGGTCACGGAACAGACGCTGCAGCTTGCGCTCCTCGGGCGGATTGCCCTTCTGCACCTCTGCGCCGCAGTGCGTCAGGGATTCGAGCGTGTGGGACTTGGAAGAACCGGTCGCACCGCCGCAGCCGTCACGGCCGGTCTTGCCGCCCAGCAGAATGATGATATCGCCCGGCTCCGGACGCTCTCTGCGGATATTTTCAGCCGGTGCCGCACCGACGACCGCACCGATCTCAAGACGCTTTGCGACATAGCCCGGATGATAGACCTCCGAGACATGTCCCGTCGCCAGTCCGATCTGGTTGCCGTAGGAGCTGTAGCCGTTTGCTGCGCCGACGGTGATCTTTCTCTGCGGCAGCTTGCCGGGAATCGTATCTGCGACCGGGACCAGCGGATTCGCCGCACCGGTCACGCGCATAGCCTGATAGACATAGCTTCTGCCGGAGAGCGGGTCGCGGATCGCGCCGCCCAGACAGGTCGCTGCGCCGCCGAACGGCTCGATCTCGGTCGGGTGGTTATGCGTTTCATTCTTGAACATGAGGATCCAGTCCTCCTGTCCGTTGTCGGTATCGACCCGGATTTTGACGGAGCACGCATTGATCTCCTCACTCTCGTCGAGTGCAGGAATCTTGCCGTCGGCCTTCAGCTTCCGCATGGCCATGGTTGCCATATCCATGAGCGTGACAGGCTTATGCTCTCTGCCGAGTGCCTTGCGCGCTGCGAGATATTCGTCATACGCATCGCGGATATACGGCGTGTCGATCTTCACATTGTCGATCGTTGTCAGGAAGGTGGTGTGACGGCAGTGATCGCTCCAGTAGGTGTCGATCATACGAATCTCGGTGATCGTCGGGTCACGGTGTTCGGTATCGCGGAAGTAGCTCTGGCAGAACGTGACATCGTCGAGATCCATTGCAAGGCCGTACTGCGCAAGGAATGCCTTTCTGCCGGCCTCATCGAGCGCAGTGAAGCCGTCGAGCGTCTCAACAGTCTCCGGCAGTGCATAGTTCGTGTCGAGCGTATCGACTGTTTCCAGCGAAGCCTCACGGCTCTCGACCGGGTTGATGAGATATGCCTTCAGCTTGTCAAACTCTGCGTCGGTCAGCACGCCGGATACAATATAAATGCGGGCGTTGCGGACGCGGCAGCGATCCTTTCCGTTCAGGATCTGGATGCACTGCTCGCAGGAGTCGGCGCGCTGGTCAAACTGTCCCGGGAGATACTCCACGGCAAAGACGCGCTCCTGATTCGAGAGCATCGGCAGCTTTTCGTAAACAAAATCAACTGCGGGTTCGGAGAACACGGTCGGGATCGCCCGGCGGAAATCCTCCTCGTCAATATGGTCGGCGTCGTAGCGGTTCAGCACACGGATGCCCTGCACATCCAGACGCAGCGCAGTGCGCAGGTCGGACAGCACGGATTGCGCTTCTACGGCATATTGCGGCTTTTTCTCGGTGTAAATACGATAAACAGCCATGAACAGATCAGCCTCCAACATCATAGTATGTAATAGGGAATCGGATGCATCCGTCCGCAGGTGCATCAGCAGCGTCCCGTCAGACAGTCATCCTCATACCCCTCTATTGTAACACAAATCACGCAATTCTGCAAACCCTTTTCTGCATTTTCCGGAAAAATTTTCACAAGTGTACCATCCGGCGTATGCCCTTGGTAAAACCGCTGTGCATTTTGCTGTTTCTCACGCTCCGCGAGTACCGAAACGGTCTGCCCGACATGCTCCGCGAGATGCTTCCGGCGGAGCGCGTCCGCAAGGGCAGAGAGCTGTGCCGCACGTTCGGTTTTGACATTTTGCGGAACCTGATCCGGAAATTCAGCTGCTCTGGTGCCGGTGCGCGGGGAGTACGGAAAAACATGCACCTTCGCGAATCCGGTTTCCTCGACAAAGCGGAGCGTCTCCCCGAAGTCAGCGTCCGTTTCGCCGGGAAACCCGACGATGACATCAGTCGTCAGCGCAGAATGCGGGAAAATGCTGCGGATTTGCGCTGCAAGCGCACGGTATTCCGCTGTTGTATAGCGGCGGTTCATACGTTTGAGGATGCGGTCACAGCCGCTCTGCAGCGACAAATGGAACTGCGGACAGAATTTTTCGCAGGCGGCGAGTGCCTCAAGTGTCTGCCGGTCCATGCGCTCCGGTTCCAGTGAGCCGAGCCGTACCCGCAGGACGCCCGGCTGTGCGGCGCAGACACGAACCGCCTCAGCAAGGGTCTGCCCGGTGTCCGTTCCGAAGAAACCGAGGTTGATGCCGGTCAGAACGATCTCCCGGAAGCCTGCTTCCGCGAGCCGTTTTGCCTCCGCTTCCAGACGTTCCGGCGGCATGGAGCGGCACCGGCCGCGTGCAAAGGGGATGATGCAGTAGCTGCAGAACTGATTGCAGCCGTCCTGAATTTTCAGGAATGCGCGGGTGCGTGTCGTATCCGCGCAGGGAAGTGCGGAAAACGCATCGCCGGACTGATACGGCACGATGCTGCGCGACGGCATTTCTGCCTGTGCCTGCACGATCCATTCCAGCAGCGCGTCACGGTTTTTGGTCCCCGTGACAAAATCCGCGTCCTCAAATTCGTCCTCCGGGAAGGCCTGCGGCCAGCATCCGGTCAGGATCAGCTTTGCCTGCGGATTCCGCCGCTTCAGGCTGCGGAGCAGCTGCTTGGCCTTGCGGACGCTCTCTCCGGTGACGGCGCAGCTGTTGACGATCAGGAAGTCAGCTTCGGCGGCAGAATCCGCCTCTGTCAGTGCCCGTTCACGCAGTGCCTGTGCCAGTCCGGAGCTCTCCGCCTGATTGACCTTGCAGCCCAGTGTCAAAATTTTGAATCTCATATTTTTCTCCTGTTTATAGTGCACAAATTCAACATTCTGGCATTGTGCAATCCCTACAGTTTATTCGGATTGCAAAAAAGATATGCGAAACCCGTGCGAAAAATCGGTCAGGTGTACAAAAAAGCGCGTTTTCACTTGACTTTTTCGCCTTTCTCGTGTAATATTGAGCATAGGGTATTCATGACAACCCTCCAAAACGATTTCAGGTGCGCGGGAGCACGCAATCCGGAAGGATGTGTCCCCCCTCTCGGCACACTGCCGGGCGCTGCGCCCACGCTACCGCTGTTTTTTACGACCATTCTGCCGTATTCGGCCCGCGAAAAGTGAGGTTTTATTTGATGTACGTAACCACCGTTCATCTCCCCGAGATCGCAGATGTTGCAGAGTTTGTCAACATCATGAGCCGCTTCCGCTTTGAGGCACAGCTTCATGTCGGCAGCTATTCCGTCGATGCCAAGTCGATCATGGGCATTTTCACGCTCGACCGTGAGCAGCCGCTGACCCTCGAGGCCTTCGTGACTGAGGCGTCCGAGCAGGAAAAGCTGAATCAAGCCCTCGGCAGATTTCTTTATCATCCGGTGCACTGATTACACCGACCTTTCTTGATAACCTCCTTTGGGAGACACACGCTGCTCCCGAAATCCCCCTTTTTTCATGTTGCTCCCCTTACGCAATGCCATGGGGAGCAAACAACCCTCTGCGTATCGTTCTCTGCCGCGTGCAGAGAATGATGCGTGTTTTTTTTACCCTGCCTATTATAACATAAATCCCGGTGAATTTCAATGGGGAGAAATCCAGTTTTTTTCTCTCTCCCATTGAAATTAGTTTTTATGTGATCAGCGGGCAGATATGACGCAATTTTTGCTTTCCTCTCGCGAAATGTTTTTTATCACGCTTTTGGAAAATGATTTTTTCATCTTTCTCCCATTGAAATTCTGCTTTTTTTATGCTATAATCTAAATATCTATGCAAAATCAGAAGAAAGGGGGGCAGCTGCATGAAGCAGCTCACAGTCGGTCTGACAGCGCATGTCGATGCAGGCAAGACCACGCTTGCAGAGGCACTGCTGTTCCGCACCGGCGAGATCCGGAAGCGCGGACGCGTCGATCACGGCGATTCGTGGCTTGATACAAACGAAATCGAGCGCAGCCGCGGTATCACGGTGTTTGCGCATCAGGCTTCCCTGACGCTCGGCGATACCGTCGTCACGCTGCTCGATACGCCGGGACATGTCGATTTTTCCGCGGAAACCGAGCGCATCATGCAGGTGCTTGACTATGCGGTGCTGGTCATCAGCGGAACGGACGGCGTTCAGAGCCATACACGGACGCTGTGGAAATTGCTGGAACGCTGCGGCGTACCGGTCATCCTGTTCGTCAACAAAATGGATATCTCCGACCGCACGGAAACCGCACTGATACAGGAATTGCAGGGCAGACTGTCCGCGGGCTGCGTGCAGTTTGATACTGATTATGCGGCGGTTTGCGAGAATGCAGCAGCCTGCTCGGAAACGCTGATGACGGCGTATTTTGAGGACGATACGCTTTCGCAGGACTTGTTGCGGGATGCGATTGCAGCGCGGGAGATTTTTCCGGTCTGCTTCGGTGCGGCAAGAGATCTGGCCGGTGTGGAATCGCTGCTGCAGATCATTGCGCAGTATACAAAGGAGCCGCCGCGCACGGAGACCTTCGGTGCGCATGTGTTCAAGATTTCTGCGGATGCAAAAGGGAATCGCCTGACCTATCTGAAAATCCTGGGCGGAACGCTGCATAACCGCGACGAGATCACCTATACCGGCGCAGACCATGCGGAATATACCGAAAAGGTGACCGGCATCCGGTTTTATTCCGGCGCAAAATATGCGCCTGCTGATGAAGCGGAGCCGGGCGCAGTCTGTGCGGTAACGGGTCTGACCGCTGCGTATGCAGGGCAGGGGCTCGGCTGCTGCGGCGATACCGCTGACGCAGTCCTGACGCCGGTCATGCGCTACCGCGTGCTGCTGCCGGAACACATTGCGCCGCAGGATGCGATGACGCATTTTCAGTTGCTCGAAGCAGAGGATCCGCAGCTCCATGTCGAATGGGACAGCCGAGCAAAGGCGATCTTCGTGCAGCTTATGGGTGCGGTGCAGCTTGAGGTGCTGACCGGACTTGTCGCGTCGCGCTTCGGCTATGAGATCGCATTTGACAGCGGCGCCGTGACCTACCGCGAAACGATCCGTGATGCTGTCGAGGGCGTCGGGCATTACGAGCCGCTGCGGCATTATGCGGAGGTGCATCTGCTGCTGGAACCGCTGCCTGCGGGAAGCGGTCTGCAGTGCGGCACACGATGCTCCGAGGATGTGCTTGACCGCAACTGGCAGCGTCTGATCCTGACGCATCTGCTTGAAAAAACGCATATCGGCGTGCTGACGGGCTCGCCGGTCACCGATCTGAAGATCACGCTGGTCAGCGGCAGGGCGCATCTCAAGCATACCGAGGGCGGCGACTTCCGTCAGGCGACCTACCGCGCCGTCCGGCAGGGACTTCGCGCAGCGGAGAGCATTTTGCTGGAACCGTATTATGAATTCACGCTGGAAATCCCTGCGGAATGCGTCGGCCGTTCGATGACCGATATTCAGCAGCGTGCGGGACAGTTCGACCCGCCGGAGATTCTCGGTGAGAACGCAGTTCTGACCGGCAGTGCGCCGGTCTCGGAGCTGAACGATTATGCGTCCGAGGTGTTGAGTTATACAAAGGGCAGAGGAACACTGACGCTCTCCGTGGCAGGATACCGGCCGTGCCATAATGCAGAGGATGTGATCGGACAGATCGGCTACGATGCGGACAGTGACATTGAAAACAGTGCCGATTCGATCTTCTGTTCACACGGCGCGGGGTATAATGTCAACTGGCAGGAGGTTCCGCTTTATATGCATCTGCCGGCAGTCCTGCCGCACCGTTACGAATTTCCGGAGGAGGAGCTTCTGCCGGAACCGTCCGGCCGGAACGTACAGATGCCGGCGGCAGGTGATGAGGAGCTCATGGCGATCTATGAGCGCACCTACGGCAAGATCAACCGCGATCAGCCCAAGGCGATGCGGCGCAACAAAACTGCGGAGCTCACAGAGGGCAATATCAGAGTGCCGGCTCCGCCGGAGAAGGAATATCTGCTGGTGGACGGCTACAACATCATTTTTGCATGGGATTCGCTGAAAGCACTCGCGAAGGACAGTCTGGAACATGCTAGGGACAAGCTGCTCGGGATTCTGCAGAATTATCAGGGCTATAAAAAATGCGAGGTCATTCTTGTGTTTGACGCCTACAAGCTTAAGGGACACGGCCGGGAGATCGAGCAGCACGGCGGCGTCAGCGTTGTATATACAAAGGAAGCGGAAACTGCCGATTCCTATATCGAGCGTGTTTCCAAGCAATTGCTGAAGGAAAACCGCGTGCGCGTTGCGACCTCTGACGGGCTGGAGCAGCTCATTATTCTGGGCAACGGCGCGATCCGTATTTCGGCGCGGGAATTTGAAGCGGAGATTCGTGCCGCAGAGCAGGAAATCCGTGCACTGATCGGAGGGTGAGCAATGGCAATGGAGTTTCAGCTGCCGGAGGACATGAAGCGCGTGTATTACCACACGGAGCACACCGAATGCATGACATATTTCCAGATCACCGGCAAATTTGATCCGGATGCGATCTCCGCGTATCTGCGGCTCGTGCCGGAGCGCACACAGTCGATCGGCGACATGAAGCTGAACGGCGCGACGTATGATTATGCACTGTGGCGGTTCGGGACGGTCAAAAGCACGCGGCTCGATATCGCGAACCAGATGATGCAGACGATCGACCCGCTGCTGGCGAAGGCCGATCTGCTGCGCAAGATCAAGCTGACTTATGACGCACAGCTGCTGCTGCAGGTCGTGCCGCTTGTGCGGTACGATGAACCGGCACCGATGCTGGCGCCTTCTATGGCGGTGATGCGGTTCTGCATGGAGACCGGCACCGAGATCGACATTGACCTGTATGTCGGCTGTCCGGACGAGATGACAGGGGGACAGGAACCGGAGGAATTGTAAGAATCAGAAACAGCGGCCGTTCCGGGTGGATCGGCCGCTGTATGCTGCATGACATTGTTTTGATGTGCAAAAACAAAGACCGATGCGTCTGCATCGGTCTTTGTCTGGTGGGAGAGGGTGGATTCGAACCACCGAAGTTAAAGAACAACAGATTTACAGTCTGCCCCCTTTGGCCACTCGGGAACTCTCCCATACATATAAGCTGGTGGACGGACTCGAACCCCCGACCTGCTGATTACAAATCAGCTGCTCTACCAACTGAGCTACACCAGCATTTGGTTTCGTTCGCGTTCTCCGCGGTCAGCTTGTTCATTATAGCACAGTGAGGGCTGAAAGTCAAGCATTTTTTTGAAAAAGGACGAAAACCGGCAAAATAGACAAATATCAACAAGATTTTTCAGAACATTCTCAAAATCGGATCGCGCGCAAAAACGGCGTATCTGCGCATACTATGCGGCAGGATCAGGCTCCGCGGCGTGCAGCTCCAGCTCTGAAAAAGCATTGCGCTGTCCCGGCTGCTGATGCCGCCATGCATTCGCAAACCGGATCTGCTCCGCGGCGAGCAGCACCGGCAGCGCGCTGACAGCCGTAAACGGCAGCGGGAGCAGCGGCAGCGTACAGAGCCGCAAAAATACGGTCGCGGCAGTCTGTCCGCTGCTGAGCCGGAATGCAGCGCGCAGGATCTTTCTGTTCGGGAGATGCGGCATTTTGAGCAGGCAGTAGGGGAGTGCCGCAGAAGCCGCATACACCCGGAGCGGGAGCCACAGTGCCGCCGCTGCGAGAAATCCGAGATGCAGCACCGTCAGAACGCTCAGCATGTCCTCCTGCTGCGGCGGCGCGGTCAGCCAGATGCTTTTGGCTGCGGCGTAGAGCAGGCAGGCCGGCAGCAGCGCGAGAACCGTCAGCAGCGCTGCGGTCAGCCGGAGCAGGAATGCCTTGCCCCACAGCCACAGACTGCTGCTGCATGAAAGAAATCCGAGGTCATTTTCATTGAGCGTGCCGCAGAGCCTGCCGATCTGCCAGTCGGACTGGATGTGCAGCGGCGTCCGGGCGGCGGCTGCGGTCAGGAGTGCCGCGGGCAGATACCACGGCTGCATCTGCGGGATCGCCTGCACGGTATGCTGCGTCATGTACCCGGCCAGCAGGCAGAGCACCGCCGTCAGATATCCTGCCGCGCCGATGACGGCTGCACTGCGGCGGTACGGCTTCAGCCTTCTGGCTGCCTCATGCCGGAGCCGCTTCATGAGATATAGTCCTCGAGGATCTGCCGGAGCTCCTCCGTATCCCGCACGCGGATGCCGTATTCCAGCAGGATGCGGTCGTAGTCCGGGAGCCAGCCTGCCGGGAGCTCGTATTCCGCCGCGGGTGTCCGGCTGCCCTCCGCAAACACGCAGAGCATATCGCCGTTCAGCCGGATCAGATAGGCAGAAGCAGCTGCTTTTTCGGCCTCCTCGCAGAGCTCCGCCGGGCTTTCGGCGGCATGGGCGTGCTGCTGCTCTCCGGCGGGCTCCGGCGTGACCGGCAGCAGGTCCTTCGGCATGGTGTAAACGGCGGCAAGTACGGCAGTCGCGATCGCGATGACTGCCGCAGTGCCCGTCCAGATTCCGGTGTTTCTTGTCATGATTTCTGCATCATCCTTTCCGAACAGCTGTGTTCTGTCGTCATTATGCTGTATTTTTTCCGGATTTATGCGGCCGGGAGTTAAGAAAAGATGAAAAATTTATGAAAGCACTTAACATGCGGCGGATTTTGTGCTATAATATATCCTGTACGATTATTGGTATTTTTGCGCAGCGGCAGGATGCGCCGTCTGTGCTGATGCAGCGGCGGGGCCGTGACCCGTTTCCGCCGTATCCGAAAGGAGTTCTGTTCATGAGTCAAGCAACCCGTCCCCGTCGCCCGTCCGCTCAGAAAAAGGGCGGCTCCGGCAAGAAGAAAACGCGGCGCAAGCCTCTGATCCTGCGCTTTTTAAGCAGTGCGGGCACCGTGATCCTGACGACGTTCCTGTCGTTCTTTCTGCTGTTCGCCGTGACCGGTACGATCTGCGCCATTGCAGCCGCGATCTACATCACGGATTATATGGAAAGCACGCAGAAGGTCAGCATCAATGAGCTGGCGACCAGCTACGAGACAAAGATCTTCGAGCGCGATCCGAAGAACAAGGAGAAGTGGGTCGAGATCTACCGCGTGCAGGCGGAGCTGCAGCGCATCCCTGTCACGCTGGACAAGGTCCCGCAGTATACCCGTGACGCCTTTGTCTGCGCCGAGGATGAGCGTTTCTATTCGCATCAGGGCGTGGACTACAAGCGCACGGCTGCTTCCTTCGCAAACATGATCCTGCATTTCTGGAGCTCCGATCAGGGCGGTTCCACGATCACGCAGCAGCTGGTCAAGAACCTGACGCAGGACGACGACAAGAGCCCGCAGCGTAAGATCCGTGAGATCAAGCGTGCGATGCGTCTTGAGAAGGAATATTCCAAGGACGACATTCTGGAAGCTTACCTCAACTATATCGGCTTCGGCGGTGCGGCAAACGGCATTGAGCTGGCGGCGAAAAAATATTTCGGCAAGAGCTGCGACCAGCTCACGATCGCAGAATCCGCATGTCTGGCTGCGATCCCGCAGAGCCCTGAGAAAAATAACCCGTTCGCGGGCTACAACACCACGGAAAAGAACGAGGTCACGGGCACCTATTATTATACCGATACCAAGATCAACACCGGCCGTGAGGAAAACCGCAAGCGTATGGAGTATATCCTGAAGCAGATGTACAGCAACGGTGCCATTACCTTTGACGAGTATCAGGAGGCGCTGACGGAGCATCTGGTCTTTACGGATACCGACGAATACCTGCTGGCACATCCGGAGCTGCAGAAGATTGCCGAGGACGGCACCATCACGCTCAAGGAGGACGAGCAGGAGAGCACCACATGGGTCATCGACGAGGCACTGAACGAATTTGCCTCTGTTCTGATGCAGGAGCGCGGCATTTCCAAGGAGCGTGCGATGACGCTCATCAACCGCGGCGGCTACGATATCTATCTCACGGTTGACCGCGAGATGCAGGACTATATCGAAGAAAAATATGCCGATCTGGACAACCTGCTGGCCGGCATGACCAATACGCAGAGAACGCGCTTTTACCGCGATCTGGACGGCGACGGCATCCGCTCCGATGAGGAGAGCATGACGCTGCAGTCCGGCTTTACCGCGATCGACTACCGCGGCCGGATCCTCTGCACGGTCGGTGCTGTCGGCGAAAAGGTCGGCTCCCTCGGCACGAGCTATGCATCCAACGAGCCGCAGCAGCCGGGTTCCGCGATCAAGCCGGTCACGGCCTACGGCTACGCGCTGGAGAATGACTATATTACATGGGCAACGCATGTTCTGGACTATCCGCCGCTGGAGGTCGATGATACGCAGCATCCGGGAAAGAAGAAGCTCTGGCCGACCAACTATGCGGATACGAATGACGTCACCGTTTACACGAACCAGATGATTGATATCTATTATGCACTGCAGGTCTCCAAGAACACGATCCCTGCGCTGCTCTGCAAGACCTACGGCGTGGACAGGGTGTATGATTTCGCGACCAAGACGCTCGGCCTGAAGCTGACCCTGCGCGATCAGGACTACGCACCGCTGTCCGTCGGCGCACTGGACCGCGGCGTCACCGTCACGAACCTTGCCAATGCATATATGGTATACGGCAGCGGCGGCAAGTATTCCCCGGCGCACATCATCGAAAAGGTCGTCACGACCGAGGGCGAGACCAAGACGCTGCCGGGCGATGTGTATAATCAGGTCATCGGTGAGGACACCGCCTATATCATGAATCAGCTGCTGCAGAACGTCGTCAAGAACGGTACCGGTACCTCTGCACAGATGTACAAGAACGGCCGGTATATCCCGATTGCCGGCAAGACCGGTACGACATCTGACTGGTTCGACCTGACGTTCGTCGGCCTGAATCCGCAGTTTGTCAGTGCGGTGTGGCTCGGCTATCCGCAGAACAAAAAGATCAACGATCACTTCTCGATCAAGTCGCCGCTGCTCTGGAAGAACATCATCGGTGAATGGATCCAGCAGCATTATGACGACGATGACTTCAACAGAGAGTATCCGGAGCCGCCGGAAGGGTCGATCGTGACGGGTTCGGTCTGTGCGTATACCGGAAAGATCGCAGGACAGGGCTGCCCGAAGGAGCAGGGCGTCGGCTACTGGAAGGCGACCAACGCGCCTCCCTGCGACAACCGTCCGCTTGGTCTCGGCTACAACGTCTACGATGACTACGCAGAAGATGAGTAATTCTGCGGACGGCAGAAAAAGCCGCATTCTTTCCAGCAAATGGTATCTGTATCTCACCGAGTTCTTTTCCGGCATGGCAGTCATGGCGGCGGAGCTCGGTGCGAGCAGATTGCTGGCACCTTATTTCAGTTCCTCGCAGATCGTGTGGACTATCATAATAGGTACTATTATGATAGCGATTGCACTGGGCAATCTCTACGGCGGACGCTCCGCCGACCGGCATCCGGATCCCGACCGGCTTTACAGCAGACTGCTCATTGCGGCAGTCTGGATCGCGGCGATCCCGTTCCTCGGCAAAATGGTGATTGCGGGTGTCTCCGCGCTGCTGGTTGTCACGATCAACACGAATTTCCTGATCTGGGCGGCATTCCTTTCCTGCATGATCGTATTTGTGTATCCGCTGTTCCTGCTCGGCACCGTGACGCCCTCGCTGGTGAAATACACGGTCAGCAGCCTGGACGACAGCGGCAAGACCGTCGGCGCGCTCGGTGCCGCGAATACGATCGGCAGCATCATCGGCACCTTTGTCCCGACCTTTATCTCGATTCCCGCGGTCGGCACAGCGGCGACCTTCGTGATCTTTTCCGGTATTCTGCTGCTGCTCGGCGTTGTGTATTTCCTTGCGGAGCGGCGCGGCACCGTGAAGGTGATCGTCTCCGTGCTGCTGTTTGCGGGCGCATCTGCCGCGGCACTGTCGCTGGGGTTTGCGTTCTGGGAAAAGACGCTGACGCTCGAGGACGAATCCGTTTACAATTATCTGCAGGTGAAAGAGGATGACCGCCGCGTCATCCTCTCGACAAATGTGCTGTTCGGCGTGCAGTCGGTGTATATCCGCGACGGCTCGCTGACCGGCATGTATTACGATTATGCACTGGCTGCACCGATGATGACGCCGGAGCCGGACAGCCCGAAGGATCTTCTGATCCTCGGAATGGGCACCGGCACGTATGCCACACAGTGCAGCCGTTATTTCCCGCAGATCAGAACCGAGGGCGTGGAGATCGACGAAAAGATCACCGCACTTGCAAGGGAATATTTCTCGCTGGATCCTGCGATCCCGGTCACGACCTATGACGGCAGGGCGTATCTCGCGGGAACCGATAAGCTGTATGACGTCATCATGGTGGACGCCTATCAGGATATCACGATCCCGTTTCAGATGTCCTCGCAGGAGTTTTTCAGCATGGTGCGCTCGCATCTGAAGGAAAACGGCGTCATGATCGTCAACATGAACATGACCTCGGATGCGGAAGACGGCATCAATGCCTGTCTGCAGGATACGATCTGCTCCGTGTTTGACCATGTGTATACGGCTGATGTGCGCGGCAGCTCCAACCGCGAGCTGTTCGCTTCGCAGAATCCGGAGATCCTGAACCTGCTCACGGAAAATACCGAAGCCTGTGAGAATGAACCGCTCCGGAAGATGCTGAAGGATGTGCAGAAGCAGATCGCTCCGTGTGAGGCGGGCGGGCTGATCCTGACCGACGACAAGGCACCGGTCGAGCTGCTCGGCATGAAAACGATCGACGGAATGATCGGTGAGGAGCTTTCGTATTACAGAAGGCGTTTTGAAGAGGATGGCATCGCCGGGATCATCGGCGGATAACGATAAGGATGGAAACATGTTCCGAATTTGCTGCCCGTGTCATTTCGGGCTTGAAAGTGTACTGAAATTTGAGCTGGTGCGCCTGAGCGTTCCGGAGATCACCGCCGCAGACGGCAGAGTATCGTTTTCCGGCGGCTGGGACGAGGTCGCAGCGGCGAATGTCTGCCTGACTGCCGCAGAGCGCGTGCTGATCGAGCTCGGCAGCTTCTCCGTGAAGCCGCAGTCCGGCAAAACACCGTTTGACCCGCTGTTTGAGGGCGTGCTCTCACTGCCGCTCGAAGAATTTATCGGGCGGGACGATGCGTTTATCGTCAAGGGAAGCTCACTGAATTCTGCGCTGTCGAGCGTTCCGGCCTGCCAGAAAATCGTCAAAAAGGCAGCCGTGACGCGTCTGCAGCGCGCATACAAAACACAGACCTTACCGGAATCCGGCGCGCCGCATACGCTGCAGTTCCAGATCCGCAGCGATGTCTGCACGCTGTATCTCGATACGACCGGCATTCCGCTTTATAAGCGCGGCTGGCGGAAACAGTCGGTGCTCGCGCCGATCAGAGAGACGCTGGCGGCAGGCATCCTTGACCTATCCCATGTCCGCAGCGACACGCAGCTCTGCGACCCGTTCTGCGGCAGCGGCACATTCCTGATCGAGGGCGCGCGCCGTGCGATGCACATTGCACCGGGGCTTTACCGCAAATTTGTCTGCGAGCAGTGGGAGCAGATGCCGGAAGCGGCGTTCCGCAATGCAAGAGCCGCCGCGGCGGAGAAGATTGACCGCAAGGCGGAGTTCCACGCATTCGGCTTTGACCGCGACCCGGAGGCGATCGCCCTGACGCTGGAAAATGCGAAAAAAGCCGGCGTCGCAGACCGCATTACGGTCAAACAGCAGGATATCCGCGATTTTCAGGCGGTCAAAGGACAGAACATTGTCTGCAATCCGCCCTACGGTGAGCGGATGCTCGATGTGGAGCAGGCGCGGGAGATCTACCGCATTCTGAAGCAGGTGATCCCGCAGGACAGCCCGTTCAGCGTTATCACGCCGGATGCGGAATTTGAAAAATGCTTCGGCAGAAAAGCACGAAAGCAGCGCAAGCTCTACAACGGCATGATGCAGTGCCGGCTTTATCAGTACTGGAACCCGTAACAGAAAGGAAGGACGATCATGGCCAGAAACAAATTTGCGCTTTGCTGCGCACTCAGACACATTTTTTTCAATGATTACGGACTGGAAAAGACCTTCATTATGAGCGATCTGCTGGCACTGACGGCATATTATTCCGATCAGAATACGCCGCCGGAGATCATCTCCAATCAGAAAAAGCTGCATTTGTGGCTTACCAGAGCTGAGCTGATCAAAAAGCTCGGAAAGGAGGAGGAGCCGGATACGCTGGATACCCTGATGCGCGAGCTGGAGCTTATCAATTTGAATGCGATGCTGCAATATGTCAAGAGCAAGGCACTGGAATCCGGCGATCTCGCGCTGCAGCATATCAAGGGCGACAACGAAAAGTGGTAAAGAAAGGATGATTAATATGCTGACACCAAACCTGACAGTCAACGCAGAGGGACATCTCTGCATCGGCGGTGCCGATACAGTGGTACTGGCCAAGACCCACGGCACGCCGCTCTACGTCATGGACGAGAACATGATCCGCGAAAACTGCCGCGGCTTTGCGCGCGTGATCTCCGAGGAATACGGCGGAAGGGGACTGATCTGCTTTGCGAGCAAGGCACTTTCCTGCAAGGAGCTTTACCGCATTGTCGATTCCGAAGGTCTCGGCGCGGACGTCGTGTCCGGCGGCGAGCTCTACACCGCATTAAAGGCCGGGATGCCTGCGGAAAAGATCGTCATGCACGGCAACAGCAAGTCGAATGCGGAGCTGCAGATGGCCGTGACGCACGGTGTCGGCAGGATCGTCTGCGACAATCTGCCGGAGCTTGACCGCCTGAACAGGATCGCGGAAGCATCCGGAAAGACTGTGAACATCATGCTGCGCATCAAGCCCGGCATCGACGCACATACGCATGATTTCGTCAAGACCGGACAGATCGACAGCAAGTTCGGCTTTGCACTGGAAACCGGTGAGGCAATGGCTGCGGTCAAGGCGGCAAGCCTGTACCCGAATCTGAATCTGGTCGGCCTGCACTGCCACATCGGCTCGCAGATCCTCGATACCGCCCCGTTTGCAGAGGCTGCGCGCGTGATGCTCGGCCTGATGAATAAAATCCGCACAGAGATCGGTGTTACGCTGCCGGAGCTGAACCTCGGCGGCGGCCCCGGCATCCGCTATACGGAGGCGGATGATCCCATGCCGTTCAGTGAGATCGTCCGTGCGATCCTCGGCGCGGTCAAGGAGACCTGCGCGGAGCTGAGCTTCCCGGAGCCGTTCGTGCTGTTTGAGCCGGGACGTTCGATTGTCGGCGGCGCGGGTCTGACGCTGTATACCGTCATGGCCAAGAAAACGATCCCGGACATCCGTACATACGTGCTGGTGGACGGCGGCATGTGCGACAATCCGCGCTATGCGCTCTATCAGTCGCGCTATGAGGCGATGATCGCAAATAAGGCTGCGGAGCCCCGCAGCGAGCGCGTCACGATTGGCGGCAAGTGCTGCGAATCCGGCGATCTCATCGGCGAGGATATGCCGCTGCAGCCTGCTGCGGAGGATGATATCCTTGCAGTTTTGGCGACCGGTGCCTATAACTACTCCATGGCATCGAATTACAACCGCAATCCGCGCGCGGAGCTCGTCATGGTCAGAGACGACGCGGCGCGTACCGTCGTGAAGCGCGAGACCTACGAGGACATTGTGCGCAACGACATCTGACAGCTTCTGACCCCCTGACATCACGGAGGGATGCAGCATGAAAAAGTATCTTCAGGTGCTGCTGATCGCAGTCTGTGTTCTGCTCGGCGCGGCATTTTTCGTGTATACGGTCGCCCGGCCGCGTTTGCTGCTGTTCCGCAGTCTGTATGTGGAGCGGCCTGTGACGGCGACCGGCGTCATCACCGGCTTTGATACGAGAGCATCGGTCACGGACGGCATAAAGGTGCAGTCGCGGTTCCCGGTCGTGGAATTTGTGACCGAGGACGGCGTGAAGCGGAAATTTACATCGGAGATCACGGCGCGGCCGGATATGAAAAAAGGCGACAAAACAGAGGTGCTGTTCAACGCGAAAAAGGCTGTGATCAAACAGGAATATGTCTCGATGCGCAATGCACTGATTGTCCGGGTGGTGCTGGCGAGTGTTGCCGCCGCCGCGATCATCGCGGGCACGCTGTATGCATTTTTCAGCAAGCCAAAGCAGGAGAAACCGAAAAAGAAACGCAGAAATCCCTACAAGAAATATCTATGGAGATCATGATGAATCAGACAAAGGAAGAAAAGGAACGGCAGTATTATAACAAAAAGCTGATCAAAGAGGGCTTTCAGAATGAGCTGAAACAGCCGTTCCGGATTGACTGGCCTGCACGGCTGGCGGACTGCATCGGCATTTTTATCGGCCTGCGCATCATTCACCTGACCGGTCTTGAGGAACGCATCACAAACGGCGTACTCAGCATTCTGGTTCAGGCGGCGGTCATTGCGGTCTGTATGATGGTTATGACGCTGATTCTTTCAGCACTGCGCAGGCTGACCGGAAAGAAGCAGGATTCTGCCGCTCCGGAACAGGACGACTGAAGCGGGCAGCCGGATGCTCATTTTGTGTCATCCGGCGCGGCGATATGTATTCAGAAGAAACGCAGCGAATAGGAGAGTTTGATGCGTACATTTATGATTGCGGCGAATGATGCGGGGCAGCGGGCAGATAAGTTTCTGCTGAAGGCCTGCCCGAAGCTGCCGAAATCGCTGCTGTATAAGACCTTCCGCAAAAAGGACGTCAAACTGAACGGCAGGCGCATCCCGGCGGAGACCTTTCTGAAAACCGGCGATGTACTGCAGATTTATCTGCCGGACGATGTGTTTGCATCGCAGCCGAAAAAAACGGTGCCGAAGCATCTGCCGCCTCCGGAGATCGAATACGAGGACGAACAGATCGTCATTCTGCGCAAGCCGGTCAATCTGCCTGTCCATGCGGACGACAGGGGCAGCACCGATACGCTGGCGGGACGCTTTCTGCAGTATCTGACGGAAAACGGGTCTTACGATCCGGAATCGGAACAGAGCTTCTCACCGGCATTCTGCAACCGGCTCGACCGCAATACCGAGGGCTTTGTCATCGGTGCAAAGACTGCCGAAGCCCTGCGCACGGTCAATGAGATGATCCGCGAAAACCGTGTCATCAAGCAGTATCTATGCATCACGGCGGGGATCCCGCCGAAGCAGCATGACATTGTGCGCGCGTATCACCGCAAGCCCGAAAGCCGTCCGGCGGAGCTTTCCGAGCAGCCGCGTGAAGGCTTCCGCGAGATCGTGACCGAATACGAGCTTCTGCAGCGGAAAGAGGGGCTTGCGCTGCTTCTGATAACACTGCATACCGGCCGGACGCATCAGATCCGGCTGCAGACGGCGGCACTCGGCTGCCCGGTGCTCGGCGACAACCGCTACGGCGACCGCGCGGTCAACGAGCTCTGCGGGGAGGGGCATCAGCTCCTTGCGGCGTGTCTGCTGCGATTTGATGTGCCTGCGGAGGGACATCTGCTTTCGCATCTGTACGGCAGATCGTTTTCGTATACGCCTGCATTCTGCCGAAAATACGGTTTTTCTGTCTGATCGACTGTTCAGCCGGTACGTTCCGCGTACCGGCATTTTCATATTCCTTTCAGGATTCTGCGGTATGATATGCTTGCGGATAATATGTGTTCGGTTTATGAAAACGCGTGAAACTCCTTGCAAAGCGGCCGCTTTTGTGGTATAATGAATATGTATATTATGCCGAGGGGAGATGTTCTGCGAAATGAGTATGCTCAGTATGCTGAAGCGGCTGTTCCGCGCCGCGGAGGAGGCCTATCAGGACGAGCAGCTGCCGAAGCCGAAAAAGCCGGCTGCAAAGAAGCCTGCTGCAAAGAAGCCTGCGTCTGCGGCAAAAAAGCCGGCAGCGAAGAAACCGGCATCGGCAGCGAAAAAGCCGTCATCGGCGAGAAGAAAACCCGGCACGGCATCCCATTCCGCGCAGATCTACGGCGAGCAGTCGATCTTTGCGAATCCGTCGGCCATGTTCTATCCGGTGCCGCAGCAGATCCGCCAGATGCGGACGCTCTCCGGCTACAACAATCTCGACGGCAAGCGTTCCATGGAAAGCCTCTTTTATCAGCAGGGCAAATACATGGAGAATTTCACCGACGATTTCCCGGATACGGTACAGTGCGGACGCTCCGTGCCGATGTACTATAACCTCAAGGACAATGAGCTGCGCGCATACTTCACATGGCGCACGCGCTACCGCATGGGTGCGATGCCGCCTGCACAGAATGCATTTCTGCTGCTGTATGCCTATGAGATCCTGAACCTGATCGGGTTTCAGAGCGCGGAGCTTGCATACGATGCGCTCAGTCAGCTGCTGCGGGATTACGGGGAGCAGTTCCCGTCCGTGAAGAAGTCGCTGCTGCGCTGGATCCCGGATTTTGCGGCGTATTATCAGCAGCCGTACCGTCTGGAGGACGAAAAGGAGGCGGCAGCGATCACGGTGCTGCGCCACAGTGCGCAGACAGCGAAGGACCTGCTGCTCGCGCTGGACACGCTCTCCAAATATCACATCAAAAATTCCAAGCTCTATCTTGCGGAGCCGGAGCAGGTCTCAGAGATCGTCAAGGCGGTCTACAAGGCGTTGCTGACCTATTACGCGGAGAAAAAGGAGAAGTCCTTTTCTGCGTATCTGCTCGGCGAGCAGCAGCGCAGCGAGCATCTGATGTTCGAGGGCGCGGTCTTTTATCAGCGGACGCTTGTGCCGAACGGCGATTACCGGCTGTCCCCGCTCTGCGTGTATCACTGCTATCAGGGACGCTGGGCGAAGGAGACCTTTGCGGGCAGTCCGAATGCCGCGCGCATCGGGGAGCTGCTGCGGACGATCGACTCCATGCTGCGGGAGCAGCTCGGGTTCAAGGGCAAGCTGAAGGCAGGCGAGCTGCCGGAGGGCGATGCCGAAGTGATCCGGAAAGCGATCGCGGATTATTTCGAGGAGCAGAAGCGCAAGAATGTGCCGGTCATCACGCTGAACGAGGAAGAACTGGAAAAGATCCGGCAGGCGGCGGAGCATACGACCGATATGCTGACGCTGCCGGAGGATGAGCAGTCCGAAGCCGCCGTACCCGCGCCGGAGGAGCCGGCAGAGGATGACGACGATGACGGCGAACTGCCCGATCTGCCGCTGAGCGCACCGGCCATGGCATTGCTGATCTGTCTGGTGACAGGCGAATCCTATCAGCCGCTTGTCGATGCGGGACAGATGCTCTCGGTGCTGGCGGATGAGATCAACGAAAACCTGTATGATACCTTCGGTGATACGGTCATCGAAATGGAGGATGACAATACCCCGGTTCTGATCGAGGACTATGCGGAAGACCTGAAAGGAATGCTGGAAACATGAATATTCCGAAACGAATGGCGGGCGCGGTGATCCACGCGCTGCAGGGCGGCGTCGTGCCGCGCATCGGTCTGCAGTATATTGCAGTCGGCAGAGAGCGTGAGATCGAAGCACTGCTGCACGATATTGAAGTCATGGCGGACGGCGGCGCGTCGTTCCGGTTCATCAGCGGCAAATACGGCAGCGGCAAGAGCTTTCTGCTGCAGACCGTGCGCAACTACGCAATGGACAGAGGCTTTGCGGTCTGTGACGCAGACCTTTCCCCGGAGCGCAGATTACAGGGCGCGAACGGGCAGGGACTCGGCACCTACAAGGAGCTGATGCAGAATCTCTCGACCAAATCAAAGCCCGACGGCGGCGCACTTTCGCTGATTCTTGACCGCTGGATCAACGGCATCCGCATGGATGTCGCGGCAAAGAGCGGTCTGGAGCTGACCGACCCGCAGTTCCACAAGCTGGTCGAGCAGCAGATCTATACCGTTGTCGATTCGCTGAGTTCATTGGTGCACGGCTTTGATTTCGCGACGCTGCTGCGGATATACTATCAGTCCTTTGTCAATGACGATGCGGAGACCAAGGCGAAGGTCGTCAAATGGTTCCGCGGTGAATATCAGACCAAGACTGAGGCGAAAAACGAGCTCGGCGTGAGCATCTGCATCCGCGATGACGACTGGTACGAATATATCAAGCTGTTCGCGATGTTCCTGAAACAGGCGGGCTATCAGGGACTGATCGTGCTCGTGGACGAGCTCGTCAACCTGTACAAGATCCCGCAGAGCATTTCCCGCGAGAAGAATTACGAGAAGATCCTGACGATGTACAATGACACGATGCAGGGCAAGGCGCAGTATCTCGGCATTGTGATGTGCGGCACGCCCCAGTGCATGGAGGATCCGCGGCGCGGCATTTACAGCTACGAGGCGCTGAAATCGCGGCTTGTGGACGGAAAATACTGCGACGGGCAGAACAATCTCCATGCGCCGATCATCCGTCTGGAACCGCTCAGTTATGCGGAAATGCGCATTCTCGTCGAGAAGCTGGCGGAGATCCATGCGGTGCTCTATGACTATCAGCAGATCGTCACGGCGGCGGATATGGACGCCTTCATCAAGATCGAATACGGCCGCATCGGCGCGGACAGCAACCTGACGCCGCGCGAGGTCATCCGCGACTTTATCGAGGTGCTCGATATCCTGCAGCAGCATCCCGGCAGCACGGTCGCCGGACTGCTCGGCGGAGAAGCCGGCTTTACCTATACCCCGACGGCACTGGAGGAACAGGAGCCGGTCGAGGACGAATACGCGGAATTTACCGTGTAAATCAGCAGAAACCGCGGGCAACCGCGTTTCTATACAGTATTCCAAAAGGAGAGAGTTTTTACATGAAACTGAAGAAAACTGCGATCTGTACGGCGGCCATGGTGCTGCTGACGGGACTGTGCGGCTGCGGCGATACGCGTCCCGCTTTTACAGATGCACAGCTGCAGGCGATCAGCGAGGCAAAGGTCGGCGAGGATTCGTTTATCATCACGCTGTATCCGGACGTTGCACCGATCACCTGCAAGAACTTTGAGAAGCTCGTGAATGAGGGATTTTACAACGGGCTGACCTTCCACCGCGTCATGATCGACTTTATGGCACAGGGCGGCGACCCTGAAGGCACCGGCATGGGCGGCAGTGAGGAAACGATCAAGGGCGAGTTCAGCAGCAACGGCGTCCAGAATAATCTGTCGCATCAGCGCGGCGTCGTTTCCATGGCACGCAGCGCCGATCCGAACAGCGCATCGAGCCAGTTCTTTATCTGCTACGGTGACGAATCCTTCTTGGACGGCAATTATGCCGCATTCGGTGAGGTCACGGAGGGCATGGAGGTCGTGGACAGCTTCCTGAAGGTTCCTGTCACGATGAGCATGGGCGGTGAGGCTTCCTCGCCGACGGAGCCGATCGTCATGGAGATCGTCTGGCAGATCGAGGACGATGCCGAGGGTCATCCGCGCATCGAGGTCAAGATGATGCCGATTCCGGTCGCGGAGGAAGAAGCGGAAGAAACTTCTGCCGTGGAAGAATCCGTTGCTGAGGAGGAGCCCGTCGCTGAGACAGAACCCGCAGCCGAGGAAGAATCCGAAGCCGGGGAGGAAACTGAGACGGAGGAATCGTCCGATGCGGCGGAAGTGACCGATGCACCGGAGGAAGCCGACGTACCGGAGGAGACCACGACGACAGAGGAAACGGCGGAATAAGCCGGCGCAAAGGGACATCCTGCACAGAAACAGTACAAGACGAAACACGCGGCAGGAATCCGGTATCAGATTCTTGCCGCGTGTTTGCCGTATTTCCGGCGTGATACTATGTTTCGTCCTCGGTAAATTCGAGGATATCTCCCGGCTGACAGTGCAGTGCCGTGCAGATCGCGTTCAGCGTGGAAAAGCGGATCGCACTGACCTTTCCGGTTTTCAGCTTGGAGAGATTGACATTGCTGACGCCGACCTTTTCGCTTAATTCGTTGAGGCTCATTTTCCGGTCTGCCATGACGCGGTCGAGCCGTAAAATAATTGCCATATCGCACCTCACTGTATCTCATCGAGAAATTTGCGAATCTCCGCGCTGACTGCATCAGGGGCTTCCACATGGATATAATGCCCGCAGTTAAGCTGAACCAGTCTGCCGGTTGTCAGTGCTGCGTTATAGTTTTCATGGAGCTGCCGCCATTTCTGCAGGCCGTTTTCCCCGAGCATCAGCGAAAAGGTCGCTTCATCAGAGGAAAGCAGCTGCAGGGTCGGCACATCCGGCACGGGACTGCCGCGGACGGCCTGAAAATCACTGCGCTGTGCTTCGGTCAGGATGCCTTCCCGGAACATCGCGGTCTGATAAAACCGGCTGTACCAGAGATAGGTGATCGCCCTGTATTCCGCGCGCTCGGCTTCCGTCAGATCGGGGCTTGCCGCAGCCGGGAACACCTTGTTGGTATTGTAAAGCCGGTAACCGCCCATGTCATAGAGCCAGAAGTGCAGAAATTCGTTTTCCTGCAGTGCCTGTTCAAGGGTCTGCGTCTGTACATTGTTCAGGTCGCCGATCTGTATATCGAACTGCTCCGGCACTGCCATGTCCAGCCCGACGATCGCTTCGACCTCGTCCGGATAAAGCTGCGCCCAGCGGACGGCTTCCAGTCCGGAAGCGGAATGCGGGCAAAGGACATCGGCGCGGAAAGCCCGGCCTTTTCCAGTGCTTCGCGGTCCTGCCTGAGCAGTGTCCCGAGATTCCGTTCGCCGTCAGCGTCGTCGCTGCAGCCGTAGCCGAATTTCTCGATCACCGCGATCCGGTACGTGTCCGAAAGCCTGCTGAACAGCGGCTTGAAATCGAAGATCACGGCGGGCGTATTCGCACCGGCCATGAACACGAGCGTTTTGTCTCCGCTGCCCGCGGTATAAAGGTTCATGTTCCTGCCGCCGATCTCAATATACTGCCCCTGATGCCGGATCAGTGCGGATTCTTTTTTCAGCTGATGCCGGTTATAGCCGTACAGCCCCGCAGCGAATGCGGCGCAGAGCAGCAGCGGAATCAGCAGGATCGCTGCAAGGATGTTCAGCGGACGGTGTTTGCGTTTTGTCATCGGTATGCTTTTCGGAGCTGTCAGAGCGTTTCATCGGATTCCTGCTGCAGCATCGCGCCGTACCGGATGATATGCGCGATGAACAGGAACAGCAGACCTTCGATCAGTGCGGACGGGTTGACAATTCCGCCGACGCCGTTTGCAGAGCCGATGATGCATGCCGCGGTGACCGAAGGAATCACGGCATTGACCAGAAACAGAATGCCGATAATGCGCACGGTGCGGACATTCTTCGCGGTGAACGGAATGCCGTCCCTGGAGATGCGGAAGAACATCAAAGCGGCCGCGGCCATGATCGCCGCACCGAGCACGCCGGATATCATCACCCGGCAGATCGTGTACCGCTGAATCAGATCGGTTTCGTTCGGTGCAGCATTATACAGGCGCAGCGCGGAAATCCCCAGCGTGAGCAGTGCTGCAATGCAGCAGATAACTGCAATGCCGAGGCTGCCTTCTTTGAGTTTTTCCATGATTTCAGGTTTGGAATGGATTTGTTCTTTCATCAGGAAACTCCTTTCACAGTGTTTCGTCGGATTCCTGCTGGAGCATTGCACCGTAGCGGAATGCTTTTGCGAGGAAGAGCAGCAGAATGCAGAATCCGACTGCCGGATACGACAGCGTGCGGTGTTCAAACACATCAAGAAAAACGGACGGATTTGAAATGCCTTCGTAGCGCAGAAGCCTGAAAAAATAGATCAGCGCGGGAACTGCTGCACGGAGCCCCAGCAAAATGCCTGCCGCTTTGAGGAATTTGGCATTTCGCTCCGTGAAAGGCTGACCGTCCTTTCTGAGGCTTCTGAACAGCAGGATCAGCGGGATCAGTGTGGCTGCCGTAAGCATGAACTTCACGATCATCTCCGGAAGCTCAGCGTAGGCAAGAGCGGACATATAGCTTGTGATCGTGCCGTTAAATGTATGCGGCTGCGAGAGCGTGTACACCAGCTTGTATGCAGTGCTGAGAAGCTGCACTGCGAGGAACAGCACCGTCAGGATCAGTGCCGGCTTTGCAAGACGGCGGATATGTTCGGTGTTTTTCTGCTTGACAGAATCATGATTGTTTTCCATAGTAAACCTCCTTGTGTGCTTCCTGATGTCCGGAGCCCTGTTGCTCCGTTGGCTGTATCATAACACATAGTTTTATGTTTGTCAACTACTTTTTAATGATAAACGATAAAAATTAGATGCTTGCACAATCCGGCATGACGGATACGCAAGCCCCGTTATGCATTTTAACGATAAAAAATTATCGTTTATCATAAAACTCTTTAGAAAATGTGTCGCTGAGATCAATCGGAATTTGTTAAGCGAAAGGCGCAGGGTCGTATGAAAAAAGCATTCAGAATAATCGGAAAAGTATTCCTCGGACTGCTGATCCTGATCGTGTTATTCCTTGTAGTTATGACGGTATACAATCAGATCATGCTCAAAAAGAATAAAGCCCTCTGCGAAACGCCGCTTGGACAGCTTGTGGAGGTAGACGGTCACAATATGAGCATCTACACGGAAGGTGAGGGAGAACACACGATCGTGTTCCTGTCGGGTCACGGAACAGCCTCTCCGATCCTGGATTTCAAACCGCTTTACAGCAGGCTTTCCGATGATTATAAAATCGTCGTTGTGGAAAAGTTCGGCTACGGCTTCAGCGATCTGGTTGACGGCGAACGGGATCTTGACACGATCCTCCGTCAGGACAGGGAGGCACTCGAAAAGTGCGGAATCGAAGCACCGTATGTGCTGTGCCCGCATTCATTTTCAGGCTATGAGGCAACCCGCTGGGCGCAGGAGTACCCTGATGAGGTTGAAGCAATCGTTGGTTTGGATATGTGTACGCCGCACTGTATGGACGTCAATAAACTGAAAGAAAAATATTCAAGCTCCGCGTTCCTGTGGGGAATTGCAAGGTTTATGAAAGCCGTCGGAATTGTCCGACTGTTTGACTACAACGAATCAGGCGTGCTCTCAGAGGAAGACTGCGCAATCTATAAAGAGATTGCCTGTCATAAAAACGTGAATGATACTATGCAGAATGAGGGTGATGTTGAAATCGCCCTGAATGATGAACGCAATTCCGCACCTCTGCCGACAGTTCCCGTGCTGCTGTACGTTTCCAACGAAACCTCAAATGATGAATACCGGATAGGCGGGATGCAGGCGATGGTCGATGCTTCCTCAGACGGCACGCTGATCCAGCTTGACTGCGGGCATTATGTGCATTACTATGCGTATGAAAGAATCAGTCAGGATATGAAAGCGTTTATTGAAAAGCCGGATCGCTGAATGATTTACAGCAGGAGCACTTTTCTTAAATGATCGTATCATAAAAAGAACGGAGGCGTTGTACAGCATGGATGCTTTTTCACGCTATGCGCCCTTTATACAGGAATACATTTTCCGCGCGGGCTGGGAGAAGCTCCGTGCGGTGCAGGTCGCAGCCGCGGACGCGATCTTCAATTCGGAGGACAATGTGCTGATCTCCGCGTCCACGGCGTCCGGCAAGACCGAAGCGGCGTTCTTTCCGGTGCTGACGCTGCTGGAGGAGGATCCGCCCGCATCGGTCGGCGCGATCTACATTGCACCGCTGAAAGCACTCATCAATGACCAGTTCACGCGCATGACCGATCTCTGCGAACCTGCGGGAATCAGGGTCTGGCGGTGGCACGGGGATGTCGGGCAGTCACAGAAGGCGAAACTGCTGAAGCATCCGTCCGGCATTCTGCAAATTACACCGGAATCGCTGGAAGCCCTGATGCTGCATAAGCACGCAATGATTCCCGCGCTGTTCCGCGATCTGCGTTTTGTCATTATCGACGAGGTGCACTCGCTGCTGCGCGGCGACCGCGGCGGTCAGACGCTCTGCCTGATCGAGCGGCTTTCCGATCTCTCCGGTGCAAGGCCGCGCAGAATCGGGCTTTCCGCGACGATCGGCGACATTGAGCAGACAGCCGTCTATCTCGGCACCGGTTCGGGACGGAACACCGTGATTCCGCAGATCGCGCCGCAGAAAAGTACATGGCGGCTTTCCATGGAGCATTTTTATGCGCTGGATTCGCAGGCCGCGGAGGGTAAGGAGGTCGATGCGCCGGAGCCGCTGGAACGGGAGACCGATCCGGCACCGCCTGCGGCTGACCCCGCTTACGGCTACATCTTTTCGCACACGCGGGGGAAGAAATGTCTGGTGTTCGTCAATTCCCGCGAGGAATGCGAGGCCGTGACGACTTCGCTGCGGCAGTACTGCGAAAGCAAGAACGAGCCGGACAGATTCCTGATTCACCACGGCAATCTTTCTGCCGCTTACAGAGAAACAGCGGAGGCAGTCATGAAGGATGAGGAGCAGACCATGACGACCGTCACGACTGCGACGCTGGAGCTCGGCATCGACATCGGCAAGCTGGAACGCGCGTTTCAGCTCGATGCGCCGTTCACGGTATCCTCATTCCTGCAGCGCATGGGACGCACCGGGCGCAGGGGACTCCCGCCCGAGATGTGGTTCGTTATGCGGGAGGAGGAGCCGGAGGCGCGTGCGATGCTGCCTTCCACGGTCCCGTGGAAGCTGCTGCAGGGCATCGCGCTGGTACAGCTTTATGCAGAGGAGCACTGGGTCGAGCCGCCGAAGCTGGACCGCCTGCCGTTCAGTCTGCTGTACCACCAGACCATGAGCACACTGGCGGCCAACGGCGAGATGACCCCCGCACAGCTTGCGGGGCGCGTCCTGAAGCTGCAGCCGTTCGGCCGGATCACGCAGGATGACTACCGCATTCTGCTGCGGCACCTGATTGACAAGGATCATATTCAGCGCACCGAACGCGGCGGCCTGATCGCCGGTTTAGCGGGGGAGCGCGTCATCAACAATTACAAGTTCTACGCGGTTTTTCAGGACAGCGAGGAGTTCACCGTGCGGTCGGAATCACAGGAGATCGGCACGATCGTTCAGCCGCCGCCCGCCGGGGAAAAAATCGCGATCGCGGGTCATGTGTGGGTCGTGGATGAGGTCGATTACGACCGGCATCTGGTCTACTGCACGCAGGTCAAGGGCAAGGTCCCGGCGTATTTCGGCGACTGCCCCGGCGATATCCAGACGAAGATCCTGGAACGGATGCGCGGCGTTCTGCAGGAGGATCAGCAGTATCCCTATGTCATGAAGAACGCGGTCGCCCGGCTGGCACAGGCGAGAAATACCGCGGCGCATTCGGGACTTCTGACCGAGCCGCTGATCTGCATGGGCGGCGACATGTGGGCACTGTTCCCGTGGCTCGGCAGCTACGGCTTTCTGGCACTGGAACGCCTGCTGAAGATCAAATGCGCGCAGGAGCTGCATTTATCGGGTCTTGCACCGTCAAGGCCGTATTTCATGACGTTCAAGATGAAGGCAGACAAGGAGACCTTTTTCCGCGTTGTGCGGGAGCAGGCGGAGGCGGAATTTGATCCGCTGGAGCTCGTCTATCCGGACGAGATCCCGCTGTTTGAGAAATATGACGAGTATGTTCCGGCAGAGCTGGTACGGAAAGGCTTTGCCTACGGCATCCTTGCGGTCGATGAGATGCGCGCGCGGGTGCGGAACTGGACAGGGAGCATTGAAGATACAATTTGCGGGGATGGCAGCGGCGGGCTGCCGATGTACGGGTAAATTCATAAAAAAAGGGGCATTGAACATGAAACAGAAACGAATCGGATGTGTCGTGACGGCGGCTGTTACGGGGATGCAGCTGGTCGCGGCACTGCCGGTCACGGCTCTGACCGTTCCGGGCGCGGCAGATGCGGACGGAACGGCACTGACGGCATTTGCGGAGCAGATTACTGCGGTGACGCAGCAGGATGAGAACAGATCATTCTATGAAACGGTCTGCTATGACAGCGAAACGGGGCTGCTTTCCGCGGACGGCGTTCCGGCGGATTCCTGCGGTGATCTGAAAATACGGAACGGCGAGCTGATGATCGTCTCCGCCGCACCGGACAGCAGGCTGCAGACGGCCGGCACGATCCGGCGGTTCGCGGATGCCGCCGCGGAATACGGCTATGAAACGGAATCCGACGGCAGTCTGCTGACGGTCACGAACGAATTTCAGACCGCCCGCCTGATCGTCAAGGCAAAGGGGCAGATCGACCCGCACGGCGCACAGAAAACAGCGGACGGCTACAACGATCTGCACATTTTCCAGTATGCGGATACGGCCGCGGCATATGCGGCATATCAGCTTTATCAGCAGGATCCGGCGGTGCAGTATGTGCAGCCGTCGCATATCGTGCAGATCGACCCGATCGAGCTGGAATCTGCGGAAGAAAGCACGGTCAGCGCACTGGATACCGGCACCTATATGACATGGGGTGCCGGACTGATCGGCACGGAGCAGTTTTACGATACCTATCTGAAGGGCAAGGAGCTGCCGGAGGTCAAGGTCGCGGTCATTGATACCGGACTGAACACCGCCCCCGCGCTGTTTAACGGCAGAGTGCTGGAAGGCGGCGTCAATTTCTCGAGCTCCGGCGACGACAGCTTTGCGGATGACATCAGCCACGGCACACATGTCTCCGGCACGATCTGTGAGCTGACACCGGACAATGTCAAGATCCTGCCGATCAAATCGTTTGACAGCAGCGGCACCGCAAGCGATGAGCAGATTTATGCCGGCATCATGTACGCACTGGAAAACGATGCGGATGTTCTGAACATGAGCTTCGGCGGTCTGGGCGTCAATCCGCTTGAGGTCGAGGCCATGATGATCGCCGAGAAAAAGGGCATCATCTGCTGTGCGGCCGCGGGCAACAACTCGGACGATGCACGGTATTTCTATCCGAGCAGCATCGAAAGCTGCATTACCGTTGCGGCGGTCGGAGAGGAAATGAAGCGTGCGGAGTTTTCAAATTACGGTGACATGATCGACGTATCCGCGCCGGGTGTCGGCATCCGCAGCTACGGCAAGGACGGCCCGGACAAGCAGGAATCCAAGAACGGCACGAGCATGGCGACGCCGCATGTGACGGCCTGCTGTGCGCTGCTCTGCAGCTACGATCCGGAGATCACGGCGGCGCGGGTCGAGAACCTGCTCTGCCTGAATGCGACCGACCTCGGCAAGCCCGGATTTGATTCGGATACCGGCTGGGGACTGGTCTGCATGAAGAATTTTCACTGGGATGAGGGCATCTGCAAGGCACCGGTCTTTTCCCGGAAGGCGGGCAATTACGGCACGGAGCAGACCGTCAGCATCACGGCGGAAAGCCCGGATATGCAGATCTATTACACCACGGACGGCACGCTCCCGGACAGGGAGAACGGCACGCTTTATACAGAGCCGCTCGTGATCACGGAATCGACAAGAGTCACGGCGATCGCCGTGAAGGACAAGTACATCGACAGTGTGCCCGCCGAGGCGATCTATACGATCGGCGGCAAGGATATTGCCGGTTCGCTTGTCATAGCGGAAGGCGTTGTGAAATCCTATACCGGTATCCGCAAATCAGTCACGATTCCGGATACGGCAGACGGCGTTCCGGTAACGGCAGTCGCGGCGGAGGCCTTTGCGGGCAATCATGCCGTTGAGACGGTCAAGCTGCCGGAATCCGTCACGGAGATCGGTGACGGTGCATTCAGAGAATGCGTGAAGCTGGAGAATGTCACGGCATCCGGTGTGAAAACCGTCGGCAAAGAGGCATTTTTCGGCGATGCCGCACTGAAAACGGTCACGCTTCACGAGGATGCGGATTCGCTCGGCGCATCGGTCTTTGAGGGCTGCGTCAGCCTGAAGGAAATGGAGCTGCCGCAGATCAGCCGGCTGCCTGACCGCTGCTTTGCGGACTGCACCGGCCTGAAAAAGCTGACAGTCCCGGCTGTCACGGAATTCGGCAGCGAAGCCTGCCTGAACTGCGCAGCACTGACGGAGCTGTATCCGGACTGGCGGCAGGTGAAGGCACTCGGCAGCGGCTGTCTGTCCGGCTGCAAGGCATTTGCGGGCAGTCTGACGCTGGATTCGCTGGAAACGCTCGGTGACGGCGTTTTTGCGGGAGACAAGGCATTGCTGCGCGTGTCTCTGCCGGAGACCGTGACCGTGCTCCCCAAGGGCAGCTTCTCGGACTGCTCCGGGCTGCGGCTGCTGGAGCTGCCCGGGATCACGGAGCTCCGCGAAAATGCGATCGCGCTCGGGACCTGCAGCGAGGCGTTCACGCTGGTCTTGGATTACGGAAAGATCAAGTCCGCAGGAACCAATGCATTCTGCGGTGCAAGGCTCGGAACCGGCTTTGATACGGTCACATTCTCTGCACTGGAAACGCTGGAATTCCGTTCCTTCGGCGGCGTGATCGCGGGCGTCATTGAACTGCCGCTCGTGAAGCATGTTCCGCGCTATGCGTTTGCATCGGCGATCCTTTACGGCGCGGTGCTGGAAAACGCGGAGACGCTTGAAACGGAAAGCATGTTCAGCGTCAAGGCGGTCAAGCTGACGGATGCCGCAAAGGAGATCGCGGCGGACGCCTTTGATGCGGAAACTTATATCCACGCGCCGGAGACGCTCTCCGCGCTGGATGTCTGTACGGACATACACCGCTGTCAGGAACCGCTTGTCATGCGGGTCAATACGAAAATGCTGCAGGTTTCCCTGCATGAATACGGTGCATTCCTCGTGACGGCTATGGGCGACGGGCTGACCTATCAGTGGTACCGCCTGAACGGGGAAGCTGCCGAGCCGCTCGCGGGTGAGACCGGTGCCGTATTCGCGCCGGAGAGCGGCCGGATCGGCGAATACGATTACCGCTGTGTCGTGACCGATGCTGCCGGAAAGACGGAACAGTTTGATCTGAAAGCAGTGATCTCCGGTGCACATGCCTATACGGAGCTGCAGCCGGAAACGCCGCTGTTTGCCGACGGGACCGAAACAGGCTTTTATCAGCTGACGGTGCCGGAATCCGGCGAATGGTATCTGGAATCGGCAGGCGAAGCATCGCTGAACGGTCTGCTGACTGATGAGAACGGAAAAAAATGCGGCGAATTTGCGCTGCAGCCGGATCACAGTGCGCGGATGACCGCAGACCTGACGGCGGGACAGACCTATTATCTGGTCGCCGCACCGCGCTGGCAGCGATGCTGCTCCCTGCTCCTGACGAAGGCGCATACGGAGAAAACGCTGCTTGCAGACTGCACGGTCTCGCTGATCCCGACCGCGTTCGGCAGCTTTGACGCAGACTGGCATCCGGCACTGAAGGTCGTTTCCCCTTCGGGCGCGGAGCTCACCGAGGGCACGGATTATACCGTGCAGATCACGCAGCGGAACATGCATTATCAGCTTGATCTGTTCGGGCTCGGTCATTATCAGGGCAATGTCACGGTGCGGACGGATGTGATCGACCGCATCCCGAAGGATACGCCGGTTCCGGTCGTGCTCTCCGGCAAGGAGGACCGTGCGACCGTGCTGTTTATCCCGGAGGAGACCGGCACCTATTATTTCTACGGCAGCGTGGATCCGCGCTGTCAGCCGGAATGGGCAGGCTATCTCCGCAGCGGCGTGATGCGCAGCCAGCGTTATACGAATGTCATGGCGGTCTGCGTGGTATCCAGCAAGCCGGACGGCGAAGGCACGGTCTTTGCGTCGAGTGCCTATTCCAACCAGAATGACGGGCAGTTCTGCGGCTCGCTCAGGATGAATGCCGGCCAGATGTACTATCTGACCTGTTCACTCCGCGAGACGCGGGATGCAGAGTTCTCGATCGTGATCTCCGACCGTCTGCGCGATATCCGCGAGGCGGATCTGAAGGGCAATTTCTATGCGGTCTATGAGGATGACATGATCTACGAGCCGAAGATCAAGCTGACCTACGAAGGGGAGCTGCTGACGGAGGGGCAGGATTATGTCGTGATGCATTCCGGCAATGAGGTACCCGGCTCCGCGAAGATCCTGCTGGCCGGCACGGGGCTCTTTATCGGAAGGGTCGAGCGCAGCTACGAGATCATTTACCCGATGCAGGAGATTCCGGAGCAGACGGTACCGCTCGGGGAAACGACAGCTGTCAGCTGTGAGCAGCAGAAGTATCAGACCGTCTGGTTCCGTGCGGACCGTGCGGAAAACAATCACACCAATGCGCGCTACCGCGTGCTGAACGAGCAGACCGCCGGATCCGCCCTGCAGTATCAGATCTACCGTCTGGACGAAAAGCTGAAAACGCTTTCTCCGATGCAGGCGATGCAGGACGATAAGAATGACTACATGCTGAAAAACGGTCTGTACTGCGTTTCCGTTTCCCGCAAGTATGCGGAGCGGGGCGGTGCGACCAACATCACGGTCGTGGAGCCGTATGCGCTGGCAGAAGCCGAAATGACCGTCACCGATGCGGTATATACCGGCGGAAAGGTAGAAGCACCGGTCACGCTGACGATGAAGGACGGCACCGTGCTGCAGCAGGGCCGCGACTACATTGTCGCCTATGCGGAGGATGACGCGAATGTCATGTTCGGCGAGGTGCCGTTCACGCTTCGCTCCACCAAGTATTCCTACGGTTCGGGCGCGGGCTCCTATCGGATCAAGGTCAAGCTTCCGGAGGAGGAGCCGCCGGAGCTGACGCCGGGCGAACATGCCGTTCCGCTGACGCTGGACGACCGCCTTGCATGGTATCAGCTGACGGCAGATGAAGCCGCCGACTATCTCCTGGTTTCCGACGATATCCCGGATATCGTTCTGCGCGTGTTCACGCCGGAGGCGGATATGACGGAGCAGTGTGCCGGTACCGGCATCAAGGCACTGTCCTTCTATGTACCGAAGGGCGATACCCGCTACATCATGGTAAAATACAACGGCCTGCTGCGTGAGGGCACGCTGCATTTCCGGCTGGAGACAGAGCAGCGGGCACTTGCCGACTGCGAGGCCATTGCCAGACCTGTGACATGGACAGGGGAGAAAGTCAAGCCGGATATCGTGCTCCGGGACGGCAGCTATACGCTGATCGAGGGCACGGACTATGATCAGCGGTACATCGTGAATGATACGGATATCGGAACGGCCACCGTCAATTATATCGGCAAGGGCAGATATGCCGGTATGCTGGATGTGGAATTTCCGATCGTCATGCCGAAGGAGGAGCTTGCGGATCTGTGCTATGAAAAGGTACTGGATATCCCGCTCAAGCCGCTGATGCTTGATTATGAGTACGAGGTGAAGAACACCGAGGAAAACCGTTATCTGATCTTCTCTTATTACTCCGTGCTGGAAGCGGATATCCGGCTTTCTGTTTACGATGCGCGCTGCAAGCTCTCCGTGCAGATGTACGACAGTACCGGAAACTATCTCGGCGATGCGTTCTTCTCAAGAAAGGGCGAACTGATCACGGATGTCTGGGCGGAGCAATATGTGCTGTTCCTGTTCTCTGCAACGGATATTTCCAGCTCCAATCAGTACTGGAAAATGCAGCTGACGGATCTGACGCATGAGAACATGCAGATCGTGGAGGATACCGAAAACGGCGTTCTGTACCGGGTGGATACCGAAACACGCTATGCGGAGGCTTACGGCATCATCCCGGGCAGATCGACCTATACGTTCACGACCTCTGTTTATGCTGCGGAGTATGATTCCCTCTTTGTGGAGCACTATCAGCCCGGCCTTTTCGCAGAGATCCCGAAAACGGCAGTGGTCAAGGGCAGGCCGTCCGGGATACTGACACGCTATGCGGACTATTATCATTTCCTGTTCCTGCCGCTGGAATATTCCATGTCATCGTGGCATACGGAGAACACGAGCGGTGACCTGAACGGAGACGACGAAACAACGGAGGCAGATGCCGTGCTGTTGTCGGCGCTGCTCGCGGAGCATCCGGCGATCGACCCGGACTGGATCCGGTTCGATGCGGATCTGGATCTGAACGGCGTGCTGGACACCCGTGATCTGATGCTGATCCTCAGGCAGGTGGAATGGCCGACAAAGGCCGTGCCGCTGCTGCCGTGGTGGGATCGTGTCTACGAAGATCAACCTGGGGTGATTTACCGGGAATGATGACCTGCCGGACAGCAGGCTGACGCCGGATTTTCCGGCAGTTTTCACCGGATGCCCACAGTTTCTGTTTATAATATAACAGAAGCAGCGGGCTGTCATACAAATGAATGCGGTCTGTTCTGTTTTGCAGGACAGGCCGCTTTTTTCAGATTATTTTGGGATATTTGTGCTATGATGCGGCATGAAAGGAAGGCGGTCAGTTTGAATTACAAAAAAATCGCGATCGTATACGGCGCATTGCTTGCGGGTTTTTCTGCTTATGTCCTGCTGGATACCTTTGTGCTGGCGAGCAGCGTGCAGACCGGCGCAAAGGAGATGAATCTCTCCCTGTTTGCGGAGCCGGAGAAGGAAGCAGTCAGCGGCACGGCTTTGCCCGCAGAAAGCGCCGGGGACACACCTGCGGAAACCGCAGTTCCGCAGCAGCACGGCACGCAGACGGAAACTGCAGCAGCCGGAACAGACATGATCGGAACCGGATCCGCGGATGAGGCAGAAGCAGGCACCGAGCCTGCGCAGTCTGCCGGACGGTCGGTCAAAACGCTGGCACCGACGGCAGCCGGGAACAGCAAAAGCAGCAATACCGCTGCCAAAACAGAACCTGCGGCCAAAACCGAGCAGGCCGCGACGGCAAAGACCGCTGCAGCAACGACGCAGCCGCCTGCAGCGACGCAGCCGCCTGCAGCGACGGAACCGGAGCCGGAAACGGAACCGCCCGCACCGGAATCTCCGTACCTCAATGATGCGAACCATTATCAGGATGAGAACATCAGCATTGAGCTTTCGGAATACAGCTATCTGGATACCGCAGTCTATGTCGCGGACATTCAGGTCAGCTCTGCGCAGTATCTCAAGACGGCCTTTGCAAAGGATACCTACGGCCGGAACATCACGGCGGCGACCTCGGAGATCGCTGCTTCAAAGGGCGCGATCCTTGCGGTCAACGGCGATTTCTACGGCACGCATACGCACGGCTATGTGATCCGGAACGGCGTGCTGTACCGCGATGTGCCGCGGGACAACACCGATTTTCTCTGCATCATGGCAGACGGCAGCTTCTTCTTCACGACCAGTGCCGAGCATTCCGCGCAGGAGCTTCTGGATATGGGCACATGGCAGTGCTTCATGTTCGGGCCGCGGCTGGTCGAGAACGGCGTGATGACGGTCGATGAAAACTCCGAGGTCGCGCGTTCCATGGCGAGCAATCCGCGCACCGCGATCGGCCAGATCGACGGGCTGCATTATGTGTTTGTGGTCTCGGACGGCCGGACATCGGAAAGCGACGGACTTTCGCTCTCCGAGCTGGCAGCGTTTATGCAGGGGCTCGGTGCGCAGAATGCCTATAATCTGGACGGCGGCGGCTCCTCGACGATGTGCTTCAACGGAGCGGTCATCAACAATCCGACGACCAGCGGCAGAACGATCCGCGAAAGGAGCGTGAGCGACATTGTTTACATCGGATATTAACGCGGCGGACAAAAAAAGCCTGAAGCATATCGCGGTCTGCATCGGATGTGCGCTGTTTCTTGCGCTGTTCGGCGCGGTCTACGAGCATTTCAGCTACGGCGTTTACAGCAATTTCATGATCTACGCATTCACCCCGCCGCTGATCGCAGGGATGCTGCTGCTGCTCGCGCTGCTCTGCGGAAAGCCGCCGCAGGAGCGGACGCTGTTTCTGCTGCACTGTGCATCGGCGGCGTGTACGGTCGGCTGCATCGTGACGGGCATTGTCCGCATCAGCGGCAGGACCCATGCACTGCTCCCGGTGTTCGCGGTACTCGGCGGCGTGCTGCTGATCCTTGCACTTGTGTCGTACCGGCAGGAGAAAGCGGTCTCTCCGACGGAATAAAAACGGCGATCCCGCAAACGCATCACAGATCACAAAACGGGCACTGACCAAGCGGTCGGTGCCCGTTTTCCTGTGCTTTATTCCAGCGGGAACGTCACCCGCCAGTTTCCGTGCAGGCAGGGCTCCGAGGTGACAAATTCACCGTATAAAAAGGAATCCGCGAGTGTGTCGTATGCGACCGGAATGATCGTCTCGTCAAAGCTGTTTGTATGCGTATCATCCCAGAACGAAAAGCTGATGACGGAGCGGTCAGCGGGATCATCGCCCTGTAGCGTGATCCAGCCGTGATTGTCCGTTTCAAAGATATTATCATATTCCGTCAGGATATGCAGTGCGCCGTCGATATACCCGATACCGCGGATATTGATTCCCGGTGTGGGCGTACAAAGCGGCTCCTCCGAAGGGATCAGGAACCGGAACTGCTCCGGCTCCGGAAAATCACCGTCCGGGAAATAACCGCTTGCACTGCGGGATTCCGTGCGCTTCATTGTTTCCGGTTCGTATGGCACGCCGCTCAGGTCGATCTCATCGAGCACACGTTCTGTCTTGGTTTTGCCCGTCAGCAGCGCACGGACGGAAAATGTGATCTTGCGCTTCGGGATCGGGCTGCCGTCCATTGTCTCCAGATGCGTGACAAAATAGGCGGTATCCGTTTCGCTGTCGTATTCCGAAAAATAACAGGTACCGGCCATATCCTTTCCGGTGCGGATATCGTAGCTGTCAAACAGATCCCAATTTCCGCCGGGGTACTGATGTTCAAGGTCGCACATCGCGATATAGCAGTCGGCGGAATTGCCGCTGCATTCCGCGGAGATGACGGTCATCTGAATGCCCTGATCCGTGCAGGACATCCGCACCGGCGTAAAGCGTTGTGCGACCGGCGGCGCAATATGGTTCAGGATATCGTATGCGGTATCCGCGCCGAACGCGGTCATGACCGGCAGCGGAAGGACGATTACTGCGGCAGCGGCGGCAATTCCGAGCAATGCGCGTCTTCTTCTGCGCTGCCGGATAAAATGCTGCGGCTGTTTCAGTTCCAGAAAACGGTCGTCGATCATGCCGACGGCATCTATAAAAGTATCGGGCTTCATAACAGTGCCTCCTGTTCCAAAGCTTTATGCAGCTTTTTGCGTGTGCGGTACAGCATAGACTTGACCTTGCTTTCCGAGCAGCGGCAGACCACCGCGATCTCCGCAACAGACTGAAAATACCAGTAACGCCGGACGAAAACCTGACGGTCGGTCTCCGGAAGCCGATCCAGAAACCGGTTGATCGCATCGGCAAGCATCCGCGCATCTGCTTCGGATTCCGTGTCATGCTCTGCGCGAAGCCAGTCCGCAACCTCGTCGAGAACGGCCTCCGCATTTCCGGCACCGCGCTTGACCGCCTGACTGCTCCGCAGCTTGTTCAGCGCGATATTGCGCGTCAGTCTGCCGAGAAAGGTCTGCAGACGTTCGGGTCTGTGCGGCGGGATGCTGTTCCACGCAGCCAGCCATGTATCGTTGAGCACTTCGTCGGCGTCCTCCGGACTTTGCAAAATCTGTATTGCAATTTTTCTGCAGTAGCCGTGATATTTCCGATTCGTTTCGTGCAAAGCGGATTCCTCCCGCCGGAAAAAACGTTCGATGATCTGTGCGTCCTCCATGCTGTCCCTCCTTTCGTATGAATTCAGAAGCTTCTGTTATACTACTACCCGAAACGGGTGTTCAGGTTGCATCCGTATCAGAAAAAAGCAAGGGCTGCTTCCGTGCGGAAACAGCCCTGATTCTGCGTATGCAGGAGAAGTTGATTACTTCAGCTCGATGGTAGCGCCAGCCTCTTCAAACTTCTTCTTGATCTCCTCTGCCTCAGCCTTCGGCACAGCCTCTTTCAGAGTGCCCAGACCCTCAACAGCAGCCTTTGCCTCCTTGAGGCCGAGGCCGAGGATGTCCTTCGCAGCCTTGATGACGTTCATCTTTGCATCGCCAAAGGACTTCAGAACAACGTCAAACTCAGTCTTTTCTGCCTCAGCAGCTGCGCCTGCGCCTGCTGCCGGACCTGCTGCTGCAACAACAGCGGTAACGCCGAACTCTTCCTGGATCGCCTCGACCAGCTCAGCGAGCTCGAGGACGGAAAGAGCCTTGATATCTTCGATAAACTTCAGTGTCTTTTCGGAAGCCATGATAATATCTCCTTTTCAAAAATAAAATAGATTCGGATTTCAGGCGGCCTGATTAAGCAGCCTCTTCGTTCTTCTTGTCCGCGAGTGCCTGGAGCGTTGCAGCGAGCTTCTGCATCGGACCCTGCAGGGAGCCGACGAGCTGTGCAAGCAGCACATCCTTGGACGGGATCTTGGAAAGTGCCTTGACGCCTGCCTCATCGTAGAAGGTACCCTCGACGAAGCCTGCCTTGAGGTTGAACTTTCCGTTGGACTTCTCCGCAAACTCACCGAGGATTCTTGCGGCAGCCGTCTGGTCGTTTTCGCAGATCGCGATCGCAGTGGTGCCCTCGAGGATGCTGTCGAACTGATCGTAGCCGACTGCATTCATCGCGAGACGGATCAGCGTGTTCTTCTGAACAGAGTAGGAAACGCCTGCCTCACGCAGCTCACGGCGCAGCTTGGTATCGTCCGCAACGGTGATACCCTTGTAGTCCACGAGCACGCAAGCGGCAGCATTCTTGAGCTGTTCGGTCAGAGCAGCGACCTTAGCCTGCTTCGCCTGCAAAACCTTTTCACTTGGCATGTTGTATTCACCTCCGTATAGATTGATCGCTCAAACAAACGCAGCGACCGGAGGCATTCCGGCAGATGTGACTGCCGATAAAAAAGCCTCTCCCGAAATAGCGGAGAGGCGGAGTTCCAGTATCAGGTGATACGAAGCGGAACGACCGGCACTCCTCGGCTGGACTTCTGCGGTGTATCGGATACGCCGCTGCCTGCTGTCTGTGGAATACGGGATTCGTCTGTTTCATTCAAGCTTTTCTATTATAGCATACTTTTTCCGGCTTGTCAAGCATTTTTTCAAAAAAATCTGTTTATCCGCCGATTTTCCGGTATTCGCCGGGCGGCATCCCGCAGCAGCTCCGGAACTGTCTGGCGAAGTGCTCATAATTGCGGTAGCCGCACTGCTCCGCGATATCCTGGATCGTCATATTCGTCGTGGTCAGCAGCATTTTTGCGCGCGCGATGCGGCTTGCGATGAGATCCTGAATGAACGTGACGCCGAACTGTTCTCTGTAATGGTGCTGGAAGGCTGAGCGGCTCATATTCATCTCATGGGAGGCACCGTCCACCGACCAGTTCAGATACGGCATACTGTAGATCTTGTTGCGGACGACCAGAAGCTGCTCATAATGCGTACTTTTGGCAAGCTGCGCGTCCTCATGGAGCTGCTCGCTGACCTTGTTGCACATCAGCCAGAAATAATGCCCGATCGAGTCGGATTTGTGCAGATGATTCGTACCGTTCTCATCGGCAATGGATTTGATGCAGAAGCTGAAAAATTCAATATGCCGGAGCGGGATAGGCGTTGCCCACGGGATATCCTTGCAGCGGAACCATTCCGGCTCGTCGTGCTCAAACAGAAAATGGATCCAGTCGTTCGCGAAGGTCTTTTGGGGAACGGCACGGTACTGCTGCGGCATATCCTTCGGGTATAAAAAGAAGCTGTTTGCCGGAACTGTAATATCTTCTCCGCCGAGCGTGAAGATCGCGTCCGTCCGGAGGATCAGCAGCAGATTGTCGCCGCTGCCCTGCGGCCGGTCCACGAAAAAGTCCGCATCATGCTGATGATTATACCCGACGTTATGAAGAATCATTTTTTTACTCCTTTCAATCATGAAATGCACAAAATGTCATATAACTTGTATTATATCCTATTCCATTTTGTTTGTCAATGCTTTATAATAAAAAAGCAGACTGAAAAAGTCTGCACTGAATGCAGTATACGCTGCATGATCCGGTGCCGGAGAGGGAACGGATCACGGTCGAGAGGGGACCGGCAGATGTATACAGAAACTACCTTAACGGGTAAATCGGGAGGGCGATTAGTTATGAGAAAAAGTATCAGAAGCAGAATGCTGTCCCTGCTGGCAGCATGTGCGATGCTGGCAGGCGCTGCGCAGGCAGTTGTACCGGCTGCCGGCTTCGCAGCGGAAAACCTCATCAGCAACTCCACGTTCGAGAACGGAACTGCTGACTGGGGTATTTACAAGGAGAGCGGCGGTGCTGCAAAGCTGTCCACAGAGGACGGCAAGCTGGCGATGAAGATCACGGACCGTGGCACAAAGAACTATGCTGTACAGCTTTTCTATGACATCATCCCGCTGTATCAGAACGCGACCTATAAGTTCACCTATGAGATCTCCTGTGACAAGGAGCGTTATGTGGAAGCGATGATCCAGCAGAACGGCGGCACCTATCAGTCCTACACATGGAAGGGCATCGAGATCGGACCGGAGCCGGTCAAGGTTGACTATCAGTTCACCATGACCAAGGATACCGATATCATGGCAAAGCTGTGCATCAACTGCGGTGTTGAGGAGCGCGATGCAGACCGCGATCTGGGTGAACACACCGTTTATCTGGATAATGTCGTTCTGGAGCTCGTGAATGATGATGAAGTCGATTACAGCTCGGTCGGCCCGTATCAGGCACCGATCCTTGCAAACCAGATCGGTTACCGCACCAACGATAAAAAGACCGCAGTTGTCCGTGAGGACGGCGGCAATGAATTCAAGGTCGTGAATGCGGAGAACGACGAGGTCGTTTATACCGGTACGCTGGGTGAGGCGGTTGAGAATAAGAGCGCAAAGGAAAATGACCGCATCGCAGACTTCTCCGAGGTCAAGACTCCGGGCAAGTATTACATCACCTGCGGCGATCTGGATAAGTCCTATACATTCGTGATCGCAGACGATCCTTATAAGGAACTGATGAAGGAAGCAGTCAGAATGTTCTATCTCCAGCGCTGCGGCTGTGAGATCGAGGATGAGACCTTCGGGCACAAGGCATGCCATACCGCTGAGGCAACGATCTACGGCACGAGTGACAAGATCGACGTCAGCGGCGGCTGGCACGATGCCGGTGACTACGGCAGATACACGGTTGCAGCAGCAAAGGCTGTTGCTGACCTGCTCTATGCTTATGATGCAAATCCGGAGCTGTTCACGGATGACATCGGAATTCCGGAGAGCGGCAACAGCATTCCGGACGTCCTCGATGAGGTCCGGTATGAGCTCGAGTGGATGCTGAAGATGCAGGCTGCTGACGGCGGTGTCTACCACAAGGTTTCCTGCGCAAACTTCCCGGCTTATGTCATGCCGGAAAAAGAAGTTGCAGAGTTGATCGTGATGCCTGTTTCCTCGACTGCAACGGCTGATTTCGTTGCATCCATGGCAATGGCTTACGAGTTCTATAAGGGCATTGACGAAGCATTCGCCAAGAAGTGCCTGGCAGCGGCTGAAAAGTCATGGGCATATCTGGAAGCAAATCCGGATTACAAAGGCTACACCAACCCGAAGGATGTTGTCACCGGTGAATACGGCGACAGAACCGACAAGGACGAGCGTTACTGGGCAGCCTGCCAGATGTACGCCGCAACATGGGATGTCAAATATCTGGACGGCGTCAGCTCTGTCAAGACCGGTCTTGACTGGTCTACAGTCGGTGACTACGGCAACATCGCGCTGACCACGCTGCTGAAGGAAAAGGATTCTCAGAATGAAACCGAGCAGAATCTGACGCAGCTTGCACTGGCCAGCCTGAAAAAGACAGCGGATTCCGCTGAAAGCATCGTGAAGGCCAGCCCGTACGGCTCCCCGATCACGGAGTACAACTGGGGCTCCAACATGACGATTGCAAATGCAGGTGTTGTGCTCGGCCTCGAGGGCAAGACTGAGGCAGCAAACGAAGTCCTCAACTATCTGCTCGGCAAGAACCCGCTGGGCGCAAGCTTCGTGACCGGCTTCGGCACGGTTTCTCCGGAGGCACCGCATCACCGTCCGTCCATGGCAAAGAATGCGGCACAGAAGGGTATGCTGGTCGGCGGCGTCAACTCCAATCTGGAGGACAGCGCAGCAAAAGCTTACTGCAAGACCAATCCGCCTGCAAAGTGCTGGGTTGACAACAGCGAGAGCTACTCCACCAACGAGATCACGATCTACTGGAACTCGCCGCTGATTTATCTGCTGGCCGTGACCGAGAAGCAGGATTCCGCACCGGTTGAGCAGCCGAAGGTCACCCTCAAGGGCGACATGGACGAAAGCGGCAAGCTGGATGTATCGGATGCTGTTCTGCTCGCAAGATTCCTGGTTGCGGATGCTGAGGCAACTGTGACCGAGCAGGGCCGTGTCAATGCAGACTGCAACGGCAACGGCAAGGCGGATGAGGATGACCTCACCATGATGCTGAAGGCGATCGCAAAGCAGATCGTCCTCTGAGCGGGGAGCCCCCGCGGGCATTTCCCTCCGGGGACATTGCACGAACCGCTCCCCGGCAGCGAAGCACACGCCGCTGAACGCGGCTTCCGAAAGGTTACTTCTCCTTGCGCGGAGCCCGCGCCGGCATTTCCCTCCGGGGACATTTCACGAACCGCTCCCCGGCAGCAAAGCACACGCCGCTGAACGCGGCTTCTGAAAGGTTACTTCTCCTAGTTATAAAAAGAGCACCGGCTGATATCAAGCCGGTGCTCTTTCGTTATGCGGTGATCTGGTACACCGCAATTTCTGCACTATATGGGATTCCAAAGGGACAGTGTCCCTTTGGCGGGAGTTTGAGGGCGGAGCCCTCATTATAAATCCGTCGGAGACACCGCTCACTTCTCGCCGAGCGGTTCCTCGCCGGTGGAGCAGTAGAAACGCTGGAAGCTGGACGGCGTACAGTGCTTGATCTCCTTGAAAATGCGGTTGAAGGTCGAAAGGCTCGAGAAGCCCGCACGCATCGCGACCTCGGTGATCGGGATCGACGGGTCGAGCAGGAGCATTTCCGCGGCGCGCGTCCGGCGGATATTGATGTACTGCAGATACGACATGGAGTTATACTGTTTGAAAATGCGGGAGAAATGGAATTTGCTGTAGCCCGCAATTTCTGCTAAGGTGTCAAGCGAGATGTCATACATATAATTCTGGTCGATATATTTCAGCACCAGCTTGAATTTCTCGTTGTACTGGAACATTTTGTCCTTGGCAAGCGCGAGGTTCTGCCGGGTCTGTTCAAGCTGGAATTCGCGGATTGAGACCAGCAGACTGATGAGATTCAGATAGATCCGGATGTCAGAGATTTCCGAATTGATATAGTATTCGGAATAGATGTCTAAGATATTTTTCTTTGCACGCAGATACAGATCACGGTCGGTCTCGGGCGTGATGACGGTCGGGTTATGGAACACGGGCATGAGCGCATTCAGTGCCGGGACATCGTTCAGCACGGTGTTGTCGCACTGGAAGATGATGCGGCGTCCCTCCTGCGGCGGCAGCGTATGCAGCTCACCGGGCGGGATAATGATGATCTCACGTTCCTGCAGAATATAGTCCTTGCCGCCGGAGTTGACGCGAAAGCTGTTTTCGATCGGCATGATGATCTCCACGGCATTGTGCCAGTGCGTCGGATATAATTCGATCTCGTTGTTGTCATAGAGCATGACAAAACGCTTATCCTCATATTCAATGGTTTCAAACTCACCAGAGATGTTCTTGATCATGTTTTCGCCTCCTCAGACTTCTATCAAATATTGCGCGATTCTCAAAAGTTGCTCCGTGCATCTGCGCGCGGCTGAGACCTTACATGCTTTATTATAATGCAAATTCACTGATTTGTAAAGAACTTTTCCGAAAATCTGTGATTCTTGCGCAAAAATCAATGAGAAGCCCGCAATTTTTGAGTAGCTGTTTGTATATTTTTACGATATAATACACATAGAACGGAGGGGGAGAGCAATTTATGACAATCCAATGCTATGAGACCGAATATCAGAATTTCGGCAGATGCGTGTGTCTCGAGAACGGCTTTATCAAGCTCATGGCAACGGTCGATGTCGGACCGCGGATTATCTATTTCAGTACGCGGGGCAACCGCAATATCCTGTTTGAGGACATCAACCGGGATTTCTATGAGATGAATAAAGGTTACGGCATCTGGTATGCCTACGGCGGGCATCGGCTCTGGTCTGCACCGGAGAAAATGCCCGAAACGTATTATCCCGATAACCACCGTGTCAGTTATAAGTATGAGGACGGCGTCCTGACGCTGGAGCCGCGGGAGACGATCTCCGGCAAGCAGTTCCGGCTGACGGTCGAGTTTGTGTCCGATCACGCAGTCCGCGTGAAGAATACGATCGTGAATGTATCCGAAACGCCGCAGCGGTTCGCGCCGTGGTCGGTGACCGGTTTTGCTTCGGGCGGAACGGAGTTCATCCCGCTGAACAGAGCGGAGACAGGCTTCCTTCCGAACCGGACAATGGCACTCTGGAGCTATTCCGATGTGCGGGACGAACGGTTCCGCCTGACGGATGCCTACGCAACGCTGACACATGACGAAAGCGCCGGCAAGCCGTTCAAGGCAGGCTTCAACGTGACGGAGGGATATGTGGTCTATGCGGCGGGCAATCAGCGGTTCAAAAAGACGTTTTCGGCGTATGAGGATCAGAAATATCCTGATTTCTGCTGCAATTTTGAAACATATACAAATAAGCACTTTTTAGAGTGCGAGCTGCTCGGAGAAGAACGGGTCTATCAGCCCGGGGAAAAAGCCGAGATCAACGAAACATGGGAAATTACTGAAACATCACAGACTCCGGAGCAGGAGATCGCATCCTGCATAGCGGCATGTGATGCCTGAGGAGGAGTTTGCGTGGAGAAGTTCAGAGATCAGTCTCTTTCTGCACAGGAGCGTGCGGAAGCACTGGCCGACATCATGACGATCGAGGAGCAGGCTTCGCAGCTGCTGTACGATGCACCTGCGATCCCGCGTCTGGGTATTCCGGCGTACAACTGGTGGAATGAGTGCCTGCACGGTCTGGCAAGATCGGGCATCGCAACGATGTTCCCGCAGGCGATTGCGCTTGCAGCCATGTTTGATACGGATGCACAGCAGAAAACGGGTGAGATTATCGCGGCGGAAACCCGTGCGAAGTACAACCAGATCAGTAAGCACGGTGACCGTGATATCTACAAGGGACTGACGCACTGGACACCGAACATCAACATCTTCCGTGACCCGCGCTGGGGCAGAGGGCAGGAGACCTACGGCGAAGATCCGTTCCTGACCGGCGAGCTCGGCAAGGCACTTGTCAAGGGTCTGCAGGGTGACGGCAAGGTCATGAAGACTGCTGCGTGTGCAAAGCATTTCGCGGTGCACAGCGGTCCGGAGGCGCTCCGTCATGCGTTTGATGCGAAGGCATCGGCAAAGGATATGGAGGAGACCTATCTTCCTGCTTTCAAGGAACTGGTGCAGGCAGGCGTTGAGTCCGTTATGGGTGCCTATAACCGCCTGAACACCGAGGGTTGCTGCGCAAGTGATTTTCTGCAGGGAAAGCTGAAGGAATGGGGCTTTGACGGCCACTTTGTTTCGGATTTCCGTGCGCTTGAGGATTTCGATACCAACCACAAGCTGACCTCCTCCGAGGAGGAAACCGCAGCACTCGCGATCGCAAAGGGCTGTGACCTCAATGCCGGCTTTGTGTATGAAAAGCTCATGGATGCCTACAAGGCGGGCAAGGTCCGCAAGGAGGACATCCGCAGAGCATGTGTGCATGTGATGCGCACAAGGATCCGTCTCGGTATGTTCGATGACCATACGGAGCTGGATGACATCCCGTATTCGGTGCTGGCATGTGAGGAGCATAAGGCGCATTCGCTGGCCTGCTCTGAAAAATGCATGGTGCTGCTGAAAAACAACGGCATTCTTCCGCTGGATGCGTCGAAGTATCAGACGATCGGCGTGATCGGCCCGAATGCGAACAGCCGCGTTGCACTGGAAGGCAACTACTGCGGCACAGCAGACCGCTACATCACCTTCTTAGAGGGTATTCAGGATGCATTCCCGGGCAGAGTCCTCACCTCTGAGGGCTGCCACCTTTATAAAGACCGCACTTCCGGTCTTGCAAGAGCCGACGACCGTCTCGCGGAAGCGGAGGTCGTTGCGGAAAACTCCGATCTCGTCATTCTCTGCGTCGGACTGGACGCGTTCATCGAGGGCGAGGAGGGCGATGCGGGCAATGAGTTCGCATCCGGCGACAAGATCGACCTCCGCCTGCCGGAGCCGCAGCGCAAGCTGGTCGCAAAGGTCATGGAGAAGGGCAAGCCGGTCATCATCGTGACCGCGGCAGGCTCCGCCATGAATATGGAAGCGGATTGTGACGCGATCATTCATGCTTGGTATCCCGGACAGTTCGGCGGTCTGGCACTTGCGAATATCCTGTTCGGCAAGGTGTCGCCGTCCGGCAAGCTGCCTGTCACATTCTATGAGAGTGCTGACAAGCTCCCGCCGTTCGAGGATTACAGCATGGCAGGCAGGACCTACCGTTACGTGCAGGGCAATGTGCTCTATCCGTTCGGCTACGGCCTGACCTATTCAAAGACCGAATGCAGCGATCTGAAAGCGGACAGCAAGTCTGCAACAGTTACGATCAAAAACACCGGCAGCGTCGATACCGACGACGTCGTGCAGCTTTATATCAAGGGCGACAGCGCAGCAGATACCCCGAACCCGAAGCTCTGCGGCTTTGCAAGAGTTTCGCTGAAGGCAGGGGAGAGCAAAACTGTCACGATCCCGATCCCGCAGAGCGCGTTTGAGACCGTCGATGAGGCCGGCGTCAGAGCCGTCCGCAGCACGGTGTTCACGCTGTATGCGGGCACCTGCCAGCCGGATGCGCAGAGCGAATCCCTGACGGGCACCAAAACACTCAGTACAGAAATCCATCTGTAATTATTTCACGGAGGTTTTATCTATGAAGGAATATTTCAGCAACATCGGAAAGATCAAGTACGAGGGCAAGGACAGCACCAATCCGCTGGCGTTCAAGTACTATGATCCGGATCGTATCATTGACGGCAAGCCGATGCGCGAGCATCTGAAGTTTGCACTGTCCTGGTGGCACACCATGGGCGGCGACGGCACCGATATGTTCGGCTGCGGCACTGCTGACAAGACATGGGGCGAGACCGATCCCGAGGCACGCGCGATCGCGAAGGTCGATGCTGCTTTTGAGATCATGGATAAGCTTTCGATCGACTACTACTGCTTCCATGACCGTGATCTGTCGCCGGAGTACGCAAACCTCGGCGAGTCCAATGCAAAGCTGAAGGTCGTCGTTGACTACCTCGAGAAGAAGCAGAAGGAAACCGGCAAGAAGCTTCTGTGGGGTACCGCAAAGCTGTTCGATCATCCGCGCTTCATGCACGGTGCCGGCACCTCTCCGTCCGCTGATGTGTTCGCTTATGCAGCAGCACAGATCAAGTCCGCGATTGATGCGACTGTCCAGCTGGGCGGCAAGGGCTATGTGTTCTGGGGCGGCCGTGAGGGCTATGAGACCCTGCTGAATACCGATATGGGCCGTGAGCTCGATAACATGGCAACGCTGATGAGAATGGCTGTCGAGTATGCAAGAAGCATCGGCTATGACGGCGATTTCTACATCGAGCCGAAGCCGAAGGAGCCGACCAAGCATCAGTACGATTTCGATACCGCAACCGTGCTCGGTTTCCTCAGAAAGTACGGTCTTGAAAAGGATTTCAAGATGAACATCGAGGCAAACCACGCAACGCTTGCACAGCATACCTTCCAGCATGAGCTGAATGTTGCCCGCGTCAACGGCGTGTTCGGTTCCATCGACGCGAACCAGGGCGATACGCTCCTCGGCTGGGATACCGACCAGTTCCCGACCAATGTCTATGACACCACCATGTGCATGTACGAAGTCCTGAAGGCCGGCGGCTTCACGAACGGCGGTCTGAACTTCGACGCAAAGGCACGCAGAGGCTCCTTCACCGCAGAGGATATCTTCTATTCCTATATCGCAGGTATGGACGCATTCGCACTCGGCTTCCTGGCAGCACGCAAGCTGCTCGCGGACGGCAGAATCGAAAAGTTCATCGAGGAAAGATATGCATCCTGGAAGACCGGTATCGGCGCAGATATCGTCGCCGGCAAGGCAGACTTCCGCAGCCTCGAAAAGTATGCTCTTGAGAAGGGCGAAGTTGTGGATTCCATCACCAGCGGCAGACAGGAACTGCTGGAATCCATCGTCAACAATGTTCTGTTTACCCTGTGATCAGAACGCATTACTCTGGTTTCGTTCGCTGACCTGACACAGCGAGTGGAATAAAAATCAAACTGTTTTTTAGTAGGAGGATTTTGTTATGAAAAAGGCACTTTCATTGCTGGCAGCACTCAGCTTGATGGCGTCGTTTACCGCTTGCGGTACTGACACCCCGGCAAGCACCCCGGATTCCACCCCGGATTCTCAGTCTGAGGCAGATCCGAGCAGCGAAGATTCCCCGGCAGAGCAGTCCGGCAAAAAGGGCGAGCTCAAGGTTTGGGCATTCACCACTGAGGTCCCGGGCATGGTCACCAAGTACATGGACCTCAATCCGGATTTCGCAGCACAGTATGAGATGAAGGAATCCGTCATCGCTACCACCGACGGCGCATATCAGCCGGCTCTGGACGCTGCTCTGGCAGGCGACGAAGTCGATATGTATGCTGCTGAGGCTGCCTTCATTCTGAAGTATTCTCAGGGCGAAGCTGCAAAGTATGCTGCTCCGTACGAGGATCTGGGCATCGACATCGGCAAGGTCAAGGAAGCTGAGATCGCACAGTACACTGTCGATATCGGTACCAATCCTGACGGCAAGATCGTCGGTCTGGGCTACCAGGCAACGGGCGGTGCTTACATCTACCGTCGTTCCATCGCAAAGGACGTCTTCGGCACTGATGATCCGGCAACTGTGAAGTCCGAGATCGGTCCGGGCTGGGAGAAGTTCTTTGAGGCAGCTGCAAAGCTGAAGGAAAAAGGCTACGGCATCGTCTCCGGCGACGGCGACATCTGGCACGCAATCGAGAACAGCTCCGATAAGGGTTGGGTCGTCGATGACAAGCTGCACATTGATCCGAAGCGCGAGGAGTTCCTTGATCTCTCCAAGAAGCTGATGGACAATGATTATCACAATGATACCCAGGACTGGCAGGAAGGCTGGTTCGCTGATATGGCTGGCACCGGCAAGAAGCAGATCTTCGGCTTCTTCGGCCCGGCTTGGCTGATCAACTACACCATGTCCGGCAACTGCGGCCGCGAGGTCGATGAGGAGACCGGCGAGGTGAAGTCTGAAGGTACATGGGGCGACTGGGCAGTCTGCGAGCCTCCGGTCGGCTTCTTCTGGGGCGGCACATGGGTTCTCGGCGCTGCTTCTTCCCAGAACAAGGAAGCTGTCGGCGACATCATCGAGTGGATCACCCTCGATACCTCTGAGACCGGCCTCCAGTACATGTGGGCAAACGGCACCTTCGCACCGAACGAGGATGGTACTCCTGGCACGAAGGACACCGTTGCTTCCGGCGTCGTCATGGCTAAGTCCGACGGTAAGGTTGACTTCCTCGGCGGCCAGAACATGTTTGACGTTTTCGTTCCGGCAAACCAGTTCGCAAACGGTAAGAACCTCACTCCGTACGATGAGGACATCAACACCGCATGGCGTGATCAGGTCCGTCAGTACACCTCCGGCCAGAAGACCAGAGATGCTGCGATCGCTGACTTCAAGCAGGCTGTCTCCGACAAGCTCGCTATCGATGCAGAGGACTAATACTCTGTAATCCCAAGAGAAATCTGCTGCGAAGGGAGCAGGCAGGATCCATGCTGTCTGCTCCCTGACAGCAAATGAGAGGAGGCGTTTTCTTTGAAGTCGGCACAAAGTCGGATTAAAAGCATCTCGAATGCGAAATACGGCTATTTGTTCATCATTCCGTTCGTGCTCGTATATCTCATCTTCCATTTCTACCCGACGATCTATACGACTGTTCTCGGTTTCACGGATTGTAAGGGTCTGAATAATACGGAATGGAATCTTCTGAAGGGCAATATCTTCGCGAACTACCAGTCGATCCTTCAGAACAAGTCCTTCCAGACGGCGGTGAAGAATACGGTCGTCATTTGGATTATGAACTTTATCCCGCAGATCACACTTGCGATGCTTCTGACTGCTTGGTTCACTGCAAGACGCATCACTGTAAAGGGTCAGGGTATTTTCAAGGTGATCTTTTACATGCCGAATATTATTACGGCGGCAACGATTGCAATTCTGTTCCACGCACTTTTCAGCTATCCGACCGGTCCTGTCAATGACCTTCTGACCAAGAGACTCGGTATTCTGGACAGCTCCTACAACTTCTTTATCAGCAAAGCGGCCTCAAAGATCATTGTTGCGTTCATCCAGTTCTGGACTTGGTACGGCTATACGATGATCATTCTGATTTCGGGCGTGTTGGGCATTAACCCGGATATCTACGAGGCAGCTGATATCGACGGCGCAAACGGCGTGCAGATCTTCTTCCGGATCACGATCCCGAACCTGAAGACCGTTCTGCTGTTTACGCTCGTCACCTCCCTGATCGGCGGTCTCAACATGTTCGATATCCCGAAACTGTATTTGAACGGCGGTCCGGATAACTCTACCAAAACGGCATCTGTGTTCATTTATGAACAGGCTTTCTCCGGAAAGTATCTTTACAACCGCGCATCGGCAGCAAGTATGCTGATGTTTATTGTGATCGCGATTTGCTCTGCAATCCTGTTCTATCTCATGCGTGATAAGGACGCGGCAGCGCTTGCGAAGCTCAAGAAGCAGGAACGTAAGGCCGCTGCACAGCGTGCGAAATCGCAGACTTGGAGATAAGGGGGGATTGTGATGGCAAAAACGAATTACGATGAGCCGAAGTCGGCAAAAGGACCCCTGTTCTACGGGTACAAGGTTTTTCAGTATGTATTTCTGATTTTCCTTGCGATCATGAGCTTACTTCCGTTTGTGATCATGATCATCAATGCGACGAGAAGCAGAAGCCAGATCGAATCCCATGCGATCTCGCTGATCCCGGGTACGAACCTCGCAACGAACTGGAAGGTTTTTACAGGTAAATCCTTCAATGTTACGACCGGTTTCATTAACTCGATCATCGTTTCGACGGGTGCAACGATCTGTTCCGTTTACTTCTCGACGATGACAGCATTCGCCATTGTTGCGTATGACTGGAAATTCAAAAAGGCATTTTTCGCGTTTATCATGGCGGTTCTGATGATTCCGCCTCAGGTCACGTCGATCGGTATGTATCAGTTTATGTACAGCATCGGCATGACGAACAAGCTCTTTGCGCTGATCATCCCCGCGGTTGCGGCTCCGTCAACAGTGTTCTTCATGCGACAATATATGTCCGGTGCACTGCCGATGGAGATCCTGCAGTCTGCACGAATCGACGGCGCGGGCGAGTTCCGCATATTCAATCAGATAGCACTCCCGATGATGAAGCCGGCTATGGCGACGCAGGCGATCTTCGCTTTCGTTTCCAGCTGGAACAACCTGTTCCTCCCGCTGATCCTTCTGACCGACAAGAAGAAGTTTACAATGCCGATCATGGTCAGCCAGCTGAACGGCGACATCTACAAGACGGAGTACGGCGCGGTCTATCTTGGTTTGACGCTGACCGTTCTCCCGCTGTTTGTTATCTATTTCCTGTTGTCAAAATATATCATCGCCGGTGTTGCACTTGGCGGTGTTAAGGAGTAATCCTCCTTCACTCCTTTTTTGGCAATCGGAGCAATTTCGGTTCAATCCGAAGTACCCCTGACCGGAAGCTGCGCCGGTCAGGGGTATATTGTTTCCGGACCCCGGCGCGGAGCCCGGCGCGGAGCCCGCGCTGGCATTTTCCTCCGGGGGCGGGGAGCGAACCTCTCCCCGCAATCGCAATTCACGCCGCTAAAGCGGCTTCTTTGGCTTTTCTGCTCCCAGCGCTGAAGCCCGCCGCAAGCCTCCCGTGAAGGGACTGGGGAACGAGAAACAGTGGAAGGCTCAAACTGTGGAATCATCTCCAAAACACTGTTATATTGTCATTGAAAAAGCAAAAGTTGCACTGAAACGTGCAACTTTTTTCGTTTTCTGCACCCTTTGCAGAAAGCGATACGGGCACTGACGGCATCCGGGATTCGGGTGCCGGAGTGCGCCGGCAGGCGCGCCGAGGGCGGAGCGATGTATTAGGGCACGCGATCTCCGCGGACGGCCGAAGACAGGATGCGCTTTTGGAACCTTGACAACTGAATAGCGCGGAGCCCGCGCTGGCATTTCCCTCCGGAGACGGTTGGCGAACCTCTCCCAGCATTCGGAGCACACGCCGCGTGGCGGCTTCTGAAAGGTCACTTCTCCTAATGCTGAAGCTTGCCGAAAACGAATCTGTCAATAAACAAAGGACGCCGATTGCAGTATCAGCGTCCCTTTTGTTATACATAACGGGGTCTGGGGACTGGTCCCCAGCGGAGTTCAACATGAAGAAACAAGTTTCTTCATGTTTAGGCGGAGCCCCATTCCGGATACATCGCGAAGCGATACCTTAATAGAACGTCGCGACCTCCTGCTCGGGCGGGTCGGCGTCGGCGAGCTTGGTGACATGCAGCATCGGGACGAAAACGCCCTGCATTTGATTGAACCGTACCTCGATCGCGCCGGAGACCATGATCCAGTGATTCTTGCGCGGCTTGAACGGTCTGCCGTACTGCGCGGCGATCCAGCTGTACTGGATATCCTCAACGCAGCAGGTCATGATATGCCTGCCGACTGCAAAGATATTCGGCGGGAAGGTCGGGTTCTTGACGGCCAGCGCGCGGAATGTGACCGTCTTGTTCTCGTATTTTTTCGCGTCCTCCATGAGATCACGGTAAAACAGCGCGAAGTCGCGATCCTCGATCACGATATTTTTCGCATTGACGTCAAACGGCAGCGGATCCTCGATATCGTCAAAGACCGCATCGCCGTTCGGCATTTCGTAGTAGATATCGGCTCTGCGGGTGACGCCGCGGACGATCTGATGATACGGCATGGTGTCCTCGCCGTCTTTGATGCGATTGAAATAGACGAGCTCTGCCATGTTGAGCTTATCCACGACAAGGCTGCGCATGTTCTGATTGTAGTTCATGAATGTGGTCGCATCCGCGATCAGCACGGCCTGATAGACCGCCCAGTCATCGGGCAGCGCCTCAAACAGAGACTGGATCTGCCACATGCCGTTATATTCGATCATGACGCGCTGTGCGCCGCATTCCTTCGCAAGCTTTTCGAGGTTGCGCTCGTTCAGGTCGCTGATGTCCTCGATGACGCGCATATGGATATCGAGCTCGTCAAAGCGGGAGGTATCGTATTCCTCCATGCCCTCCTCACAGACCAGCAGCAGGGTGCGTTCGCTGTTCGTGAACTGTGCGTCCTCAAGCGCATCCTGCATGAACTTTGTCTTGCCTGCTTCGAGAAAGCCGAGGAACAGGTAAACCGGGATAAATTCCTGCTGATTGTTCGGCATGGCTTCCTCCTTATTCTGCACAGAACAGCTTTGCGATTGCAGCTTCGTTCAGCTTGGAGCCGATCACGCACAGTCTGCCGGTCGGTTCCGCGGTGCCGGTGCGGACATCCGGCGTACCGGGCACGTAGTCAAAGTGGATCCACTGACCGTTTTCGCCCTTGACGATGCCCTTTGCGCGCAGCACCATGCCGAAGGTCTCCGCATCGGAGAGTGCCTCCAGTGCCGCGGTGATTGCTTCTGCGGTGTAGGTGTTCGGCGTTTCGATGCCCCAGCTCGTAAACACCTCGTCCGCGTGATGATGATGCTCGTGGTCGTGATCGTGGCAGCCGCAGGTGCAGTCCGGGCCGTGGTCATGATGATGCTCGTGCTCATTATGGTCATGGTGATGCTCGTGCTCATCGTGGTCGTGGTGATGCTCATGCTCATCGTGGTCGTGATGATGATGCTCGTGCTCGTCATGGTCGTGGTGGTGATGCTCGTGCTCGTCGTGGTCATGGTGATGCTCGTGCTCATCATGGTCATGGTGGTGATGCTCATGCTCGTCATCATCATGATCATGGTGGTGGTGATGATGATGCGTCTCCTCCTCCAGCAGAGCCTTCAGCTCGTCATCGAGCGTGTTTTTCTGTGTCATGGAGGCGATCAGCTGTGCGCCGGTCAGCTCGTCCCATTCGGTCGTGACGATCGGCGCGGCGGGGTTCAGCTCCCGCAGACGCTGTACGGTATCATGCAGCTGCGATTCGGTCTGGCCGGCCGTGTGGCTCAGGATCAGGCAGCTTGCGTAGGTGATCTGGTTGTTGAAGAACTCGCCGAAGTTCTTTTGATACATCTTGCATTTTTTCGCATCGACGACCGTGGTGAAGCCGTCCAGCTCAACGTCCTGCATGTGCAGATTCTGCACTGCGCTGATGACGTCGCTCAGCTTGCCGACGCCCGACGGCTCAATGAGGATGCGGTCAGGGTGGTATTCTTCGAGCACCTGCTGAAGTGCCTTGCCGAAGTCTCCGACGAGGCTGCAGCAGATACAGCCGGAGTTCATCTCGTTGATCCGGATGCCTGCTTCCTTGAGGAAACCGCCGTCAATGCCGATCTGCCCGAATTCGTTTTCGATCAGCACGAGCTTTTCGCCCTGATAGCCGTCCTTGATGAGCTTCTTGATGAGCGTGGTCTTGCCGGCTCCGAGAAAGCCCGAAAAAATGGTGATTTTGGTCATGATATCGCACTTCTTTCTATGAAACTGTAAAACGCCGCCGATTTTTCGGCATACGAATATATTATAGCACATTCTCACTGGAAATTCAATGGGAGAACGGTGAAAATTTACAGGCCGCGCTGCATGGGAGTAAAAACGGCGGTGTGCCCTTCGGGCATATTTCAAAAATGATCGCCGAAGGCGATACCGCGATTATTCACTCTTCATTATTCCTTATTCACCATTCACTAAAAAGCTGGGAGCAGTAACTCCAAAGAAGCCGCTCCGCGGTGTGAACTGCGAATGTTGGGAGAGCTTCGCTTCCCGTCCCCGGAGGGAAACGGCCGCGGGGGCTCCCCGCTGGGAGCAGTAACTCCAAAGAAGCCGCTCCGCGGCGTGAACTGCGAATGTTGGGAGTTCTCTGCTCACCGTCCCCGGAGGAAATCGCCAGCGGGGGCTCCCCGCCAAGGTATGAACATTTCGTGAAATTGAAGCCGCAGGGCTTTCTTTTTTTTTTGATTTGTGCTATAATAGTAAAGTATCATGCCGTACTATGCGGCAAAGGAGGTCAAAGAGTTGAGTCAGCCTGTATATGCACTCGGAATTGACGTCGGATCCACGACCGTCAAGACCGTTGTGATCGACGATAACAAGCAGATTCTGTCAAGCTGCTACCAGCGGCATCTGTCCCGCGTGCGGGAGACCGTGGCGGAGCAGATCGAAGCACTGCAGCAGAAATTTCCGGATGCACTGTTCCGCATCTGCATCACCGGCTCTGCGGGACTGGGTCTTGCGCAGAGCGCCGGCATTTCCTTTGTGCAGGAGGTGCACGCCGCGTTTCTCGCGGTGAAATCGGATTATCCGGAGGCGGATGTCGTCATTGAGCTGGGCGGTGAGGACGCCAAGATGATCTTCCTGACCGGCGGCGTGGAGCAGCGCATGAACGGCTCCTGCGCAGGCGGCACCGGCGCGTTCATCGACCAGATGGCGACGCTGCTCGGCATCACCGCCGACGAGCTGGACAGGATCTCACTGCAGGCAGAAAAGCGTTATCCGATTGCGTCGCGCTGCGGCGTGTTCGCAAAATCCGATATCCAGCCGCTGCTCAATCAGGGTGCGCGGCGAGAGGATATTGCGGCAAGTATTTTTCAGGCTGTTGTCGATCAGACCGTTTCGGGTCTTGCGCAGGGCAGAACGATCGAAGGCACCGTGCTGTTTCTCGGCGGACCGCTTTCCTTCCTGAAAGGACTGCGGGAGGCGTTCGTCCGGACGCTGAAGCTTGATGACGCACACGCGATCTTCCCGGAAAATGCGCCGGTTTTCGTCGCCTACGGCTGCGCGATGTATGCGGCACAGTCCTGCACGCCCGTGACGCTTGCGGAGGCCGCAGAGCAGATCGCGAATGCAGAGACCGGCGGCAATACCGTCACCGGCGAGCCGCTGTTCCGCTCCCGCAAGGAATACGAACAGTTTATCGAACGGCACAAGGCGCATGACCTGCCCTTTGCCGATCTGCGCACGACGACCGGCAATGCCTATCTCGGCATCGACGCGGGCTCGACCACGACAAAGCTCGTGCTCATTACCGAAAACGGCGACCTGCTGTATCAGTATTACGCGGCGAACCGCGGCCAGCCGCTCGACCGCATCGTCAAGCAGCTGAAAAAGATCTACGCGGACAAGAACCCCGATCTGCATATCCGTGCATCAGCGGTCACCGGCTACGGCGAGGACTTTATCCGTGCGGGTCTCGGCATTGACTTCGGCATCGTGGAGACCGTCGCGCATTTCAAGGCCGCATCGTATTTCTGCCCGGACGTCGATTTCATCATGGATATCGGCGGGCAGGATATCAAATGCTTCAAAATACGCAATCACAGCATCGACAGCATCATGCTGAACGAGGCATGTTCCTCGGGCTGCGGTTCGTTTATCCAGAGCTTTGCGCAGGCACTCGGCTACGAGATCGCGGATTTCTCCGAGCTCGGCCTGTTTGCGGAGCACCCGGTCGATCTCGGCTCCCGCTGCACCGTGTTTATGAACAGCTCGGTCAAGCAGGCGCAGAAGGACGGCGCAACGGTCGAGGATATCTCCGCCGGCCTGTCGTCCTCGATCATCAAGAATGCGGTCTATAAGGTCATCCGCGCGAAATCCGTCGAGGAGCTCGGCGAGAACATCGTCGTGCAGGGCGGCACCTTCCTGAATGACGCCGTGCTGCGGTCGTTTGAAATGGAGCTCGGCAGAGACGTCATCCGTCCGGCGATCTCCGGCCTGATGGGCGCATTCGGCGCGGCACTCTACGCAAAGGAGCACACCCCCGCGGAGACGAAAACGATCACCGCGGAAGCACTTGCCGATTTCAGCTATCAGACCCGCAGCGCAAAATGCGGCGGCTGTACCGCACACTGTGCACTGAACGTCGTCATTTTCCCGGACGGCAGCCGCTATATCTCCGGCAACCGCTGCGAAAAGGGCGCGGGCAAGACCAAAACCGACGAGATCCCGTCGCTTTACGACTTCAAATACAACCTGATTCTGCAGCAGGCAGAGAAGAAGCCCGCGGGCGAACCGGTCGGCACGGTCGGCCTGCCGCTGGCACTTTCGTACTACGAGCAGATGCCGCTCTGGGCGGAGCTGTTCACGCAGCTCGGCTTTGCGGTGAAGCTTTCGCATGAGAGCGACCGCGAGATGTACTACAAGGGGCAGCACACGATCCCCTCGGATACGGTCTGCTATCCGGCAAAGCTTGCGCACGGACATATCGAGGATCTGCTCAGTCAGGGCGTTGATTTTATCTTCTGGCCGTGCATGAGCTACAATTTTGACGAGGGCAGCAGCGACAATCACTACAACTGCCCGGTCGTTGCGTATTATCCGGAGCTGCTGCGCGCCAACAACAGCAAGCTGACAGAGGACAATTTCATCACGCCTTATATGGACCTGAACCGCAAAAAGGGCGTGTATCTCGCGCTGAAGCATGCGCTTGCAAAATACCGCATCCCGGCCGCAAAGCTGAAGGCCGCGATCGAAGCGGGCTTTGCCGCGCAGGACAGCTACCGCAGCAGCGTCGCGGCGGAAGCGCAGCGCATCATTGAGACGGCGCGCGCCGAGGGCAGAAAGATCATCGTCCTCGCCGGCAGACCGTACCACATCGACAAGGAGATTAACCACGGCGTTCACAAGCTGATCGCAAGCCTCGGCATGGCGGTCATCTCGGAGGATTCCGTTGCTGCACTTGCAGAATCCGGAAAGCTCGGTGTCCTGAACCAGTGGACATACCACTCCCGACTCTACCGTGCGGCGAACTACGTCATCGGCCAGCCGGATATGCAGCTGGTGCAGCTCGTGTCGTTCGGCTGCGGCATCGACGCGGTCACGACTGACGAGGTACGCGCGATCCTCGAACGCGGCGGCAAGCTGTATACGCAGCTGAAAATCGACGAGATCAACAATCTCGGTGCCGCGAAGATCCGCCTGCGCTCGCTGGTCGCGGCCATGGAGGAAAGCCCTGCGGCCGTCCCCGCACCGGAACCCGTCACCGTCTAACATGGAGAAGCTATGATCCGAAACGCAAAAAAATATCTTCTGACTGCTGCGGCAGCCGCAGGCGGTCTGCTGCTCTGCGAGGCTGCGGTCGAAAACACCGCGCTGCTGAACGTCAGTCAGTATACAGCAAATATTCCGAACCTGCCGCGGCTTGTCCAGATCTCCGATCTGCATAAGCGGAAGTTCGGCAAAGGACAGAAGCGGCTGATCCGCAAGGTCGCCGCACTGAAGCCGGAGATCATCGTCATCACCGGAGACCTTGTCTCCCGCGATGTCACGGATTTCACGGAGACGCAGCGGCTGCTGCACAGGCTGACCGCGCTCGCGCCGGTGATCGCCGTCCCCGGCAATCACGAGGCCGATCTGCCGCCCGCGATCTATGAGCGGTTCCGGCAGGCTGTCCGCAAAAACGGCGCGATCCTGCTTGAAAATCAGACCGTTACCGTCAAGGGCGTCCGCTTTGCAGGGCTTTCGCTGCCGTCGGTATTCTTCCGCGGCGGCGGACTGCTCGGCTTTTCAGGTGCAGCAGACTGCACCTGTGAAACGATGCATGATCTGCTCGGCGAATGCAAAGAGCATACCGTGCTGCTGGCGCATAACCCGCTGTTCTTTTCCGCTTATGCGGAATGGGGCGCAGAGCTGACGCTTTCGGGGCATATCCACGGCGGCGTGGTGCGTCTGCCCGGCATCGGCGGACTGCTCTCTCCGGCGCGCAGATTCATGCCGCGCTATGACAAGGGCTGCTACCGCTCCGGCGATGCGCAGATGATCGTCAGTGCGGGGCTCGGCAAGCCGCGGCTGTTCAATCCGCCGGAAGTCTGCCTCATCACCGGAAAACCGACATGATCCGTGCCGTTCCGGCAGCTCTGCGGGGCGTTTTTGCCGGATACAGGCCGTTCCGCTGTATGGAACGCGCTTCCGCGGAAACACTGTCCGCGGATCTATCAAACAAAGCAGGCGGCTCCGCCTGAAAGGAAGCATTATGTTGGAACGCAGAAAATACCGGCATCTGTTCTCGACTAGCTTCGGGATCCTGCTGCTGGGCATCCTGACGCTCTGGTTCGCGCTGACATGGGATCAGCATTATGCGGATGTCATTATTGAGCCGTTCTTCCGGCGCGGCAACTGGGTCGTTGTCTCGATCTACACGTTTCTGACGGCGATCGTCTACAAGGCCTATCACTGTATGCGCTTCGGGTATCTCAAGCGCAGCGACCTCATATATTACCAGCTCATCGGCATCACCATCGTCAATTTTATCACCTATTTCCAGATCAGCGTCATCGGCCGCCGCTTCATGGCACTTGCGCCGATGATCCGGCTGACCTTGCTCGACTACTTTACCATTATCTGCGCGGCGTTTCTGGTCAGCGCACTGTATTTCCGGCTCTATCCTCCGCGCAGGCTCGTTGTTGTATACGGCTCCCCGACGGCGGCGGAGCTCGTGATGAAAATGAGCACCCGCGTGGATAAATATATGATCTGCGAAAGCATCAGCTGCGGGGAGGGTCTGCAGAAGATCACGGAGCAGCTCGGCGGCTTTGACGGCGCGATCCTCTGCGATCTGCCGGCGGAGCTGCGGAACGACCTGCTCAAATACTGCTGCGGGCACCGCATCCGCACCTACACCGTGCCGAAGATATCGGATATCCTGATGCGCGGCGGCGATGAGATCCGCCTGTTCGATACCCCGCTGATCCTCTGCCGCAATGAGGGTCTGACGCCGGAGCAGCGTTTTATCAAGCGCACATTCGATATCGTGATCTCGGTCGCCGCACTGCTGCTGCTCTCACCGGTCATGCTGATCTGCGCCGCAGCGATCCGGCTGGAGGATCACGGCCCGGTCTTTTACCGGCAGCGCAGACTGACCCGTGACGGCGCGGAATTTGACGTTCTCAAATTCCGGAGCATGATCCCCGATGCGGAGGCGGACGGCAAGGCGGTGCTCGCCGCCGACCACGACAGCCGCATCACGAAGGTCGGCAGCGTCCTGCGGCATTTCCGTCTGGACGAGCTGCCGCAGCTGCTCAACATCATCCGCGGCGAGATGTCGCTTGTCGGCCCCAGACCGGAGCGTCCGGAGCTGACCGCGGAATATACCGAAAAATATCCCGAGTTCCCGTACCGCTTACAGGTCAAGGCCGGCCTGACCGGCTATGCGCAGGTCAACGGCACATACGATACGGAACCGATCGACAAGCTGAAAATGGATCTGATCTATATTGAGCAGTATTCGCTGCTCATGGATATCCAGATCCTGCTGATGACTTTGAAAACCGCGCTGTTCCCGCCGGAGACGAATGCAGAGGAGCTTGCCTCGCTGAAAAAGCCGGAGGGGACCGCACGCAAAACCCACCACCGTAAGGAGTAATCTTCAACATGCAGACAACCCAAAGGCCGATGACGGCCGTTATCATGGCAGGCGGAAAGGGCGAACGCTTCTGGCCGAAAAGCCGCGTGCAATGTCCGAAGCAGTTTCTTGCTCTCACCGGAGACGGTGAAACGATGCTGCAGAAAACCTTTCGCAGAATCCGCAGCATTGTCCCGCCGGAGCGCATTTATATCGTCACGAACGGCGAATACATGACGCTGGTGCAGGAACAGCTCCCGGAGATCCCGGAGCAGAATCTGCTCAGAGAGCCCGCCGCCCGCAATACCGCACCGTGCATCGCACTGGCCGCCGCTGTCATTGAAAAGCGGCTCGGCGAATCCGTCATGCTGGTGCTGCCGGCCGATCATCTCGTCCGGCACGAATCGCTCTGCGCGGATGTGCTCTGCAGAGCAGCCGCCGCTGCGGAGGAGACTGATGCCCTTGTCACGATCGGCATTACGCCGACCTATCCGGAGACAGGCTACGGCTATATCGCCTTTTCCCGGACGCAGGATGCGCCCGCGGGCGTTTATCAGGTCGATTCCTTCCGGGAAAAGCCCGATCTGGAAACCGCAAGACAATATGTCGCATCCGGCAGCTATCTCTGGAACAGCGGCATGTTCGCATGGAAAACGAGCACCTATCTGAATGCAGTCCGGAAGTATCTTCCGGCGGTCGGAGAGATCGCGGAGAAGATCGGTGCTGCCTGCGATACGCAAGGATTTTCTGCTGTGCTGGCAGAGCAGTTTCCGCTGATGCCCTCGATCTCCGTGGACTTCGGCATTCTCGAAAAGGCGAAGCGGATCTATACGATCCCCGGCACCTTCGGCTGGGACGACGTCGGAAGCTGGCCTGCGCTGCTGCGCGTCGCAAGAACCGATACCAACGGCAATTACCGTGACGGCGACGTCCTCACGGTCGGCACCACGAACTGTGTGTTCTCCGGCGGCAAAAAGCTGATCGCGGCAGTCGGGCTGCATGAGATCATCGTCGTCGATACCGACGATGCGCTGCTTGTCTGCGACATGGAGGCCGCACAGAACGTCAGGAAGATCACCGAAATGCTCAGGGAACAGGGACGCGGCGAGCTGCTCTAAGCGTTCCGCAGGAAAAAAACGGAGGTAACGGATATGGAAGAACTGACCGGTGAGATCGTCCTCAGACAGATCCGAAAAAGCTATACCCCTGCACTCATCAGTGCGGGATGCCTCTTTCTCTGCACCGGCATCTGTACCGCGGTCTGCGCGCTCAGATACGGTTTCTTCACCCCTGCAACGATCGTCTGCGCGGCACTCGCATTTGCTGCGCTGATCCTCCTGCTGATCTCGCTTTTCCGCTGGATCTTTGTCACGAAAAGCCGCGTGCTGCAGCCCTTCGGCAATGCGATCGCCATGGCGGGATGCATCCGCGCGGGCGGCACCTTCGCGATCTGGCAGACGCCGCCCTACCGCAAATATCCGCTCATTATCACGGAGGAATACCTCGTCTGTCCGGCACGCGTGGAAAGCTGGCTGCAGCTCAGCGAGATCAGCTCCGCGCAGCGTTACGTCCTGAACGGCGCGGGCTTCCTGCGCTGTCTGCTGAAGGCGCACAGCCTCTTTGCCGCACGCGCCGCGTTAGCCGTTACCCACAAGGACCGCGCGTATCACAAGCGGCATCCGCTGCCGGATACCGAGCTGTTTGACCTTCTGGTTCTGCGCGATCAGAAGAAAAAGCGGCACAATTATTTTGTATCCGTCGCTGATTTCCACGATGTGCTGGCGTTCATCCGCGAATACCAGCCGGACGCGGTGTTCAGGCCGGATAAAAACATTTAAGGAGATTCTTACACATGAAACACGCACTCATCACAGGCATTACCGGTCAGGACGGCTCCTATCTTGCGGAGCTCCTGCTCGAAAAGGGATATGAGGTCTACGGCATCTGGCGGCGCAAGAGCGTCGTTGATTACGGCAATATCGCGCATCTGAAGGACAAAATTCACCTGATCTATGCGGATATGACCGATATCGTTTCGCTGATCTCCGCGATGCGCATTTCGCAGGCGGATGAGGTCTACAATCTCGCCGCGCAGAGCTTTGTCGCAACGAGCTGGGAGCAGCCGATCGCGACTGCGGAAATTGACGCGCTCGGCGTGACGAATCTGCTCGAAGCGATCCGCACGGTCAAGCCGGAGGCGCGCTTCTATCAGGCGTCTACCTCGGAGATGTTCGGCAAGGTGCAGGAGATCCCGCAGAAGGAAACGACCCCGTTCTATCCGCGCAGCCCCTACGGCGTCGCGAAGCTTTACGGCCATTGGATCACGAAGAATTATCGCGAGAGCTTCGGGCTGTTCACCTGCTCCGGCATCCTGTTCAATCACGAATCGGAGCGCCGCGGCAAGGAATTTGTCACGAGAAAGATCACCGATGCCGCCGCAAGGATCGCGCTCGGAAAGCAGGAATTTGTTGAGCTCGGCAATCTCGATGCGAAGCGCGACTGGGGACACTCTAAGGACTATGTCCGCGCGATGTGGCTGATGCTGCAGCAGGATGCGCCGGATGACTATGTCGTTGCGACCGGCGAGACGCGCTCGGTCAGAGAGTTTGCGGAATGGGCGTTCCGCGCCGTCGGCATTGAGATCGAATGGCAGGGCGAGGGCGTTGATACCGTCGGCATCAACAAGGCGAACGGCAAAACCGTTGTGAAGGTCAATCCGAAGTTTTACCGTCCTGCGGAGGTCGAGCTGCTGCTCGGTGACCCGACCAAGGCGGAGACAAAGCTCGGCTGGCAGCGTGAGATCTCCTTCGCGGAGCTGGTCACGCGCATGGCGCAGAACGATCTGGAACTGGTGAAGCATGAATATTGCATTTGATGCAAGCCCGCTGACCGGTGATCTGATCTCCGGTGTCGGCTGGTGTGAGGCATATCTTACGGAGGCGGTTTCCCGGCTGCATCCGGAACACAATTACCGATTTGAATATTTCACGCTGCGTTCGCCGGAAGAAAAGGTCCGGCGGATGCAGCCGTTTGTGCGGGAAAATACCCCGCTGCATCCGGCGGTATGCTCTCCGCTGCTCTACCGGATGCTGACGAATTTCGTGCCGGTGCCGTACCGCGCATTTCAGGGCGATTGGGCAGATATTACGCACTTTTTCAATTATATCGTCCCGCCCGGCGTGCACGGAAAAACCGTCGTCACCGTGCATGACATGGTGCTCCGCGCCTATCCGGAAACGATGCGCACCCGCACAAAGATCCTGCTCGAAACGGGACTGAAATGCTCCATGCAGCGTGCTGACTGCATCGTCACGGACAGCGAATTCTCCCGCAGCGAGATCATCAAATATTATCCCGAATTTGCGGAGAAGATCAGGGTCGTGCCCTGCGGCGTCGATACGAAGCGGTTTGCGCCCGCCTCTGACGCGGAAATCGCCCGCGTGAAAAAGGCGCATGATCTGCCGGACAGATACTTCCTGTATCTCGGCACGCTTGAACCGCGCAAGAATCTCGTGCGTCTGATCGAAGCTTACGGCATTCTGCGCAAGCTCCTGCCTGATGCGCCGGAGCTTGTGCTCGCGGGCGGCAAGGGCTGGCAGTATGAGGCGATCTTTGCCGCAGCGGAGCAGCCGGAGGTCAAAGGTCATGTGCATTTTCCGTCGTATATCCCGGCAGGGGATATGGCGGCACTTTATTCCGGTGCGGTCGGATTTGTATTCCCGTCGCTCTATGAGGGCTTCGGGATGCCGCCGCTCGAAGCAATGGCCTGCGGATGTCCCGTTCTGACGGCAAAGGCGGCATCCCTGCCGGAAGCGGTCGGAAACGCGGCACTGCTCTGTGACCCGATGAGCGTCCGCTCGATCGCGTCCGGCCTGAAGTATCTGGCAGAGCAGGATGCGGCACGGCAGAAGCTTGCGGAGCTCGGCTTTGCGAGAGCCGCCGAAATGAGCTGGGACAGTGCTGCCGAAAAGCTGTATGCGGTCTATCGGGAGCTCGGCGTATGAAACCGAAGGAGACAACGATGAATCACAGAGGCGGTATCAGACCGGAAACGAAAAACCGTCCGAGGCTGCTCATCACGGGCAAGGCCTATGACCCGCATATCGGCGGGATCGAGACTGTGATGCAGCAGACCGCTGAATATATGCGGAAATACGCGAAAACAAAGGTGCTCTGCTGCCGCGACAGCATCGGCCTGACGAAACAGGACAGGATTCACGGTGTCCCCGTGACCTATTCGGGCAGCTTCGGAACGGTCGCGTCCTGTCCGGTCTCGCTCTCCTATCCCGGCGATTTCCGGCGGAAGGTCATGCTTTGCGACACTGTTGAACTGCATCTGCCGTTTCCGCTTGCCGATCTTGCACTGCTGCTTTCAGGCTATAAGGGGCGCGTGGTCGTCGCATGGCACAGCGATGTCGTGCGGCAGAAGCTGATGCTGAAATTTTACAAGCCGCTGATGAAGCGGCTCTTAAAGCGTGCCGATGCGATTCTTGTCGCGACGCAGGCGCATATCGACAGCTCGCCGTATCTGCGGGAATACCGCGAAAAATGCGTGATCGTTCCCTACGGCATTGACCCCGCTGCCTACGAAAACCGGCCGCATCAGACGCCGCTGCAGGATAGACTGCATGATAAATCTGCGAAAAAAATCCTGTTTACAGGCCGTCTGGTTTATTATAAAGGCGCGGACGTTCTGCTGGAAGCTTTTGCAAAGCTGCAGGGCCGTGCAGAGCTGTTTCTTGCGGGTACGGGCGTTCTCGAACAGGAGCTGAAAGAACGGGCCGGGGCACTCGACATTGCGGAACGTGTACACTTCCTCGGCAGACGCATGACGCCGGAGCTGCGCGATATGTTCGCGGACTGTGACATCTTCGTGCTGCCGTCTGTCGCAAACAGCGAGGCCTTCGGCATTGTCCAGCTTGAAGCGATGTTCTACGGCAAGCCCGTCATCAATACCGCGCTGCCGACCGGTGTTCCGCTGGTCAGCTTAGACGGCGAGACCGGTCTGACCGTTCCGCCCTCAGATGCGGATGCGCTTGCTGCTGCTATGGAGAAGCTGCTTTCCGATGACGCGCTGCGGGAACAGTACGGCAAAGCGGCAGGAGAACGTGTCCGAAAAGAGTTTTCCCTGGATACAGTCATGAAAAAAACGCGGGACGTCCTGCTGCCGCAGGGCTCCGAAAAACAACCGAAAAGGCGTTGATACGATGAAATCACTGATAATCGGTGCGGCAGGCTTCGTCGGTGCGTATGCGATCCGGCAGCTTTCCGGAACGGGAATTGTTCATGCGGCAAAGCTTCCGCAGGAGCAGATCGCAGCGGACTGCATTCCGCTCTGCACCGTGCATGATCTCGACATTCTCGATGCGGAGGCGGCTGCCGCGCTGCTGCATGACATTCAGCCGGACTGCATCCTGCATCTTGCGGCACAGAGCTCGGTCGCACTTTCGTGGAAAAAGCCGCAGCTCACGGCCGATATCAATATCAAGGGCACAGTCAATCTGCTGGAAGCCGCAAGAATGCTGCCGGAACAGCCGCGCATTCTGCTGATCGGGTCCGGTGAGGAATACGGTGCGCTCCGTCCGGAGCAGATTCCGGTCAGGGAGGATACGCCGCTGCACCCTGCCAATATATACGCTGCAACCAAAGCTGCGGCAGAACAGTTTGCGCAGCTTTATGTCCGCGCTTACGGCATGGAAATTGTCGCGGTGCGGGCGTTCAATCATTTCGGCCCGGGACAGCGGCCGGATTTCGCTGCTGCGGATTTCTGCAAACAGGCCGCTGAAATTGAATGCGGTCTGCGCGAACCGGTCATCCGGACAGGCAATCTTTCCGCCAGACGCGACTTTACCGATGTCCGCGACATCGTCCGTGCATACGCACTGCTGCTGGAAAAAGGCAGACCCGGTGCGGTCTATAATGTCGGCAGCGGAAAGGCAATTGCCGTTTCGGATATTCTTGCGATGATCCGCGAACAGTGCAGCGTCCCTTTTGCTGTGGAGACCGATCCCGCGAAGCTGCGGCCGGTCGATGTGCCGGTCATTGCTGCGGATATTTCCGCATTACAGGCGGACACCGACTGGTCTCCGCAGATTCCCGCTGCGCAGACCGTCGCAGATATGCTGGAGGACGCACGCAGACTTTTGAAGGAGCAGGCATGATACAAAAACTGCATGAACTCTATCAGTACCGCGAAATGATCGCAAGCCTTGTCCGGAAGGATCTGAAGGGCCGCTACAAGGGCAGCGTGCTCGGCTTCCTCTGGACGTTTATCAATCCGCTTTTGCAGCTTCTGGTCTATACCATGGTCTTTTCGGTGATCCTGAAAAGCGGCATCCCGAATTATTACCTGCATCTGTTCGTAGCACTGGTGCCGTGGATCTTTTTCGCGTCCTCGCTGACGACCGGTGCCAAGCTCGTGCTCGATCAGAAGAACATGATCAAGAAAATCTATTTTCCGCGGGAGGTGCTGCCGCTTGCATATACGGTCAGCAGCTTCTGCAATATGCTCTTTTCGTTCATCATCGTGTTTGCGGTGATCGCGATCATGGGGCTCGGTATCAGCTTTGCCGCGCTGCCGTGGCTGATTCCGGTTATGGCAGTGCAGTTTATCCTTGTGCTCGGCATCAATCTCATCACCTCGTCAGTGACGGTTTATATCCGCGATCTGGAGCATATCACCGGCGTATTGAGTATGGCGTGGATGTATCTCTCTCCGGTCGTTTACGGCATTGACTTTGTGCCGGAGAGCTGGAAAAGCTGGTATCTGCTGAATCCGATGGCACCGCTTATTCTCTCCTACCGCGATATCCTGTACTACAGGAAGGCACCGCAGCTTCCGCTTCTGGGGCTTGCATTTGCCGTCAGCCTTGCCGTACTGGTGACCGGTGCCCTGATATTCTCGCGTCTGCAAAGACGCTTTGCTGAGGAACTGTAATGGACAAACACAGAACAAAACGCACAAACATACTGCCTCTGCTTGCGTGTGCAGCGGCACTGCTCTGGCTGTTCTATCAGATTTACCCGCTGTTGTTTGCTACGCACGACGATATGCGGAATTATACGCTGGTGCGCCGCGGGATGCTCGCGGCGAATGCACTGAGCTCCGCGAAAAGGGGCAGGATTTCGCATTTGTGGAATCATTTTCTGCTCGGTTTTCCGTTTATGCTCAACAAGGCGTGGTTTTATAAGCTTGTATCATACGGTACGCTGTTGTTTGATCTCTCCGCGCTGTATCTGCTGCTGAAATCAGAGGTCAGCCGGAAATTTGCCGCACTGAGCGTCATGCTCTGCTCCGCGTGGTTCTGCATCAATGCGAATCACAATCTGCTGATCTCCTATGCGTTCTGTCATCAACTGCCGGTCGGCCTGCTGCTTTTATCACTGTATTTCTTCGGAAAACGGCTGAAAAGCGGAAAAAAACGGCATACGGTCCTGAGCTGTCTGTTTTTGCTGACAGCCTGCATGATCTATGAGGCGTTCGTCGCGGCACTGCTGATCTTTGCCGTATGGTCGCTGCTCGCGACAGCGCAGAAAACCACGTACTTTGCATATCTGCGCGCATCTGCAAAAAGGATGCTCCCGCAGACCTGCACCGCCTTTTTCTACTGCATCGTTTATTTCGGCTGGCAGTATCTGTATCCTTCGGACTATGACGGCACCTCGATGATGCTCCGGGAGCCGTTCGTCAGCCTCTCCGCGCTCGGTACCTACAGCACCTCGATGCTCCCGACTGCGGAGCTGATGCGCATGGGCCGGGGAGAGGAGCTTTCTGTGCTCCGGTTTTGCGGACATCTGCTGCATCCGGCGGCATGGGTCTGCGCATTCCTGACCGCTGCGGCGGTGTTCGTGCTGCTCCCGCAGATCAGGATTGACCGCGGAAAGCTGTACCGCGTTCTGCTGCTTACCGGCATCGGAATTCCGGTTCCGTGCCTGCTCATCAGCTTCAGCGAAAAGTATATTGAATGGCACCGACGCGGCACGACCGGCTATGTGCCGAGCTTTTACAGCTACTTCTTCCTCGTCGCGTTTCTTGCGGCTGCGGGCATTGCGCTTTACCGCGGGGCAGGCGGCACTGCACAGAAAAAGACTGTCCGCGGCCTGCTGACGGCGTTCGTGTTCGGCATGACGCTCTGTGCAAGCTGCGTCAACGACATGTGGAAGCCTTACTTTGAAAAACAGCTCCGGCATTACCGCAGCTTTGACCGCACGGTCTCTGCGGCACCGTTCACGGACTGCGATGACAGCTTCCAGCTTTATGCGCCGGAGCATGAGGGCATTCACCTTGCACCGAACTATACGCAGGATTATATGAAGATTTATAATCCGGCGGAGATTGCGTTTGTCAACAAAGAGGAAAATCTTGACCCGGATAAGCGCATCCTCTGCATCCGCACGGCGCAGGATGACTGCTATACGGTTTCCGGCGTGACCGACGGCACGCTCCTGACCGATACCGTGACTGTCCGCACGCTGCACACCGGTACGCTGACTGTTCAGCTCACGGATGACAGCGGACAGCAGCAAATATACGAAAATGTACGGGACGGTGATGTGCTCCGCGCACCGGACGGTACGGAATTTGACCTGCGGAACAGCTTTCCGCAGCCGTGACGCGGCGGAACGGTCAGGCGAAAGACCGCACGGAGCACTGCGCATCAATGAAACGGAGGAATCCCGCTTGTTCGCAATCGAAATACAGGAGCTGACCAAAAAATTCCGCATCTATGCCGATCAGGGCAGATCCCTCAAGGAGAAAACGCTCTCGGCCAAGCGGCGGAAATATGAGGAGCGTACCGTGCTGGACGGCATTTCACTGACCGTGGAGCAGGGCGAAGCAATCGGACTGGTCGGCAAAAACGGATGCGGCAAATCCACGCTTTTGAAGCTGATGAGCCGTATTCTATATCCGGAGGGCGGCAGCGTAAAGCTGAACGGCAGGGTCTCCTCGCTGATCGAGCTCGGTGCCGGGTTTCATCCGGATATGACCGGCAGAGAAAATATTTTTACAAATGCATCCATTTTCGGGCTGACGCATAAGGAAATAGAGGAACGCCTCGACGAGATCATCGAGTTCTCGGAAATGCAGGAGTTCATCGACAATCCCGTCCGGACGTATTCCTCCGGCATGTATATGCGGCTGGCGTTTTCTGTCGCGATCCATGTCGGCGCGGATATTCTGCTGATCGACGAGATCCTCGCCGTCGGTGACGCGGCCTTTCAGGCAAAATGCTTCGAGCGGCTCATGGAGATCAAGGCGTCCGGCACAACGATCGTCATTGTCTCGCACAGCATGGCGCAGCTCGAACGCATCTGCGACCGCACGGTCTGGATCGACAGCGGAAAGATCCGCATGGAGGGCGCGCCGAACGAGGTGCATCCTGCGTATCTGGACTTCATGGGGCAGCGCAGACAACTGTGTGCGCCGGTCCGGCCGAATCAGGCTGCCGAAGCGGAGAAGCAGGATACGCCTGCCAAATGGACGGATATCTGCCTGCTCAATGAACAGGGCGAACGCATCAGCACATTCCGCACCGGCGATACGGTCACGCTGCGGCTGACCTACGAGGCAGACCCGGCGCAGGCCGGGGACGCGCTGATCGGGCTGGCACTGTACCGCGCAGACAAGGCACTCTGCTACGGCACGAATACCCAGCGCGAACGGATGCAGCCGCTGAAGCTGAAGCAGCACGGAACAATCCGCTGTATCTTTTCCCCGATGAATCTGATCGCGGGCACATACTGGTTTGATGTTGCCCTGCGCAGATTGGATATGTTTGCTTATGACTACGCCGCACAGGCGGTTCGGTTTACCGTATACAATACAATCGACGAGACAGGCGTCACGAGACTGGAGCACCGCTGGGAGACAGACGCGGAGTGACGCGAAGTGAGAAAGGAAGCTGAAATATGAATCAGGAAGACAGAGAGAAAAAGCTGCGTGCTGTCCTGAATGCGAAGGACAGCTTCACCGTCGTTCCTGCACCGGCAGGAAAATTCAAGCTGGCAAAACGTCTCGGCAGAAAGCTGACATTCTGGTATGTGCAGCCGTTCGGCGGCAAGCAGAATATTTTTAACGAGGAGACCGCCGGAATGCTCGCGGCACTCAATGAGAGCGTCAATGCGCTGGAGGCACATTTTTCCGCGCTGACCGCGATCACCGAGCACCGCCTCACCGAGCTGCGCAAATCGCAGCGGGCGGTCATTGCAAGAAATTACGCGGAGCATAAGGAGCAGCTGCAGAACCTCGCGGACCGTATTGACCGCAGCCTGATGATCGCCGCGCCGGAAAGCCGCATGGACGCGGGGCTCGAACCGCTGACCGCCGTTCCGGTGATTGGGACGGAGGCACTGTTTCAGGAGTTCCGCAATGTGCAGAACGCCGCCAATGCAGAGGGCGAAGAACGCGCACTCGAAAAGCTCGGCGCGGATTACCGCAATCTGCTGGCGGAATCCGTCCGCAATCTGACGGCACCCGCACAGTGCAAGCCGATCGCGCTGGTCTGCGCCCGCTTCGGCAGCGGTGCCGGCATGGAGGCGATCCGCAACGAGGTCTGGGACCTTTACCGCCTGATGCAGCGCGGCAGCCGGTATCCGGTCTGCATTGTTTCTGTGGAGCCGTCCGGCTCGGAGGCTGCGCAGAGCGGCGATGTATACTATGTGCCGGAAAATCAGCTTGCCGCATGGCTGCGCGAGCATGACCCTGCCCTGCTGATCTTCTGCGAGAGCACGACTGCGATCATCACGGCGGGCGAGAACTGTATGCTGCTGCGCAATGCGATTGTGCGCGCCAGCGGACAGAATCCCGCACAGACGCTCGGCGGCAGTGCTATGCAGGAATTCCTGCATCTCTGTGACGCGGGCGTGCATCACTACTGCACTGCGTCAAAGCACGCTGCGGATGTGCTCGAGGGGCACGGCTTCCGGCGACCGACAGTCATTTATCCGTATGTCAATACCGAAAAGGCAATGTTCTGCCGCAGGCCGCGTCCGTTTCATCCGGAGCATATCACGGTCGGGTTTGCGTCCTCTCCGATGCAGCCGGAGCAGAATGATGCGCGCGGCGTTTCGGTGCTCTGTGAGACAGTGCAGCGGAATCCGGATATCTGCTTCATTGTGCTTTGGCGGGATGACGAAATGAATCCGGTGCCGGTTGAACTGAAAGCAGCACCGAACTGCGAAATCCGCACCGGAAAATGCGATATGGCGGAGTTTTACAGCGAAATCGACTGTGTGCTGATCCCGTATACCGATTACAACTATAACCATGCGTGTCCGCTCTCCGCACTCGAAGCGATGCTGATGAATATTCCGGTCATTGCGACACCGGTTTCCGGCATCTCCGAGCTGATTGCGGCCTGCGGCATCGGCCTGCTCGCCGAAGGCACCGACGCGGACGCGCTGACCGCCGCACTGAACCTGATTCCCTCGCATTATGCAGCATTTCAGGAGGCGTGGCGCATTGACAAGCTGCATGAGATTCTCTCCGGGCAGTCGTTCATCCGTTTTGCGGAGGACTGCATTGAGAACGCGGTTCCGGCCGGCGTTGTGACGCTCTACGAATGGGACCGGCAGCTCAAGCTGAATCAGCGGCATCTGGTCAAGGGACACGCCGCGCTGAAGGCCTACTATCAGCGGCAGGATGTTGCAGACAATTACACCGACGAGCGGTTCTCCGCCTATCCGCAGAACTGCTTTGACCTCATGGAGCGGCAGACCGTCTCCGTGCTGCTGGAGCATTATCTCCGCCGCAAGCCGGACGCAGAGCTGCTCGATCTTGCAAGCGGCAGCGGCCGGATCCTGCAGGAGCTGCTGCAGTTCGGACACTGTACCGCTGGCGACGCATCCCCGGCGATGCTCTCCGTGCTCCGCAGCCGGTTTCCGGACGATGCCGTCACGGTCAGGGAGCTTGACCTGCTCTCCGGCGATCCCGGCGGGCAGTTTGACGCGATCACAATTTTCCGGTTCATCCGGCATTATGAGTACAGCGTCCGCAGAAAGCTCTGGGCAAGGCTGCACGCCGCTCTGAAACCGGACGGTGTGTTGCTGTTCGATGTGCCGAACGTGCGCTTTGAGGTGCCGCACCGTCAGAAGAACGGCTGGGGAAAATATCATATCTACGATATTTTCTGGACGCGTGCCGCGATCGAGCAGGAGCTCCGCGACAACGGCTTCCGGCTTGCCGCGCTCGTACCGGTCGGGCAGGGGCTTTATCCGATGCCTGCGGAATACCGTGCCGAGCCGATGACATGGACGGCGGCGGCGGTGCCGGCGGAGTGAATACAGCATTGCCGGTGTGCCGAAGCCATACAGAGAAGAAAACCGCCTGCCCCGTTCATTCGGGACAGGCGGTTCTTATTCATCATTCATCCGGAAATTCCATTCCTTTGCGGCTTCCAGTTTTGCAAGGAGCTCGTCCTGCGTCAGCAGAGGGACATTTTCAAAGTTTGCTTCCGCAAACCAGCTCCATGCCTGTTCACCGTATCGCGCTTCATGCCTGCTGCGTACATAAAGCTGAATGATATTTGTCAGCCCGGCGCAGGCCTGCTGTTCCGGTGTCGGTTCCTGCGGAACATACAGTGCCGCTTGCATTTCCATGTATCTGCCGACTGTGCTTTGACATTTCTTCCGAAGCGCGGTCTTCTCATCGGATGTCATTTCATCTTTTCTTTCCGCGTGCTCCAAAGCATAATGCCAATCGACTGCAGACAAAAACTCCGCTTCGGTCGGGTGCGCCGGGAGTCCGAGTGCTTCCCAGTCGATCCGGGTATCTTCCCACGGCTTCACCTCTTTCTGTTTGATATAATCGTCATAATATGCCTGCTGACCGAGATAATCCCGGACATTCAGAACCGCCGGAACATCATACTGATAGATCAGCTTTGCAGTTTGCTGAAACGCATTGTATTCCGCTTCTCCCAGAGGACTGCGGCAATCATCCGCGATCAGATCACACTGCCGCAGCTGCGCATCCGTCAGCGGCAGCTCATCGGCTACGCCGTCAAGCTCTGCGGAGAAAATCAGTTCTGCCCACAGGCGGTCTGCATGTGTGAATCTGCCGTCCAGATCAAGATCACCGGTGATCTCCGGCACTGTGATGCGCTCCGGTTCGGCCTTCCCTGTATCCGCGGTCACGGATTCTGTTTCAGCAGGAATCCATACGGTTTCTGCGGCAGTCTCCGCAGGGACTTCTTCTGCGGACTGCACGGAAGTATCCGTTTGTCCGGGTATTGCAGTTTCAGCAGAAACGGCAGTCGTTTGCTGTACCGTGACAGGTACAGAATCAGCGGCCGATGCTGTTTCCTGCATAACAGCTTCCGGAATGCTGCTCTGTTGTGTCATGCCGTCATCCTTCAACAGATATCCCATGCCGGATACTGCCGCGATGCAGGCCGCAGCTGCTGCACAGGAGACAATACGCGGCATCAGGACAGATGCGTTATCTGAAGGCGGTTTTGCGAGCAGCACAGCACAATCCGCGATCATATCCTGCGGCATATCGCTGAGCAGCTCCAGAAAATCGTCTGCGTTCATAGCAATCCCTTCTTTCTGAAATCTTCCTTGAGCTTTTGCCTTGTCCGCATCAGTGAGAGCTTGACGGCATTCGGCGTCATCCCGAGCTTTCCGGCGATCTCCCTGACCGGCAGTGCTGCATAATACCGCAGCATGAAGATCTGTCTTTGCCGCTCTGGAAGGCTGCGCAGAAAAACAGTGACGGCAGCGAGCACCTCCCGGCGCTCTACCTGTGATTCGGTCCGTTCATCTGAGGGGATGATCTCTGCGATCTCATCAAGGGCTGCTGCATACTGGGTGCCGCCGCGCTTCTGACAGGTCGTCCGGCGCAGACAGTCCACCGCCGAACGCCGCACAAGTGCCAGCAAATAGGGACATAAACCTTCCGAGGTGTCCGGCGGAATGCTGTTCCATACGCCGATCAGCATGTCGCTGACGCATTCCTCTGCATCCTCACGGCTTCCGAGAATCCGATAGGCTGTCTGAAAGCACAGTCCGCCGTAAGCCTGACGGATCTCCAGCAAAGCTTTTTCATCGCGCTTCTGCAGCAGCGCAATGATCGCGGCATCATTCACCACCTCACCCCCTCAGTCATATTATCGCAAAGCGTGAAAAAAGGTTTCCTGCAAAATGTATTATAACACAGAAAAATAGAAACTGCACGGTTCCGCTGCTTCCCCATTGCGTTTTTCAACAGGATATGGTATACTAAAACAAGATCAGACAAACCATGAACGGAGGATGCATTATGGCGCATATTCTTGTGATCGACGACGATGCCGATATCGGCAATCTGCTGGAGGAGACGCTGACCGCGCAGGGCTATACCGTTTCGCGGGCGTATTCCGGTACGGAGGCACTCCTGTGCATCAAGACAAAAAAGCCCGATCTTGTGCTGCTGGATCTGATGCTGCCGGGGCTTTCCGGTGAGCAGCTTCTCCCGCAGATCAAGGGGATTCCGGTCATCATTGTCAGCGCGAAGATCGACACGGACAACAAGGTCGCGCTGCTGCTGGGCGGTGCCGCGGACTACATCACCAAGCCGTTCCATACGAAAGAACTGCTTGCGCGGGTCGCGGTACAGCTCAGAAACCGCAGCACGGAGACCGCTGCCGCTTCTTCCTTTGCGGATATCACGCTCAGTGACGACGCACCGCTTGCGTCGGTCTGCGGCGATGAAGTCCGCCTGACGCGCACAGAGCACGCGATCTTAAAGCTGCTGCTGCGCAATCCGGAGCAGGTCGTCACAAAATCTGCCGTGCTCGAACAGATCGCTGCCGATACGCCGGACTGCACGGAAACCTCGTTAAAGCAGCATATCAGCAATCTCCGCAGAAAGCTCCGCGGGGCGGGCAGCATCTGCAGCATTGAGGCAGTCTGGGGCATCGGATTCCGTCTGCATCGGGAATAACGCGGAATCTTTACAAAATCTTTACGCTTTTGCTGACCGTTTTCTTTACACTTCTGTGATATGATTGTAACAGAAGGAGGGATACATATATGGAATATGTACTTACGACAAATGCAGTTACCAAGCGTTACGGAAACATGCGGGCTCTGGATGCACTCACCATGCACATCCCGAAGGGTGCTGTCTACGGCTTTGTCGGCCGGAACGGTGCCGGAAAAACCACGACGATCCGCGTGATCTGCGGGCTGCAGGAACCGACTGAGGGCGACTATATGCTCTACGGCGTCAGCTCGAAGGAAGCGGCGATTTTCGATGTCAGAAAGCGCATCGGTGCGGTCGTCGAAAAACCGGCGTTTTACGGCGACCTCTCTGCACGAAGAAATCTCGAAATGCAGTATACGCTGCTGGGTCTGCCCTCGTTCGAGGGCATTGACGCACTGCTGAAGCTGGTCGGTCTTGCCGATACCGGCAGAAAAAAGGCGCGGAATTTCTCGCTCGGAATGAAGCAGCGGCTCGGCATTGCAATGGCTCTGTGCGGCAAGCCGGATTTCCTGATCCTTGACGAACCCGTCAACGGTCTTGATCCGCAGGGCATCATCGAGATTCGTGAGCTGATCCTGCGGCTGAACCGTGAGCAGAATATTACAGTGCTGATCTCCAGTCACATTCTGGATGAGCTTTCCCGCCTCGCCACGCATTACGGCTTCATTGACAAGGGGCATCTCGTGCAGGAGATCAGCGCGGCCGACCTTGAAAAGAAATGCCGCAAGTATCTGCACGCGGTCGTCAATGATACCGCGCTGCTTTCCCGTGCACTGGAACCGACCGGCACGGACTACGAGATTCTCTCCGAGCAGACCGCAAACCTCTACGGCACGTTCCGGATCACCGAGCTGACGAAGCTCCTGGAGGCGGAGGGCTGCGAGCTGATCTCCGTCACGGAGCAGGAGGAAAGCCTCGAAAACTACTTCATCAATCTGGTCGGCGACCCGCAGCCGGAGGGGGGTGCAGCCAAATGAGCACACTCCTCAAGACCGATCTCCGGCGGTACTTCACGCATCCGCTGACTTTAGCCGCGCTGCTGTTCGCCGCATTTCTCGGAACGATTGATGGGGTCCGCATCCGGCAGGAATACGCCTTTATGATCTTCATGCACACACAGCCGGACATATTTCTGTTTCTGTTACTGCTGTGTGCGCAAGCGGCCGTGCTTGCTGTCGTGATCTCGTCGCAGTATCAGGACGGCATTTTTCGGCTCAAGGCGATCGCCGGTCATTCCAAAGGCACGGTTTTTTTCAGTACGCTGCTTTCCGGCCTAATCGTTTCCCTTCTGCTGCCGGCAGCATATTTCCTGCTGTTTTGCCTGACCGCCCATCGCGCACTGAATGCGATCCCGCTGCGAAATACCATTGCCGGCGGCACCATGATCCTGCTGATCTTCCAGACTGCTGCCGCCCTGACGATCCTGTTCTGTACGCAGATACAGAAGCGCATGGGCGCACTGGTTCTCTGCACAGCCGGAATGTTCGTGCTGTTTGCGGCAAATCATCTCTGCAATTATGAACTGTATCCGTCGGACAAAATGGTCATTACGCTGGAACTGACAGACGATCCGGATCCGCCTGCGGAAACGGTCAATACCTACCGCCATGCCGTGCGTTATCTGTATCTGCCTGCGTCCTCGGGCGTACACTGGAACCAAGCAGGGATCCTTGTCGGCAGCGACGGCGAACCGGTCGATACCGACGGTTCCCCGTTGCAGGAGCAGTATCAGCCGGTGCAGCGCGTCAATCAGAACATCAAGTATATCGGCGGGCCATGGCGGACGTTTCTGACCGTTGTCGATACCCTCAACCCGCTCCGCCCTCTGAACACGGCCGCCGTACAGTACCGGACAATTGATCCGGAAAAATCAGCCGGCAATATCAATGTTGCGTACCGCACGCAGGAACGCGAGATGCTTTATTCGCTGCTCCCGAAGTATCTGCCGGTGCAGCTCAGTGCATTTGCGCTGTACTGCTTCGCCGGCTGGCTGCTGTTCCGCAGAAAGGAGCTGCGCTGAAATGAAAGCACTTCTGAAAACGAATCTCCGGCGGTATTTCACGTATCCGCTGACCCTTGCCGCACTGCTCTGTTCGTTCGTTTACGGCTTGCTGAAGGGTGCCGAATCCGCATGGATCGGCAGAGGCATCGCGCTGCATCCGGATGATTTCTGGTTTATGCTGATCCTGTTTGCGCAGAGTGCCGTGCTGGCGGTCATCGTTACCTCGCAGCATAAGGACGGCATTTTCCGCAATAAGGTCATTGCAGGAAAGTCAAAGGGCAGGATCCTGCTTGCGGAGATGCTGGCGGCACTTTTCGTATCCGCCGCACTGCTGCTCGCATTCCTGCTGCCCTTCGGCCTGATCGTATACAAGGCTGTCATTGCGCTGCCGGTGAAAAATATGCTGACCGCGCTGCTCTCGCTGCTGCTGATTTTCTTTGGCTGCGCGGCACTGACCGTGCTGCTCTGCTCGCAGATGCGCGGACGCATCCTTGCACTGATGCTCAGCATGGGCGCGGTGTTCGGTCTCTATGCGCTGAATTATTTTTGCGATGACGCGCTGCATACGCCGGAAAAATATGTCACTGAGGTGTCCCTGACGGCTCCCGAAGGCGAAAGCAGCTACGGCTTCAATTCGGACGGCTCGTTCACGATCGAGCTTCCGAAGGATTCCGGCGTACACTGGAACGAACAGAATATTCTGGTCGGAAAGGACGGAAAGCCGGTCGATTACAGCGGCAATCCGCTGCCGGAATATGCGGAACCGGTACAGAAGGAGCGGCCGAATCCGAAGTATATCGGCGGCCCTGCACGCATCGCGCTCAGCGTCGTCGATGCCCTGAATCCGGTCAGGCCGCTGAACGCGGTGATCTCGCAGTTCAATTATTCCGATAACCCGGAAGCAGGAGAAATGGAAAAGCAGGAAACCGAACAATACCGCGCACTGATGTACGCGCTGCTCCCGCAGTATCTGCCGTGGCAGCTGGGGATGCTGGCGGCTCTCACACTGGCCGGCTGGCTGCTGTTCCGGAGAAAGGAGCTGTCATGATGCGGGCACTTCTCCGCGCGGGACTCCGGCGCGATCTGCGCAGCGGTTACACATGGCTCGCTCTGCTCATCAGTTTGCTCTGCGGATTGATCACGATTCCGGTGTTCTGGCGGTTTGATCCCGAACGCGGTATGCGGTTTTATCTGGACAGCGAGGTGCTGGTTTTCGCTCTGATCTTCGGGCTTGCAGTTTCTGCGGCACTCCGGATGCTGCGCGGTGCGCTCGAACACGAAAGCGGCATGAGCCGGAATAAGCTGATCGGCGGTGCCTCAAAGGGTGAACTGCTGCTGACGGAAATGATCATCGCGGCGGGCACCGCACTGGTACAGTGCATCCTGACCGTCTGTCCGGTGCTTTATGCCGCGCTGCTCTATGTGCAGTATTTCACGCCGAAGAAAGCGGCACAGCTCTTTCTGCTGTTTCTGGTGTGCTACCTGTTTTTCGCCGTGCTGATGACGCTGATCTGGTACTATGCGCGTTCGTCTGCGGCGATCGTCGTGACCGGCTGCGTGCTGTTCGCCGTGACCGGCATGGGCGGCCTGATGCTGACTGCCAAGCTGCAGCAGCCGCAGTATTCCATCGAGGACTTCGAGGTCGTCCGGAATGAACAGGGCGAGGTCGTCAGTCACCGGGAGAAGCGCGTCCGCAATCCGCAGGCACTGCACGGGCCGCTCCGGACGGTCTGCGAAGCGCTCGACACGGTCAACCCGGTCATGGCGGCGTTCCATGCGTATATCCAGATCGAGGAAAGCGATCTTTATGAAGATATCTCGGATAAAGATGCGCAAGGCCGCACCGCGGAACGGCACACACTGTATTACTGCCCGGCTGCGCTGTCCGGCCTGACTTTGCTGCTGTTCGCGGGCGGACTGCTGTTCGCGCCGAACAAAAACTTCAACTGATACGGAAAGGCGGTGCAGGAATGCTCCTCTGGATCCTTTGCGGCGTTCTGGCGGCATTGCTGCTCGCCGCCGTCATCAAGCTGATCCTCATGCGCGCCGATCTGCGCAGGCTGACGGAGCAGCTCGAAAAGCGGCTTTCGGCGGATACGAATGTTCCGCTGCGGCTCGCGACCGGCGACCGTGCGGTCAGAGCACTGACGGCCTCGCTGAACCGGCAGCTCGATACGCTCCGGGAGCAGCAGCTGAAATATCTCTCCGGCGACCGTGAACTCAAGGACGCTGTCACGAACATCTCCCACGATCTGCGCACCCCGCTGACTGCGATCTCCGGCTATCTGGAGCTGCTTTCGGCGGAGGTGCATTCGCCGTCTGCGGAACGCTATCTTGCGGTGATCGGCACGCGCACGGAACAGATGCGTCAGCTGACCGAGGAGCTGTTCCGCTATTCGCTGATCCTTTCCGCGGACGGCAGCAGCGTACAGGAGAGCGTCTGCGTCAATGCAGTGCTGGAGGAATGCATCGCGGGATATTACGCTGTCCTGACGCAGCGCGGCATACAGCCGGAGATCAATCTGCCGGAGCAGCAGATCTTCTGTAAATGCAGCCGCACCGCGCTCGAACGCGTCTTTACGAACTTGCTGCACAATGCGCTCAAATACAGCAGCGGCGATCTGTTCATTACGGCTTCATCCGCAGGAACGGTCTGCTTTGCCAATCACGCTGCGGAGATCGACCGCACGCATCTTGCGCATCTGTTCGACCGGTTCTATACCGTCGAATCGGCGCAGCACTCCACGGGGCTTGGGCTGGCGATTGCCAAAACGGTCATGGAGCAGATGGGCGGCAGCATCACGGCACAGTTTGAGGACGCGCTGCTTACCATTGAAATTCAGCTTCCGATGCAGCAAAGTCCGCAGATACCGGACTGAGGAAAGACAGTTCCGGCTGGAATATTTCCCGGCGGCATTTCCTATCGTTCTCCGGCAGAATACTTCTCTCTGCTTGCTTTTTGCGGCATAATATGCTATACTGTAAATGCAGTTTTATGATTCCGGGAACTGCGGACAGAAGCAGACTTCAAAGGCACAGACGAAAAAAGGGGGCGTCAGGCAGAATATGAAATACGGACAGACATCGTTTGATACGGAAATCAGACGGAGAACACAGAAGAAAAAACGGCGGAAGCTTTTTTTGCGGTTTACGCTGTTTTTGCTGCTGGCGGCGGTTTTGCTGCGCCCTTCCGTTTCCGGGCGAATCAGGCAGCTCCTTCGCAGGCTGCCGCAGATTGGCGGAGAATCAGGCGGACAGATTCATTTGCATCTGTCGGAGTCGGACGGACAGCATCAGCCGCAGTCGTCAGAGGACGATGTGCCCGCCCGTCCGCAGAAGCAGGAAGCGGACAGCACGGTGCCGAATGAAGAACTGCTGGCGATCATGCGCGAAGCGGCGATGCATTTTGAAAAGGAATTTGAATTCGAGACGGCAATCACGGAATGCAGTACCTCGGATCAGCTGTTTGCGGCGGTCTATGCAGCATTTGAGGAAATGCAGCGGCGCAATCCGGAGCTGTTCTGGATTTCAGGTGTTCATCCGTCTGTGACGCTCTATGGCGACAATGCGGAGCTCGGTCAGACGGCAAAGGTGGATTTTAATTTCAGGGACGCATTTTCCGGTATGCAGCCGGAGGAAATGTTCCGCGAGATGAAGCAGGAAGCCGCGCGGATCCTGGAATCGGCACCGAAAACCGGCAGCGATTACGAGAAAGCACTGTTTGTACATGATTATCTTGTGGAGCATACGGCATACGATCTGCAGGGCAGTCTGCAGGACGGCTTTCAGCTCTGCCATACGGCCTACGGTGCACTGGTGAAGCATTCTGCCGTTTGCATGGGTTATGCAGCGGCATATCAGTATCTGCTGCGGGAACTCGGCGTACACTGCATGTATGCGAGCGGCACGGTCAAGGAGTCTGCGCGTTCATCCCTGAGCCTGCAGTCAGACGGCGGTCATGCATGGAACTGCGTCGAGCTGGACGGGGAATACTACTGGGTGGATGTGACATGGGACGATCCGCTCGATAAGAACGGGCAGGAGATCGGCGGGCCGGTCAAACATGAATACTGCTTTGTGGATGACAACAAGATCTTTGAGACAAGGATCCTGTCAGAAGAATACGCAGATCTGCCGGTGTGTCAGAGCATGAAGCTGAACGATCAGCTCATGGAAGCAGACCGGAAAAATGCCGGAAAATGATAACAAAAACAGCCTTTCCATTGCGGAGAGGCTGTTCTCTTTCAGTTTTACTTTTTCTTTGCCCAGCCGTAGGCGACGCCGTTTTTCCAGCCGCCGACGATCTTCGTATCGACCAGCTCGTCGCAGAGCTGATTCAGCAGGACGTAGTACGCATCCGGCGCGAGGTGGATGCCGTCGCCGCCGCTGTATCCCGAACGGAGCGAGCCGTCCCAGATCTTCAGCGCAGATGCAATATCGACATAGGTATAATCGGTGTCCTCCAGATGCTCGCTGATCGCGGCATTGAGCGCGTCGATCTTCGCGTTTGTGCTGAACTCGCAGTCCGCCGTGATCGGCGTGACGGACGCAACGAAAAGCTTGGTTTCCGGCAGCAGCGTATGCACCGTTTTCAGCAGATAATCATAGTTTTCGCAGAATTTTTCCGGCGAGGTCATATTGACGTCGTTCATGCCCATGGAAAAGACAATATACTTCGGTTTCAGCAGCGAGAGCGAATAGGTGACGCCGAATTCCTTTCCCCGGAGCGGGAAGGTGTAGTCAAAGATGTTCCGTGCGCCGACACAGCCCTTCGCGATCACACTGTCATCCGGCAGGATCTTGTACACGCGGAGGCCGCTGCAGATGCTGTCTCCGACGAAAACCGTGTCGCTCAGGAATGCGTGATCCTGATCGGTGAGCCCGTGGGAATCGGGCTCTGCGCTGTACACGGCCGTCGTTCCGGTGTCGGTATAGACAGGGATCTCTCCGATCGTGATATCCGGGACTGCCGCGGTCGCCGCAGCCGTTGTCACGGCGGTGGTGACGGTCGTTGCTGCCGTCGCTGCGGTCGTTGTTGTGGTCGTTGTTGTCGTTGTCATGGCCGTGGTCGTTGCGGTCGTTGTTTCCGCCGCGGTGACGGTCACTGTTTCCGTTTCGGGTATCTGCTCAGAGGCTTCTCCCGGCATGAACGCTTCGCAGAGGATCAGTCCGAGCACCGCTGCGATGACGGCCGTTGCCGCATATATTTGATTGACACGCCTGGCGCGCAAGCTGATTCACCGCTTTCCTCTTTTGAATGTTTCACATTATTTTACCATGAATTGCCGCAAAAGTCAACTGTCCGGAACAGGACGGTTTTTGCGCCTTCAGGTGCACGGCTCCTGAATCAGAAGAATACGAAACAAAAATATGAAAATATTGCTTGTTATTATCACGAAAATATTATTCTTTTTATATGCGAAATTGTGGAAAAGACAGAAAAGAACCCCGAAAATCGCAAAATTGCTTGCATTTTTAGCGGAAAAGTGGTATGATAACGATAGTACAGCAATAGAGAAGAACAAAGACCGGAAACAAATTCCGGTCTTTGTTTTATGTCTGAGCACGGCTGTGCGGAATCTGAATTGTCAGGGAGTATGGGAATGCTATGAAGATCAGAAAATTCGGCGGTACGGAAAGCCGTATCTACGAGCTGGTGCAGCCCATTGCGGAGGAGCAGGGGCTGATCGTCTGGGACGTCCGGTTTGAGAAGGAGGGCGCAATGTGGTATCTGCGCGTGTTCCTTGACCACATGGAGCGTCCGGTCAACATCACGGACTGCGAAAATGTCACCCGTCCGCTCAACAAGCTCCTCGATGAGCTTGATCCGATCCCGCAGTCCTATACGCTGGAGGTCGGCTCCGCGGGACTCGAACGCGAGCTGATCCGCTCGACACACTTTGATGCCTGCGAGGGCTCTGCCGTCCGCGTCCGCATGATCCGTCCGACAGAGGACGGCGCACGCGCTCTGACCGGCACGCTCGTTTCCTGCGACAAGGAGAACCTGACGCTCGAAACGGCAGAAGGTACGCTCACGCTGCCGCTCTCCGGCATTGCCTATGTCCGGCTCGCCGATCTGGCAGAGGACGAGATCAGACGCGCGGCCGACGATGCCGCACAAACACGGTAATTCAGCTTTCCGGAGCTCCGGAAAGCCTGCTGTAATATTTTAGGAGGAACATAAGCCATGAATGAAGGGTTCTTTGAAGCACTGGCGGCACTCGGCAGCGAGAACAGCGTCGAGCAGGCTCTGCTGGTCGAGAAGATCGAGGCTGCAATGCTGAAGGCTGCGCAGAAGGCCTACCCCTATGCGGAGGATGACGATATCCGTGTGGAGATCGACCCCGCCGCCCGCCGCTTTGACATCTATATGAAGAAAAGCGTTGTGCCGGGTGAGCCGAAAACCGACTACGAGGTCAGCTATGAGCAGGCAAAGCTCTACGATCCCAACTGCGAGCTCGGCGATCTGGTGGAATGTCTGCTCGATCCGGTCAAGTTCGGCAGAAGCATCGCGCAGTTTGCAAAGCAGAGCATCCGCACCGACCTGCGGACGATCAACCGCCAGCAGATGATGGAGAAGTTTGAATCCAAGGAGCGCGAGATCATCACCGTCAAGGTCACGCAGGTCGATCCGATCCGCGGCACCGTGACCGTGGAGTACGAGCACACCGAGCTCTACCTCTCCCGCAACGAGCAGCTCTTTACCGAGACGATGGTGGACGGCAAGCCTACCCGCATCTACGAGCCGCTCAAGGAGGGCGATCTCATCAAGGTGTTCGTCACGACGATCGCCAACCGCGAAAAGCGTCCGATCGTCCGCATTTCCCGCGTGGACAGAGGCTTCGTCGAGAAGCTGTTTGAGCAGGCAATCCCGGAGATCGCGGACGGCACCGTCACGATCCATGCGGTCTCCCGCGAGGCGGGCTTCCGCTCCAAGATCGCGGTCAGCTCCAATGACCCGAACGTCGATGCGATCGGTACCTGCATCGGACCGCACAGCTCCCGTATCAACGCGGTGCTGAGCGAGCTGCACGGCGAGAAGATCGACATTATTCCGTATTCCGAGGATCCGGAAAAGTTCATCACCAGCGCGTTGGCACCGGCGACCGTCATCTCCACGACGATCGAGGACGAGGAGAACCGCGCTGCGACGGTCATCGTGCCGAACGATCAGCTCTCGCTGGCAATCGGCAACAAGGGTCAGAACGCAAAGCTGGCCGCAAAGCTGACCGGCTACAAGATCGACATCAAGCCGCAGTTCCCGGATCCGGAGCCGGAATCCGAGGACGCGGATGCGGAAGGCTATGAGATCATGGAGGACGCCGCAGAGCTCGATCAGCTCGACGGCGGTTCCGCAGAGGTCTGAGACCATGACGCCGAAAAAGATCCCGATGCGGATGTGTCTGGGCTGCAGTGAGATGAAGCCCAAACGGGAACTGATCCGCGTGGTGCATCAGAAGGACGGCGCGATCCTGCTGGATGTGACCGGCAAGCTGGCCGGCAGAGGGGCGTATATCTGCCCGAAGCCGGACTGCCTGAAGGCCGCACGGAAGGCAAGACGCCTCGAACGGACCTTCTCGACCCGCATCTCCGATGAGATCTACGACGCGCTGGAGGCTTCCATGCAGACAGCGGCGCAGCAGGAGGAGAACGGTCATGCCTGATGCAGCGGAAAACCGTCTGACCGCAAGCCTGACGGTGTGCAGGAAGGCAGGAAAGCTCCTGCTCGGATTCGATGCGGTCAAGGAGGCGGCAAAGCAGGGGAACGTCAGACTGTTCCTGCTTGCGGCCGATGCCTCGGAAAAGACGGAAAAAGAGATCCGGTATTTTGCAGGGACGCTTCCCGTCAGGAAGCTGCCCTTTGATATGGATGCGCTGAAGGCCTACTTCCGGAAACGGACGGCGGTGTTCGGCGTATGCGAGGACGGATTTGCGGCAAAGCTGATGACGCTGCTGCCGGAATCCGAAGAATTGAAGTAACAAATGCATGTCTGTGCGGCGCAGCACCGATATGCCGAAGCCCAGCTGCGGTCCCGCACAGACCGCCGAAACCGATAGGGGGTAATGCCTATGGCAACAAACAAGATCAGGGTGAGCGATTTCGCTGCCGACCTGAATCTCCCCGCGCAGGAGATCATCGACAAGCTCCGGACACTGGATGAGAAGCTGAAAAAGCCGACCTCCGCGCTGACCGATGCGGAAATGAATTATCTGCTGGAATGCTATACGCATGAGCATCAGGTAAAGGATTTCAATGCGTATTTTGCAGACCGTTCCGAGTCTGCACAGCCGCAGCAGACTGCAAAGAAGCCGACCCGTGCCGCAAAGCCGGAGGCTGTCGCACGCCCGAAGAAGGCGGATACGAAGGAAGAAAAGAAACCGGCAAAGGCCGAGAAAACGCCGAAGCAGAAGCCCGTGCAGCAGGAAAAGCAGCCCGCTGCCGAAGCTCCCGTTCAGCAGGAGGCAGCTGCACCGCAGACTGCACCCGTTCAGACGGCGGCTCCGGAGCAGCCTGCACAGACCGCTGCGCCTGTTCAGGAGGCTCCCGCAGCGGAAGCTGCTGCACCGGCGGCTCCGCGCGTGCTGACTGCCGCCGAGACCGAACGCCGTGCAAGAGAACGTGCTGCGATGTATGAGAAGCAGCAGGCCGAAAAGGCTGCACGCCGCGAGCGCAATCAGAAGAACCAGCTTGCCGCACAGCAGAGAAAGCAGGCGGAGGCTGCCGCAAAGGCCGCTGCCGAGCAGAAGGCTGCCGCGGAGAAGAAGGCTGCACAGCAGGCTGCCGCACAGGATAAGCCGCAGAGTGCTGCGCCCGAGCAGCCGAAGAAGCAGCCGCCGCAGCCGCGCAATGTCCAGAAAACACCGAAGAAGCCTGCAAAGGCACAGGAGCGCGGCGAAATGGTCAAGATGGAGGGCGGCTTTGCGACGGCGACCGAGGTGCAGCCGAGCCAGCAGCGTCATACCGTTGATACCCGCGGTACCTATGTCGATCTCGACAAGTACAATGAACGCTACGAGCAGATCGCACCGCAGGGCAGAGGCGGCAAGAACGACAACATGGTCGCGAAGAAGCAGAAGATCAACCAGAAGTCCCAGCAGAGAAAGCAGCAGGCGAAGTCCGGCAAGGCCAGAGAAACTGAGGCTGAGAAGCTGCGCCGTCTTGAGCTTGAGCGCGCCAGAAAGCAGCAGCTCAAGGTCATGATCCCGGACAGCATCGTCGTCAGCGAGCTGGCAGTCCGTCTGAAGGTTCAGGTGCGCGATGTCATCAAGAAGCTCATGGGTCTGGGCGTTATGGCGAATATCAATGAGGAGATCGACTTTGACACCGCTTCGCTGGTCGCAGAGGAGCTGGGGGCAAAGGTCGAGCACGAGGTCATCGTCACGATCGAGGAGCGTCTCATCACCGATGAGGAGGATCCGGAGGATTCTCTGGAGGAGCGCTGCCCTGTCGTTGTCGTTATGGGTCACGTTGACCACGGCAAGACCTCGATCCTCGACCGCATCCGCAATGCGCATGTCACTGACACCGAGGCCGGCGGCATCACGCAGCACATCGGTGCATATCAGGTCAAGCATGAGGGCAAGGTCATCACCTTCCTCGATACGCCGGGTCATGAGGCGTTTACTTCGATGCGTGCCCGCGGTGCGAATATCACCGATATCGCGATCCTCGTTGTCGCGGCGGACGACGGCATCATGCCGCAGACGATCGAGTCGATCCACCACGCAAAGGCTGCCGGTGTTTCGATCATCGTTGCGATCAACAAAATGGATAAGGAAGGCGCAAACCCCGAGCGCGTCAAGCAGCAGCTCACCGAGCATGAGCTCGTCTGCGAGGAATGGGGCGGCGATACGATCTGCGTGCCGGTCTCCGCAAAGACCGGTGAGGGCATCGAGGAGCTGCTCGAAAACATCCTGCTTGTCGCGGAAGTGCGCGAGCTGAAGGCGAATCCGCACCGCAAGGCAAAGGGTACCGTCATCGAGGCGCGTCTGGACAAGGGCCGCGGCCCGATCGCGACGATCCTTGTGCAGAACGGTACGCTCCGCACCGGCGATGTCATCATCGCGGGTACGGCAGTCGGCAGAGTCCGCGTGATGACGAATTACAAGGGCAAGGTCGTCAAGGAAGCGGGTCCGTCCGTGCCGGTCGAGATCACGGGTCTCGCAGAGGTGCCGAGTGCCGGCGATATCTTCAACGCGGTTGAGGATGAGCGTCTGGCGAAGGAGCTCGTCGAGCAGAGAAAGCACGAGGCGAAGGAGGAGCAGTTCAAGGCGTACCGCAAGGTCACGCTCGACAACCTGTTCTCGCAGATCGCCGAGGGCGAAATGAAGGAGCTCCCGCTGATCGTCAAGGCAGACGTTCAGGGCTCCGTCGAGGCAGTTACGCAGTCGCTCGAGAAGCTCTCGAACGAAGAAGTCCGCGTCAAGGTCATCCACGGCGCGGTCGGTGCGGTCTCCGAGAGCGACGTCATGCTCGCGTCCGCATCCAATGCGATCATCGTCGGCTTCAATGTCCGTCCGATGCCGGTCGCTGCCGATGCCGCTGCAAGAGACGGCGTCGATATCCGCCTGTACCGCATCATCTACGATGCGATCGAGGAAATTTCCACTGCTATGAAGGGTATGCTTGCGCCGAAGTACCGCGATGTCGATATGGGACGCGCGGAGGTTCGCCAGGTCTACCATATCTCCAGCGTCGGCACGGTCGCCGGCTGCTATATCACCGACGGCAAGATCACCCGTCAGTGCCAGATCCGCGTTGTGCGTGACGGCATTGTCGTGGCGGAGGATAAGATCGACTCGCTGCGCCGCTTCAAGGACGATGTCAAGGAAGTTGCAACGGGCTATGAGTGCGGCATCTCGCTGGAGCGCTTTGCCGATCTCAAGGAGGGCGATATCCTCGAGGGCTTTATCGTGGAGGAATACCGCGAGGACTAATAACGTGCGGCTGACGGAGGAAAGAAAATGGAATTTCAGAGAATGAGCAACGAGGATATGCTCCAATACTGCAACGAAGCACTTGCGTGGCCGGATTTCGGTCCGATCGACACGCTGTTTTTTGAGACAGTCAAGCGCATTCTGCTCGGTGAGGTCAGTCCCGTTGAGGAGATCGACTACCAGGATGCGATCTTTGACGAGGAGGGCTTCTTTGAGCAGTCCGAGACTTCGGGGAATTACTACAATCCCGAACCGGACGGCTCGATCAAGCTCTGAACGCCGCTGAAAGGAATACAGTTTATTATGGCAAGCTTCAAAATCGGCCGTTTACAGGAGGATATGCTGCGGGAGCTGACCGCGATCATCCGGGAGCTGAAGGATCCGCGCATCACGCCGGATCTGACAGTCGTCCGCGCGGAGCTCTCCGGCGACATGGGGCACTGCAAGGCCTATGTGTCCAGCCTGTCCGGCATCAATCATGCAAAGGAAGCGTGCAGAGTTCTGACAAAGGCTTCCGGCTTTATCCGCAGGGAGCTGTTCCGCAGACTCGATCTGCGCAAGTCGCCGGAGCTGCATTTTGTCGCGGATGATTCGATCGAATATGCGTCGGATATCAGCGAGAAATTAAGCAGCCTCGGCCTGACCGGCGGGCTCGGCAGCGAGGCCGCAGAGCCGCCGCAGGAGAACGATACCGAAGAATGAGATTTGCAGCAGGATAATCAGCAGGGAGGTGTTCCTATGGAGCAGGCCGGTCACGGCTGTACGGAACTGAGCAGCGAGGCGGTATACGATGTGCTGCGTTCGCTGGAGGATGTCAACATTCTGATTCACCGTTCGCCGGACGGCGACTGCGTCGGCGGCGGATATGCGGTCTACTATATCCTGAAAGCACTCGGGATCCGTTCCCGTGTCTGCTGTGCGGACCCGATCCCAGCAATGTTTGACGAGATCACGCAGGAGGTCACATTCGAGGACTTTGAGCCGAAAATGCGCATCTCCGTCGATGTGGCGGATACCAAGCTGTTCGGCAGTCTTCCGGAGGACGACCTGAATGCAGAGATCGTGCTCTGTATCGACCACCACATTTCCAATACGCATTACGCAAAGCAGCTTTTCTGGGATCCGAATTCCTCGGCTGCCTGCGAGGTGCTGTTCTGGATGATGCAGGACAATGCGATCCCGATCACAAGGGAGATCGCAAGATGCCTGTATGTCGGCATCGCGACCGATACCGGCTGCTTTCAGTTCAGCAATGCGGGTGCGGATACCTTCGCTGCGGTCAGCGCGATCAAGCGTGCGTATCCGGATCTCCCCTATGCGAGACTGAACCGCGAGCTGTTCATCCTGAAATCCGAGGGACGCATCCGGCTCGATACGCGGCTGATGCAGAATATCCGGCTTTCGGATGACGGCAGGGTTGCACTGATCTATCTGCCCGACAGCTGGATGACCGAACTGAAGGTCTCCGCGGACGAGGTGGACGGTGTAGCCAATCTGCCGATGCAGATCATCGGCGTGGAAATCGGCATTACCTGCAAGCAGCAGCCGGACGGCAGCTTCCGCGTTTCCATGCGCGGCGGCGAGCACGCCGATGTTTCCGCGGTATGCAGGCAGTTCGGCGGCGGCGGTCATGTCAAGGCGAGCGGCTGCTCGTTCCATACGGGTGACCCGGAAACGGTCTGCAGACAGCTCATGGAGGCTGCGGAGGCATCGCTGAAGGCATGATCGAAAGCGGAATCTTAGTGATGAACAAGCCGCAGGGCTTCACCTCATTCGATGTGATCGGGAAGCTGCGCGGCATTCTGAAAATGAGACGGCTGGGGCATACCGGCACGCTGGACCCGATGGCGGAGGGCGTTCTGCCTGTTCTGATCGGGACGGCGGCAAAGGCATGTGATATCCTGCCGGACGAAACAAAGGCATACCGTGCGGGGTTCCGGCTCGGCACGGTGACGGATACGCAGGACAGCACCGGCAATGTGCTGGAAACGCATGACGCAGATGTTACGGAAGCGGAGCTGCTGGCGGTACTGCCGCAGTTTACCGGTGAGATCCGGCAGATTCCGCCGATGTATTCCGCGGTGCAGATCAACGGCAAACGGCTCTATGAGCTCGCCCGTGCCGGCAAAGAGATCGAACGCCCCGCAAGAACGGTCACGGTGCACGGCATTACGCTGACGGAATTTGATCCTGCGGCGCAGTGCGGGACACTGGAGATCGTCTGCGGAAAAGGGACTTATGTCCGGACGGTCATTCATGATCTGGGAAGGACACTCGGCTGCGGCGGCTGTATGACGTCGCTGGTCAGGACGGCGGCCTGCGGGTTCACGCTTGCCGATGCGCATACCTTTGACGAGGTGCAGCAGGCAGCGGACAGCGGTACGCTCGAATCGCTGATCGTTCCGGCGGACAGGCTGTTTACTGCGCTCCCGGCCGTGACGCTCAGTGAAGCACAGACAAGGCTTTACAAAAACGGCGTGCGGCTCGATCTCAACCGTGTGCGCGGAATTACCGCGGAGGATCAGCGTTACCGCGTTTACGGCTGCGACGGCAGCTTTTTCGGTCTGGCGGATGCCGACCGCGAAGAAGGCTGTCTGCGTATTTACAAAAATCTGTGAGGAGATGATCGCGATGAAGCAGCAGGAGCTGCAGGAGACCCCGATTCCGGAAAGACGCCGGATCGCGGCAGCACTCGGACTGTTTGACGGCGTACATCTCGGGCACAGGCAGGTGCTCGCGCAGGCGGTCTCCATGGGGGAATGCCATGTCGTCACCTTTGCATCGGAGACCATGCCGCAGAAGCAGGGGCGTCCGCTGCAGTATATTTATCATGACGAACAGAAGCGCCGTCTGCTGACGGCATGCGGTGCGGATGCTGTTTTCGCGCTGCCGTTCGGAGAATTGGCGGAGCTGGACGGCGAACGCTACTGCAAAGAGATCCTGCGGGAGCGGCTGAATGTCAGTTATGTCGTTGCGGGAGAGGATTTTCGCTTCGGCAAAGATGCGGCCTGCACACCCGCCGATCTGCAGCGGTTTGGCCGGAAATACGGCTTTTCCGTGCATCTGATCCCGCAGGTGCGGGATGAGGACGGCGTGCCGGTCTCCTCAAGCCATATCCGCTTTCTGCTCGAAAGCGGGCAGGTCATGAAGGCGAACAGGCTGCTCGGCGCGGATTACCAGATCCTCGCGCACGTAATTACCGGCAATCAGCTCGGGAGCACCGTGCTCGGCTGCCCGACGGCAAATCAGCCGTTTGAGCCGTGGCAGTGCGTGCCGCACAGAGGCGTTTATGCCTCCTTTGCGGAGATCAACGATATCTGGGTACCCGCCATTACAAATATCGGCGTGCGTCCGACCGTCACCGGCGGCAATGCCGAACCGATCGCGGAAACGCATCTGATCGGCTGGAGCGGCGAGCTGGTCGGCAGGCTGCTGCCTGTCACGCTCTGCAGATTTCTGCGGCCGGAGCAGCATTTTGAATCGCTGGATGCACTGGCTGTCCAGATGCAGCGCGATATCCGGAACCGGATGCGCCTGCTGCCCGCAGAGGGCAATCCCGGTGAAGCGTGAAAGGAACTTTCAAGGGACTGACACGGAACTATCACACGGGAAATCTACAATATATTCATAGTCTGAGCCGTATGTCCGCGCACGGCATACGAAAAATGCAATGAAGGGAATGAGCATTATCCATGATTGAAGTGCGAAATCTGACCAAGCATTACGGCGACAAGCACGCCGTCAATGACATCAGCTTCACCGTGGAGGACGGTGAGATCCTCGGATTCCTGGGGCCGAACGGCGCCGGAAAATCCACGACCATGAACATGCTGACCGGTTATATCTCCTCGACTTCCGGTCAGGCACTCATCAACGGCGTTGATATTCTGGAGGATCCGATCAAGGCGAAATCCTATATCGGCTATCTGCCGGAGATCCCGCCGCTTTATGTTGACATGACAGTCAAGAGCTATCTGCAGTATGTCTACGACCTTAAAAAGTGCAAGCTGCCCCGCAGAGCGCATCTGAACGAGGTCATGAGCCTGACAAAGGTCAGCGATGTGCAGGACAGAATCATCAAGAACCTGTCCAAGGGTTATAAGCAGCGTGTCGGTCTGGCACAGGCTCTGATCGGCAATCCGCCGGTTCTGATTCTCGATGAGCCGACAGTCGGCCTTGACCCGCAGCAGATCCTTGAGATCCGCACACTCATCAAGAAGCTCGGCAAGAATCATACGGTCATCCTGTCCTCGCATATCCTGAGTGAGATCCAGGCTGTCTGTGACCGCATCATCATCATCAATCACGGCATCATCGCCGCGCATGATACGACGGAGAACCTTTCCAGAAATATCTCGAACGATCACCGCCTGATCGCCCGCATCGAGGGCCCGCGCGAGGAGATCGTCAAGGCACTGCGCAACATTGACGGCATCAAATACTGCCGCGCCGATATGGAGCGCGAGCCGGGTGTATATGAGTATGAGCTGGAGGCGGCACCCGGCAAGGATATCCGCCGTGACCTGTTCCGGATCGTTTCTGAGCATAACTGGGTGCTGCTTTCCTCCCGTTCCGCGGAAATGACGCTGGAGGATATGTTCCTGAAGATCACAATGGGCGAGGGACTCGTCATTGAGAATCCTGCCGATAAGGCAGAGGAGAAAGGAGCGCAGGCATAATGGGCGCGATCTACAGACGCGAGGTCGGTGCATATTTTTCATCGAGCATCGCTTATATTTTCCTTGCTGTTGCATGGATTTTCACAGGTTTGTTTTTCTATTACACATGTCTTGTCTCTGCAACGACGGATATGTCCGGCATGTTCCAGACAATGTTTCTTGTGTTCGTGTTCCTGATCCCGCTGCTGACAATGCGCCTGTTCAGCGAGGAGAAAAAGCAGAAAACCGATCAGGGGCTCCTGACCGCACCGGTCAGTCTCGGAGAGATCGTGTTCGGCAAGTATTTTGCAGCACTGACGCTTTATACGATCGCACTGCTGATGCCGTTTGTCTATGCGCTGATCCTCAGTAAATACGGCACGGTGGAATGGGGTATGGTCTTTGCGAACTTCCTTGCGCTGTTCCTGCTCGGTGCAGCGTTCATCGCAGTCGGCGGCTTTGTCTCCGCACTGACGGAAAATCAGATCGCAGCGGCGGTCATGGCGTTTGTCGCCTTTATGCTCCTGTACCTGATCGACGCGCTTGCCAGTGTCATGAAGGAGGGCATCCTCAAGAACGTGCTGGAGCAGATCTCCTTCCACCGCCGGTACGTTTCGATCACCTACGGTCTGTTCAATGTTCCGACCATTATTTTCTATATCAGCTTTGCTGTTATTTTCAATTACCTGACGATCCGCGTGTTTGAGCGCAGACGCTGGAGCTGAGGAGGGATCCACAATGGGCAAGAAGGACGATATCAAAAAGAAGAATCTCGGATCCGCCAAGGATGCAGCCGATGCAGTCAAGGAAAAGGCGGAGGACATTCTCGATGCTGCCGCGGATAAGGCGGAGGAGATCACCGATGCGGTGAAGGAAAAAGCAGAGGACATTACCGACGCGGTGAAGGACAAGGCTGAGGATGTCATCGAAGCAGCAGAGGATACCGCAGAAAAGGCTGCCGATGCCGTCAGTGAGAAGGCAGAGGCACTGAAGGATGCCGCAAAGGAAGCCGCAGACGGTGCGGAAAAATCCGAAAAGAAGCCGAAAAAGCATCAGCGGACGCCCGAAGCTGAGCGCGAGCGTGCCCTGAACAAGGTCAAGCGGCGCAAAAAGCTGAAATACGGCACGCTGGCTACGGTCATTACGCTGGTTGTCATTGCGGCGGTCATCATGGTCAATGTGATTGTCAGTAAGCTGGATAAGCGTTACAACTGGAACATCGACCTGACCTCTGCGGGCGACTATCAGATCGACGAGCAGACGACCGATTATCTGCATCAGCTCAAGGATGATATCCGCATGGTCATGCTGGCGGATGAAGCACAGTTCGACGATTACAAGGAGCTGAAGGTGCTCTCTGAGACGCTGAAGCGTTTTCAGTCGGAGTCAAACGGCAAGATCACGCTGGAGTTTATTGACCCGACCAAGCACCCGGAGGTGCAGAACCTCTATCTGCAGAACACGAATGAGACTGCCACAACAGGCAGCGTCATCGTCAAGTGCGGTGAGCTGGTGCGTCTGGTTCCGTATACCGACCTGCTGACGATCGACTCCGATTATGACTACACGACCGGTCAGCAGAAAAGCGAGACCAAGTTCATCGGCGAGCAGTCCCTGATCTCCGCGATCATCGGTGTGACGGATCTGCATCCGGTCAAGGTCGGTCTCATCAACAAGACCGGCGGTCAGGCTCTTTATCATCAGAATGAGCAGTACTGCTACCAGAGACTCAGCGAGCTGCTGAAAAAGAACAACTTTGATGCGACGGATATCGACATTGCAAATGACGAGATCTCTGCGGATTATGACTTCGTGATTCTCTGCTCGCCGTGCAATGACCTGACTGAAGCACAGATCAAGAAGCTTTCCGCTTTCCTCAACAATGACGGCAAGTGCGGCAAGAGCATGGTCTATTTCGCAACACCGTTCGTGCTCACGGAGCAGAAGAACCTCGGCAACTTCCTTGCAGAATGGGGCGTTGCTGTCGAAAATGCCGTCATTGTGGAATCCGATGACGCAAAGGGACAGATCGTCAATACCTCGCTGCAGCAGCTTCCGCTGTCGAACATCCCGGTCGTCACCTACAATCCGGATGCGCTGCTGAATGCAAACTACAAGCCGAGTGCCGTGCCGATCGTGACGCCGTATCACTGCTCGATCCGCACGCTGTTCGAGGAGAACTCCGGCAGAAACACGTATCCGCTGCTGACGACCTCCCAGACGGCTGCGCTGATGCCGCTGGATGCAACGGCTGAATCCTTCAGCATGGACAAGGCAGAAAAGGGCGTCTTTAATGTCGCCGTTGAGACCGATATGAACTTCATCGCAGGCGGCGAGACCTTCAAGAGCCGTCTGGTGACATTCGGTTCTCCGCTGTTCGTCGATTACTTTATCGGCGGCAGCTCCACCAGCTATGACAACTCCAATTACTTCATCACGATGCTGAACACGCTGTCCGGCAAGGATAACCCGATCACGATCGCAAGCAAGACGCTTGATCCGGCAAAGATCACGATCACCGAGGCGCAGGCCAAGATGATCCGCACCGTGACGGTGTTCGTATTCCCGGCAGTGGTCGCACTGATCGGCATTCTCGTGTATATAAGGAGACGAAACAGATGAACAAGACCCTGAAAGGGATCATCGGCGGCACGGTGCTTCTGGCCGCGCTCGGCGGTGTGCTCGTTTTTCTGAACAAGACCGAACCGGATCCGGAGGAGGAGAGTTCAGCCTCCTCCGGTGTGGATGAGACCCCGCTCTGGCACGCCCATGCCGACGATATCAGCAGGATCGTCGTGGAAAAGGCGGACGGCACCTCGTTTACGGCAAACCGCCGGATCGACAAGACCAAAACGACCGATCTGGACGGCAATGAGGTCACAGAGGATATCACGAACTATATTCTCGAGGGCTATGAGGATCTGCCGATGAATGTCACGGCGATCCGTACCCTTGCGACCCGTGCGCCGGAGCTTGCTTCGACCGGAACGGTCGTGGAACATGCCACAAAGGAAGATATGACGCGCTTCGGCTTCGACGATGCTGTGAAGGTGACCTATTCGGTTGACCAGAACGATGATATCGTGTTTGTGATCGGCGGCAAGGCTCCGATCGACAACCAGCGTTATCTCCACATGGACGGCTCTGATACGATTTATACGGTCAGCGGCATGGCTATGGATCCGTTCATGGAGGACGAAACGTATTATCTCGGCACAACGCTGAAAGAGGAGCAGGCGGACGACGATAAGACGATTATCAAATCCGTCCGCATTGAGCGCAAGGATCTCGATTACGATTTCTATTTTGAGTATGATCCGTATTACTCGGAGAACAGCAACGGCGGTTCCATGGCACTGCATGTCATGAAGGAGCCGATCTATTCGCTGATCAGCGGTGACAAATCCGCGGCGGCAACGCACGGCATCTACGGCCTGACCGCCGCAGAGGTCGTCAAGCCGCACCCGACCCCGGAGGACGAAAAGAAATACGGCTTTTCGGATCCGTTCGCTGTGGTCACGACCAAGACCGATGCGGGCGATACCTGGGTGTTCAGCCTCGGCGACAGCTATCAGAATGAGGAAGGCGGCACCTTCTATTACGGTATGCTGGAAGGCATCAACTGCATTTACGGCTTCAGTGCTGACGATATCATCTATGACAATCTGCAGGCTGAGGATATCATCTCGCGCAATGTTGTGGATACTTTCGTCTGGGATATCGGCAAGCTGACCTATGAAGCTGACGGCACGAAGCTGGAGTTCTCCGGCGTCGGCAAGGATAAGTCCGACTATGTGCTCAAGTATAAGGGGCAGGAGCAGGATGAAGACGGCCTGGAACGCTACCGCAAGCTGTACACCTACGTGCTGCAGACGAAGGCAGAGGAGATCGTCTATGACGAGGTCAAGCTGCCGGAGAAGCCGATGGCAGAGATCAAACTGGAGCGTCAGGACGGCCAGCACGGCTATGATATTGCGTTCTACGATGCAGGCGACATGAAGGCGTATATCATGGTGAACGGCGATGTGCGGTTCCGCTGCCGCAAGTCCTACGTCGAGACGCTGGTCTCGAATATCAAGATCTTTGATGATACCGACAAGGAATTCACGATGACATGGTGATCGGGATTCCGCATGAGAAGAAAGGGAGGTTTCCCGTGAGCGAGAGCTACTTTACCTATAAATCACGCCCGGTCGTCCGCAGCGGCAAGACGATCTATTACGGCAGCATGGCGCAGCCCTATGTCGTGATGATGAACGTCACCGCGGAGACGGAGGAAAATCAGGTGATGACCGCGTCCGAGATCAAGTGTTATCTGATGAAAACGGACAAGAGCCTGAACCCGATGGAGGCGATCACGAAAACTGCAGTCCGCCCGACGCTGTATGAAGCACTGGAGCTTGCAGCCGCATGGCTGAAATCCACCGAGCGGTCCGCGTAAGGATCACAAAAAAGGACGCTGATGCTGCAATCGGCGTCCTTTTCGTTTGATGATGCATAAAAGAACGGCACTGACTGCATTCGTCAGTGCCGTTTGTGCATGCGTTTGAGATCGTGCGAAGATCAGATCATTTTGCCGACCTCGTCGTATTCCTCCAGCACAGCCTTCTCGGGCTCTGCGGTGACGAGCGAGACCACAACAATCGCGATGAGTGCACAGATGAATGCAGGCAGCAGCTCGTAGATATCCCATGCGCCGCCGAGCGGACGGACAAGGAACTTCCAGACGAAGATCATCACGCCGCCGACGACCAGACCGGAAACAGCACCCCATTTGTTCGAGCGTTTCCAGAACAGCGCGGTCAGCATGACGGGACCGAATGTTGCGCCGAAGCCTGCCCATGCGAAGGAAACGACACGGAACACAGAGCTGTCCGGATCCCATGCGAGGATGACACCGAGGACCGCGATGACGACCAGCACACAGCGCGCAACCAGCATCGACTGCTTTTCGTTTAGCTTCATCTTGAACACGCCCTTCATGATGTTCTCAGACATCGAGGAGGACGCCGCCAGAAGCTGGGAATCCGATGTGGACATCGTGCAGGCAAGGATGCCCGCGAAGATCAGACCTGCGATGATCGCAGCGAGGAAGCCGTGCTTGGAAAGCAGCATTGCAATTTCCATAACGACCGTTTCAGACGCATTGCTGCCCGCACCGAACAGCGTTTTCAGGCTGCCGTTTGCGGAAAGCTGGTTGCCGATAAAGCCGATGACGATCGCGACGCCCATTGCAATGACGACCCAGATGCTCGCGATGCGGCGGGAAAGCTTGATCTTCTTCTCGTCCTCGATCGCCATGAAGCGCAGCAGGATATGCGGCATACCGAAGTATCCGAGACCCCATGCCAGCGTCGAGACGATCGGCAGGAATCCGTAGCCGGTCTGTGAGAAGGAACCGTCCTTGTTCAGGGAACGCGTGACAGTCAGATGCAGGTAATCCGGCAGTGCCTTGGCGTTCTCCATGACAGCACCCCAGCCGCCCGCTGTACTGACACCGAACAGAACAATGATAATCAGTGCGGTCGTCATGACGATGCTCTGGATCAGGTCGGTGAAGCTTGCCGCGAGGAAACCGCCCATGCTCGTATAGGAGATGATGATGATCGCGGCAATGATCATGGCCGTGTGATACTCCATGCCGAACAGCGTACCGAACAGCTTGCCGCAGGCCGAGAAGCCCGATGCGGTATACGGTACGAAAAAGATCAGGATGATGACAGCCGCCACGCAGGAAAGAATGTGCTTGTCATCGTGGTAGCGGTCGGAGAAGAAGTCCGGGATCGTAATGGAGCCGGTTTTCTGCGAGTAAACGCGCAGACGCTTTGCAACGAACAGCCAGTTCAGGTATGTACCGATCGCAAGGCCGATCGCTGTCCAGCCTGCCTCGGCCAGACCGCAGAGATAGGCGACGCCCGGCAGACCCATGAGCAGCCACGAGCTCATGTCAGATGCCTCCGCACTCATGGCCGATACCAGCGGTCCCAGTTTTCTGCCGCCCAGATAAAAGTCACTGACATCCTTGTTTTTCTTTGAAAATACAGCACCGATTGCGATCATGCCGCCGAGATAGACAATAATCGTAATGAGAATGCCGACAATATTGGATTCCATTGGATTGTAAACCTCCCTTTTTTCATTTGTTTGTATCTTCTGAATCAGAACAGACCCGAGATTCTGCCGTCTGCATCGACGTCGATATTCTCTGCGGCAGGCTTTTTCGGCAGACCCGGCATCGTCATGATGTCACCGGTCAGCGCGACAATGAATCCTGCACCTGCGGAGACCTTGACATTCCGGATTGTGACGGTGAAGCCTGACGGTGCGCCGAGCACATCCTTGTCATCGGTGAAGCTGTACTGCGTTTTCGCCATGCAGACAGGCAGCTTGTCGAAGCCGAGTGCGGTGAGCTGTGCGATCTGCTTCTGTGCCGCGGGGAGAATGTTGATGCCGTCGCCGTGATAAACACGTTTGACGATCGCTTCGATCTTCTCCTCGATCGTGCTGTCGAGCTGATACGAGAACGAGAAGTCACCCTTTTCCTCCTCGCAGAGCCTAACGACCTCGCGGGCGAGCTCCTCGCCGCCCTTGCCGCCTTCCGCCCAGACGGTCGAAAGCTTCACATTGACGCCGAGCTCCTTGCACTTCTCAATGATGAGATTGATTTCTGCATCGGTATCGGTCGGGAAGCGGTTGATCGCCACAACGGACGGCAGCTTGTAGACCTCCTTGATATTGGAGACATGACGGAGCAGATTCGGCAGACCCGCTTCAAGCGCCGCGAGATTCTCATTGCCGAGCTCTGTCTTGGCAAGGCCGCCGTGGAGCTTCAGTGCGCGGACGGTCGCGACAATGACGACCGCCGACGGCGTCAGTCCTGCCATGCGGCACTTGATATCGAGGAATTTTTCCGCGCCGAGGTCCGCACCGAAGCCGGCCTCCGTGATCGCATAATCGCCGAGCTGCAGCGCGGTCTTTGTCGCAAGAACGGAGTTGCAGCCGTGCGCGATATTTGCAAACGGGCCGCCGTGCACGAGCGCGGGCGTGCCCTCAAGCGTCTGCACGAGGTTCGGCTTCAGCGCATCCTTTAAGAGTGCGGTCATGGCACCGACGGCGTTCAGGTCGCCTGCCGTGACAGGCTTTTCGTCGTAGGTATATGCGACAACGATGCGGGAGAGCCGTTCCTTCAGATCGGTGATCGAATTTGCAAGGCAGAACACCGCCATGATCTCCGAGGCGACGGTAATGTCATAGCCGTCCTCACGCGGGACGCCGTTGATCCGGCCGCCGAGACCGTCCGTGATGAAGCGGAGCTGCCGGTCGTTCATATCGACGCAGCGCTTCCATGTGATGCGGCGCGGGTCGATATTCAGTGCATTGCCCTGATAGATGTGATTGTCGAGCATCGCTGCGAGCAGATTGTTCGCTGCACCGATCGCGTGGAAATCACCTGTGAAATGCAGGTTGATATCCTCCATCGGGACGACCTGCGCATAGCCGCCGCCTGCCGCACCGCCCTTGATGCCGAAAACCGGCCCGAGAGAGGGCTCACGCAGCGCGACCATGACATTTTTCCCGATGCGGCGCATACCGTCCGCAAGACCGATCGTGGTCGTGGTCTTGCCCTCACCGGCAGCGGTCGGATTGATCGCGGTGACGAGCACGAGCTTGCCCTGTTTGTTCGACTTGGGGAGCTTTCCGAGGTCGATCTTCGCCTTGTAGCGTCCGTACTGCTCCAGCGCGTCGTCCGGGATCCCGGCGGTCTCTGCGATTTCCGTGATCGGGTGCATGGGAATGGATTGCGCGATTTCAATGTCTGTAAGCATATTGCGTTCCTCCTGCACATAAATTTGCATGATATGCAATAAATAAAGTATAACACAGAATATGCTGATTTGTCAATTCTAACTTGTCTTTTTTCTGTGATTTTTCTGTTTGAAGCGTAACTGCATTGTAATGAATTATTCACCGCCCTGTTGTTGTAATCGGCTGCGGTTTATGATACAATGTTGTCAATGAAGGAAACACCGGAGGAGAGGATCGGAACGCCGCCGTACAAAGCAGACCCGGCAAGCGTCGGGTCAGGCTGAAAGGCGCTTTGTACGCGGCATGTTCCGGGAGTACGGAGAAAGGAGGACGGTCATGCGCAGAAGATTCATTTCACTGCTCGCAGCGGGATTGCTGCCGGCTGCACTGCTCTGCAGCTGCGGCGCGGATAAAGCAGAGACTGCTGCGGATATCCCGGCAAAGCCGGACGCATCGTTCTCCGCAGGTGAAAGTGCCGGCGCATCCGAGGATGCATTCTTCGCCAAGGAAGCGGCGGAGGAAGCCGTCGATTATATGCCGGATGCCGTACTCAATGACGCGGAACCGGCCGCGCCCGCCGATGATGACGGCGCGCCTTCTCCGGAGGGGGAGATCCCCGAATCGCAGAGCGAATCCGTGACCGAGCCCCCGCCCGATGACGGCTCTCAGCCCTTTGTGCTGACCGCGGGCGAGTGGAACGATAACGCAAACTGGGGATTCTTCACGAATCTGGTGCATACCGGCAGGATTGCATTCCCGTCCTACGGGCTGGATCCGGTGCATAAAATGCAGGTGACGGTCAAAAACGGGGAGACGTCTGTTGCCAATCAGAATGTCACGCTGCTGGACGGCGAAACAGCGATCTGGAAGGCCAAGACCGACAAGTCCGGCACCGCGTATCTCTTTTATCCGGCAAACGGCAGAGAGGCAAAGCAGTATACGCTGCGGACAGAGGGTGCCGCGGATACAGTCTGCGAGGTGCCTGCGGATGATACTTCGCAGCAGGGCGGTTCGAGTGTGCCGCAGCTCAGCTATACGGTCGATACGGCGAATGCATCCGTTTCGTATCAGAAAACCGAGGTCATGTTCATTCTGGACACGACCGGCTCGATGGGTGACGAGATTACCTATCTGCAAAAGGACTTCTCCGCAATTGCGGGTGAGGTCGCTGACGAAAATATGACGTTCTCGGTCAATTTCTACAAGGACGAGGGCGATACCTATGTCACACGCTGCAATCCGTTTACGGATGACATTACGGCTGTGCAGAGCACGCTGAACCAGGAATACGCAGACGGCGGCGGCGATTCGCCGGAGGCTGTTGCGCAGATTCTGGACGAGGTCATCACGAACGGTTCATGGAGTGCAGATACGAACAAGATCGCATTTCTGATCTTCGATGCGCCGCCGCATTCCGGTTCTGCCGAGGAGGAAAAGCTGCTGACTGCAGCCTGCTCGGCTGCGGAGCAGGGCATTCATCTGGTCCCAGTTGTCGCCTCGAATGCAGAGCGCGAAACCGAGCTTTTCGGCAGAGCACTTGCCATTATGACCAACAGTAATTATGTTTTCCTGACCGACGATTCGGGCATCGGCGAAGCGCATCTGGAGCCGATCATCGGCGATTATCAGGTCGAGCTTTTACACGATATCATCGTGCGCAATATAAGGGGGATCGCATCATGAAACACCGTACACCTGCCGCTGTAACGGCCAATAAGATCATTCAGACGGTACTCTTTGCGATACTCTGCTGCTCGGCGATGACGCTGACGGTCCATGCGGAGAACGCTTCTCCTGCGGATGCGCAGTATGAAATGACGATCGACTGAACCCTTCACTTCCTTTCATAAACAGCAGAGCGGCCGGTGTGCACGATGCATACCGGCCGCTTTGCGCTTTATGAAGATTTGTTGAAGCTTCTGTGAAAGCTGCGGATATTTCACGCGGTTTTCACTTTGTTACAATATAATGACAGCAACACCCGCTTCGGACCGTGCGCGAGATTCGCGTGCAGAATAAGGTCTGCTGCGGGCGTTGCCAATTGTACTGTTTATTTTCCGCGCAGCGTCCGGAGATAATCCTTTGTTTCATCCGGGATGCGGCGGCTTTCGATCGCCTTCTGAATTGTTTTGCGGTGCACCCATTCCGTCAGCCGGTGTTCAGTCAGATAGGGCAGGATCGCGTCCGGCTGTTTGGCGAGTGCCGTCGCGAAATACCACGCGATTTCCATATTGATATAGTACATGTCCGACTGCACCGCGGCGACCTGTTCGGCGTATTCCGGCCTGAACCGCGCATCGAGGAAATGCTGCATCAGCATCCCGATGCCGAACCGCACCGTATAGGGCTGCGGACTTTTGAGCCAGCGGCCGATCGCCGGCAGCAGACGCTCCGCATCCTTCCGGAACACGGCAGGGGAGAGCTGGTCGCAGGTCGCCCAGTTGTTGACATAGGGCAGGAATGCCTCGACCGCGGCAAGGCAGTCGTCAAACGGTTTGATGCGCGCGATCAGAAATGCATGGAGCTGGTTCTCGTCGAAGTATGTATGCGGCAGCGTGTGCAGAAATTCGCGTACCGCTGCGGAATCAAGGTCAAGCGACTTTGCGAGTGCCCGCAGCGGGGGCGTCCGGCAGCCGAGGATCTGCTCCGGCGGGATATCCGGCAGCAGGCGGCCGACAAAAACGGCGTTGTCCGGGTCGGCAATCGTGCGGAGCTGTTCCTGAATGGTTTGCATATTCGTTCTCCTCATAGTTTGCTGAACTTTTCGATATCGTATTCACGGTCGATCAGGATGTAATCAAGCCCCGCCTGTTCGCAGCCCTGCAGGTAGTAACGGTTATCTGCCTTGACTGCTTCGATCGTGAGATCCGGGTCGGGGATCCTGCTTTCGATCACGTTTTCGTAACCGGTGATCTCCGCAAAATGACGCTCGATATAGGCATCGCTCATCACCAGACAGATGTATCTGATCTGTTCCAGATACGCAGCATCAAAGCTGTTTTTCCAGCCGAACGGGATATAGCAGCCCTCGACGATCAGATTCTGCTTGTTTTCGATCGCTGTCTTGACGATCTCTTTCAGGATGCCCCAGAGGTAATCCGTCAGATCATCGTCATCGTAAGGCGTCAGCGCGGTCTGCCCGCTGCGGATGAGCCCCATTTTCAAATGGTCGGCAGACAGATACGGGTAATGATACCGTTCGAGCATTTTTTGTGCCAGCAGCGTTTTTCCCGTATGGGAAGCGCCGGTAATCAGTATGACCATGGCTGCGCGATCCTTTCATGTTGTTCCGGACTGCGCCGGCTCCGCAGGATATCGGTACACATAGGTCACGGTGTTGACCGGGTCGGAAAACGCCTGCACCTTTTTCATGCCGATCGCCGCTGCTGTCCGGTAGGACGCTGTATTCGTATATTTCATATAGGCATAGAGCGCGGGATAGTCCGTGTTGCGGAAGAACCAGTCCCGGACGGCCAGTGCCGCTTCCTTTGCATAGCCCTGCCGCCAGTATTGCTTCGCGATGTGATAGCCGATCTCCGGGAGCAGCTCGCCGCGGATGTTCTGCATGGTGACGCCGCAGTCCCCGATCAGTTCGCCGGTCTCCTTCCGTATGACCGCCCACAGCCCGAAGCCGTAGGCGCGGTAGTTTTCCAGATTCCAAGTGATCCAGCCCCTGACGCGCTTTTCGTCGAACGGTGCCGGATAATGCTGCATCGTCTCTGCGTCGGACAGGATCGCGAAAATCGCATCAAAGTCCTCTGTCTGATATTCCCGGAGTATGAGCCGGTCTGTTTCGATCATGTGTGATTCTCCGTTGACTTCCTGTCGGGAATTTGCCTGTGAACGCCGTGATTATCAGAAAGCAAAGCAGATACGCCGGAAATATCCGGAATCCGGTCTGCTCCGCAAGCATGCCGAACAGCGGCGGCATCAGCGTCATGCCGAGGCTGCTGCCGGCAATGTGCAGCCCGATCAGCGTCTGCGGGTCTGCATCCGGGAACTGTTCCGGCAGCGCATGGAGCCGGCACGGATAGACCGGTGCACAGCCGCAGCCGATCACGAATAATCCGCAGAGCGCGCAGGGCGAAGGCAGTATCAGCAGCAGGATCCCTGCCGCCGAAATGCAAAGTCCCGCGCGGATCATGCGCCGGTCGCTGACGCGTTCCGGGATCAGTCCGGCGGCCAGTCTGCCGAGCGTGATGCCGCAGTAAAACAGCGCACCGGCACCGGCGGCTGTCTTTGCGGAAATGCCGCAGTACCGGACAAGAAAGCTGCTCGCCCAAAGTCCCGCGGTGCTTTCCAGCGCGCATTCGCTGAAAAATCCGCAGAGCGAACAGCAGATGGATTTTTGCTTCAGCAGCGGCAGAGGATTCACAGAGGATGCCTGCTCCGGTTCCGTTTTCTGCCAGAGCGGCAGCGATAAGAACAGGATCGCCGTCAGGATGATCTGCAGTACGGCGACAGTTCGGAATCCGCTCTGCCAGCCGGTATGCATCCGGATGCTGATGATGTACGGGCTGAGCATACAGCCGATGCCCCAGAAGCTGTGCAGCCAGTTCAGATGCCGTGCCGGATAATGCACGGCGGCGTAATGATTGAGTGCCGCGTCCACGGCACCCGCACCGAGCCCGTATGGAACGGCAAAGCAGCAGAGCACCGGAAAGCTTCCCGCGCAGGAGAATCCCGCGAGCGCGGCGGCCGTCAGCAGGACGCTGCACACGGAGACCGTCCCAGTGCGGAATCGCCGGAGCAGTCTGCCCGAAAGCAGACTGGAAATGACCGTTCCGCAGGAGACGATCATCGAAAGGATGCCTGCATAGGAGACCGGGACCCAAAGCTGCGGCTGCATCGCAGGCCACGCCGCACCGAGCAGGGAATCCGGCAGTCCCAGACTGATATACGAAAGATAGATCACGGCAAGCAGCAGAGATGCCAAGGCTCGCTCCCTTCCCCGCGCAGCACGCCGCCGGAGCGTCCGGCAGCGGCTTCAGGGGAAAGCGTCAGCCGTTTGCGGGATCACCCTCGCGCGATTTTCCGAGATAAAAGAGCGCAATGGTTCCGGGGCCGGCATGTGCGCCGATGACCGGACCGATCTCTCCGATGATGACCGTCTGCGCACCGAACTGCTTGAGCAGTGCTTCCTTGAGCAGCTCTGCGAAGTCGGGCGCATCGGCATGTGCAATGAACACTGTGGAGCTTTTATCGGTACATTCGGCGTCGTAATGGCGGCCGAGCTCCAGCACGGCATTTTTTCTGCCGCGGAGCTTCTGCTTCGGGATCAGCTTGCCCTCGTCGCTGACATGCAGCACCGGCTTGATGCCGAGCAGCGCACCGGCATAGGCGGAAACTGCTCCGACTCTGCCGCCGCGCTTGAGGAACAGCAGATCATCGACCGTGAACCAGTGCATGATCTTCAGGCGTGTTTCTTCAGCATATGCAGCAAGCTCGTCCAGTGACATTCCGCGGTCCTTCTGCTCCGCGCAGTGATAGACGAGCAGACCCTCTCCGAGCGAGGCGCAGAGCGTATCAATGATGATGATGCGGCGGTCGGGATATTCCTCATGCAGCTCGTCCGCCGCGATGCGCGCCGTCGCACACATGCAGCTCAGCGGGGAGGAAAACGCAAGATACAGGATATCCTTGCCCTCGGCGAGCACCTTGCCGAAGGTATCACGGAAGGCGGAAAGATTGGCCGCGGAGGTACATGCGATCTGCCCGCCCTTCAGTGCATTGTAAAAATCGGCGCCGCGGAGGGTGCAGGGATGCGCGGGGCGGTCCTTCATAAACACATTCAGCGGAATGGACAGGACCCCCAGTCCGTGCAGCATCTGCTCCGAGAGGTCTGCGGCACTGTCTGTGATCAGAACATAGCTTTCATTCGCATTCATGATATGTTTGTCACTCACTTTCTTCGGGTTATGGATTGCGCGGAACAGCCTTTCCTTTGTTCAGGCTGCCGCCTTTTATATTGTACCTCATTTTCGGGAAAAAGTCACGTACTTTTTTCGGATTTCGGAGAAACAGCCCGGAGATTTTCACGGTAGAGCGGATTCTACTAACGGGAGAGTGGATAAATCTCACGCTGATACGTGCGTTTTGTGCGGTTGTTGCTTTTTCTCCTAAAGTGTGCTATAATAGAGGAAATGTCTGAATCATAAAAGAAGGAAGGTGATCCGATGGACGACTGGAAGCATATTGTCGCGGCAAATCTGGTTCGTCTGCGCAAGGCGAACGGCATGACGCAGCTCCAGCTTGCGGAGCAGCTGCACTATTCCGACAAGGCGGTCTCGAAGTGGGAGCGCGGCGAATCGCTGCCGGATCTGGCCGTGATGAAACAGCTCGCGGATTTTTACGGGATCCGCATTGACGATTTTCTGAAAGACCCGGATGCGCCCGCAGAGACACCTGCCGAAGCAGAGCCGCTGCCGGAGCTCCCTGAGATCCCGGCGGAGCAGGAGCCGCAGGATGAGGAACCGGCACAGACGGAGCCGCCTGTCGATTTGCGGCTGCGGAAGCGCAACCGTTTTATCATCACGGGCATGGCGGCCCTGCTGGTCTGGCTGGTCGCATCGATGATCTTTGTTGTGCTCGACGCGGTGCTGCCGGAGCTGAAATATACGTCGTTCCTGTTTATTTACGCTGCCCCGATCACGGCGGTCGTCGCTTTGGTGTTCAACTCGATCTGGTTCAACCGCCGCTGGAATTTTGTCATTATCTCGCTGCTGATCTGGTCAGTGCTCGGTGCGCTGTTCGTGACATTCTATCAGTATAAGATCTGGAAGCTGTTTCTGATCGGCATTCCGGCACAGATGATCGTCGTGCTGTGGTCGCGGCTGCGGCCGGTGCGGGAGCGGCGGCAGGATTAACGGGAGAAGCCCACGCGGTGCTTTCCGGCGGAAAAAAAGGCTATGCAGCCGTGCTGCGGGACGCTCGGGCTGACCTCGGTTGCAGTCCGTGCGGATATTCTGCCGAATATGCAGAAGATCCTTGATTTTTGTGATATGATCTGAGCAGCGGGGAGGGATCGGATGCTGCAGAAGAAAAAGCTTTACCGCGATCTGATGGCGATCGTCGCACCGATCGCGTTCCAGTATCTGATGTCCTCGCTCGTGACGGCCTCGGATGCGTTCATGCTGGGCTTTCTCGATCAGACGCCGCTTTCGGCGGCATCGCTGGCGGGACAGATCGCCTTTGTGTTCAGCCTGTTCTACGGCGCATTCGTCGGCGGCCTCAGCGTGCTGGCGGCGCAGTACTGGGGCAAAAACGACCGCCGTACCGTCGAAGCGGTCTATGCGATGACGATGCGCTATTCGCTGGCGACCGGGCTGCTGTTTACGGCGGCGACGGCACTGTTTCCGCAGATCATCATGCGGTTCTTTACCGCTGATCCGGAGCTGATCCGGCTCGGCGCAGTGTATCTGCGGACAGTCGCGCTCTCCTACGTTCTGACCGGCTTTTCGCAGGCAAGCTTCGGCATCATGAAGATCTGCGGGCAGGCGGGGCTCAGCTCGCTGATCGGTTCGCTGTCGGTCGTGCTGAACATTGTGCTGAACTATATCCTGATCTTCGGCAAGTGTGGGCTCCCGGAAATGGGTATCGCGGGCGCGGCACTTGCAACGGTCATTGCGCGCGTATTTGAATCGGTTTTCGTGCTGGTGCTGATGCGGCGCGGCAAATGTCTCCCGCTGCGCATCGGGATGATGCTGAGCGGAAAACGCACGGAGCTCCGCCGCGATTACTGGAAATATACCGTGCCGCTGCTGCTGAATCAGCTTGGCTGGGGCGGCGGCGTGACGATGTACTCCGTTATCATGGGACATCTCGGAAATGACGCAACTGCTGCCAATTCGATCGCGGGCATTGTCCGCGGCATGATCGCGAGCTTTTGCTGGGGCATCGCGACGGGTGTCGGCATTCTTCTCGGCGGGATGCTCGGGCGCGGCGAGCTGGATGATGCCAAAAAGGCGGGCGGCAGCTTTGTCCGGTTTTCGCTGTGGGTCGGTGCCGGCTCCGGACTGGTGATTCTTGCTGTCACGCCGCTGGTGCTGCATGTCACGACACTGACCGGTCAGGCGCAGGTCTATCTGAAATATATGATGCTCATGGCGTCATACTATATTATAGGAAACTCGCTCAATTCTACAGTCATTTCGGGAATCTTTCCCGCAGGCGGCGATACGCGCTTCGGTATGATCTGCGATATCGTGACGCTATGGTGCGTGGTCGTACCGCTCGGCATGATCGCCGCATTTGTGCTGAAGCTTCCGGTGCTGGCCGTCGCATTTATCCTGACGCTCGATGAATTTGTCAAGATCCCGGCGGTATACCGGCACTATATGAAATACGAATGGATCAAAAATCTGACAAAGGAGCAGGAGCTGCATACAGAGGAGGGATGACTGTGGATACGCTGGAACTCACGGATTCGTTTTTGCAGGAGGCGCAGGCGGTTATGGGCTGTGACCCGGACATTCCGATGCACTACCGCATTCTCTGCAAGCTGAATCAGGAGAATGAACTCGATACTGCAAAACGGTTTCTCGAAGCGAACCGTGCGCTTTTTCAGGGTCGGTATGCATATCTGGTGCTGCAGTCCGCGGTTGAGATGTGCCTGAATCTGGTTGCGGATGAAAACGGCGCAGTCTACCGCAATTCGCAGACGCTCCCGAAGGAACATATTTACCGGCCTGCTCCGGCGGAAACGGAATACATTGCGTATCTGCTCCGGAACGGTGCCGACCCGCGCCTGCCCGAACAGTTTGACCAGTATGAACATCTTGCGGATATGGAACAGGATTGCTCGCATCAGTGCGGCGTCCGGTTTGATCTCTCGGAGATCAGAGCATTGTTTGACAAGTATTGCTGATGCTTCGGCGGCATCAGCGGTACAGGATCAGAATAACGACAGAACGAGGTATGAATCATGAAATTTGTCATTTCACATTTATCCAAGCATTTTGAGAAAAAGGAAGTGCTCCGGGACATTGATTTTGCGTTTGAGGACGGCAAGATCTACGGTCTGCTCGGACGGAACGGCGCGGGCAAGACCACGCTGTTCAACTGCATCAACGGCGACCTGAAGCCGGACGGCGGAACCTTCTCGCTGGAGGAAAACGGGCATCTGCGTCCGATGAAAAGCGACGACATCGGCTATGTGCTCTCCACGCCGACCGTGCCGGAGTTCCTGACCGGACGGGAGTTCCTGAAATTCTTTATCGACATCAACCGGGAGCGCATCCCGCAGACCGCCGAGCCGGACGCTTACTTTGACTATGTGAGCATTGCGCCGGATGACCGCGACAAGCTGCTCAAGGATTATTCCCACGGCATGAAGAACAAAATGCAGATGATCGTCAACATCATCTCGGAGCCGAATCTGCTGCTGCTCGACGAGCCGCTGACCTCGCTGGACGTTGTTGTCGCGGAGGAAATGAAGGCACTGCTCCGCACGCAGAAGCAGGGGAAGATCATTATTCTTTCGACGCATATCCTTGACCTGGCGCTCGACCTCTGCGATGAGATCGTGCTGCTGAATCACGGCGTACTGGAGCCTGTGGACAAATCGAACCTCGACAGCCAGGGCTTCCGCGAAAAGATCATCGAGGCACTGCGGGAGGAAGATCATGGTTAAGACATTCCGGCAGGCCTTCCGGGTCAGGTGCGCATACCGCGCCAATTCGTTCCTGTATGCGCTGAAGCAGATCCCGATCCTCAAAAAGGCGATCCCGCAGGAGGCGTACTCCGTACCTGTTCTGAAGGTGCTTGCGGTCATCGCGTTCGCGATTTGGGAGATCGGCTTCACCTTTGTACCGAAAGCTGCCTATCTCGGCGGGATCGTGCTGGCACCTTCAATCTCGATCGCGGATAGGTACGAGCTCCGCATTCCGGCGCAGCAGGTTTTCCTGCATATCCTTGTCCTGCTGACGGCCGCAGGCGGCATCATCAATAACAAGCTGCTCAACAGCACCAAGCTCGCGCATTATACGGTCAGCCTGCTGCGCATGGATGCGAAGCGGTACACGCTCTCCGATTTTGTGTATCAGCAGATCCGGTTCTTTGCCGGCTTCCTGCCGTTTACGCTGCTGTTCGGCAGGCTGGCGAAGGTTCCGCTCTGGCTCTGCCTGCTGCTGCCGTTCTCCGTGGTCGGCTCCAAGCTGATCGGCGGCGCATTTGAGCTGTTCTGCGAAAAGCGGTTCGGCATCGTGCCGGAAGAAGGCAAAATGAGCTTTGCTTCAACGCTGTTCGCGCTGCTGATGCTCTGCGGTGCTTTTATCCCGCCGCTGCTCGGCTTCGTGATCCCGCAGGCGGTCAGCACGGCCGTTCTGCTCGCGATGATCCCGCTCGGCATTCTCTGCATCCGTCCGGTATGGGCGTTCAGCAGCCTCGGCTATAAGACGCTGACGAACCGGCTGCAGGTGAGCGCGATGAATCAGATGAACAATGCAAAGGCGAACGCGAAGAAAAACGCGGAGAAGAATATCTCCGCCGACCCGAATGTCACGAGCAGCAAGAGCGGCTTTGAGTTCCTGAACGAGCTGTTCGTCAAGCGGCACAGCAAGATCCTTTGGAGCACCACGGAGAAGATCGCGCTGATTGTGGGCTGTATCATTCTGGGCATTCTGATCGTGGTGCTGCGCTTCCCGGATACCCGTCCGGGGATCAACGCGTTCCTGATGACAAAGCTGCCGCTGCTTTGGTTTATCCTCTACGCGCTGAACCGCGGTATGAGCTTCACGCAGGCCTGTTACATGAACTGTGACCACGCCCTGCTGACCTATCCCTTCTGCAAGAAGCCCGGCTCGATCCTGCGGCTGTTCCGGATCCGGCTGCGGGAGATCTCGAAGATCAATGCAGTCCCCGCCGCGATCCTCGGCTGCGGTGCCGCGCTGCTGCTGGCACTCTCCGGCGGCACGGACAATCCGCTGAATTACGCGGTGCTGATCGTTGCGCCGCTGGCCGTCAGCATGTTCTTCTCGATCCACTATCTGATGCTGTATTATCTGTTCCAGCCGTATACGGTCGGCTCGGAAATGCGCGGCGGACCGTATACGCTGATTTCCGGCGGCACGTATTTCGTCTGCTATATGATGATGCAGGTGAAGCTCCCGACGCTGATGTTCGGGCTGATGTGCATTCTGTTCTGCGTCTGCTACTGCCTGATCGCGTATGCGCTGGTCTACAAATTTGCCCCGAAAACCTTTAAGCTCCGGAGCTGAAAAACTTAGATTTCAGGCGGCCTTTCTTCCCGTGAACGGTACGGGAGGGGAGGCCGCCGAAATTTTTGCACGCAGGTTTTCCGGTTTTATTCAAATTGGATTATTTTCATCAATAATTGCGCTTTGTAATAATTAAGGATCGCAAGGTTTTGCAGCGAAAGTGCAATATGTGGGAAAAACTGATGTGAAATCATGTTTTTTGATTGTTAACAGGAGTGAATAATGAATATATGCAGATTCCGGGGCTGTTCTGAACTCCGCAATATCGGACTAGATTTCATTTGTCAAATGTGATATAGTATTGATATCCGGGAAGCGAACCGTTCTGATGAGCGGCATTTTTGTATTCATTTCTGCTTTCGTTCCGCGGACATCACACCACAGAAGGAGCAGTTTATGAAACAAGGATTCAGAAGAACGGCTGCGGCAATGATGACGCTGGCTTTGATAAGCTCGGTGATGAGCTTTCCGGCGGCGGCATACGGAAGCGCACCGGAGTATTTCAATGCGAACTGGACGCTGAAGGCAGCAACGCTTTCTTCATCGGCCGGAACGGCGGACTGCGTTGTCATCAAGGATTATCCGAGAAGCTCTTACTACATGTATAACATGCCGTACAACATCAAGATCGCAGATTACTACAAGGATCAGGGCAACAAGACGCAGAACTATCCGCTGACCAACCAGCTGTATGCATACAATAAAGTGTATGACAGCAATGCGAAGAAGAACGAATACATCAGCTTCATGAACAATCTGGCGGCTGTGTATCAGTATTACCAGTCCATGGGATTCAGCTATGCGGGGAGCAATACGGAGATCACGCTGAACGGTGTTACGACCGGTTCAAGGAACGATACCACGATCTATGCTTCGTTTGCACACAGCGGTGAGAATCAGGCGGATGCGACCTCCGATTACGGCATGATGGTGTTCGGCGGCGGGCATAATTATCTGAGCCCGCTGTATCTGGACAAGGAATGCGTGGCGCATGAGTTCGGTCATCTTGTGACGGAGCAGCTCTGCGGATGGCACGGCAATCAGATGAGTGCACATATTGATGTGGGTGCGCTGGCCGAAGCATACAGTGATATTTTTGCAGAGCTGATGAGCGACACGCCGGACTGGAAGGTCGGTGCGGGTGCATATAAGAACAATGTCTCCAAGCGGTACTGCTTCAGAAACATCGCTTCTCCGAGCGCGACCTGTCAGGTCACTGCCGGCGGTGCCGATATCTATAAGAATTACCATGCGCAGTATGTTGACTGGATGCGTGAAGCCGGTGCAACGACCAGCTATGCAGCCTCAACCGTGTTTTCACATGCTGCCTATCTGATGTATCAGGGCGGCATCCCTGCTTACGATCTCCGCAATATCTGGTATCAGTCTCTCACAAAGTATCCGGAGGTTCAGTATATTGATCACATGTCCTGCCGCCGTGCCGTTCTGGAAGCAGCGACCGAGTATCTGTCCGGACGTTACCGCAGCAGCAAGGTTGTGCAGTATCTCGGCATCATCCGGGAAGCATTTGATGAAGTCGGCATCAACAGCCGTTCTTCCGTGACGCAGAATACTGCGAACAACAGTACGAACATGAACGATTTTATGAGAGCCATGTCGTATCGGTATCCGACCGGAAACTACTGGACAACGGGTGATGTGGACCGTTCCACGAGTACCCGTCCTGCCAATAATTATGACAGATCGACATATATGCCGGAAGGCGTGAGCGTCGGACTGAATTATATGCATACAAACTGGGAATTTGACGGTGAGCCGTTTTTACAGTGCGCCGGCTTTGCGAAAAAGCTGCAGGTTGAGTATTTCGGTACCGGCCTGTTCACACAGCTGGATGATCAGCAAAGCTATGTGCCGAAGATGGGCGATCACATCCGTCTTGCCTTGACACGTTCTCCGATCGTCGGACACAGCATCTTTGTCAAGAGCATCAGCGGAAATACGATCAGTTATGCAGAATGTGTCGGCGCGGATTACAGCAGGATCAGCCTGGCCAAAACGGGAACCTTCAGCTATGACAGCCGGTTGAAGCAGTATACCTTTACGCTGGACGGCTCGAATTATGATTTTGTCTGGGCACAGAGACCGATCCCGGTCGGTGACCTGAATGCCGATTCCGTTGTTGACAGCACGGATCAGAATCTGCTGTATGATCTGGTTTATAATAACAGAACGACAGCGACGTTCCGAAACAGAGTGTATCAGAAGTTTGCAGCCGATATTAACGATGACGGATCTGTAAACAGCACGGACATTCAGCTGCTGTCCGATATGATCCGGTATCCGTCCGTCAGATATTCCTACGGCTATATTGATTAAGCCCCCGCACGGGTAACCCCATACCCGTCTCGTATACATCCCCCCTTCCCACATCCCAATCGGGCATCGGGAAAGCACCCCAGCGCGGTTTTCATCCTTGCCGCGGCGGGGTGCTTTTCCATTTTGCAGTACTTCTTTGTCAAATATTTGACCCGTGAGTTGTGTAAAACAGACAAATTTATGCACATAGATGGACCGCTTTGATAAAGTCCTTGAAAAACTGTGCAGAATGTGGTATAATAGATGCATATATCCGGAAACAGACGCCGAAATACAAAACCCTGCAAGACGTATGAGGTGGAGAAAGAATGGAAAAGAACGAAAACGGGAACGATGCGCGGTATTATTATCTGCTGGAGCAGCTGCTGCTCATTATGACGAAGGTCAAAGGCTTTCGGCTGCGGGAGCTTTACGATGTCCTCGGGGAGCTCTGCCGGATGTTCCGCATTTCAAAGGGAACGGTGCAGTTTTTTCAGGGGCTGAATCATGAAATGGAGGACCGGGGCGAGACCTTCGTCTGCTATGACAGCGGCGAGGGCGGCGAACCCGTCATCACGGTGCGGATCGTCACGAAGGTGAATGCCGTCGTGACCGGCTCCGTCACGATGCCGCCGGGTGCGGAACCTCTGTCGCCGGAGGAATACGCACGGGTCGATCTGATCATCAAGACGGTGCTGAGCTTTGTCAGCCGGGTGCGGCTGCAGAGCGTTGTGGAGATGCTGTCCTTCCATGACGAAAAAGGCTTCCCCAATACCCGCTGCCTGATGCAGTATCTGCAAAAGACGAATGAGGACAAGGCACTCGGCGGAAAGGCGGCACTGCATTTCAATCTGCGGCATTTTTCGCTGGTCAATCAGGAATTCGGCGAGCAGGCCGGCGATATTGCGATGCGGAATTTCTATGAGGAACTGAAGAAACTGATCGGCCGCGAGGGGATCGTCTGCAGACTGGGCGGCGACAATTTTGTCGCGGTCTGCGGACAGGCGCAGCTCGCAGAGGTGCTCGGCTTTCTGAAAGGCACGCCGGTGCATTACGATGCGGCTGCCGGCGGTCGGGTCAAGGTCTCTGCAAGCGCGGGCGTCTATATGATCCCGGCCGGCTTTGTCATGCAGAATCCCGGCGAGATCATGGACAAGATCATTACGGCGTCACAGGCTGCCCGCAGCGGCGTAAAGGAACGTGTTGCCTATTTTGACGATGAACTGCAGGCGCGGCGCGAACGCTTCATGCGGATCCAGCAGCGGTTCCCGGAGGCACTGCGCAATGAGGAATACCATGTGTTCTATCAGCCGAAGATCGACCTGCAGACCGGTACGCTGGCAGGTGCGGAGGCACTCTGCCGCTGGTTCCGCGACGGGCAGGTCATCACACCGGATGAATTTATCCCGACGCTGGAAATGAGTACGGAGATCTGCCGGCTGGATTTCTATATGCTGGAGCATGTCTGCCGGGATATCCGCCGCTGGATGGACGAGGGCAGGGAGGTCGTGCGCATTTCCGTGAATCTGTCCCGCCGTCACATCATGGACTTTGACCTGCTGCAGAATCTCATCGACATCATTGACCGGTACGGCGTGCCGCATGAGTTTATCGAGATCGAGCTGACCGAGACGACCACGGATGTCGAGTTCCGTGCGCTGAAGCGTCTGGTCACCGGCCTGCAGGCTGCGGGGATCTATACCTCTGTTGATGATTTCGGCGTGGGGTATTCGTCGCTGAACCTGATCCGTGAGATCCCGTGGAATGTGCTGAAGATCGACCGCAGCTTCCTGCCGACCCGGCAGGACGACCCGGACAGCGCGCGCAATATCATGTTCCGGTATGTTACCGCAATGGCGAAAGAGCTGGGGCTCGCGTGCATCGCGGAGGGCGTGGAGACGCAGAGTCAGGTCGAGCTGCTGCAGGAGAGCAGCTGCGTGCTGGCGCAGGGATACTTCTTTGACCGGCCGCTCCCGACAGCGGATTTTGAAAAGCGGCTCGGTGACCGCTGCTATCAGCTTGTATAAAAGCGGGCGCACTGTTTTGGCTGTTATGCCGGAACGGTGCGCTTTTTCTTTGCGGGTTATTCTCTATGTTCATTTTTTTGAAAAAGAATATTGCTTTTTATGATATGATGTGTTATAATTAGTATAGTTATCATCAAAAACATGCTTTCTGCCTGACTGCTGCGGCGGTTTGTGAACGGAGGGGCATCATGGAACAGAAACAGAATCCGGAACCGGAAAAACAGTCAAAGCAGGAGCTGCGGCCGGATCCGGAAACACAAACAAAACGGGAGTTCCGTTTCCCGAAGAATAATCTGATCGCGATTCTGATGTGTCTGGCCGGCATTGCGGTCAATTTGCTTTGCAGCACGGCCGCTGCAAAGCTGCACCTTCCGCTGTATCTTGATACGGTCGGAACGGTCTGTGCGGCGGTCATGGGCGGGCCGCTCCCTGCTGTAATTGTCGGATTTTTTACCAATATATTCAAGAGCATTCAGGATTCCTCTGCGCTGTACTACGGCGTTCTGAATGTTCTGATCGCGTTAGCGGCTGCTTATCTTGCGCGGAGCGGCGATTTTGATTTCAGGCATCCGAAAAAGCTGTTCGGCGCAGCCTGTATCTTTACGCTGATCGGCGGCGGCATCGGTACGCTGATCCCGTGGTTTTTAGAGGGCGTTGCACTGGACAGCGCCTCGCTGGCGAAGGATATATATGATCTGGGGCTTCGGAATGAGGCCTGTGCACAGATGCTGTCCTCTTTGATTACGGATTTTCCGGACAAGGCCGTGACGGTTCTGCTGGCTGCACTGGCGGTGCTGATCCTGCCGCAGCGGATCCGGGAACGCGGCCGCTTTTCCGGCTGGATGCAGACGCCGCTTTCCAGAGAGGATTCCGCTGCTGCGCGAAAGACAGCCTTCCGCGTTATGTCCCTGCGGACGAAGATCCTGCTCGTGCTGAGCATTTCGCTGGTTGCCGTTTCGGTCGGTGCGACCGGCATCAGCATGATGATGTACCGCAAGGCACTGATCCGTGACCAGAAGCAGATGGTGCAGGGCGTTGCAAGAGTGGCGGCGAGTGCCGTTCATGCGGATATGGTCGATGATTACCTGTCCGGCAATTATGATACGGCGGAATATGCGGAAACGGAAAAGCTGCTGTATTCCCTGCGGGACAGTTCCCCGGATATCGAATATCTGTATGTATACCGGATCGAGGAGGACGGCTGTCATGTTGTCTTTGATCTGGATACAGAAGATACGCCCGGTTCTCCGGTCGGGGATGTCATTCCGTTTGACGAGACGTTTTTGCCGTATATTCCGAAGCTGCTGGCCGGTAAGGAGATCGAACCGATCGAATCCGATGACCGTTACGGCTGGCTTCTGTCGGCCTATGCGCCGGTTTATGATTCCAAGGGCAAATGCCAGTGCTATGCGGCGGCGGATGTCTCCATGGATCATCTCGGGGAGATCCAGCGCAGCTTCTTTGCGGAGATGATCTCGCTGTTCCTCGGCGTGTTCATTCTGATCTTTGTCTTTGTGCGCTGGCTGATCGAATACCACATTATCCTGCCGGTCAATTCCATTGCGATGAGCACCGGAACCTTTGCCTATGACAGTGAAAAGGCGCGTGAGAGCAGCATCGAGCGCATCCGTGAGCTGAAGATCCATACGGGCGACGAGGTCGAAAACCTGTACCACGCGATCGCGAAAACCTCGGATGACAGTATGCGCTATGTCGCGGATGTGCAGGAAAAGACCGATCAGATCTCACAGATGCAGAAGGCACTGATCATGGTGCTCGCGGATATCGTCGAGAGCCGTGATAAGAACACCGGCGCGCATGTCCGCAAGACCGCTGCCTATACGGAGATCATTCTCCAGGCACTGCGGAAAAAGGGCTATTATACGGAGCAGCTCAATGACGGATATATTTCCGATGTCGTGAACTCCGCGCCGCTGCATGATATCGGCAAGATTCAGGTGCCGGATGCCATTCTGAACAAGCCCGGCAGGCTGGACGACGAAGAATACACGATCATGAAAACGCATACGACGGCCGGACGGGACATCATCTCGCAGGCGATCGCGCTGGTGCCGAATTCCGGCTATCTGAACGAGGCGCGGAATCTGGCTGCGTATCACCATGAAAAATGGGACGGCACCGGTTATCCGAACGGCATTGCCGGAGAGGAGATCCCGCTTTCGGCGCGTGTTATGGCGGTTGCCGATGTGTTTGATGCGCTCGTCTCCAGGCGCAGCTACAAGACGCCGATGAGCTTTGAAAAGGCCATAGGCATCATCCGCGAGGGCGCGGGCAAGCATTTTGATCCGCTGGTCGTTGAGGCGTTCGTCAGTGAGGAAAAGAAGGTGCGCCGCGTTGAGCAGAAGTTCAGCGAAATGACAAATGAAGCCGGCTGCTTTACGAAATAACAGATCTGCTCCGTTTCCTGAAAAGGGAGACGGAGCAGAGTTGTCTTATCTTGCAAAATGGAAGGAAATGTGGTATACTGATTTCAACAAGACACAGCAAAGGAGGCATAATATGAGACAGCTCAAACGATTTGCGGCAGTCCTGCTGAGCAGTCTGCTGATGCTGCCGGTGATCCCCGCGCGCCCGGCTTTCGCGGAGCAGGCGGCGGAATACACCCGCAGCGCAAAATACGCCGCATCAAACGGCTACAATACCGGCGTTCTGACGGACGGCAATGAAAGCACAGCAATCAGCTTTGCGGCGGGCGGAACGCTGACCGTCACCTGCGAGGATCTGATCTACGGCATTTCCCTGAAATTCAACAAAAAGGCTGTTCCGTGGCGGGTAACTGCCGGACAGTATGAGCAGGCGTGCGGGCAGTACGGCTTTCTGCACGATTACGCCGATCTTTCGGATTTTATCTCGAACACGGTCACGCTGACCTTTCAGCAGGCCGCGCAGGTCAGCGAGATCCGCGTGTTCGGCGCGGGTGATCTTCCCGCGGATGTGCAGGTCTGGGAGCCGCCCTGCGAAAAGGCCGATCTGCTGCTCTGCTCCACGCACAGCGACGACGAGCATCTCTTTTTCCTCGGCATGATCCCGACCATGGCCGCAAAGGGCTATCATGTGCAGGTTGCGTATTTCGTGCACCACAACGGCGAGCCCGCCCGTCTGCATGAGCAGCTCAACGGGCTCTGGACGGCGGGTGCGCGGCATTATCCGGCGATCGGCAGATTCCCCGACCAGTATTCGACCACGCTTGCGGGGGCAAAAAGTAATTTCGCATCGGCGGGCGTGTCGTATGATACGGTCGTCGCGTATCAGGTCGAGATGCTGCGGCGGTTCAAACCGGATGTGGTCGTCGGGCATGATGTGAACGGTGAATACGGCCACGGCCAGCACCGGCTGAATGCGGAGACGCTCCAGAAGGCACTGACGCTCTCTGCGGATGCTTCTGCCTATCCGGCAAGTGCGCAGCAATACGGCACATGGGATGTCCCGAAGGCGTATCTGCACCTGTGGGGGCAGAATCAGCTGACCATGAATTATGATACGCCGCTTGATCATTTCGGCGGCAGAACGGCCTATCAGGTCAGCATTGCGGCGTACAGCTGCCACGCGTCCCAGCAGTACACATGGTTCACGACATGGGCGCGCGGCGCGAACCGGCAGTTCACAAAGGCGACGCAGATCACGAGCTACAGCCCGTGCCGCTGGGGGCTTTACCGCTCGACGGTCGGGCTTGACACCGGCATCAACGATCTGTTCGAGCATCTCGATCTGCTGCGCGGCGATGCGGACGGCGACGGCGCGGTCACGGCGGCAGATGCGCAGAACGTGCTGCGGGATTACGCGGAGCGGCTTGCGGGCAATCCCGGGCTGCTCAGTGCGCGGTATGCAAAGGCTGCCGATGCGGACTGCGACGGCAATGTCTCCGTTGAGGATGCACAGCGCATTCTGCAGTATTATGTGTTGAACAGCGTTTCCGGCAAGAAAACTGCGTGGGAAGAACTGTAAAAAACAAGTGCGTCAGCTTCACGGAGCTGACGCACTTTTGCGCTTTATTCACTGACAGTCGGGAGCGTGGGATCGATGATGATGCTTTCGGTGATAACGTCCTCTGCTTCAAATGCGGTGACCGTCAGTTCCGGTTCGGTATACTGTTTCATTGCGGTATCTCCTTTCAGTCTGTTCCGTTCGGATAGGCCTGTGCGGCCTGTGCATAGACATACAGTGCTCTGACCAGTGTTTTCAGTGATTCGTCATCAGATTTTTTCATGATGTAGTAGCCGTAGGTCAGCGGCGAGAACTTGAATGCTGTATCGCCGATCTGATAGGTCTCTGTCGATGCAAGCTGCGGTGCGCCGATATCATAGATGAAGTAATAGCCCTGATCAGTGCCGAACAGTGTCGGCAGATATCCGTCACCGTTGAACGGTTCCGGAATGACGTTGTCGGAATAGATCCTTGCCTCGATCTTGGAGTTCAGGATCAGCGCGATCTCAGTGCCGTAAAGCGGATAATTGTACGGTTCAAACTGCGCAATGGTCACATCTTCGATCCCGTAGACCGGATCGTTTTTGTGGAAGAAGAAATTGTGCGCGGCCCTGCAGTAGTTGTCGAGCGATCCGACCAGTGCTTTCAGCTTTGCGTTATCGGAATACAGCGGCGTATCGTCGATATACTGCTGCGCACTGTATGTGAGCTTATCGTCTGCGAAACGCACGCCGTCGGAATTATAAACCGGGAGCGGATTGCCGCTGCTGTCCAGAAATTCCAGCGTGATCGGTTCACCAGCCTGTGTCGCATTGATCGGATAGCTCAGATTTGCTTCACGCGGCTTTCCGTTGACATTCGGGAACCAAGCGGCATCAACGGTGCTTGTACCCGTCGGATAGACGGAGTTTTCAGGACCCGTCACTTTGATCTGTGCGGTGTCCGGATGCAGCTCAAGGAAGAAGTTGACGGCGAGCTCTCCGGCGAGTGTGATGCTGGCACCGCGCGCCTGATTACCTCTCGCTTTGTAGGTCAGATAGCCGGGGTTCTGCATACCTCCGTCAATATGGGCGTAATCGCCGCCTGTATGCTCCCAAGAATACGCGGTTCCGTTTCCGCCGACCAGCTTTTTGCAGTTCCTGAACATATTGGTGCAGTCTGTTGCTTCCGGATTCACATTCCAACCGTTGCCGACATGGATCGTTTCAAGCACGGACTCCAAACCACAACACGGGTATTCTGAACCGTCATACCAAATAATGTAGCTTGAACCGTCACTACAAAACATTTTTTCCATGTTCACGACATTGCCGGTGTCGAAGGTACTGAGATCAAGGGCTTTCAGCACCGGACAATCCGCAAACATAAAGCTCATATCCGTGACATGACTTGTATCAAATTCCCCGAAATTGATATTGGTGATATTTCCGCGAAACATTCCGCTCATATTTGTGACATGACCGGAATCGGCATTTGATAGATCAATGGTGCAGTCCTCTTCCTCATAGGAACAAAAGAAATCAACACCTGACCAGGAGCCGTTGTCAAGCGGTCCGTATTCAATAGGATCTACCCTTGGTTCAAAGGCAAATAAACCGGAACAGTCTTCCGGAAGAACAGTGCCTTCCTCACACACAATGGATTTGACCGAACTGGGATTGTTCAAGAATTGTGCAACCTCCTCTTTGTCCACATTTCCGTGCAGAGTCAGGGTGCCGGTCTCTTCATCGAAAGTGACAGTTTCATAGGCTTTTGCCGTCACCGCAGGCCGCAGCAGCTCCACGCCGGCAAAATTGACCGGCAGTGCTCCGCCGAGCATTGCAAAGGCCGTGACAGCCGCCGCTGCCGCTTTCAGTTTGTTTTTCATACACACATCTCCTTTTCATTTGAAACCATATTTTCAAAGGTGCAGGCCGCGTGCACGCGCGGACAGTACCTTTTCCGTAACAGTCAGCGAAGATACTGTAAGTAAATCTTATCATATTATCAACGGAATGTCAAGCAGTATTTTGCAGAAACAGAGATTACGCCGCAAGATATCGACCGCCGGGGCAATGATGAAACCACAAAAAAATCTCCGGAATCTGAAAACAGCACACAAAAAGAGTTGACAAACAAAGGAAAACATTGTATAATAAAATAGTATTCAGTTGATCGGAATGACACATGAACAATTGTTTTCAGAAAAGGAAGGATGTGGATTATGAACGGCATGGAATCACTCAGACAGATCGCAGAGCAGCTCCCGCAGCCGCTGTGGGGACGTTGGGAGCGCAGGGAACAGCTTGCTTCCGGCACGGACTGCATCATGTACCGGCTGGAATCAAAGCGCATGAACCGCACCGAAACTGCGGTTCTGAAAATCGTCCCGCTGACGGCCTCGCGCACGTATTACAACGACGAGCAGAAGCAGGCGCAGATCACGCGGGCGAAGGAACGCACGGAGCAGGAATCTGACATGCTGTATCAGATGCAGGACTGCCCCAATATCGTGACCTATCAGGACGAGGAGCTGCAGCCGCTCACCAAGGACGGCCAGCTTGAGGGCTATGCCTATCTGATCCGCATGGAGCAGCTGGACTGCCTGACCGACCTGATCCGTTCGCGGAAGTATGACCTGACCGAGAGCAATGTCCGGAAGCTTGCCGCGGATATCGCGCAGGCACTGGATTATGCGCATTCGCTCGGCATCATGCACCGCGGCATTCAGCCGGATAAGATCTTCATTTCCGGCAAGGGGATCGCGAAGCTCGGCGGCTTCCGCATCCCGACGCGCACCGGCGTCATCCGTGCAATCCAGGATTCCGATGCGTATATCGCGCCGGAGATTGTCTATGCGAAGGGTGCGGCGGCGTTCACCCCGCAGGCGGATATCTATTCGCTCGGTGTGTGTCTGTATCAGCTTATGAACGGCATGTATCTGCCGTTTGAAAAGGAATGTGATCTTGACGAGGCGTGGGAGCTCCGCATGAACGGCGAGCCGTTCCCGCAGCTCGGCAGTGTTTCGCCGGACTTTGCGGCGGTCATCCGCAAGGCCTGCGCATTTGATCCCGCAGAGCGGTATCAGTCGGCGGCTGACATGGTCGGTGACCTGATCTTCCGCAGAAAGCCTGCGCAGTCTGCCGATACCGGCAGAGAATCGGAGGAGGAAGCGGGGCTACCTGAACCGGCAGCATCAGAGCCGGTCACAAAGCGGGCAGCATTTTTCGCTGCAGAGGATGAACTGACGGAACCCGAGACGATCGCGGAACCGGAGCCCGAGGCAGTCGCGGAGCCGGAACCCGAGGCGATCGCGGAGCCGGAGCCTGAAGCAGTCGCGGAACCGGAGCCCGAGGCGATCGCGGAGCCGGAACCCGAGGCAGTCGCGGAACCGGAACCCGAGGCGATCGCGGAACCGGAGCCTGAAGCAGTCGCGGAACCGGAACCCGAGATGATCGCGGAGCCGGAGCCCGAATCAGTCGCGGAGCCGCAGCGTCCTGCAGTCCCGCGCACGGCGGAGGAGATCCGCGCAGAGCAGGAAGCAGAGCGCGCGGTCTTTGTGATGCCGCAGTTCACGGAGACGCTGGAAGATATTTCCATGCAGATGCGCTGGGAACGAAGCCGCGTCCCGGACAGCCTTCCGCTTGATCCGGATGAAACGCCTGCACCGTTACCCGAAGCCGAAAGCACGGAGGAATTTGAGGTGAAGGGCAGTACGCTCATGCGTTATCACGGCAGAGACGAGCGCGTCACCGTGCCGGAAGGCATCACGCGGATCGGCAAGAGCGCATTTGCGGGCAACCGGACGATCCGTGCGGTCCAGCTGCCGGATTCGCTGCAGCGGATTGAGGAGCACGCATTCTCCAGCTGCACCTCGCTCGAAGAAGTACGGTTCCCGTCGGCATTGCGTTCGATCAACAACGAAGCTTTCCGCGGATGCATCTCTCTGAAAGCGGCGCATTTCAGCGGCTCGCTCTCGCAGATCGGTGCCAGTGCATTTTCCGGCTGCCGCAGCATGAATACAGTCGTGCTGGACTGTCCCCTTGAAACCATCGGCTATGATGCATTTTATGACTGCAGCCGTCTGACCGAGATTGCAGTCGGCAAGCAATCCTACGCATTCCGCAGCATTGACGGCGTGCTGTTCGATTACGACGGCAAGCATCTGCTGCTGTATCCCGCAGGCAGACAGGATCCGGACTACATTTTGCCGGAGAGCACCTGCACGATCGGTGACAGCGCATTTTCCGGCTGTGACTATCTGGAACGGGTCAAGCTGTCCGACAATGTCCGGCAGATTGGTTCTTCCGCATTCCGCAACTGCATGAGACTGCGGGAAATCATTTTCCCGGAGAATCTTGAAACAATCAAGAACTGCGCATTCCAGAACTGTGTCAGTCTGAAGCGGGCAAGGCTCCCGCACTGGATGGCCTACATCGGCGCGTATGCGTTCAGCGGGTGCCGCCAGCTCGCGGAGGTGCAGCTTCCCGCCAAGCTGACGGAGCTTTGCATGGGCGTTTTTGAATACTGTGCTTCGCTGACACAACTGAAACTGACCGAGGGGATAGTCAAGATCGGTGAAAAGGCATTCCTCTCGTCCGGTCTGACCGAGCTGTTTGTTCCGTACTCCGTCTCGACGGTCGAGCACCGCGCATTTGCGTGCTGCCCGTCCCTGCGGTATATCTTCCTCTCCGCGCGCATCTATCAGATCGCGTCCGACGCGTTTGAGAAGCACAGCTCCTCGCTGACCGTTTACGGCATTCTCAATTCCCGCGTCGCGGATTATGCTGAGGAAAACAAGCTCCGCTTTGAGCCGATGTTCGCATTGAGCGGCGGAAGCGGCTCGCAGGTACTGCATAAGTATTACGGCGTGTTCCGTGATATCAGCCTTCCGCCGGAGGTCAACGTCATTTCCGGCCATGCCTTCCAGGACTGCAAATCGCTGCATTCCATTGTGCTGCCGTCCGGCATCGGGGAGATCGGCGAGGAGGCCTTCCGGGGCTGCGCCAATCTGGAATATGTTTCGATGACGAATCTCGTCGTGCAGATCGGCCCGAACGCATTTACGGACTGCGAATCGCTGCGGGAGCTGAAGATCGTTGATATGTCCCAGTCGTACCCGCCGAAGGTGCAGCGCAAGATCCACCGGAATTTCTACCGCGTGCTGAAGGAGATCCGTCCGGAATCCGCGGAGAAATACGCGAAGAAATACAACGCCGGTACGCGCAATTCGCTGTTTGACATCGGATTCACGCGGCAGGCGGAGAAGGAAATGCAGGAGCATGTGGCACAGCTCGCGGACGAATACGAGAACACAGTGCTGCTGCAGGCACTGCTTGCGCTGATCCGCTCGGAAATGGAAAAATCGGAGCGCAAGTTTATCCAGATCGAGCTGTTCGGCGACTGCATGATCACGACCGGCGTCATGGCGGGCAAGACCGCAATCCGGCGGTTCATGTACCGCGATCTTGATGCGGGCGTGCGGCTTCTGCCGAACGCGAACCACATGCAGGCCTGTGCGGAGGCGATCATCCGGGAGCTCGGCGGCATCTACGGTCTGGCACCGATCCAGAACAAGGATTCCGTGCTGATCCAGCCCGTGCTGACCTCGCCTCGTCCGGCCAAAAGCAACGCATAACCCCGAATAAAAGTTCAGCCCCGAAGCATTGACACTTGCTTCGGGGCTGTATGTTTCTTTATTCCGGATCAGACCGAAGGACAACCGTATTATTTTCCTCTGTTGACGATGATAATGCCCGCGCAGACCAGCAGCAGCGCGGTCAGGAAGCTGACGCGCAGCACGCCGGATTCATGCAGGACGATCGCCGAGATGATGACGCCGCAGACCGGATTCATGAAGCCGTAGACCGCGACCTTTGAAACGGGATTGTGCTTCAGCAGCATTGCCCAGACCGAATAGGCCGCAGCCGAAACGAACGCAAGATACAACAAAATCATCAGTGCCGGTACGGAAAATGTGCCGGCATGACCGCCGCCGAGCACGCCGATGCCCGCGAGCACAAGCCCGCCGGCCAGGAATTGCCAGCCGCTCAGCATGACGGGATTTTCTCCGCCGGAGAGCTTTTTCATGAATGCAGATGAAAACCCGCTTGCGACGGTGCAGAGCAGAATCAGGCCGTCACCGATGAGCTGAAATCTGACACCGCCGCTCAGACCGTCCAGATTGATGAGGATGATGCCGAGGAATCCGACCGTGCAGCCGATGATGCTGCGGGCGGTCAGCTTTTCCAGACGAAGCAGCAGCGTGGAGATCAGAATCGCCGTAAACACGTTCATTCCGACCAGCACCGACGCCTTGACGCCGGTCGTATGCGCCAGCCCGATATAGTAGCAGAAATATTGCAGCACCGTCTGGAACAGGCTGATGATGCAGACCTTTTTCACCGATGCGCCGCGCGGGATCAGCAGCTTTTTTGCGCGGATGCTGCCGAAGCCGATCGCCATGAGCCCCGCGATTGCGAAGCGGATGCCGCCGAAGGTCAGTTGATCTGCCCACGCGTCCGTCCGGATGCCGAACAGCCGATAACCGGTTTTGACCGCAGAAAAGGCGCTGCCCCAGAGCGCACAGCTCAGAAACGCAAGCAGCGCCACGATCCGCGGATCGGTCAGAAGTGATTTGCGTTGTTCCATGTACCGTTTCCTTTGTCCGTATTTCACAGCATTTGCTGCGTTTGCTGTTCCGATGCAGCTTCATCCTGCACGGCGTTAAAATCCTTGAGATATGCAAGCTCCTGTGAAAAATCCGCATCATCAGGCAGGCCGGAAGCGTCCGGAGAAAGCGCGCGGCTGATCGTTTTTTCGTGTTCACTGAGGAGTGTTTCCATGCCGCTGACAGCCTTATACAGATTTGCAAAGGCCGGCTGGTCAGTGCCGTGATAGGCGTCAACATTTTTCCAGCGGATAGTTCCGGCAGCAATATAAAACTGTTTCAGAAATTCGCCGTAAAGCCGGTCCACACGGCGGAAGATTTCTTTCAGCTCAGACTGGCCGGAGAGCGCGGAACGGCGTTTTTTCTGGTCTTTATACTGCTCCATGCAGCGCTTCATGCTGACGAACGGCCTGTCGGAGGCACCGCCTTTTAATTCGACGCGGGAAAACAGTCCCGTGCGGAGCCGGCTGTTCTTCTCGCGTGTCGCATCGCGGAGCAGATAACGCATTCTGATCTTGTATTTGAGCGGCGGGCAGACCAGTCCGATGATCTGCCCGAGCAGATACAGCAGAAGCAGAACGACGGCTCTGACAGCAAAGCCGATGCCAATTGCAATGCCTGCGAAGATGCCGACGATGACCGAAAGGATCGTTTCGAGCGCGTCCATACTGTTTCCCCCTTTGATACTGATGCATCTATTATAGCACAGAATGCGGTGAATTGCAATGGGAGAAGGAAAAAAGTGAAGCGTGAATCGCGGCGTGCACAAACGATTGTTGGGTGTACTTCGCTGACCGTCCCCGGAGGAAAACGCCCGCGGGGGCTGCCCCGCAGCAAAAACCCCCGCCGGGGAAGGCGGGGGCTTTGCTTTTTGCTGTACACAAATGGGGTATGCGTCAGCATTCTGCATCCATTCCTAGGTGAAAGAAGGAGTGTTTGCGCGTATGAGAAATGGGGGAACATGAGTTTTTTCGGCGTATCGCGTCTGCGCGTTCCTGCGTGGAGCGGTTCCTTTGGCCGCAGCTTCGGCCGGCATTGATTCGCTCCGTTCGTCCGGGGAGGACTGCTTTCCCTGCAGAGGCGGCTGCGGGTTCGGCGGAACGGTTCTGCCTGCGTACCATTTCATGCTGCGGATCGCTGCGGAGCTTTCTGCTTTGGCTGCGGGAGCCTGCCGTCCTGAAGGCCTGTGCATCAGGGTACGGGTCTGATGCGCCGGATCAGGCGTTTGACTTGGCCGGATGAACGGTTCCGGCTGCGCGGCGGGAGAACGCCGCATCATCGGGGACGGTTCCGCACATTCGTCGCATGTTCACTTTGCGCCGGGAGATTTGCGGGGAATGATCGAATACCTCTCTCTTCTTCTTTCGGTTCGGAATGTTTGTCAGCTTGGGAATGGGGGATGTCAGATGCCCAGCTTGTTCTTGAATGTCACTGCAGAGCAGTCATGGAACCTTGTGCCGGTGGATGTCGTTGTAGCGTTTTCCTTGAAGTAGACTCTGTAGTCAGTGCTGTTATGGTTTTTCAGCCAGTTGGTAAGCCATGTGTTTTGCTTGAACGAATACCCATAACCGTTTCTGAGCAGTACATCCAGTTTTCTGTCACCTTGACTGCTTTTCCACTCTGAATCAAGGCTAACATTTTTTCCGACGCAGATATACAGATTTTTGCCGCTTACTGTAACGCCGATGAAATTGTTGTTATGGAAGTTTCTGACGTCACTGTCATAGACCAGAGATGTGATCAATGAGTTGCCGTCAAGGAGCCCCTTATAGGTATTGTTCATTTCGGACTTTGCAATTTTCTGTGCAAACTTATTTGTTACCACGGAAGATGTGCTGTGTCCGTAGTTATAGGAGATCTTGATGTTGTTCAGGACTTGGTAAGGGGCATCTTCTTCGCCGGTGCCGAAAAAGAGCTGCTTCGTGTCCGGATAGCGTACCTGCCCGGAGAAATAGATTTCTGTATGGAATCCGTCAGTGCCGTCTGCGATCAGAGTCGGCTGATTGAAGAACGTGATCTTGTCATTGTTTGAAAGTTCAAGTCCGGCAACGTAGTAATCCTTCAGAATGAACGTACCCCAGTATTTGCCGGTGGATTCATCGTAGTTATAAGAATCCAGATACAGCTTATTCAGGTAGTAGTTCTGCATATAGTAGTCGTTCAGCAGTCTGCCGGCAAATTGGTTCGGCGTGCCGTCTTTCACATATTCAATCAGCAGGCCGTAGTTTTCCGTTTTGCCGTTCTTCACTGTTTTCACTTTGATCTTGTCAAAGTTTGATACTGCCCTGCTGAGATTGCTCAGCTTGGCCGCTGTCTTGTCGAATGTACAGCAATATGTCAAGTTTGTGCCGTAGGATGTCGATTTTGTTTTTTTGCCGGTGATGGGATCTTTTTTCAGACCCGGTGTGATCGTGATCGGATACTCAGAGCCGGGCTGCCGGGGCAGGACACTCTTATCAAAGCAGGGGTAAAGGTTCTGGTAAACGGCTGAATTGACGATATGTGAAACGGAACCAAAGGCGGAATTAAGGGCGTTCGGATTGGTGCCCATACTTTCAAGGAATTTTTGCCATGCTTCGTCATCAATGTCTACGCAGTTTTGGATATTCGCTGTCATTGGAAATGCCTCTGCCGTCATGCCTGCTGCTGTCACCATAGAGAATGCCGTGATTGCCGCTGCGGAGACCGCAGTCAGCCTTCCGATGATATGTTTCATAATGAAATCCCTCTCCTATTCAATTATCAAGTGTGTTGAAAAAGTGCTGCTGCAGCAGTGTGAACCGTAGTTCCGAATCGGAATGCCTGTGCGGTAGGGCAACCCCTTGACCTTCCGCAACTTCATCATAGCACATTTGATTCAAAAAAGCAATATTTTCTGACAGAATGCGCAAAATCGCGATGAAATCCCGTATTTCGCGACGAACTGCCGTTTTTTCGTCCTGAGTTGCCTGTCCGCGACGAACTGCCGGACGAACCGTTCGTCACGGATAAACGGGATTTCGTCGCGGACGAATGGCAGCTCGTCGGATGAAACCGGCATTTCGTCGGCGACGGGTTGACATTCCGCCGCAACCGTGTTATAATAAATAGGACGAAAATGCGCACAAAGGGGGGATTTTGATGCACGGACAGATCGCCGTTATCTTTTCGGATTTCAAGAACGACTACAATGACGGTTATGTTCTCGGGATCCAGAAGCAGGCGAACCTATACGGCTACAAAACATTTACTTTTTCCATGCCGCAAACCAGCGAGCTATACACCAACGACGAAGAATGGGTCTTTACACTGATCGACTTTGAACAGTACGACGGCATCATTTTTGTGGAGCACAGCTTTTATGCACACAAAAACCTCATCCTGCCGATCGAAGAAGCACTCCGGAAGCAGAAAAGCTGCCCTGTCGTCGTCATCGGAGACTCCAACACGCTGCCGCATGTGCTCCGCCTCGAAAACAAGGAACGCTTTGAACGCGTCGCGGAGCATCTGATCGACGTTCACGGCTGCAAAACGATCTACTGTCTGGGCGGTGACCGCAACATCGCGGACGAACGCATCGACGGATTCCGCGATGTCATGGCGCGGCGCGGCCTGCCCTGCGGGGAGCAGAATGTGCTTTACGGCGGATACTGGATCCCCTGCGCCGAGACGCTTGCGAAGGATATCGCATACGGTGCCGTCGAAAAACCGGACGCCGTGCTCTGCGTCAATGACGAGATCGCCTACGCGCTGATCAAAAAGCTGTTTTTCTTCGGCCTGCGTGTCCCGGAGGATCTGCTTGTCGCAGGATTTGACAATGCGCCCTATGCCTCGAACAGTGCTGTTTCGATCACGACCTACGCCGCGGACACCAATCACTGCGGACGCCGGGCGGTCGCGCTGCTGCATTCGCTGGTCACCGGCTGCGAGGTCGAGGAAATACCGCAGCGGCCGCAGGGCATCATCACCGGCGCAAGCTGCGGCTGCGGCCCGAAGCCGCTGCTCAACATCCGCGCAAGGCTCGATGTGCTCCAGAAAACCGAGACCGCGAACATGGAGTTCCGCAACTCCCGCTTTGAGGAGAAGCTCTATAAGGTGCGGTCGCAGGAGGAGCTTTCGCAGTTTATCAAGAATCACAAGTATCTCATCCGCGACCAGATCAGCGTCAGCGTCAACTGCATGGACCGCAGTGCCGAGGAAGCGATCTGCATTTATCTGAAGGACTATCTCATCAACGGCGAGAGCGTTCCGTTCCGCGCGCGGGATATTTATCCGGATGTGTTCTCCTTCGGCGCGATCAAGAATGTGCACGTACTGCCGCTTGTCTTTGACAAGGAGGTCTACGGCTTCATGACGATCGGCTACGCGGAGGAAAATGTCTATACGCTGCACGCCAAGCAGTTCGCGAACCGCATCGCGATCGGCATGGAGATTTTGCGCGTCCGGGAGGATGCCGAGGCAGAACGCCTGCTGGCGGCGGTGCCGATCCAGACGGAGCAGCCTGCCGATCTGCTGACCGCGAACCTCGATCTGAAAAAGACCGCCGCGGCTGTGCTCGTTATGCACAACGGCTCCATGACCAAGGTGCCGCTGGAAAATGTGCTCTATTTTGAGGCGTTTGAAAAGCGCGTCTTTGCGGCACTGAAAAGCGGAAAATATGAGATCAAGCAGCGCATCTGCGAGCTGGAGGATATGCTCAACGGCAGAAAATTCATCCGTATATCCAGATCGGTGCTGGTCAATATGAATAAGGTCGTCGGCTATAAGACCGGCTTTGACCGCACGCTGCTCGCGGTGCTTTCGGATAAGGAGGAGCTGCGGGTCTCCAGAACGCACAGCGATAATTTCAAGAAGAATCTGGAAGAAGTGTAAGCGGATACTATTATAATAGGCAGACTGTCACAGTTCGCCTTGCATGAAAGGGAGCATACCCATGAAACTGATGATCGTGGACGGAAACAGCATCCTGAACCGTGCGTTTTACGGCGTCAAGCCGCTGTCCAATCACAAGGGCGTTTTCACAAACGCGATCTACGGCTTTTTCAATATTCTGCTGCGCGCCGCGGACGATACCAAAGCCGAGCAGATCGTCATTGCATTTGACCGCAAGGAAAAGACCTTCCGGCACAAGGCTGTGGAAAGCTACAAGGCGAACCGCAAGGGAATGCCGGAGGAGCTCGCCCAGCAGCTGCCGTATACGCAGCAGATTCTGCAGGCCATGGGCTATCCGGTCGTGACCTGCGCGGGCTGGGAGGCGGACGATATCCTCGGCACGCTTTCGAAGATCTGTTCGGACGCGGGCGAGGACTGCGTGCTGCTGACCGGCGACCGCGACAATCTGCAGCTGATCGGCGCGCATGTGACCGTGCGTCTTGCGACGAATAAAGAGCCGGTTCTGTATGATACCGCGAAATTTCAGGCGGAATACGGCTTTGACCCGATCCGGCTGATCGACCTGAAGGCACTCATGGGCGACAGCTCCGATAACATCAAGGGCGTCGCGGGCATCGGTGAAAAGACCGCATCTGCGCTGATCCAGAAGTACGGAACGATCGAGGCACTCTATGAAGCACTGCCGGAGGCCGATCTGAAACCGGCTATGCGCAGCAAGCTGGAAAACGGTGCGGAGGACGCAAAGCAGAGCAAGTGGCTCGCGACGATCGTGACGGATGCGCCGATTCCGGCGTCGCTTTCCGAATACGAAAAAAAGCCGCAGGATACCGCGGCACTTTCGGCACTGCTGACCGAGCTGGAGCTCTATAAGCTGATGGAGCGGCTGCATGTGGAGCCGTCTGCCGCTGCGGAAGTTCCGGCGGACAGCCCGAAGGCGGAGCAGCGTCCGACCGAGATCGTCACGGCGGACATTGATGCGCTCTGCGATCTGAAAACGCCGGTTGATTTCCTGTACCGCAGCCCCATTCTGTATGCTGCATGGGACGGCAAGGCCGCGCGCCTGACCGACCCGGCACAGATCATCCGCTTTCTGCAGAGCGATGTGCCGAAGCGTACCTTTGACGCAAAGCCCGTTTACCGCATGATGATGAACGAGGGCGATACGATTCACAATCTCGTGCTGGATACTGTGATCTGCGCGTATCTGCTTGACCCGTCCGTGCCGGAATATACGATCCAGAAGCTCTGCGCAGGGGAGTCGCTGCCCTATCCGGAATCGCTCGGCGAGTTCGCGGAGATCGCAGCATTGCCTGCACTTTCGGAGCGTCTGGAGCAGCAGGTCACGGAGCAGGGCATGGAGGCACTGCTGCGGGAGATCGAGCTGCCGCTGGTCGAGGTGCTCGCGGATATGGAGCATACCGGTGTGCGCGTCAACAAGGAAGGCGTTGAACAGTTCGGCGCGCGTCTGGAAACCGAGATCGCGGATCTGCAGGCGCGCATTTATGCGCAGGCAGGGCGGGAATTTAACATTCTTTCGCCGAAGCAGCTCGGCGTGATCTTGTTCGAGGAGCTTCATCTGCCTGCCGGAAAGAAAACCAAAACCGGCTGGTCCACGAATGCGGAGGTGCTGGAAGGGCTCCGCGACAAGCACCCGATCGTTGATCTGGTGCTGCAGTACCGGCAGCTGACGAAGCTCAGCTCGACCTATGTCGAGGGGCTGCTGAAAACGGTCGCGCCGGACGGCAGGATCCACACCTGCTACCGCCAGACCGAAACGCGCACCGGACGCATTTCGTCCACGGAGCCGAATCTGCAGAATATTCCCGTGCGCACGCCGCTCGGGCGGGAGATGCGCCGGTTCTTTATCGCGGCGGAGGGCTGCACGCTGCTCGATGCCGATTACAGCCAGATCGAGCTGCGGCTGGTCGCGCATCTCTGCGGGGATGAAAACATGCGCCGCACCTTTGCCGAAAACCGCGACATTCACCTGACGACCGCCGCGCAGGTGTTCAATATGCCGGAGGACATGGTTACAAAGGAGATGCGTTCCGCAGCAAAGGCGGTCAATTTCGGTATCCTGTACGGCATCGGCGCGTTTTCGCTGTCGAAGGATATCGGCGTATCGGTCGCCAAAGCCGACAAATATATCAAGGATTATCTGCATTCGTTCCCGCGCGTGGAGAAGTTCATGAACGATACGGTCGCGCACGCAAAGGAAACCGGCTATGTGACGACGCTGTTCGGCAGAAAGCGTTATGTGCCGGAGCTGAAAATGTCCAATAAGAATTTGCAGGCAGCGGGCAGGCGCATCGCGATGAACACGCCGGTGCAGGGTACGGCTGCGGATATCATCAAAAAGGCGATGGTGCAGGTCTGGAAGCGGCTGAAGGCAGAAGTTCCGGAAGCCAAGCTGATTTTGCAGATCCATGACGAACTGATCGTCGAGGCGCCGTTTGCCTGTGCGAAGCATGCGGGCGAGATCCTGCACACGGAAATGGAACGCGCCTGCGCGCTTTCCGTTCCGCTGACGGCGGATGTTCAGGAGGGACAGAGCTGGTATGACGCAAAGGGATGATCTGCGGTATGAGCTGTTTTCCGCGGAGAATCTTCATGCCGTTTCGTCGCTGACGAAATGCTGCTTTTCGTCGCCGTGGTCAGAGTCGATTTATCAGCGGGAGCTGGAAAATCCGCTGTCTGTCGGGTTTGTCTGCATGGCAGGGGACAAAGCCGTCGGGATGATCCACTGTAATTTCGTCGCGGACGAACTGACACTGAACACGCTCTGCGTGGACGAACGGTACAGACGCCGCGGCATTGCGCGAAAGCTCTGGGCAATGGTCGCGGAGATGATGCAGGGCGTCTGCACGGTCTGCTATCTCGAAGTGCGGGAGAGCAATCTCCCGGCGCGGACGCTCTATGAATCGCTGGGCTTTGTGCAGAACGGCTATCGCCCGCGGTATTATTCCGACCCGGACGAAGCCGCCGTGCTGATGTGCTGCAAGCTTGCCGAATAGGGTATCTGCGATGCATTTATCATGAGGGCTCCCCGAAACCAGGAAGAATCTTTATTCTTTCTGTTGACCAAATGAGCAAGCAATAAGGCACTGACCGTATACAAGAACGGTCAGTGCCTTTTTATCTCTCATAATGGGATTCTCAAGGGACAGTGTCCCTTGAGCGGGGTTGGGCGGAGCCCATTCTAAATCACCGCAAAGCGATACCTTTTTCAATGGATCAGGTCGCGCTTCATCAGTGCGAGGTCAACGGCATCAAGCTGATTGTCCTTGTTGATGTCGCCGGATTTCCAGTTCGCGATCTTGCCTTCCTCGGAATTGATCCAGCGCTGCAGCAGCGTCAGATCATGGATGTTGAACTGACCGTCGCCGTTCAGGTCGCCCTTGACGCCGGAGCCGGAGCCCTCTGCAAGCTCGGTGCAGGCTTTGGTTCCGAAATTGTACATCCAGATGCTGCCGTCCGTCCGCAGGAAATAGACGCAGCACTGTCCGGACTGCATATCCGCATGAAGCACCGTTTCGACGTTCGTGACAGTGAACTGCTTGTCGCCGCAGACGCCTGTCATCGTGCGGTTCTTGGCGATCGAGCACTGGACGCTCTTGCCGGAGCCGGCATTCAAGACTGCTGTGCAGAGAATGTTTGAATCCGTTTCCGGAATATCGGTCAGGACCTCATAGGAACGGTTTTTGGTCTGTGTATAGCGGCAGAGCTTGTAGCCGTCGCGCGAGCCGATGTACTCAATGCTGAGCACGGAGATGTCAATGAGTGAACGCTCGATCTTCGGTTCCGTGCGGAGCCGGTACAGATTCTGCTGGAAATCCAGATACAGATTGCCGCAGACCGCTGTCGGATCGTAAATGCCGATATCGGAGAGAGACACGCAGATCGCGCCGTCGGAATTGTATACGAATGAGCACGAAAAGATGCAGTGCGTACCGTTAAAGAACAACTTGACATCCCGTTCCTTCTGATCGGGAAGGAAGCAGTCGAAGGAGTCCGTCACCTTCGTAAAAACAACGCGGTCCTTATAGGGGACCAGTGCATACAGCGTGCGCGCCTGCGTGCTTTGCTGTACCTCGGAGATCGCGTAGCCGTTTTCCAGCTTCTCGATGCCGCTCAGCTTGATCTCTGCGCCGTTCGCAGAGAGCCGGCCGTCCTTCGTCAGGACGATATCCTTTTCGATCACGCTGCCGGTTTCGTCCTTGGCTTTCAGGTGTGTATAGTCCTTGACGCCTGTCATGACAGCGGATGCCTTTCCGCCGCTGACCGCATAAAGTGTGCCGTTCAGCAGAACTGCCGTGCCGTTTGCATAATAGGTGCTTTTGTCAAAGACCGCCTCATCCAGCCATGAATTGTGCAGCGGCGGCGTATATGACGCGACGGCCGCGGGTGAAGCAGCGGGGAAGAGTGAAACAAAGGAATGACTGGTGTAAACGTGCGGAACATCGTCTGCTTCCTCAAAATCCGCAGCATCAAGTCCGGCATCATCATAGCTGTACGTCACAGCCGGCGTCTCGCAGAGTGCGTTGGTTTCTGCGGCTTCGGTTTCGGCTGAAGCTGCTGCGGGCAGGAGCATTCCGCCGGTGAGCAGTACGGCGAATGCGCAGCAAACGGAAAAGCAACGGTTCATCATGGAATATGATCCCCTTTCAAAAGAATGGCTGCGGCACGTAACATCGGATGCGGAATATACAAAAAGCAATGCCGGAAGTCGTATTCGCATCGGTGTATAATTTGCACATATCATTCCGATTTGTATAGAAAAGTTTTATTCCCCTTCCAAATATATCATAGCACATAATTTGAAAATTGTCAATGATTTACAAGAAAAAATTTCGGCTTTTTGAATAAAATATGAAGTTGTATTGCTCATTGTATAATTTCAAGTTAAGATAATAGTATATGATATGATAAAAACCGTACCGGTCTGTCTGTCCGGTACGGTTTTGGGGGATTTTCCGGAATGCAGTGCAGTGCCTTGTTATGATGTAATAGTTTAACGGATTGGTGTGATAAAGAGATGAATGTGTGAAGATTAGGGAAAATTTCAGATTTGCTGCGCCGATCTGACAGAACGGCGGCAGGTTTTACGGTTCGGCGTCCGAAAAGAGGATGCCTTCGGGGACGGTCTCGGTGACTGTCACAAACGGGATCCCCGCGTTCCGGAGCGCACCGGCGCAGGCGTTTGCAGTTTCAACATCGGCACAGCCTGCAAAGACTGCGGCGCCGCTGCCGGATAACACCGGGTTCAGTCCGTGTGCGCGCATGATCTCCCGGATGCGTTCGACCTCCGGCAGGTCGGTGATTGCGTCAAAATGATTGCCGCAGACCGCGAACAATGCGTCAGCACCCGCTTCCAGCTTCATGAGCACCTGATGCGTGTCCTGCGGGAGCGGTTCGGTGACGGCGTCAATGCGGCGGTAGGCCTCCGGTGTGGAGATGCCCTCGCTGCCCTTTGCAATGACGACCGGATACCGCGGCAGTGTTCCGTACGGCGTCAGCTTTTCGCCGATGCCCTCGGCCAGCACGGTGCCGCCGTATAAAAAGAATGCGCAGTCCGCCCCGAGCGATGCGGCGATCGCATGGAGCTGTTCGTCGGAAACGGGGAGCGACAGGAGCTTCCGGATGCCGAGCAGTGCTGCAGCGCAGTCCGAGCTGCCGCCGCCCATGCCCGCCTGTGACGGGATGCGCTTTTCCAGATGCATCGCAATGCCGCTGGGCTTCTCTCCGAGGAGCTTCACGGCGGCTTTCCAGACCAGATTCCGTTCGTCGCAGGGGACGGCGGGGTCGCTGCAGGTCAGCGTCATCGGCTGACCGGGCGCGGTCTTTGTGATCGTCAGCGTGTCGTAAATGCCGACCGTCTGGAATACGCTTTGCAGCGTGTGATAGCCGTCCGGCCGCTTTCCGGTGATATCGAGCGAAAGATTGATCTTCGCCGGGGTTTGCAAAGTAACGGATCCTCCGGCATATTGCGCCGACGGTTCGTTTGCCGCTTTGATCGCTCTTGCCAGCTTGGAAAGCGGCTGCGGGATCAGCGAGAACCGATGCTCCAGAGAAAGCGCAAATCCTTTGAATCCGTCCGCGTCGCCGGATTTCATTTCGAGCTCCAGTTCCTCAAACGGCTGCATGTGATCCGCGGAACCGAGCGCACCGACATCGACCGCGAACTCCGCCGTAAAGGGCAGTTTGCCGGGAAATTCCAGCAGATAGCAGTTCCGGACAAAATCCGTCCGGCCGAGCTCCCGGAAGGTCTGATATGAAAGGAAGATGCAGAGATTCTCCGGGGCACCGGCTTCCGGCAGCTTTTTCAGACCCTCTGCGAGCGTTGCTGCCTCGACCTCGTATTCCTCGCGGATCGCCTGTGCGCCGTCCCGCATCAGTGTGCGCTTCATGCAGCAGACCGAGCGGTCATTCTCCTGCCGGAGACGCAGCGCGCAGCCCTTCCTGTGCACAATGCTGTTCGGCGTATCGTAATACACCGCAGCGAGATGCAGCGTTTCATGCCGCAGACGTCCCGGCAGTTCATGCAGATATGCTGCAAGTGCCGAAAGCGTTTCCTGCGGGATCATCCATTTGTATTCGTTTTCCATGCGGCTGTCAGCCTGCCTTTTTCGCGTGATAGCTCGAGAAATCAAACTTGACAAGGCTGTTGACAAAGGTCAGCATATCGCTTGTCTCCACAATGAGCCGCTGCACGCCCTCCTCATCCAGCGAAAGCAGAAAGTCGGCGGGGTAGCGCGATTCAATGTAGTAATGGTTGATCTCACTGCACAGCTGGATGCGCTCGCGGAAATGCGGGTCCTCGGTCATGGCCTGCTTGCAGAGAAACGGCAGGTTGTGGCCGTCATAGAGATGATGCTTCCGCCAGAGCAGATAACCCTTCAGTGCTTTCTCGACGCATTGCTGACAGTGAAAGGAAATGATGTTGTAGCAGCGCGGATCGTCCAGCAGCAGCTTTGCCGCTCTCAGATCAATGGCGGCATAGTATAGCCAGTCGAAATACCGCTTGCTGTCTCCGTCACGAAAGCCCCTGCTCATACAGCACACCTCCTGTTTCGCGGATCGACCATGCAAATGTTCGCGGATCCTGCGAAAGCGTCTCCCATTCCTTCTGCTTATAGAGCACGAGGTCATAGGGATAATCGCAGTCCACGGCGGTGTAGAGGAAGCATTCCAGCTCGGAGATGTTCGGCGTTTCGTTCTTCACGATCAGTGCGAGCTTGAAACTGATCAGCTCCCCGGTGCCCTGATTGGTCTTGGTGCTGATGAGATAGATCTTCAGCGGTTTGCCGAGCTTTGCGATCGAATCAGCGGTCGCCTGGATTTCAGGGTGATTCATGGTACACGCTCCTTTTCATTATCATATAGTATGTGCGGCTCATTTATGGTACTTCCCGCCGGTGCTGATCTGGAACGCGCGGTAAAGCTGTTCCGTGAGCAGTACGCGGGCGATCTGGTGCGTAAAGGTCATCGGAGACATCGAAAAGCGCAGATCGGCGGCTTTTTTGACCTCGTCGGAGAGGCCGAAGCTGGAACCGATCACAAAGCTGACCGTGCTGTCTCCGGAGACGGCTGCCTGTTCGAGCATCTCTGCAAATTCCTCGCTGCTGCGGAGCTTTCCCTCGATACAAAGCGCAATAATCCTGCCGCGGCAGGCTGCAAGGATCGCCTTGCCCTCCTGTGAAAGTGCCGCCGCGATCTCCGATTCCGCCGGGGATTCCGGCAGGCGGGATTCGGGCAGCTCGGTCAGCGTCAGGCGGCAGTACCGCTGCAGACGCTTTTCGTATTCGGCGTAGGCATCGCGGAGCCATTTCTCCTTGAGCTTTCCGACTGTGACAAGCCGTATCTGCATCAAAACACGATCATCCTCCCGTCCGTTTCCGGTGCCGCCGTCCTCAATGTGTAATCCTGTCCGCGGACAAAGCCCGCGAGCCCCGCCTCGGCGGTCTGCTCCGCCAGTGCCGGGGTGTTGTTGTGCTGACTGAGATGTCCGAGCACCAGATGCGCTGTGCCGGTGCTGACGAGGGTTCTGGCCTCTGCGGCGCAGTCGTCATTGGAGAGATGCCCCACCTGCGATGCAATTCGCATTTTGAGCTGTGCAGGGTAAGGACCCGTGCGCAGCATATTTTTGTCATAATTGGATTCCAGCATCACAAGATCGCAGCCGTTCAGTGCCGCTGCCACATTCTCTGACACATAGCCGAGATCGGTGCAGACCGCGCATGTTCTGCCGTCCGGCATTTCCATGCGGTAACCGCAGCTCTGTGCGGTGTCATGTGAGGTCGTGAACGGCGTGATGCGAATGCCTGCGCATTCGGCAGAGCCGTTCAGTTCAGCGCATTCCTGCTCCGGATCGAGCCAGCCGCCGCGATAGAGGCACTGTCTTGTCATTGGCTGCGCGTAGACAGGCGTACCGTATTTCTTTGTAAACACGCGCAGTCCCTTCACATGGTCGGAATGGTCATGCGTGATAAAAATACCCTGCACCGCCTCCGGCCGGATGCCGCAGCGTTCGAGCGCAAATGTCAGCCGTCGTGCAGATACGCCGCAGTCAATGAGGATTCCGCCCTCCGGCGTGCCGATATATTCCGCATTGCCGCTGCTTGAGCTGAACAGCGGATAGATCCGAGCCAAGCAATCACATCCTGTTTTTCTGATTCCGCAGCCGGTCGGAACCGGCAGCATCCTTATTATAACACAATTGACAGGAAATTGCAACGCATTTCAGCACGAAAAATCTGCCGGAAAACCGGTGTGCTGATGCAATGCGGCGATTTTATGCAGAAAAATCAAACATCCGGACGGCATTAGCAGGCACGATATACCGTTCCTTTTCTGTTTTTAACAAAAAATAAGATTTGAATTCAGGTGCGGCAGAAAAAATGCTGATTTTGCAGACAGTTCGGCGGGAATGATTGACAAACCTGACAGAAAAATGATATAATTTAAATACTGTGATATTTTCAGCTGATATCACAGGACAACAGAGGATTTCAGAAAAGGAGTGGTTACATGTTCAAAAAAGCAATCGCCGGTGTATTGAGCGCAGTGCTCTGTACATCGGCACTGCTGTCCGGGGGCTTTCCCGTCAGCAGACAAACAGCATCCGAGCCGGCAGATACGGCTGTGCAGGAACCGTCAGGTGAGGGTCTGCGGGGATCCAATTCACTCGCGCGGTATCTTTCTCAGCAGCCGGCGGAAAATCAGGCTGCAGCACAGCCGCTGAAGGCTTCTGCAATGGAAGGTGTCTTTGCCGTCACGGGACTGGATTTCGATGCCGAAACGGGTCTGATCAGTGCAGTCACTTCTCAGAGTGAGGACTGCAGACTGCTTGTGATGTTTGCAGACGAGGATCAGCCGACGAATGTTTATCAGGTGGAGTTCAGTGTCCGCGAAGGCAGCTATGTGACAACGGAGGGCAGTGCGGACCTTTCGCGTGTTCCTGCGTATTACACGCTCACTGCTCAGCTTACTGACCGGATCGGCAATCCGCTTGGTGAAGTGTACAGGCTGACGACGCATACGCGTGCGGTGCAGGAGATCATTGACAAGACGGTTTCCGATTTTGAACCGGAACAGGTTGTCAATCTCGATGAGGATGAAACCACAAACTTCATTGTGCTCTCCGAGGATACCGTACATCCCGAAACGGATGCAGATACCAACACGCTCATTTCTGCGGACTACGATCAGAATGTCTTTGTGTTCGGCAGTATTGACGAAAGCTTCCGTTCGCTCAATGAGGGTCAGTATCTCTACATCCAGCCGACCGAGGATGATATCATTGCGGTCGATGTGCAGAATGTGACGATCGACGGTGATACCGCGACCGTGACCGGCTCCGGTGAGATCGACGACATGTTTGATTTCATCAAGCTTAGTATCGAAACAGCACAAACGGTTGAAGTGGAGGAACCGGTACCGGAGTCTGATATTGCAGCGGATTACTCTGAGTATCAGGAAGCATCAGCTGAAACAGAAGCTGAATCCGAAGGCGGTTATCTCGGTGTCAATGCACAGGTGATTGACAGTCAGGATGGACTGAATCAGAAGCTCCAAGAGTTGGAATCAATCGATCCGAATGTTGAATTGACGACGTTCAAGAAAAAGCTTACGGTTAAACCTGAAAAACCTTTGAAAAAAGGCAATTTCAGCCTGACACCGGCTTTTACGATTGATGCAACAGTAAAATGGAATGTATACAAATACTTTGATTATATCAATATCTTCTTTGTATGCGAAACAAAAACGTCCATGACGTTTACGCTTACGTACAAGACCAGTACACCCACCTCGTCCGGCGGAAACAACTCCTCGTCCGGCGGAAACAACTCCTCGTCCGGCGAAAGCAATACGTCGTCCGGAGACAACAGTTCCGGATCAGATGCGGAAGAGGAAGAGGAACTGCCGGACGGCGCAGCAGGTCTTCCGGAATCCGGAAACGATGATGATGATTTACCGGATCGTTCTCCGAAGCACCTGATTAAGATTCCGCTTGCAACTGTCGGTGCGGGCGATATTTATGCTTTCATAGATATCGGCCTAACCCTGACGGTTGATGGACAGTTTAGTGTCGAAAAGAAGTTTACAAAAGGATTTGTATTCGACAGCTATACAGGCCTTGAAAGCATCAACTTTGATTCGTCTCCTGTCATTCTGCAGGCAAATGTGAAGGGCTCCCTTACGTTAGACATCAAGGTCGGATTTGAAGTTTCGGCCCTGAAGGGGCTGATCACGGGTTCTGTTGCTGGTGGGTTTAAGGCTACAGCGACGTGCCAGTTTATCGGCGTATCGACAGGCAGTGTTGATAACCAGACCTATAACCAAAACGGAACAGGTGTTTTCAAGCCGGATCCCCCGATGAGCGCGAATCATATACATGCCGACGAAGAATGTTATAAGATTGAGATTACGTTCAAGGTATATATCGAGGTAAAGGGTACAATAGGCTTTGCTTTTAAAGATGACAATAGGATTTTTAAGTTACTTAATAAGCTGCGGTATGAAAAAGCATGGACCTATGAGACCGATGAAGTTCTCGGACACAAGCTGCCGAAGGTCGTGGTGTTCATCTCGAACAACAGTACCTCCGGTACATATAAGGGCTGGGATATCAACATCATTACGGCAGATATAAACGAAACCGTTAACTGCCCGCATCAGGCGTATAAAGTGGATTTTGTGATTGACTTCCAGAATGCGCCTGTCGGAACGCAGGCGGAACTGCTCATTGATGGTCAGAGATTTCCGCTGACGGTTGCATCTCCGTCAAGACTTGTGCTTTATGCGGTTCCGAATAGTTCTCCCTATGTCTTTTATGTTAATGTGGACGGCGAGCGGAAGATTAACGATACCTTCATGATTAAAGACTACAGTATTGTTGTAAAACGGAAAATCTACTGGACAGTTGAAGGAACTGAACCGCCGAAAGTGAATGTCGGTGACGGCAGTGTGGAAGATGGAGAAACATACACGTCTCCGGTATATACAACACCATCGATCGATGATCAGGTATTTGATTATTCCGAATATGAACCGCCAACGAAAATGATCTCGAGATTTGAAGAGTTGTATGATCTCGGTGAGCATATTTCCGGTACATATTCCAATGAGGGTACATTCTCAGTTTACGGTTACGGTGATATGTATGAGGATGCGGCCATTCCGGCCTCTGTCCGCAGTAAGATTCATCGGATTATTTTTTACGATCAGAATCCGGAAAAGAATCTGTATATCAATAACATTGCAAACGGACTGTTCTCCGGAGCGAAAGATCTTGAAGTCGTCTACATGCCGCACCGCATCACCAAGATCGGTGCAAGTGCTTTTGAAGGCGATGAAAACCTCAAATATCTCCGGTACGGCGGTGAGAATGACAAAACCACAACTTTTGTGATTCCGTCTGTCCTGAAAACAGTCGGCGATCGCGCGTTCAAGGGATGCAAGTCCGCAGTGTTCGGCGATATCAAGTTTGCCAAGAGCGTTTCCGCGATCGGCATCGAGGCGTTCGGCGGCTGCGAAGGCATCACTTCGATTGATCTGCCCGGCGACAGTAAAGCGACTGTTGGCTCGTATGCTTTCTCCGGCTGCATCAATCTGAAAACAGCAGTGCTCAATAAGGGGGTTCAGCAGGTCGGAACCTGCATGTTCCAGAGCTGCACCGCTCTTGAGAATCTGACGATCCCGTTCTTTGAGATTGACAGATGCCGCGATCAGCTTCGTCTCTGCAATCTGTTCAACGAGCACGGCGCACCGGACGGCATGTATCACATTTATGATAACTGGACCAGCATTTCCTATCATATTCCTTATTACGCACCGGTTTCTTTGAAGAATGTGACAGTTCTCACCGGCACTTCCGTTCCGGGCAACTTCTTCTCTAATTTCACGTATCTGGAATCTGTAACAATCGGCGGTGAAGTGACAGAAATCGGCGGAAATGCATTTGAAAACTGCACGGCACTGAAGACACTCTACATCGGCAGCAAGAATATCAGCAGCAAGGCGACGGCACTTCCGCAGAATCTGACTTCTGTTGAGACGCATACTTTCTACGGCTGTTCCAGCCTGCAGTTCGGAGAACTGACCATTCCGGCTTCCGTTGATTCGATCAGTCCGGGCGCATTTGAGTTCTGCGACGGTATCACCGCGCTGTTTGTTCCGGGTAAGACGGACGCAGAGAAAGTGCCTGTTGTGACAATCGGCGATTATGCGTTCGGTGGCTGCAAAAACATAAAAAAGATTCAGCTTGACGAAGGCGTCAAGAGTGTCGGATACCGCGTGTTTGCAGACTGTATCTCGCTGAGTGAACTGCAGATTCCGCGCTTTGATCTGGGCGGAGAAATCTGTGAGTGGTTCAGCGATAACAATGCAAATTATCCGGACGAGATGATGATGGCATACAGCAACCCCGGCATGTTCCGCACTTATCAGGCGGCATTCCCGAAGACACTGGAAAAGATCGTTGTGACAGGCGGAACAGTCATTCCGAGAAACTATTTCCACTGTCTGAGAACAGTCAAAACGATCGAATGCCGCGGCGACATTACCTCGATCGGGCAGGATGCGTTCAACGACTGCTCTGCACTGGAAATCATCCGTTTCGGCGAGCACGGCAGTCCGGAATATATCCAGCTTCCCGAATCGCTGACCTCTGTTGAGAACGGTGCATTCACCGGCTGTAAGGCGGCAAAATTCGGCGATCTGGTGATTCCGGAAACGCTGGTTTCCGTCGGCATGACTGCATTCAGCAGTTGTGACGGCATTACCTCGCTGATCGTTCCGGGCAACGGTGAAACGACGCTCGGCGGCAGTGCATTTGCAGGCTGCAAGAATCTGAAAAAGGCTGTGATCTGGAACGGTGTCAAGACCGTCGGCGGCAATATCTTTTCAAACTGCATCGCTATGGAAGAACTGACCGTCGGCAGCTACGATCAGTTTGCGGAAGCCTATTGCTTCTTCAATAACGCAAACAGCGACTACCCGGATGATCTCTATCTGGCATACAGCTTCACCAATATGTTCGGCTACACAAACAGAGCTTATGCACCGAAATCGCTGAAGCGGATCGCGGTCGCACGCGGCGGCGATATCCCGTATTCAAAGTTCAGCGGCATGAAGTCACTGACTTCGGTCACTATTCCGACCGGTATGACCAATTGTGATGGCTATGCGTTCTCCGGCTGCGAAGAACTGGCAGATGTCATTCTGATCGGTGAGGCAGGCGACTGGAAGGATGTTACAATCGGCGGCAGCAACGAAGCACTGACTGCGATCCTCGGTGAGGACAGAACAGGCGGCAGCTATGAGCCGGTTGTGATTCTGGCACAGCCGCAGGATGCCGTTGTGTACACCGGTACAAAAACGACTTTCTACTGCATGGCAGCAGGCAAGTATGAGCTGAGTTACTGCTGGCAGTATTCCGATGACAACGGCACCACATGGAAGGATGCCGGCTGCACGGAGTATAAGCTGACCGTTACGGCAGACAAGGCTGTTGACGGCAGAAAATACCGCTGTGTTGTCGAGGATGCAAAGCAGAACCGTGTGATCTCCGATGAGGTCAAGCTGACCGTCAAATCCGGTGACAGCAGCGATAAGCCGGCAGGCTATCACCCCGGCGATCTGAACGGCGACGGCGTTGTTGATGTCAGTGACGCTGTTCTGCTGGCGCGTTTTGTCGCGGAGGATAAGGATGCAAAGATCAGTTCGATCGGCATTCTGAATGCGGATGTTGACGGCAGCGGCAATGCCGGCTCTGAGGACATCGTCCTGATTCTGCAGTTCATCGCAAAGCGCATTAAGGCTTTCCCGGTTGACGAATAATCGGAACCTGACAGAAAAATTCAGCAATATCGTCAGAAACGCTTCCTTGCAAACAGGGAGCGTTTCTTGTGCATGATACTAAAAACGACGTATCTGCGCTGATTCTGTTCTGCTTTGACAGATGGCTTTCTTGCGCTGTTAATGTTAATTTTCTGTAAAAGATTCCGGCGAAATATTGAGATTATGACTGTTTTGTGATATGATAGCAGTATGTTCTGCACGTTGCAGGTCATACAGGTCATGAAAAAAGGAGGTATTCTCATGAAAAAGAAAGGGCTTCGTCTGTCAGCAGCAGTTTTGTCCGCTGCTATGGCAGCGGTATGCTTTCGGGTACTGCCGGATACGGTTCCGGTCGTCTTCCGTGCAGGGGCGGCAGAGACGGAAGCACAGCCTCTGACAGTAAAGATCGAAGCAGACAAAATCGTACCGCACGGCACCCAGATCACCGTGCATACGGAGATCACGGGAGACATTCCGTCCGATGCGTGGATGGCCGTTGTCCCCGCATGGGTCCCGCATACGGAAAAGGACGGCGACCAGCACAACGGACCGTCGGTCTGGCTGAAAAACATTGAGGACGGCGTCTGCACGCTGAAAGTGCCTGAGGAGCTCGGCAGCTTTGAGATCCGCGCCTATGACGGCGATAATGCAAACACGGCAAAGGAGATCGCCTGCTTTCCGATCGAGACGACGTACAGCGGCAATCTGAGCGTAAAGCTCCGCGTGGAGAACCGCTATGTGAAGCCGGATACAGACCTGAAGATCTTTGCGGAGCTTTCCGGCGAGATCCCGGATGACGCATGGATCTCGTATGTGCCGTCGAACATTGCACATACCGAACCGGACAGCGATGCCCATAACGGAAGATACAAGCGTCTGACGGAGATTGAGGACGGCGGTTTTGTGATCCGGACGCCCAATGAGGAGGGTAATTACGATATCCGCGTGTTTGACGGCGATTACGGAACGGCTTATGAGGTCGCTCATCTTCCGATCTATCTTACGGAAAGTGAGGAGCCGGACGGCATGATCTGTGATCTGGAGGTCGGCAGTCCTGTTCTGCGCGGCGATGCTGTACAGGTCAAGGTCAGCGTGACCGGTACGGTCCCGAACCGTGCATGGATCGGAATCGTTCCGGCAAATGTGGAGCATACGGAGGATGAAAGCGACAAATACGATCTTGCATGGAAATGGGTCAATAGTATCGAAAACGGAGAATTGTCCCTGAATGCAAATGCGGCACCCGGCGATTACGAGATCCGCGTGTTTGACGGCGACGGTGACGGCGCAATGGAGATCGCCAACGAGCCGTTCAAGGTTATTTACAGCACGATGCGCGGTACGGTTTCCACGGATGAAACATGGGTCAAGCCGAATTCCGATCTTACGGTGCATCTGAGCACCTCCGGCAGATATCAGAGCAATGCGTGGGTCGGACTTGTCCCGCATGATACCGAGCACACGGAAGAAGAAAGCGACAAAAACGATGTTTCCTGGAAATGGGTCGGGGATGCCGCTGACGGCGTCATCACCCTGCGCACGCCGGGTACAGAGGGGCTCTATGATGTCCGGATGTATGACGGCGACGATGCGAACATGGCCAGAGAGGTCGCGTTCTGCACGCTGACTGTCTCCTCCAAGACGAAGCCGCATTCCGCCTTTGAGATGATCGAAGCGGAGACTGCGGAAGAGCTTTCCGGGATCCGGGTAGCGGAGCAGAAGGATGACCTCACCGTGCTCGGCTATATTGAAAACGGGGACTACGCCGTTTATCAGAATCTGGATTTCGGTTCCGGTGCAAAGGGCTTCCGGATGCAGGCAAATTCGTCTGCTGTCACCGCATCCGGCGGCACGGCTGAGCTGCATCTCGACAGCGCGGACGGCAAGAAGATCGGCAGCATTGATGTGCCGCTGACCGGCGAGACCGAGGAGGACTGGCTGACATACTATCCGTTCTCGGGCGAGATCACCGAGACAAAGGGCATTCATGACCTGTACATCGTATTCAGAAATGATACGGACAGATGCGTCATGAATCTGGATAAGTTTGTATTCACCAAGGAGGTGCCGGAGAAAGAGCCTGTGACGACGACTGCGCCTGTACAGACAACAACTGCTCCGGTCACAACAACGACTGTTCCGGCGACAACGACCGTTCCGGCGACAACGACTGTCCCGGCAACGACGACCGTCCCGGCAACAACGATTGTTCCGGCGACAACGACCGTCCCGGCAACAACGACCGTTCCGGTCACAACGGAGCCGGAGAAGCAGGTGAAGATCGGTGATGTCAATGAGGACGGCAGCATCGACCTCAAGGATGTGACCGAACTGCGCCGTTATCTGACCGGCGGCTGGATTGTCACGGTCAACAAGATCAATGCCGATGTCAACAAGGACGGCGGCATTGATCTCAAGGATGTGGTGATTCTGCGCCGGTATCTGGCAGGCGGCTGGGATATTACGCTGTAATAAACGATGATGCATCAAACGAAAAAACGCCCGGCGTTCCTGCAGGGCGGAATCAAGGAGGGTGTTTGTCTCATGAAAAAACTGTTATCCTGCCTGACGGCAGGACTGCTGGGCGTCCAGGGTCTGACACCGGGCGCATTTGCAGAAGCACATGCCGCGATCGCAGTCGGCTCCTGCGAAGCGGTGCCCGGTGAGATCTTTCAGCTGCCGGTCGAGATTCAGGAGAATCCCGGCATTGCCGCGCTGAGCCTGTCGCTGGTATACGATACCGCCAGGCTGGAGCTGCTCGGTACGCAGGACGGCGGGATCCTTGGAGAATCGTCCTATCTTGCCGGCGGCGATCTGACCGCTGTCCCGTATACAATGAACTGGGATGACCTTACGGACAATACCGGGACCGGAAATGTCGTGCTGCTGTCGTTCAAAGCAAAGGACGACGCTTCCGGCATCACGGAGGTTTCTGCACTGGTCAACACGCAATCGACCTTCAATGCCGACATGGAGGAAGTCCCGTTCATGACCGAAAGCGGCTGTGTCACCTTTACCGGCACGGCAGAGAATACGCCGGTCATCAGAGCGGGTGCCGTGCAGGTAAGCACAGGCGGGGAGGCGGCTGTTCCGGTTTATCTTGAGAACAATCCCGGCATTGCCGCACTGAGCCTGAGTATTTCCTATGATACGGCAAAGCTGAAGCTGCTCGGCGCGGCAGACGGCAAGATCCTCGGCGACTCGGCGTTCCTTGCGGGCAATGATCTGAAGGCTGTTCCGTATAAGCTGAACTGGGATGATCTCGGCGAAGTAAACAATACGGGGAACGGCATTGTCGCGACGCTGCGCTTTCAGGTGCTGGAAGCCGGAACGCATCCGGTTTCGGTCGCGGTCAATCAGGGTTCGACCTTTAACGCGGATATGGAATCGGTCAGATTCGAGACCGTGAGCGGCGCGGTGAATGCGGCTGCTGTGACAACTGCAAAGACTACCACGACTGCAAAACCGGTCACCACGACAAAA
>MSGZ01000028.1 GCA_001940925.1 Ruminococcus sp. Phil11
CTGCGGCTATATTTTCGGCGGCTGCAATGCCCTTGAAAAGCTGACCATTCCGCGCTTTGAATTGGGTCCCGCAGAAACCGGCTGGGTTCTTCACAGACTGTTCGGTTCCACAGCATCTACTGTACCTGCAGCACTCACAGACGTCACCGTGACCGGCGGAACCGCAATTCCGAACAGCTACTTCTACAATCTGAATAAACTGGAATCCGTTTCCTATCCGGACAATATCACTGCGATTAGCAGTCAGGCATTCTCCGGCTGCACCAAGCTGACTGACCTGCCGCTGCCCGAAACCCTGACCGCGATCGGATATCACTCCTTCTTCAACTGCACAAGCGCGGCATTCGGTAATCTGGTTATCCCGGCAAGCGTCACAACGATTGGAAGCTATGCATTCTGCAATTGCACCGGTATCACCAAGCTGACAATCCCCGGCGTAAATGAAACAACGGTCGCTTCATTTGCCTTCTCCGGCTGCACGAACGTGACAGAAGCATACCTCGGTGAAAATATCAGCATCACCGGAACCTGCGGCTATATCTTCAGCGGCTGCAATGCCCTGGAAAAGCTGACCATTCCGCGCTTTGAAATGGGTCCCGCAGAAACCAACTGGGTTCTTCACAGACTGTTCGGTTCCACAACAGATGCTGTACCTGCAGCACTCACAGACGTCACCGTGACCGGCGGAACCGCAATTCCGAACAGCTACTTCTACAATCTGAATCAGCTTGAAAGCATTTCTTACCCTGACAATATCACTGCGATCGGCAGTCAGGCTTTCTACAACTGCACCAAGCTGACCGACCTGCCGCTGCCCGAGACCCTGACCGCGATCGGAAATCACGCCTTCTTCAACTGTACAAGCGCGGCATTCGGTAATCTGGTTATCCCGGCAAGCGTCACAACGATCGGAAGCTATGCATTCACCAATTGCACCGGCATCACAACACTGGCCATTCCGTGCGAAAACGAAGCATCTGTCGCTTCATTTGCCTTCTCCGGCTGCTCGAATATCACCGAAGCATATCTCGGTGAAAATGTCAGCATCACCGGAACCTGCGGCTATATTTTCGGCGGCTGTTCTTCCCTGCAGAAGCTGACGCTCCCGGCCTTCAGCATGGGTGATGCAGAAACCAACTGGGTTCTTCACAGACTGTTCGGTTCCACAGCATCTACTGTACCTGCAGCACTCACGAACATCATCGTCACCGGCGGAACCGAAACCCCGGCAAACTACTTCTCCAATCTTGCCCAGATCACAGCAGTTACGCTTCCGACGGAGCTGGAAACCGTGAACAGCAATGCATTCAAAGGCTGCACCGGACTCTCCGCCGCACATCTGATCGGCGAGGCAAGCGACTGGGACAATGTCACGATCTCCGAAAACGGCAATGCGCCGCTGCTTGCGCTGGTCCGCGGCGGACATCCGCTCGTGATCTGCGCAGGCCCCTACGATGAAACAGTCGCTGCTGGAGACACCGCAAAATTCTGGGCATTTGCAGCGGGTAAATACGAGCTCGCATACCAGTGGCAGTATTCCGCGGATGACGGCGCAACATGGGTCGATATCGACGCAGATACGGAAATCATCGCATTTACAGCAACCGCAGAACAGAACGGCTGGCTCTACCGCTGCGTTGTCACGGACGACCACGACAACACGGCATACTCCGATGCAGCACTGCTGATCATCACCGAAGCAGAGACCCAATTCCTGCTCGGCGACGTTGATCTGAACAGTGTTGTGGAGGAGGCAGACGCAATCCTGCTCGCACAGTTCCTCACATCGGATCCCAACGCAGTAATCACAGACGCAGGTCTGATCAATGCAGATGTGAACCAGGACGGCATCATCGACCTGGCAGATATCACAGCGATCACCCAGATGATCGGCTGATCACGCGATCAAAACAGAAAGGATGTCCGGCAATGCACCGGGCATCCTTTTTTATCGCTGTTCCATTTTAAAGCGGTATCCCTGCGTTTATTTCATGGCAGCGCGCCTCTGATCTGCACGAACGCCCGATCACGCAAACTTTACAGGCCGCTTTTACGGGGTGATTTCGCATGACAGGGGCAAGGGAGCGCGGTAATATCAAAGGCATATCAAATCGTCTGTCCGCTATGGATTCCGGGCATTTCATATGCGAAAGATTCTCACCGCAGATAAAAAACAAAAGCGACATCATCCTTTCGGACAATGTCGCTTATTGGCTCCCCCAACTGGACTTGAACCAGTGACACCCTGATTAACAGTCAGGTGCTCTACCGACTGAGCTATGGAGGAATATTGCAGTGCCGGCATCGATCTATTTTCCCGGGCCGTCTCCAGCCAAGTATCTTCGACGTGAATGAGCTTAACTTCCGTGTTCGGAATGGGAACGGGTGGATCCTCATTGCCATTAACACCGGCTCTGCGTATATATTTCAGAAGCGAGGCTTCTTGAAACCAAGTTATGACCCGTACGGGAATCGAACCCATGATTACGCCGTGAGAGGGCGTCGTCTTAGCCGCTTGACCAACGGGCCATTGGATGCACCATCAGGGACTCGAACCCG
>MSGZ01000029.1:0-1580 GCA_001940925.1 Ruminococcus sp. Phil11
TGCACTTTTCTTGACAATTCCAATGGTAGTAAAATCGGGGAAAATTACTACTAAGGATTTAGGGTAGTATTTTCATCTAAAAAACCCCGGATAATCTTACCGCTTTCATCAGGCTTTTCCAAGTACATCAGATGACCGGAGTCGAGTAATGCAATCTGACAGTTTCCGAGCCTGTCTGTATAGCACTCCAGATTTTTTCTCGCCTCATCCGGAAGTTCTTTTCCGCATTGTATGTATAATTTCGGAATATCATTCGGCGAAAGAACTGCAAGGGTATCTTTGATATTCTCCGGTTCGAGTTTTGCTTCGGATATGAGTGCGCGGGAATCCATTGTCATAGAAGTGAGTGCTTTCGCGATCTTCTTCTCCTCTTTTGTTCCGTCAACTGAGGACGGCATGAGCAGATCCACCAGTCCGGTTTTTGCCGCCAAATACCGCACACAGGCTGAAATCACCATAGGCGCAACATTCTCTTCGGCATTTTCGTCTATCAGCCATGTAGTGTCTAAAAGAATCACGCTGTCGATCTCATCGGGATATTGACTTACCCAATAAGAAGCATAAACGCCTGCTATGGAATGCGCCATTAAGGTATACGGCGTTTCTATACTGGCACTTTTCAGTGCTGTCCGATAATCCGCAACAATCGTTTTCACATTCATATCTGCTTTTGTATCATCACTTGCACCGTAACCTGCACGGTCAAGGAAAATGATCTGATTATCGTTTTCCAGTTCAGCAGTCATTTTCCGCATGGATACGTCGCTGTCACCAATGCCAAATCCTGCCAGTGCAACAATCTTACGGTCGCCGTTCTCATTGCCGAATTTCAGCAGATTCAGTGAATAATCTCCGACAGAAACAGGATTACAGTATCCCTTTTCTGTCAGTATGTTTCGATCATGCTTTACCATCAGCGGGTGAAAGAGCAAAAAGCCAGCCAAAAGCAAAGCGATCAAAACAATACTTACGATGATATTAGAGCGCTTTCTTCTTCTTTTTTTCTCTTCCTTTGATAAATCACGCCAAGCCATTTGATTCCTCCCCATATTTCTCAATCTGTCATCATCAATTCTGATCGTCCCATTCCATTATACCATAATCCTTCCAATTCATCAAGATAGATTGCTGAAAAAGGCAAAGATGAAATGGTCACTGCTTTTATCGGTATGCAATGGTTTTGTTTATAGGATACTGATGCAGCGAAAGAAATACGCAGTCATCTGCTCCGGAGTATAGTCGCTGTGACCTTTCAGCCACCACCTGACCGTCTCGGCAAAACCGCTGACAGCGAGGTCAAGGGCATAATCATGAGGCACATCATCTTTGATTGTGATATGCTCGTCAAATACCTGACAGAGATATTCTTTCAGATAGCGAAGAAATATCTCACCACACTCTCCGTTGAATAATCCTCTGATGCTCTGCTGTTTTTCCTGCAGATGATAGAGGATATGCGTTATCCTGTCACGGAATGAGCTGTGGTGCGAGAAATCGTGATGTTCCTCGCTCATGATCTCTGCGGAGAAAACATGATCGAATATATCGTTGCATAACGCTTTGAGAAGCTCGTCCTTTGT
>MSGZ01000029.1:1691-2086 GCA_001940925.1 Ruminococcus sp. Phil11
CCGTACAAAATCGGCTTTTTGTTCAGTAACGTACTTTTTCGGATAATCGGTTATTGAATTATCGGGTAATATGTGTTAGTATTAATATAGGACAAGATGTTCGGTATTGAATAAATAATATCATAAAGCAAGCTGTTTGTCAAGGAGGACATACCATGAGCGAGAAAAAAGATTTCAAATTCGACAAAAAAGCAGAGAAATATGATGACAGCTACGAGGGAAAGCTCTCGGAAAAGTTCTATACCCTTGTGAACGAGAATGTGCAGCTGACGGACGGAATGACAGTTCTTGAAATGGGCTGCGGTACGGGAACAATTCTGTACCGGCTTTCGCAGAAATGCAGTATCAGCGGTTATGGTATAGATGTTGCGGAAAAGATGCTTGAACAGGCAAGA
>MSGZ01000029.1:2175-4041 GCA_001940925.1 Ruminococcus sp. Phil11
CGATAAGGACGGTTTCTCAAAAGAGTGTGCAAGGCTTCTCAAAAAAGGCGGCAGACTGTATATTGCCGATCCAAAGCTACCGCTGCCTATACGCAAGGTGATAAACACCGCCCTTGATATACACAAGATCAATGGCAGGATATACACCGCCGATGAAATGAACGCCAACTTTTCAGAATACGGCTTCAAAAGAGCATTTGACAAGTCTGACGCTTATGCACAGATCATCTGCCTTGAACGGATATGAAGAATGAGAAAGCAGCAGCAGTCTGCTATGCAATAGCGGCGGCGGTGTTCTATGCTTTGAATGTTCCATGCTCAAAGCTTCTGCTCGACAAGATCACTCCTACCTTTATGGCGGCTTTGCTTTATCTCGGTGCAGGGGCAGGTCTCGGCATCATGTACCTGTTTCATCATAAACACGAAGCCCAGACGGAACGGCTTGAAAAGAAAGATATGCCATACACGGTCGGAATGGTTCTGCTTGACATCATAGCACCAATACTTCTTATGCTCGGTGTGAAACTCGGTACTTCCGCAAATGCTTCACTGCTCGGAAACTTTGAGATCGTTGCGACAACGCTCATCGCCCTGTTTATCTTCAAAGAGAAGGTCAGCAGAAAACTTTGGGCTGCGATAGGGCTTATCACGCTGTCGAGCATCATTCTTTCTCTTGGTGGTGAGGACAGTTTTACATTCTCTGTCGGCTCTCTGCTTGTTCTCGGAGCAACTGCCTGCTGGGGACTGGAAAATAACTGCACAAGGAGCATTTCGGATAAAAGCACCTATCAGATCGTGACGATCAAGGGCTTCGGTTCAGGGACTGGCTCGTTTATTGTTGCAGTGATACTCGGCGAGAAACTGCCTGAACTACCGTTTATCCTGCCTGCGGTCTTACTTGGATTCGTGGCATACGGGCTGAGTATCTTCACATATATCAGGGCGCAGAAAACGCTCGGTGCAGCAAAAACAAGTGCCTTTTACGCGATTGCTCCGTTTATTGGGGCGATGCTGTCTTTTATATTTCTGCGTGAATCCCTGACAATTACTTACATGATTGCTTTCGTCATCATGGTACTCGGAACAGTATTTGTTGTATCTGATACGCTTTCAGCAAATGATTCCATGAAAGAGCCTGAATGACAAAAAATCCCCTTATTAAAGTAAGTAAGATAATATGAAGTGACCCCTCTTGTAAAACGTGGATTAGTCTGCTAAAATAGAAGGTGTAAAAAATCCATTAGCAGAGGTACCACATACAAGGAGGAGTCACCATGAATAGTATAACATATATCGGACTGGATGTCCATACCACAAACTACACAATTTGTGCCTATAACATTGAAAATGATAAAACCTTCGCTGAAACAACAATTAATCCTGACATCAGGGAACTTGACAAATATCTGAAAAAGATTCAGGAATTACAGGGCGGATGCAAGCTGGTCTGTGGTTATGAGGCAGGCTGTCTCGGATATTCACTGTATCAGCAGCTGACAGCAAAAGGATACGAATGTATCATCCTCGCACCGACAACAATGCCTAAAACCGCCAAAGAGATTAAAACAGACAAGCGTGATGCCCGCAAGATCGCAAAGTGTTTGGCATTTGGTACATACAGCAAGGTTTTTGTTCCCGACGATGATGATGTTGCTGTCAAGGAATACATCCGTATGCGTGATGATGCAAAAATCATGCTCAAGCAAACAAAGCAGCAGATTATTGCGTTCTGTACACGCCACAACATGCGTTATGATGGTAAGAGCAATTGGACACAGCGGCATCTGCATTGGCTCAGCACCCTGGATCTTGGCAGTGTGATGCTGAACGAAAGTATGCGTAAAATAATCCGCGTCTTCCCCTCCG
>MSGZ01000030.1:0-52524 GCA_001940925.1 Ruminococcus sp. Phil11
TTTTTCAGGGTTCCGACCGGCTTTCCGCCGCAATGCTTCAAGCCGCATTTTGTAAGCAAATGCTTTCTCGCTGGGCATGATTTCGGAACGCTGGAAGTTGCTTTCAACCATGCGCAGCACTGCGTCATCGTGGGAAAGCTCCACGATTTCGCAGGGGATGACAGTCAGCCCGGCAAGCTGCGCAGCATGTCTGCGGCGGTGGCCGCTGACCATTTCGTACCGTTCACCGGCTTTCCGTGTGACCGTTGCCGGTGTCATAACGCCGTGTTCACGGATACTCTCGACAAGCTGCATCATGTCCTCGTCATCCCGGACATGGAAAGGATGATCGGGGAAATCATCAATCAGGTCGATCTCAATGTCGATAATCCGCTTGGCAACAGCTGCCTTACGCTGTTCCTCCCGCTCCTGAGCCGAGGCGAAAATGTCAGACAGCGGTTTGCAGGCACCGGTAAGATCAAGTTTGCTCATACAGCTGCCTCCTTTACATTCTGACCGATCAGCAGTTCATTCGTCAGTGCAGAATATGCAGCAGCAGTTTTGCTTTTCGGTGCATATTTCAGCAGACTGATTCCGCTTGCCGGTGCTTCGGCGGCTTTCGTGCCGGTTGGAATCCGGGTATCGAACACTCTGATGCTGCCGCCGTAGGTTTCTGTAATTGCCGCAGCGATCTGCTCGGAAAGATTCGTTCCGTTGAACATCGTGAACAGGATTCCCTCGATTTCCAGATCCGGATTGATGCGGTAGCGGATGCTGCTAATCGTCTGGAAAAGCTGCTGCAAGCCCTTGATCGGCAGGAACTTCGTTTCGACCGGAATCAGGATGCTGTTTGCTGCGGCCAGAGCATTGACGGTCAGCATTCCGAGGCTCGGCATACAGTCGATCAGGATGAAGTCATACTCGTCCCTGATCTGCGCGATCACGCCGGAAAGGATGTATTCCCGACTCATAGTGTTAATCATCGAAACATCCACGGATGCCAGCTCGATATTGGCCGGAAGGAAGTCCACGCCCTCGTCGTGATGCCGGATACAGCCCCGGACGTCATACTGCTCACGGTTCATCTCGCGCACCATAACGGTCGCCAGCGTGTCCGTCTGCGCGTCAGCATCTCCGATGCCGAGGCTGACGGACAGGCTTCCCTGCGGATCGGCGTCGATCAGAAGCACACGCTGACCGGCTGCTGCAAGCCCCACGCCGAGATTCACGGTCGTGGTGGTCTTGCCGACACCGCCTTTCTGGTTACATACTGCAATGATTCTTGCGCACATGTTAATCTCCTCTCTGCCGGTCCTCACCGGCTTATCTTAAAACGGAACTTCCTGATCGGCACACAGTTCCTCAAATTCCTCCAGATCAATGCCGGACTTGGAAATCGCAGAGGATTCCGGTGCTGCTCCCGCCGATTTCGGCTTGCTGCCGGTGAAGAAAATCTCTTTTGCGACGATTTCTGTGCGTGTACGCGGCTTTTCTTCGCCATCCGGTGTGTACTGGTTATTCCGCAGCGTGCCGGTCAGGAGAACCTGATCGCCCTTGTCGAAGTATTTGCAGACAAACTCTGCGGTGGAACGCCATGCGACCACGCGGAAGAAGTCGGTTTCCTTCTCCTGATCGCTGCCTTTGCGGTACGGTCTGTCAACCGCCAGATTGAAAGAGCAGACCGGGAAGCCGCCATTCGTCGTGAATTTCAGCTCCGGCTTGGCAGTCAGCCGTCCCATAAGTGTAACCTGATTCATACTCATTTTTCAGTCCTCACTTTCTCCGGCATTGCCGGTTAGATATTCGGATTCATTATCCATTGTAATTATACCACGTTTAACGTGCTATGTCAAGTATATTTCGGAAGATTATTTTCAATTTGTTTCATTGCACAAAAACAGAAGCCGTATTTTGTGCAGTATCACGGTATCTTTTTCAGGCACTTGACATTTGAAACGAAATGATTTAGAATGAGATTACTCGCTAATCATCCTATAAAAAGGAGCTGAAACGCATGGGAAAAGAAGTAAAAACATTTACCTGTGAACGCTGTGGAGCGTCTTTTTCGTCTGTTGCCAATCATGCAAGGTATTGTTTTGACTGCCGCAAGATCATCCAAAAAGAGCGCGTGAAGCGCGGCAAGCAATACCGTGTCGGAGATCAGAAAACCTGTCCGACCTGCGGCAAATCGTTTGCAATCACAAGCCCCTCGCAGATCTATTGCAGCGCGGAATGCAAGCCCAAGAGGAAGTCATCGTCCGCCGAGGTCGTTGCATCCCGCCGGAAAAATTCCGACACGATCACATTCTATCTGCCGAAGGGCAGTAGAGCGATCTTACAGGAAGCCTGTGACCGACTCGGCATGAATCTCTCCGATGTGGTGCGCAATGCACTGTGGGAATTTCTGGACCGCGAAACACCCGAAGTCATAGAAAAACTAAACACGCTGGAGTGAGCTTACTCCAGCGTGTCTTTTGTGCGGTTCGGTTCCGCCTGTTTCAGATATTCGGTAATCGTTTCTCTGGCTTTTTCCAGTTCCGCGATCTCTGCTTTGCAGCTTTTATATTCCTCGTTGAGCTGCTTTCGCTGCTCAGTCAGCCGCGCTTTTTCCTGTTCCAGACGCTCGATCTTCGGGACAGAATGATCAGGGAAACGCGCCTGCATCTGCTTCTCTGTGGTGTCATACTCCTGCAATTCCGCAGCGTGATCGGCAGCATACTTTTTACGGAAAGCCGCCGTAAAAGATGCTTCATAAACCGGTCCAGCCTGCGGTATCGCTTTATCAGGGATATATCGTCCGTAACCCGGTCGAGCTTCTTCTGAATCTCGTTCAGATCCGCGACAAGTTTCATGCGGCGGTCAAACTCATGCAGCGCACGGTCGTTCAGATCGTCAGGCGAAGTCAGACCGCGTTCCGTAAGAAAATTGATCATGCGGGACGCTTCCTGCATGTTGCGGAGCATCGCCCAGCGTTCCAGTCCGGGTGCTTCGGCAAAGCGTTCCTGTGTCGTGTCGATGATCTTCGTTTTCGGTGCGTAGTTGATCTCACCGCGGACGAATGCAGCGTAGTTCGCAATACGCTTTTCAATCTGCTCCGGCTCATAGTACCAGCCGAGCGTCCGGGCGCGCGTCCACTTCTCCTGACCGGCATCCGTCATGCGGAATTTCAGGGAAATCCTGCGGTCAGGACGATACTGAAATTCGATGTTCCGCCTGCGGCATTCCTCCCAAAAATCGGACAGGTTACTGCTTGACATGATCGCTTCGTCGATGCCGTGTTTCAGCTGCTTCTTCCATGAGGAACCCTGCTGATCGTGCTGCCACTCGTACCAGCACTTTCCTTTTCTCTGATCCGGATTCGGTATGATATAAAGCTGCTGTTCGCGGCAAATCTGATCGCTGATTTGCTGCAAGACTTTCCATGCGTGCTTGCCTCGGTTTTCGTTGCTGTTGAACGTCTTGTGATTATCAAAACTGACGTTATTGAATATCAGGTGATTATGGATATGCTGCTTGTCAATGTGAGTTGCAAGCACATACTGATAATGCCCTTTGAGGAATCGTTCAGCGAGCTTGATTCCGATCTCGTGTGCCTGCTCCGGAGTGGTTTCCTCCGGCAGAAAAGATTGAATGAGATGCTGCGCAAGAACAGTTCCGTTTCGCGTGCCGAGCTGACGCACAATCGCAAAATCTTCTGCCGCCTGCTCATCATCGCTGCACATATAACTCGATACCAAAACCTGACCGTCAGTCTTGTCCGGATTCACGATATAATGAATCGCTTTTTCTACGGTTGATTTGATAGCATGGTATTGAGTGACTGCCAAATTTCGTTCAACTCCTTCTGCGCTTCCTCAATCGTTTTTCGGTCATCTCCGTAAAACTGATTCGTAGCATTCAGACGCTTCGCAATCTGGTTCAGACTGCCGCGGATTCCGGCAATGTCCGTGATGATTTTTTTTAGGGAATCTTTATCAATAACATTGAGTTTCGTGCTGATTGCCGCATAGCGAATATATGCACTCAAACTCCTTGCGCCGATGAATTTTTGACGGTATTCGAGATAGTCGCGCTCGTCATCAGTCAAGCGAACATTGACGATCACGCTTCGGTTCTTTTTCGGAATTTCAGACATACGTGAATCACTCCGTTTCTGCAATTTCTGCGCGTCCTTACTCCGCGAATTTTTTGCGATTTTCGCAAATTCTTCTCTGGGGGTTTTAGGGGGCATTTGCCCCTCTAACAAGCAAGCCGATTTTTGCAAATCGGGCAGTTTGTATTACAAACTGCATTGCTTGCTATTCCAGCGATGCCCGCTCCGCGGTCATCGTCGGTTGTTCCGTTTTCTCCGGAAAACGGATTCGGCTTTTGCCGCTTTTCTCCGGAAAGCGACAATCCGGAGATTGCTCGTCCACGAGAGATTTCGCTTATCTCCGGGAGTATCAGATCCACCGGGATTGCGTTCAGGAGGAACAGGTATCAGCCTGTCAGTTTTGCTTGTTTTCTATCATACACGATGTCCAGGATTTTGTCAACCGAGTCAGTCTGAAATAATTGGGCTCCAATGGAGCCCAATTTCATGTTGTAACTGATAATTTACAAAATGTTCATAAATGAAGATACAAAACAGGCAAAATTCACTTGACAAATAATTTGAAATGTGCTATATTGGATAGCAGAACAGACTTCGACTAGGCGGTGATTTGATGCAGAAGATCACAGCACTATACGCGCGGCTGTCCAAGGATGACGAATTGCAGGGCGACAGCAACAGCATCGTCAATCAGAAAATCATGCTTGAACAATACGCGAAGGAACATTTTTTGGCTAACACTCTTTTCTACGTAGACGACGGTTTCAGCGGCGTGAATTTTGATCGCCCGCAGATTCAAAAATTGTTTGAAGATGTGCAGGCCGGTCTGATCGGAACCGTTATTGTAAAAGACCTCTCCCGCTTCGGACGGAATCATCTCATGGTCGGATATTATACCGAAGTCTTTTTCGCTGAGTATGGCGTTCGGTTTATTTCGATTCTGGATAACGTTGATTCCGAAAACGGCGAGAACGATCTTGCCGCTTTCAAAAACATTCTGAACGAAATGTATGCCAAGGATTTATCCAAGAAGCTGCGAGCATCTGCACAAGCCAGAGGCATGAGCGGTAAGAGGCTTGCTTCAACTCCGCCGTTCGGATATATCAAAGATGCCTCTGGAAATTGGATCATTGACGAGCCGAAGGCATCTGTTGTTCGTAGAATTTATCAGCTTTATTTGAATGGCAATTCAATGACAGGCATCTGTGGTATTTTAAAGCGGGAGCAGATTCCTACAGCTAGAGGCAGCAATCGATGGACAGACACCATGGTAAAGCGAATTTTGTCTCGCCCTGAATACTGCGGTGACATGGTTAACTTCAAAACTCACAATATATCGTTTAGAAAAAAGAAATCAGTTCCAGTTGATCCTGAAAAGCAGGCAGTATTCCGAGACATGCAGCCCGCAATTATAGAACGCGAGCAATGGCAACTTGTTCAGGATAAGCTGGCTCGGATTCAGCGGACAGTTTCTAATGTGAAGCACGATCCGGCGATCTTTCAAGGATTTCTGTACTGTGCTCAGTGCGGAAACAAGTGCTACGCTCGGCAGAAATATAAAACGCACACATTGTATTATCTGTGCAGCGGATATTCAAAAAAAGTAACGAACTGCACAATTCATTTCATGTCGGATATTGTGCTTCGCCGTCGTGTTCTGAATGCTATCCGCACTCTGCTCGATGCATTCAGAAAAGATGAAGCCATGTTCACAACACGGCTTCAAGGATTTCGACAGAATTCATGGCAAGCAGAGCTTTCAGAAAAACAGAAAACGATTGACAGAGTTCATTCCGATATTTTGGACTTGGAACGAAAACTTCGGAGAACCTATGACGATAAAATAGCCGGGATGTTGAGCGACGAAGCGTTCAAAATCATCTCCGATCAGATCATCGAAGATCGTAGAGCAATGCTTGCAATTTCAGGCCAGCTTGAAAAGGAAATCGAGACACTCCGGAATTCATCTGCGCAGATCCAATCGTTCATCGAAGTGCTGCAACAATACCGTGATACTGATGTGACCGAAGTCACACAACAGTTGCTGTTGCACTTCATCGACAAGATTCTGGTTCACGATACAAAACCTGATGACGATGCTGCCCCCAAGCGGTCAGAGTTCAAAAAAATCGATATTTATTTTCGCGCTGTTGGTTGTTTAGACAGTTTCACTAAATAACATGTTCCTAAGGGCTTGGGGGAAGTACCCCCGGAACGGGGCTGCTTCCCCCATTCTAAATAGCATCCGCGAAGCGGATACCTCTTTTAAGCCGATTGCAGAGCAATCCGCAGCGCACAGAAAGCGTCAGGCTGACGCAAGTCAGCCGTCAGCTTTCTGCGCGTTCAGGTTTCCAAAGGGCGGCAGCCCTTTGGGTGCGGAGCGCGAATGCGCGGAGCAAACCGCCCGCAGCACATAGGAGCGGCATCAGCCGCGACGGTGCTGCGGGCGTGCAGGTTTTAGGGCTGCAAGCCCTATCCCCGGCGCGGATGCATCCGCGCCGCAGCAATCATATACCGACAGATAAAACACAGTACACAAAAACAAAAGCCCGCATCCGGTTCAGTTCCGGATACGGGCTTTGTGCCGTTCAATTATTTGTTGAGGTTTGCCTCGATCTTGTCAAGCACATCGTAGAGTGCCTGCGGGATCTTTCCGCCCTTTGCCTTGATATCCTCATCGTAATATCTGCGCATTTCGGCGATCTCCTTCTTCCAGAGATCCTTGTCAACAGCGACGAGTGCCTTCATCTTGTCGAGATCGACTTCGCCCTCGAGGCCCTCGATGTTGATGTCCTCCGGCTTCGGCAGATAGCCGATCGCGGTCTCGTCAGCATCGACAGCACCCTCGCAGCGGTTGATGATCCAGTCAAGGACTCTCATGTTGTCGCCGAAGCCCGGCCACATGAAGTGACCCTCAGCGTCCTTCTTGAACCAGTTGACGTTAAAGATCTTCGGAGCCTTGTCGCCGAGCACCTTGCCCATTTCGAGCCAGTGTGCCCAGTAGTCGCCGACATTGTAACCGATAAACGGCTTCATTGCCATCGGATCATGGCGGAGCACGCCGACTGCACCCGTAGCTGCTGCGGTGGTCTCAGAGGAGACTGCAGAGCCCATGTAGGTGCCGTGCGTCCAGTCGAAGGACTGGTAAACGAGCGGCGTGGTGGATGCGCGTCTGCCGCCGAAGATGATCGCGGAGATCGGCACGCCCTGCGGATTGTTGAACTCAGGGCTGATGCACGGGCAGTTCTCTGCGGGAGCAGTGAAGCGGCTGTTCGGATGTGCCAGCGTCAGATGCTTGCCGTTTGCGTCAAGCTGTGCGCAGTACTCCGGACCGTTGACCTTTGCGCCCTTCCACTCGGTCGCATCGACCGGCGGCTCCTTGGTCAGGGACTCCCACCACGGGGTATTGTCGGAGTTATCCAGTGCTACGTTCGTGAAGATCGCGTTCTTCCTGGTAGAAGCAAGTGCGTTGTAGTTGGACTTCTCGTTGGTGCCCGGTGCGACGCCGAAGAAGCCGTTTTCCGGGTTGATCGCGTACAGTCTGCCGTCCGGACCCGGCTTCAGCCATGCGATGTCATCGCCGACGGTGAAGACCTCATAGCCCTTCTTGCGGTAGCCCTCCGGCGGGATCAGCATCGCAAGGTTGGTCTTGCCGCATGCAGACGGGAATGCTGCGCAGATGTACTTGGTCTCCTTGCCCGGACGCTTCAGGCCGAGGATCAGCATGTGCTCAGCCATCCAGCCCTCGTTCTTTGCCTGATAGGATGCGATGCGCAGTGCAAAGCACTTCTTGCCGAGCAGGACGTTTCCGCCGTATGCGGAGTTGATCGACCAGATCGCGTTGTCCTCCGGGAACTGCACGATGTAGCGGTTCTCCGGATCAACGTCTGCCTTGGAGTGCAGACCGCGGACGAAATCGTTGGAGACATCGCCGAGGTTCTCAAACGCCTTGGTGCCCATACGGGTCATGATGTTCATGTTCAGAACGACATAGATCGAATCCGTGACCTCCACGCCGACCTTTGCGAGCGGGGAGCCGATCGGGCCCATGCTGTACGGAATGACATACATGGTTCTGCCCTTCATCACGCCGTCATAGAGCGGGGTGAGCTTTGCATACATTTCCTTCGGATCCATCCAGTTGTTGGTCGGACCTGCATCCTCCTGCTTACGGGAGCAGATAAAGGTTCTGTCCTCCACGCGCGCGACGTCGTTCGGACGGGTACGGTGATAGAGGCAGCCCGGATACTTTTCCTCATTGAGCTTATAGAGCTTGTCGGGATGGCCGTCCGGCAGAGCGGTGACTTCCTCAATCAGCTGATCCAGCTGCTCCTTGGAGCCGTCAATCCAGACGACTTTGTCCGGCTTGCACAGTGCGATCATTTCATCGACCCACTGGTTGACATTGGGATTCTTTGTCAGAGACATAAAACAGACCTCCTAAAAATTCACTCCGGGAAAAACCGAATTTTCCTCTTTTACATTATACCGAAAAACGGCAAAAATGTCAAGCGTTTTCGGATGAGAATTGCGTGAAAGCCTCGGATTCGGCAACGGGCGGTTAGCATACCGCAATTTTTGGGGAAAATCACCGCGCCTGTGCTGATACCCGAAACAGCGGAAATAGTTACACTGGAAATATGCCAAGGAGCCGGAGCGTTTCTTGTAGAAGCTGCCGATTATTATGAAGAATCTATGAAAACGCTTGCAATTTGATGAAAAACAGGCTATAATTTATCATAGCAAACTATTATTTCGTCAGGCTGTCCGCAGTGCCGCGATCGGGACCCGCGTTCCGGCGGACGGCATCCCGCATATCTTTTTACGGAAAGGATGAACGACTATGAAAGTGATTCGGAATCTTGCCTTTATCAGTGCGGCCTGTCTCGCGTTTTCGGGGACGGTGCCTGTCCTCCCGGCAGTATCCGCTGCCGCGGCAGAGGAATCGGTCACTGCTGCAGACGCCTGCGGTGAGCAGGTTTCATGGAAACTCGAAGACGGCACTCTGACGGTCTTCGGCAAGGGCGAAATGTACGATTATATCTATCCGCCGCATTATGTCACGACAGTGAAAGGGCAGCATTCAGAGGGCATGACACCGGAGGAACAGGCCGAGCTGAACGGTATCTCGGACCTTTTCGGTCCGAATGAGGTCAGCCTCTCTTTGCTGCCGTGGGGCAAGCACCTCGATGAGATTCAAAAGATCGTAATCGAGGAAGGCGTAACCGGCATCGGCCAGAATGCATTTTCTGACTGCATCGCCGCAGAAAATATCACGATTGCCGACAGCGTGACCGATATCCGCTATCATGCATTTTCTCACTGTCAGCGTCTGCAGAGCCTCAAGCTGCCGAAGAATCTGAAAACAATCGGAGAATACGCGTTTTCACAGTGCGGACTTTACAGCGAGGGCATCGACAAAATTGACATTCCGGACGGCACGGAGTCGATCGGCATGGAGGCGTTTTCGTACTGCACGAATCTGACCTCTGTCACGCTGCCGGATACCATACAGTATGTCGGCGTCCGCGCCTTTGACGGCACAAAATGGTTCGATGATAAAAGAGAGCAGGAGCAGTTCATCATTGAGGGCGGCGTTCTGCTCGGATACGGCGGACGGTTCAAGGACAGCATTGTTATTCCGGACGGCGTGCGCGTGATCGGCGGCGGTGCGCTGGAAAGCGCGGCTCATAACAGCGACGATCTGAATCCCGTGCTGAAAATTACGGTGCCGGAGGGTGTCGAAACGCTCTGTGATTTTGCATTCTGCTGGTGCAGCACGGCACAGGAGATCACGCTCCCCTCGACGCTGAAAACGATTCATGACAGCGCATTCTTCAACTGTTTCGATCTGAAACAGATCAATCTGCCGGAGGGATTGAACACAATCGGATACTGTGCCTTCGGCAACTGTGAATCTCTGACAGCGGTTACAATCCCGAAGTCTGCGGCAGAGATCGGAGCGCGCGCATTGATACGCTGCAATCAACTACAGACAGTTACGGTTCTGAATCCGGAAATGATCATTGCGGACAGCCCGGAAACAATCACGAACGGGGACGAGCCGGCATTCTGTTCCTACAACGGCGTGATCCGCGGCTATGCGGGTTCGACGGCGGAAGCCTATGCGAAAAAGTACGGACGGACATTTAAGGTGCTTTCCGAAGAACAGACCGCGCCGGCACCTTCGGTCACGACGGGCGATGTGAACTGCGACCAGAAGATCGACGTCTCGGACGCCGTGCTGCTTGCAAGATTCCTGACAGCGGATAAGGATGCGGTCGTCACGGAAGCGGGCATTCAGCACGCGGATGTGGATAAAAACGGCAAACAGGATTCCGATGACCTGACCATGCTGCTGCGCTTTATCGCGAAGAAGATCAGGTTTTAAGGCGGCGCGAAATCGGGGGTGACAACCCCCAGGGGGACAGGGGGAAAACGCGACTGCGTCGCTGATTCCCCCTATCCCCCTGGTTTTTCGCTCCCGAGCTCCCGCTTTCCTGCCCCTTTGCCGCCCTTGGGGCGCACCGCTTTCTTTCGCTTGTTTGGCTGCTTTCAGTCTTGCTTATCGTTTCGTTCCTGCGCTGTAAATGGGGGCATCTCCCGGATCATCACTATTCACTATTCGTTATTCACCATTCACTGTTCACTGAAATCAGGATTATCGGTATGCTGTCGGCGAACATTAGCAAAGGGAGAAATAAAGCCAAAGAAGCCGCCCCGCGGCGTGTACTGCGATAATTGGGGGAGCTTCGCTCACCGCCTCCGGAGGGAAACGCCCGCGGGGGCTCCGGGAGTGGAATAATCGGGGATTTTAACACTTCGCTTCCGGCGAGCAAAATCGAAAGTTTTGGTCAAGCTTTTTTAAAAGCTTGCAGGGTCGAGGGGCGGAGCCCCCGTCGCGCTCCGCAGAGCGCGAAACTCCCCTTGCGTTCAAGCGCACGCGGGCTTGGGTGCCTGTAAGAGAGGCACCCATTCTCAAATAGCATCCGCGAAGCGGATACATCTTTTTCATTATAAAATCCTCGCTTTAGCCACTCCCCGGGCTCCCCGCAGCTTGCTTTTTTGCGGGAATTGTGGTATAATAGCAAAAAGTACCCGAAAGGTACAGCATTGTTCCGGCTTTTGCCGGAGCCCTTTGAAACGACCGAAAGGATGTTTTTTTATGAAGATGATCCGCAAATGTCTCTCTGCAGCCCTGACGGCGGCGGTCTGCTCAGCAGGCGTTCTGTCTCTCAGCTGCGCCGCAGAGGGCAGCGTGGAGGACGTTTATGCAGCCATGCGCCGGATCGGTATGCCGGAGACGATGATACAGGAAGCGAAAACGCAGTATCAGAATGCCCCGCATGACGAAAACGGCATGGAGATCAACGGCACCTATCAGACCTATGATATCTGGGCGGAAACCGTCGAGATGTGTCAGGATGCGGTCTGGGACAAGGTCGGCGAGCAGTTCGGCGTCTCCGGCTCGGAGATCCGCGACCAGATGAAGGAGAACGATGACGCTGCAGCCTCATCGGGCGAGCCCGCACAGCAGGCTCCCGCCGTCAATGTTCCGGAGCCGGAAAAGCCCTTTGTCAATATGACGCTGACCGAAAAGCAGGACTATGTCAAGAGCCTGCCCGAGGAGCAGCGTGCGCCGTTCCTCGCGTCCATGTCCAAATCCGAGCGCAACAGCGTCATCAAGCAGATGGACACGGGCAGTCAGGCCGATATCGTCGGCAGCTTTGTCGATCTGGGCGAGCAGTTCGGTATGCATATCTCCGTCGATCAGCTCGACGGAAACGGCATCAACTATGCCGTGCGCAACGGTGAGGGCGAGCTGATCGACGCGAACTCGGTCAGTGCCTCCGCAGACGACACCGGCTGGAACATGACCGTTCCGGTGTTCGGCTCCTGCGCCGTGATTTTGCTTTCATGCTGCGGCGTAGCCCTGATCGGCCGCCGTTCCCGCAGAGAGGAGCGTGCAGATGCGGCACGGTAAGCGCATTGCCGCGGGGCTGCTTGCCGCTGCGGCTGCATCCGTCCTGCTGACGGCACCCGTCTTTGCGGAGGGCTCCCCCGAGGACGTTTATCAGGCAATGGAGGACATCTGTATGCCTGCGGGCATGATACAGGACATGCGCAACAATTTCATGAACGCCGAGCATGACGAAAACGGCATGGTCATGAATAACGAGTATCACACCTATACCGAATGGGCCGCGCTGATCCGGCAGAAGGGTGCTAAATTTGTCTGGTCGGTGATTGCGGCGGAATACGGCATATCGCCGGAGGACATGGCGAAATACCGCAAAAAGCAGGAGGCCGGGGAACAGGATACGGAACCCTTTGCGCCGTCCGTCAGGCCGGACAAGCCCTTTGCGGAGATGACCGCAGAGGAAAAGCACGCTTATATTGACAGCCTGCCGGAGGAGGAACGCGCACAGTTCCTCGCCTCGCTGACGCCGGAGGAGCGGAAAAGTCTCATCAGGCAGCTCGATCCGGAGCAGCAGCAGGAGATCGCGGCGGGCATGGCCGAGGCCGCACAGGAGCTCGGGATGCAGGTGACCGTGGACAGCATCTCGGAGGGTGAGGTACGATTTTCCGTCCGCGACCGCGACGGACGGCTGATCGACGCTTCCGGCGTCGGGCTGACCGTTGACCCGACCGGCTGGGACATGACCGTCCCGGTACTGGGCGGCGGACTGGTAACGCTCACCGCACTCGGCGGACTTTGCCTGCTCGGCATCCGGAGCAGAAAACAGGAGGCTACTGATGGCTGAAGAACAACAGACGAAAAAACGCAGTTCGCTGCCGGCATATCTGCTGACGCCGCTGCTGCTCTTTCTGCTGACCGGCGGCATTCTGGTGCTTGCGTATTCGCTCGCGCCGGTGCACCGCGTCCAGAAATACCTGAACATTGCGTTCATGGATAACCTGAAAACGACCGGCACGACCGCCGGCCTGCATATCAAGGAAAACAAGATCGAAACAGAGAAGGATCCCGCAAAAACGACCTACGAGGACGGCAAGATCAATTACCCGACCTTCGGCGAGCAGTATGCGGTGCTTTCCTCTGAAGCGATCGGCCTGACGGTCAGCGTTTACTACGGTGTGAACCCCGACCTGCTCGATCTCGGCGCGTGCCAGACCACGCAGTCCGCGATCATCGGCGAAAAGGGCAACACGGTCATTGACGCGCATGTCACGACGTTTTTCTCCGATCTTGCCAAGCTGAAGCCCGGCGATACCGTGCAGCTGCACACCAATTACGGTACCTTTACCTATCAGGTCGAGGAGAACATCACCTTTGAGAAAAACGACAAGCGTTATCTCGCCGTCACCGAGGACGAGGTGCTGACGCTCTATACCTGCGCACCGCAGGTGATCGGCAGTGCGGATACGCGTGTCGGCGTGCGCTGCAAGCCGGTCAGCAAGCAGTTCTATGCACCGGCAGAGAACACGGAGGTGAAACCGTGAAGCATTATATTTCAGGCGTGTTTTTCACGATCCTTCTGATTTTTTCCTGCATTCTCGCAGTTCTTTCGGGCGCGGTCCGGTTCCGGATGCTGGATACGGATGCGGTGCTGCAGATCGTGACCGAGCAGCAGCTCGCGGAAAAGGTGCAGCGTACCCTGCAGAATGAGATCAAGGCGGCGGAGAGCACGACCGGCATTCCCGCTTCCGTTTATGCGGACGCGATCACGCCGGAAAAGCTGGAGCCGATGATCCGCAGCAGCATTTCCAACGGATTTGCCTATCTGCGCGGCGATACCGCAAAGCTGGAGATCGCGCATGATTTTCAGCCGCTGGAGGAAAGCATCACCGCATTTTTTGAGGAATACGCCGGAAAGCACGGCGTTGCAAAGGACAGCACCTACGAAGCAGCCGTGAAAGCGGCAAAGTCCAATGCAGAGGAGCGGATCCTCTCCGCCTGCGATGTGTTCCGCTTCGGGATGCTCGAAGAAGCAGGCGTGCTGGACAAGGCGCGGATGTTCATTCCGTGGGCGGGCTATGCCGTGGCTGCGGCCTTCGGTGCCGTGATCTTCTTCATGCTGCTGCTGTTCTTCTCCAATCACCGCGAGGCCGAGGCCGGCTTCTACTGGACGGGCACGGGCGTGCTGGTCGCATCCGTACTGCTGCTGATTCCTGCCATGTGGCTGAAGCATACCCGCTGGTTCGACCGCTTTGCCGTCAAGACGGATCACACCTTTGCAGCCGTGACCGGTTATCTCTACGGCGGCACACAGGCCGTCATCTATGCGGCACTCGGCGGCATAGCAGCGGCAGTTTGCTGCTATCTGCTGTTTGCGCTGTTCCGCGGCCTGCGGAACCGGAAGCGTACTGCGCGGCACGCAAAGCACTGATATAGCATCAAAAGCATAACAAAAAAGGACGCCGACCGGCGTCCTTTTGTTATGATACGGTTTTTTATGCGCTTCGGTCTCACTGCCGTTCGGCGATCGGCGTGTAGTCCTCCCAGTCCTTGACAGCACGGTAGGCCGGACGGATGATCTTGCTCGCACCGAGCAACTCTTCCAGTCTGTGCGCTGACCATCCCGCAATTCTCGCGACCGCAAAGATCGGCGTGAACAGCTCATTCGGCAGGTTCAGCATCCGGTAGACCATGCCGGAATAAAAGTCCACGTTCGCGCAGACGCCCTTATAAATGCGCCGCTCCTCCGCAATGATCTGCGGGGCAAGCCGCTCGACCGTTTCATACAGCGTGAACTCGTCGCCGCAGCCCTTTTCCTCGGCAAGCTGCCGCGCATAGCTGTGCAGGATCGTCGCACGCGGGTCGCTCTGCGAATACACCGCATGACCCATGCCGTAGATCAGTCCGGCATGATCGAACGCGTCCTTGTGCAGCAGCTTCCGCAGATATTCCGCGACTTCTTCCTCATCCTTCCAGTCATGCACGCGCTCCTTCATGTCGTCGAACATCTGCACGACCTTGATATTCGCGCCGCCGTGCTTCGGTCCCTTCAGGGAGCCGAGTGCCGCAGCCATTGTCGAATAGGTATCCGTGCCGGAGGACGAGACAACATGCACCGTAAAGGTCGAGTTGTTGCCGCCGCCGTGCTCGGCATGGAGCACAAGTGCGAGGTCGAGCAGCTTTGCTTCCAGCTGCGTGAATTTCTGGTCGGCGCGGAGCATACTCAGCAGATTTTCCGCCGCGGAAAGCTGCGGATCAGGCTGATGCAGGAACAGGCTCTTGTCGTTTTTGTAATACCGGAACGCCTGATAGCCGTAGACCGCGATCGACGGGAACTGCGCGATCAGCTGGATGCACTGGCGCAGCACATTTGCGATCGAGGTGTCATTCGGGTTATGGTCGTAGGAATACAACGCAAGAACGCTCTTTGCAAGCGTATTCATCATGTCCTCGCTCGGCGACTTCATAATGACGTCGCGTGTAAAGGAAGGCGGCAGCGTCCGGCAGCTCCGGAGCAGCGCGCTGAAATCCGCAAGCTCCTCCTTCGACGGAAGGACGCCGAACAGCAGCAGATACACGGTTTCCTCATAGCCGAAGCGGTTGTCGTTCACGAAGCCGTTGACGAGATCCTCGATATGGTAACCGCGGAACAGCAGCTGTCCCTTTCCGAGCTTTGTCTCGCCGTTTTCCTCGGTACCGGGAATGATCTGGCTGACATTGGTCAGTCCGGCGCAGACGCCCTTGCCGTTGATATCGCGCAGGCCGCGCTTGACGTCATATTTTGTATAGAGATCCGGGTCAATCTGATAATTCTCCCTGCAAAGCCGGGAGAGCTCCTCGATTTTTGTCTGCGTGGTATAGCGGTTCCATTCGCCCATGCTGCATACTCCTTTCTCTGATGTTTTGTGATCCTATAAGACACGGCAGGCGTCAGCGCAGACGCCTGCCGGATATCCTTAGCGTATTATCACAGCAATTCATCAATATCAGTATACCATATTATCATAAAAAAGTCAAGCATTCTGTTTGGCCTGACCATACAAAAAGTGATGCGTTCCCGACAAAAACCGAGCCGTTCCGTTATACAGGCGGCGCATTTCGGAATGCCGGGATATTTTCAGTTCTGCGGAGCGCGGCGGGGGCTCTCCGCCCGCGCCCCAAAGGGCTCCCGCCCTTTGGAAACCTGAACGCGCAGAAAGCTTGCGGCTGACTGCCGTCAGCCTGACACTTTCTGCGCGCTGCGAATCGCTCTGCGATTCGCTTGGGGGAGCCCTCTATCGCAGGGCTCCCCCCTCTCCAAAACGCTCCCCCGGAGCGTTTTGTTCGATTCCCCCTTTCGGAGCTCCTTCGTATGAAAGGGAGTTTCGCGCTCTGCGGAGCGCGACGGGGGCTCCGCCCCTCGACCCCGCAAACTTTTGAAAAAGTTTGATCAAAACTTTAGATATGGCTGCAAATGGTTAGCCCACCGCCCGACCGGCAGCAAAAAAGGGTGCCGACTGTTGTGTCAGCACCCTCTTGTTCTTTATAATGGGATTCCAAAGGGACAGTGTCCCTTTGGCGGGGTTCAACATGAAGAAACAAGCTTCTTCATGTTTGGCGGAGCCCCATTTCGGATTCATCGCGAAGCGATACCTTAGATACTCCGGGAAAGCAGATCTTCGGAGAGGTCGATCAGCATTCGCGCGCGGTTATAGACATTCACCGGCGTTCCGCTGGCGTCCACATCCGCACTGACGACCGCGCCGCCGCACTTCCGCTGGATCGACGCGTAAATCCCGCGGCCGGCCACATGATTCGCCATGCACCCGAACGGCTGGATCGCAAGCACCTTCCTGCACCCGTGCCGGATATAGCCCGCGACCTCCGCGCCGATCAGCCAGCCGTCACCGATCGCGACCTCATGGCTGACAATGCCCTTCGCCTCCGCTTTCAGGGTCTGCAGACGGGGCAGCGTGAAAAAGCCCTCCGCTTCCAGCGCGGCGATCATCTCATCCTGCAGATGCGAGAGCAGCTTCTCCGCAATGCGGTAAACCGCCGCCTCCGCAGGGTTCACCTTCCGCAGATGCGAATCAATGTAGTACAGCACATACCACGACAGGCCGTCCGTGAAGCTCTCGCAGCCGGACTGCTCCAGAAAATCAACGATATCCCAGTTGCCGAGGCTGCAGTACCGCGTATACAGATCGCCGACAATGCCGATGCGCTGCTTCTTTTCCGCCGTTCTCGGGATCTCCGCGAATGCCCGCGTGATCTCTTTGAACCGCTGCTTCAATACGGAAATACGCAGATTGCGGAAATCGCGCAGCTCCGCACCGAGTACGCCGTACCAGTAATCGCGCAGACGCGCCGTATCACCGCGGCGGCGTTCATACGGCCGAACTTGCTGTACCAGCAGCATCAGCAGATCGCCGTAATACAGGCTGAACAGCGCCCGCCAGACCATTTTCGGCGTGATCGGAAGCTGGTTTCCGTCGTCGATATGCCGCAGATTCATCGTCAGGACGCGCACCTGCGGATAACCCGCAAGCCGCACCGCCCGGCGGATCAGGTCAGCGTAATTCGAGCCGCGGCAGGCATCACCGACTGTCGGCATCAGCAGCTTCGTATGCTGCAGATCAAATCTGCCGCTGCGCAGCGCACCGAGCATCTGCCCGGTGTTCAGAATGCACGGATAACACATGTCATTGTGCACCCAGCGCAGACCGAGCTTCGTCACATCCCGCCGGTTATTCAGAATCACAGGCTGATACTGACACGAATAAAACGCATATTTCATCAGCGGAAAATGCGCGTCCAGCATCGCGGGAATCAGCAGATTGTCCTTCTGTCTCATAAGCTGTCATCTCTCCCGTGCGGAAAATTACCCGGCTGCCGTCTGTGAACAGGTCAGGGTCTTGCCGTCGCTGACGACTGTCACATTGCCGTCGCAGGTATAGTATGTCTCAATTTTCCGGTTTTCGAGCGTCTCAACCGTGTTCGGATCGGCATACTCCTTCTCCGAACAGCAGACGACCGTATACTTCGGATCAAATGCATCAAGGAATTGTTCCGTTGTGGACAGATAGTTGCCGTGATACGGGAATTTCAGGAAATCGACCTTGCCGAGGCCAAGTGCCATAATCTCCTGCTGACGCGGCTCCTCTGCGTCACCCGTGAACAGGAACGAGTTTTCGCCGTGCAGCATATACATCACAAGCGAGAAGTCATTTTCCTCATCACGGCCGTAATTATCTCTTTCCGACGCATAGACCGTGCAGGTAATATCGTCCGGGGCCCAGTCATAGCTTGCGCCGAAATCGAGCTTCGTCACCGGCGTTTCGGTCTCCTCGATCTTTTCAACGAAGCTCGTGTACTCGTCGATCCCGGACTCATAATTCGGAACGAGAACCTGCTTGACATTCAGCTTATTGATGACACGCGATGCACCGCCGACATGGTCCTTGTCAAAATGCGTAATCAGCAGCAGATCAACGGTATCAATTCCCTGATTCGTCAGAAATTTGTCGATATATTTGCCGTCGCCCTTGTTGCCGGCGTCAATGACTGTCACACTGTTTTCCGTCTGGATGACCAGTGCATCCGCCTTGCCGACATTGAATGCTGTCACCGTCACATTGCCCGTGACAGCCGGTGCCTCCGGCACAGTGCTGCTGTCCGGTGCTGCTGCGCCGCCCGCACAGCCCGTCAGGGTCAGCACGGTCAGCGCTGAAAACAGTGCGGCTGTTTTTTTCAGAATGGAATGCTTCATGGCAGATACCTCCCCATTGTATGTTGCCCCCATCATACCAAATAAAACTGAAAATAAAATGAAAAGAAGATGATAATATCGGCAGCAAAGGATACCGGCATCGCCGCTGTTCTCCCGGCTTCTTTTTCTGTTCACTTTTTTACTGTCATGACCGTGACGGCCGCATAATGCTGAATGTCAAAAGCATCCGGCGCGATGCGGTCAAGCATTGCGCGGTGATCCTGTTCCCATGCCGCCAGCTTTTCCGCATCCAGCGAAGCACCGACGCCTCTGCAGGCGCGCATTCTGCCGTGCCACGCGGCCTTCGTGAAATGCACCGGCAGATCGTACATTTCCTGCGCGGTAATCTCAAACCACTGACCGGCTTCCTCCGGCGGAACGATCAGATGCCGCCGGTCGCCGCCGCCTGTCCATGACGGGTTGTATTTCAGCACGAGCTTTTCCGACGCGTCCGCAATTTTGTCCTCATCCGCGAGCCAGCCCATATACAGCAGGACGAGCCTTCCGCCGGGCTTTAACATCCGCGCAATGTTCGGATATGCCTTTGCCGGGTCAAAATACCAGTAGCACTGGCAGGCCGTCACGACGTCAAAGCTCTGATCGGGATAGTCCGTCGTTTCCGCAGATGCTGCGCGGAAATCAATATCCATGCCCGCCGCTGCCGCAAGCTGCTTCGCCTGTTCGATCTGCTCCGGGGAGATGTCCGTGCCGCACCATTTTGCACCGTAACGGTACAGATTGCGCGGCAGCACGCCCGTTCCCGTGCCGAGATCGAGCACCGACTGCCCCTTGACGCAGAGCCCCCGCTTCACAAGATTATCATAGAATTCTGCGGGATAAATGTCACGGAATTTTGCGTAATCCTCCGATGTTCTGCCCCAGTCAAATGCTTTTCCGCCGTCAATGTTATCCTTGATAATATTCATGTATCTGCTCCTGTTCTGAGTGTTTCGCGGATCAGCGGCCGTTCCTCCGGCTTCTGCACCGCGACCGTGATCGCTGCGCGCAGCTTTGCCTCTGCCTCGTCCAGCTGCGATTCCTTGTCTGCGTACATCGTCAGCAGCGGACTTCCCTTGCGGACCTCATCACCGTATTGTACATGCAGGCGGATGCCCGCGCCGAAGTCGATGCTGTCTTTTTTCGTCATGCGTCCCGCACCGAGCAGCACGGACGCTCTGCCGATCTCCTCGCTCTGCATCCCGGCGATCCATCCGGATTCCGTCGCCGTCAGCGTCCGCTCGCAGCGCGAAAGCTTCAGTTTCTCCGGGTGCCGGACGACAGAAGCGTCGCCGCCCTGTGCGCCGATCATCCTTGCAAAGCGGTCGGCCGCCGCACCGGTCTCCACAATTTCCTGCGCCATGCTGCGGCAATGTGCCGCATCGCCCATGCCTGCCATATACAGCAGCTCCCCTGCCAGCGTCAGACAGAACTGTCCGAGCTCACAGTCAATGCTGCCGTTCAGCACCCCGATTGCTTCCCGCACCTCCAGTGCGTTGCCGATGCACATGCCGAGCGGTCGGTCCATGTCGGTCAGGACGGCGGTGCAGTCCCTGCCGTCCGCCTTTGCCGCGGCCAGCATCAGACGCGCCAGTTCCCGCGCATCTGCGTCATTTTTCATAAATGCGCCGCTGCCGACCTTCACATCCAGCAGAATGTGGTCTGCGCCGGTCGCGAGCTTCTTGCTCATGATGCTCGCGCAGATCAGCGGGATACTGTCCACGGTCTCCGTGACGTCGCGCAGCGCATACAGCTTTTTGTCCGCCGGTGCAAGATCGCCGGTCTGCATCGCGACTGCGCAGCGGATCTCACGCACCTGCTTCAGAAATGCATCCGGAGCAAGTGCCGTATTGAAGCCGGGAATGCTCTCCAGCTTGTCGATCGTGCCGCCGGTATGCCCGAGACCGCGCCCTGACATCTTCGGCATATACACGCCGCAGGACGCGACGATCGGCGCAAGGATCAGCGTGGTCTTGTCCCCGACCCCGCCTGTGCTGTGCTTATCCGCGACCGGGCCGTCCAGATCCCAGTGCATCGTCTGGCCGGAATCGCGCATCGCCATCGTCAGCGCGGCGGTCTCCGCGTCGGTCAGTCCCTGAAAGCAGACCGCCATCAGCCATGCGGCAAGCTGATACTCCTCGATCAGCGGTTCCTTTGTGATGCCGCGCACCAGCTCTTTGATTTCCGCATTCGTCAGCGGCTGTCTGTTCTTGGTTTTGCGGATACATTCGGTAATATGAAATGCCATATCCGGCCTCCGTTCTGATACGATATCAGCCTGAAAGCGCGCGGCTCTCAGGCTGATTCCGTCTTTTTTCAATCCCTCTTTATTTCATGATGCCCTTACATATTGCTCAGTGTTCCGAGATCCGGTGCGCTCAGATCCGGTGCAGCGTTTTCAGGCTTTGCAGCCTCCTGAACCGGCGGCACATATTCGCCTGCGGACTCTGCCATTGCCGCCAGAGACGCAAGGTCTCCGCCGTTCATGACAGGCGTCGTCGGACGGGTCGGTGCCTGCGGGGCAGCCGGTGTCCGCACGGAAGTCTGCGGGGTCACGGGCGGGACATTGACTGTCGTCGTTGTCTGTGCGGCAGGTCTTGCGGCCTGCGGTGCCGTCACGGCCGGCTTAGCGGCAGCCGCTGCGTTCTTTGCAGCCTGCTCCGCCAGCTTTGCAGCTTCAGCGGTCTTTTTGGCAGCATCTGCCTCCGCCTTTCTGCGGATCGCTGCGGCTTCCTCCTCTGCCTTTCTGCGGATCGCATCCGCCTCGGCCTTGGCCTTCGCCGTCATCTCGGCAGCAGCCTGCTTGACCTCTGCAACTGCCTGCTGCTCTGCAGCTTCCTTCTGCTTTTTGATCTCGTCGAAATCCTTTTCCTCGTAATCGCCTTCCAGCCAGCCGACACGCTCAAGCTGCTTGACCGGGATACGCTTCAGCGGGGAATACAGGAATTTCGGGCAATGATAGCCTGCATCGACCAAACCTTTTTTCGTACACAGCACCTTATTGCCGTCTTTGGAGCGGTTGCCGTAATCGCAGTATTCACATTTCGGCTCAATCGCTTTTCCAAAGTACTTTCCGCCCTTGGAGAATACATCAAAAAGTCCCATTACTATTCACCTCGTTCAGCCGGCAGACCGCAGAATCCGGCTGACTCTGCGTATATGCCTGTGATTTTCTCCATTATAACATATTTTTTTCGGTTTGTCTAGTCCTTTTTTATAAGAAATGGAAATCCTGTGCAAATAATCAGCAGGGCGGGCAGCACCGAGCCGCTGCCGGAAACAGCCGTCCGCGGTGCAAATACGGCGGCGGTCTCCGGCAGAATATGCAGCGGCGCGGCGGCATACAGCAGCAAGAAAGTCAGAATTGCCGCAAAAATACGCATGAAAAGCATCGTCCGCATACGGCAGTTTCCCTGCCCGACCGCCTGACACTGCAGCATCACGCAGAGCCCGCCGAAGGATAACAGCGCGCCGGTCAGGGAGAGCAGCAGACGGTAGGATAACCCGCAGCGGAACAGCACCGGAAGCTGCGTCACATCCAGAATACAGGAAAACACGGCGCGGGCGGTCTGCGCATTGACCCCGAACAGGCCGCCGAGCCGGACTGCCGCGGACGTTATGCCGAGCAGGTCGCAGAGTGCGCCCACGACACCGAACAGCAGCACCATACCGCAGATCTGCGACATGGTCTTCATGGTGCCGGATGCCGTATCCGGCAGCATTTCCGCGGAAAAATGCAGCTGCACGGGCGGGCGCGGCGGCGTATGCGGGATCCTGCGGCGCGTCAGCAGCGCAAGCAGCAGGTTCGAGAGGATACACGCGCCGAGAAGCATCCAGCCGGCAAAGGCGTCCCCGAACAGCGTCCCGCCCGCAAATCCGACCGCGAATGCGGGGCCGCAGCCGTAGCAAAGTGCGCAGAGACGCTCCGTGCTACGGTCCCGCGCGGGCAGATCGCGCAGCAGCAGCGAACCGACCGGATAGCCTGCAAGCTGGCTGACTGCGAATACCGCAAGCCTGTCCGAAGGGATGCCGAGCAGATCAGCCGTCCGCTTACAGCCCGCGCCGAGCCGCTCTGCCGCGCCGGTCTCCCGCAGGAGCAAAGCCGCCGCCGTGCAGCCGTAGAGCGCAGGGATCAGCGTTTGCAGGCAGAGCGTGACGCGTTCCCGCAGAATATCTGCGGCCGCTGCGCCGTTCTGTGCAAGCAGGATCAGCAAAATCAGCAGCAGCAGGCCGATCGCCGCGCCGCTGCGTTTCCGGATCAGTTCCATGAATACGCCCCCGTTCTGTTTCCGGTATATGCGGAATATGATTCCTTTGAGAACCGAAGGGAGCGTGATTTCATGCGGATGCCGCTGTTTGACGACCGCATTGAGCTTTGCGGCAATACGGATATTTTCTTTGACCGGTGCAGACGGCTGCTCGAATGCAGCGAGATGCTCGTGCTCGTTGAAATCGGCGGGCACAGGGTCGCCGTCTGGGGACACGGGCTGACCGCGTCCGATTACGCCGACGGCGGTCTCCATGTCTCCGGCCGCATCTGCGCCCTCGAATACGACGGAGGGCTGTAGCGGTGCCTCCGGCGGATCAATAATGGGGCTCCGCCCCAAACCCAGCTGGGGACATTGTCCCCAGACCCCATTTTGTGGATAAAGGGGGGCGTAACCGGTCAGGCAAAAATAAAAGTTTCGCTCAAGCCTTTTCAAAGGCTTGCAGGTCAAGGGCGGAGCCCTTGTCGCGCTCCGCAGAGCGCGAAATTCCCCTATCGTCAGGCGCACTGCAGGGGTGAATCATAAAAACGCTCCGTGGGAGCGTTTTTATGAGAGGGGGGCGCCGTAAGAGAGTGCCTCCCTAGGCGGATTGCAAAGCAATCCGCAGCACCCGCAGCACGTAGGAGTGACGCAGTCGCGACGAGTGACCGGGCATTCAGGTTTCCAAAGGGCGGGAGCCCTTTGGGTCGGCAGTGCCGACCGCCGTTTCCCTCCGGAAACATTTCACGGATGCCTCCCGGCATTCGCAATTCACACCGCGAAAGCGGCTTCTGTATATATCCTGCGCCCGACATGAAAGCACTCAGGAGGTTCCTATGGCCGTTATCAGCTTTTCGGCGTCCGGCGGGCGGCTTTCTGCGTTCCGCGATGCAATGCGGTTCCGCGGGATCGCCTGCAAACATCAGCAGATCCGCGGCAGTGTGTTCTATGCCGATACCGCTGCAAAAAACGAAAAACGGCTCTCCGCACTCGCGGACGAATACCGCATCACGCTCGAAATCACCGAACGGCGCGGACTCCGCTTTCCGCTGATGCCCTACCGCAGACGGTACGGCTTTGCCGCGGGACTGCTCTGCGGCGGGCTTCTGCTTTACACCTGCGGCGCGACCGTCCGCGAAATCTGCATCACCGGGAACGGCCGCATCCCCGAATCCGAGCTGCGCGCCGCGCTCAGAAGTCTCGGCGTCAAAGAGGGCGTGCCGTTCCGCAGCATACAGTATAACTGGCTCGAACAGCGGATGCGCCTTGCCGTCAGCGACATCGAATGGATCACCGTGCGGCAGGAGGGCGGCAGGCTCATCGTCGATCTGACCGAGGAAACGCCCCCGCCGGATATGAAGCACGACCGGATGCCCTGCAACATCATTGCAGATGTGCCCGCAGAGATCGTCAGCATGAACGTGCGATGCGGCTTTCCGCGCGTGAAGGCCGGCGATCTCGTCAGACCCGGCGACCTGCTCATTTCCGGCGTGCAGACCGATCTTAGCGGCATCTGCCGCTGTTACCATGCCGACGGCACCGTCACCGCACGCTATCCCGCAGTGTTCACCAAAGAGCAGCCGTTCGTCGCGGAGCTGCCCGTCAGCAGCGAAGTCAGAACACAGACTTTGCTCGAAGTCCTCGGGCAGGAGCTGCCGCTCGGCATTGGATTCCGCGTGCCGGATGCGCCGCTCACCCGCTGCGATGAGACCCGTACCCCGCTGATCCTGTTCGGAAAGCGGCTGCCCTTCCAGCTGATACACAGAATCTATACCGTGCAGGACACCGCCGTCACCGTCTTTTCCGAGGAGGAAGCAAGGGCTCTGCTGGAGGAATCCGCTGTGCGCTTTGAGCACAATTTCCATGCAAATGATATAATTATCAGCAGAGATGAAAAATTTAACCGGACAGATTTGGGCATTATGCTGAAAATCAACTATGTTTTTGAAGGGGTTATCGGGAAAACAAGTGAAATTTTTGTGAAATAATCCTAAAACTATTCCATTTTACGCCCGTTTGTGGTATAATGGAAATAGTTTTCGGGGGATTCGTGCGCGATGTTGAAAATCTTACGCAGCCTTTCCCGGGACATACTGCCGCCGCCCGGTTACGGGCTGCGCAGAATCGCTACTGCAAAGGAGCTTACACTGAAAGTCGAATGGCAGAAAAAATTTGGAATGCTCCGCAGCCGGACGAGATCGCTGCGGTGTTCGGCAGCTATGACACCAACATCAACCTGATCCAGAAGCAGTTTCAGGTCGTGATCGTCAACCGAAACACCGGCATCAAGATCTCCGGTTCGGAGGAAAATATCGAAAAAGCAGAGCAGGCACTCGATATCCTGCTCCAGAATGTGCGCAGAGGCGCGGGTCTCAATGACCAGACTGCGCGCTATGTCGTTTCCATGGTCGCGGAGGACGCCGCGGAGGAGGTCCGCAGGCTCTCGGCCGATGCGGTCAGCCTGACCGTCACCGGCAAGGCCGTCCGGCCGCGCACCGTCGGTCAGAAGCACTATCTCGATGCGATCGCGGCGAACACGATCGTGCTCGGCATCGGCCCCGCCGGCACCGGAAAGACCTATCTTGCCGTTGCAATGGCGGTCAAGGCACTGAAGGCCGGGGATATCTCCCGCATCATCCTGACCCGTCCCGCCGTCGAAGCAGGCGAAAAGCTCGGCTTTTTGCCCGGCGACCTGCAGGACAAGGTTGATCCCTATCTGCGGCCGCTCTACGATGCGCTGTTTGAGATGCTCGGCAGCGAGACCGTCGAGCGCGACCTCGAAAAGAATATCATCGAGATCGCTCCGCTTGCCTATATGCGCGGGCGCACGCTCGACCATGCGTTCATCATCCTCGATGAGGCGCAGAACACGACCTCTGAACAGATCAAAATGTTCCTGACCCGTCTCGGCGAGGGCAGCAAAATGGTCATCACCGGCGACATTACCCAGATCGACCTGCCGGACCCCAAACGCTCCGGCCTGATTGAAGCAATGCGCGTGCTGAAAACCGTTGACGATATCGCGATCCACGAATTTTCGGAGAAGGATGTCGTCCGGCATAAGCTCGTACAGGATATTATCACCGCTTACGCAAATGACGCGAATCATGAGCAGCGGAATGCTCAAAATCATCATGAAAGGAAAAAGAGTAAAAATGGCTAAGCTGAAGGTTTACATCAAAGACACACAGCATGAGGTGAAGATCCCGGTCGGAATCCGTCTGCTGATCCGCCGCTGCTGTCAGGCTGTACTCACCACGGAGGGCTTCGGGCATGACACCGAGGTCAGCGTCTCCTTCGTCAACAATGAGGAGATCCGCAAGCTGAACGCGCAGTACCGCAACAAGGACACGGAGACCGATGTGCTCTCCTTCCCGCTCTGCGAGGGCGATCATCTTGAGATCAACGCCGAAAACGGATTCGTGCTGCTCGGCGATATTGTCATTTCCATGGAAATGGCGGTCAAGCAGGCAAAAATGTACGGGCATGTGCTCGAGCGCGAGGTCGCGTTCCTGACTGTGCACTCCATGCTGCATCTGCTCGGCTATGACCATGAGAAGTCCTCGCTCGAACAGCGCCAGATGCGCGAGAAGGAGGAGTCTGTCCTCGAAAAGCTCGGCTTTTCCAAGGATACCAGCTATATCGTGCCGGAGGAGCAGGAGTGATCCATGCAGGATAACGGCAAGACAAAAATTCTCTTTGCGGCGATCGCCGGTCATACCAATGCCGGCAAATCCTCGCTGCTCAATGCGCTGATCGGCGAGAAGATCGCGTCCGTCAGCCCCAAGCCGCAGACGACCCGCACCCGCATCACCGGCATCCGGAACATCGGACAGACGCAGCTCGTCTTTACCGATACGCCTGGCCTGCACAGAGCGCAGACCAAACTCGGTGACCAGATGCTGAAGGCGGCAAAAGAGGCCGTTTCGGATATCGACTGCGTGATCTTTATGCAGGACTGCACCAAGCCGCTCGGCGAGCAGGAGCAGATCATGCTGGACAACCTCACAAAGCAGGGCACGCCGGTCATCTTCCTTTATAATAAGATCGACCTGCTGAGCGACAAATCAAAGCTTGCGCCGCTGCTTGTTTCTGCCGAGGAACGCTGGCATCCCGCCGCACTGATCCCGGTTTCCGTCACAAAAAACGACGGTGTACAGGCTGTGCTGGATGAGCTCATGCAGAGAGCCGTTGAGGGGCCGCATTACTTTCCCGAGGACATGATCACCGATCAGCCGGAGCGTGTGCTCGCGGCAGAGATCGTCCGGGAACAGCTCCTCTATCTGCTGCAGGATGAGGTCCCGCACGGCATCGCTGTCGTGACGGAATCCTTCTCCGAGAGAGAGGACAAGGATATCCTCAATATCTCTGTGCTCATCTACTGCGAGAAGGAATCCCACAAGCGCATCATCATCGGCAAGAACGGCTCCATGCTGAAAAAGGTCGGTGCCAATGCGCGCAGAGAACTTGAAAAATTCTTCCGGATTCAGGTCAATCTGCAAACATGGGTCAAGGTCAAGGAGGACTGGCGCAACCGCGATATGCTGCTTGAACAGTTCGGACTGAATTTCAATCAGTAACACGCTATCTGACAATGAAAAGGAGAACAGCATGGATCAGCAGCAGCATTCAAACTGGAAATGCCCGCAGTGCGGCCTGAATGATATCGGCGGCGATAAGATCAAATGTCCCCGCTGCGGCAAAAAACGCAACCGCTGGGGCTACTGGGACTGCGCAAGCTGCCAGACCAAGGGCATCCGCGCAGACCACAAGGAATGCCCCGGCTGCGGCAGACCGCGCGACAGAAAGGTCAAGTTCTATCTGCGGGACGATCTCATTGAGTTTGTCGATGAGGTCTCCGGCAACGACGCGGTGCGCATCCGGAAGGCAAACTGGATCTGCCCCTACTGCCAGCAGCAGAACGACGATGCCGTACAGGTCTGCGCCTACTGCGGCGCGAACCGGTCTGAAAGCACCGAAAAATATCACGATGTCAAAAAGGAGCCGGAGCCCAAGCCTGCTCCGGCAAAACCGAAAACCAAAAAGAAATCCGGATGCCTGCTCGCCACGATCATCATGGGCGCTTTCTTCGGCATCATGTTTATCATTGCGGGCATCAGCACGGCGATCGACAAGGCCAGCAGCAAAAAGGTCCGCACCGCCGATCTGACGGATGCCTACTGGGAGACCAATGTCTACATCGAGGAGCTCAAGACCTTTGAGGGCAATGACTGGGAGCTCCCCGCAGACGCAAGACTGCTCCGCACGGCGACCGAACAGTACGAATACGTTGACCACTACGAGCGGCGTTCCCGCGAGGTCTGGGTGGATGACGATGACGACTGGGACGACGATGACGACTGGGACTGGGGCGGCGGCGATGACTGGGACGACGGCGGCTGGGAGGATTACGGCGACGGTCAGTTCGGTGTCTTTCAGATGCCGTTCCCGCTGACAGCCTGCACCGTGCAGCCCGGTGCAGTTCTGATGCGCTACGAAACGGAGTATTACGACGAACCGATCTACGCATCCGAACCGCGCACCAAGTATTACTACGAATACGATCAGTGGGTGGACGGACGTCTGCTCACGACAAACGGAAAGCCCGGCACCGAGCCTTACTTCGCGGATGTTGTCCTCGGAGAAAAGGAACGCGAGCAGGGCAGAACGACCGACTACTATATCAGCTTCCTGTATAAAGACGAACAGGTGCGGCTCAATGTCCCGGCGGATGTGTTCAATGATGTCACAAAAGAGCAGCAGCTCGCTTTCCGCTGTGATATCACCGAGAGCAAGAAAGACCCTGTTTTCTTTGTACAGTCCGGCGGACAGGAATATGAATGCCGGAACGTCCTGGTCCATATTGACGACAGCGATCTTGACTTTGGATACTGAGAACCGGCGGACAGCGATCGTCCGGAAATATCCGGTCTGCGCTTTCGGCAGCAGAAATTACCATGCAAACAATCAGAGATTCCGCATATACTGCTCCCGAAAAGGGGGCAAAGATATGCGGAATCAGAATGCTTATCTGACCGGCAGAGCCGCGGACAGTCAGCGCATGAGACGCTGGGACGCGTTCTGTCAGAGCGGCAGCATCGCGGACTATCTTCAGTACCGCGGCTGCACGGAAGGAACGGAGGGAACCGGAATTGCCGACAACCCTGACTGTCCGCGGACTGGTCATCCGGGAGACACCCGTGCATGATGCGGACAAGCTGTTTGATCTGTTCACGGAAAACGGCATCCTCACCGTGCAGGCGAAAAGCGTCCGGAAATCCGGCAGCAAGTACGGTGCCGTGACGCAGCTGTTTTCCTACGGCGAGTTCTGCCTCCGGGAAAGCAGCGGGCGGTTCTATCTGGACAGTGCCGTCTCGCTGAACCTGTTTTACGGCATCCGGAATGACCTCAATGCACTTGCACTCGCGTCCTATTTTTCCGAACTGATCCGGAAAACAGCGACCGATCAGCCGCAGCCGCAGCTACTGCGGCTGTATCTGCTTTCTCTGCATCATTTATCGGAGCATGACAGGCCGCTGCCGCTGGTCAAGGCGGTCTTTGAACTGCGGCTCATGACGGAGCTCGGCCTGATGCCGAACCTCGTCTGCTGCCCCGTCTGCATGACCTATCTGCCGGTACATCCGGTGCTGCGCATCGGGGAGGCAGACCTTGTATGCAGAGACTGCCGCAGCGGGATCTCCGAACTGGATCTTGAGACGAAGCAGTCCGTGCTGCTGGCCGCCCGTCAGGCGGTCTATGCAGACTTTGAACGGCTGTTTCAGTTTAAGCTGAAGGGCGAAAGCGAAACGCAGTTTGCCGCATATGCAGAAAGCTATCTGCTGCACCGGCTCGGACTTTCGCTCCCGACGCTGCATTTTTATCATGCGCTGACCGATCCGGAATCATGACCCGAATCTGACAAAAAGGAACCCCCTATGAATACAAAATTATCTCAGGATTACATCACGCTGGAGCTTCATAAGGTGCTGGAAATGCTCGCCGCCGAAGCTGCCAACGAAAAAACAAAGGAACTCGCGCGCGCATTGACACCCGACAACGATCCTGCACGCGTGCGCTATGCTTTGCAGCAGACCGAGGACGCCTTTCAGCTTTCGGTGCGCTTCGGCTCGCCCGCCTTCGACAGCTTTTCCGATGTCTGTGCGGCGATCCGCAGAACGCAGTCCGGCGCGCGCGTCTCGCTCAAAGAGCTGCTTGAAATCGCGCGGCTGCTCCGGCAGATCTCCGCGCTGACGGACTGGTACGACCACTGCGGACAAATGGAGAATACCCTCTCCGACCTGTTCCGCAGACTGCAGCCGAATCCCTACCTCGCAGACCTGCTCGAACGCTCCATTGAAAATGAGGAACGGCTCGCCGATGCGGCAAGCCCCGCACTCGGTCAGATTCGCAGGAAGATCACGCAGGCCGGACTGAAGCTCCGCGAAAAGCTCGAAAAAATGATCCGCTCCGCTTCCATGCAGACCTACCTGCAGGAGCAGATCATCACGATCCGCGACGGACGGTATGTCATCCCCGTCAAGGCAGAGCACCGCGGTGACGTCGCCGGTCTAATCCATGATACCTCCGCGACCGGCCAGACCTATTTCATTGAGCCGATGGCGATCGTTGATGCGAACAACGATATCCGACTGCTCGAAACACAGGAGCAGGAGGAGATCGAACGCATCATCCAGAAGCTATGCAGTGAATGCGGACAGTACGCAGATGCGCTGATCCAGGGCTATGACATCGCGGCGGAGCTGAACCTCTACTTCGCAAAAGCGTCACTCGGCACGATGCAGCGCGGCATGATCCCGCAGATCACCGAGGACGGCTCGCTGCTGCTGAAAAAGGCACGGCATCCGCTGATCGACCCGAAAACCGTTGTACCGATCGACATTGCGCTCGGCGAGGATTACCATGCGCTCATCATCACCGGCCCGAACACCGGCGGCAAGACCGTCGCGCTGAAAACCGTCGGACTGCTCTCCGCCATGGCGATGTGCGGTCTGATGATCCCTGCCGCAGACGGCAGCCGGATCGCAGTTTTTGATCGCATTCTCGTCGATATCGGCGACCGGCAGAGCATCGAATACAATCTCTCGACCTTCTCTGCACATACGCTGCAGGATATCGAGATCATCAAAACCGCCGACGACCGCACGCTCGTCCTGATCGACGAGCTGGGCTCCGGCACCGACCCGGTCGAGGGCGCGGCACTGGCTGTCGCGGTCATTGAGCGGCTGCGAATGCAGGGGGCTGAGCTGATCGTCACGACGCATTATCAGGAACTGAAACGCTATGCGCTGGAAACGGACGACGTCGAGAACGCATCCTGCGAATTTGACCTTGAAACATTAAAGCCGACCTATAAGCTGGTGATCGGCTCGCCCGGAAAATCCAATGCGTTTGCGATCTCCAAGTCACTCGGTATGCCGGATGACGTCATTGCACACGCAAAGGAACTCATCAGCTCGGAGAACCAGCGGTTTGAACGCGCCGTCGAGCAGCTTGACCGCGCAAGAGCGCAGCACGAAAAGGAGCTTGCGGAGCTGACAAGGCTGCGCGAAAGCACAGCGGTCCACGAAAAGGAAGTCCGCGAGCAGGCTGAACTGCTGGAGCAAAAGCGCGAGGAAGAACTCTCGAAGATTCGTGCGCAGGCAAGGCGCATCGTGGAACAGACCGTTACCGAATCCAATGCGCTGCTGGATGAGCTCCGCGATCTGAAAAAGCTCAAGGATCAGGCACTCGCAGAACAGGCCGCGGCTGCCAAGGCGCACGCAAAGCAGACCATTGACCGCCTTTACGAAAATTCCGATACCGACGAGCAGGGCGACTACACGCTGCCGCGGCCGCTCAAAATCGGCGATTCCGTGCTGATCGTCTCTATGGGACGGAGCGGCACGGTCGTTGCGGAGCCCGCCGGCAAAATGGTCACCGTGCAGATCGGCGCGATGAAGACCCGCGTGCCGGTCGAGAACCTGCGGCTCGAAAAGCAGCAGCCGAAACAGCAGCAGAAGCAGCAGCAGAAAGTTCATACCACGACCGTTGTGCGCTCCGATAAGGGCAAGGGCGGCAGCGGCGTGCGCTCGTCTGCAACGGAGCTCGATATCCGCGGCTGTACCGTCGATGAGGGCATCATGATGACCGAGAACTTTATCGCGGGCTCTCTGCTCTCCGGCTTCGAGACCGTCACCATTATCCACGGAAAAGGCACCGGTGCCCTGCGCAAGGGCATCCACGACCACCTGCGCCGCATGAAGCAGGTCAAGGCGTTCCGTCCCGGCGTTTACGGCGAGGGCGAGGACGGCGTGACCGTCGTCACACTGAAATAAGGAGAGGCACCGCATGAAGCAAGCTGATTACTCGGAGATCTCTCCGGTCGATCTCAGCAATCCGTTCCGGAACCCGACCGAGGAGCCGGACTACAGCCCCGATTACCGCGAGATCCTCCCGACGCTCGATATGCCTGACTGCAAGCTCCCGCTGATCCCGCAGCAGACCGAACGGACAGCCCTCAGACGCTGCTTTGCGCTGATCTTTCTGTCCCTGCTGTTCGCTTTTGTGACTGCCTGGACGATCTACGTTCTGCTGCAGACCGGCGTAACCTTCGCACTGCGGCACAACGATCTGAAACGCCTCGGGGAGCTGCCCGAAAATTACCAGATGATCGTCATGCAGTATCTGGACGACAGCACGATCAATACCGCCCTGCGGCTGATCGCATTCACGGTCGGCAACCTGTCCGCATTTCTCATCGGCTCCGCGCTGACGCATATGCCGAAGGGACAATATTTCAGGCTGCGCGGCCTGACCGCCGCTAGGACCGTCTCCTACATCATGCTCGGGCTCTGGATCCAGATGCTGGCAGGCTATGCAGGCGAATGGGTCACGAAGTTTCTCCGGGCGGCCGGTGTTCCCGTTTATGCGCCGGATATCTCACTGGACGGCTCCCTTTCAAAGACCGCGCTGCTCGTGCTTTATGTATGCATTCTCGCACCGGTCACCGAGGAGCTGCTGCTCAGAGGCTTCGCGCTGAAAAACCTCAGCCGCGTCAGCCAGCGGTTCGGCATTCTGATGACCGCGCTGCTCTTTGCGCTGATGCACGAGAATCTCCCGCAGTTCCTGTTCACGTTCCCGCTCGGCATTCTGCTTGCATATATCACAGTCCGGCACGATTCCGTCACGCCCGCGATCATCACGCATATCTGCGTCAATTCCGCCGCAATGCTGCTTGAAGCAGGCAGGCTTTATCTCCCGGACAGTACATTCCGCAAGGCCGATATGATCTGTAAGCTGTTCGTGCTGCTGCTCGGGACTGTCTCCCTCTTTTATATGCTGCTGACCGAACGGATGCCCGATCTCACGCCGCATCAGAGCGAACGCACCAAGCGTCTCGTCGTGACCGCCCCGCTTTTCTGGGTGCTCATCGCCGTACATATCGGCATGGCGTGGTATGCAGCTTATACCATGTAAAACAACACTGCCAACCCCAACTGAAAGGATGATTACCATGTACCGTTTTGATGTTGACCGCGCGATCGAGGATTGCTGCCGCTGGATCCAGGACTGGTTCGCCGAAAACGGCGACGGCTGCAAGGCTGTCCTCGGCGTCTCCGGCGGAAAGGACAGCTCTGTCTGTGCCGCGCTGCTCTGCAGGGCACTCGGCGTACACAGAGTCGTCGGCGTGCTGATGCCCCGCGGCGAGCAGCCCGATATCGACGATTCCAGGCTGCTCTGCAAGCACCTCGGCATCACCAATGTGACCGTGAACATCGGTGAAGCTGCCGATGCGCTGGAACGTGCCGTCGCGGCCTCCCTGCCGCTCTCCGTGCAGGCAACGACCAATCTGCCGCCGCGCATCCGCATGACGGCTGTCTATGCCGTTTCCCAGAGCGTCAACGGCAGAGTTGCAAACACCTGCAATTTCTCCGAGGACTGGGTCGGCTATTCCACGCGCTGGGGCGACAGCGTCGGTGATTTTGCACCGCTCGCGAACTTCACCGTCACCGAGGTCAAGGCGATCGGCAGAGCGCTCGGGCTTCCTGCACAGCTCGTCGATAAGGCACCGTCGGACGGTCTCTGCGGCAAAACGGATGAGGATAACCTCGGCTTTACCTACGCGGAGCTCGATCTCTATCTCCGCGAGGGCATTGAGCCTTCTCCGGAGAAAAAGGCACTCATCGACCGCAAGCATAAGCAGAATCTCTTTAAGCTCAAGATGATGCCGGCATTCCCGTTTGACCCGTGCGCGGAGCAATAAACAGCGCACGCCCTTTTTTCACAGTTCAAGCTGCCGCAATACATTCAAAAAAGCACAAAAAGGACGCTGATACAAGTGAATCAGCGTCCTTTTTCATATACATCCGAAGCCCTCATTCCTGATCTTCCGGAGCGACTTCCTCCGTGATCTCCTCGATCAGCGCACGGAGCGGTTCAACGCCCTCTCCGGTCACGGAGGAAAACACCGTCACGTTCAGGTCATCATACTGCGGCAGCTCGTCCGGCAGCGCAGCCAGACGCGCCGCACGCTCTGTCTTGTTGAGCTTGTCGGCCTTCGTCAGCACGATCGCGAACGGCATCTCCGTGTCGATCAGGAAATCGACCATCTGCAGATCGTTCGCAGTCGGCGGATGCCGCATATCAATCAGCAGCAGCACGGCTCTCAGGTCGCGCTCGTCCTGCAGATACGCATTGATGAGTTCCTGCCAGCGTTTCAGCTCGGACTTCGACCGCTTCGCATAGCCGTAGCCCGGCAGGTCTGCAAAGGTCACATGCCCGCACTGATAGAAATTGATCGTGGCGGTCTTGCCCGGCACCGAGCTGACCCGCGCGAGATTCTTCCGCTGGAACAGCTTGTTGATCAGCGTGGATTTGCCGACATTGGAGCGTCCCGCAAAGGCGATCTCCGGGCATCTGCACTTCGGGAGCTGGCTCGCCAGACCGTAGGCTGCGGTAAATTCCGCGGTATTCCAGTTCAAGACCGTTCACCTCCCTGTCTTACACCTTGACAGTATTGCGCTTTCTGGGCATCGCGATCGGGGAGAGCGCCAGCTTCTGCGCCTCGTCCTCGAGCAGCGGCTCCAGCTTGGTATCGTAATGCGGCGGGATCAGCGCAGTCTCCAGCACCGTCTCGACCGTCTCGCACGGAATGAAGCGGATCGCCTCCCGCACGGTCTCGTCAAGCTCTGCCAGATCCGGCACATTGCCTGCGGGGATCAGCACGGTATAAATCCCGTTTTTATACGCAGCCATGGACTTTTCCACAAGCCCGCCGATCGGCAGCACCTTGCCGTGCAGCGTGATCTCGCCGGTCATGGCGATATCGTGCCGGACGGGAATGCCGCTCAGTGCGGAGATCAGTGCCGTCAGCATCGTGACGCCTGCGCTGGGGCCGTCCTTCGGGACTGCGCCCTCCGGGGCATGGATGTGGATATCCTTGGTCTTGAACAGCTCCGGATTGATGTCGTGCTGTTTCGCAACGGAACGCGCATAGGAGACTGCAAGCTTTGCGCTCTCCTTCATGACGTCACCGAGCGAACCGGTCACCTGGATCTCACCCTTGCCGTCCATCGTCAGCACCTCGAGCGGCATCAGCACGCCGCCGACGCTTGTCCATGCAAGGCCGTTGACAATGCCGACCTCGTCGGTCTTGGTGTGATAATCCTCGGTATACTTATGCGGGCCGAGCGCCTTTTCCAGCGTCTCCGGCGTATACTGCACCTTTTTGACGTCCTCGGTCAGAATGGTCTTGGCGCATTTCCGGCAGAGCGACGCGATCCGGCGTTCCAGTGTACGGACGCCCGCTTCCTTGGTATAGTAGTCGATCAGATCGTACACCGCAGCATCGGTGATCTTGATCTGCGCGGCTTTCAGGCCGTTCGCCTTGATCTGCTTCTTGATCAGGTGCTCCTTCGCGATGCGGAATTTTTCCTCACGGGTATAGGAGTTGATCTCGATGACGTCCATACGGTCAAACAGCGGCTCCGGGATCAGCGAGGCATTGTTCGCGGTCGTCAGGAACATGACCTGCGACAGATCGAACGGCACCTCGAGGAAGTGGTCGCGGAACGCATGGTTCTGTGCACTGTCGAGCACCTCCAGCAGAGCGGCTGCCGGATCGCCCTTGAAATCGCCGGAAAGCTTGTCGATCTCGTCCAACAGGATCAGCGGGTTCATGCTCTTGGCCTGCCGCATCGCTTCGATGATCCGGCCGGGCATGGCCGCAACATAGGTCTTGCGGTGACCGCGGATCTCGGCTTCGTCGCGCACGCCGCCCAGCGACACGCGGACATAGTTTCTGCCCAGCGACTTCGCCACGGACTGCGCAATGGACGTCTTGCCGACGCCGGGCGGGCCGACCAGACAGATGATCTGTCCCGTCAGCTTCGGCTGGATCGCGTGAACGCTCATCGCTTCAAGCACGCGCTCCTTGACGCGCTTCAGCCCGTAGTGATCCTTATCAAGCTGCTCTGCGGCCTTGTTGATATCAAGCTTTTCCTTGGTCGTCACACCCCACGGCAGAGACAGTGCCGTATCCAGATAATTGTGGATGACATACGCCTCCTGCGAACCGGACGGCATTTTTGTCAGCTGATTCGCCTCTTTCCGGAGTTTCTCCTTGACCTCGTCGGACGCGTTCAGCTTGTCGATCTGATCGAGATACTGCTGCGGCTCGGTCGTATCGCCGTCACCGAGTTCCTCGGAAATCAGGCGCATCTGCTCGCGGAGATACATCTCACGCTGGCTCTGGTCAATGCGCATCTGGACGCCGGACTGCAGCTCCGTCTCGACCTTGAGCACCTCATTTTCGCGCACGAGCACCGCATAAAGCAGCGTCAGGCGCAGAAAGAGACTCCCCTCCTCCAGCATGATCTGGCGGTCGTGATAGTCAAAATCAAGGTTCGACCAGATCGCCTCAAAGAGCTGCGGCGCGTTTTCCTCGGTCAGCACCATTTCGGCAAATTCCCGCGGGATCCTGCGGGAGAGCCGGCAGTGTGCGGCATATTCCTCCTTGACGGAGTTGACGATCGCCTGCATCTCGATCGGCGTGGAGCGGTTCTTGCCGTAATTCGGCAGCGGCTTATACTCCGCCTCCCAGTAATCGCGCTCCTCGGGCGGCGTCAGCTTTACAGCCTTGGCGCGTGCCAGTCCCTCGACGAGCACTCTGGTGCCGTCGCGGCCGCGCATGACCTGACGGATCTCGCAGATCACGCCGACGCGGTAAAGGTCGCGTACCTTCGGCTCCGTGACCGAAGCATCTCTCTGCGCGAGCAGAAAGATGCGGCGGTCTCCCTTTAATGCGGCATCCACCGCCTTGCGGGACTCGGTGCGTCCCACCTCAAAATCAATGACCATGTGCGGGAACGCGACCAGTCCGCGCAGCGCAACGACCGGGATCAGGTTCTGCTCCGGTGCTGCCTGCTCATTGATGTCATCCGTGCGTTTTTTCTCCTGCATGTTCTGTTCCATTCTGCCCTGCGCGGCACCGTGGCAAGCCCCGTCCCCGTGCGCAGCCGGGAAGGGTAATAAAAGTATCGCTACGCGATGTATCCGGAATGGGGCTCCGCCCCATTCCCCGCTGGGGACATTGTCCCCAGACCCCATTATATATAATAAAAGTGTTCAGTCTCGGGAATACTCAACTTCATTCAGAGGATTCACCAGACAGATCGTTTTATCCGATAATCGCTGCGGACTTTGCCGTCCGCCTGTTGTATTCATTATACATGATTCAACCGCAAAAAGCAAGCGGAAAACTCACCCAGACTGTGATATCTTTATGAAAATTCGATCACAGAATGACAGAGAATCTCCCGCAGTCTCTGAAACCGCAGGAGATTCTGAAGTGACTGTTTTTGCCTTACGCAGCTGAAACTTCCTTGCCCTCGCCGGTCAGCAGCTTCGGTGCAGTGTGATTCTGCACGCAGTCTGCCGTGACGAGCACCTTCTTGACATTTCCCATGGACGGCGCATCGAACATTGTCTGCATCAGGATGCCTTCCAGAATGGCGCGCAGACCGCGGGCACCGGTTTTCTGCTCAATGGCCCGCTTTGCGATCTCCGCAAGTGCCTCCTGTTCGACCTCCAGCGCAATGTCGTCGTAGCGGAACAGCTTTGCATACTGCCGTACAAGTGCATTTTTCGGCTCGGTCAGAATGCGGATCAGCGATTCCTCGTCCATTTCGTCAAGCGTGGTGATGATCGGCAGTCTGCCGACCAGCTCCGGCACGATGCCGTATTTGACCAGATCCTGCGGAATGACCTTCCGGAAAATATTTTCGGATTTCTCCTTCTTTGAGAGCACCTGTGCGCCGAAGCCGAGTCCGGAGGATTCGGTGCGGCTGACGATATGCTTTTCCAGTCCGTCGAACGCGCCGCCGCAGATAAACAGGATGTTCTTCGTGTTGATATGGATGAACTCCTGATTCGGATGCTTTCTGCCGCCCTGCGGGGGAACATTGGAGACAGTGCCCTCAATGATCTTCAGCAGGGACTGCTGCACGCCTTCGCCGCTGACATCTCTGGTCAGGGAAGTATTTTCAGATTTTCTGGCAATCTTATCAATCTCATCAATATAGATGATGCCGCGCTCTGCCGCCTCGACATCGAAATTCGCCGCCTGAATCAGTCGCAGCAGCACGTTTTCGACATCGTCACCGACATAACCGGCCTCCGTAATGGTGGTCGCATCGGCAATGGCAAACGGCACATCCAGAATCTTTGCGAGTGTCTGTGCAAGATAGGTTTTTCCGACACCGGTCGGACCGAGCAGGAGCACATTGCTTTTCTGGATCTCCACATCGCCGCCGTCATCCTGACTGAGGATGCGTTTGTAGTGGTTATACACAGAAACAGCGAGCGAGATCTTCGCCCTGTCCTGCCCGATGACATATTCGTCCAGAACCTTCTTGATCTCCGCGGGCTTCAGCAGGTTGATCTCCTTGGCGGATTTCGGCTTGCTGCCCTTGCCGCTTTTCGGCTTGACGTCAAGGTCGCCGTACAGCAGCTCATAGCAATAGGTCACGCACTCATCGCAGATGTTGCTCGGCCCCGCAGAGAACATGCTCTGCACCTTGCTTTCGGGCTTGCCGCAGAAATTGCAGGTTCTTACATTTTTATCCGGCATATCCTTTTCTCCTGTTCATGGGATCGCAGTGCGCAGTTCAGCGCTTGTCAACGACCTTGTCGATCAGCCCGTAGTTCATAGCCTCCTGCGCGGTCATGAAATAATCGCGCTCGACATCGCGTTCGATCTCCTCAAGCGGCTTGCCGGTATTCTCGGAGAGAATGCGGTTCAGGTTGCCCTTGGTGCGGAGCAGGTTATCGGTGCGGATCTTGATATCGGTCGCCTGACCGGATAGTCCGCCGCCCATGATCAGCGGCTGGTGGATCATGATCTCGCTGTTCGGCAGTGCCATTCTCTTGCCCTTTGCACCGGAAGAGAGCAGCAGTGCGCCCATCGACGCGGCAAGGCCGATGCAGATTGTCGCGACATCGCACTTAATATACTGCATGGTATCGTAGATCGCCATGCCGGCCGTCACGGAGCCGCCGGGGCTGTTGATATACAGCGAAATATCCTTCTCCGGGTCCTGACTTTCGAGGAACAGCAGTTGTGCGACGACAAGGCTCGCCGTCACATCGTTGACGTCCTCCGACAGCATAATGATGCGGTCGTTCAGCAGGCGGGAGTAGATATCGTATGCCCGTTCACCGCGGTTGGTCTGTTCAATGACCGTCGGGACAAGGCTCATATAGCTCTGATTCATCGTTGTCATCCTTTCGGAAAAATCAGCATTGCCGCCGTTTCCGGCAGCACCGCAAAAAGCAGATTTCCGGCTTCTGCCCCGCAGAGATTGTCCGCGGGGCAAAAAGCCGGTTCTTGATCTGTTTACATCCTGATTACTCAGCGTCTGCAGCCGGAGCTTCCTCAGCCGGTGCTTCCTCTGCCTTCACCATGTCGTTATCGACAACGGCATTGTTCTTGACCAGCTCGACAACCTTCTGCACGCGCAGATCGGTGCGGTAGTCATCCAGCGGGATGCGTGCCTTGACGAACTCGACCGGTGCCTTCATCTGTGCAGCAAAGTTCGTGAGTTCCTCATCGAGCTCCTCATCGGAGACCTGAATGTCCTCGGTATCCGCGATCTTCTCGAGTGCCAGACGGAGCATGACCTCCTTCTTGGACTGCGGCTCGTACTCATCGCGCAGCTGCTCCATCGTCATGCCGGTCAGCTGGAGATACTCGTCAAGCTTCAGATCGCCGTACTGCTGCTGCAGCTGGTTCTCAAACTCACGGATGCGCTGGTCAATGCGGCGGTCATAGAGCACCTGCGGAACGATCGCCTCGGTGCGCTCGACAAGCGTATCGAACACAGCGTTCTCGAACGCGACCTGTGCCTGCTGCTCAGCAGACTCGGTCAGCTTGGACTTGATATCTTCACGCAGCTCTGCGATCGTATCAAACTCGGAAATATCCTTTGCGAACTCGTCATCGACCTCCGGCAGCTCCTGCATGGTGATGCCGAGCAGCTCGGTCTTGAATACAGCAGGCTTTCCTGCATAACGCTCATCACCGTACTCCTCCGGGAAGGTGACATTGACCTCGAACTTGTCGCCGATGTTCTTGCCGACGATCTGGTCCTCAAAGCCCGGAATGAACTGGCCGCTGCCGAGGCGGAGCGGATAATTCTCGCCCTTGCCGCCCTCAAATGCGACATCGTCAATGAAGCCCTCGAAGTTGATCTTGACCTCATCGCCCTTCTGCGCCGCACGGTCATCGACATCGACGACACGCGCCTGACGCTGACGCAGCATCTCGATCTGCTGATCGACATCTGCATCGGCAACCTCACGCACCTGCATCGGTGCATGGATACCCTTGTACTCGCCGACCGTGACCTCCGGCTTGGTGATCAGCACGGCCTTGCAGACTGCGCCCTCCGCCTTCGAGCAGGAGACCAGCTCAACGGACGGACGGTCAATGATCGTGATTTCCTTCTCGCGCAGGATCGCATCCAGCTCGCCCGGGATGATCATGTTGACGGCTTCCTCGAAGAAAGCGTCCTCACCGTAGAGCTTTTCCACCATTTTGCGTGGGACCTTGCCCTTGCGGAAGCCCTTGACAGCGATATCCTTCTTCTGACGCTGATAGACGCGCTCGCAGGCCGCCTCAAGATCCTCAGCGGAGATCGAGAAGGTTACTTCTCTCATATTGACATCGGTTTTCACATCAGACACTAAGCTCATCGGTTGTTCCTCCAGCATTTCGTTATTTCTTTGCCGCGGCACTGCGCTGCGCCGCGTCATATTGCGTATTGACAGATACACTTTATTATAGCACAAACAGGAGAATTTTTCCAGCGGTTTCGCCGCTTTCTTCGATTCTCACAGTTTACAGCACCTTTTGAGGAATAAACTGTACATAATCCCCTGCGATCAGATGGTAGGTGATCCCGTCGCGCTCGCCGTTCACCGCATAGCGGTGCTGGGAGCGTCCGTGCACATGCCCGTACCAGCAGTCCGTGACCGGATGCTGCCACAGGACCTCCAGCATCGGATAATTGCAGCTGCTGCCGTAGATCGGCGGATAATGCAGAAACGCAATCGGTTTTAAACCCTGCTGCTCCGCGGCATTCAGGGAAACAGCAAGCCGCTGTGCTTCTCTCGCACTGACCTTTTCGTCATCCGGTGCCGCGCTGTCCGGCTCCATGTTGACCCAGCCGCGCGTCCCGCAGATGCCGTATTCGCCGTAGGCATAGCAGTTGTTGTGCAGGATCTTCAGCGTGGAAAGCTGATGCGCCGCGAAGAAATCGCACATCTTTTTCATCGTCACCCACCAGTAATCGTGGTTGCCCTTTAAGATGATCTTTTCTTTTCCGGGGAGCGCATCCAGCCACTGAAAGTCCGGCAGTGCCTCCTCCATGTTCATGCCCCATGAGATATCCCCCGCCAGCACGACGGTATCCTCCGGATGAATCAGGCGGCACCACGCATCGCGCAGCAGCTCCGTGTGATTCTCCCAGCCGGCGAAAATATCCATCGGCTTCTGCACGCCGAAGGACAGGTGTGTATCCCCGATGACGAACAGGCTCATCGGATCCCCAGCTTTTCCTTTACGTAAGCGGGCATTGCATCCTGTGCCACGACATCCGTGAAGCGCACGGCCTTCTTTTTCAGCGCAGCCAGTGCTGCCGGGATCGGCATCCCGGACTTCTCCTGCAGCAGGTCGAGCACGGCGTATTCGTCCGCGCCGTCCGCATTGCCGCCGATCGCGCTGTAAACCGCCGCACCGAACTTATACGGATTTGCGGTCGATGCAATCAGCATCGGCTCCTTATCCGCAGCCTTTGCAAGGAAATCTCTTGCCGCGCAAATGCCGACTGCCGTGTGCGTATCGCTCAGATAGCCGTTCTCCGCAAAGACCTTGCCGATCATCGCCTTGGTCTGGTCATCGTCCCAGAAGCTGCCGGAGAACTCGGCGCGGATGCGGTTTTTAAGCTCCGTGCCGATGTCGTATTTGCCGTCGGTTTTCAGTGCCGTGAACCACTCACGGATCTGCGCATCGTTCTCACCGGTCATGTGATAGAGCAGACGCTCCAGATTGCTCGAAATCAGGATATCCATGGACGGGGAAACCGTTGCATGGAAGGTGCGGCTGCGGTCATATACTCCGGTATTGATGAAATCAGTCAGCACATTGTTGATATTGGAAGCGCAGATCAGATGCCCGACCGGCACGCCCATCTGCTTTGCATACCATGCAGCCAGAATGTTGCCGAAGTTGCCTGTCGGAACGGTGATGCTGAAACGCTCGCCGTTTTTCAGGATGCCCTTTTCCAGCATCGTGACATAAGCGGAAACGTAGTACACGATCTGCGGGACAAGGCGACCCCAGTTGATGCTGTTTGCGCTGGAAAACTGCATTCCGTTTTCAGCGAGTGCCTGTTCCATTTCCGGGTCGGTGAAGATCGCCTTCACGCCGTTCTGGCAGTCATCGAAGTTGCCCCTGACAGCACAGACACAGACATTTGCGCCCTCCTGCGTCTGCATCTGACGCTTCTGCATGGAGCTGACGCCGTCCTCCGGATAGAACACCATGATCTTGGTACCCGGCACATCCCGGAAGCCTGCCAGTGCCGCCTTGCCGGTATCGCCGGACGTTGCCGTCAGGATGACGACCTCCTTGTCCGTGCCGGTCTTTTTGATCGCGCGGGTCAGAAAATGCGGCAGAATCTGCAGTGCCATGTCCTTGAACGCGCAGGTCGGGCCGTGCCAGAGCTCCAGCAGCATCGAGCCGTCTGCGAGCGTTGTGATCTCCTGCACATCCGGTGTCTCAAAGCTGCCGGTCTCATAAGCATTATGCGTGCATTCACGCAGTTCTTCATCGGTGAAATCCGTCAGATACAGCTTGAACAGCCGTGCGGCGCGCTCTGCATAGGTCAGCCCTTTGAGCGCGTCAAAATCCGCCGCGGAAAGCTCCGGGATGAACGCCGGGACAAACAGTCCGCCGTCTGCCGCAATGCCCTGTGCGATCGCCTCCGCGCTGCTGACTGCCAGCGCGCTGTTTCGTGTGCTGTGGTATACCATACCCAATTCCTCCTTATGATTTTCAGACGCATCCCGTAAGTCTGCGCCGTTATATTTGCGTTATTTCAGCTTCTCCGGATAATGCACATAGCTGCGGACGATGCTGCCGCACGCCTTGCAGACAACATGCTTGATCTCCTGACCGCCCTGCACAAGGCAGTCATCCGCGTAAAGCTTGGCACTGCCGTACTGCCAGCCCTTGACGAACTCTGTACCGCCGCAGAACGGGCATTCCTTCACGATCACTCTTTTTTGCATGCAGCATCCTCCTTCCGGCTGTTATACACCGGTCGCGTCAAACGCGCCCTCCAGATACGTGATATGACGGATCATCCCGCCGGAGCACTCTGTCTCCGCGACATCGAACCGCGGCTGCAGATCGCTCGGATATTTCAGCAGATACTGCTCCGCCGTGCGGATAATGAGCCGCTGCTTTCTCGCATCGACCGCCGCCGCACCGGATACCAGCGAGCCAGGCCGCCGCGTCTTGACCTCAACGAACAGCAGATACTCTCCCTGCTGCGCGATGATGTCGATCTCCCCGCCGCGGACGGTGAAGTTCCGGCAGAGGATCTCTGCGCCCTGCCGTTCCAGATATGCACAGACCGCATCTTCTCCGAGATTGCCGGTCTGCCGCTTATTTGCCGCCGCGCTCATAAAACTTTTTCAGGAACGAGGGGCGGTGCGCCGGACAGGGTCCGTACTGCGCGATCGCCTCGTAATGTGCCTTTGTGCCGTAGCCCTTATGTGCCGCAAAGCCGTACTGCGGATACAGCTCGTCCAGCTCGCGCAGCGACGCGTCTCTTGCGGTCTTTGCAAGCACGGATGCCGCCGCGATGCTCGCGGATTTCGCATCACCGTGCACGACCGTCCCGACCGGAATCGTCAGCGGTGGCTTCTGGTTGCCGTCCGTCAGCGCGTATTCCGCCGGGATCTGCAAGCCCTCGACGGCCCTGCGCATCGCAAGCAGTGCCGCCTGCAGAATGTTCAGACGCTCGATCTCCTCGACCGTCGCGGAAGCCACGCACCATGCAGCCGCCTCCGATTTGATGATTGGTGCCAGATCCTCGCGGCGCGCTTCGGAGAGCTTTTTGCTGTCGTTCAGCCCCGCAATGACCGAATCCGGCTTCAGGATCACCGCTGCCGCGTACACATCGCCTGCGAGCGGTCCGCGGCCTGCCTCGTCCACGCCGCAGAATACCGGAAAATGCGTCCGCACCTCGGCGTCAAAATCAAACAGTTCCTGATATACCTTTAATACTCTTGCCATATCAGTCTCCCTGCGGCTTTTCCAGTGAGATCCGCCCCAGCTTCGTGCCGCGGAACTCGTCCAGCAGTGTGATTGCCGCACGCTCGGTATTCGGCACGCCGCCCGAAAGCAGCATCCCGCGGTTCTTCGCCATGAGTTCAAGGTACGCAAAGCCCTCTGCCTCCAGCTCCGGCGGGATCTTGTACCGCTGTTCGAGTGCCTGCGGATATTCGGTATGCAGCAGCGTCATCAGACGCGCCGCCAGTGCTTCTTTGTCAAGGATATCGTCGCGGACGGCACCGGTCATCGCGAGCCGCACCGCCACATCCTGATCGTCCAGCTTCGGCCAGAGCACGCCCGGCGTATCGAGCAGCTCGACGCCGTCTGCGGTCTTGATCCACTGCTGGGTGCGCGTCACGCCGGCTCTGTCCTCGGCTTTGGCACGCTTTCCGCCTGCAAGCCGGTTGATCAGCGAGGATTTCCCGACATTCGGAATGCCGAGGATCATCACGCGGATCGGCCTGCCCTTCATGCCCTTTGCGGCATATTTTTCGAGCTGATCTTTCAGCAGCTCCCGGAGCACGGGCGCAAACTGCTTCACGCCCTTTCCTGATTTGGAATCCGCCGTGATGACGGCAAATCCCTGCTTTTTATAATACTGCATCCACTGCTGCGTGACAGCAGGGTCTGCCATGTCTGCCTTGTTCAGGATAATGAGCCGCGGTTTTTTTCCGGTCAGGGAACGCAGCTCCGGATTGCGGCTGCTCATCGGCAGTCTTGCGTCCAGCAGCTCTGCTGCGGCATCGACCAGCGGCAGGCTCTTGGCGATCATCCGCCGCGTTTTTGCCATGTGGCCGGGAAACCACTGAATATCTTTCATATCCTCCATTTGCTGCTCCCCCTTTCAGGCGTGTTGACACAAAGACTGTTCAGCGCACCTTTCCGAAGCTGCTGAACGGCGAAATCCGCAGAATCACCTTGCCGACGATATTCTCCTCCGGGATCAGTCCGACCTTTTCGTCGCGGCTGTCTCTGGAAACGGCGCGGTTATCGCCCAGCACATAGATATAGCCCTCCGGCACTGTCAGCGGATAGGTAAACGCGCAGTTGTCACGCGTGGTCAGATTGTTGATGTAAGGCTCCGTCAGTGCCTCGCCGTCCACATAGACGATGCCCTGCGAAAAATCAATGTCGATCTGCTGGCCGCCCTTCGCGATCAGCCGCTTGACGATGCGCTTTTTCAGCCCCTCCTGCTCGTAGATATTGCCGGATTCGTCGAGCAGTCTGGCCTTGTCGCTGTCAATGATGAGGATATCGCCGCGCTCGTAATCCTTGTCGATGCGGTTGACCAGCAGGCGGTCACGGTCCGCAAGCGTCGGCACCATCGAGGTACCGTCCACATCCGCCGTACAGAACAGGAATGTAAAGACGAGCATCACCACAAAAATCGAGACGATCACGGATTCCAGCAGATCCATCAGGTCACCGAGAAATCCGCCGTCTTTCTTTTCCTTCGCCGGCTGCTCTGCGGCTTCTTTTTCGGATTCCGGCTGCTGTGCGGAAGCCTCGGCAGGCTGCTCCTGCTGTACCGGCACCTCTGCGGATGCCGCCGGGCTCTCCGCAGACGGGACCTCCTGCGGTGCCGCTGCCGGATCCGGAAGCTGCGTGTTCAGCTCCGGTGCTGTCTGCGGTACGTTTTCATCAAAGGGCTCCATACGGGATTCCTCCGTTTCGTATCAGAATAAGTAATCGAACCGTTCCGTCCACTTGCTGCGGTTCTTCTTTTCCCGGTCATAGCGGACCAGTGCCGTGCCGAGGATCTCGTCCTCCGGGATCAGCGCGACCTGCGGACTGCGGCTGTCCATGCTGTACAGCCGGTTATCGCCCATGACAAAGACATAACCCTCCGGCACCGTGAACGGGTACTGAAATGCAGATTCATCCAGCGTGGTCGGGTCTGCGATATACGGCTCATCCAGCAGACTGCCGTCCACCCTGACGTCACCGTTCTCAAAGTCGATGTCGATCTCCTGACCGCCCTTTGCAATCAGCCGCTTGACGATCGTGATGCCGCAGCCCTCCGACCGGACGACCTCCTGCTGTGCCGCGTCCGCGAACCGTCCGGACTCCGCGTCGTCGATCACGACGATCTGCCCGTTCTTCGGCTCATAGAGCGCGCTCACGATATAAATCTGATCCTGATGCAGCAGCGTCGGGTTCATGGAGCTGCCGTCCACCGTCACGCGGCGGATCAGATAGATAAAGATCAAGATAAAGATAAAAACCGTCAGAAAGCCGGATTCGGCAATATCCATCAGATCACTGAAAAAGCTGCCGCTTTCCGCTTCTGCTGAAGCTTTCTGATTTTCTTCAGGCTCCATGCGCTCCCCCTCCGTTTCGGATCAGAATAAATAATCGAACCGTTCTGTCCACTTGCTGCGGTTTTCCTCGTCACGGTCATAGCGGAACAGTGCCGTGCCGAGGATCTCATTCTCCGGGATCAGTGCGACCTGCGGACTGCGGCTGTCCATGCTGTGCAGCCGGTTGTCGCCCATGACAAAGACATAGCCCTCCGGAACCGTGAACGGATACCGGAACGCAAATTCATCGCGCGTTGTCGGGTCTGCGGTATACGGCTCATCCAGCGTCACGCCGTCCACTTTGACAGTTCCGTTTTCAAAGTCAATATCAATTTCCTGACCGCCCTTTGCAATCAGCCGCTTGACCAGCACCATGCCCGCGCCGGTCGTTTTGACAACCTTCTGCTGTTCCGTATCCTCGAACAGTCCGGATTCCTGGTCGTCAATCACGACGATCTGCCCGTTTTTCGGCGCATGCAGTGCCGTCACGATCAGAATCTGATCCTGATTCAGCAGGGTCGGCATCATGGAGCCGCCGTCCACCGTCACCGGACGCACGAGATATGCAAAGATCAGAATAAAGAGAAATACCGTCATCAGTCCGGCCTCAATGATATCCATGAGATCAAACAGAAAGCCCCTGAGGCCGCCGCCTTTTTTTTCCTGCTGCTCCGTATTCAGTTCTGTCTGCATACTAGCTTCCTCTTTTCCTTTTTATTCCGGATAAAAACAAAAGGGGACTGCGCCAGTCCCCTTTCGCTTTTTTGCAATCAACGAACCAGTCCCTTGACCTTTGCCGCCTTACCGACTCTGCCGCGCAGATAGTAGAGCTTCGCTCTGCGAACGACGCCTCTGCGGACGATCTCGACCTTGTCAACAGCAGGGGAATGAACCGGGAACACGCGCTCGATGCCGACGCCGTGCGCAACTCTGCGGACGGTGAAGGTCTCGCTGATGCCGCCGTGCTTCTTGGCAATGATCGTGCCCTCGAAGACCTGGATACGGCTCTTGTCGCCTTCCTGAATGCGGACATGCACCTTAACGGTGTCGCCGACGTTCAGCTCCGGGACGTTTTCCTTCATGCTGGACTTGCTGATTTGCTCAAGTGCATTCATTTTGGGATTCCTCCTTGAATTGTTTACGGATGTTCATACATCGCTGACGGCACTTCCGTACCGGACAGAACCCCTCATCTCTCATGAATGCGGAGGGCAAATGCAGCGGACCACCCAATCGTCAGAATGTTGCACACCGCAAAACGGACGGAAAACCGTGCTTTTGCGTATGCATGGCATCTTGACCTCGCCGGTCAAGGACCGGCGGCTACTCAAATGCTGTATTATTATATCACAGTTTTCCCGAAAAAGCAAGCGTTTTTCAGGATTTTTTTCAATCCGCTCAAAATCGGCCCGCTCCCGCCGCGGGATTTATGGAAAAATACGGCGAAAACCGAAAAACGGCGGCTCCGTGACCGGAACCGCCGCCTAGCTTGTTCGGATGACTGCTTACTGCTGCTCCGGAGCACCGACCGGACATGTATCTGCGCAGGCGCCGCACTCGAGACATGCGTCCGCATCAATCTCATACTTGCCGTCGCCCTCAGAGATCGCGCCGACCGGACATGCATCTGCACATGCACCGCACTGGATGCAAGCATCGCTGATTACGTATGCCATGATTTGTTACCTCCTGTAAAAATGATAATGTGGTTATGTGTGCCGGAGAGCGGTCCATGACTCTCCAATCCCTATTGTATCATATTTTCGGAAAAAATCAAGGGGTTTTCAAAAATATTTTTCCGTTCTTCATTTTCCTGCAGTTTTGCACAATTTTCGTCCGTACAGAGCGGCTTTGTTCGTGGATGTGCAGCATCCGGAGCAGGCAGAACGGAAATTTTGTCCGGATATACTTTACAAAGCACGGCTTTTATGGTATGATAAAGGGTAACTATAAAGAATTGAACGGAGGGATGATATGCTGCGGTTCCGAAAGCTCCGGGACAGCGATCTGACGGCATACGACTGGGAACATGCCGCGCTGACCGGACTGCTCCCCTCACCCGACTATTATAAAGAGACACTGGCAAGGGGCGACATGCTGCTGGTGATCTTCGACGGTGACAAGCTGCTCGGCCTGCTGGAAATGGCCGCAGAGCCTTTCGGTGACAGACCGCCCTGCGCATGGGTCGGCCGCGTGCTGATCCTGCCGGAGCTGCGGCGGCACGGGCTCGGCAGAATGCTCATGGCACTTGCCGCCGGAGAAGCCGCCGAACGGAGGCTGTGGTTCATCACCGGAGACATTCCGGACACAGAGGAGGCCGCTGCCTTTGCAAAGGCGATCCATCTGCTGCCGGATGACCGCTTCGGCGGCCGCGTGCTGCTGGACCTTTCCGATGTTGAGGGGCTGCGGCATGGCTAAGGATGCGCAAAAGCCGCAGGCAGGCATCGCCTCTGCGGTCGTACTGTTTGCCGTGACGGCTGTTCTGGCCGTCGGCTCCCTGATCGGCGGTGCCGGAACGGATGCGTCCGACAACCCGTTCTGGAAGCCGCTGCTGCGCGCACATGACCGCATCTCGCTGGCGATCGGCGGCGACACGATCGGAGACGTATACATCACACAGGACGGCCGGATGCTCCGGAAGGCAGCCCCGCCTGCCGCGGACGCCGTTTCCGATGCCGCAGCGGCCGTCAACCGGTTCGCCGCGGAATCCGATGTTTCCGTTTATCTGCTGGCCGTGCCGACCTCTGCGGGCATTTACAGCGATTCACTCGCCCGCACCGCACCCGCCGTCAGCGAGCATACCGTGCTGCAGGAGCTTTCCGAAAAGCTCAGCGAGCAGGTCGTCCGGATCGAGGCGGAAAGCTGGCTGTCTGCGGAAAAGGAACAGTATATCTACTACCGGACTGACCCCTGCTGGACAAGCTACGGCGCATACTGCGCATACCGCTCCGCGATCCGCAGACTCGGATTCGCCGCGGTCGGATACGATAAGTATTCCGTGCAGCATTTCTGTGACGACTACCTCGGCAGCCTCGTCCGCGAAAGCCATTACAGTGAGGCCGTGCCGGACATGATCGACCTTTACAGCGTCGCCGGCGAGCCGGAGGATGTGACCGTCACGGTGCGCCGCAGCGACGGCAGAGAGCAGTTCGATTCCTATTTCCGCACGGATGCGGACGATCTGCAGGACGACCCGACAAGGGTGTTTTTTGCCGCGGCCGAGCCGTTTCTCAGGATCGAGACGGCACACCAGAACAGCAAGGATCTGCTGCTGCTGACCGACCGCTTCGGTGCCGCCATGATCCCGTTCCTGCTCCAGCACTACCATATTATAGATTCGGTCAATCTGGAGCTGGCGGGCGATACGGACTGGCGCAGCATGACCCACGGCACCTATTCCCAGATCCTCATTCTCTGCGGGGCGGATACCGTCACCGCGCCGGACGGACTGGCAGCGATGCTCAGCACGGCTCCGGCGCAGACAGAGACCGCACCGTAATACGAGCAAATACAGTACAGAAAGGAACCCTTTTCGATATGAGCAAAAAGCATCAGGATCAGACGGAGGCACAGCGTCAGGCTGCGTTCGACGCGATCAAAAAGCGTGACGCCGAGAAAAAACAGCAGAAGGCGGCCGCCGAAAAAGCAAAGCGCAAAAAAGCGATCCTCAAGGCAGCACTCTGCGCGGGTGCAGCAGCTGCCGTGATCCTTGCAGGATTCGGCATCCGGTACGCCCTGCAGAACAGCACCGGCGCCATGCAGAAAAAGGTCGTCCTCGAGACCGAGCATTATCAGGTGACGGCGTCCATGCTCGCCTGCTACTTCAAACAGTGCGAGGAAAGCTATCTGGCCTATGCTGCCGGAGACAGCGGCATCGCGGTATTTGATGAGAAAAAGCCTCTGCGCGAACAGCAGTACAGCGAAACGCAGACATGGTTCGACATGCTCATGGAAAATACAATCAACACGGTCAAAACAAATCTGCAGCTCTGCGAAGCCGCGCATCAGGCGGGCTATTCGCTCAGTGCCGAGGAGCAGGCGCGCTGCGTCGAAATCGGCGGGCAGATGGAAGAGGGACGCTATCAGAAGGGCGTCACCAAGGAGGATGTACAGAAAACCGCCGAGATCAACATTCTCGCTGCGGATTATCAGCAGAGCGTCCGGGACAGCATCGAGATCACCGACGAGCAGATCCGGGATTATTACGATGCGCACCGCAACGAATATCTGAACGTCAGCACGCTCGGCTATACCTTCACATGGGATCCGGCGGGCATCGTCGAGGGCGACTACGCAGAGCATGACGCGGCTGTCAAGGCAGCGGAGGAGCTCTCCCGCTGCACGACGCAGCAGGAATACTCCGAATACGTGTTCAAATATCTGACGGAGCGCAAGGGCGTCGAGCGCGCCGATGCGGAGCAGATCGCGGGCGACCTGACGATCACGAAAAACATCAGCGAATACCCCGAGGATCTGCAGCAGTGGGTATTAAACGGCGCACAGCGCAATACATGCACGCTGCTTCTGCATGAGGAATCCTGCAGCGCACAGGTCTACTTCCTGCGCGAGCAGCCCTCCGCGGACGAATCCAAGACCGTTGACATCCGCGTTTTGTATCTGACCGCTGCGGACTACGACGGTATCGAGAATGCAGTCTCATTTGCCGGGGAGCTGAAAGGCATGGTCGAGGAAGCAGAGGACAAATCCGCGGAATTTGCCTCGCTTGCGTATGAGTATTCCGAGGATGCCGAGACCTATCCGAACGGCGGACTGGTCAGCGGATACTCCGCATCGCGCACGACCTACGGCGACGAGGTCTCCGCATGGGCATTTGACCGCGAGCGTCAGCCCGGTGACATGATGATCTCCGAGCGGACAGGTGCCGCGATCCTTGTGTTCTTTGAAGGCAGCAATGCACAGAGCGGCTGGCAGAATCTGGTGCGCGAGGATCTGTACGATCAGGCGATCTCCACATTCAATGAGCGGTACAAGGCCGTTGACGTTCAGGTGCATGAGGAGAATTACAAGTACATCAAATAATGTTTACCGTGAAAACAGCCTGCATTGATTTGAATATCAGTGCAGGCTGTTTGTTGTGTTTGGGGGTATATGGCTGCGCGCTGCGAATCTCTTTGCGATTCGCTTGGAATAAGGTATCCGCTTCGCGGATGCTATTGATCCCCCAATTAAATCTTGAATCAAGTTTCAGGCGAACACAATAAAACAATGTAAAATCGACATTATCGTGAATCAGGTATAAAAGCAATTCAAGAGTTAATTGGTACAGCAATATTATGAATGGGGGAAGCAGCCCCGTTCCGGGGGTACTTCCCCCAAGCCC
>MSGZ01000030.1:52599-76611 GCA_001940925.1 Ruminococcus sp. Phil11
GCAAACTTTTGAAAAAGTTTGATCAAAACTTTTGTGAGGCTGCAAACGGTTAGCCTAACGCCCGACCGGAAACTGAATGCAAAACGGGTGCCGACTGTTACATCAGCACCCTCTTGCTATTCATAATGGGGTCTGGGGACTAGTCCCCAGCAGGGGCCAACATGAAGAAACAAGTTTCTTCATGTTTAGGGGCAGCACCCCCATTTTCAATCCGTCGGAGACACCGCTACGAGATCACCTTGCCCTTTTTGCGCTCGGCTTTGACGGGCTGCTCGGTGCCGCCGCGGTCGGTAAAAACGCGCTCCTCCTCCGGAATCTCCTCGATCTCCTCCGGATTCTTTTCGCCGGTCTCCTCATAATACGGATTGATGACATATTTCTGCACGACCGGATAATGCACGAACATCACCAGATACCCGACAAACGCCGCCGGGAAAAATGCCGCAAAGAAAATCAGTCCGCTGTTGAGCATCCACAGCCCGACCATAATGCCGATCATCAGCGCAGAACCGAGCGTCGAGATGATGCATTCCTTCAGCGACAGTCCGGACAGCATGAAGGCGTTTTTCAGCACCGTGCGCTTGTCCAGCTTCGTTGCGACCTGCAGCGGCCAAATATAATAATTCATGAACAGCAGCACCAGCGCGACCGCGACCGAGATCCCGAACGGGATAAAGATCGCCTTGCTTCCGGTCTTCTCTGCGAGCGGCGGGTATACAAAATGTCCCGCAACGACCGATGCGATCACAAGCGCGTCGATCAGCCAGTAAAGCAGACCCGCGCCGAAATTCTGCTGAAAGCCCTTCTTGAACTCGTCACTGAAGAAAAACGGCTTGTCAAGCACGATCTGCCGCAGGACACGCGCACAGCCTGCCATGGTCGGCCCTTCGATCAGCATTTGCACCAGCAGCAGAAACACCGTCATCGCATAGGTGAACTTGTTGTTCGTTTCCAGAAAGACGACCAGCGAGGCCATCATCGGAATATGCAGCATCGAATACAGAATATTCAGCAGGAACAGCTTTCCGAGATTCTGCCACAGCATCGCCCAGAATCGCTGGAACGGCGGCTTCTTCGGTGCATTCGGGTCGATGCCGGGTCCGGCATTCTCATAGCTGCGAAACAAACCCATGATTTGTACACTCCTTTTCGGTATCACCGCGCAAACAGCAGACTGTCCTGCAGCTGCCGGATCACTGCCGTCTGCATGGCAGCGGCGAGCAAAATCAGCAGCAGCAAAACCTGCATTCCGGTGATGATCTTCCGTTGTTTTTCAAGGACATCCGCCTCTGCCGTACCGTGCATCAGATAGCCGGTCAGCATCCGCGAGAGCCGCAGCGCATCCCTTGCCGCATAGCAGAGCAGCAGCAGACTGACAAGCGCGAACGGCAGGATCAGGCAGCCCGTGACGGCCAGCGCATCCCGCATCGGATATGCCGCAAAGCACGCCCCCGCCGCCAGCCCGAAGGCCGTCCCGCGGGAGAACAGCAGCATCAGCGAAAAGGGCTGTCCGCAGGCGGAAAAACCGCTCAGCAGAATGCCGCAGTACAGACCGAGCAGCGGCAGCAGCGCGGTCTTGCAGACATCCCAGAGCGTGCGCTCCGCTTCCGTCACGGCAAGTCCCTGCGTCAGCCAGCAGATCTCGCTGAGTGCGGGTCTTGTCCGGCAGAGCAGGACACCGGTCACGGTGCCGGTCAGCGCAAAGCAGAACAGCAGCTTTACGGGATCCGGCATCGGAATCGAAAGCCTGCCTGTCCGCAGCGGGATCCGTTCGGTTATGATCTTCATGTGCATCCCCTCCGCAATATCTTATGCGGACGGAATGCGGATGATGCTTATTTTTTGCGCTCGGCACCTGCCAACTCGTAGGCGCGCTGCGTGCAGGCATTGCAGCAGGCATCGACGGTCGCGGTCAGCTCGCCCTGATAGAGCTTGTCCAGACCCGCAAGCGTCGTGCCGCCGGGAGACGACACCATTTTGATCAGCTCGTCGATCGAATAGCCGGAATCGGTCATCATTTTGGCAGAGCCGATCATCGCCTGTGCAAAGAGCCGCAGGGCAGCACCGTCGTCCAGACCCTCGGACTTTGCGTAATCAAGGAAGCCCTTGGCATAGAGATACAGGAAGGCCGGGCTGGAACTGTTCACTGCGATGATCTCGCGCATTTTGCTCTCCGGGATCTCCTCCGCGATGCCGCAGGTCGCGAACATCTGCATGGCAAGCGAAAATTCGTCATCGGTGATGCCGTCGCATTTTGCGAGTGCGGTCGCGCCGAGGCCGAGCATCAGCGGGGTGTTCGGCATACAGAGAATGATGCGTGCATCTGCGATCGTGTGCGAACGGATGAACTCTGCGGAGATGCCCGCGCAGATCGAGATGATGACCTGCTCCTTCCGGACCGTCAGGCCGTCCAGCACGCCTGCAAGCACCTGCGGCTTGACCGCAAGCACGAGAAAATCAACGGCGTCCGCAAGTACCTGTGCGCTCTCACACGGGACAATGCCCGCTTCCGCTGCAAGCTTGTTCAGCTTTTCGCTGTCGGTATCAAATGCGAGGATCTTCGCGATCTCACCGCTTTTGCAGAGTGCCGATGCGGCAATGCCGCGCATCATCGCAGAGCCCATATTGCCCGCGCCTAAAAAACCAAGCGTAATCATGATCATTCGCCTTTCTGTAATTCGGATTCGGTGCATTTCGCGCACCGTTTCTATTATACAACATTGCCGCAAAAAAAGCAAGCAAAACTATTGCGCAACTATAAGCGGGGTGCCGTAAAGCGCATCAAAATCGCCGCCCGCGTTCAGCCCGTCGATCAGATCAAGCAGCCCCTGCACCGAATGCACCTCCAGCCATGCAGCGACCTCGTGCTTTGCACACAGATAGCGATATCTGCGGTCTTCGGCCGTACCGGCGTAAAATTCCTCTCCCGTATCCATATCCGCGGTCGGGACGGTGAGTCTGCCGTTTTCGGTCTGCTCTTCCCACTGTTCGCTGCTGTACTGTTCGCGGTAATCGTTCTGCGTGGCAAGCCCCTCATTGAACCATGTCGGGACATTGCGCAGTGCTTTCAAGCTCAGGCGGTAATGCAGCTCTGCGTGGGTGAGCTCATGCGCCAGAATGTCAAGGATGCAGTATTCGTTTGACACGCAGATATAATTCCGCTTGACGGGAAACCACTCCGTTGTCGTATCTTTTTCACCGATCTTCGCACTGATCTTTACATCGTCGCAGATGACGATCACGGTATCGTCAAGGCACTGCAGGGAACCGTAAAATGCGGTGTCGCGTTCCTTAGCAGCTTCGATAATGCTGAGAATCTCGTTCGGATCACCGGCATTTCTCTTGTTGATATAGATATTCGGGGCGATCTCCCGGAAGCCGGGTCTGAACGGGATCGAGATGCGGTAGCCGCTGCCCGTGAACTGAAGGCAGCATCCTGCCGCGATCAGCAGCAGAAGGATGATGAGCGTCGGGATGATGATTTTTTTCTTTGATTTCATTGATTTTGTGTTTCCTTTCTCATATGCCGAGAATATAAAATCCGTTCTGTGTTTCCGCTTCCTGCAGGAAACGGAGCATTGTCTCATATTCCGCCGGTTTGTCTGCAGCGATCTGTTCGATCATCTGCGTGACGGTCTCCGGCGGGTAGTAGTTGAGCCCGTACACATCGACCGCGCCGCGTTCCCCGTTGTCATAAATACCGTGAACGGTATAGTTCCCGTATACCCGCACAAATTCCGCAATATCGCAGATATACAGCGAATCGTTCTTCCAGAAATCCATTCTGTCGAAATCCATGATCTCCCGGAGCGCAGTCCCGCGCGGGTATTTGCAGACCTGCATCTCCATGCAGCAGGCGTCGGTATATGCCCGCCGTTCTTCCTGCGAGCGGAATGTCAGCAGCAGCTTCTTCTGCGGACGCACCGCATCCAGTGCGGTGCAGAATGCGGGGTACAGATACAGCGAACCGAGCCCGACGACCGTTTTTCCGGTCCCGCAGGCATAGCGGACAGCTTCTTCGACGGTATCAAACGCCCGCGCCGGAATGCCCGCCGCCGTATACACATCGCGGAGCTGTTCTGCGGGGAGCGCGCGCGGATTGTCCGGCGTGACCGTGCAGATCTCCTTTGCGAGCGGTGCCAGCAGCGCAGGATAGTCCTGATATTCCTTGTCCGCCATGACGCCGGTCACGAACACAATGTCCTTATGCGCACCGAAATAATAGGTCAGGCTGTCTGTTGTTTTGCGCATCCCGTCCGGATTGTGCGCGCCGTCAAACAGCACAGCGGGCGATTCCCGCAGCAGCTCAAAGCGGCCGCGCCATTTGCAGGATAAAAAGCCGTCCTGCACCGCAGCATCCGGGATGCTGATACCGAGCCGCCGCAGAATGCCGACGGCCTGCAGCACCAGCGACGCATTCTCCGGCTGATACATCCCCTTCAGCGGGAGAAACAGCCTGCCGAAGCCCACTGTATCCATGACCGTATTCTGCAGCGTAAAGGCCGCATCTCTGACGAGCGGCTGCCGTGTTTCGAGCGGCGCGCCCATTTTTTTCGCATAGGCTTCGATCACGCGCTGCGCCTCGGGATTCCGGCAGCCCGAGAGCACCGGACATCCGGCCTTGATGATCCCCGCCTTATGCGCGGCGATCTCCGCGATCGTATTTCCGAGGAATGCACAGTGATCCTTCCGGATATTCGTAATGATCGAGAGCAGCGGGCGTTCGATCACATTTGTGCAGTCCGTGCCGCCGCCCATGCAGCATTCCACAACGGCGATCTCGCGGCGGGTCTGCGCAAACAGCAGATAGGCTGCCGCCGCAAGAATTTCAAATTCCGTCGGCGGATCAGCCATTTGCTCCGCCTCTGCCTGCACATCGGTCAGCACCGCGGCAAGCTGCCGGTCGGAGACCGTTTCTCCGTCGATGCGGAAATAATCGTTGACCGCACACAGCGCCGGAGATGCAAAATGCCCTGTCCTGATGCCCGCCGCGTGTAACACCGCAGCGAGCATCGCACCGACAGAGCCTTTTCCGTTTGTACCGGCAATGTGGATCACCTGCATCTGCTTCTGCGGGTCGCCGAGCCGGTGTACCAGCTCCTGCACCCGTTCAAGGCCCAGACGCGCACCGCGCTTTGCGGCCAGCTTCAGATAATCCTTTGCTTCGATGATATTCATTTTTGATTCAGCCTTTCGACCTGCGCTGCAAATGCTTTATTTTTCAGCAGCAGCAGAATGATCGTGCTCTCCGCAAGGCCGATGCAGATATACAGCGGCACGCGGGGCGCAACACCGGCAAGCGGCGTATGGTAAAAGAGCATCAGTCCGGCGGATTTGAGCAGCATGGAGCCGATGACATGTGCCGTCATGACAGAGGCATACACACGGACAGGAAGATTTTGCTTTGCCAGTGCCTTGAACATCAGACCGGAGATCAGGCCGATGCTGCCGGCTGCCAGCGTAATGATCGGGTTGATCGAATAGCCGACGATCAGACATCCGATCACATCAGCGAGGACGCCGGTCAGGAAGCCCGCGGGCCCGCCGAGGAAGATCCCGGCCATCAGGATCGGCAGGTTCTCAAAGCTGATGCGGAGCGAATTGCCGATATTGATCGCGAGCAGCTTTCCGAACACAATGCTCATCGCGGCAAGCAAACCGATCAGGACGATCATGCGGACGCTGATCTTCGCGCTCACTGCGGGACGGACAACACTGGAATTTTTCATAAAAATACACTCCTTTGCACAATGACTGAATGCACAAAGGAGTGTTGTATGTCCCTTATGCCTCAGCGGGATGCGGAGACTCCATCGCAAGCGGAATCGCTTTTCGTCCGTCCGACAACTCCCCGTTCGGGCGGCACTTTACGCGGAATCTCCTACTCTGTGACAGAAGCGGGATGCTTCTGTCCGGCATGAATTGGTTGGATCACTCAGATGCTGATGACCTTGGTCAGATCATAGAGCGCGTCGTCAAACGGCTTCTGCATCCTGAGGGCTTCCTGAATATCGTAATCCACGAGCGTGTTGCCGCGGATACCGACGACTCTGTTGCCGATGCCCTGCTCGAGCAGGTTGACGGCGTAGTTGCCCATCTGGCTGGCCAGCACGCGGTCGCGGACGGTCGGAGAACCGCCGCGCTGCACATGGCCGAGAATCGTGGCTCTTGCCTCGATGCCGACTGTTGCCTGAATGGTCTTTGCGATCTCCTCAGAATGGCCGACACCCTCTGCGACGATGATGATGAAGTTCTGCTTGCCGATCTTGCGGCTCTGCTGCATCTTCTCCATGATCTCGTTCAGGTCATACGGCTTCTCCGGACAGAGCACCTCAACGGCCCCGCAGGCGACAGCGGTATTGACGGCGATGTAGCCTGCGCCTCTGCCCATGACCTCAACAACGGAACAGCGGTCGTGGCTGTGGCTGGTATCGCGGAGCTTGTCAACGAGCTCCATAACGGTGTTCATTGCGGTATCGTAGCCGATCGTGAAATCGGTACTGGAAATATCATTGTCAATGGTGCCCGGCAGGCCGATCGTCGGGACGCCGTGTGCGGACAGATCGCCTGCACCGCGGTAGGAGCCGTCGCCGCCGATGACGACCAGGCCCTCGATCCCCATATCCTTACATGCCTGAACGCCCTTCAGGACGCCTGCCTCCTCCTTGAACTCCATGCAGCGTGCCGTAAACAGCAGGGTACCGCCGCGCTGGATAATGGACGAGACCGAGCGTGCGTTCATCTCGAACACATCGCCGTTCAGCAGGCCGTTGTAGCCTCTGCGGATACCGACGACCTCCATGCCCTTGTACAGTGCGGTACGCGTGACCGCACGGATCGCTGCATTCATGCCCGGCGCGTCGCCGCCGCTTGTCAGAACACCGATTCGCTTCATTCTTTACATCCTCCTTATGATTGCATACTGCACGGGCGCGCAGTATCTTCCTCTATATCGAGCATAATCTGCCGATTATTATTTTACTACTTTTTTCCCGTTTCGTCAAGGGGGTAAACATGCTTTTTCACGACATGTTCAATTTTTTCGTTTTTTTGTCCGCGGAACTGTCATTCCGTGCGGAACGCGCTGCTTTTCCGGCATGATTTTTCCTGTTCGTATTTCCGTTTTGTGGCAAGTCCGCCGCGGATATGCCGCTCCTGCTTGTTCGTTTCAATGATCTGCCGCACCTGCTGATACAGCCCGGCATGAAGCTGCGGCAGGCGCACGGTGATATCCTTGTGCACCGTGGATTTGGAGATGCCGAAAACGGCGGCAGTGCTGCGGACGGTCGCGCCGTGCTCTGCGATGTAGCTGCCGAGACGCAGGGCGCGGTCGTCCAGTGCATCGGACCGGATCCCGGCGGAACGGAACTGCTGGTTTCTCAAAAGGCCTCACTCCCAATGCGGAATCCGCTCACAGGCGGGCTCCTTCCTTCTTCAACCTATGCGGCAGGCATCGGAAACATGCCTAAAGGAGAAAAGACGGCTTTGTGCATGATAACGATTTTTACAAATCCGCTTGCGAATATGTGGAAAATCATATATAATAATGATAAGACTGCATCTGGAATCAGGAACGGAGGAATCAGATATGAAGGCCAGACAATTTCCGGCAGTGCTGACTGCCGCGGCGATGCTGTTTGCTTCCCTGCCGCAGCCTGCGGAAGCAGAGGTACAGAGCTATGATCGGGAAGCGCACACCGCAAAGGAGATCAGCGCGTTTTTTGCGTCGCACCCGTGGGACATGCAGAATGTCTCCGTCTTTGACGCGCAGCCGTCTTTGACCGCGCCTTACGCACCCGGTGCGCTCTCCGCGGAAACGCAGCAGGAAACGCTGAACTGTCTCAACTGCATCCGCTATGCAGCCGGTCTGCCCGCCGATCTGTCGGTCAAAGCAGAGTATTCCGAGTTGGCGCAGGCAGCATCGCTGGTCAACTGTCTGAACGGTATGCTCGACCACGCACCGGCAAAGCCCGCCGGCATGTCAGAGCCGATGTTCCGGCTCGCGGTGCTCGGTGCGGGCGGCGGCATTCTCTCCAGAGGACGCTCCGCATTCTGCCGGTCGATCGTGGAGGGCCTCATGGGTGATTCCAGTGATAAAAATATCCCGACACTCGGGCACCGCCGCTGGATACTGAATCCGGAGCTGCTGTACACTGGCTTCGGGCAGGCAGAAAACTTCTATACGGTCTACATCAACGATTTCAACCGGCAGGAAAAATTCACCGGTGATTATATCGCGTGGCCGCCGCCGAATATGCCGTATTATCTTTACGGCAAGAGCGGCCGGTATGCGATGACCGTTTCACTCGGCGATGCATACGACACGGCAGATATCAGCAAGGTCAGCGCGGAAATCCGCTCGGAGGTGCTGGACAAGACATGGCATCTGGACGGAAGCTGCACGGATTTCGACTACTATCTGACGGTCAATAATCAACTGTTCGGCACCGGAAACAGCCTGATCATTTATCCGGGTGAGCTGTTCCCGGAGAACGATTCCGTGACGGTCAGCATCAGCGGCATCACCAAAAACGGAGAGCCCGCGCCGATCACCTACAGCATACAGTTCTTTGACATGGATCCCCGTCAGCGCGGCGACTGCAATCTGGACGGCGAGGTTTCCGTGGAGGATGCGCAGGACACGCTGAAGGCCTATACGGAGACGGTCGCCGGCAAGGCGGACGGCCTGTCCGACGCACAGCGCAGGACGGCGGACGTCAATGCGGACAGCACCGTTTCCGTGGAGGATGCGCAGTACATCCTGAAATATTACGTCAGCAATACCGTTGCAGGCCGCAAAGTCACATGGGACGCGCTGCTTGCGGAGAAGTAAAAACAGAACGGGCACCGGCCGTGATATCGCCGGTGCCCGTTTCTATAGGAGGATGACTGTTTCCCGTCTCCGGGGGGATTTGCGGTGTTACTTGACCGTGACCATTTCTCCGGTCTGCGGGTCGAACCAGATCAGACCCTCTGCAGTGCTGAAATAGAGTTTGTTGCTGCACTGATTCAGAATGAGGTTCTGGCTCAAGGCCGCTTTGTCGAATGCGAGGACCTTCTGCGCATTACCGGTTTCCAGATCATATTCCATGACGTCGGTCTGACCCGGATTCTCGCTGAGCGGGTCTGTCAGCATTTGGTAGGCCTTGCCGTTGATGATCGTGTATTGGCTCTGATTGTAGTAGTCCTCTTCGGGATTTGCCGCGGAATGTGCCGCAGCCATGATCTTATGCTCTCCGGTATCCGTTTCAAATGCGCAGAGCCCGACGCCCTGTACAGAATAGAAGATCCTGTCATCAAGAATTGCGAGGATTCTGCAGACGACACCGGCCGCAGTGTTGCTTTCAGGCAGCGTGAATTCTGCTGCCGCACCGGTGCCCGGTGCGGCAATGCGGTAAACATGCTCTTCCAGGGCACCTTCAAAATAGTATACATACTTTGCAATTCCGTCCGAAGCGTCTGCACGGAAGCTCGTGTATCTCGGCAGATCGTTCTTTGTTTCGAGTATTTTTCCGTCCTTGTCCGTCCAGACATAGGCGGTAGATTCCCGGCTTAAATCGCTGCCGCCGAAGAAATACTGATCTCCGACACGGAAAACGGTGCTGATGCGGGTGCTGTCATCCAGGCCGGCGTCAGACAGCCGGAAAAACGGTGTCAGTTTGCCGCTGTTGTCAATCCGGTTCAGGGTACCGTCCTTGACCAGATACAGATGTGCGCCGTCGGAGAAGATTTCGCCCATTGCGTAGGAAACGGCGCAGTCGGTCGCTTCGGTGATCTTGCATAAGGTATTGCCGCCGCGGGGGAAGCATCCGCCGGGCATATAGAAATTGGTGCTGTCATACCAGAGCACGGTGCTTCCGCTCTTGGGGAGATACAGTGTGCCCTCGCCGCCGAGGAAGTTCGTGCCGGTGAAGCCTGCATCCAGCGCATTGTAAAGCGATTCGTCGATGCGCATGACTTCCGATTCCATCACATCGCCGGACGGTTCGGCATTTGCATAGAAATACTGCACAGCACCGGTGCTGAGATCGCATACTGCATACTGTCCGCCGCTGATCGACAGCACCGCGTAATTCTCATCCGCACAGGTCATGTCAAACCGGAAGCCGGACTGATCTGCATCGCCCGTGCGTCTGCGCACCTCGTCGGGCATCTCCGTGAATGCGTCCAGACGGTAGATCTCCTGCTCGTTCTCCCAGTCGGGATCTGCCCTGTACAGCACCGTGCGGTTGTTCTCCGCAGAGGTCCTGACGAGGAACTCCTGCTGCCCGTTTGTGAATACATAGTCCAGCCGCGGGTCGGCACTGAATCCCATGTCCGGATTCTTCAGTGTACGGAATGCATGCGTGCTGAGGTCGAGTTCACAGTATTCATACTGCTCGCTGCCCGTATCATCATAGGTTTCGAGCAGGACATACAGCTTGTCGCCGTACACCGCGATGTGATGCACGATGTTCGTTGCGCCGGAGAAGCGGGTCATTTCTTCAACGGTGCCGTCCGTTCTGATGCGGTCGATGCCGTCATATTTCGCTTCGCCGGTGCGGGCTGCCAGAAGGCTGCCGTCACTGCATACAGCGGGCAGATCGTACCAGATATCCTCCGGCAGTGCGTTGACGGTACCGTCGGCATGATAAACTGCCGTGAAGCCGTTTTTTTCGCTCCGCATCCGGATCAGCCATTCGGTATCCGTCATGCGGGTGATGCTGTTGAACCAGTAACCGCTGACTGCGGAATCTGGGCTGATCATCTGTTCTGTCAGGCCGAAGAACGGCTGATCTGATCGGGTGCCGTCGTTGTTCAGAATGTACAGGCACTGATCCTCTGCGATATAGAATCGGCTGCCGTCATAGAACATCTTGTCAAACAGATCGCCGGTCTCGGCAGGCATTGCGCGGAATACTGCGGTCTCGCTGCTGCTGCGCTCCGCATAGCTGCGGGCACTTTGGAAGTACCAGCGGGTATCGTCATAGAGGACGGTCTCCACATTTCCGTGCTCGGAGAGGCTGCTGTCAAGGATACGGACCTCGCCCTGTCCGCCGAGGAAATTACGGGTGACCTCCTGCACATCGACGGTGCTGTCGGTGCCGGAAACGGCGGAATCGGCAGAAGTCTGATTTTCGGATTCAAGATCATGCTGCTGCCGGGCCTGCCTGACGATAAACCAGCCGCCGCAGGCAAATACGGCACAGGCAGCGGTCGCTGCGATGCCGGTCATAATACGCTGAATGGTCGATTGTTTTTTCACGGTGTAGTCCTTTCCGGATGCTGCATTGCTGCGGGAAACTGTGATGCTTTCATGTGCCCCTGCGGCATCGCACTTTGCATTTCGGGATTCGGTATGCCGTTTGGGGGCAGGCTTTGCTTCTGTAACATAGTCCTGCGAGATCATGCTCATGGCGTCGATCAGATCTTCCGGTCTCATAAGAATCCCTCCTCTTCCAGATAATCCCGGAGCTTTGCACGGGTCCGCATCAGTGTGACAGTGACCTTGGACTTCGTCATACCCAACTGTTCCGCAATGTCCTCGACGGGGCAGAAATACCAGTACCGCTGCACAAAGATCTTTCTGTGATCGGGCTTCAGCGTGCCGAGAAAGCTGTTCAGTGCTTCGCCGAGTGCCCTGCGGTCGATCTGCGCATCGACGGAATCGCTGTCTGCGCAGTCATTGAGCTCGTCAAGGGCGGCTGCGATCTCTCCGCCGCCGCGCTTCTGTGCACGGGATGCCGTATAGCGGTTGCGTGCGATGCTGCGTGTGACCGCCGCGATGTACCCGTAAAAATTATCGGGTCTGGCCGGCGGGATCCGCTCCCAGAGGCGGATCAGAACATCATTGACGCATTCCTCTGCATCCTGCTCGCTGCCTAAAATATTGTGCGCGATCGTGTAGCAGTAACCGCCGAACTGACGGTATGTTTCTGCGGAGGCCTGCTCATTGCGGTCGAAATAGAGCGCGATCAGGTCATTGTCGTTCATGCGGGAACCCCTCCTCTCCGGTTGATTTGAAAAGCGCTTTCACTATGACAGACAGAATCATTCCGCCCCGGATTACATTTCCGTGAAAAAATTTTTTGCCGAGGAAAATTATAGCATAATTCGGGGGATTTGTCAAAGTGAAGGGTGAATAACGGGAGTGGAATAATCGGGGATTTTAACACTTCGCTTCCGGCGAGCAAAATCGAAAGTTTTGGTCAAGCTTTTTTTAAAGCTTGCAGGGTCGAGGGGCGGAGCCCCCGTCGCGCTCCGCAGAGCGCGAAACTCCCCTTGCGTTTAAGCGCACGCTGGCTTGGGTGCCTGTAAGAGAGGCACCCATTCTCAAATAGCATCCGCGAAGCGGATACATCTTTTTCATTATAAAATCCTCGCTTTAGCCACTCCCGTGAATAACGAATGGTAAATAACGAATCGTGAAAAGTGTCGGTATCGCCTGCGGCGATTTATTATTATGTGCCCGAAGGGCACACACCGCCGTTATTCACGATTCTCTTTTCACCATTCACTAATGTTGCATTTTCCGGTGCCGCGTCATGCGCACTTTTCTGCACATATAAATTGTCTGTTATTGCATTTTCCCGCGCCGCGTGATATAATAGTATTATCATACCGAAACACACGGAAAGGGAGGGAACCTCATGCTGCATTTGCTGCTGGGCGGCGCAGGCTGCGGAAAATCCGAGGCACTCATCGCAGAGATCAAGCGCGCTGCGGACGCCGGTCTGGATGTCCGCACGCTGGTACCGGAGCCGTTTTCCTATACGTATGACAAGCGGCTGTACGACCGGCTCGGCGCGGCAGGCTTCAACCGCATCAAAACGGGAAGCTTCCGCAGTCTGACCGCGGAAATTCTCGGCGCGATCGCCGCTGCCCCGAGAGACGCTGCCGATGACGTCGCAAAGACCGTTGTGCTGCACCGTTTGCTCAGAAAGCTCGGAAAGGGCCATGTGCTGCGGTTTTACGGCAGACAGACCGACAAGCCCGCGTTCCTTGCGGAGATGCAGGCGCAGCTTTCCGAACTGATGCAGTCCGGCCATACACCGGCGGAGCTGATGCAGGCGGCGGCCGATACCGCGGAGCAGAACGGCGTGCTCTCGGAGAAGCTTTCTGATATTGCGCGTATTTTCGCGGATTATCTGGCAGAGCTCGAAACGCTCGGTCTGCGCGATGTGCTGAGCGACCCGCTGACGGCGGCTTCTGCGGCGGACGGCTCGCTGTATCTGCGCGGCACCCATATCTTTCTGGATGAATTTGAATCCTTCACCGGCGACCAGTTCCGGATGCTTGAGGTCATGCTCCGCGATGCCGCCGAGGTGTGGATCGCCCTGCGCACCGATAACATCGACGCGCCGGACTACACCCGCTTTGACGCGGTCAACGAAACAGCAAGAAGGCTCCGCAGACTGGCAAAGGAGCAGAACCTCAAAACGGAGGAAAATCTGTTTGAAACACAGTACCGCTATGCGGACAGATCGCTGGCGCATCTGAGCCGGTATCTGTTCGATACGCAGACACCGGCCTATCCGGGCGTCCCTGCGGTGACGGTCTGCGAGGCGCACGACGCGACGCTCGAAGCGGAATACTGCGCCGCGCAGATCCGGCAGCTGCTGATGCAGGGGAACGTCCGCTGCGCCGATATCATGGTCGTGATGCACGATCTGGCGGGCTACGGCTCTTTGCTGGAGGCGGCGTTTGAACGCTACGAGATCCCGTATTTCATGGATCTGCGCCGCAGCGTGCTGCATACCGCCGTGATGAAGCTGCCGGAGGCACTGCTCGGGCTGATGCACCGGACGAATACAGAGCACATTCTTCTGCTGCTGAAAACGCAGCTGAGCCCGCTGCATCCCGCGGAGGCGGCAGACCTTGAAAATTACGCATATACATGGGATATCGAGGGCTATCAGTGGGAAAAGCCCTTCCGCACGGAGGACGACCCGGACGGCCGCTGTGAGGCGATCCGGCAGAAGCTGATCCCGCCGATCCTGCACGCACGGCGGATCGCGAAGCAGTCTGACGGCGAGCCGGTCTCCGGCGCAAAGCTCTGCGAGGCACTGTACCGCTGCATGGAGGACATGGGCATCCCGAACCGCGTCGGCGGACTGGCTTCGCATCTGTATGACGGCGGCGACGTTGCGGGCGGACGCGCACTCCGGCGGCTCTGGAACCGCTTTACCGAACTGCTCGACGCGATGCATGACGCGCTCGGCGAGACCCCGCTGACCCCGCCGCAGCTCTCCGAGCTGATGACCGCAGTGCTGCGGAACAATCAGATTCCCGTGCCGCCGCAGACGCTCGATGCGGTCACGGTGCAGAGTGCTGCCGCCGCCCGCTATGACGCGCCGAAGATCGTGTTTGTGCTCGGTGTGAATGAGGGCGTGTTCCCGGCAGATATCAGCGCGGACGGCTTCTTCTCCGAGCAGGAGCGTGCGCTGCTGAAGGAGCATAATGTCGAGCTTTCGCGTTCTGTGCGCGACCTCTGCGCCGACGAACGCCTGATCGTTTATAAAACGCTGTCGGCACCCTCGGAGCGGCTCTGGCTCTGCTATCCGACCGCGGGCGAGAGCGGCAGCAGACTGGTGCCGTCCGCGCTGCTCGAAGAAGTGCGCAAGCTGCTGCCCGCAACGGCAGTCCCGCCGTTTTTTCAGCATGCGGATCAAATGGGCGCGGGCTTTTATGTTTCCACAAAGGCGGCTGCCTATTACAGCTTTGTGCAGGATTATCAAATCACCCCGACAGAGCGTGAAACGGTCCGCAGTCTGCTTGCTTCCATGCCGGAGGAGGCTGCGCGGCTTGACCGTCTCCGCAGGACGGCCGACCCCGGACGTCTGCGCGTCAATGACCGCCGACTGATGAAGCAGCTCACCGGCAGCGAGCTGCGTGTTTCCGCAACACAGATCGAAAATACGATCAAATGCCCGTTCATGGGCTTCTGCGCGAACGGCCTGCGGCTGTATCAGCGGCAGAAGAATAACCTGAACCCGCTGTCTGCGGGCAATCTGGTGCATTACTGCATGGAGCGGCTGTTCCGTGAGCACCCGGAGCGGGACGACTTCCTTGCGATGACGCAGGCCGATCTGCGGGCGCACGCAAAGCACTGTGCGGAGGATTATCTGACACAGGAATTAGGCGGCAGAGAGGGCAGACCGCACCGGATGATGCAGCAGTATGACCGGATGACGAACCGCATGACTGCGCTGCTGCTGCATACGCAGGAGGAAATGCGGCAGTCGCAGTTCAGGCCGGATGCCTGTGAGCTGGTCATCGGCAGAGTGCAGGATGAGGCGGGCATCTCCCCGTTCCGCCTGACGCTGCCGGACGGCACGGTGCTCTGTCTGAACGGCAAGATCGACCGCGTGGATATCACGGAGCAGGACGGCAGACGCTATCTGCGCATCGTGGATTATAAGACCGGCAAAAAGCAGTTCTTCCTCGGGGATATCTACTACGGACTGAATCTGCAAATGCTGCTGTATCTGTTTGCGCTGCTGGACGATCCGGCGGAATATCCGGATGCGGCACCGGCGGGCGTGCTGTATATGCCGTCCGGAACGCCGGAGGCGCAGAAGCGCGAGGAAATGAAGCCGGTCGCGGAATATTTCAGTCAGTATTTCCGCATGAGCGGCACGGTGCTGCTTGATCGCGGCATCCTGACAAAAATGGAGGAAACGCTCGCTGGTGTGTATATTCCGGTGAAAGCGTCCGGCGAGGATGACGGCACCGGCACACCGAAGCTGACAAAGGATTCGCAGGTCTTTACGGCGGAGCAGCTGAAACGGCTCCGCGGCTATGCGGAGGACGTTGTGCGGGAATGCGCCGCGAAATACGCGGAGGGCGACGTCGCACCCTGCCCGATGCGCGGCGGCTCTGCGGAGTATTACGCGGATGCCTGCGCCTACTGTCCGTACCGGAGCCTCTGCGGCGTGACCGAAGAAGATACGGAGCGGATGCGCAAAGCGATCCCGAAAAAGGAAGCGGAGGCTGCCATGCTGGCAGTCATGAACGGAGAGGAGGGCGAAGGCAATGGCATGGACACCTGAACAGTCTGCCGCGATCACGGCGCGGGGCGCGTCGGTCGTCGTCAGTGCGGCGGCGGGCAGCGGCAAGACTTCTGTCCTGACCGAGCGCATCGCGGAGCTGCTTTCCGACCCGCAATATCCCGCGGAAAAAATGGTCGTTGTGACCTTCACGCGGGATGCCGCCGGTGAGGTGCGCACCCGTCTGAACAGAAAGCTCACCGAGCGCATTCTCGCGGACCCCGAAAACGCATGGCTCCGCCGTCAGCATACGATGCTGCAGAGCGCGCATATCTCGACGATCCATAGCTTCTGCTTCTCGCTGATGCGCGAGCAGTTTGCCGCACTCGATATCTCCGCGGGCTTCCGGCAGATGGACGAGACCGAGGAACCCGATGTCCGGGCGGCGGCAGTCAAGCAGATCCTTGAGGATTTCAGTACCCGCGCGGAGACGGACGAAGTCGCAAAGGCGGAGCAGAAGCTGCTGCTCGATGCATTCTGCACCGGTGACGACAAGCCGCTGGAGGAGCTGATCCTCTCGCTGTTTGAGCTGTCCGACCAGACGCCGTTCGGCGAATATCTGCTGGACGATGCGGCGGAGGCCTGCGAATCCGGCGCGATCCGGGAGCAGGTCTGCGCGGCACTGACGGCGCAGCTTGACGAGATGCTCACACTCTATGCAAAGGCGATGGAATATGCGCAGCAGATCAAAGCGGAAAGCGCGATCGCGATGCTGCAGGACGAGATCACGCAGATCGAAGCGGTACGGAACGCGGTGCCGGACGGCGATCTTGCGCGGATCGGGACGCTGATGCTGCAGGTGAAGGGGAAAAAGCTGAATCCCATAAAAAAGTTCCCGCAGGAATATGAATGCATCAAGGCACTGCGGAACCATGCGCTGGACGATTTCAAGGAACTGCGGAAAAACTGGGCGGTACCGCTGCAGTTTGCGGAAAGCGATCTGCCGCGCCATGCTAAAATTCTGCGGGCACTTTCCGGACTGGTCAACGCGTTTTCCGCGGAGCTGATGCGCTGCAAAAAGGAGCGCAATGCGTTCGGCTTCGGGGATGCAATGACGATGACGCTTTCGCTGCTGGCAAAGCGTGAGCCGGACGGCAGCATCACGAAAACACCGCTTGCAGAACAGCTTTCGCAGGAGTATGCCTGCATCATGATCGACGAGTTTCAGGATTCGGACGACCAGCAGGATCTCATTTTCCGGATGCTCTCCCGCGGCGGGGACGCGACAAGATACGGCGACAATCTGTTCGTGGTCGGTGACAGCAAGCAGTGCATTTACCGTTTCCGCAATGCGAACCCCGAAAACTTTTACCGCGCAATGCGCGAGGGCGCGCCGTATACAGCCCCGCAGCTGACTCAAAATACCTGCATTCTTCTGAACAAGAATTTCCGGAGCGCGCAGGAGGTCGTGGATGTTGTCAACCATGTGTTCCGGCAGCTCATGACCGAGCAGGTCGGCGAGATCCGCTACGACGAAACACAGGCACTGGTGCGCGGCGCGGAATACCCGGAGGCGCGGCGGCCTGCGGAGATCGTCATGATCCCGCAGAGCGGAACGTCTGCGCGGGAGGCACCCGCGTACATCGCGGAACGCATCGCGCAGCACCTTGCAAACGGGACGCCCGTGCGCGGTGAGGACGGCAGTCTGCGCCCGTGCGAGCCGCGGGATTTCCTGATCCTGATGCGCAACGGCACGCATTTTGCGGACTATGCCGCGGCGCTGACCGCGCGCAGCGTGCCGGTCTGTTCACTGGAGCAGAAGGGCTATCTGCAGTCGCCGGAGATCATGCTGCTGCTGGATATCCTGCGGGCGGTCGATAACCCGCTGCTGGAGATCCCGGTCGCGGCGGCAATGCTCTCCCCGATGATCGGCTTTACGCTGGACGAGCTGGTCGAAGTGCGGCTCTATGACAGAAAAAATAACCTGTTCCGCGCCATGACGAAAATGCGGCAGGATGCGGAAAGCGGCGAAGCACAGCCGGATGCTGAACTGCTCAGCAAAACCGTGATGTTCCTTGATTTTCTCGAATCCATGCGGCTCTGCTCGGCAATGGACACGCCGGAGCAGCTGATCCGGCGCATTTACCGGCAGACCGATTTCCTTGGACTGATGCAGATGTCCGCGGGCGGCGCACAGAAAAAAGCGAATCTCCGTGCGCTGATCTCCTATGCGCGCAGCTTTGAGGAAAACCGCGGCGGCGGGCTCTCGGCATTTCTGCGGTATCTGGACGGCTTCCTTGAGCGCAAGAGCGATCTGAAGGGCGGCGGCGTTCCGGCGGGAACGGAGAACGTCGTCCGGCTGATGACCGTGCACGGCTCGAAGGGCCTGGAAGCACCGTTCGTGATCCTTGCGGATACCGGGCATACCTTCTCCGCAGAGGATGCGCGCAGGCTGTTCCAGTATCACCGAAGCAGCGGGATCGGCTTCCGGCTGCATGATCCCGAAACACACAGCGTCGGCAGATCGCTGCCGTGGGTGCTGATCTATGCGCGGAACCGCAGGGAAACGGTCAGCGAGGAGCTCCGCCTGCTCTATGTCGCGATGACGAGAGCGCGGGAGTATCTGATCATCGGTATGCCGTACTCGAACACGACCGGTGCAAAGCTCACGGCGATCGCGGCGGAGCAGCTGGCGTTCGGCGGGCAGACCGATACCCTGACGAAAACCGCAAACAGCTTCTCTGCATGGCTGTATATGACGCTGGTGCGGAATCCCGCCTGCGAGCCGCTCCGGCGGATGTTCGGGCTGGAATGCGGCTCCGATGAAAAGCAGCCGTTCCTGCCGGTTGTAATCTGTGCCGACGAGCTGCCGGAAACAGAAGAAGAAACGCTCCCGCAGGCGGCTGCCGCGGCACAGGCAGACCCCGGTCTGCTCGCGCAGATAGAGCGGCAGTGCAGCTGGCAGTATGAGAGCCGGCTTGCCTCGCTGACCGCGAAATACGGCGTTTCGGAGCTTGCAAAGGCGGAGGATTTCTCCGCGCCGCTCCGGCGTCCGCAGTTTGTCCGTGAGCAGCACGGGCTTTCCGGCGCAGAGCGCGGCACCGCGGTGCATACCTTTATGCAGTATGCGGATTTTGCCGCCGCTGCTGCCGATCTGCCCGCGGAAATTGACCGGCTGGAATCGCTCGGCAGACTGACCGCAAGGCAGGCGCAGGCTGTCCGGAAAAGCAGCATCGGGCATTTCTTTGCATCGGAGCTGTATCAGCGGATCACAAACGCGGAAAAGGTCTGGCGGGAGCAGAAATTCACGGTGCTCCTGCGCGATCTGACGCTGACCGGGCCGCTTGCACAGCTCGGAAAGGATTACGCCGGAACAGACGGTATGCTGATCGGCATTATGGATCTGGTCTTTGCGGAGCCGGACGGCATCGTGCTGGTCGATTACAAGACCGACCGCGCTGCAAATGCGGAGGCACTGCTCGAACAGTACACCGAGCAGATCCGGCTCTATGCGGAGGCACTGCATCTGCTGTTTTCCAAGCCGGTCAAGGCGTGTTATCTCTATTCCGTTACCCTGAACAAGACCGTTCCGGTCACGTTATAAGGAAAGGATGTGTGCGTTATATACGAGGAAGTTCTTGCGCGGTTTCAAAGTATCACGTTAACAGGCAGGCTGTGTTACATTTTCATGTGCATGGAACGCTATCTCACCGGAATGTATCCCGGCCGCGACTGGACGCCGGTCGCGGAGCATATGTGGCAGTGGACGTCACAGCAGTACTGGGATGAAAGCTGTCGGCGTTACTGGGAGATCGTGCCGGATCTTGTGGTGTATATGGACGATCTGCGGGAAACGGAACTGATTGAACGGATCGGTTACCGGCGAAGCAGGAAACCGGATCAGAATGACTTTGCAGAACTGACAGCACTGTTCCGCGGGAATCCGGACGATGCTGCGGACAGAGCATTCTGCGAACTGCTGCTGAAGGATATGAACTTCTGCCGCGTACTTATGATGCCGGCTGATTTCAATAATGAAGCAGAAGGCACCTCTTTCAGGGACGCGGAACCGGGTGTTGCATGCCTGATCGGCGAACTGGAAGCGATCCTGCAAAAGCATCAGATCGCCCTGCCGGATATGTCCGCCATGCAGCATTTTGAATTTGACAGGAGCAAACCCGCTGCCCTGCACGAGAAGGATCCCGGCTGGGGCGAACGTGAAAACACGGAATATCTTTCGGTTATCCTGCGGCCGGAACAGCAGGAATAAAAAGGAGGTTTTATTCATGACAGCGACCATTGAACAGCTGCGCGAGGCAGTACAGAAGGCAAAGACCGTCGTATTCTTCGGCGGCGCGGGCGTTTCGACCGAAAGCGGCATCCCGGATTTCCGCAGCGTGGACGGCCTGTACAATCAGAAGTACGACTATCCGCCGGAGACGATCCTCAGCCACACATTTTTTATGCGGCATCCGGAGGAGTTTTACCGCTTCTATCACGACAAGCTCCTTTCCCATGACGCGCAGCCGAATGCGGCGCATAAAAAGCTTGCGGAATGGGAGCAGCAGGGCAAACTGAACGCCGTCATCACGCAGAACATTGACGGGCTGCATCAGGCGGCGGGCAGCAAAAAGGTGCTCGAGCTGCACGGCAGCGTCCTGCGCAATCACTGTATGCAGTGCAACCGTTTCTATGATGTGGAGACGGTCAAGGCGGCAAAATGCGTACCGTACTGCGAGCACTGCGGCGGCATCATCAAGCCGGACGTCGTGCTCTATGAGGAATCGCTGGACAATGACGTCATGGACGAGGCCGTGCGCTGTATCCGCGAGGCCGACATGATGATCATCGGCGGCACCTCGCTCGCGGTGTATCCGGCAGCGGGACTGATCCACTATTTCCGCGGCGATACGCTGGCACTGGTCAACCGCGACCCCACGCCGATGGACGCCCGTGCAGACCTTGTGCTCCATGAAAAGATCGGTGCGGTATTCTCCGCGCTCTGACGGCAGAAGCGGCTTTTTTCGTATGAACAGCATTCTGTAACACAGCTGATACCGGACTGTCACCAGAATTTCACTTGACTTTTTCTGCGTTATTGTGTATAATGGGACAGAGGGCGGGGCGTAGCCCTGAACGTCCGGAACGGACGGCACGGATTAACGGAAAGGAGCCTTTGGCTATGAACAAAATGAAAAGACTGACCGCCGCGCTGCTTGCTGCGGTGGTTGTACTGCCGGTCACGGCCTGCGGGGAAAAGATATCGAACAACAGCAAAGCGGATAATTCTGCTGCTGACAATCAGACTCCCGGCGGCAATGATGCTGCGGATCCGAACGGCGGCAATGCAAACAACGGCAATGCAAACAACGGCGATGCAAACAACGGCGGCAATGCGGAAGTGAACCCCGATGTGAAGATGTTTGACAAAAATGTCGTTGTGGGTGATGACGGCAGCCAGAATCAGGCACTGTCCTTCAGCCAGAATTTCAATGACAACTCTGCTGCCAACGCACCGTTCCGCGGTGAGGACGGCAACTACTATGTCGCCAAGACCGATATCAACGGCAATGTGGCTGTCAACGGAAACGGCGAGACCCAGACCGAGATCTACAAGGATCCGGGCAAGATGGATTATCAGCTCAATTATACGCCGGATATCAAGAGCTATCAGGCACTCTGGCTTGATATCTCCCAGAAGGAGGACTTTGTCTTTGACGGCAATCTGCTGGAATATGAGGTGAAGGTCGCTGATGACGCACCGGACGGCATCTATCCAGTCGAGGTCTACTACACCGACTTCTCCAACTACAGCGCAAATACCGATGACAACGCGGCAAAGCTGCGCGATGTCGATATGATCAAGGGTTATATCTGCGTCAACAAGGATGCACCGGAGGCAGAAAAGCCCGGCGACAAGATGACCATTTCGGCAGAGTCGATCTCCGTAAAGCCTGGCGATACCGCACGCTTCAATGTCCGTCTGGACAACAACCCCGGCATCGTCGCATTCGTCGTCCGTCTGCATTATGACGGCAATATCATCACAATCAACAAGGCTGCTGCGGGCAGCGATCTCGGCAAGCGCGCGAGACTGACCACGAACATGCTCGACGACGCGGAGTGATCTCTCACCATTGTTCAATTACCTGCATTGCAGGTGTGAAACCTCCAATTATAGGGAAAGGCCGGAAGCAGCACAGCTGTATCCGGTCTTTTTCTGTTCTCCGGGAATTTCTTGTGCGATTCGGCAAAATAAAGCCTATAATTCCGATATGATTTGTGACAGAAGGCGAAAATCGGCCGGCACGGAAATTCATACTTGACAAATAGGAAATTGTATGCTATAATACGGACAACAGCAAAGCCTACTTCACCGATAGGAGTGATACCATGAGCATCCGATTCCCGGATCTGAACAGAGGCAATTACCGGTTCGGACGAATGTACTGTTGTTTTCACATCTGTTGATCTGATATCCGCGCCGGACATCCGGCATCCATAATCAAAATCAAATGAAAACGAGGTACATGAAAATGAGTAATTATAAATTTGAGACCCTTCAGCTGCACGTCGGTCAGGAACAGCCTGATCCCGCTTCGGACGCAAGAGCCGTCCCGATCTACGCGACCACTTCCTATGTGTTCCGCAATTCCGCACATGCGGCAGCCCGCTTCGGACTGACAGACGCGGGCAACATCTACGGCAGACTGACCAACTCCACACAGGATGTGCTGGAAAAGCGCATCGCGGCACTGGAGGGCGGCGTCGCGGCACTGGCACTTGCTTCCGGTGCTGCTGCAATCACCTATACGATTCAGGCACTGGCAAATGCCGGCGACCACATCGTCGCACAGAAAACGATCTACGGCGGCAGCTACAATCTGCTCGCGCACACCCTGCCGCAGTACGGCATTCAGACGACCTTCGTCGATGCGCACAACCTCGCAGAGCTCGAGGGCGCGATCAAGGAGAACACGAAGGCGATCTATCTGGAAACGCTCGGCAATCCGAATTCCGATATCCCGGATATCGACGCGGTTGCAGCGATCGCGAAGAAGCACGGGCTTCCGCTGGTCGTGGACAACACCTTCGGTACGCCGTTCTTCATCCGTCCGATCGAGCACGGCGCGGATATCGTGATCCATTCCGCGACGAAGTTCATCGGCGGCCACGGCACAACGCTCGGCGGCATCATCGTTGATTCCGGCAAGTTTGACTGGAAGGCAAGCGGCAAGTATGCGCCGATCGCGGCACCGAACCCGAGCTATCACGGCATTTCCTTTGCGGACGCAGTCGGCCCGGCTGCATTCGTGACCTACATCCGCGCGATCCTGCTGCGCGATGAGGGCGCGACGCTCTCGCCGTTTGCGGCATTCCTGCTGCTGCAGGGCACCGAGACGCTTTCCCTGCGTCTGGAGCGTCATGCGGAGAATACGAAGAAGGTCATTGACTTCCTGAAGAATCATCCGAAGGTCGCGAAGGTCAATCATCCGTCTCTGCCGGAGCATCCGGATCATGCGATCTATGAGCGGTATTTCCCGAACGGCGGCGGCAGCATCTTCACGTTTGAGATCAAGGGCGGACAGAAGGAAGCCCATGCATTTATTGACCATCTGGAAATCTTCTCGCTGCTTGCGAATGTTGCGGATGTCAAATCTCTTGTGATTCACCCGGCAACGACCACGCATTCTCAGTTGACAGATGAGGAGCTGCTGGATCAGGGCATTACGCAGGCGACGATCCGTCTGTCGATCGGCACAGAGCACATCGACGATATCATCGCGGACCTCGAAAAAGGCTTCGCAGCTGTGTGAGCGGTGTCTCCGACGGATTGAAAATGGGGGCGCTGCCCCTAAACATGAAGAAACTTGTTTCTTCATGTTGGCCCCTGCTGGGGACTAGTCCCCAGACCCCATTATGAATAGCAAAAGGGTGCTGATGTAACAGTCGGCACCCGTTTTGCATTCAGTTTCCGGTCGGGCGTTAGGCTAACCGTTTGCAGCCTCACAAAAGTTTTGATCAAACTTTTTCAAAAGTTTGC
>MSGZ01000030.1:76652-130919 GCA_001940925.1 Ruminococcus sp. Phil11
ATAGGGGCTTGGGGGAAGTACCCCGGAACGGGGCTGCTTCCCCCATTCATAATAGCATCCGCGAAGCGGATACCTTATTCCAAGCGAATCTCAAAGAGATTCGCAGCCGCCCGCTGAACATAGGAGCGACGCCGTCGCGACGAGTGAAGCGCGCAGGTTTCAAAAGGGCGGGAGCCCTTTGAATCGCAGCCTGTGACAGCAGGCGCATAACAAAGCGCATCACAATATAAAACAGCCCGAAGCCGGTCATGAGAAACCTGCTTCGGGCTGTCTGCATCAAGTTACTTCTGATAGGCAAGGAAAACGTAATCGGTCACGCAGTCCGTGTCGAAGCCTTCGCCGTACCATTCACTGAATGTGCTGCGGATTGCATCGCTGACCGGAACCGCAATGCCGGTGATCTGTACCGGCGACTTCGGGATATCCGCATCCGTTGCGGTACCCTCCGCGCTCTTGGCCAGATAGTCCTTCCACTGATCGGCAAGCTGCTGCAGAGCCGCCTGCTCGCTTTCAATATTCGTGCCGTACAGGCAGCAGTTCGATTCGCTGTCATAGACGGAATAATACAGCATTTCGGTATCGGCGGCATAGCTCTGTCCGGCGATCTCGCAGCCGCAGGCCGCGGAAGTGATCTTGCCGTCCGTGACGGTGATGCTGCCGGTGAGCACATCACCCGCTTTGACGGCGGAGGGCGTCATCTCACTCAGCTTGAGCTCCGTGCCGGAGGGGTCAACCTTGACGGGTGCGGCATTCTCAGCCGCAGATTCGGCAGCGGACTGGCCGTCTGCCGCCGGTGCGGGACTGGCCGTGCCGCCGTTATTCCCGCAGCCTGCAAAACAGAGCAGACACGCGGAAACCGCTGCACCGGTCAGAATCCGGGAAAACAGTTTCATAAGTATTCCTTTCGTTAATGTTCGAGGTAATCCCGAACCTTTTTGCTTCTGCTGGGATGCCGCAGCTTGCGCAGTGCCTTGGCTTCGATCTGCCGGATGCGCTCTCGCGTGACATTGAATGCCTTGCCGACATCCTCCAGCGTTTTCGGGGGCTCGTTGTCCAGCCCGTAGCGCATCCGCAGGACGTCCGCTTCACGGGGCGTCAGCGTGGAAAGCACCTCATTGAGCTGTTCCTTGAGCATGGTATTGTTGGCCGCATCGTTCGGGGACTGTGCATGGTTATCCGGGATAAAGTCACCGAGGTGGCTGTCCTCCTCCTCACCGATCGGTGTTTCGAGGGAGACAGGCTCCTGTGCAATGCGCATGACCTCGCGCACCTTGTCGATCGGCATTTCGAGATAATCCGCGATCTCCTCCTCCGAGGGGTCTCTGCCGTTCAGATGCAGCAGTTGGCTGGAAGCCTTTTTCACGCGGGTGATCGTTTCGACCATGTGCACCGGAATGCGGATCGTTCTGGCCTGATCTGCGATCGCGCGCGTAATGGACTGCCGGATCCACCATGTTGCGTAGGTCGAGAACTTAAAACCCTTTGTATAATCAAACTTATCGACCGCCTTCAGCAGACCCATATTGCCTTCCTGAATCAGGTCAAGGAACTGCATTCCGCGTCCGACATATTTTTTTGCAATGCTGACGACCAGTCTGAGATTCGCCTCGGACAGACGGTTCTTCGCCGCCTGATCGTTCGGGTTATCCGCAAGCCGTCTTGCAAGCTCTGTCTCCTCCTCGGGTGTCAGGAGCGGCACTCTGCCGATCTCCTTCAGATAGATTTTGACCGGATCATCCGGGGAAGTGCCGCCCTCAAGGGACATGGCATCCTCCTCCGCCAGACGGGTCTCAATATCGTCATCGAGCAATTCTTCATCTGCAAGCTCCAGATTCAGCAGATTGCACTGCTCGTAGAACTGACTGATCTCCTCATCCGTAAATTCCATTTCGGAAAAAGCAGAATCCAGCTCATTCTGCGGGAGCTTTCCGCTGAGCTTGATGCGCTCCAGAAGCTGCTCCACTTTCTGATTATCTGCTGCCATACGATTGTTTCCTCCCTTTGTTTACCCTTCTTTTTCTGATGCTGCCGTGACACCGCATCAGTCGATATATCCCTGAAGCTTCTTGCTCCGGCTGTAATGCTTTAACTTGCGGAGTGCCTTTGCTTCGATCTGCCGGATACGCTCACGCGTGACGCCCAGTGCCTTTCCGACATCCTCAAGCGTCTGCTGTCTGCCGTTTTCCAGCCCGTAGCGCATCCGCATGACCTTTGCTTCGCGCTCGGTCAGCGTGGAGAGCACCTCATTGAGCTGCTCCTTGAGCATGGCATTGGAAGCGGCCTCGTCCGGAGAGGGAGCCTGATCGTCCGGGATAAAATCACCGAGGTGGCTGTCCTCCTCCTCGCCGACCGGCGTTTCCAGTGAAACGGGATCCTGTGCGATCCGCATGATCTCGAGCACCTTTTCCAGCGGCATTTCGAGCTTTCTGGCGATTTCCTCCGGGCTGGCCTCCTGCCCCGTCTCGTGCAGGATCTGGCTGGAGACCTTCTTCACCTTCGTGATGCTCTCCACCATGTGCACAGGGATACGGATTGTTCTGGCCTGATCTGCGAGTGCTCTGGTGATTGCCTGCCGGATCCACCATGTCGCATAGGTCGAAAATTTGAAGCCCTTGGTATAATCAAATTTATCGACCGCCTTCAGCAGCCCCATATTCCCTTCCTGAATGAGGTCCAGAAACTGCATTCCGCGTCCCACATATTTCTTCGCGATGCTGACGACCAGACGCAGATTGGCTTCCGCAAGCCGCTGCCGTGCGGGTTCATCCTGCGGATTGTCCGCGAGCCTCCGTGCAAGCTCGGTTTCCTCGTCCGTGGTCAGCAGCGCGACCCTGCCGATCTCTTTGAGATAGATTTTGACGGAGTCGTCGTTCGAGATCTCGTCGTTTGCAAGCGAAACGGCGGGATCGGAAGCGTCCTCCAGTGAGATATCGTCATCGACCAGCTCGATCTGCATGGCAGAGCACTTTTCCATGATGTGCTCCGGCTCCAGAGAAAGGCTTTCGGAAGCCTCCTGCACCTCGGCAATGGTGATCTTTCCGCTCGCCTTTGCTTTTTCGAGAATCTGATCGAGACGCTTTTCTTCATCTGCCATTTTCGGTTCCTCCTTTGCGCGAAACCGCGCAGTCTAAGGCATATTCATTCTGTCAGCCGCTGCCATCGCAGCGGTGCAGCTTATATTCGTTTTTTTCTTGCGAGATTCTGCATGTTTGCGCGCCATTCGTCATTGCTCATGTCAGCGGCCTGTGCGGGATTCAGCTTTTTGTCCTTCAGGATGCGGATGCAGTCCGTGACGGCCTTCGGTGTGATATCCAGCTCGGTATTCTGCGCCTCAATGCCGGTGATCCTGCTCATTTCATCCGGCGTAAAGCTGTCGGAAAAAAGGGAGAGGTCGTAGGAATAGCCCTGCAGGAGCTTGTCCCGCAGATGCAGAAATATTCTGCGGTTCAGGTCGGTGACGAATTCCTCCGGCTGAATCTGCCGCAGGACATCCTCCAAAGCATCAGGCTGCCGGAACAGGTAACAGAGAATCTGCTCCTCGGCCTTGACCTCTTTCAGCTTTCCGGCCGCATCGGGATTGAGCGGGTCTGCGAGCATCGGCGCGGTCGTTAAGGCGCGCCACTCCTGTTTTTTTTCGCCCCTTCTCCGTTTTTTGATCTCCTGTCCGACCTGCGCTTTCAGAATCTCCGGCGAGATTTCGTATTCCTTCGCAAGCTTTGAGAGATACACATTGCGGTCCAGCTCATTTTCGATGCCTGCGAGAATGCCGACCGCCTTATGCAGCGCGGTGATCGCGCCGTCCTCGGTCGCGGTATCGGTGCCGTCCCGGCATCGCTGCAGCTCATAGGTGACGGCGTCGTCCGCTTCCTCAAGCAGCTTCCGGAAATAGGCTGACCCGAATTTCTTGAGATATTCGTCGGGGTCCTTGGCATCCGGAATATGCAGGATCCTCGGCCGCAGTCCGACGGCGCGCAGCAGATTGACCGCCTTGACGGTCGCGTTCTGACCCGCGGCGTCGCTGTCATAGGAGATCACGACTTCTTCGGCATACTGCCGCATCAGTCTGCACTGATCGGCGGTCAGCGCGGTGCCGAGCGAAGCCACAACATTTTCAAAGCCCGCCTGGTGAATCGCGATGACATCCATATAGCCCTCTGCGAGGATCAGACGCTTGGACTGCGATTTCTTCGCGAAGTTCATGGAAAAGAGGTTTCTGCCCTTTTTGAACACCGGCGTATCGGACGAGTTCAGATATTTCGGCTCGCCGCCCTTTTCGATCGTACGCCCGCCGAATGCGATGACGCTGCCGCGCAGATCGAAGATCGGGAAGATCACGCGGTTCCGGAACCGGTCGTAGAGATTGCCGGTCTTATTGGAGCGGCTGCAGAGGTTTGAGGTGAGCAGCTCCTGATCGGTATAGCCGAGGTGCTTCATCGCGTCCAGCAGACCGTTCCAGCTTTCGCCGGCATAGCCGAGCCCGTATTTCCGAATGATCTCCGGTTTCAGGGCACGTTCTTTCAGATAAAGCAGACCGCGCTTGTCATTGCCGGTCAGGTTTTCATAATAGTATTTCGCGGCGGCACGGTTTAATTCCAGCAGCCGCATCCGCATATTGGCTTCGCCGTTGTCGCGTTCCTGCTCCGGCACCTGCATCCCGGCACGTTCCGCGAGCATCCGCACGGCGTCCATATACTGGAGCCCCTCGATCTTCATGATGAAGGTGATGACATCGCCGCCCGCATGACAGCCGAAGCAGTAAAAGTGCGGGTTCTGCGTATCGGTATATACCACGCAGGACGGTGTTTTTTCGGAGTGGAACGGGCACTGGCATTTCAGCAGAGAGCCCGCCCGGACGAGCCGCACATAGCTGCCCATGACCGCGTCGATCGGATTCGCCTGTTTCAGCTGATACAAAAATTCCTGCGGCAGCATCTGTGCACCCCCTGTCGGTATTGATTCTGATATTACGCTGTTTCGGCAAGGGCTGCATGACAGCTTTCCGAAAAACAGATGAAATCGCGGTGCGCCTTGATAGGATACGCACAGCCGTGCGAAAAAACGCTGTTATTTCACATCCCACGAGCGCGGGATAAAGAGCTTTTCGTAATCGTTGATCGCGTAGTCGTCGCTCATGCCCGCGATGTAATCGCAGACCGCGCGCGGGACGGAATCCCGCTCCGCGATCATGCGGTAGACGTCCGGCATCCGATCCGGATGCGTCTCGTAGTATGCATACAGGCGGCGGATCAGCTCCTGCGCCTTGTGGTCCTCGGTCTTTGCCGCAGAACCGGAATATACATTCTGATAGAGGAACCGGTGCAGCGCGTCATGCGCCTGACGGATGTCCGGCATCATGTCCATGACATCGTTGCCGTGCTCGATCACGGATGTGATCATCGTCGTGATCCTTGCGGACTTGGAATGCCCGAGGATCTCGGTGCAGTCCGCAGGCAGGTCGCTTTCCTTCAGGATGCCGCCGCGGATCGCGTCGTCGATATCGTGATTGATATACGCGATGCGGTCGGCCAGCCGCACGAGATTGCCCTCACGGGTCTGCGCCGTCATATTGGTATGGCAGAGGATGCCGTCGCGCACCTGTTTGGTAAGGTTCAGTCCCCTGCCGCCCTTTTCCACGCATTCGACCACGCGGACGCTCTGCTCGTAGTGGCGGTAGCCGCCGGGCGTGATGTCGTTCAGTGCGGCCTCTCCCGCATGGCCGAACGGCGAATGCCCGAGGTCATGCCCCAGCGCGATCGCCTCGGTGAGGTCCTCGTTCATGCGAAGGGCCCTTGCCATCGTCCGCGCGATCTGCGCGACCTCCAGCGTATGCGTCAGGCGCGTGCGGTAGTGATCACCGATCGGGGACAAAAAGACCTGCGTCTTGCGCTTCAGACGCCGGAACGATGCAGAGTGCAGGATACGGTCGCGGTCACGCTGAAATTCGGTGCGCAGCGGACAGAGCGTTTCCGGCACATCGCGGACGGCTTCTGCGGCATGGCAGGCATTTTGACATAACATTGCTTCTTCAAAGGCTTCGGTTTGTTCACGGACCGTCATCGGATCACTCCTTCCGGTCAGACGGGTCTTTTTTCTGCTTCTGCTTATATATACAGGAAAAAGTGTGCGAAATCCTCTTTTTCGCCGGAAACTTTCATAATTTTCAGAAGTTTTTACATTCATGCTGTTCTGCCGGATATCCGTTTTATGCAAAATCACGGCACGGCAGGAAAATGAAAGAACCGGCTGCATGAACCTTGCCATGCAGCCGGAGTATTCCGGTTATTTGAAAAGACCCGCGATCCACTCTAATCCGCCGTAGAAAACCAGACATATAATAATTGTCGCAAGAATCAGACCGAGGAAAATCGCCGGAACGGATTTTTTGCGGGGAATATGCAGCAGCGAGGCGATCAAAGAGCCTGTCCATGCGCCGGTGCCGGGCAGCGGGATGCCGACGAACAGCAGAAGTCCGAGAAACTCGACCTTGCGGATCTTGTCCGCCTTTTTGCCGGTGCCGCGCGCTTTCAGCCAGAGCGCCAGCTTGCGCATCCAGCCGATCTTGCAGCCTTCCATCCAGTTGAGGATCTTTTCGATGAACAGCAGAATGAACGGGATCGGCAGAATATTGCCGAGGATGCAGAAGCCGACGGCCTGCCACATGGGAATGCCCAGCGCCCATGCTGCGATCAGGCCGCCGCGGAGCTCCAGGATCGGGATCATGGAGATGATGAACGGGATCAGGATCGGCGGCAGTCCGCCGAGCAGGGTCGTCATTTTTTCGGCCAGACGCTCTGCGCCGCCGGACAAAAGAAATGCAGAGAGCAACGTCATGTTCAAGAGTCCTCCGGATTGTTGAAATAAAAGATACCTTTGCTATTATCCCATAAAACCGCACGGCAGTCAAGCATTTTGCGGAAAATTGAAGCTTTTGCACAAATTTCCGCGTTCTTCCTGCGGAAATCGGGAATTATCCCTAAAAACTTGTATAGTCCTTTGTATTTCCTTGCTGAACTGCATAAATCGGCACGGCGGGTCTTTTCTTTTCTTGCGCTTTATGATAGAATATAGCTACTATCTGTGCGGATACGATCCTGCACACACGGAAAGGAACGGAAAACTATGGGCTTTTCAGTGACAGAGCTGTATAAAAAGTACGGCGACAAGGTCGTTGTCGATCATCTCAGCTTCAAAATGGATCAGCCGGGCGTTTACGCGCTGCTCGGCACGAACGGCGCGGGCAAGACGACCTCGATCCGCATGATCCTCAACATGCTGGCAAAGGACGGCGGCACCGTCGAATGGAACGGCGGCCCGCTGACGCTCCGCACCTGCAATGTCGGCTATCTGGCGGAGGAGCGCGGCCTTTACCCGAAGAACACGCTGATGGATCAGCTGATGTATTTCGCGGCACTGCGCGGCGTTTCCAAGGACGAGGCCAAAAAGCGCATCGCATACTGGGCGAAGCGTCTGGAGGCGGAGGAATATCTCTATCCGAAGCAGGAGGGCAAGAAACCGGTCAAGCCGAAGAAGGCCGATCAGCTTTCCAAGGGCAACCAGCAGAAGATCCAGCTGATGATGGCACTGCTCAGCGACCCGGAGCTGCTGATCCTCGATGAGCCGCTCTCCGGCCTTGACCCGGTCAATACCGATCTGTTCAAGAGCATCATCCATGAGGAGATCGACAAGGGCAAGTACCTCATCATGTCCAGTCACCAGATGGCGACGATCGAGGAATTCTGCACCGACCTGACGATCCTCAGCCGCAGCAAGACCGTTCTGCAGGGCAATCTTGCGGAGATCAAAAAAAGCTACGGCCGCATCAATCTGTTCGTCAAGGCCGAGCAGAAGCTGAAAGACCTGATCGAAGCCGCGGGCGTGACGATCCTTTCGAGCGTCGGCTTTTCGTATCAGTGCCGCGTGACCGGCGAGGCACAGGCAAATGCGCTGCTGAAAACGCTTGTGGAGCAGGGCATCACACTGATCGCGTTTGAACTGCGCGAGCCGAGCCTGCATGAGATCTTTGTGGAAAAGGTAGGGGACGTACATGAAGAATCCTGAACTGCACGGAATCGGGACGGTCTTCCGCTACACCGTGCAGCAGCATTACAAGACGCCCTCAATCATCGTATTTCTGGTAATCCTGTTCCTGCTGGCGGTATGTTCCATGCCTGCGATCCTGCTGTTTTCCGGGCATGAGCAGGAGGTCACGGAGACTCAGATCCATACGCTTTATCTGCGCAATGAAAGCGGATTCCCGCTGAACGCCGCGGCGGTACAGGCGGATGCGCGCTATGCCGCACTGACGGTCGTTGAGACGGACGAGGATGACGAAGCGCTCTCTGAACGGGTGCTCAAAGAAAAGAATGCCGCCGCCGCGGTGCTGGCTATCCGCGAGGATGCGGTCGAACTGTTCCGCAGCGCGGCCGATCAGAAGAAGGCCTCGAAGGGCGCGAAGGATCAGTTCACGCTCCGGACGGTCTACGGCGAAAACGGCGAAGTCACAAGTGCCGACGCCGAAACGCTGAATCATGTGCTGGAGGGCGCACTGCATCAGTCTTTGCTCGATTCGCTGGCGATCACCGAGGAACAGGCCGTGACGGTGCAGAGCAGTGCGGTCTCTCAGGTCGCGAAGCTCAGTGAGTTCAGAAGCGGCACGGAGGAATCCAGCACGGATACGCATGTGTTCCTGAACATAGGATACTGCTATCTGCTTGTGATCATCTGCGCCATGTCGATCGCGCATGTCAACCAGACCTGCATGGAGGAAAAGGTCTCCAAGCTGGTCGAATCGCTGCTGGTCAGCGTCTCCCCGACGGCACTTCTGGCGGGCAAGCTGCTTGCCGTTGCCTTGTTTATCTTCGCGGGCTTCGGCATCGTCGGCATCGGCTTTTTCATCTCCTGGCAGATCGCGGGAAGAATGGGCGGCTTTTCGTTCCTCGTGCCGACGCTGGAACGCTTCCTGCAGTTCAGTATTTCCTCGATCCGCATTTCCGGCGGGACGCTGCTGCTGCTGATCCTCTGCATCGTGATCGCGTTTGCGATGTATGCGGGACTGAGCGGCATTTCCGGCTCCTGCTGCTCCAAGACGGAGGATCTCCAGTCCGCGAGCTTCCTGACCATGTTCTTCCTGATGGCCGGATATCTCGGCGGCGCATTTGCCCCGATGTTCGAGAACGATGCGGTCAATCTGTTCTGCTCGCTGTTCCCGGTGACCTCTGTCTTTACGGCGTTCCCGAATTATCTCTGCGGAAAGATCGGCCTGCCGGTGCTGCTGCTCGCACTGGTCATTCAGGCAGCGACGGCCGTGCTGCTCGTGCGGACGGCCGGCAGAGTCTATAAGATGATGCTGCTTTACCGCGGCAGCGTACCGAAGCCGAAGCAGATCGTGCGGATGCTGAAGGAGGAGCGCGCGGCGGCAAAGGCGGCTGCCGGAAAGGAGGCGCAGCATGGAAAAGAATAACAACACAATGCACGCGAATCCGTTTGCCGGCACCGGCAAGGTCTTTTCCTACAGCTTAAAGCAGATGCTGACCGCCAAGGGCTGGCTGATCTCGACGCTGCTGATGGCGGCACTGCTGCTCATCGGCATCCCGCTGACCGTGCTCATTGTCGGAAAGGCCGCCGGCAGGGACGAGGGAAAAAAGAATGAGACTGCCGTCAGAACGGTCTATGTGGCCGATGAAACGGCGGGGACTGCGGATTACAGTGTCCTGAAAGAAGCAGGGAAATATCCCGATGTGAACTATATTGCCTGCGGGAGCATGGAGGAGGCCTCTGCGGCTGCCGAAAAGGACAGCCATGCGGTCGTCCTGCGCGTGACAAAGCCGGAGGACATCTACAAGCTGACGGTCTATCTGCCGGAGGGGACGGAGGTCTCCCGCAGCAAGGCGAGCAGCTTCGGCTCGTTCGCGGCGGAGAATTTTTCCGCGCTGCTGATGCAGAAGGCTGACCTGACGCCGGAGGAAACAGAGCTGCTCTCGATGCATGTCGTCACAGAGACGGCGGGCATCTCTGCGGATGCAGACGATAAAGAGGACGAACAGGACGATCTCCTGACGCAGTTCATCATGATCTTCGTGCCGTTCATGGTCGTCATGACGGTCTATATGATGGTCATTCTGTACGGTCAGAGCATGGCGAACAGCGTCATGCTGGAAAAGACCTCAAAGCTTATGGAGACGATCCTGACGGCGGTGCACCCGGTCGCGCTGATGACGGGCAAGCTGCTCGCGACGGCCTGCTCCGCCGTGATCCAGACGCTGATCTGGATGCTTGCGGCAGCGGGCGGCATCATCGGTGCACTGATCGCTGCGGTGTTCTCGTTCTCCGATATGGCCGGCCTTGCGGACAGTGCTGCCTTTGCCGATGCAGGCTCTGCGGAAAAGATCTCGCAGCTCATGGAGAGCATGGGCGGCAGCTTCCCGTCGATCTCGGTCTCCGGCATTTTCATTACGCTGATCGTCGTGGCACTCGGCTTCCTGCTGTATCTCTCCGTGGCAACGCTCTCCGGCGCCATGGCTTCCAAGCAGGAGGATCTGAACAAGACGCTCGTCATCTTCACGATGATGCTTCTCATGAGTATGCTGCTGTGCCTGCGCTTTGAGGTCAATGAGGTCAGCGGCGAACTCGGTCTGATCTCCGAGGCGAAATGGCTGCGCTTCTTCCCGTTCACGGCGCTGCTGGTGCTGCCCGCAGACCTGATCTTCGGCAAGCTCTCGGCACCCGAGATCTGCCTTGCACTGCTGTCAATGGCGGCGGCGGTGCTGCTGATGATCTGGCTGGCCGCCGCGGTCTATAAGCTGCTGGTGCTCTACCGCGGCAATCCGCCGAAGATCCGTCAGCTCATCACGATGCTGCGCGGCAAAAAGGACGAAAAGGCAGGCTCGTGAGGCTGTTGTGAATTTACACAAAAAACGATAAAAAATCCGCCGGAAATTCTTTTGGGAATCGCCGGCGGATTTCTTGTCAAAAAGGGGAAAATGTGCTATAATAGTAAGGCACTTCGCACGGATTTGCACAGCCGCACGGTTTCGGCAGCGGGATCCCCGCGCCGGTCGCGGCGACGCCTTGTGCAGTCCGGAGGTCACAAACCAAATTTTTTTATTCACAGGAGGATATCCAAAATGGGCGTTGTATCTATGAAACAACTTCTCGAAGCCGGCGTGCACTTCGGTCATCAGACCAGACGCTGGAACCCGAAAATGGCTCCGTACATCTTCACGGAGCGCAACGGCATCTACATCATTGACCTGCAGAAGACCGTCCGCAAGCTGGAGGAGGCTTACAACTTCGTTCGTGAGCTCTCCGCAGAGGGCAAGTCCGTTCTGTTCGTCGGAACCAAGAAGCAGGCTGCTGACTCCATCCGCGATGAGGCACAGCGTTCCGGTTCCTACTTCGTCAATGCCCGCTGGCTCGGCGGTATGATGACCAACTACAAGACCATCCAGCAGCGCATCAAGCGTCTCGAGCAGCTCCATGCAATGGAAGCTGACGGCACGTTCGCACTGCTCCCGAAGAAGGAAGTCGCAAAGCTCTCCCTTGAGATCGAGAAGCTCGAAAAGTTCCTCGGCGGCATCAAGGGCATGAAGGAGCTGCCGGGCGCACTCTTCATCGTCGATCCGCGCAAGGAGAAGATCGCTGTTGCAGAAGCAAAGAAGCTCTGCATCCCGATCGTTGCGATCGTCGATACCAACTGCGATCCGGACGATGTTGACTATGTCATCCCGGGCAACGACGACGCAATCCGTGCGGTCAAGCTGATTGCAGGTACCATTGCAAACGCAGTCATCGAAGGCAGACAGGGTGCAGACGCACAGGCTGCCGAGGAAGCTGCTGCTGCCGAAGAAGAAGCTGCTGCTGAATAATTCACGGGAGGATACAGAAAATGGCTAATTTTACTGCAAAAGACGTCAACGATCTCCGCAAGTCCACCGGCGTCGGCCTCATGGACTGCAAGAAGGCTCTGACCGAGGCAGACGGCGATGTCGAAAAGGCAATCGTCATCCTCCGTGAGAAGGGCCTTGCCAACCAGGCAAAGAAGGCTGACCGCATCGCTGCGGAAGGCGCTGTCATCGCGATCACCAATGCGGACAATACCGCAGGCGCGATCGTCGAGGTCAACTCCGAGACCGACTTCGTCGCACAGAACGAGGAGTTCGTCGGCTTCTGCGAGGGTCTGGCTCAGACCGTCCTCGATGTCAACCCTGCTGACCTTGACGCACTGAAGGCTGCAAAGTTCTCCGGCAAGGACATGACCGTTGAGGAAGCACTGCAGGAGATCTTCCTGAAGTTCCGCGAGAACCTCCAGATCCGCCGCTTTGCCCGTCTTGAGGGCATCGTCAAGGAGTATGTCCACTTCAATAAGAAGGAAGGCGTGCTCGTCGCTGCTTCCTGCGATGCAGGCGCAACCGCTGACGTTCTGGAGTGCCTGAACGACGTCGCGCTGCAGGCTGACGCCATGAAGGCGACCTACCTCACCAAGGAGGAGGTTCCGGCAGACGTCATCGAGCAGGAAAAGCAGATCGTTATGGCACAGATGGCTGACGATCCCAAGATGGCAAACAAGCCGGAACAGGTGCTCGCAAAGATCGCAGAGGGCAAGCTCGGCGTGTACTACAAGGACAACTGCCTGCTCGCACAGGAGTTCGTCAAGGGCGAGGGTGAGTCCATCGAGCAGTACGTCGCTGCATGCGGCAAGAAGGCCGGTGCTCCGATCACGCTCAAGAGCTTCGTCCGCTTCATCTGCGGCGAGGGCATCGAGAAGCGTGTGGACGATTTCGCAGGCGAGATCGCAAGCATGCTGAAATAAGTAAGTTCCAACACCTGCCGGATGATAAAAAATTCGGCAGGTGTACTGTTTTTTATCCGTCTGCGCACAGAGATTTTCTGCAAAATGACATCTGATATCGCAACAATATACCTGAAAATCTGCAAAATTCGCAATATAATTCTATTATTGCAGAAGGAATGTGCGAAACGTCATAAAGAAGATACAAAAAGTCATTGCTTTTTCTTTCAGTTTCAGTTAAGATATAAATGGTATCATGTGAACGTGGATGAAGAAGGGGACATCCGCCTCACGGCAGTCGGCATCTGCCGGCTGCAGAACACCATACAAAAATTTTGGAGGAGTATGAACATGAAAAAGAAGATTCTTTCTGGCCTGATGGCTATGACCATGGCTGCTATGAGCATGGGTCTGTCTGCTTTCGCGGCTGATGATGTTCAGGTAACCATCGGTAAGGCGGAAGTTGAGCCGGGCGCAGCATTCAGTGTTGACGTCGAGCTGGGTTCCGTCCCGAGCTCCGGTCTGAGCTCTATCGACTTCGCAATCAGCTATGACAGCAGCCTTATCAAGATCGACAAGGTCGAGCTGGGTTCTGCCGGCAAGACCGGTGCTGATTCTCAGGAAGGCGACCTGGGCGATACGCTGTTCAGCTGGTATGACACCGGCAAGCAGATCGTTGTCGTCTGGGCAACCGGTCTGACTGATTCCCAGTATTGGGTCAAGTCCAGCGGCAAGTTCCTGACCCTGTCCGGTACTGCAAAGACTACTGCAGGTACCGCAGAGCTGAAGGGCGGTGCTGTTGACCGTGCTGCATATCCGGGCTCGTCTGCAAAGGCTGATGTTGTGTTCTCCGCTGTCGGCGACACAACGAAGGATTACTCTGCTGCTTTCACCAACGGTGAAGTCAAGATTGGTGCTCCGGAAACCACTCCGGCTCCGATCGTGACCACTGCTCCCGCTTCCAAGTGGGGCGACGCTACCTGCGACGGCAAGGTTGACGTTTCTGACGCCGTTCTGATCTGCCGCTTTGCTGTTTCCGATGCGAAGGCCGTTCTGACCGACGCCGGCAAGGCAAACGCTGATGTCACGCACGACGCTTCCGTCAACGCAGAAGATGCTTCCAAGATCCTGAAGTACATCGCTCGTCTGATCACTGCTGATGACCTTGAGAAGGCATAAGTTCTGATTGTCTGCACTTTGAAGAATGCAACTATCCGCACTGTCCGCAAGGGCAGTGCGGATCTTTTCTGCCTGAAAAAACTTTGAAATCCTCTTGCATCTTCCGGAGAAATGTGGTATAATGTATGTATGTGCCCGTGAAAAGCGGGATAATTTACCGGAAAGGAAAGATATTATTATGTTCAAAGACCTGATTGATACGATCGGCTATGTTTCGCAGTGTGATCCCGATGTCGGCGAGGCAATGGCAAAGGAGCTGGCACGCCAGAGAAGAAATCTGGAGCTGATCGCCAGCGAAAACATCGTCTCCCCTGCCGTCATGGCAGCAATGGGCTCTGTGCTCACCAATAAGTACGCAGAGGGCTATCCGGGCAAGCGTTATTACGGCGGATGTGAAGCGGTCGATATCGTTGAGGAGATCGCGATCGAGCGCGCGAAAAAGCTGTTCGGCGCAAATTATGCAAACGTGCAGGCGCATTCCGGCGCACAGGCCAACACCGCTGTTTACTTCGCACTGCTCCAGCCGGGCGACACCGTTCTCGGCATGAGCCTTGCACACGGCGGCCACCTGACCCACGGTTCTCCGGTCAATCTTTCCGGTAAGTATTTCAACTTTCTGTCCTACGGCGTCGGCGATGACGGCAGACTGGATTACGATGTCGTCGAGAAGCTCACCAAAGAGCATCAGCCGAAGCTGATCGTTGCAGGTGCTTCTGCTTATCCGCGTGCCATCGACTTCGCACGCCTCGCAGAGATCGCACACAGCAACGGCGCGCTGCTCATGGTCGATATGGCACATATTGCGGGTCTGGTCGCAGCAGGTCTGCACCAGTCTCCTGTCGGCTATGCCGATGTCGTCACCACCACGACCCACAAGACCCTCCGCGGCCCGCGCGGCGGCCTGATCCTCACCAATGAGGAGGAGCTCATCAAGAAGATCAACAAGGCGATCTTCCCGGGCATCCAGGGCGGCCCGCTCATGCATGTGATCGCAGGCAAGGCTGTCTGCTTCGGCGAGGCACTGAAGCCCGAGTTCAAGGCTTATGCACAGCAGATCGTCGATAACGCACAGGCACTTGCAAAAGGACTGCTCGACCGCGGCTTTGACCTCGTATCCGGCGGCACCGATAATCACCTGATGCTCGTTGATCTCCGCCCGGTTCACATCACCGGCAAGGAGATGGAGCACCGTCTTGATGAGGTCTATATCACCGTCAACAAGAACGCGATCCCGAACGATCCGGAAAAGCCGATGGTCACCAGCGGCATCCGCGTCGGTACGCCGGCTGTTACGACCCGCGGCCTTGTCACCGAGGATATGGAGAAAATTGCGGAGTTCATGTATCTGACCGCAACGCAGTTCGAGACCAAGGCGGACGAGATCCGCGAGGGCGTCAGCGCACTGTGCGCAAAATACCCGCTCTACGAGTGATTCTGATCGAAAATATCCGACGAAAGCAGGACAGGCGATGTCCTGCTTTCCGCGTGTTTACAGGGAGTGACATAAATGGAATTCAATGTGATGCACATTCTGCTGGATTGCGGCATCATTCTGTTTTCAACCAAATTTGTCGGTATGGTGACCCGAAAGCTCGGTCTGCCGCAGGTCGTCGGCATGATTCTGGCCGGCCTGCTGATCGGCCCGGCACTGTTTGCCGGTACAGGTTTCCCCGGTCTGATTCATCCGACCGATACCGAAATGAACGTGCTGAAAAGCTTTTCGCAGATCGGCGTGGTCTTTATCCTGTTTTCCAGCGGACTGGAAACCGATTTCCGCGAGATGAAGCGCAGCGGCGTCGCAGCAACTTGTATCGCACTTGCCGGCGTTGCTGTGCCGATCGCATTGGGTACGCTGACAGCACTGCTGTTTATGGGCGGGCTTTCTGAAATTCACAATCACGAAAAGCTCATGAATGCGCTGTTTGTCGGCTGTATCCTCTCCGCGACGAGCGTCGGCATCACCGTTGAGACCCTGCGCGAATTGGGCAAGCTGAAAACAAAAATCGGCACGACCGTTTTGAGTGCCGCGATCATTGACGATGTTATCGGCATTGTTGCGCTCAGTATCGTGACCGGGATCGGCGGCGAGGGCAGCATCGGCATGACGCTGCTGCGCGTTGCAGGCTTTTTCCTGTTTACAGGCGTGGCCGGTTATCTGATGCGCCGTGCGTTCAAGCTCATGGTCAGAATCTACCCGCACCGACGCAGAACGAGCATTTTCGCGTTCGCGGCCTGTTTCTTCTTTGCCTATGCCGCAGAGGAATTCTTCGGCATTGCGGCGATCACCGGCGCATATATGGCCGGTCTGATGCTCTCCGGCCTCGGTGACAGCCAGTTTGTTGACCGCAAGGTCATTGTCTCCGGCTACATGTTCTTTACGCCGATGTTCTTCGCATATATCGGCATCAGCGCGGATTTCAGCGGCTTTCGCTGGTCGAGTATGCTGTTTGTGCTGGCATTTGTCGCGGCGGGCATCATCGGCAAAATTGTCGGATGCGGCGCAGTCGCGCGCTGCTTCGGCTATAAAAAACGGGATTCGCTGGCGGCAGGCTTCGGCATGATCGCCCGCGGTGAAGTCGCACTCGCGGTCTATGCGACCGGCTCTGTCCTGATTGCGAAAACCGACGGCATTGACCCGCTGGTCGCAACAATCTTCCTGATTATCACCAGCTCGATTCTCTGCCCGATCTTCTTAAAGCTTGTGTTCCGCAATCACCAGACCGCAGAGGTCGCGGCTGCGGTTCCGCACAGCGTTACGATCTCCTCGGAGGCAATTGAAAACGTGCATCATAATATCGGGGACGAGGACGAATAAGCAGGAGGCTCTGAACGATGAAACTAATTCTTGCAAGCGGCAGCCCGCGCAGACGGGAGCTGCTCGGAAAACTGGATATCCCGTTTGAGGTGATTGTCTCGGAATGCGACGAAACGCTGCCGGACGGAATCCCGGCCGATGCCGCTGCGGAGATGCTTGCCGTGCGGAAGGCGGCGGCTGTCGCGAAGCTGCACCCGGATGCAGTCGTCATCGGTGCGGATACGACTGTCATTCTCGATGACGAAATACTTGGAAAGCCTGCGGATAATGCCGACTGCAAACGAATGCTGCACGCACTCTCCGGCCGGATGCACAAGGTCATCACCGGCGTCGGCATATTTTGGAACGGACGCTCTGCAAGCTTCTCCGACGAGACATCTGTGCAGTTTTATCCGCTGACCGATGCGGAAATTGACGCATATGCGGCCTCTGAGGAGCCCTACGACAAGGCCGGTGCCTACGGCATACAGGGACAGGGTGCCCTGCTGGTCGCAGGCATACACGGCGATTATTACAATGTCATGGGACTGCCGGTTGCAAGGCTGGCGCGGCAGCTCCGGGATTTCGGCCTGCTGTAACGAACGGAGGGACGGCTATGCTGCAATTTCTCGGGCGCGGCGCGGCGTTTTCAGACGCGCAGAACTGCGCGTTTTTTGAGCAGAACGGTCAGCTCATTCTGCTGGACTGCCCGATGTCGGCATTTCATAAGCTGCGCCGGTTTACGAAACCGTATGACGGCATCACGGTGCTTGTGACGCATACGCACAGCGACCACTGCGGCGGCATCCCGATGCTGATCCACTATGCAAAACATGTATTTCATATTCCGGTGACGGTGCTCGCGCCGACGGATGAGGTCGCGGATGATCTGCGGTATCTGATCGAGCGGCTGGACGGCTGCAGCCCGGATGCGTATACGCTGGTGACGGCGGACACGTTTTCGGCGGACTGGTTCCGCGGGGCGGTTCCGGTTGACCATGCGGCTGCTCTTTCCGGACGCTGCTTCGGCTACCGGCTGTATGTGGACGGCTGCGATGTGATCTACACCGGCGACACGGCGTCGCTCAGTCCCTTTCTGCCGTATCTTCATGCGGGCGCGTATCTCTATACGGAAGCTGCCTGCTTTGACAGCGGCGTGCATCTGTATATCGAACGCCTGCTGCCGGAGCTGAAACGGCTGACCGCTGCGGGCGTGCATGTATACCTGATGCATCTGGACGATGAGGATGCGCTTCGTGAGAAGATCAAAGGAACGGGTGCGGCTTTTGCACCGCTGTTCGGGGCATAATATGCATGAGGCACTGATATTGCATCAGTGCCTCGTTTTTACTCCGTCTCGTCCGGCGTATATTCAAACAGGTCGGCGGGCTGGCAGTCCAGCACGCGGCAGATCGCGTTCATGGTATCGAATTTGATGCCCTTCATTTTGCCGGTCTTGAGATTGGAGAGATTGACATTCGTCATGCCGACACGCTCTGCCAGCTCATTGAGCGACATTTTGCGGTCCGCCATCATGCGGTCCAATCTGATAATGATTGCCATATACGCCTCCTTTACGCGATCTGATCCATATCCTTCTGCAAATAATGCCCGTAAACAAAGATCTCGGACAGGATACCGATGATCGTGCCGAGCAGGAACAGGAACACCGAGTTCCGGTCGTCCAGATAGAACACAAACTGTGCGCCTTCACCGCCCTGCTTGCCGATGCCGTCTGCAATGCAGTCGGCGAACTGCATCAGATAACCGCTGCAGCAGACCGTTAAGGCGATGATCCGCAGCTTGCGGATCACCGATTTGGCAAAGGGCTTGCCGTTTTTGCGGATATCCGTAAAAATCAGGCCGGTCAGCAGGGAAATGACAAAAAGAAACAGACTGGAGAACGCCTTGCTGAAATCATGCCGTGCGAGAAGCTGGAAAACGGCATTGCCTGCAAAGACGCCGGACAGTACCAGCGTAATGATGACATCTGTGCGGGTACGCTTGTTGAGTGCTTCGACATTCGGATCTTTCATGGTTCATACCTCCTGAACAGTTCGGGTTATTATGTGTGTCTGTATCAGCTGATGGTTCCAGTATAGCACGAAATTTAAATTTTGTCAATAGATAATTAAAGTTTCGCTTTAATATTTTATAGAAAAATGAATTTTGGTCATACAGAGCGTATCTGCTTTGTGCAGAATGCACAGTCCTGTTCCGGTTGTACGGCAGGAATATGACTTGACAGAACGTGAAAAATCCTGTAAAATAGTATATGTGAAAATTTGCGCATCAGTCAGTCTGACTGTCCGCATGATGATACCAACCGAAAGGAAATCAGATATGATATTACTGGAAGATATCAAGAACGAGCTTGTCAACGCGCGGCCGGAGGTCAAAGAGCTCAGCGAGGTGCTGCAGATCGAGCGCGCCAAGGCAGACCTCGGCGACCTGCGCATTCAAATGGAATACGACGGCTTCTGGGACGATCACGAGAAGGCACAGAAGATCACGCAGAAGTGTAATACGCTGGAGCGCAAGATCGAGAATTTTGAGCGGCTGCAGTCTCTGCTGGAGGACACGATCGAGCTGATCGAAATGTCTCTGGAGGAGGGCGACGATTCCTCGAACGATGAAATCATTGCCGATGCGGAGGCGTTCAAGAAGCAGCTTGCCGCAGAAAAGCTGAAATCGCTGCTGACCGGTGAATACGACAACTCCAACGCGATCCTGACGCTGCACGCAGGTGCGGGCGGCACGGAGGCGCAGGATTGGTCACAGATGCTCTACCGGATGTACAACAAATACGCCGAAACGCACGGCTTCAAGGTGGATCTGCTTGACTGGCTGGACGGCGACGAAGCGGGCATCAAGTCTGCATCGTTCATGGTCGAGGGCGAGAATGCTTACGGCTTCCTGAAATCCGAAGCGGGCGTGCACCGTCTGGTACGCGTGTCCCCGTTCGATTCGTCCGGCAGACGGCATACGTCCTTTGCGGCACTCGAGGTCATGCCGGAGCTTTCCGATGACGTCGAGGTCGAGATCCGTCCCGAGGACATCGAAATGCAGGTGTACCGTTCCAGCGGCGCAGGCGGCCAGCACATCAACAAGACGAGCTCCGCGGTGCGTCTGAAGCATCTCCCGACGGGCATCGTGGTATCCTGCCAGACGCAGCGTTCGCAGTTCCAGAACAAGGACTACTGTATGAAGATGCTGCGTGCAAAGCTCGTTGAGATCAAGGAGCGCGAACACCTTGAGAAAATTTCCGATATCAAGGGCGATCAGCTCAAGATCGAGTGGGGCAGCCAGATCCGTTCCTATGTTTTCATGCCGTATACGCTGGTCAAGGATCACCGCACAGGCTGCGAAAACGGCAATGTGCAGGCGGTCATGGACGGCGACCTCGACAGCTTCATCAACGCGTATCTGAAGGCACTTTCGCACGGAACACTCAAAGCCGGTTCCGCTGCATCGGAGGACTAAGCGAGGCTGCAAAACGGGGCTATCCCTAAAACATGTTATCATACCGAAAAAGGCACCGGCTGACTGCAGTCGGTGCCTTTGTATTTTACTGTGCGCATGTTTTGCGCAGCAAAACTGCCCGGTTTCGCTGTGCGAACCGTTGGGACTCCCCGCACGCTTTGCGGCAAAAGGGCTACCGCCCTTTTGAAACCTGAACACCCGCTTCACTCGTCGCGACGGTGTCGCTCCTATGTTCAGCGGGCGGCTGCGAATCTCTTTGAGATTCGCTTGGAATAAAGTATCCGCTGCGCGGATGCTATTTAGAATGGGGGAAGCAGCCCCGTTCCGGGGGTACTTCCCCCAAGCCCCTATCTTCCCGTGTGAGAACGCAGAGGAGTTTCGCACTCTGCGGAGTGCGACCAGAGACGCTGTCTCTGGACTCTGCAAGCCTTTGAAAAGGCTTGAGCGAAACTTTTGATATGGATGTGTGCCGCAGCGTAATACCTGACCGGATACGAAAAGGGTGCCGACTGTTCTGTCAGCACCCTCTTGTGTTTCGTGTTGTGCTTCCGGTCGGCTTCAGTATTGGGAGAAGCAAAGCTATATAACCCGCTCTGCGGCGTGTGCTGCGAATGTTGGGAGAACTTCGCTAACCGCACCCGGAGGGAAATGCCAGCGCGGGCTCCGCGCCATTTTTAATCCGCCGGAGGCACCTTAATCACCGGCTGAAGCTGTCTGCCATGCACGGCAGCGGCGACAGTCTCCGGCACAAGCGAAAAGTCCGCGACCAGCGAAGTCGGCTTCCGCTCCGGGTCATCCTGTCCGAACGGCACAAAATAATAATGCCGCCGGTTCAGCAGATCACCGAGATTCCGCGCAGCCGCCGCAAGCCCGTCATTCGTCGCAATACAGAGGATCACCGGCTTGCCGCCCCGCAGATGCGACTTCACAGCCATCGGCACCGTGCCGTCCGTAATACCTGCGGACAGCTTCGCCAGCAGATTCCCCGTGCACGGACAGACCACCATGGCATCCGTCAGGTTTTTGGGGCCGATCGGCTCCGCCTCCGCGATCGTGCGAATGAGCCGCCCGCCGCTTAATTCCCGCAGCGGCGCGAGAAAGTCCTCCGGCACACCAAACCGCGTCGGGAGCGACGCAAAATGCTCCGATACGACCGGCAGCACCGCCGCACCTGCACAGGCACACGTCTCCGCAGCCTTGACCGCCCGCGCCGCATTGCAGAACGAGCCGCAGAGCGCGAACCCGAGCCGCACCCCAGAGAGATCAGGCATCTGCATCACCGTCCTCCGCGTCCAGCAGCTCCTGCACGGTCTGTGCGACGATCTCACCGGCCGAAACCGGAGCCGTCTTGCCCGGAAGCGACAGTGCCCAGATCACCTGCAGGCCGATCTCGGAAGCGGCTTCAAAGTCAACGCCCGATGACGTTAAAACCACGACAGCAGCTTCATCCCGGAAAGCGGTTTGCGTTATTCTCCGATTGCGGGAAACAGATTTTCGGCATCTTCGTAAGTCACTTCCTCAGCAGGCTCTTCTGTTTCCAGAATTGTCAGTTCCGACCACAGATCAGGAAGCCCTCTTTCTTCCGTGAAAGAGGTTAGATTCGTCGTTTTCATGCATCCGTCTTTTTGATAAACAACGCAATTACATTCATTGCATATCCGGATAATCTCCTGTGTCTGGTTCACGATTGCCAGTTTGAGATAATCAGCATTGCAGCCCGGACATAATATCATTTCACGATTTTCTCCTTCCGGATAGATGATACACCGGCCGGTTTCACGGCGAGTGCTTCATACAGCGTCAGAGCCGGTTCGTTTCCAGCATTTCAGCCGCCCCGACCGACCCGCTTCTGCAAGGATTCCCATGCTCCCGAGCAGATTCAGATACAGCCGCACAGGGAGCACCGGCGTATGCACAGCCTTTGCCAGTGCGGGCGCGGTCAGGGGCTCCGGCAGCGGTTCCGGCAAGAAAGCCGCAAAATCTGCCGGGGTATCCAGCATCACGATGCGCCGCAGATCAAGCGGGATGCGGTCCAGCTTTTTCCGGCACTCCTTCCCGCACTCTACGGAATACTCCGCCAGTTCGAGCTCACACAGGCAGATGCGGAACCGCGGGTCTGTCACATACTGCCGCAGCGTGTATATTTCCCGCATCGCGGAATACACTTTTTCATGCTTCGGGGAACGCCGCTTTGCAAGCAGCTCCCCTGCCCCGTCTACGCGGTACAGCGTTTTCTCCGCAATGACCGGATGCACGACCGTCACCGGGCAGACCGGCAGGAATGCGTCCAGCTTCGGCTTTAAGCGGTGCAGCCCGCGCGTCTGGATCTCAATGACGCCGTCCTCCGTGACCGCATCCGCGACGTAACCGCCGACCGGCCGCTCATGCGTTTCGGGATCCGGCGCAAAATAATATTTCAGCGCGAGATGCAGCGTCTTTTCGCCGAGCGTGCCGATCCCTTTTCCGCCGGCATCGCGCTGCGCCGCTGCAAGTGCGGCTGCAAAATCGCCCATATGCTCACCTCACAAAAAAGCACAGTGCCGCAGGGACACTGTGCTTTTGATGCTTTCGGGAATCCGAAGCCGGATCACTCCTTGACACCGCCGGCAGCGACGCCGCCGATGATGAACTTGGACAGGATGATGTAGATCACGACAACGGGGACGATCGACAGGAAGATCGCGGCGTAGTTTGCGCCGGAATCCGGGCTGCGGTCGATCGAAATGACCTTCTGCACCATCATCGGCATCGTCAGCTGTTCCTTTTTGCCGGAAACGAGGACGATCGACTGGGTGTAGTAATCATTCCACTTCTGGATGAATGCGAAGATCGCCTGCACGGCAAATGCCGGCTTCATCATCGGAATGGAAATGGTCAGGAAGGTGCGAAACTCATTGGAGCCGTCGATTCGGGCAGCCTCAATGATATCCAGCGGGAACGAGGACAGCATATACTGGCGCATGAAGAACACGATTGCAGGTGCTGCGATTGCAGGAATGATCAGCGGAATATAGCTGTCAAGCAGATTCATCTGAATCAGCAGGTTCATGAAACCAACGGCAGTGACCTGCGTCGGAACCATCATGACTGCGAGGATGAACACAAATGCCGGGCCCTTGAGCTTGAAATCGTAAACAACGAGGCCGTAAGCGGTCAGGCCGGAGAAGAACACGGTCAGTGCGCTGCATCCGCCTGCAATGATCAGCGAGTTCAGCATACCGCGGAGCGGGTTGAAGAACTTGCTGTACAGGGTATTCGTGCGCAGGGTCTTGATGTTCTTAAACAGATGTGTACCCGGAATCAGAGAAACCTTCGAGATAATATCGGCATGTGCCTTCGTTGCATTGACAACGAGGATCCAGAGCGGGACCAGGCAGATCAGCGTCAGCAGGATCAGCGCGAAGTAGATTGCCGCAGACTTAATCAGCACCTGTGTCTGATAGCCGCCCTTGCCGTCATCATACGTAATACGCTTGCTCATATCGAGAACCCGCCTCCTTTCGCTCTGCGCTTGGCTTCCTTGATCTGCTGTCTGCGCTTCTTTGCCTTCTCCATTGCATCCTTATCGCGCTGCACCCAGAAGACGAGTGCGCCGAGGATCGACGTAATGACGAACAGAATCACAGAAGCAGCAGCGGAATAGCCGAAGGAAGGCTTCGCAAAATTCTTGTGGAACATCTGATAAACAAACACAGCAACCGTTGCGATATTCTCGTTGATGACGTTTCCGGTATGGAGCATGAACGGGATATCGAACATCTGCAGACCGCCGATCATAGAGGTCAGCAGCGTGTAGACCATGATCGTTTTCAGAAGCGGGAAGGTGATCTTCCAGAAGGTCTGACGGGAGTTTGCACCGTCGATCTCAGCCGCCTCAAAGAGCGACTCGTTGATGCCCTGGATACCGGACATCAGCATGATCATGGTATTGCCGAACCACATCCAGACCTGAATAAACATGACAAGGACGCGGGCACTCCACACACCGGTAATGATCTTCAGCGGTTCGACGCCGAGCTCCGGGTTGTTGCATCCGCGCAGCATGTTGATCACACTGTAGGAAGAATCGCCGAACAGGGAGAGGTACAGACCGGCAACAGAGGCAGCGGTGATGATATTCGGCATATACATCACGACCTTGAAAAAGCCCTTGCCGGGCATCTTGACGCGCAGGTCGGTGAACCACACTGCGAGCAGCAGCGAGAGTGCGATCTGCGGAATGAAGTTGCCGACCCAGATGATGACGGTATTCTTCATGTAGCGCCAGAAGGTATCGTGGATACCCATGGCCTTGAAGTCATTTTCAGCCGGCGTCGCGAGGATCGTCTTAAAGTTGTCCAGACCGACAAAAGCGAGGTTCGTTCTGCCGCCGTTGGCATGGAATGCCAGGATGAAGGTCTGAAGCAGCGGATAAAGGCTGAAAATAAAGTACACGACAAAGAACGGCAGGATGAAGATGTAGCCGTACTTTGCGTAGCTGACGGATTTGATCCGCTTTTGTGCAGCTGTAGCCATTCAGCACACCCTTTCAAGAAGAAATTAGTGAAAATTACGAATCAAGATAAAATATTCGCCTATTGGGCACAGAGGCCCAATAGGCAAATATTCGGTTATGCTATTTTTCAGGCATTCTGTTTGTTTGCGAAATGTCTGAATGTCTGTCGGGAGTAAGAATTACTCGACGGTCAGACCCTCGATCGTAGCAGCGTTCTTCTTGAACTCAGTGATCATGTCATCATAGGAAGCAACTTCGCCCTTGACATACTTGGTAACAGCGTTGTTGAATGCGTCCTTGATCTGTGCATCGTATGCAGTGATCTTGCCGTCCATGTCGATCTTGGAAGCAGATTCATACAGGACAGAGAACTGATCCTGGCCGCCGAGCAGAGCGTTCTTGTTGGAACCGTCATCAACGATCTTCTTCATAACGGTCGGGTTGTTGACGAACTCACCCTTGAACAGAGCGTAATCCTCCATGGTGTCCTCATCAACCGTGAAGTACTTGACGAAGTCACGAGCGATCTCGCCGTTGTCGCAGTTCGGGGAGAGAGCCAGCCAAGAACCGCCCCATGCCCACTCAGACGGGCCAGCGGTGATTCTGTACTTGCCGTAGATATCAGCATTCTTCGGGGTCTCGCCGTCATCTTCCATGCCGCCCTCAGCGTTGCTCAGCATAGAGCCCTTACCGAGGCACCATGTGCAGAAGAAGTAACCCATGGTGGAGCCGTCCTGGCCGATCGGATACCAGCCCTTGTTATCCCACTGGGACTCCTTGGTCACATAGCCGTTATCCCAGTAATTCTTTGCGAGGTCTGCATACTCCTTGCAGTAGTCGTCGATGACCAGCTTGTCGTCCTTTGCCCATGCGTTCTTGCGGTTGTACTGCCAGACCTGCCACATACCGCCGAGGGTATCAGCCATTGCGCACTTGCCGCCGGACTTTTCCTTAACGGTCTTTGCGGTCTCGGTGAACTTATCCCAGCTGTCAACGAACGGCTGCATCTCTTCCGGAGTCTTGACGCCGAGGTACTCCTCTGCGAGGTCTGCTCTGTAGACGTATGCACCCGGAGTTGCCTGCCAGGAAGCTGCCTTCAGGACGCCGTTGTTATCGGTACCGATGGAAACGGTGTACGGATAGCAGCCGGAGAAGTCAGCATCGGTGAAGCCGAGCTTGCTCAGCGGAGCGGTGTACTCATCGTTGTTGATGTACTCAAGGATCCAGTCTGCCTCGAGAACGAAGAGGTCAGCATCCTCGCCGCCTGCAAAGTAGGTAGCATACTGCTCGCGAGCCTCCTGGCCCTTGGAGCCGACGTTGACATACTCGACCTTGCCTGCGTACTCAGGCTTATTCTTGGTGAAGTTCTCGATCATCTTCTCGACATCGTCGCCGGTCCAGCAGAGGACGGAGAGCTTGTCACCGGTCTCCGGAACGTCGATCGCAACAGCGTCAGTGCTGCTGCTGTCTTCGCCGTTGTCATCAGTCGGGGTGGAATCCTCAGTGGAATCCTCAACGGTGGAATCCTCAACGGTGGAATCCTCGGTGGTGCTGTCGGTGTTAGCCGGGGTGTCGGTACCGCAAGCATAGAATGCGGTAGATGCGATTGCCAGAGTTGCAATCAGAGCAAGAGACTTCTTCAGTGCGTTCATTTGGAATTTCCTCCTTCAAATTGCTGCGAAATTTTGCTGCGTTCGCAGCTGTGAAAATGTGGGCCCGATCGTTCGGGTGGAATTTTCGCTGCGTTTTGCGCAGCCCGGAAGCGCGGCCTGCATCCTTCCTACAGGTTTGCTTCCTTCCAAACAAGTTCTGCCGGAGCGGGGTTCTTCCGGTGTCAGGCTTCCGTCGGAGCCCTTATCCCGCGTCCCTCGTTTTCATACTTGTAATATACACGAAAAAGGCCGAAAAGTCAATGCATTACATCACTTTGTCATCTGATTTGGTTGTTTTGTGCATTCTACTCAACCCAAATCTTGCTGTCTTGTGCACAATTTGCGATTTGATACCTGTATTTCACGATTTTTTGCGATTTTGTTACATTTCGGTTACAGAATCCGGCCGATAATTTACAAAATCGCATTCAAAGCCCGACGCCATTTCACGAATCCGTGCAAAAATGACCCTGATTTCCGTCATTTTCACCATGCTTTCACATTTTTTGCGGCTTTATCACAGAAATTGCGAAATACCCCTTGCATTTTATTACGTTTTCCGTTATAGTAATAATAACCAATACAATTCCGGAGGTATTTTTATGGCACACTATCCTTTTACCGACCGTCCCGGGCTGCTCGTGCTGACCTGCACGCATGTTCTGGAGGGTGCGGATATCACAACGGTCTGTCACCATTTCAATGACAACACATGGGAATTTGTCTGTGACGGACAGCACACCGAAGAGGAAGCGATCGTCATGAGCATCGGTGAGCTCTGTGAAAGCGATCCCTCGCTGCATCTTGTCTGCGATCTGCCGGTCGGTGCCGCCGCGACCAGAAAGAGCCGTGCGCACGCATGGCAGTTCGGCAGGATCGGCGGCGAGGACTACTACCCTGCCGCCGACACCAGAATGCCTTAAAGCTGACAGCGGATCGTAAAGCTATCGCCTTCACGATCCGCTATTCGCTATTCACTATTCACTATATAAAGGTGTTCCCTGAGCGTATGCTCGAAGTATTCCGGGCTGAGCCTGTCAACAAGCAGCAGCTCGTGCAGATTCTGATATCCGCCGAGCTGTTCCCGCATCGACAGGATCGCATCTGCCAGTTCCTCCGTCATTTCCGGAAGCCGCAGCAGATCACGCCGTTCCGCCGTATTCAGATTCAGCATTTGTATTTCCTGCTCCTGCGGTTCTGCGGGGGCAGATTCTATTTCCGGAGTTCCCGCATCCTGCGGCACTTCAGGCACCGAATCAGGCTGCTCGTCCGGAATATAAAACCGCTCCATGATGCGCGCCGCCAGTGTTTCCCCGATACCGGGGATCTCCAGCAGCTGCGACCGTCTTATGAATCCGCCTGCGGAATCCCTGTAAGCGATGATCTCCGCCGCCAGAACAGCACCGACGCCGGATACTTCCTGCAATGCTGCTTCGTCCGCAGTATTGAGGTTGTAGTCCGGCGTTGTGCATTGTAATACTTCATCTTTGCTTTGATCGCTTCGGGATGCGGTGACAGAAGGCGCAGCAACAGGCTGCTTTTCGGTTGCAGCGGCTGACGGCACTGTGCCGATCTCGGCAACAGGCGGGGTTTTCGTCTGCACACTGACAACGACCGGCTGCGAAGGCTTCTGCATCAGCAACGTGATGAGTACCGTGACAAGCACGGTGCTGAGTCCGGCAGCGATCATCCAGTTCTGCTTTCCGGGCATTTCGCCACTTCCTTCCGTCCCGACCGGCGAAGCCGATCCCGTATGAACCTGAACGTCATCCCCGCCCGGCTTTGAAGCCAGATCAAGAATGAGCGCGTCCTTCCGGACAATGCGGAGCATATCGCGGTCCAGCAGCAAGGCCGGGACCGTATTGATAACCAGCGGATAACTGCCGAGCACCTCCCGCAGCCTGCTGAGCTGCACGGTGCGGCTGCCTTCGCCCTCGCTCCGCGTCAGGTGAAAAAGGGAAACCGCTTGCCGTCCGGAAGCCGCGGCCCTCCGCTTCTACTATATAATAGTATCGGCGTCCGGCCTGCTGCAAAACACCCGTAAATATCTTGCAGCAGGGAGCTTCCAAAACACCAAGCAGATTTCCCGCAGGTCATCCGCCGTTTTTCCGAGGAGCGTTCAATCGCGCCAGCGGCGGCGGAAAGCCAGACAGGTGACATTCTCCGCTTTCTTGAATTGCTTGGAGAAGTAGCTTTGGTCATTAAACCCGCACAGGGACGAGATCTCCTCCACAGACTTGTCCGTGAAGCGGAGCAGACGCTTTGCATAGTTGATGCGCAGCGCGATGATGTGCTGGAAGATCGTTTCCCCGTAAGCGCGTTTGAATTCCCGCGTCAGGTAGTATTTGCTGATATCGAAGCGGCGTGCCAGATCATCCAGGCGGATATCGCCGGTGAAGTTCGCGTCGATGTGTGCGAGCACGGTCTTGAGCTTGGCCTGCAGTGCCGTATCGTTCTCCTCGGAAATGCTGTTGACAGTCAGCAGCATCGTCAGCAGATCAACGATCAGGCCGGAGGTCAGCACCTCGGTATCGGCATAGGTTTCGGCGTTCAGGCGCATGATCTCCTGCAGCAGTGAAACGAATTTCACTGTGGAGACCGGGTGGAACACAGGCTGAAGCTGCGCCGTGAACAACTTGTAATACTCCTCTGAGGTACATCCGTTAAAGTGCACCCAGAGCAGCTCCCACGGATCCTGCGCATCGCTCTGATACGAGTGCGGAGCCCGGCAGTCGATGAAGAAGCAGTCGCCGCCCTCCAGCTGGAACTGTCTCCCGTCATAATTCAGACTGCCCTTGCCGTTCAGAACGACTGCAAACAGGAACGACTGCAGGTTCTGACGGCTTGTGTGGTGGTTGTCGCCCGCTTTGAGATGTCCGCACTCCTGGAGATAGAAGAACGCGCGCCTTGCTACGGCACTCGGTGTCTTCATGATCCGGCTGTCGAGCGGATTCGGGGCTTGTGCATAATTCTGCTGCGGCATAAGAAATCCTCCTTTAAAATTCAAACAGATTTCACCGGAATCAGTGATTTAGTCACTTTCCTCAACTTTATTATACAACATTTTTGCTCTAATTGCAAGATGCCTCATTGTAGAATCTTGCCTGTTTCATTTGTGCATTTTGTATGTAAATTGCTATATTTTATACTCTTGGTAAAAAGAATTTGACGTATTACACAAAATTGAAATGCCGGTTCCGTTTTCCTCTGCGTTATTATCCCTGCAACATCGACCATAAGTAATACTATTATTTTGCTTTTTTGATAAAAAGAAGGGAATAAAAAATGCAGAAATTAGAACGATTGTGCCTGTGTCGGAAACGCGACAGCTTTTTTTCGTGCGTCCTGTTGAAAATGACCGCAAATTTCACGCTGTTACTGTAATTTTGCTTCAAAGCAGCAAATTCTGACTGCAAAATGCGGTATCAGAGCGGCTGTTCACCTGTTTTTCACTATGGAGTTTTCTGCGTATTCCGATCATCGTGCGGCAAAAAAATATCTGTCAGGAATGCGCACGGCGGCAGGATCGCTCCAAAAACGGTACTGTCTGCATTGCCCGGCAGACTGTTTTTCTCTGTTTACTCTGTTGATTATGGCGTTTGATATACGGAGCCTGCGCTGAAAAAACGAAAGGACGCTGACCGTGATATCAGCGTCCTTTGGTTTGATACAGCAAAATTTGAAGCGGAAGCCGTTTCAGACAGCGCGCTCACCGCACCGACTGCACACCGAGCAGTTCGATATGCGCGGTCATGCAGCTGTCGTCCGCGGGAAATTCCTCGCAGTAATCGGTGGAAAGATACTTCTTGTTGTCATCGGCCAGCACCGTGACGATCGTCTTGTCCGCGCCGATGCGGTCACCGGCAATCAGGCAGCCGAGCAGGTTCGCGCCCGAGCTGATGCCGACACCGATGCCGAGCTTCCGCGCAAGCATCTGCGCCATGCGGATCGAATCAATATCATCGACAGAAACGACGCCGGTCGCCTCCTCCATATGGCAGATCGGCGGGATAAATTCATCGGAAATGCCCTGAATGCGGTGCTTTCCGGTCTTATAGCCGGTCGAAAGGGTCGGGGAGTTGAGCGGTTCCAGCGGGAACACGGCGCAGTCCGGATTGACCTTCCGGAGTGCTCTGCCGATGCCCATGACCGTGCCGCCCGTTCCGACGCCCGCGACAACAGCGTCCGCAGTCTTGCCGAGCGAATGAAGCTGCCGGACGATCTCCGGGCCGGTCAGCAGCTCGTGCGCCTCCGCGTTGTCCTCATTGGAGAACTGGCAGGGCAGGAACACGCCGCCCTGCTTTGCAAGCTCCTCCGTCAGCCGGATCGAACCCTGAAAGCCGCCCTGCTCCGCAGAAACGAGCCGCACCTCTGCGCCGTAGCTGCGCATGAGGTTGATGCGCTCCACACTCATCCAGTCCGGCATATAGATCACGACGGGGTGCCCGAGTGCCGCACCGACCGCCGAAAACGCGATGCCGGTATTGCCGCTGGTGGCTTCCGCGATGATGTCGCCGGGCTTGATTGTGCCGGCGGCGTAGGCTTTTTTCAGGATGTGATATGCCACGCGGTCCTTGATGCTGCCGCTCAGATTGAAGGCCTCGGCTTTTGCGTAGACCGTGCGCAGCTCCCCACGGTAGCGCATTGCGATCGCAAGCAGCGGCGTTTCTCCGATCAGCGCGTCAAGGCGCGCAAACTGTTCCGCTGCGGTATTGTCCTGTACGGTATTCATATAGTCCTCCGATACATGATTCGCTCAGTTATAGATTTGCCCTATCAGTATACCATATTCCGACGGAAAATGCAAGCGGTTTTTGCAGTACCGTTGCCTTTTTATTATGGAACATTTGCCGCGAGCCGCTTGCTTTTTTCTGCGAAATATGCTAAACTGTAAGCAGCGCGGTTTATCCGCAATTTTATCATAAACGGGAGGATTATTATGAAACGGATCACAAGTCTCTGCGCGCTGCTTCTCTGCACCACATTTTTGACCGGCTGTGCCGGAGGTGAAATCACCATCCCCGAGCCGGAGTCTGCCGCTGAACTGTCTGTTGAAACAGAGCCCGCAGCAACCGAACCTGCCGCGACCGAGCCCGCCGTCACGGAGCCGCCGGAACAGGCGGAGATCCTTGACGGAGAAAAGGAAGGCTGGCTCTCCTGCGCCTATGCCGGGATCAAGCATGACATGATCCTCGATCTTCCGGAAACACCCGGCGGCGCACCGCTGATCATCGTGCTGCCCGGATACGGCGCCACAGCCGAGAACTTCCGCAGCATTGCGCATCTGGAGGAAACGGCCAATCCGCGCGGTTACGCGGTGCTGTATGTTACCGGCGCCCCGCAGCCGAACAACCCGAGCTCCTCCTACGGCTGGAATTCCAAGCTGGCAGAGGATGACAATCCGGACCTCGCCTTTCTGAAAGCGCTTGCAGGCTCCATGCAGGAAACCTACGGCTTTGACAGTACCCGCACCTATGCCGCAGGATTCAGCAACGGCGCATCCATGGTGCACACCCTTGCGATGAAGGCAGGTGATACCTTCGCCGCGGTTGTCAGTGTGGCCGGGATGATGCCTGAACTCATCTGGGAAAACCGGAACGATGCAAACAGCGTCGGCTTTCTGCAATTCACCGGAGAAAAGGACGAACTGATCCCGAAGCACAGCGACGGCAGCGCAGAGCATTACGACGTCACCGCGATCGAGGATGTCGTCTCATACTGGGCAGCCTCAAACGGACTGACTGAATCCGCATCGGAAACGGTCGGGGACAGATCTGTGCTGACAAAATACACCGGCAGCGGAACGGCAAAGCAGGTCTGGGATGTGTCCATCCCGAACGGACGGCACTCGTGGCCGAACGGCGATTACAACGGTGTGATTGCAAACGAACTGATCCTGGATTTCTTTGATGCACAGGGATAAGACGAGCCCCGCCCGCGGACAAAAGGCGTCCGCAGGCGGGGCTCTTTATGTGAAGGATGTTACAGAAAAGCATGTATCATGCAGCGATCCCGCCGTCAGTCGGCAGGCCGGATAAAGAGCGTATCGCCGGGATCCGGCAGATCGCCGTAAAAGCTGTCAGCGTTCCATTCCACGGCAATATTCGCAGCGCAGTCAGCCGGACTGACCGTGATCTCCTTCGGTATCCAGAACAGCGCGATGAACTTCCGGAAGGTCTCACCGGTTTCCAGGATACAGACCGAAGGTTCAAACATGCTGAAGCCGGAATACTCTGCGCCGGTCACAACCGCATCACAGATGTAACCGTAATAATACATCGGCAGCACATTGTAATCCGCAGGATCCATGCCGTCCGGAAGCGAATATCCGACAAAGGCATCCGGCATAATAAAGCCGCCGCCGTACTCCAGCTGACCGAAAACGGCCATGCCGTCCAGATATTCGTCCGCTTCCGCCGGCACAATGGCCTGCAGGAAAAACACATCGAAGGGTTCCGTGTTGGTCGGCGGCTGTACTCCATGCCCGCTGTGATGCCAGCCGGACCACGGGTCTTCTCCGGGTGAACCCGGATGCCAATGCCCGCCGCCGCTGGAGCCGTCACGCGCTGTTGTCTGTGCGGTAGCAGCTGCTTCCGTTTCGAGCACTGCAGTCGTGACTGCCGGAGGCGGTCCGGCAGTCCGCCTGGTCACGGGTGTCGTCATTGCCTCGGTGCGAGCCGCCATTGCCGTGGTAATCATGTTCGGCGCAGTTGTCCTTGCCGGAGGTGCTGTCATTCTTGTTATCGCCATCGTTGTTGTCCGCGGCAAAGCTGTCGTTTTCGCTGTTGTCCTTGCAGATGCTGTCGTTTTCGCAGTTGTCCTTGCAGATGCCGTCGTTTTCGCGTTTGTCTTTGCAGATGCTGTCGTTTTCGCGGTTGTCTTTGCAGATGCTGTCGTTTTCGCGGTTGTCTTTGCCGGAGCTGTCGTTTTTGCGGACGCTGCGGAGGATCCCGCAGCAGCATGGTTCTGTGCTGTCTGCTGTGCAGGTGCAGCATTCTGCGCGGATGCCGCCGTCTGTGCGGGTTTGGTATCCCGCGTGCCGTCTGCCGCAGTCCGCTCCGCGGCAGCAGTCTGCAGAGCAGTTACGGTCTGTTCAGCGGCGGCATTCCTGCGTGTTGTCGCCGTGACTGCCGTTTCCTCCGCCTCATAGGGGACGGTTTCGGCAACGGTCGTCGTATAGGTCGTCTGTTCCGGCTCGGGAACCTGCTCCGGTTTTTCGACGCGGAGCCGCGGATAGATCGCAGCAGCAATGATGACCACCAGACACGCCGCGATCACCGGAATCCCGTAATGCTTCCGGAAGATGATCCCGCGCCGTTTCTTCTGCGGTCCCGCAGCCGCTTCAATATATTCAGGGGGGAGTTCGCTCAGGAGCTCCATAAATTCAAGCTCTTTCACAACAATCCCTCCTTCCGCAGGTGCTTTTGCAGCCGGTTCCGAATCCGTGAGAGCGTCACCTTTACATTGATGTCAGTCATTTCAAAGTCTTCCGCGATCTCGGAGATCGGCGCAGCATACCAGTATCGCCGGACAAACAGATTTCTCTGGCGTTCAGGGAGCTCACCGAGGAACTGCCTGACCGCTTCCAGCATTGCGCGCCGGTCGATCTCGCGTTCGACGTTTTCGCCGGAGGACAGACAATCAGAAAGCTCCGCGAGGGCAAGCGGCATCTGACCTCCGCCGCGCTTTTCGGCGTGGCCGGCCGCATACCGCTTCAGGGCGAAATTGCGGACGAGTGTGAGGAAATACGCTCCGTAATGCCGCGGGCGTGCGGGCGGGATCGCATTCCATGCACTGAGCAAAGCGTCGTTCATACATTCCTCTGCATCCTCCTCACTGCCGAGGATATTGCGCGCAACATTCCTGCAGCGCGTGCCGTACTGACTGACAGTTTCGGCAAGGGCCTGCTCATTCCGTTCTTCAAAAAGCGACAGAATTCTCTCGTCTTCCGTGGCATTCACCGCCCTTCGCGCTTCGTGCCTTCACTCATATAGACCCGAAGCGTCGGAAAAGGTTACACTTTTCCGGATAAATTTTTAGTCTGTGATCCGGTCGGGCCGGATCCGCATATCAATTCATTATACCATATTATACGGTGAATTGCAATGGGAGGGATGGAAAAAAGTGAAAAGTGAAGATTGAATAATGAATAACGGCAGTGTGCCCTGCGGGCACATATCAAAAAATATCGCCGCAGGCGATACCGCCGCTTTTCACTTTTCACTATTCGTTATTCACTATTCACTAAAAAAAAGAATATCGGTATGCTGCCGGCGGGCTTTAGCATTGGGAGCAGTAACGCCAAAGAAGCCGCCCCGCGGCGTGCGTTGTGATTGTTGGGAGTTCTCCGCCAACCGCCCCCGGAGGGAGATGCCCGCGGGGGCTCCCCGCCCCGGAGGGAAACGGCAGCGGGGGCTGCCCCGCTACCCCTCCACCGCTTCGCGGTCCCCCTCCCCTTTCAGGGGAGGCAACCAGCGGGCTTTCGTGCTGGGAGCAGTAACGCCAAAGAAGCCGCCCCGCGGCGTGCGTTGCGAATGTTGGGAGTTCTCCTCCAACCGCCCCCAGAGGGAATCGCCCGCGGGGGCTGCCCCGCTTTTTTTCGGAAACCGCTTGCATGTTTGCGGCTTTTGTGATATAATAAAAAAGACGCCCGAAAAACGGGCTCAGCACCGGAAAAATACAGAAAACCGGCCGCGCCGGATGAACAAATGCAGGAGCAAACAGAATATGGTCTTTTCAAGCCTTTATTTTCTATATCTGTTTCTGCCCGTATGCCTGCTTTGCTACGGGCTTTCGCCGTCTTTAACGGTTAAAAATATCACCTTAACAGTCTTTTCGCTCATTTTTTATGCATGGGGCGAGCCGACCTACATCCTTCTTCTGCTGCTGAGCGTGCTGATGAACTATCTGTTCGGCCTCGGCATCGGCGGATTCCAGAAAAAAGGCAATCAAAGCGGCGCAAAAGCCGTCATGATCGTCAGCCTGATCTTCAACATCGGGCTGCTCGGCATATTCAAGTACAGCGGCTTCATCGCCGAAAACCTGAACCTGATCCCCGGCGTAAATCTCCCGATCCCGAAGCTGACGCTGCCGATCGGCATCAGCTTTTATACCTTCCAGATCCTCTCGTATATCATCGACCTTTACTGGGAGAAAATCGACGTTCAGCGCAACCCGCTGCATCTGCTGCTCTATATCTCCATGTTCCCGCAGCTGATCGCGGGACCGATCGTCCGCTATGCAACGATCGCGGAGGAGATCAAAAACCGGAAAACAACGCTCGCCGATCTGAGCGAGGGTCTGACCCGCCTGATGATCGGCCTCGGCAAAAAGGTCATTCTGGCCAATCACCTCTCGGTGATCGTCGATCAGTTCTTCGGGACACCCGGCTCGGTGCTCTCCGTTACGGGCACATGGTACGCGGTCATCGTCTACGCGATGCAGATCTATTTCGATTTCTCGGGCTATTCCGATATGGCGATCGGCATGGGACGGATGTTCGGCTTCCACTTTGACGAAAACTTCCGGCACCCGTTCCTCTGCAAGGATATCTCGGAATTCTGGCAGCGCTGGCATATCTCGCTGGGCACCTTCTTCCGCGATTATCTGCTCTATGTGCCGATCTTCGGCAAGCGCAGAAAATACGGCGGCCTGTTCCTCGTGTGGTTCTGCACGGGTCTCTGGCACGGCGCAAGCTGGAACTTCATCATCTGGGGTCTGTATTTCGGCGTGTTCATCCTGATCGAACAGCTCATCGGCAAGAAGCGCATGAAAAAGATCCCGATCGTCATCCGGCATATCTATAATAAGATCGTCATTATCATCGGCTTCGGTATCTTCTATTTTGAGGATCTCGGCAGACTGGGTGATTTCTTCAAAAACCTGTTCGGCCTGAACGGCAACGCGCTCTTTGACAATGTGGTGCAGCTTTCCGTGCAGAACAATCTGTTCCTGCTGCTCGCCGCGCTGATCTGCTGCTTCCCGCTCTATGAGGGTCTGCAGAAGCTCAAGACGCGCTATGCGGCGGCGGTCTACGCAGTCGATATGTTCCAGACCGTCTGCAATGCCGCACTGCTGATCGTCAGCAGCATTCTGCTTGTGGATGCAACGAATAATCCGTTCCTGTATTTCCGCTTCTGAGCGCGGACGGAGGATGCTGTATGAAACCAATCCAGCTTGAAAGGAACTGACGTTCAGAGCTGAAAAGAAGCATGAACGTGCATAGAATCAGAGAAAGGAGGCTTTGCCATGCCGAATACCGATCTGCCGGATGAGATCATGCAGCCGGAGCCGGAGGAGGCAGACGTCCCGGAGGAGCTTTCTTCTGCGGAGCTGCCGCCGGAGGAACCGCTGCTCGACCGGCGCACGGCCATTGCGCAGGCAAGAGCTATCCGCCGTGAAGCGGCTGCTTTGGAGCAGTCGGAAAAGGAAAAGGCTGCGGAAACCGCAAACAGCATTCTGGAGCTTGCGGCACCGGAGCCGCCGAAGCACTCGATCCGCAGGCAAATGGCACCGATCCCGATCACTGTCCCGACCGGGCGGTTCAGCTGGCTGAACGATTTTAAGAAGCTTACGCCCGCGCAGTCGGATGCGGAGGAGATCGTCGAAAAGCTGATCGAGGAATCGCGGCTCAGAGACGAGGAGCCCGAGGAGGAGGAATCCGCAGAGACAAGGCCGGTCGAAACGGCCGATCTGCTGGAGCATATCATCACAGAGGTTCAGAATCCCCATGCGCCGGAGGCGATCGTCGCGCAGGTGCTGCGGGAATCCGCCGCCCCGCCGACGGAGCTCCCCGCGGAGCCGGAGGAAAAACCGGCAGACGAACCGGAGGAGATCACGGATCCGGAAACGGCCGCCGCGGAGGAAGAAACAGAATATACAGACGAACCGGCCACAGAGCCGGAGAGCTCTGAAGCGGCAGAGGATGCGGACGAAGCCGACGCGCCGGAGGATGAACCGGCACCGCCGCCCGTCCGGAGAAGAATGCCGGTGCATATTCCGGCCTGCTCCGATGAGGAAGCGGCAGCGCAGTACCGTGCGGCAGTCAGAGACGGCAGAGCCGCGCTGAAAAAGCAGATGCGCAGCACCGACCGCGCATGGAGCCGCGAGGCCGCGGGCATCCGTGCAAAGCTGACCGGCGCAAAGACCGCCCGTCAGAACGCAAAATGGAATGTCGGCATCTGCCTGACGATTCTGTTCGCAGTCGCGCTCGGAATGCTCGTGCTCGAACGCCCGACCGTTTCCATGGAGGAAAACCGCACGCTCGCCAAGATGCCGGAGTTTTCCATGGAGAAGTATCTCGACGGCAGCTATACCGCAGGTGTCGCGGAATACTATAATGATACCGTGCCGGGGCGTTCGACGCTCAAGGGCTGGGTCCAGAAGATCCGCAAATGCATGGGAATGCAGAGCGAAGCGGCGATCCACGGAAGCATCGGCGCAGAGCAGCCTGTTCCGGAAGCAGTTACGACCGAGCCGCCCGCAGAGACAACCGCTCCGCGCGTCACGGCGGTCACGCTGCTGAATGTGGAAACGGAGGCCGTCACCGAAACGACCGCCGTCCCCGAACCGGAAGCACCGGAGCGCGAGGGCGAGATCAGCAACCGCATCCTGATCGTCAACAATCGCGGCATCATGCTGTTCGGCGGCTGGGAAACGCTCGGCGAGGGCTATATTCAGAATGTCAACCGGTTCAAGGAATCGCTGCCGGACGTCAATATGTATTCCATGGTCGTGCCGACGCCCTGCTCGTTCTATACGCCGGAGGAATATCAGGATCTCATCACGAGCGAAAAGGTCAACATCGACTATATCAACAAGAACCTTGTGAACGTCACGCCGGTCGATGTCTACAAAGCACTGGAAAAGCATGTGGACGAGCCGATCTTCATGCGGACGGATCACCACTGGACGTCGCTCGGCTCATTCTACGGCGCGGAGGTATTCTCCGCCGCGGCAAGAGTGCCGTTCGCCCGCATCGACGAATATGAGCGGCATTCCAAAGAGGGCTATGTCGGCACGCTGTACGGCTTCTCGGGCAACATTATCCTGAAAGAGAATCCGGAGGAATTTTTCTGGTATGTGCCGAAAAAGCAGTTCCGCACGGAGTATTACAACCGGTCGTTCGGCTTTGAGCGCGAGGGCGATTTCTTCATGGATATTGAAAATGTCGCGCCGGTCAGCTGGTATATGGTGTATATGTCCGGTGACGATCATGTGCTGAAGATCACCTCGGATGTCGGCAACGGCCGGAAGCTCTGCGTCATCAAGGACAGCTACGGCAATGCGCTGATCCCGTGGCTGACGTCCTCGTTTGACGAGATCTACGTGATTGACATGCGGTATTTCAATCTGAATGCCGTGCAGTTTATCAAGCAGCAGGGTATCACCGATGTGCTGTTCGCGATGAACAGCTTTAGTGCAAACGGTCCGAACGCGGACAAGATTGAAACAATCCGCGTGCAGTAAAAAGAGAAAGGAGCAATCAAAATGACAAAGGCAGAAGCAATGGAGGCACTGACCCCGATCTTCCGTGAGGTGTTCGACGACGACAGCATCGAGCTCTCCGACGAGATGACCTCGGCGGATGTGGAGGGCTGGGACAGTGTTGAGCATTTCAACCTGATCTCGGAGATCGAGAGCGCATTCGGAATGCGGTTCAAGATGAAGGAAGTCTCCGGCATGAAGAATGTCGGCGAACTCGCCGAGATCGTCGCCGAGCGCGGGACGCGGTAAGGTGGACGGATTCAGAATGAGGGTGCTGCCCTCAAACTCCCGCTGGGGACTCGTCCCCAGAACCCATTTTGCTGCCGGTCATGCATTACGCTGCGGCACGCATCCACATCAAAAGTTTTGATCAAACTTTTTCAAAAGTTTGCGGGTTCTTAGGGCGGAGCCCTAAGCCGCTCACCGCAGTGAGCGGAATCCCCCGGCGTTCAAGAGCTCGGCGGGCTTGGGAGCCGCACGTTTGCCGAAGGCAAACTGCGCAGTTTCGCTTTGCGAAACATGGGCGATTAGAGGTCCCCATTCTTTCATAGCATCCGCGAAGCGGATACCTTTTTTCGACAAACTGAAAGGACGCTGATACTCACATCAGCGTCCTTTTTACGATTCATACCGCAGTCAGGGCACATCGTTCCCGTCTGCTGCATCCAGAATCTCCCAGACGAGTTCTGCGGTTTCCTCCGTGCAGATATCCTCCGGCGTGATCGCCGCGGCGGCATCGCAGGCCGCAGCAGGCATTTTTGCCCGCATCATCGTATAATTGGTCGGAGAAACCAGATCAGGCGAGCTGCTTCTGTTTGAGACTGCGATCAGCTTTCCGAGCCGGATGCCTGCTGCCGCCGCGAGTGCCTCCGCATTGCAGCGTGCCTGCTCCGCAGCAGCCTTCAGTGCCTGTGCCTCCGCCGCATGACGGTCGCGCACGGAAAACGAAATATGGAATTCGGGCTCGGTCAGGCTGTTTTCCGCTGCCCGCAGGATCTCCGCAAGCTTCATCATATTCAGCGGCAGCTCCAGCAGCAGCGCCTGACGGCAGACATAGCCCGAAAAGACCTGACGGAAATTGCCGTTCTCGTCCGGCAAATGCTCGTAGGCCGTCTGAACGCTGTAGTCCGAGGTCTTGAGCTGCTCCGGCTGGATGCCGCAGTGCTGCAGTGCCTGACGGAGCGCGCTGAGCTGCGTATCCGCCTGCTGCATCATGTCGGTATAATGCGTGTTTTTCGCGTTCAGCACAAAGGAGATCTGGATGATATCCGGCTTCACGCGCACCTCTCCGGTGCCGGTCACTGTTACGGTTCGTTCCATGTTTGCCCCTCCTTGACCGGGCAGCTCCGCCCGTTTTTTATTCTGCGGGCGGTGTTTCCGGCTCTGCGGCTTCCTCCGCGGGCTCCTCCGGCACATGATAGACCGGGAACCGCAGGATCGCCTTGAACAGATCGCCGTCCGTTTTCAGATCGAGTACGCCGTTTTGCAGCGCAGTCAGATCCTTTGCAATGGAAAGTCCCAGTCCGCTGCCTTCCGTGTGGCGGGACGCATCCCCGCGGACAAACCGTTCCATGAGCGCGTCAGCGGAAATATTCAGCGGTGTTGCGGAAATATTTTTCATGGTGATCTCAACCGTTTCGCCGTCGCATTTCACGTCCAGATAGACACGCGTTCCGGGCAGCGCATATTTACAGGCATTGTTGAGCAGATTGTCAAACACACGCCAGATCTGCCGCCCGTCCGCAAGAATCGTAATAGATTCCGCCGGGAGATTCTGCATCAGCATCAGGTCACGCGCCGAAAGCTGTTCCTCATATTCACCCGCAAGCTGGGAGAGCAGCACGCGGATATCCGTCGGGACAAGCTCGACGGTCAGGTTGCCGGTCGAGGCCTTCGACGCGTCCACAAGATCGATCGTCAGCTTTTTGAGCCTTGCGGCCTGCCGCTGCAGCACCTCAAGATATTCCGAAGCGGTCTCGGTCTGCATCGGCTCGCGGCTCAGCAGATCGACATAATTGACGATCGAGGTCAGCGGCGTTTTCAGGTCATGCGAAACATTCGTAATGAGCTCCGTCCGCAGATGCTCCGCTTTCGTCTGCCTTGCAACGATCTCCCCGACGCGGTCGGTGATCTCATTGAGGGAGCGGTCAAAGCGGCCGAAATCGCCGGCCAGCGGCACAGTATGCTCTGCCGGTTCAAAATCGCCGGTCTCCATTTTTTTGACAAGCTTATGCAGCTCGAAATAGGCATAAATGCAGTATGTGAGAAAGAGCAGTCCCAGCAGATCCAGAACGAGGATCAGGAACATGATGATCTTATCCGTTCGTCCCAGTCCGCTGTGTGTCATGCTCGGAACGACAACGCCGTTCAGCACGAACAGAATGATCGCGAATGCAATTGTTGCAAAGGTCGAGCCGGGTGCATTGCTGAACAGTGAGAGCACAAACCGGAAGAAGCGGTAAGTGCCGAAGCTTGACCAGAAGGTTCCCATTTTTGCACGGATCGCCGTGGTGTACAGCCAGAGCACGCACGAGGCGGCGATCGTCAGCACCATGCCGGCGCAGAAGATCACGATCATCCGGTAGGAGCAGTCCTGATAATACAGAAGATCAATCGTCAGCGCGGAGAGCACAAGCAGCGCGACCGGCAGGAGCCAGAACAGCTCATAAAAGATGCTGTGCACGCGGGATACACGGTTCCGGCCGTTTTTGTCTGCGGGATCGACAGCCGTACACATGACGATGCAGGAAATGACCGTCAGGATCAGACAGACGAACATAATGATAACAGAAAGCTCTCCGTGACGGAACAGGGAATGATACACGGTATAGTTTGCACGGATGCTGTCCTGTACCTCAAGCTGTGTCGGCAGATAGATCAGCAGGCGACTTTCCAGATAGGTATTCCGGCGGCCGCGGATCGTGATGTCCAGACTGTTCATCAGCTTGTTCTCAAGCTCGGCATCGGCTGCGACGATCGGCTCGCCGACGACCTTTCTGTCGTAGTATTCTTCCAGCGTGACATGAAGCTGCTCGACCGATTTGTAGCCCTGCACGAACACGACGACCTTATCCGCATCGCTGCGTTTGACGGTCTCCGCAGGGACGCCGGTCTGACCGGTTTCCGGCAGCTGATTCAGTGCCGGACTGGACGCATTCGCCGCAAGGATCTCCCATTCTGCGAGATCGCTGTATTTTGTGCTGTAATCGAAGGCTTCTGCTTCTTCCTCCGTTTTGAAAAATTCGTAATCGCTGACCGGCTCCGAATAGACCCTGACGTTCAGCCCGTTCTTGTGGGCGTTCTGTACGTCATCATCCGTAAAGTACCAGACATCAAATTCCTCCGGATGATCCAGCAGATGCGGAATGTCACCGTTGATGATCTCACTGTATGCCGAGATCGGGTTCTCAAAGGATTTCTGCACGGGATACTGCTGCGAATCCAGCAGAACCGGCAGGCGCGAGATATTGGAGACCATCATCGGGGTCTTGTCGCTGTAGTCCGGATCGTTGGACATCAGAAGATTTCCTTCCGGATCCATGACAGCAAAGCGGAAATTCGTATTGTCCGGGGCATACTGCTTCTGCATACTGATCAGATACTGATCGGAATCATCGTGGTCCTTCTGCAGATAAGCCCCGATATAGCTTTCAAGATCAGCACTTTCCTTTCTGAACGTCTGCTCCAGAAAGGCCTGCCGGAAATCCTCATCGTTATCCGCAAAGCCGATCGAGATATTCATAAAAACCAGCAGCAGCGAAAGCCCGAAGCCCCACATGAACAGAATCGACAGAACTACGGACAGGCCGCGGAAAACGGGACTGTGTACGTTTTTGCGCGCCATGGCAGATAAAGTGCACCTCCTAACGGGACAGCCTGCAGCTGCGCGCTGTCCCATGCAGAAGAAGCCGGTTTACGGCTTCTCCAGCTTATAACCCTGTCCCCAGACGACCTTGATATGGCGCGGCTCCTGCGGGTTGATCTCAAGCTTTTCGCGCAGATGCCGGATATGCACGGCGACGGTGTTCTCCGAGCCGATCGGGTTCGCCTTCCAGACAGCCTGATAGATATCGCGCGGCGGAAAGACCGTTCCGGCATTGTGCATCAGCAGCGAAAGAATTTCGTATTCGATCGGTGTCAGCGGAACGGGCACGCCGTCCAGCGTTGCCGAGCGCGCCTTCATGTCCAGTGCAATGCTGCCGACCGTCAGCACATTGGGGTCATCTGCCTCCGCGGCACCGAGCCGCAGATAGCGGCGGAGCTGGGAGCGCACGCGCGCCACGACCTCCGCGGGAGAAAACGGCTTCGTGATATAATCGTCCGCGCCGACATTCAGGCCGAGGATCTTGTCAGAGTCCTCCGACTTGGCCGTCAGCAGAATGACCGGCACATTGCTGGTCTTGCGGATCTCCGTCATCGCGGTGATGCCGTCCATTTCGGGCATCATGATGTCCATGAGGATCAGCTGGATATTCTGCGTCGCAGCGATCTCCAGTGCTTCTTTGCCGGAATAGGCACAAACCGTTTTCCAGCCCTCTGCCCGCAGATAAATATTCAGGGCAGATACAATATCACGCTCATCGTCACAAATCAAAATTGTTTCCATGAAAAGTCACTCCTTTCCCGTACCACTATTATTATAGCGGATTCTGCCGAAAGATGCAAGCACATTTTTATAAAGGTTTTCTTAAATTTAATATAATTTCTCACCAAAAACAAAATGCCCGCAGTACCGAAGCACCGCGGGCATTGTCAGTTCGTTAAGGATCCGTGCGCATATCCGAGCGCATTTTGGAGAAAAGCTTTGCCGCAGGCAGGCTGTAGGGACGGTCGCTCTTGAACGACTCCTGCGGTTCGTCCTCGTCAGGCTGCTCGACGATCTTGCCGGCAACGATGACTGCGGACTTCGGCTGGGTCAGGAGCTGTGCAAAGAGCACGGCACCGAATACCAGCGTACAGCCGGCGACCTCGCGGAGCGTCATGCGCTCGTGGAGGATCATGCAGCCGGACAGTGCCGCGATGACGGCTTCCAGGCTCATCAGCATGGTCGCGACGGCCGGAGAGGTTCTGCGCTGACCGATCAGCTGCAGGGAATACGCAACGCCGCAGGACATGACGCCTGCGTACAGGATCGTATGCTTTGCCGCCAGAATGCTGGACATCTGCGGATGCTCGAACAGCACCATGCAGACCGTCATCATCAGGCCGGCGGTGAAGAACTGGACACATGCCATCAGCGTGCCGTCCACATAACGCTTGCTGAAGCGGTCAACGACCATGATGTGCAGCGCGAAGAACACCGCGCAGGAGAGCATCAGGCGGTCGCCGTCATTGACATGGAAGCCTGTGGTCATACATAATAAATAAAATCCCGCGATCGCTGCTGCAACACACGCCCACATCAGCTTCGGAAGGCGGCGGTGGAAAAGCAGCGAAAGCAGCGGGACGATCACGACGTACAGCGCGGAAACAAAGCCCGCTTTGCCTGCTGTTGTCATCGTAATTCCAAGCTGCTGTAAGGAACTTGCCGCAAATAACAGGATGCCGCAAAGAATGCCGCCCTTGACTGACATTCTGCGATCCGGACCGGGGATCACGTACGGCGGCTTGCTTTCCTTGATGCGGGAGCCGATGACGAACGGGATCAGAATGATACCGCCGATCAGTGTGCGAATGGCATTGTAAGTAAACGGCTCCACGTAATTCATGCCTTCGCTTTGTGCAACAAATGCAGTACCCCAGATAATTGCTGCGAGCAGCAGCGCGACGCTTCCGCGAAACCGTTTCATAATACAACCTCCATTCTGTGATACTCAATCATATGCTGAAAAATATTATAATATTGCCGTTCTGTGAACGGCCTGCTGGAATGTGTATATTCTACCATAATTTCCAAAAAAAAGCAAGAGCTTTCTGTGAAAAAAAGAAAGTTCTTGCACCTTATACAAAACGACTGCCCGCTTTTTGTGCTGTTTTACGGAAAGTTGTACTGATACTGATTATAATTATTTGTAATTGAGGACAAATTTCAGTTGAACGTGCACAAAAATGCCCGTCCGGAGCGTCGGACGGGCACTTTTTCCATCTGCAAATATGACAAAATTGATAGGTTGGCTATCATCTTTTCCGGGGTAATCCGGGAATCTTTTTTCAGGGATTCAGGCGTTCTTGATGAGCTCGATCAGAATGTCTGTCACGGTCGCAATGCCGAGCTTTCCGGTGTTCAGGATCAGGTGATAATTGGAGCTGGAGCCCCACTCCATTCCGGTATAATAATTATAGTGCCGTCTGCGCTGCTTGTCATGGCGGCTGACGATCGAATACGCCTTTTCGGGCGGGACGTCGTAGCACTCCACGGCGCGCTTGACGCGGTAATCCATATCCGCGGTGATGAACACGCTGAACAGGCTCGGATGATCGCGCAGGATATAATCCGCGCAGCGTCCGACGAACACCGCAGAGGGGTTCTCATTCGCCAGCTTCGTGATGATCTTGCTCTGTGTCAGAAAGACATAGTCCTGCGGCAGAGCCTCGGCCTCGGTGAACGGGGAGTACGGCCCCTGGACCGCAACATTGAACAGGAACGAATTGGTCATGCGCTCCTCGTTCTCCTGAATGAACTTGGTCGAATAGCCGCACTGATCCGCGGTCAGGTCGATCAGCTTTCTGTCAAAGACCGGCAGCTCCAGACGGTCGGAGATATTCTGCGCGATCTCTCTGCCCCCGCTGCCGTATTCGCGGCTGATGGAAATCAGGATCGGTTTCATAAGCGTACCTCTTTCTTCCCGTAATGCTTCAGGCTGCTCCGCTGCGGAACGGCCCGGCTCACACGATACATTATAATAATATCATTATAGCAGAGATTGATTCCTTTGTCAATCTATAATATCGCGAAGCTGTGACTATTTGTGTCCTTCGTGTATATCCCGGCAGACAAATGCAAAACGGATGCCGGCCGGTATGTCAGCACCCGTTTGCTCCGTTTTCAGTTATGCCTGCGGTGCGCTGCGGAAGCCAAGCGCGTGCTTTGCAGCGATCATGCCGAAGGTGTAGCAGCGACCGAGCGACAGTCCGGTCTGGTGGAACGGATAATCCGCGCCGCCGAAGAACGGTCCGCCGAGATTGCCCGCGCAGTAGAGCCCCGGGATCGGCCTGCCGTCCGCATCCAGTGCCTGTGCATGTTCGTTGATCCGGATGCCGGATACGCCCGCAGAAACGCGGATATGCTTGCGCGCGCCCCAGAACGGCGGCTTCACGATCGGATGCAGATACTTTGCAGGCTTTCCGAAATCGGTATCGCAGCCCTGTTCGCAGAGCTGGTTGTAGCGTTCAACGGATGCGAGCATTGCCTCTGCGGGGAGATCAAGCTCGGCGGCAAGTTCTTCCAGCGTATCGCAGCGGTGCAGGTCGATCAGGTTCTTGAACACGCCCTGCGGGTTCTCCACCGCGCCGGGAATGAACTTCTCCATGACGAACGGCGGCACGGGGCCGTCCACAAAGGAATCCTTATCCCATTCCATATAGCTGCTGTCGTATACCGTGCAGTACCAGCCCTTTGAGCCGTCCGGATGATCCGCGTCGAGCATACTGCCCTTATAGGCCGGCTGATCGCGCAGCAGATTGCCCATATACACAAAGCCGGTGTATTCATTCGTGAAGCGTTCGCCGTTCATGTTCAGATAGAGGAACGGCTCCTCGAACATCAGCGCGGAATCGAAATCGTGCATCATTTTGGTATGTCCGGCGGGCTCCATGTGCGCGCCCGCACTGACCGCGAGAATATGGCCGTCGCCGGTCTTGCCGAACTGCTTTTTGTCAAATTCCGCGATATCCGGACACCACCGCGCGACCATGGCCGGATTATTCGTGTAGTCGCCCGTCGCGAGGATGACCGCCTTTGCCGCCCGGAACAGCGTATAGCTGCCGTCTTTGCTCTTGCCGATGACGCCGGTGACTCTGCCGTTTTCGGTCACAAGCTGCACGGCCGGTGTCGAGAAGAACAACTCCAGATTCGGGCATTTTGCCGTCACGTTATCCAGCACCTTCCGCAGCGCATGACCGACATTCAGCGGCTTCGGCCCGATCCACGGTGCCCAGAAATAGCAGTGATCGTCGCCGTAATCATAGGTATTGCCGCGATCCTGCCACAGCCCCGTGAAATCGCCGCTCGTACTGCGGAATGCGCAGAGCTTATCACCGTCGTTCAGCAGTTTTGCGCTTTCGGTGTTGCTGTCTACGCGGCTGCCGTCGCCGTATTCTGTCTCCGCGGTCAGACCCGCGCGGTTCAGGAACCAGATCATCGCTTCCTCGGAATGCTCGGCATAGGCGCGCAGCTGCTTCGTATCGGCGCGCCATGCACAGAGGCTGTTCGTGTGGTGGATCCATTTTGCGATACCCGCTTCCGTTGAGCGGGAGCGGATGATCGCGGAGCCGCAGTTGCCCTGCGAAACGACATTCGATTCCTTCTGCAGCAGCGCGGTCTTTGCGCCGAGCTCTGCCGCCCAGCCCGCAGCCGGTACGCCTGCCGCGCCCGCGCCGACGACCACAATGTCAAAATCCAGCGTGCGGTCCGGCGTGATCTTCCCGCTTTCGCAGACGGAATCCGCAAGCTCCTGTGCCGTGATCTGTGTTTCGTTGATCGAATGATTCATTGTTTACACCCTTTCTTTATATTGTTTGCTTATATTGTTTGCTTCAAAGCATATCGTACTGTTCCAGCAAATTGTAAAGCCCGTCCTCGGAGAGCACGCCGCGCAGCAGCTCCGGCGGGAGCAGTCCTGCTTCATCGGCGGCAAGATCGCGCTTCCACGCATCGCTGCCGTAATACGCAGACAGCGCACGGAGCGCGTCACCCTGTGCGGGATCGTCTGCGTTCAGTGTCTCCGCCTGCCGCATCAGTTTTTCGTAATGCGAGATGCGCGCGGTCTGTGCCTGCAGGGATTCGGGCGTTCCGGGCAGCATTTTTTCAAAGCGGAACATCTCGAACAGCTCTCCGTCTGTATCCTGCGGATCGCAGTGATGCTCGTTGAAATACTCGACAATATGAAAGCCGCAGCGGTTCACATAAAAATGGATATTGCGCTTTTCAAAATACGGCGTCACGGTTTCCCAGACGGTGACCTCGGGGTGCATCGCCTCGATCTCACACCACGCTGCAAACCCGATGCCCTTGCTGTGCGCGGCAGGCGAGACGAACAGCAGCTCCAAGTCACCTTGATCGTATTCGGTGCGGATGACCGTACCGCCGACCGGCTTGCCGTCCTGCAGAATGCGGTAAGCCCTGCCGCCGTCAATCGACTGCTCGATCGTTTTGCGGGAGATGATCTCACCTTTCTCCTCAAAGTGATCGTCCCGCTGACCGAATTCTTCCAGTGCGCCGTACCGGAACGCCTCCTGATTGTCCCGGATGAACTGCTCCCGGTCGGAAGGTTCCAGCGGTTTCAGCTGAATCTCTGCCATATCGGCACCTCCTCAGTTTATTTTGTTCAGCTCATAGTATACCACGATAATATGAACATTTCAAGCCCGGAGCCCGGGCAGGCGATTCCCTCCGGGGACGGTGAGCGAAGCACTCCCAATTAGCTAAGCGCACGCCGCGGGGCGGCTTCTTTGGCATTGCTGCTCCCAATGCTGAAGCTCGCCGCAGAGCCCGCGCTGGCAATTTCCTCCGGAGACGGTTGGCGAAGCTCTCCCAATTTACTTAGCACACGCCGCGGGGCGGCTTCTGATAGGTCACTGCTCCCAATTGTTTTTAGTGAATAACGAATCATGAAAAGTGAATCGTGCACGCCGCCCCATACAGTTAAAATATAAAAATATTCTAAGCCTCTTGACTTCTTATTCATTTTATGATATTATCATTATAGGAACAACAGAGGAGGGAATCCGAATGGACAGCGAAAAAGAATTTCTGAAAAACTACAGCCTCAGCGACTACGACCGCCCATCCGTCACCGCGGACGTCGCCGCCTTCATGATCCGGCCGGAAAGCCAGCAGAATTACCGCAAAAATCCCGAAAACAAACTGCTGCTCCTGCTGATCCGGCGCGGCGGCCACCCGTACAAGGATATGTGGGCACTGCCGGGCGGCTTCCTGCAGCGCGATGAGACCGTCGAACAGTGCGCGCTCCGCGAGATCTTCGAGGAAACCAATGTGCAGCCGGTCTCCATTCTTCCGGTCGGCGTGTTCAGCGAGCCGGAACGCGACCCCCGCGGCTGGATCATCTCAAATGCCTACGCGTCCGTCATCAGCGAGGAATCCGTCCGGCAGACGGGTCAGGATGACGCCGCCGATGCCCAGTGGTTCAGCGTCAGCTTTGACTGCGACGAATCCGGCGCGTATCACCTCTCACTGACCTACGCCGACATTGAACTGCACGCCGTACTCGCGGCGGAAAAGACCAGCTTCGGCCGGACGACCTTCCGCATCCTTGACCGCGGCGGGCTCGCGTTCGACCACGCGGCGATCATCGCGGCGGCACTGACCGCGCTCCGGAACGAGGCCAAAAATTACGACGCGATCTTCGATTTTCTGCCGGAGAAATTCACGCTGACCGCTCTGCAGAAGGTACAGGAAACGATCATGAATGTCTCCGTGCTGCCTGCAAATTTCCGGCGCATGGTCAGCGGCTATGTCGAGGAGACCGACGAATATGTCCGCGGCGAGGGTCACCGCCCCGCAAAGCTCTACCGCAGAAAGCAAAGCTGACAGCATCCGGAAAAGCGCACCCCGAAAAGGAAAGCACCGAAAGAAATGACAGGAGGGATTGACATGGGACTGTATATATTCGGCGGAGACCATGATCTCTATGTCGAAGGCAGCAACATCATGATTGACAACAGAGGACACCGTACAGTTTACAAACGGTTCCACAGCGAGACGGAGGCGACCGCATATATGCAGAGCATGATTGACAAAGGAAAGCCGAAAAAGACGCCGGAGGAGTACCGGCAGACGAACAGCAAGCACCGGAAATCGCACAGACTGAAAAGACCGAAATGATCTGACGCAGAAAGCTCGCTGTAATATGCTGTTTATGACGATCTGGGGTATCATCTATGGCACACAGGAAGAAACCGAAGAAGGGGAATCCCCGCGATATGCACGATCTTCAGGAAAAACTGAAAAAAGCCGGTGTTCCGGACAATTCCTATTATATTGAGAAGGACGGAAAGCGCATCGGCGGGCATCCGTGTTATGAAGGCTGTTTCATTGAAAACAAGGCCGGAAGCTGGATCGTGTACAATGAGGAACGCGGGCACCGTTATGCGCTCGGCACATTCCGGACAGAGGAAGAAGCCGCGGCATTCTTCTACCGGAAAATGAACGGCGGACGGTGAGTCCGCAGAGAAACGGGGGTACCGCAATGGCAAAAAAGAAACAGGGCAATCACGGCAAAAAGAATGCCGCCGGAAAGAACCGCGCCGGCGGCTGGAAGTACACGGCATCCGGAAACCTGTTCGGCACAAATATCTATGACCTGAAATGGGAAAACACCGGCCGTCAGGCGACGGTGATCGACCCGCTCTACGGGCAGGCGCACCGGTTCACGGTCTATACCGTTGAAGTGAACGGCAAAAAGCATGAGATTGCTTACGGCGAGTTCAGCAACAGCGTTTACGGTCTGTATACGCGCTGACAAACGGAGGGATGACAGATGATGCAGAACGGCAGACACAAAAACCCCAGGTACGGCAAGATCAAAAAGCCGAAGAAGCCCGTATACGGCAGCAAGCTGCGCCCGGTCAGCTGCAGCGGCAGAAACACCTGTGTCGAGCAGAAAAACGGATTCTGGGTCGTTTACGAGGAGGACGGCGGCGGACAGGACAGAGGCCCGACAACGCTCGGCACATTCGTCAGCGCAGAGCAGGCCGAGGCGTTCCGGCGCGGGCAGCGGCTCGGCATTCCGAAGAAAGCAAAGCATAAAAAATGACTGCCGGCATCCGCCGGAAGCCTGAAGAAACTCCAATGTGAAAGGAAGAACTGTTATGAAACTCGAACCGATCGTCATTTCCCTGCTGGATACCGACCTGTACAAATTCAATATGGATCAGGTCATTTTCCACAAGCACACAGACCTCTGCGGCCAGTATTATTTCAAGTGCCGCAGCAAGGGCGTGGTCTTTACGCCGGACATGGTGCAGGAGATCAACGAGCAGATTGACCACCTCTGCACGCTCCGCTTCAAAAAGGAGGAGCTCGATTATCTGCGCTCGATCCGCTTCATCAAGAATGATTACGTGGAGTTCCTGCGCCTGTGGCATCCGATCCGCGACTATGTGACCGCGAAGCTCGATGAAAACGGCGAGCTGCAGATCGTTGTGGACGGCCCGCTGTTCTCGGCCATGCAGTTTGAGATCTATCTGCTGGAGATCGTCAACGAGGTCTATTTCCGGATGCAGTTCGATTACGAAACGCTGCGCAAGTCCGCCGAGGCCCGTCTGGATGCAAAGATCAGGGCAATGAACGACGGGACTTATACCTTCAAATTCGCGGAGTTCGGCTGCCGCAGACGGCTCTCCCGCGAATGGGAGGACGTTGTCGTCAGACGCTTTGTCACCGAGACGAAAAACTGCGTCGGTACGTCGAATGTCTATCTCGCGATGAAATACAACGTCACGCCGATCGGCACCTATGCACATGAGTTCGTGCAGATGTATCAGGGCATCGACTCGATCCCGCTCGCATACACGAACCACTATGCCATGCAGGACTGGTACGACGAATACAAGGGCGATAACGGCACCGCGCTGACCGATACGATCACGACAGACCTGTTCCTGCAGGACTTCGACCGCTCTATGGTCAACAACTATACCGGCGTGCGTCACGACAGCGGTGACCCCTATGCATGGGGCGAGAAGATCATCGCGCATTATAAAAAGTACGGCGTTGACCCGAAAACCAAGCTGCTGCTGTTCAGCGACAGCCTTGATTTCGACCGCGCTCAGAAGCTTTACGATTACTTCTGCGACAAGACGAAGGTCTCGTTCGGCATCGGCACATTTGTCTCGAACGACACAGAGGAAAACGCGCTGAATATCGTCATCAAGCTGCAGTATGTCAACGGCAGACCCGTTGCAAAGCTCTCGGACGATATCGGCAAGGCGATGTGCCGCGACGCGGAGTATCTCGAATATCTGAAACGCTCGGTCGCATTCCGTCTGCAGAGAGAGGCAGAACGGAGCAACTGATCGTTCCGGACAATATGATAAAGCAGGGTGCTGACCGCTCACGGCCGGCACCCTGCTGTTTATGATCATACGGGAAGTTTGCAGATCACACTTGCAATTCCGGCCGGAATGCGGTATAATCATATTGCGTATGAAAACACGACATTGCCGGAAAGGGGCAGATCATCCGATGAACAGAATCATCCGTATGCTCGCAGCAGCCGTTTTGCTCTGCGGCCTCACGGGATGTGCAAAGAAAAGCACCGCAGACGGGATCACGGCAGATGATCTGATCGAGCAGATCATCACCTATCACGGCTGCTACGGCGAACAGGCAGACGACAAGGTGAACAGTCTGCTTGCGGAGCTGAAAAAGAAGGACCGCCGACAGGGCGCGCTCTGGACGGATATCATGGAATACTGGGATTATGTCAACACGGAAATGCCTGTCAATCCGGACAGACTGCCGGACGGTCTGCCCGATGATGATACCCTTGTCATTGCCGTGCTGGGCTATGCGCTGAACCCGGACGGCTCCATGCAGGACGAGCTGATCAGCAGACTGAACACGGCACTGACCGCTGCGGAGCAGTATCCGAATGCATACGTGCTCTGTACGGGCGGCGGAACTGCCGCAAACAATCCGCATGTCACCGAGGGCGGGAGCATGGGCGAATGGCTGCTGGCACACGGCATTGATCAGAACAGGCTCATCATCGAGAACAAGTCCCGCACAACGGCCGAAAACGCCGAATACTCTTATGAAATCCTGCGGCGGGATTATCCGCGGGTCCGCTCTGCGGCAATCGTCAGCAGCAGCTATCATATCGCATGGGGCTCCCTGCTGTTTGAGGCTGTGTTCCTGAGATCCGCCTCCGAGCAGCAGGCTCCGGAGATCCATGTCATCTCAAACTGCGCCTGCCGGATCGAAAACAGCAGCTTCCGGCCGGACGGGATCCTACGCTGGGAGACCGGCGGCATGCTGCAAATGATCGGAAATGACGCACTTGCAGCGCAGTATTATCAGAACTTTCTGAACATGGAAAAGCCGCCGCTGTAAGAATCGCCCGCTACCTGAACAGAATCAAAAAGAACAGGTGCTGACTGATACCGGTCAGCACCTGTTTTGCTGCTTCATAAGGAAAAACGGGAGCCCTCAGATCAGTATCCCCTGACAGTGGTCGATCTCATGCTGGATGATCTGTGCGGTGTAGCCCTCAAATTTCCGCTTCTGCGTCCGCATCGACAGATCCTGCCACTTGACCGTGATCACCCGGTACCGTTTGGCGGGACGCTCCCCCGGCAGAGACAGGCAGCCCTCCTCCGCGTCGTATTCCCCGCTTTTTGCGATGATCTGCGGGTTCAGCAGCACGAGCGGCAGCTTTGTGCCGGGCGGCAGGATCGCAATGATGCTTTTCGGCACGCCGATCATATTCGCAGCCATGCCGACGCACCGCTGCGCATTCGCCAGCAGCGTTTCGGAGAGATCGCGCGCCGTCTGCAGATCGGCATTCGTCGCCTTCTCCGCAGGCTTTGACAGCAGTACCGTGTCACGGCAGACCGGTCGGATCACAGCAGTCCCCTCCCCTCCAGATAATCCAGAAACGCGGCGCATCCGCGTGAAATGTCGTTGTAAGCACTCTCAAAGTCTCCGCTGAACCACGGGTCGGAGACATCGCGGGGCGTACCCGTGAAATCCAGCATCCGGTAGACCTTCTGGTCGGGGTCGCTGCCGATGACACTGCGCATGTTCCGCAGATTGAACTGCTCCATCGCAATGATGTAATCGTAGGCGGCGTAATCGCTTTTGCGGATCTGCACCGCATGATGATCCTCACAGGGGATGCCCTTTTTCTTCAGCATGGCCCGCGCCGGCGGATAAACCGGACTGCCCGTATCGCCCCAGATCTCCTCCGTGCTCGTCGCGCTGGACGCGATCACAAAGCGGTCGGCTATGCCGCGCTTTCTGACCATGTCTTTCAGGATCATCTCGGCCATCGGGCTGCGGCAGATGTTGCCGTGGCAGACAAACATAACCTTTATCATAGCCTGAAACCTCCGTGATTTGCCGTGTTTTGCCGCAATTTGCCTTTGTATACTTTGACGAACGGGTGTATTGATTCTGTCAAAATTCGGGGCTAACTCGGCAAATTGCGGCAAATCTTAGCATTCTAAGGACATCGTTAGTAGTAAAAATGTGATATGTTATACTGACAGA
>MSGZ01000031.1 GCA_001940925.1 Ruminococcus sp. Phil11
CTGCCCGGAATCATCGGTTTCGGAGAAGCGGAAACAGTAACTCCCGCATAAGCTCTTCGAATGTTATTTTCGGCATGATATGTACCCCCTGTGCCTCCTCATAATATACACCAGAATTATAGCACAGCAAGGAGAAAAAGTCGCAAGCGTAAAAAGAAGGAGGGTAAAGTCAATCTTTTTTATAGGTATACGTTTTGATAAGTAACATTCTTTTCAGGAATGATTTCCACAGCGATGCCGTCATCAAGGTCTTCTGCATCATCGCAAAGCAATGCACATTTTCCATCTCTTTCAATATAAAGGCTATCAGGTGTAAAACGTGTATCTGCATTATCGTCAAATTCTAACATTAACTTTTCGATGCATTCCAAGTATTCCTGCTCATGTTCAGCATATTCTTTACACACTTTATCTTGAATTGTAGGAATCTCATCTTCGGCTTTATACGCTTGAATTATAACAGTTATTTCGTGTTTATTCCCGAATAGCAGGATTTCTCTTTTAGTCAGCCACCCATAATTGTACTCTAATTCTCCGAAATACTTATTCATCATGATTATCATTCTCCTTTTCGGTATGATTCGCTTGGTATTCTTCAAGAGACGTGAGCAGCAGCTTATTCACGCTGAATCCCTGTGACTCCGCATAAGCCTTGATCTTCTCACGCTTGCTTCTGCTCAGACACACCGCACTTTTTCGTTCGTTATTTCCTGCTTATATTATACCATAAAGCACGAAAAAAGCAAGGGAAATGGCCGATTTTCCTTGCTGCTTTAAATAATATAATGCGCCCGGTTTTCCTTCACGTATTGCCTTCGGCTGTTCAATTTTCAGACCTTCCAACAACCATCTGATCTGCTGCGGCGTAAGCAGTTTTGCTTCCATTTCACTGCGCGGCCATTGAAAGCAGCCGTTGTCTAACCGCTTGTAAAGCAAAAGAAAGCCATCTGATTCCCACAGTAAACCTTTGATGCGATCACGCCGTCTGCCGCAGAATAGAAACAGGGCTGTGCTGAACGGATCAAGGTTTAACTGACCTTGTATAATTGATGCAAGTCCGTCGATTGAGCGGCGAAGGTCGGTATATCCGGTGATCAGATAGACCTGCTGACCGGCAGGCAGATCGTTCAGCATAGCGCATTCACCAATGCCAACAGCGTATCCTGTGTGATGCTGGTCGGCAGTGAGATATGCAGACCGTTCTTCTCGATCCGGATATCTGCACTTTGCTGCTGCGGTACCGTCAGCGGGACGACCGCCTGTGCAGAGCGAATGTACTGCTCCCGGACTTTTCGCAGCCGGTAATAGAAGCTCTTAGTTTTGATGCCGTTTTCCGCGCACCATTGCGGAACCGTCAGTCCGCATGCTTGTTGTGCTTCGAGTTGTTCCGCCCATTCCCGCAGGCGTACATCCTGCTTTACTGCCGTGATCGCTGTTGTGGTTTCCGATTGCATACCGATTTCTCCTCGTGTCAGTCTAAAACACTCCAAATTAGTCCAATGACTTGCTTAGGACTCCATTATACCATTTTTGACACCGGAGGGGAAGACGCGAAACATTTTACGGCTCTTACAGCAGGTATACCATAAAACGATATACGTAAAACGAGCCGTCATTTGAGCCTGACTTCTGCAATGCGAATGAGCACAACGCATTAAAACATAAACAGGGAGCGAGATCACTGGTTGATCCCGCTCCTGTTTATTCAGCCTATTGACATTCTGCAGGAAATCTGCTATTATGAAAATGAAAGGATATTGCATAAGAAATCAAAGTGAAAGAAGGTGATTCCCATGTGCTGAGCATATTCCCGCAGCAATTGATATCCATGATACGCCGCAGAACAAGGCTTGTCCGAAAGGGGGAATTATTATGAAACACAGCAGATTTATCTGTGCTGTCTGCGCGGCCGTGATGCTGACCGGCAGCCTTACAGTCTTTCCGGCAGAAATTACAGCTTATGCAGAGACAGAGCCTTTTTATATATGTTCTTCCGGTAATTTTGAATGGGTTTTTTATAGGGACGGCACGCTGGTCATTTCCGGAAAGGGGCGTATGGATGACAATGAAGAAACACCGTTTGAGAATTACAACCGCAATTCCGGGGACACGATTACACTGAAAAAGGTCATTTTTGAGGAAGGTATTACGCATATCGGTGCAGATCTTTTTTATTCCGGTGAGGATCAGGAGCCGGAAGGCGACTGCAAGGATCTGACCTCTGTGACGCTGCCGGACAGTCTGGAAAGCATCGGAGCAGGTGCATTTGAGAGCTGCCGGAAACTCAAGGAGATCAGCATTCCGGAACGTGTACAGCATTTCGGGTACATGGCATTTGCGGGCACACCGTGGTATGATGATCTGAAAGCACAAAACGAGTTTGTCATTCTGAACAATGTGCTGCTGGAAGCACCGGCTTCGGAAACGCTGACCGTTCCGGACGGTGTTACACGTATTGCGATGCGCGTGGTCTGGTCGGATGAAGTCAGGCGCGTTGTACTGCCGGACAGCGTTACAGTACTGGAAGAGAAAGCATTTGCAGACTGCATCAATCTCGAAGAAATCGTCATTCCGGAAAGCGTCAGTGAAATCGGCATTTCGGCTTTTGCCGGTACAAAGTGGCTTGCGGACAGATGTGCAGAAAACCCTTGTGTCACGGTCAATCACATTCTGGTGGACTGTTATGCCGTTGAAGGTGAACTTGTCATTCCTGACGATGTGGAGATCATCCCGACGCTTGCGTGTGCAAAATACGAAGGGATTACCGGTGTTGTGATACCGGAAACAGTCAAAAAGATCGGAGCGGGTGCTTTTATGCAATGCAGCAGCCTGAAAAGTATTTCATTTCCGGATCATCTCGCAGCGATCCCGCCGTATATCTGTACCGAATGCACCGCTCTGTCTGATATCCGGTTTCCTGCGCATGTACGTGAGATCGGACAGGCTGCTTTCGGCGGCTGCAGCGGTCTGACAGAGATCACGCTGCCGGAAACGGTCACATGGTCGGTTATGCTGCATTTACCGAATGCAGCAGCGTGAAAGAAATCACCGTACTGAATCCGTATTGCCGGTTCGTGAATTTCGGTCTTTCATTTTGCAATCATTTCATTTTCGATTTTGATAATGAGATACCGGTCAAAGATCGATATGCCGGTACGGTTCACGGTTACAGCAGTTCAACCGCAGAGGAAGCCGCAATAGAAGCAGACTATCCGTTTGTATCGCTCGGAGAAATCCCGGAGCAGGCATTTGTTCAGCCGCTTGTGCGCGGGGATGTTGACCGGAGCGACAAGGTCGATGTGGCGGATGCGGTTTTGCTGGCGCGGTTTCTGACAGAAGACGCGGAGGCTATTGTCACACAGGAAGGATTGATCTGCGCGGATACAGATCGGTCCGGCAGCATTGACCTTGAGGATCTGACTTATATCCTGCAAAAGATTGCAAAACGCCCTGTTAATAACGAAATCTGGAATGAACGAACCGGGAATCCGTTTTTGGATTATTTTCTTTGAACGCCAAAACCGCCGCCTGATTTTGCATTCAGGCGGCGGTCAGCTTGTCCCCCCTCTGACAGAACGTCAGAGGGGCAATTTTGAAGAATAATCTAGCAAAAACGGAAGCAGGAAGCAAAATCTGAATAAAAGCCATATAATACATTGGCTGACGGCGATTCCTTTTGAGCCGGAGCGCCAGTTTTTTCAAATTCAGGGCAGCAGATTAAAGCCCGAGCCATTTTGTGTCCTGAGCCCAAAGCAACGCTGTCATGCACGTTTCCAAACGAGCCAAGACACAAACCTGTCCGAATCACGGATTAAAGAAGTCCAATGACTTGCTTAGGATTCCATTATACCATTTTTGACACCGGATGGGAAGACGCGGCCTATTTTACCCTTACTTTGAACCTGTGCTGACGCACAGGTTGGGTTTATCGCTTTTGTTTTCCCGGGAGCATCTGCTGTCCTGACAAAACAGGTGGGCGTCCTGACAAAATACAGTGCCTCCACCTTGACAAAACGTGTGTCTGCGTGACAAAATACGTTGCCTTTTGGATGACAAAATGGGTGGGCGGTTTGACCGCCTATATTGAGGCGAAAAACAGAAAATGAGCCCGCCAAAACGGCGGGCTCAGCTTGTAGATAAAGTGTCTCTGCGATGCATTTAGAATGGGGCTCCGCCCCCATTTTCGATCCGTCGGAAACACTTTCAGAGCAAGCAGATCGGGAAAAGAACGTATTTGAAGCGTATGTCAAAACAAAGAATATGTAAAGTTGGAAATGTAAATTGTTAAGACACGACTATGATTTGTTATTGACATCGAAAGCACGATATGCTATAATATGAGTAACTAACTGCGTGTTTTCTGCAACAGGGGAGAGACAATCCGGCGATCCGTTTGGAATTCGTCGGTTTTTTTGTAAATGCGCTACCGTAAAGGAGATGATTCTATGCACAGAGCTCTGTTCCCGTTTTGTCTGACAGCACTGCTGCTGACCGGATGCTCCAATCCGTATCAGCAAACAAAGACATCCGAGAAAGAACAGTATGCCTCACACAGCGTCAGCGTGATCGCACTTTCTGACGCTGCCAAAAAATCCGGCTCGCAGTTTTCTGTTGAGGATGTGCGGCTTCTGCAAAGTTTCCTGTTGACCAAGCCGACCGCGGCAGATCTCTCCGGAAACCCCTATGACCTTGACGACAACAGCGTATGGAACACCGTTGACCTGACACTGATGCTGCGCGCGATCCTCGGCGATGCACTCAGCGATGATCTGCCCGTCGTGTTTATGACGAAAGACATCTCTCCGGAGGGGCTGATGAACGCCTATCTTGCAATGGGCTGGGAACCGCAGGGAAAGACAGCGGTCAAACTCTCGACCGGCGAGCCGCCTGCCAGCAATTATCTGCGCCCGGCACTCATCAAGGACGTCGTAAAGCATGTCAACGGCACGATCGTCGAATGCAACACAGCTTATGGCGGCAAGCGCACGGAAACGCAGATGCATTATCAGGTTGCCAAAGACCATGGATTTACCGAGATTGCTGATGTGCAGATTCTAGATGAAAACGGCTCCATGTCCATTCCGATTCAGGGCGGGAGCGTGCTGAAACAGGATTATGTCGGCAAGGCATTCGCCGATTACGACAGCTATCTTGTCCTGTCACATTTCAAGGGACACGCCATGGCGGGTTACGGCGGCGCGATCAAGAATATCTCGATCGGACTCGGCTCCTCGGAGGGCAAATGCTATATCCACACCGGCGGCAAGAGCCGGACAAGTATGTGGGGCGGCAATCAGACCGCATTCACAGAATCCATGGCAGAGGCCGGAAAGGGCGTCTGCGATTATCTGGACGGCGGTAAAAAGATTGCCTTTGTCAACGTGATGAACCGGCTTTCCGTAGACTGCGACTGTGACGGCAATCCCGCAGAACCGGAAATGGCAGACATCGGCATCTTGTCCTCGCTTGACCCGGTCGCACTTGATCAGGCGTGCATTGATCTGGTCTACGAGCAGAAGAACGGCGACGGCAAATCCCTTGTCCAGCGCATTGAGTCCAAGCAGGGGCTGCATACGCTGGAGCACGCCGCGGAGATCGGACTCGGCAGCAGGGAATACCAGCTGGTGATGCTGGATGAGTGAGCTTTTTGAAGTTCTGAAGCGGGAGTTCAATTATGTCGGATATTATTTCATCGTTCAGCTTCGGCAGATCCTGAAATATTGGATCCTCGGCATGATCGCCGGTTCGGTGATCTCCGTATTTGTGAAGGACAAAATACACGGTGCGGTGCAGAAAATGGGTGCGCATAAGCTTGGCGTGTTCGGCATCGTGATCGCAAGTCTGCTGGGCATCGCATCGCCGCTTTGTATGTACGGCACGATTCCGCTGGCGGCGTCTTTTTCCAAAAAAGGTATTCGTGATGACTGGCTTGCTGCATTCATGATGAGCTCCATTCTGCTGAATCCGCAGCTGATCATTTACAGCATGGCGCTCGGCAAAGAGGTGCTGGCTGTCCGCATCATCACCTGCTTTTTATGCGGCGTTGCATCCGGCCTGATCCTGCGTTACGGCTTCAAAAAGAAGCAGTTTTTCAGTTTCGAGGGCTTTGAAGAGAAAAAAAGCCGCGATACAGACCCGAATCTGTTTCTGCGGCTGCTGAAGAATATCGGCAGAAACTTTAAGGCGACCGGGCTGTATTTTCTGTTCGGCGTGCTGCTCTCGGCACTGTTTCAGCGGTATGTTCCGGCGGAAGGCTTTGCAAAGCTCTTCGGCGACGGGAACCGCGGCTTTGGCCTGCTCATGGCGGCGACAGTCGGTGTGCCGCTCTATGCCTGCGGCGGCGGCACGATCCCGCTTTTGCAGCAGTGGCTGTATTCCGGTATGAGCATCGGATCGGCGGCATCGTTCATGCTGACAGGCCCCGCAACGAAAATCACAAATCTCGGCGCACTGAAGATCGTGCTCGGCATCAAACACTTTATCCTGTATATTGCATACGTCATGATCTTCTCGCTGATCTGCGGATTCTGCGTCAATCTGATTTTTACATAGGAGGGATACAATGGGCGTTTATTTGGGAAAGGAAGTATTCAAGCTCGGCTTCGGACTGATGCGCCTGCCCAAACTGAAAGACGGCTCGATCGACATTGAGCAGACCGCTGAAATGGCAAACCGTTTTCTGGCGGCCGGCGGAACATACTTTGATACGGCACATTGCTACGACAACGGTGAATCCGAAAAAGCACTGCATGAAGCAATTATCAAGCGGCATCCGCGCGAGACTTTTACCATTGCGGACAAGCTCAACACATGGCAGGCACATGACGAAGCAAGCGCAAAGCAGCAGCTTCAAAACAGTCTGGAACGGACAGGTGCAGGCTACTTTGACTATTATCTGCTCCATGCTTTGCAGCGCGGAAACTATCGGAAATACGAGGAATATCACCTCTGGGACTTTCTGAAAGAGCAGAAAGCAAAGGGTGTTCTGCGTCATATCGGCTTTTCGTTCCATGCCGACCCCGCTCTGCTTGATGAACTGCTGACCGCGCATCCGGAGGTCGATTTTATCCAGCTGCAAATCAATTACGCAGACTGGGAAAACCCGGGTGTCGCATCGCGGGAATGCTATGAGATTGCGCGGAAGCACGGGAAATCCCTGACCGTTATGGAGCCTGTCAAGGGCGGCGCGCTTGCTGATCCGCCGCAGGGTGTGCAGGATATTTTCCGCAGTGCTGATCCCGATGCGTCCATGGCATCGTGGGCAATCCGGTATGTTGCATCCATGGACGGCATCATCACGGTGCTTTCCGGGATGTCAAACCTCACGCAGATGGACGACAATCTTTCGTATATGCGTGATTTCAGGCCGTTGTCTGATGCAGAACAGAAGGTCATCGCCGCAGCACAGGCAGAGCTGACAAAGGATCATTCGATCAAGTGTACAGCGTGTCATTACTGTGTTGAGGGCTGCCCGATGTCAATCGCGATTCCGGAGATCTTCCGCGTGAAAAACGAGGAGGAGAAAAAGCCAAGCTGGGACGGCGGAAAACAGGCTTATGCGATTGCAACGCATGACAAGGGCAAAGCATCCGACTGTCTGGAATGCGGGCAGTGCGAAGGCGTATGTCCGCAGCATCTCCCGATCATTGAATTACTGAAAACCTGCACTTCCATGGAAGGCGAATAAGGAGGAAACACCATGTTTGAGAATGCACTGACTATGAGAAATCTGTCCGTCCGGACAAAAATCACTTGCAAAACACTTGTGTCCGCAGGACTGATCGCGCTGGCGGTCATTCTGCCGCAGCTTGTGCATCTGGCACTCGGTCAGCCCGGCGGCGTCAAGTGGCTCCCGATGTATCTCCCGGTGCTGATCGGCGGCTGTCTGCTCGGCGCAAAATGGGGACTGGCAGTCGGTGTCCTCTCCCCGCTCGTCAGCTTCCTGATCACAACGGCCATGGGCAATCCGATGCCCGCTGCGCCGAGACTGCCGTTCATGATGGCAGAGCTTGCGGTCTTTGCGCTGGTTTCGGGCCTGTTTACGAAGAAGATCGCAGCGAACGGCCTGTGGGCGTTTCCTGCGGTGATCCTTGCGCAGATCTGCGGCAGAGCAGCATTTCTCTTGCTGGTCGCTGCAACGCAGAGCATGACGCAGTTCACGCCTGCAATGATCTGGGGACAGATCAAAACAGGCTTTGTCGGTCTTGCCGTGCAGGCTGTTCTCGTTCCGGTCATCATCATTGCGCTGAGAAAACTGCTGATCAAGGACAATGCCGATGCGTGATCCTGATACTGCTAAACTGCATCTGGACGGGCATTCGATCTGCCTGTGCAAAGACGGTGACATCATTACTGACGACAGCCGCGGCATCGCACCGATGATGAAGCTGATTGCTGCCGGAACAGATCTGCGCGGATATTCCGCCGCTGATCTGATCGTCGGGAAAGCAGCAGCGATGCTGTTTGTCAAAACGGGGATCGTTTCCGTCTTCGGCAAGGTCATGTCCGAAGCGGCGCTGCATTATCTGGAACAGCACGGCATTCCCGCAGAATATGATACACTGACGGAAAAGATCATCAACCGGCGCGGGACGGATATTTGCCCGATGGAGAAAACAGTCGCTGCGATTGATGATGCGGAACAGGGCTATGCAGCACTGAAACAGAAGATCAAAGAGCTGAAACAAAGCTCTCAATCCTGAAATCAAAGGAACCGCCGCCGGACATTCAGTCAGACGGCGGTTCCTCTGCATTCACCCAATGCCCCCTCGATCGGTGCGCTTCTGCATTCCAAACGGAAGTAAGCGTAAACCGCCGATACATAGTATCAAAGAAACAGGCTCACCTCGGTGAGCCTGTCTGAATATCATATAGTGAATGGAAGGAGAATTGTTCCTGCCGGATGTGAGAACAGTTCCGTCAGATACTGCTCTGT
>MSGZ01000032.1:0-118928 GCA_001940925.1 Ruminococcus sp. Phil11
TCATGCGGTATTACCATCCGTTTCCAGAAGCTATTCCACTCTCAAAGGCAGGTTGCTCACGTGTTACTCACCCGTCCGCCACTAAGTTGAGATGGTGCAAGCACCTCCTCAACTCCGTTCGACTTGCATGTGTTAAGCGTGCCGCCAGCGTTCGTCCTGAGCCAGGATCAAACTCTTAAAAAAGTTTGTATATTAACTTCCTTCGTCTCTCAACTCAGAAAGCTAAAATCCCAGTCATTACGATCACTCGCAATTACTTGTTTCTTGCGCTCTTTCCGTCGCGCCTCGACGTTGCATTTGCCTTTACTCACACTCTCGCGTTTTCTTAGCAAATGCGGAATCTTCAAGGGTTTCTCTTTGGTTGCATTGTTCAATTTTCAAGGTGCTGTGAATGAGTTTTCCGCACTCAGATTCTCTTGAGGCGACTTCCTCATTATATCACATCTCCGGCAATTTGTCAACCCCTTCGGGCAACTTTTTTTCGGAGTGTTTGTCGCTGTCTCGCGGCGACTTGTATATAATACCACAGATCGACAAAAAAGTCAACCCCTCGGCGCGTAAAACCGAGGGGCAATTTTCTACTGTTTTTTGTCGCTTTTGCTGTCCTTTTGCTCAACCTCGCCCAGAATCACCGTAAACACGTTGATTCCGTTCTGACTGTCCGCCGTGACCGTGCCGTTGTGCAGCTCCGCGATGCTTTTCGCGACACAGAGGCCGAGGCCGTAGCCGCCGGTCTCCCGCGCTCTGGACGGGTCCGCACGGTAGAAGCGGTCAAAGAGCTTTTCCAGATCCTCCGGCGAGATCTGCGGGCCGGTGTTCGAGAGCACGATGCGCAGCCGCTGCTTCCGGTCATGATTCACGACCATGCGGATCGTTCCGCCCTCCGGCGTATACATCCGCGCATTTTTCAGCAGCTCCTCCATCATCTTTTTGATGAGCTTCCAGTCGCCGTAATACTGCAGGTTCGGCGTCATGTCGTATTCAAACATGCGCCCCGCCTCGAAAAAGTCCGTTTCGCGCTCGATGCACATTTCCTCGAGCAGCTCCGAGATCTCCAGCTGCTCCGGGGACAGATGTATCTCCGCGGCGTCGATCTTTGCGAGGAACAGCAGATTCGCGACCAGCCCCGCCATGCGCGAGGTCTCGCCCTGAATACTCCCCAGCCAGCGCTCCTGACTTTCGATCGTCGCATTCGGATTGGAAAGCACCGCCTCCGTATTCGTTGCGATGACCGTCAGCGGCGTTTTCAGCTCATGGGTCGCGTCGGAGACAAAATCGTTCTGCTTTTCCCATGCCGCTTCGATCGGCTTGCTGACCCATCTGGACAGCATCGCGCAGACCGGGATCAGCAGGAACATGCCGAGGAACGACACGAGCAGGCTGTTCCGTTTCAGCGTCCGGATGAGCTCCTCCTCTGCGGAGCATTCCGCAAAGCCGCAGAGCGCACCGTTATTCTGCGGGACCGACAGATACCGGTATTTGATCCCGTCATGATAGATCACGCCGGTCTGCTTGACGCCCTTCGGCTTGACCTGCTTCAGCATCGCCGTCACCGTATCCGTTGAAAGATTGATATGCGACTGTATCGGCGGCCAGCGGAGAATGCCGTGGTCATCGGTCATGACGCCGACCATGCCGCGCGTCGGATCCGGGAACGACATTGTTTCCATGGAGACCTGCAGTGCCTTTTCCGTATCGTTGACAGATGACTGATACATGAACGCACTGACACCGACACAGATCGCGATCAGCAGCAGAAACAGCAGAAGCCAGCTGATCGCCATGAAGCGCAGGCGGAGTTTCCGCTGCATAAGCCTTCACCTCTTTATATGATATCCGTTCAAAAGTGTTTCCGCAGTAAAGCCGGTTTTGCCGGATCACGGGTGCAGCTTTACCGCGATAAAGCCGCCGAGGAAATAACAAATCAGCACGGTCAGCATGATCGCGAAGCCGCGCAGCAGCCGCCAGTGCACGGCACGTTCTTTATACCATTCCGGATAGACTCTGCGGTCTGCAAAGGCGCAGATCACGCACAGCACCGGCAGCATGATAAAATAGATATCCGCAAAAACCGAGCTCTCATCGCGGCCGCCGCCGAAGGAAAAATCCGCATGGCGGAGTGCCCACATCAGCAGCGCACCGCCGATCACCGCGACCAGCACCGACACGACGATATACAGCGGCACGCGCATCCGCGCAGGAACCTGTTTCATAACTGCATCTCCTTGTTTTCCGTATATGTCCGCATCAGTGCCGCCGTTTGCTCCGCGGTCTGCGCCCGCTTTGCGAGCGTCCTGCGGAACAGCTCCGCGGCGGTCTCCGGGAACTGCCCGTATATGACCGCCGTACCGGCTTCCGTGATGCCGCCCTTTGTCGCGACGCGGGTGACGACCTCCTGAAAGTCCATGCCGGTCTCCGTCATCAGTGCCGCAGTTGACGCGACGGTCTGCAGCAGCATGTCCGTGATCTGCTCCGCCGGGATCGCCGTATGTGTTTCCGCCTCGCGGCAGATGACGTCAAATACGGACGCGAGAAATCCGGGCATACAGCTGACCAGCTCCGATCCCATGCCGAGCTCATGCTCCGGCAGCACGGTCACGCTGCCCATGCATCGGAGCAGTGCTTCGAGCTTCTGCCGGTCGGCCTCCGTGACCGCTTCGTTATAGCAGACAAGCGTCTGCGAACGGCCGATCTCCGCCGTCACGCTCGGGATCGCCTTCGCCGTTTTATGCGGCAGGATCCCGGCGATCGCTTCAAATGTGACGCTGCCGTTCAGTGAGACAAGCAGCGCATCCGGCAAAACAGCATCTTTGATCTCTGTCAGCACCGCAGGCAGATCAGCCGGGCGCACGCACAGAAAGATGATATCTGCCTGTTCCGCAAGGCTGCGGCTGCTCCCGCATACCGTGCAGATATCTGAGACCGCCTGCAGCTTTTCCGCGCTCCGGTTGAAAGCCAGCAGATCGTTTTCCGGGTATAACACAGAAAACCGTTCCAGCAGCATTTTTCCGATGCTGCCGCAGCCGATTACGCCGATCTTCATGCCAAGCCCCCCGAACTGACAGGATATAGTATATTGATTATATCATATCGCATCATGCTTGTCAATCGGATATGCACTGATTTTACGGATATCTGCGGCGAATCCTGCATTTATAAACGTCCTTTTCAGAAAGAAGTGTTTTTCTGCCGCCGCAGCTTATCCGCGCCGTGCTTCCGTAAGCGGCTGTTCCCAGTAAATGCGTCCGCCGAGCTTCGCAGCCAGCACATCCGCATGTTCACGCAGCTCCGCCAGAAAAACCTGCTCGCGCTTTTTGGAGCGTCTGCCCGCTGCTTCGTAGAGCACCTCCTCCGCAAACGCATCGTAGGTGATGCGGTAATCCTCCGCATCCTCATGCGGGAAAAAGGTGATCTGCACCGCATAGCGGATCTGTCCGCCGCCCGAGGACGCCGTCAGAGAAACTGCCGCAGCCTTCCGCGGCACACCGTTATATTCGCATTCTCCTGCGAAATACTGCTGATAAACATGGAGATCGTTCATGATTTGCTCCTTTCGGATGAGATAAGATACATACAAAGGATCAGCCCCGCCGGGAACACCGCGGCGGCCAGGATCCCTGTTTTCATGTTTGCCGCTCCCGCGACCGCGCCAACCAGCGTCGGCCCCGAACTGCAGCCGATATCGCCGCCGAGTGCCAGCAGCGAGAACATCAGCGTACCGCCGCGCCGCAGCGATGCAGAAGCCTTGCTGAATGTCCCCGGCCACAGAATGCCGACGGACAGCCCGCAGAACGCACAGCCCGCCAGACTGACCGCGGGCAGCGGTGCCAGCGCGATCATCAGATACGAGATGATGCAGAGCACTGCGCTGCCGGTCATGAAGCGGTCAAGCGGGATCTTTTCGCCGTATTTGCCGTAAAATGTCCGCGCAGTACCCATGAGAATGCCGAAGGTCATCGGCCCGGCGAGGTCACCCGCGGTCTTGCCGATATGCAGCGCCTCCTCCGCAAAGAAGGACGCCCACTGACTGACGGCCAGCTCTGACGCGCCCGCGCAGATCATCATCAGCAGGAGCAGACGGAACAGTCTGCTTTTCAGCAGCTCCCGCGGCCGGATGCGCACCTCCTCCGGTGCGACCAGCGGCGCGATCGGCACCCGCGCAAACAGCACGCCGTTGACAGCCGGAATCACCGCCCAGAGTGCCGCCAACAGCTTCCAGTTTTCAATACCGGCGAACCGGAAAAACAGCGTCGAGAGCAGCACCACGCCGACCTGCCCCCAGCAGTAAAACGAATGCAGCAGGCTCATCGCCGTTTCCTTGTTCTCCGTCGGGCAGCTCTCCATGATCGGGCTGACCAGCACCTCCAGCAGACCGCCGCCGACTGCGTACAGGATCACGGCGGTCAGGATGCCGGCAAACGGCGGCAGAAGCTCCGGCAGCACCGGCAGCAGAAGCAGTCCGGCGGCGGCAAACACATGCGCCGCGACGACCGCTTTCCGGTAACCGATGCGGTCGATCCAGAATGCCGACAGCAAATCGACGGTCAGCTGCACCGCGAAATTCACCGTAATGAGCACCGTGATCTGTGAAAGCGGGATGCCGTACTGCCGCTGCAGCGTCAGAAACAGCAGCGGGATAAAATTGTTGACGATTGCCTGCACGATGTACCCGACAAAGCAGGCGCGGATCGTTTTTCCGTATTGCAAACGGCACCTCCCGTTCCGAATTTTACAACGATGATGCGGTTTCCCTCCGGCAGCAGATCCGGCAAATGCCGACCGCTTTTCCGAAAGCCTGCGGGCTCATTTTTTGCCTGCGGCAGGATACCCGGCATGTTCCGTCCGCGTGTTCCGCCGCTTCGATTTACAAGCATCTTGCAGGATGATAGACCGGTTCCGCCCGCGTTACTCTAAAACGCAAAAAAGGTTACATGGAATTTCACCCAAAGTTTTCCGGTGCGGATTGTGCTTGTCTCCAAACCTGCCGCAGATCGCTTGATTTTTGCGTAATCCTGTGCTATTATGAGTACAGGAACGCTCAGGTACGCAGCCGGAAACCGTTGACGGTCTGTGCTCCCGAAAACAATACCGCTGCGAAAATGAGCGGACTCGTGCAGCGCGGAAAAGTCCCCCCGGCAGCTCTGCCATGCACCTGTCACGCCGCAGAACCGATATGCAGATGATCCGTACACATCCGCAGAAGGCAGCGCGGCGCATCCTGCCGCCGACGGGCGGCCAGAATCCAAAGAAAGCATTTCCCGCATCAGCCCGGAGAATCGCTTTGCAGAACGCAGCAGCGAATGCAGATCGGAACAGAAGCATCAGCGTGCCCGCATGGAGCCCGCTCACAGTCACAGCATCGGTCTCTCAAAAACGCACCGTATGCCGCTGTCAGCAGACTCCGGTCCCCGGCAGGCACCGCAGTGCGGAAGTTCCCGAAATGCAGAAGCTCCTGCAGCCCGCAAACAGATTCTTCCGTGTACAGCGCGCGCTGTCCGGCTGTTCTGCGGGGAATTGCTTTCTGTACGAAAAAGCATCCCGGAAACGGACGCCGCCGTTCCGCATACCGTGCCCCTTCGCGGGAACCGGAGCCTCGGCTGCTTTCTCCCTCTTATTATACCCGATTCCGGCGGTGCCGTCAAGTGCGGATTGAGAAAAATGCACAAAAAGGCTGCTTTGTTTTGAAATTCACTTGACATTTTTGCGTATTCGTGTTATACTTAAAATGTATAGTTGTACACTGTTTCCGTATACATCTATAATATATAGCGGATGCGGAACTGATACCGCCGCACCGCATGACAAGCACAGACTGTAATGAGGAGGACAGAATCATGAAGCGCACAAAACAGACCGCCCTGACCGCTGCGGTATTCGCGGCGGCACTCGGCATTTCACAAGCCGGAAGCACAGCTTCCGCAGCGGTAGATTTCTCTCCGGAAAGCCAGCAGATCGCTGCTGTGCTCTACGGTCCGCCGCCGATCACCGCATTCGGTGACGGAGACGGCAACAAAAAGGTCGATGCACGCGACCTCACCCTGCTGAAGCAACGCCTGCTTACGCAGTCATCAGGCACCGGTGAACCGCTCATCCGGCATGAGCATTATTCCCCGAATTACACGGTCGCCTTCAACCCGAAGGCAATGGACTTCGATCTGAACAATATCCTGGATCCGGGCGATGTGCGGGAACTCCGCAACAGACTCACCGGACAGCAGGAACCGACTTCGGTTCTCGTCAGATTTCTCCCTGTTCCGTACTTCTCCGATGAGGTTCCGGAAAGTACAGAGGAAAAAGAGGCACTTCTGGCACGCGCAGATGCACTGGACGATGAATACGGTTACAATATTATCATCATGAACAGCGGCAGCGCAAATCCGGAAATTCCGTTCGGTCAGTTCGGCCAGCGTCTCCCGATTCTGCAAGCGATCAGATTTAAGCTAGATTTTTCCGCAGCACCCGACCCGGATCACCCGGACTGCACCGTCGGAAAAGCAACCGTGCTGATGCGGCGCATGTCAGAGGATGATTACGGTATGCTCGGCATTCTTGACGATATCTCCATGCCGCAGGATCATCAGGAGGGGGATATCCGTTTTGATCTGGAATACATCACCCGCAAGGTGCAGGAGGACGGAACAGTCCGGTATTATGACAAAATGGAAGTCGAATACAATGTGCTGACCGGCGAAATCCGCGTCAGCAAGCCCATTCCGCAGGACGAGGAGATCAGTATGCCGGACTTCGGGATCGGATGACCTTTTTAAGAGGGTGATCAACGGGTAAACCGCCGCGCCCGCGGTCAGGGCGCAAACATGGATGCTTCCGGATTCAGGCACGGAAGCAGACGGAAAGGATGAACAATATGAAGAAAACAGCACAAACGCTGCTGACTGCCGCGATGTTCGCGACGGCACTCGGCAGCTCTGCGGCAGGCAAAACGCCCGCAGGGAACCCGACTGCATTCGCGGCCGGCGGAGAGTTCATAACGACGACCACGACAACCGGCACTGCGCCCGTTGTCCTTTACGGTCCGCCGTGGGTGCTCTCCAGTCTGGAGGCGGAGCGGCAGAAAACCGCGACCACGACCACTGTCACCACGGCACTTGATTATTCCGAAACACCGCTCTCCGGCACCTACAACCTGCATCTTTCTGTCCGCGATGACATCACCGGCGAGTATATCCCCGATCTGGAATGCGAGCTTTTCCAGATCGAGACCGGCAAGACCGTCGCCAGATGGAACAGCTCCGATGATCCGGAGCAGTACATCAAAAAGCTGAAATACGAATTTGAACAGTATAACGCGTTCGGCAGCATCACTTACGGTGTCAGGATCAGGAATCTGCCGGAGAATTATTCCTATACCTTCAGCGGCAACCGCGATTATGTACCGGTTTCCGGCGATTCGCTGACCGATTTCGCCGCAAACGGCACAGAGCTTGCGACAGTCGTCTATCTGAAAGACAGCCTCAAGACGACCGCCACGTTTGAGTTCGATCCCACCGGAACGACAACGGTCACGACCGAAACGGAGCCCGTTGTGCTTTACGGTCCGCCGTGGGTATTCTATCCGACCGGTGATGCAAACATGGACAACAAGACCGATGCCCGCGACCTGACGATCATCAAGCAGCTCGCGCTCGGAACAAAGAAGAACGTCGACTTCATGGAGCAGAACATCGCGGACATTGACCACGACGGCGATGTGGACAGAGACGATATTGATCGCTTCATGCACGGCGTGCTCGGCATCCCGGAGAAGGAGGAGGATCCCGCCGTCACGACTGCGGCGAATCCCGATATCCAGAGCGAGCTGGAGACGACAACGCGTGCAACCGATGTCGTTGTTCTCTACGGCCCGCCTTCGATGATGCAGTAACGGAACCAAGAGCCTGAGCCGCTCCGGCGGCTCGGGCTTATCGGCATTGTACAGAAACCGGTGCCGTGACTGCGGAACCGGATCATCCGATTTTCAGAAAGGAGACCTGCTATGAAGAAAACAGCCCAGACGCTTCTGACCGCCGCGATGTTCGCGACGGCACTCGGAAGTGCCGCACCATCACAGTTCCGGCAGCCGGTTCATGCACTGACCGACCCGATCGCAGAGGTCGTGTCCGGTATGGCTGTGCTCTACGGTCCGCCTCCTCAGAGAACAACCGAAGCCACGAAGATGACAACCGTTACCACGACAACGGAACCCATCACAACTACACCGGAATATCCGGAATGGCCGGCCGTTACAACAGTGGATACGATGCCTGTGGTGCTTTACGGACCGCCGTGGGTATTCTATCCGCAGGGCGACGCCAATATGGACAAGATCACCGATGCCCGTGACCTGACGCTCATCAAGCAGATTGCACTCGGGAACAGAAACCCCGGCAGCTCCGATGCGTTTTTCATTGCGGACGTTGACCATGACAATGATGTGGATGCAGACGATGTGCATCTCTTTATGGAGGAGGTGCTCGGCATTCCGAAGAAGGAAGACCCCGCCGTCACCACGACTGCGATCGAAACGACCGCGGAAGTGACCACGACGGCAACGACCAGACGGGGCCACCACAAGACAACGGCACCGGGCGAGGTCACGCTTGACCCTGCGATCCTCACCGATCTGATCCGCGTTACGGACGCGCCGATCATTGCGCTGTACGGCCCGCCCAGCATCGACTGGGACGACCAGCTCAGATGGGACACCTACGAGGATCTTCACCCGGGCGAAGGCTCAAAGACGACCCCGACCACAACATCCGCTGCATCGAAAAGCAAGACCACAAAGACGGAAACCGTAGAGGAAGCAAACCGTCACAAGGATTCATAAACCACAAGATAGGAGAACATAACCATGCTCAATCCGGCAATGAAAGAAGACAGTATGAAGCGACTTGCAGTCTACAGAGAGGGACTGAAAGTAATGCCGCAGCTCCGGAACCTGTTTCTCGAGCTGACGCTCCGATGTAACGAGCGCTGCCTCCACTGCGGCAGCAGCGCGGGCGATGTGCCCTCTGACGAGCTCTCTGTCGAGCAGTACAAGGAATTCCTGACGCAGCTCAAGGCGGATATGGGAACCGAGGGCTTCATGCTCTGCATCACCGGCGGCGAACCGCTGCTCCGCAAGGAGTTTTTCGAGATCATGGGATTTGCGCACGAGCTCGGCTTCAAGTGGGGCATGACGAGCAACGGCACGCTCATCACCGAGGAGGTCGCCAAAAAGCTGAAGGAGGTCGGCATGGGCACGATCTCGATCAGTCTGGACGGCCTGCCGGAGACACATGATGCGTTCCGCAGAACACCGGGCGGCTGGAAAAAGGCCATGGACGGCGTCATGAACCTGCTGCGCGTCGGCGGCTTTCAGGCCGTGCAGATCACGACGGTCTGCTCCCACAAGAGCATTCAGGAGCTGGACGCGCTCTACGATATCCTGAAAAATGTGGATATTGATTCGTGGCGCGTTGTCAATATGGACCCGATCGGCAGAGCAAAGCTGCATCCGGAGCTGCTCCTGACGAAGGAGGACTACAAGTATCTGTTCGAGTTCATCCGCAACAAACGCATTGCCGGCGAGCCGGTCTGCTACGGCTGCAGCCATTACCTCGGCATGGAGTACGAGCGCGAGGTCAGAGACTGGTATTTCCTCTGCACGGCGGGGCTTTATACCGCGAGCATCATGGTCAACGGCGATATCACCGCATGTCTCGATATCGAGCGGCGTCCGGAGTTCATTCAGGGCAATATCCTCAAGGACAATTTCAAGGACGTCTGGGAAAACAAGTTCCAGATCTTCCGCCGCGATCTCAGTCAGGACTGCGAAAAGTGCCGGAACTGCTCCGAGCAGAAGTTCTGCCACGGCGATGCCTACCACACATGGGACTTCGACAACAACTGCCCGCAGGTCTGCTTCAAGGATATCCTGTTCTGATACTGAAAGCACTGAAAACGGACGCCGGTGTGCGTCCGTTTTTTTGCGGGAATTGACAAAACGACGCCGATGCAGTATAATAACAGCATAATTGCTTTCCGGAGGTTCTCTATGAATACATTTTTCGGCTCGCTGCGCCATGTCTTTGCCATGGCCAACAAAACCCAGATGCTCTGGTGCGGCGGCATCCTGCTTGTCATGCTGCTGCTTGCAGTTCTGCATCATGTATGGCGTGATGATAAGAAAAAGCTGGGTCGCTGGCGGCTGCTCTGCCTGATCCCGCTGCTGATCTGCGGCGTGCACGCATGGCTTTATGTGCGCGGATTTCCGGAGGCTGTCAGTCTCTTTGTCCCGCTCTATGCGATCGCCGCGCTCGCCCTGATCCCGATGCTGTTCGCAATGCGAAAGATCGGATACAGGATCACCGCGGTGCTCACGGGTCTGCTGACTGCACTCTGCGGCTTTTATTCCTGCGGGCAAGCACCGAATCTCTTTAACCATACACAGCTTGGCTATTCCGATTCCTTCCGCGCGCTGGTACGGGATATGGACAAGGCCTATATCCTGAAGGAGTGGAAGGACGTTGATTTTGCTGCACTCGAAGCAACATACCTGCCTGCCGTTCAGGAAGCGGAGCAGGAGCAGAATCCCGCGAAATTCGCCGCCGCGGTCGTAAAGTTCTGCAATGAGCTGCATGACGGTCATGTGTCCGTCAGCATGGATTATGACCGCGACACATACAAATCTGAATATCAGCAGCACGAGTACGGGCTGGCTCTGGTGCAGCTTGACAGCGGCGAGGTCATCGCCGTCTGCACCTCGGAGGAAGTGAACAGGCTCGGCATCGAGGACGGCACCGTCATCACAAAATGGAACGGCAAGCCTGTTTTGCAGGCCGCCGCAGAGGATGTAATGGATCATGGAGAGCCGGTAAAGGGCAATGCCGACCGCCTTGATCTGTTCTATCTCTCCGGTGTCGGCGGGGAGACTGCCGAGGTCTCGTTCCTTGACAAGTCCGGCAGCGAGAAAACGGTCACGCTCTCCGATCTCGGGGACATGCACACGCTCAAAGAGGCGTTCCGGCTGTTTTCACAGGAACCGAAACTGGAATCCATAGAGGATTACCGTGCGTTCCTGAAAGAGAATTTCAGCGCGAAAATGCTGGACGACAAATGCGGCTATCTCAGACTGAACGCGGAAACAATGGACTCGACTTTCAAGGATCTGGCAGGCTATCTGAAAGGCGACCAGACCTTTGCCAGAGACATTTTCCGCGAGCGGCTCAGCGAACTGAAAGCGCAGGGCATGGAGTATCTGGTCATCGACCTGCGCAATAACATGGGCGGCTTTGACGAGATCGGCTGTGCGCTCTGCGATCTGCTGACGACAGAGGACTGGTACGGGCAGGGGCTCGGCATCCGCAAAAACGGGCAGTATACCTGTGTATCCGACCACGGCATTCACGGCACCGGCGAATTTGCAGACCTGCAGGCCGTCGCGCTGACGAATTATAACTGCGCCAGTGCCGGCGACGGCACCTCGCTGTATCTCTCGAAGCTGCCGAATGTGACGCTGGCCGGCATCACGGATCCGAACGGCTGCAATCAGGAAACCGGCGGCATCAGTGTGCTGTCCGGCAGTGCCGTGACGGTCTATTTCCCGGTCGGACTGGTCATGGATGAGAACGGCGTCCCGAATGTGGATACGAAAGCCGACCGCATCAGCCGCAATCCGGTCGAGGTGCGCATCCCGCTCGATCATGACGCGGCCATGAAGATCTTTCACGACAAGCAGGACTATGAACTGGAATGGGCAGTACAGTATCTGGAACAGTAACAGAAAACGGGCACTGACGCAAGATCAATGCCCGTTCCGTTATTCAAAATAATAGACGTCGTCTTTTTCGTACTGCACAAAGCATTCCTTCGGGGTCTGCCGGAGCACCTGATATGCGGTATAATAATCCGGATACGGCATCACAAGCCCCATGACCGCAATCCCGAATACGATGCTGTTCAGCACGACCGTATCCTTCGGCAGCAGCCAGAACAGCACCAGCGGCACGATGCCCAGCACGGAAGGCAGCAGCGTCATCAGCAGAAACCGCTTCCGCTTCATCGGGTGCGAGGCCAGTGCCGCAGCGGCAAAGGACTCCGGCACAATGCCGATATACACATAGGCGTCCTTCGGATAAACGACCGCATGCAGCAGCTCGTGCAGGAACATGAGCAGCAGCCCGATCATCGCACCGGCGGCGATCCAGAGCGGCCGGATCTGCCGGTGATGCACCAGCAGCGTTTTCAGGAATACCGACCCGCAGCAGAGCAGCGCGGGCGGCAGAACAAACGGCAGTGCCGTCGTCAGCATCCCGTTCAGGTCACGCGGCATCCGGAGCTGGATCGCGTGTTTCGGCAGCACGCCGGTCTGATAGATGTCAATGTCGCGGATGATCCCGACCCATTTGATGCGCGGCATACGATCCCCCCTTTTTATCATTTTTATTATAGCACATTTTTCCTGATATTTCAATGGGAAAGGGGTAAAAAATGAAGCGGAAAGAGCGGCGGAAGATGCGTCTGATAAAGAAAGCGCGACTGAAAAGGGGGTACACAATTTGAACCTGAAACGAATCCTGACCGCGGGAGCAGCCGTCATGACGCTGCTCCCGCAGACGGTGCTGCATTCCGGTGCAGAGGATACACCGCTCTATGACCGGTCAAAAGACCTGATCGGTGAAATCAGCATGACGCAGAAGCGCCCGAAGGCATCCGCCCTGGAGTACAGCGAGATCCCGGTCACAGCCTTCCGCGTCAGTGACCTGTCCCCCGCTGCGGACACCGACATGGACTATACGGACTGGTGGTACAGCGAATGGGACGACTGCCGGTATCTGTTTCTCCCTGTCACGGCTGACCCTGCGCGGCTTGTTATTACGTATTCCGCCGGGGATACGCTGTATCTCAACGGGCAGACGGTCGTATCCGGAGAAGCGGCAGACCTTTCCGGCAGCGACGGGCTCTTTCAGGTCACCGTCGGCGAACAGGACTGCGGCACGCTCAAAATCATGCAGTCCAATCTCGGGTGTATCTACCTCACAACTTCGCACGGCGGACTGGATAAACTGGACAGCAGCCGCTACGTAACCGAGACCGGCACCGTCCTCATGCTGAACGCGGCGGGCGGGACGGAATACAGCGGCGAAATTGAAAAGCTCTCGGCGCACGGCAATTCCTCATGGGATTACAGCAAGAAAAAACCGTATAACCTGAAGCTGCCGAAAAAGGAAAACCTCTACGGCATGGGCAAGGCGAAAAAATGGGTGCTGCTTTCCAATTATCTCGATCACGCCATGCTCCGGAACAAGCTGACAGAGGAAATGTGCAGGGCCGCCGGCATGGAATGCGTCATGGATTCCGTCTTTGTCGATCTCTATGCGGACGGCTCCTACCGCGGCACCTATCAGTTCAGCGAGCGCGTGCAGATCCAGAAGAACCGCGTCAATATCCGCGATCTGGAGGAGGAGACCGAACAACTGAACAGCCTTGCGCTTTCGGAATATCCGCAGAAGGTGAACGGTGCCGAAACGGCAAAGGAATACATAGAAAACAGTTATAAATACTATGATATTCCGAACGACCCGGAGGATATCACAGGCGGCTATCTCTTAGAGTTTCAGCTATGGAACCGGTACGGCAAAAAATGTGACAGCGGCTTCGTGACCGCAAGAGGACAGGCCGTCGGCATTGACGGCCCGGAATATGCATCGAAAGCGCAGGCAGAATACATCCGCGCATTCGTGCAGGACGCAGAGGACGCAATCTATTCCGAAACCGGATATAACGCCAAAGGAAAGCATTATACCGATTATCTTGATGAAGCTTCGCTTATCACAGCCTATCTTGTGCAGGAAATCTCCATGAATATAGACGGAACGTCTACAAGTTTCTTTTTATGGAAAGATTCTGATCTCACCGGCGACGGAAAGCTGCATTTCAGTCCTGCCTGGGATTTCGACTTCAGCTATAATAATTTTCCGACATCCCGTTCTAATTCCGACGGTAATATAGGTTATTCATGGAAACCGGACAACTTATTTACTGCATATTTTCCTATAAACGGCTATAACGAAAGCGACCGTCCCACAGCGGGAAAAAGCTGGATCGGACAGCTTTATCAGAACGAAGCATTCGTCAAACGCACATCGGAGACTTATTTCGCACACTTTGTTCCGTTCCTGCGTCATCTGACCGCGGAAAACCGCCCGTATCTCAATGAACTCGCGGAAGCGATCCGTCCGTCGGCTGAAATGAGCAATGCCCGCTGGCATACCTACGGCGGCAAAAGCTATTCCCAATTCGGCTATGCGACGAGCGGCGCGAACTTCATGGAATCCGTTGAAAAAACAGGCGGCTTTATCAGGCAAAGGGCAGACTGGCTGTGTAAGCTCTGGCAGCCGGATGTGTTCATTCGGGGTGACGTCAATGCTGACGGCGTTTTCAATACGGCCGATGCGATTCTATTGCAGAAATGGCTGCTGGCCGTGCCGGATACCGTGCTTGTCCGGAGCAATGCCGCAGACCTGCATGCAGACGGCCGGCTGAATGCAGCAGACCTCTCGGTCATGAAGCGGGAGCTGCTTGCATAAAATGCTATATGCGGAGCCGCTCCAGCAGCCAGAGCAGCAGTACACCGGGAATCCCGCAGACCGCCGCCGTACCGAGCTCCGGCAGAGAGAGCCGCGGATAAAACCCGAACATCCCGCCGTGCAGCCGGATCAGCAGCAGCAAGGCAATTCCGCTGCCGCTCCCGATCACAAATGCAAGCAGCCGGTGCTTTCTTCTGCGCAGATATTCATGCAGCATCCAGAGACATGCGGCCGCCGCGGTCGCGGTCAGGAGATGCGCCGGTTCCGTCAGGAATTGCAGCAGCTTTTCCATGCAGTCCTCCCGTCAGATCACGATGTATGCAAGCGCAAGCAGGAGCTTCCGGTCAGCCTTTTCCTGCCACAGCAGCCAGAGCAGCGCGAGCAGGAGCAGCGTTTCTCCGTCCGGATGCCGCAGATGCTCCGTCAGCGATGCAAGCTCCTGCGGCAGCGGAGAGGCCGCTTTCTGCTCCGGCTCAGGCGGTTCCGGCTCCGGCGGACAGCAGTTCCCGCACATCCACCACCTCGGTACGCTGTTTGCCATGCTGACCCCCCTCCTATTGTTGATCCCCGAACAGCTCCTGCAGCATTCCGTTTTCCCGCAGGACATCCGCTGCAGCCCACAGCCGCAGCATTCTGACGGCTTTATCCGTCCGCCTGGCGCGCTCTGCCGAGAGATGCGGTTTCAGCGCGAGCAGCAGAGCGGCTGTCTCGTCCTGCTGCACCTGCGAAAGTGCCTGCCCGACCGCCAACAGCTTTGAGAGATCCGGCAGCGGGTTTTCCGCGGCAGATTCCGGCTGCGTCTGCTGTTCATCGGGCGGCGGATCGTGCAGCATGGCGGCAAGCTCCTTTAAGTCGCGCATACTCTCCGGATCGGAAAGCAATGACTGCAGCTTCTGTGTCAGATCGTCCAATTGCTGCACCTCCCTTCCCGGATGCCGCACTCAACGGGTCAGCTTTTCGTAAAGTGCCTTTGCCTGCCGGCTGTTCATGATCTGATCGAGCTTTTGCGGGTCTGCGAGCACCTGTCTGAATTTCGCGGCACTTTTCTGATCCATGCCCGCGATTGCGCGGTCAAATTTGCCCGATTCGAGCTCCTGCCGCAGCTGCTCCGGCGGCATCCCAAGCTTGCTTCCGACGGCATTCAGCAGCGCATTGAGCTGCGCACTGTTCTTCGGTTTCTCCATAGTGATCTCTCCTTATCTGTTGCAGTTTCTTCCATAATGCGGGAAGAACCTGCCTCCATTTTCATCCGCCCATTGAAATACACTGAATAATATGCTATAATAGAGCAAAACAGAACAAAGGAGCGGGTTCCCATGCAAATTCTGGTGATCTCCGATACACACGGCAGATATGATGTTCTGCGGCATGTGCTGCTGACGCATCCGCAGGCGGAACTGATCGTGCACTGCGGCGACGGCGAATACGAAACAGAGCGGTTCCTCGCCGAGCATCCTGAGTACGCGCAGAAGCTCATTCAGGTGCGCGGCAACTGCGACCACGACCCGGCGATCCCGCTGGCAAGGACGCTGCCGCTGCCCTACGGCCACAAGGCACTGATCGTGCACGGGCACCGGTATGTTTCCGGGGATTTCCCGCAGAACCTCATCGAGACCGCAAAGGCCGACGGTGCCGACCTCGTGCTGTTCGGGCATCTGCACATCCGCATGGACCGCTATGTGGACGGCATTCACCTGTTCAACCCCGGCAGCGCAGCACAGCCCCGTGACCAGTTCGCGCCGTCCTACGGGCTGGTCGATATCATGGAATCCGGTATTCTGACCGCCCACGGCGAGCTGCAGCGCACCCCCGCCCCCTTTGATGATATGTTCGGGTTCTGATATTTGTGCATGGCGGTGTCTCCGAGTAGCGGTATATGCGATGCATTTTGAATGGGGCTCTGCCCCAAACCCCGCTGGGGACATTGTCCCCAGACCCCGTTATTGTCAGACAAAATAGAAGTTTTGATCAAACTTTTTCAAAAGTTTGCGGGGTCGAGGGGCAGAGCCCCCGTCGCCGTCCGCAGACGGCGAAACTCCCCGGCGTGCAAAGAGCTTGGCGGGCTTGGGGACTTGCGATAGAAGTCCCCATTCTCGAATAGCATCCGCGAAGCGGATACCTTTTTTAACAGACTGACGCCCCGAATCCGCGTGGAATCGGGGCGTGGGATTATGAATCAATACGGTAAATCGTAATTCGCAGGAATAAACGGGTGCGCAGAGCAGAGAGGAGAGCGTAAGGAAAGAGAAAGACAGACAGATGTGTCAGAAATACTGCGGCGAAATCTTTATATTCGTACTCGCCTTTGAATCACGGCATTGCTGTTTTCTCCGTCCGCACCTGCTTTGCAGATAAAAAACAAAAATAACCGCCTGACCTCGCACAGCGCGAATCAGGCGGTTTTTGTTTTCGGTGAATCAGATCGCCTTGCCGAGGAAGGCTGCGCCGATGATGCCGGCGTCGTTGCCGAGCTGCGCGATCACGATCTCGGTGTTCTTCTCGGAGTTCTTGGTGTAGACCTCCTGCGCGACAAGCTCCTTGACCGGCAGAAGCAGTGCGTCGCCCTCATTGCAGACGCCGCCGCCGATGCAGAGCACATCCGGCTGGAAAATGTTGATCGTGTTCGTGATGCCTGCAGCCAGTGCACGGATGTAGAAATCCACAACGTCCTTTGCGGCCTTGTCGCCGCGGCGCATACAGTCAAATGCGGTACGCGCAGAAACCTTGCCCTGCTCCGCCGCCATTTTTGCCATTTCGCTGTCCGGGTGTGCAGCGATCGCTTCGTCCGTCATGCGGATCAGGCCGGTCGCCGAGGAATACACCTCAAAGCAGCCCTTTCTGCCGCAGGTGCACTGCGGGCCGTCCAGATTCAGCACGGTATGGCCGATCTCCGCGCCCGCAAAATTGGAGCCTGCGTAAATCTTGCCGTCAATGACGATGCCGCCGCCGACACCTGTGCCGAGTGTGATGCAGATCGCATTGGTCGCACCCTTTGCCGCACCCGCAACATATTCGCCGTATGCCGCAGCATTTGCGTCGTTCTCGACGAATGCGGGCAGACCCGTCTGCTCGGAGATCCACTTGACCATGGGGACATTGTGGAAATCCAGATTATTGGAATACTCGATGATGCCGGTCGCGGAATTTGCAATGCCCGGCGTACCGATGCCGATCCACTCGATCTGATCCTTCGTCAGACCGCCCTCCTTGATCGCATCCAGCGCACATGCCGCCATGTCTGCCGCGATCTCCTCTGCGGGGCGCGGACGGTTGGTCTTGCGGGAGACCTTGTTCAGGATCCTGTAATTCTCGTCCACAAGTCCGGCGACGATGTTGGTGCCGCCCAGGTCAATGCCGATGTAATATTTCATTTGGTTCCTCCGTTTTTATGATTTTCTATATTCAAAATGCGTCTGCATTCTGTTTTCATTTCTCAAAGCCGCAGAACGTAAAGAATGCCTGATCGAACAGCTCCTTGCCGTTGGCCTTGACCGCACGGACTGCGGTTTTTTCGTTATATTCGCAGCCCGCAACGATGAACGGGAGCTTTTTACCGAAATGCTGCTCCGTGAATTTCTCCTGATGCAGTGCTCTGACTGCCAGCACCGCAAGATCACAGATGCGCTCTCTGAGCTCGTTTTCGTCGTCGAGTTCCTGCAGGTCATAGCCCTGCGATTCGTACCAGTCTGTCAGCGGCTCCTCGTCCAGCAGCCGGAAGCGGTTATCTGTCCAGAGGGCAATATTCCAGCGTTCATCCGCATGGCCGTTCGAGCAGTTCTCTGCATCTGTTTCCGCGGTGTTATAGCCGAGATACAGCTCCCCGCGCACAGTCTCATCCGGCTTTGCAAGATGATAGCCGACAGAAAGCATGGAGACATTCTCCGCCGGGATATCCGCAGCGGTGTCCTTGAGCCATGCCTTCAGCTCGGTGACGAATGCGCGGTCGCCGGCATCGTAGGCCTCCGGCTCGTAATCGGAAACGGTGCTGTCGATATCGTTCCCGCCGGTCACAGCCCCGAACAGGCTGCCCATGCTGCCGAGCATATTGCTGATGCCGCCCATGCCGCCGAGGCTCTCGATCATCCCGTCAATGTCATCCGGCATGATGCCGCCCTGTGCGGCGATCCCGTCGAGCTTGCCCATCATATCCGAAAAGCCGGGATTCTGCGTGAGCTCCTGCTGACAGGCCGCGATCTGCTCCTGCGTTTCCGGGTTGTTGATCGCCTCCTGCACGGCATCGAGATCGACGCCGAAATTTTTGAGAAGGCCGCTGAAACCTGATAGATCCATAAAAACTCCTTATCAGCGCGGAAGTGTCTGCGTACAGAGGAACGTGCAGTGCTTGCCGCGCAGGGAATATGCGCCGAAATTCGCGGGCAGGAAGACCGAATCGCCCTTGACGACCGGCATCGCGACGCCGTTTTCATAAACAAGTGCCGCTTCGCCGTCCGTGCAGAGCAGATGCGTATAGGATTTTCCGCCGCTTGCCGGGAATGCTGCACCCTCTGTGATATGCAGCTCCGTGACCGTGAAATACGGGCAGTCCGCGAGCAGTGCCACGCTGTAGCCCTGATAATCGGTCAGCGGGATATTTCTGCGCGGCGGTGCCGGCCATGTCTTGGTCACATCCACGGCCTTGTCAATATGCAGCTCGCGCGGTTTCCCGTCGGGACCGACGCGGTCATAATCATACACACGGTAGGTCAGATTGGAGCTCTGCTGGATCTCCGCGATCAGAATGCCCGCACCGATCGCATGGAGCGTGCCTGCCTCAATAAAGAACACATCGCCCTTTTTGACCGGCACAAGCTGCATACAGTCGAGCACGGTGCCCTGCTTGATCGCACGGCGGAACTCATCCTTTGTCAGCTCTCTGTTGAAGCCGCAGGCCAGTGCCGCGCCCTCATCGCAGTCCATGACATACCAGCATTCCGTCTTGCCGTTTTCGCCCTTCTCGTGGACACGCGCATAGCGGTCATCCGGATGCACCTGCACACTGAGATCCTGCCGGGCGTCGATCAGCTTGACCATCACCGGGAATGCCGACAGTCTTGCGGCACCCTCTCCCACACGGGCAGCCCAGTCCTGTTCCAGATAGGATTTCAGCGTCTGCCCCTTGTACACACTGTTCATGATGACGGATTCCCCTGCCGGATGACAGGAGAGCTCCCAGCTTTCGGCAATACGCTCCAGATCGCACGGCTTGCCGTATTCGTCACGCAGCCGTGTTCCGCCCCAGATATAGTCCTGAAACGCAGGCAAAAGTTTCAAAGGTTCCATAGCATGATCCCCTTTCATAGCATTTCGGATTGCGTCATGCGGATGCTCCGCGGTTCTGCAGCGCGGGGTTCCCGGCTGCTTGCAAACTCATGATATTGCGCGGGTTTCAAAAGGAATGGAATGTGGTGCGATGCAAAGTGTGTGTCGTGGATGATGCGCCCCGCACGCTCAGGAATCCGGCAGCTCCTGAATCAGCTCATAGAGCGCAAGACCGGTTTCGGCTTTGACGCCGGCGGTCTTTGCAAGCTGCTCCGGCGTCGCCGCCTTGAGCTGTGCGCGGGTCTTATAAGTCAGCAGCAGCTTCTGCGCTTTTTTCTCGCCGATGCCGGGCACCTGCGTGAGCGTCAGCGCATAGCCTGTTTTCTTGTGCTTGGTTTTCATATAGGTGATCGCATAGCGGTGCACCTCGTCCTGAATGCGCGTCAGCAAAGCAAATGCGGCTCTGCTCTCGCGCACGGCGATCTCGCCGCCGTTTGCAGCGATCGCGCGGGTGCGGTGCTTGCTGTCCTTGACCATGCCGAACAGCGGCACCGAAAGCTGCAGCTCCGCAAGGATCGGTGCGATCGCGGAGACATGGGTCTGACCGCCGTCCAGCAGAATCAGATCCGGCAGCACGGCAAAGGCGTTGAGGGCTTTTTTCGTTTCGTCCGTTTCCGCCTGTGCCTTGAAATATTCCCCGAAGCGTCTGCGGATGACCTCCTGCATCGCGGCGTAGTCGTTCTGCTGATGCAGCTCTTTGATCGCGAAGCGGCGGTAGGCACTTTTCAGCGGTCTGCCGTTCTCGAACACGACCATGCCTGCGACCATCGACGCCGAGGACAGATTCGAGATATCGTAGGATTCGATGCGCACGGGCGGCTTTTCCAGCCCGAGTGCCCTTGCAAGCTCCTCAAGGCCAAGCAGCTCGCGGCTGGTTCGACCGGCACGGAGCGAGAGCTTTTCTCCGGCGTTATGCTTTGCCATGAGCACGAGCCTGTGTCTGGCACCGCGTACAGGCTGCTCGATCGTGACGCTGCGGCCTGCGCGGTCGGAAAGCATCGCGCAGATCAGCTCCGATTCCGCCGGCATCCGCTCCGTGAGGATCGTTTTCGGCAGATCGGCACCGCTGCGGGTGCTGTAATACTGCGGGAGAAAATCGTCGAGCGGCTGCTCCGAGAGTGCCTCCGAGGAGATCACGAAGGACTGCTGGTCATAGAGCCTTCCGCTGCGGTAGATCAGCACGGAAATGACCGTCGTATCGTTCGTTTCCGCCGTGCCGATCACATCGGTATCCGCGGTAACGGCATCCATGATATCCTGCTTTTCCCCGGCACTGCGGATCGCGGCGATGCGGTCGCGCAGGCGGGCGGCCTCCTCAAAATCGAGCCGGTCGGCCGCTGCCGTCATGCGCTCCTCCAGTGCGGTGATCGTATGGTCGCCGCCGTTTTTGATAAAGCGCACGGCATCGCTGACAGCCTCGGCATATTCCGCCTCGGAGATCTGTCCGCGGCAGACGCCCATGCACTGCCCGATGTGATAATTCAGACAGGGGCGTTCCTTCCGGAAGCTCTCCGGAAACGGCCGGTGACAGGTCGGCAGCCGGAACATGCGGTTGACCGCATTGACGGTCTGCCTTGCGGTAAAGCCGCTCATATACGGCCCCAGATACGTGCCCTCGCCGTCCGCTCGCAGCTCCGCGGTGATGCGGGAGTATGGCGGCGGCGAAATCTTGATATAGTGATAGCCCTTGTCGTCCTTCAGCAGAATGTTGTAGCGCGGCTTATGCTGCTTGATCAGTGAGCATTCCAGCACCAGTGCTTCATATTCCGAATCGGTGACAATAAAATCGTAATCGTAGACCTGCGAGACCATCTGCGCAGTCTTGACGGTATGATCCGGATGATCGCGGAAATAACTGGTCACGCGGTTGCGCAGATTCTTCGCCTTGCCGATATAGATGATCTTCTCCTGCGCGTTCTTCATGATATACACGCCCGGAGCGGTCGTCAGCGCGGCGGTTTTCCGCTGCAGATAGGGTAGTCTCGGATTCATGCGTCCCCGCCGTCCTCATCGTCGTCTGCGGCTTCGGCGTCCTCATAGTCTTCGTATTCGTCCTCGTCGTCATCATCCGCGTCCGCGCCGAATTCGTACTCGAACTTCTCGTCGTCGTCGGTCAGCACGATCTTTTCGTCGCTGGGCGTCATCCGGATGATCGCACGCCGGAGCTTCTGCTTCAGCGTGACGGGGACCTCAAGGCCGGGGATCTCGACCATCGTCGGCGTATCGGCAAACATCGTCGAGGAGATCTCCGAGACACGCGCCTGATCGCCGTAGCAGTCGATATCCATTTCGTCCAGTGCAAGCTGCCGCACCATTGCCGAGAAAAAGACGATATAACCGACCGCATTGACCAGAATGCTCGCGTAAATGCGGTAATCCGCCGCTGCGGTCAGCATCCCGGCCAGAATGATGACCGTCGTGATAATCACGATGCGCTGCAGTGCCTTGTTCTGCGGATCGAGCATCAGCAGCGAAAGCGAAACGGCCGCGGAGAAGATCACATGCAGCAGAATGATGCCGACATTCTTTCCGAGCGGTGACAGAAACGGAATCAGTCCGAACTCCACAAGCATCAGCCCGACCTCAACGCTGACATATACGATCAGCAGCGTTTTCATGATGCCGCGTGCGCGTACCAGCCTGTCAAGCCAGACCGCGCAGATTGCAAACAGTACAAAAGCGATTCCCTCGACCGAGAACGCAAAGACCTCAAACGGGATAAAGTATTTGCCGTTGCGTCCGATCGAATAATAGTATATCAGCGCAATGACAATAAATACAATGAACAGGATATTGGCAAGCCTGCCCATTTTCATGCAGTCCGTCAGGGTATAGCGGCGCGCACCGCTGTGCTCGCGCTGATACTCCCGCCGGTCTCTCCATGAAAGCTCCTCCGGCACAACAGCTCCGGAGCGTGCCGCGCGCCGGCGTTCTGTCCGTTCGGTACGCTCCTTATTCTTCGCCATTGCGCGGATTATTTCTTCGCGGCAAGTGCACGCTGGCCGATATCACGGCGGTAATGCACCTGATCGAAGGTGACGGCACCGGCTGCGCGGTATGCGGCATCCAGTGCATCCTTCAGCTTTGCGGCAGAGGCGGTGATGCCGAGCACGCGGCCGCCTGCTGTCAGGAATTTGCCGTCCTCGGAAAGCTTCGTGCCTGCGTGATAGACCGCAGCACCCGCAAGCTGTCCCTTTTCGTCCAGACCGGAGATCTCCTTGCCGGTCTCATATTTTTCCGGATAGCCGCCGCTTGCGAGAATGACGCAGGCGCAGGCGCCGCTTTTCCACTGGATCGGGAGATTCTCGAGGGTGCAGCTTTCGACGGCCTCCATAATCTCCAGCAGGTCTGTTTTCAGCATCGGCAGCACGACCTGCGTTTCCGGATCTCCGAAGCGGCAGTTGTATTCGATGACCTTCGGGCCGTTCGGCGTGAGCATCAGGCCGAAGTACAGGCAGCCGCGGAAGGTACGGTTCTCGCCGTTCATCGCGTGCATGGTCGGCAGGAAGATCTCCCGCATACACTGATCCGCGATCTCCTTGGTATAGTACGGGTTCGGGGAAACGGTGCCCATGCCGCCGGTATTCTTGCCGCGGTCGCCGTCCAGTGCGCGCTTGTGATCCATAGAGGAGATCATCGGCGCGACGGTCTCGCCGTCGGTGAAGGCCAGCACGGAGACTTCAGGACCGGTCAGGAATTCCTCCACGACCAGCTTGGAGCCGCTCTCTCCGAAGATCTTATCCTCCATAATGGAGCGCACGGCGTCGCAGGCCTCCTGCTCGGACTGCGCAATGATCACGCCCTTGCCGAGTGCAAGGCCGTCCGCCTTGACGACCGTCGGATAGGTATTCTGTTTGCGGATATACGCCATGGCCTTTTCCGCGTCGTCAAAGACCTCGTACTTCGCGGTCGGAATGCCGTATTTTTTCATCAGGTTCTTGGAAAAGACCTTGCTGCCTTCGATCACGGCAGCAGCCTTGGACGGGCCGAACACCTTGAATCCGTTGGCGCGCAGCAGATCAGCCATGCCGAGCACGAGCGGATCATCCGGCGCGACGAACACCCAGTCCACGGCGAGCTTCTTCGCAAGCGCCAGCATCCCGTCCAGATCGGTCGCCTTGACCGGATAGCATTCGGCATACTTTGCGATTCCGCCGTTGCCCGGCGCACAGTAGAGTTCGGTGACCAGCGGAGATTCGCTGAGCTTCATGACGATGGCGTGCTCTCTGCCGCCGCCTCCGACTACCAATACTTTCATACCTTTAATTCCTTTCGGAGTTTCTTTGTTCTTGCCGGAAAAATGCATTTTCTCCGGCTGTATCTGTACGCCCAGCCGTTACGGTTCCAGCATACCGGGCGTCAGCTCCGTGATCTCACAGAAGCCGATCTTCGGGATATCGGGCTGATTCATCAGGGCCCGCATGATCCCGCCGTGACAGACGATCAGCAGCTTTCTGATATCGCTGCGGCCGAGATACGGCGCGATCGCTTCCTTTGCGCGTCTGCGCATACTTGCGTGGGTCTCCCAGTCCGGGAATTTGTCCTGCGGCGTGTGTACCCCGCAGTTTCTCATGTACTCATGCCAGCTTTCGGTGATCTCCGCATGGGTCGCCGCCGCATAGTCCGTGCGGGGCAGCCACTCGTGCAGCCCGACCGCGACCTCGACCGGCCGGCCGATCCGTTTTGTGACGATCGCGGCGGTCTGCAGGGCGCGCGGGTACGGCGAGGAGACGATCAGGTCGCAGTCCTGAATGCGGGGATCCTTTGCGGCTTCCTCCGCCTGCAGGATGCCCTCTGCCGTCAGCTGTCCGAGCTCTGCGCCCATGCCGGGCAGACCGAGCGCAACCGTATCGCGGTAAGTGGGTTCACCATGGCGCATGAGGTAGATCTTCATGTCATTCATCCTTTATGATTTGCGGTTCATTCCTGTTGGTCTGAGCTTCTTTTGTCTCCCCTGAAAGGGGAGATGTCACGAAGTGACAGAGGGGTTTCAGCCCCGCCGCCGCTCAATGATGGAACAGTCTCAGGCCGCAGAAGGCCATTGCAATGTTATACTTGTTGCACTGCTCAATGACAAGGTCGTCTCTGATCGACCCGCCCGGCTCAACAATATACTTGACGCCGCTCTTGAATGCGCGGTCGATGTTGTCCGGGAACGGGAAGAATGCATCGGAGCCGAGGCAGACGTCGGTGTTCTTTGCGATCCATGCCTGACGTTCTTCCTTCGTAAAGACAGGCGGCTTCTCCGTGAACACGCGCTCCCACTCGCCGTCTGCGAGGATATCCATATAATCCTCACCGATATAGAGGTCGATCGCGTTGTCGCGGTCCGGACGCTTGATGTCATCGCGGAACGGCAGATTCAGAACCTGCGGTGCCTGTCTGAGCCACCAGTTATCCGCCTTGGTGCCGGCCAGTCTCGTGCAGTGGATTCTGGACTGCTGGCCTGCGCCGATACCGATCGCCTGACCGTCCTTGACATAGCAGACGGAGTTCGACTGCGTATATTTCAGCGTGATCAGCGAAATGATGAGATCGAACTTCTTGTCATCCGGGATATCCTTGTTATTGGTCACGATATTGGAGAGCATGGTCTCCTCGTTGATCGCGAGATCGTTTCTGCCCTGCTCGAAGGTCACGCCGAACACTTCCTTGTGCTCGACCTTCGGCGGCTCGTAGTTCGGGTCGATCTGCACGATGTTGTAATTGCCCTTGCGCTTGGTCTTGAGGATCTCAAGTGCCTCTGCGGAGTAGCCCGGCGCAATGATGCCGTCGGAGACCTCGCGTGCGATCAGCGTTGCGGTGATCGCGTCACACTCGTCGGAAAGGGAGATCCAGTCGCCGAAGCTGGACATTCTGTCCGCGCCTCTTGCTCTCGCATAGGCACAGGCCAGCGGAGAGAGCTCGCCGAGATCGTCCACAAAGTAGATCTTCTTCAGCGTATCGGAAAGCGGTCTGCCGATCGCGGCACCCGCCGGGGAAACATGCTTGAACGAGGTCGCAGCCGGCATACCGGTCGCAGCCTTCAGCTCGCGGACGAGCTGCCAGCCGTTGAATGCATCCAGCAGATTGATGTAGCCCGGATTGCCGGAGAGCACGGTGATCGGGAGCGCGCTGCCGTCGTTCATGTAGATTCTGGCAGGCTTCTGGTTCGGATTGCATCCGTATTTCAAAAGACGTTCGGTTTCCATGATATTCTTCCTTTCCAATCAAACAGCAGTTTATTCAGCGCATTATCCGAACAATGCGCCGAGCAGTCCGCCGGATTGCTTCTTCTCCGGCTTTTTATAGTCATAGCCGCCGGTCGGCTGGCTGTGATCGAGATAGATCGTCGGGGAATCCGCATCCCCCTGGAAACAGTGCTCCGTATCCACATGGCAGCTGACGCCGTTCACGCGCTTATAGAGATGCTCCTCGTCGGGATACTGCCCCTCGGTCTTGAATCCGTTTTGCATCAGCACCTGCCGGTACTGCTTCACGGCATTCTCCGCAGCGACGGGCGTCACCAGCGTGACGGAGAACCGCCAGCTTTCGGTCTCGGTGCCGGTTTCCTGCTCCAGTTCCATATCAGAGCCGCCGCAGCTCCACACCGGGAAATCCGGGAGCTTTTCCGCCCATTGCTTCAGGACTTCGGCATCCGCCTCCGCAGCGGCCTGTTCAGCCTGAACCGCCGCCGGGAGCTTCTCGCCGCAGCCCGAGCAGAACCGTGTACCCGGCTCGTTCTGTTTGCCGCATTTTGCGCATTTGACGCCGTCCGCGACGGTCATATCCGGCAGCTTGGCACCGCAGGACGGACAGAAGTCCTTATCCGCGGAGGCAGCCTCGCCGCACTTCGGACAGAGCTTCATGTTCTCGGCTGCGTGCTGCGCAAATCCGCCGAGCAGCGAGCCGAGCGTTCCGAGTGCTGCCTGCATCTCCTCCTTCGAGGGAGCTTCGGCAGTACCGGCCGCGGCCTGCGCGCCCTCCGCAGCAGCCTGATTTGCAGCTCCGGCGGCTGCGGCGGTCTGGTTCGCGGTCTGGTTCAGCGCATTCGCGGCCTGACTGACCGCATTCGCCGCAAGCTCGTCGGCTTTCGGCTGCACGGCCTTTTTGACGGCCTCGCTGACGGCATTGCCGACAGCATCCTTGATCAGTTTATCAAACAGTCCCATAGGTCACACTCCTTTCGGCTTCGGAAAAGGGGTTCTGCGAATGAGGTTGCGAGATCGTCTGATTCCGTCCGGCTGTAACGTCCGTTTATTTTGTATAGCGGTTGATGATGCGGGTCTCCGTGCTGTTGTCCTGCGGGTCGATGAACCGCACGAACAGGGAGATCTTGTTGTCCGCGTTCAGGCTGTTCCAGAGCATATCGGCAAATGCGTCGATATCGTCCGGGATCTCCACGAGCTTCGGCTCACCCCTGAAGCTCGGCAGCGGATTGCCGTCACCGACATAGGTATGGATGAAGTGACCCTGACCGGCAAGCGGATTCTCATAGGTGAAGGTGAACCGCTGGCAGGATTCCGGATTGCCCTCTGCGGATTTCAGAATGGACAGCGCATAGTTGAACGCGCCCTTCTCGCAGCGGATGATACCGGAGATGCGGGGGGTGAAGTTCGGATCGTCCGGCTCGAACTTGCGGGAGCGCAGGCTCTGCTCGAACGTAAACTGATGATCCATGCCCTCGTAGATCGTGTCGGTCTGGTCGCCGTTCGTGACGATCGTCTTGTTGCCGAGCACACGCACCGGCGAATAGATGATGAGGGACGGGTCCGTGCACTTGGACTCATCGAACGCCTGTGTTTTCAGACCTTCGCCGTCCGCCACAAAGATGCGGTTGCGGGAATTTTCGCTTCTTCCCATGATGAAATACGCAGCAACGGCGTGCTTGCCGTCAGCCGTGCGTCCGAGGACGATGCCTCTGCCGGGATAGCTGTTTCCCTTGAGTTCCTGTTCCAGTGAGATCATAGCCATAATGATTTCCTCCTGTATGTTTTCAGTATATACTCCGCATCTGTGCGGGGGATTACGGGTTCTGCGTATGCAGTGCCTGCTCATAAAAAGCGTCGATCTGTTCCAGCAGCGGTTCATTGACCGCGCGGAACAGTGCCTTGTCCGCATCATCTGCATGAATGCTGCTGAACATGCCGAGCAATTCCTCCTGCGAAGCATCGCTGCCGGAATACAAAGCCTGAACATACCGGTTGCATTCCTCGCTGTGGAAATAATCGTTGTGATGCGAAAAATCGCCGGTGATCGTTACATATTCTGCATACGGATCGGTGATCTTCTCCTGCTGCGAAATGATGCCGAGACTGTACAGCACAAATTCGTCTGATTCGCCGTGCATCGCAAGGAACGGGATCTTCGCTTTGTTGATGCCGTCCACGGCGTTCAGTCCGGCATACCGGCCGAACACCAGTTTGTTATACAGTGCGGCAAACGGGCGGATCAGCTTTGCACCGGTCTTTCCGAGCACATTCACCGCGCCCTGATTCAGCATTTCCAGCGGATATGCATAGCCGGAAAGCGAGGCCGCCGCTTTGATATCATGGTCAAAATTCAGCACGCCGCCGACGGCATAGCCGCCCCAGCTGTGCCCGAGCAGCACCTTCGGCATATCTCTGAGCCGCGTGTCCTGCTCCGCAAAGGTCAGCGCACTGTGCAGATCCAGCGCGGACTGTACCAGCCCGACCGTCGAATTGCCGGGACTGTCGCCGGACCCTGCCGCATCGTAGGCAAACACGCACCAGCCGCGGTCAGTAAACCAGCAGAGCTGATTGACATACGCCTCATGTCCGGAACCGATGCCGTGTGCAAACACGATCAGTTTCTCCGTATTCTCCGTGCCGTAAAGATACCCTTTCAGCATCAGGTCGCCGGACGGAAATTCCACTTCCTCCCGCGGATGCTCCGCCGCAAAGGCAGGATACCAGCCGAACGCCGTATGCTCGGAGCTTCTGTCAAAGGGATAATCCCCGCGCCGGAACTGCGCCTTCATGATCAGTGCCGTTCCGGCCATGGCCGCGGCAAACAGCACCGCCGCGGCGCAGCTCACGCCGAGCACGGCCTTCACCGCGGGCTTCATGCTTTGACTGTTACAATGTCATCCTGCACCGAGAGCTTCTCCTCACAGAACAGCCTGACGGCCTCCGGGAGAATTTTCCACTCTGCCTGCTCCATGACGCGCTTCTGCAGGATTTCCGGGGTATCGCCCGGCTGCACGGCCACGGCCTTCTGCAGGATGATCGGGCCGCCGTCACAGACCTCCGTGACAAAATGCACGGTCGCGCCCGTGACCTTGACGCCCTTTTTCAGTGCTGCTTCATGCACATGCAGCCCGTAATAGCCCTTGCCGCAGAAGCTCGGGATCAGTGCGGGATGCACGTTCATCATTTTGTTCGGGTATGCGCGGCAGATCGTTTCGTCGAGGATCGTCATGAAGCCCGCCTGCACGATCAGATCGGCCTGCTCCTCGCGGAATGCATCGAGCATCGCCGCGCTGTAGGCCGCCGTATCGGGATAATCCTTCCGCACGATCACGCGCGTTCTGATCCCCGCCTTTGCCGCACGCTCCAGCGCAAATACGCCGGGCTTGGAGCTGATAACGCAGGTGATCTTTCCGCCGCCCAGCTCGCCGCGGTTCCCGGCGTCGATCAGAGCCTGCAGGTTGGTGCCGCCTCCGGACACCAGAACGATGATATTTTTCTGTGCCATACGGCACCTCCTGCTGTTATTCGATGATAACGCCCGCGTCGCTCTCGGTCAGCTCGCCGAGGACGTATGCGCGCTCGCCGGCTGCATTCAGTGCCGCGACTGCTGCATCTGCATCCTCCGGTGCCACAGAAACGATCATGCCGACGCCCATATTAAAGGTGTTGAACATATCGCGCTCCGGAATCTTTCCGGCCGAGGCGATCAGATCGAAGATCGGGAGCACCTGCACGTTCTTGCGCGGGATATACGCAGACAGGCCGTCCGGCAGGCTGCGCGGGATATTCTCGTAGAAGCCGCCGCCGGTGATGTGCGAAATCGCCTTGACATTGACCGTCTCCAGCAGCTTCATGACCGGCTTCACATAGATGCGGGTCGGGGTCAGCAGGCATTCACCGAGCGTCGAGCCGAGGTCCGCGTAATGCCGTGCAAGGTTGCTCTCGTTGACATTGAACACCTTGCGCACCAGCGAAAAGCCGTTGGAATGCACGCCGCTGGATGCCAGCGCGATCAGGACGTCGCCCTTCTTCTGGGTATCGGGTTTCAGGATCTTCTTCTCATCGACCAGACCGACCGCGAAGCCGGCGAGGTCGTATTCGTCCTCCGGCATCAGGCCGGGATGCTCTGCGGTCTCGCCGCCGACCAGTGCACACTCTGCCTGCACGCAGCCCTCTGCGACGCCGGAAACGATCGAGGCGATCTTCTCCGGGATATTCTTTCCGCAGGCAATATAATCAAGGAAGCACTGCGGCTTTGCACCGCAGCAGATAATATCGTTCACGCACATTGCCACACAGTCAATACCGACGGTATCATGACGGTCCATGATGAACGCGATCTTGATCTTTGTGCCGACACCGTCCGTGCCGGAGACAAGCACCGGAGACTCCATGCCCTTCACATCGAGCCGGAACAGACCGCCGAAGCCGCCGATTCCCTCCATGACGCCCTTCGTCACGGTGCGGGCGACGTGCTGCTTCATCAGGTCAACGGCGCGGTATCCGGCAGTGACATCGACGCCGGCCTTTGCATAGCTCTCAGAAAAACTGTTTTTTTCGTGTCCCATTCATAATCTCCTTATGCGGGCAGTGCCCGACTCCGTTATTACGCCCACATGCGGGGCGGCATTGTTTCCCGGCTTATTCCTCGCCGGTAAAGCAGTAGGTACAGAGACAGTCCGGATCAAGGCCGACTGCCTTTTTCACATCTGCTAGCAGATGATATTTCAGCGAAGTGAAATTCAGGCGGTGTGCGATCTCATTGACCATTGCCTGATAACGCTCGGTGTTGTCCGTGCAGTAATCCTGCAGATAGCGGTCGTCGCCGTCAAAGCTGCGGACGACCTGCCGCGCAATCAGATCCATATCGGATTTGCCGGGCGAAAAATTCAGGTACTTGCAGCCGAACATCGAAGGCGGGCTGGCCGAACGGATATGCACCTCTTTGGCACCGTTGTTGTACAGAAACTCGACGGTATTGCGCATCTGCGTGCCGCGGACGACGGAATCGTCGAGGAACAGCAGCTTCTTGCCGCGGATGAGCTGCTCCACGGGGATCAGCTTCATATGTGCGGTCAGGTCACGCGTGGACTGCTTGGCAGGCGTAAAGCTGCGCACCCATGTCGGGGTATACTTGATGAACGGTCTTGCGAAGCGGATGCCGCTTTCATTGGCATAGCCGATCGCGTGGCCGTTTCCGGATTCCGGAATGCCCGCAACATAGTCAACGTCGATGCCCTTGTCGCGCTTTGCAAGCAGCGCGCCGCAGTTGTTGCGCATGACCTCAACATTGACACCCTCATAGCAGGATGTGGTATAGCCGTAATAGATCCACAGGAACGCACAGATCTTCATCTGATTGTTCGGCTCCATGACGCGCTCGCAGGAATCCGGCGTCATAAACACGACCTCGCCCGGATCCAGATCGCAGACGTAGGTATAGCCGAGATTCATGTACGAGAAGGATTCAAACGCCGCACAGTAAGCCCCCTCCTTGTGTCCGAGGATGACCGGCGTTCTGCCCATGTAGTCACGGGCCGCGTAGAGCCCCTCCTTCGTCATGAGCAGCAGAGACATCGAGCCTTTGATCTTCTGCTGTGCATAGCGGATGCCCTCCGGGATCGTATCGCACTGGTCGATCAGTGCCGCGACGAGCTCCGTCTGGTTGATGACGCCGCCGCTCTGCTCTCCGAAGTGTCCGCCGTGGGAAATGATATCGTTGACCAGCTCCTCGGCATTGTTGATCCTGCCGACGGTGGTCAGCGCATAGCTGCCGAGGTGCGAGCGCACCAGCTCCGGCTGCGGGTCCGTATCGCTGATGCAGCCGATGCCCATGTTTCCGTGCATTTCCGCGAGATCGCGTTCAAACTTGGTACGGAACGGTGCATTCTCAATGTTGTGGATCGCGCGCTGGAAGCCGGTCTCCGGTGCGTACACCGCCATGCCGCCTCTGCGTGCGCCGAGATGTGTGTGGTAGTCTGTTCCGAAGAACAGGTCGTCCGTAATGTCCTTTCTGGACACTGCGCCGAAAAAGCCGCCCATAAACTTCCTCCGGTTATTTCAGATTCATTGGGAAACAATCCGAGATCAGGCGTTCTCCTTCAGACGCTTCATGATCTCCTGATACGCCTCCTCGACGCCGCCCATATCTCTGCGGAAACGGTCCTTGTCGAGCTTCTCGTGCGTGGTGGAATCCCAGAAGCGGCAGGTATCCGGCGAGATCTCGTCTGCCAGAACGATCTGGCCGTGGAATCTGCCGAACTCGATCTTGAAGTCGATCAGGTCAATGTTCATCTTCTTGAAGAAGCCGATCATGAACTCATTGACCTTGAATGCATACTTTGCAATGGTGTCGAGCTCCTCCTTGGTCGCAAGGCCGAGTGCCAGTGCATAATAATCGTTGATGAACGGATCGTGCAGCTCGTCGTTCTTATAGGAGAACTCAAGGATCGGGGTCAGGAGCTTTCTGCCTTCCTCAACGCCCATTCTCTTGGAGAAGCTGCCGGCTGCAACATTGCGGACGATGACCTCCAGCGGAACGATCGAGACCTTCTTGACCAGCGTCTCGCGCTCGGAGAGCTCCTCGACGAAGTGGGTCGGAACGCCCTCCTTTTCGAGCATCTGGAACATCACGTTCGTCATCTGGTTGTTGATGACGCCCTTGCCCTTGATCGTGCCCTTCTTGGCGCCGTCGCCTGCGGTTGCGTCGTCCTTGTAATCAACGATCACGAGATCCGGATCGCTGGTCGCAAAGACCTTCTTTGCCTTGCCCTCATAGAGCTGCTCGCCTTTTGTTACATTTGCCATTGGAATATTCCTCCTAAATAATAATATGCATGGTTGATCTGCGGAATCCTGTCCGCATCAGTCATCGGTATCCGGATCGCCGTCTGCATCCAGCAGCGGCGTCAGCGGACAGTCATTTCCCGGCTTGGTGATATAGCTGACACCGGTCTTTTTGTCCTTTACCACATAGAGCGTCATTCCGCCGAGCAGGTGCTCGCTGAACGAGAAGCGTTCCCCGTCATTGTCCTCCCCTTTGGGCGGAGAGAAAAAGTCCTTCATCATGCTCATTCTGTAAGATATCCTTTCTGTCAGTTGTCCGCCGCCTGATACAGCATCGGTCTGCCCTCGCTGTCCAGCAGCGGTGAAAAGCCGGAAAACTGCGGATTTGTCAGATACTGGATGCCGGTTTCCGCATCCAGAACGATCAGAAGCGTTCTGCCGTCCACATCATAGCGGTTCAGGAGCCGGAACCTTGCCGCGTCCGCCTGTCCGGAGAAAGCACCGTCCGTGTCCTGCTCCGTCTGCTCGGCGGCATCGACCTTCTGCACGAAATCCGCGAGATCGTCTGCGGCAATGCCCATTCTTGCGGCGAATTTATCCGCCTGCGGCAGCTTCAGTCTCTTGGCGCATACAATGCAGTATCGCCCGTCATCGGTATGCACCTGTGAGCTACGCACGCCGCAGATCCTGCAGCTCTCATACGGCTCCGCATGTGCACGCGCATCCTCGATCGCGGTCTGCTCCGTCTCCGCAAGCTGAATGTCGATCTGCGGATACAGCAGCCATGCACATTCCCTGCACAGCCCGTATTCATGCGCCCTTGAAAAGATCACGGCAGCTCTCTGTCTGCACTGGGAACACATTTCCATAACGCTTTTCCTGTTTACAGCTCTGCGATTTTCTCCTGCAGAGCGGCATCCTTTTTCAGCACGCCTGCGATCATCTCCGCCTTGCGCGCCTTCAGCTTCTCTGCAAGCCCCGCATCGGAGAGTGCAAGCATCTGCACAGCAAGAATCGCGGCATTCTTTGCGCCGTCCACGGCGACCGTCGCCACCGGGATGCCCGTCGGCATCATGACCGTTGCGAGCAGTGCGTCCAGCCCGTCGAGCTGTGCGCCCTTGCACGGGATGCCGATGACCGGCAGCGTCGTGTGGCCGGCGATCACGCCTGCCAGATGTGCGGCCATTCCCGCCGCGCAGATGATAACGCCGAAGCCGTTTGCCTCTGCATTTTCCGCAAATTCCGCAGCAAGTGCCGGTGTTCTGTGCGCGCTCATGACATGCGCCTCAAACGGCACGCCGAAGCCCTTGAGCTCGGCAAGCGCGCCCTTCACGACAGGAAAATCACTGTCGCTGCCCATAATGACTGCAACCTTTTTCATTTCGGTTCAGCTCCTTTCCGTATAAGCTGTACATTCAGTTCAGCAGCCTGCTGCCTGCGGCAAGCATCTGCGAATCCGAAAAGCTGTTGTAAATATATCCGCCGGACGCGCTGCGGCTGACCGTCAGCGTCAGTGCCGTTTTGATCCGGTCGGTCCCGCCGTCCCCGTTTTTGCGCAGATAGGTGACCTGAATCTGCATGAGGTATGCAGGCAGACCGTCTGTCTCCAGCGTCTGAATCCGGCTGACCTCCGCCTTCTGCAGCCTGCACCCGTCATAGTGCCGGCGCACCGTCAGCAAATCGGATGATTCCGGATCCAGCATCGTGTCATCCGGCTTATCGCCCAGCGTGAACAGGTACCGCAGATAGTACGCGGCACAGTCTCCCAGCCCGGAAAGCGTCTGTGCATCGGGCATTCGGCTGAGCTCCGCGCTGTCAAAATCCATAACCAGCTTATACAGCCCGACCGGATATTCCTCATAGCGTGCCAGCCATTCGATGCCTGCACGGGTCAGCCTGCACTGACAGCGGTTTGCGCCCTTTGCGGCATCCAGAATGCCGTCCTTGTATTCCGCGCTGTCCCACGCCTCCGTCATCCAGAGGGTGCCGTCTGCCTTATAAAGATGATAGCAGGTCTTTCCGTTTTCCTGCATCGTCGCCAGCCAGACGTTCGTGTCCTGCGCATCCGCCGGTGCGATCGACTGATACAGAAACGGCACAAGCAGCTCGCCGTTTGTGCGGATCAGGCCGATCTTATCAGAGCGGCTGTCTCCCCTCCGGGCAATCAGCACGCTGTCGCTCATGGCACGCAGGAACGCCCATGTCGGCGCGATCAGTTCACGGCCGTTCGCGGTCCGTGCGCCCCAGTGCCCGTTTTCCTGATACAGCTGGATCGCCTGACTGCCGTTCACGGCGGGCTGTGCCTCAGACGCCGTCTGTCCCCCGCTGCGCCCGCTCATGCGCAGGCTCGCGATCCCGACGCTCAGGCAGATCACAGCCGCCAGCAGCACCAGGATCAGCAGCTTCAAACGACGGTCCATATTCGGCAGTCCTTTCGCATCCGGTCACTGCGGAAGCACTCAGGAACGCGAGCCGCGGTGATCGCTGTCTTCTTCATCGAAATCCTCTGCGTTTTCATCGTAGGTCGGATCAAGATCATCGTCGTAGCCGTCATCGTTCCGATAGGCTTCGTCATCGTAATCGTCATAGTCCGCATCGTCATAGCCTTCATCGAAGCCGTCATCATAGCCGGCCTCCATGTCGATCTGCCGCTCGATCTCATTTTCGTCAAAGCCGCCCTTGCCGAGCTTGTTGAGCTTCTCCGCGACCGAATAGCGGAAGCTGTCCACGCTGTTCACCAGCATATACCAGAAATCAATGATCTTATCCTTAAAGCTGCGAGGCGCATTCTCGTCATAGAACGGGTCAAGGTCATCCTCGTAGCCCGCACGGTCATACGCGCCGTCATAGGCTTCGTCATCCGCTTCGTCATATTCCGCATCATCCCGCGGATCATCCTCGTAGTCCTCGTCAAAATCAATGCTGTCGTAGTCGATCTTGATCTCGAACTTTTCCTTTTTCTTCGGTGCGGGAGCGGGTGCTTCGTCCGGTTCTTCGTCCTCTGCAGCAGCTTCGTCCTCTGCCGCATCATCCGCAGCAGCTTCGTCCTCCGCTGCATCATCCGCAGCAGTTTCGTCCTCTGCCGTATCCTCTGCTTCGTCCGCCGCCGGAGCTTCTTCCGTCAGCGCCTCGGCTTCCTCTGCAGATTCCGCTTCATCAGCTTCCTCCGCTCCGGCCTCCGCCGCAGGCTCCTCCGTCAGCGTCCGAACAGGCTCCGGATCCCCGACCGCAGCCGGCTCATCAGCGATCTGTGCGAGCTGCTCATCGAGTGATGCAAGCCGCTCATTGAGCTGTGCGTCCCAGTCCTGTGCCTTGATGCCATCGTCCGGTGTCCGGTCGCTGTCATCCCGTGTCTCACGCCGCCCAGCGTCGGCTTGTGCCGGTTCCGCGATGCCATCGACCGGTGATGACTCATTGAGCTGTGCATAGACCTGTGAGCGGAGCTTCGGTGTGCGGAAGAGCGGTGCATGGATCTGTGGTGACTGCTTCTCATGGCTTGTTTCCTCCTTTTCGGCATCTGCCGCCTCCGGTTCTTCCACGATCGGAAGGCCGTCGTCGTAGGCAGGCTCCTCGTCCGTGATCGTATCGTTTCCGTCGGTATCGTAGCCGTCGCCGTCGTACTCCGCCTCCGCAGCGATCACGCGGTCAACGGTCTCATCCTCTTTTTCGCCGTCTGCAAATGCCGCATCGACGATCGCATCAAATTCCTCGTCGGTTTCTTCCTTCAGACGCTTTGCGGCATCCAGCTTTTCGAGCTTTGCAGCGGTCTCCGCCTCCTCCGGCAGCTCCGCCATGCGGTCGGCGTCCTTCTCAGTCTCCCGCACCAGATAGATCGGGCGGTGCTTGACCTCCAGATAGGTCTTGCCGAGGTACAGGCCGAGAATGCCCGTGCAGAACACCTGCAGGCCGCCGAAGAACACGACGCAGCAGGTCGTTGTCGGATAGCCGAGCGGGTCGCCGCCGATCGCAAGCCGCTTGGTGATCGTGAAGATCAGCAAAATCAGGCCGATCAGGCAGGAGACAAAGCCGATGACCGCCGTTGCAGTCAGCGGTGCGGTCGAGAAGCCGATGATGCCCTCCAGCGAATACCGGAACAGACCCCAGAAGCTCCACGCGCTCGTACCCGCGGCACGCTCGACATTTTCATATTCGATATACTTGACGCGGAAACCGACCCACGAGAAAATCCCCTTGGAGAAGCGGTTGTACTCGCTCATGGAGAGCACCGCATCGACCATTTGCCGGGTCATGAAACGAAAATCCTGTGCACCGTCCACGATCTCGGTCTGGGAGATCTTGTTCATGATCTTATAGAACAGTCTTGCGAACCACGAACGCACCTTGGATTCTCCGGCGCGGCTGACTCTGCGCGTGGTGGCGCAGTCATACTGTCCGCTTCTGACCGCCTCGTACATCTTCGGCAGAAACGCAGGCGGGTGCTGGAGATCCGCGTCCATGACAACGCAGTAATCGCCTTTCGCATTGGAAAGTCCCGCGTAGATGCCGGCTTCCTTGCCGAAATTGCGCGAGAACGAGAGATAGCGCACGCGCCTGTCATGCTGTGCGAGTGTGCGCAGCGTTCTGAGCGTGCGGTCCTTGGAGCCGTCGTCAATGAACAGGTATTCAAATTCGGTTTCCGGATATTTGGCCTGCATCTCCGCGGAGACCTTCATGATCTCCTTGTAGAACATCGGCAGGACCTCCTGCTCATTGTAACACGGTACGATGACGGATATCAGTTTCTTGTCTTCCACTTGCGTTCCTCCTGACCCGTGCCGCTGTATGTACGGCATCGGCGTTTTCGCATAATCATACACCATATATTATAACGCATACGGACGAAAAAAGCAAGAGAAATTAGAAGAAAAAAGCAAGTTGCGGATGTGATTTCTTCTGCGGTGCAAATATTTGGCAATAGCATATAAAAAAGCGGGCATTGAGCACACAGTGTGCTCCCGGTCGCCCGCGGTTCCCTTCTCCGCATCCGCAGATCAGATCCTTTTTAACAAAATAACGGGAACCTGCCCCGAAGGACAGGCTCCCGCCGAAAAAGAGTGTGGTATGAAAGCTTAGTTTGCAGTCTCGCCCGGGAGCATGCCGCCCATTTCATAGAACTGACGCTCAATGGTCAGAGCGGAGCCCGCGAGGAAGCTGTTTTCGCCGTCGATGCAGCTGTAGGTCAGCTCGACGGGTCTGTTGCTGCCGAGCTCAGCGAGCTTGTCGCAGATCAGCTTGTAGATCTGCTCGCTGAATTTGAATCCGTGCATGACCACGCGGCGGACATGGTGGCCGGTCGTGGTGTTGTACATCAGGAAGCAGAACTGGTCTGCGTAGGTGTTCACGAGCTTGACGATCTCCTTGTCGCCTGCCGCGTATGCCTCATTGATATCCGCAGCGGTCATGGGCTTCTTCTTCAGTGCGGATGCCTTCCGCAGCAGTGCCGGGCGGGTGATCTCCGCATAGACAGAACCGTCCGGATAGCCCTCGCACTTTTCACCGCCGATCTTGACGATCATATGGCTGACCGAATCGGAATCCGCGAGGAAACCGCCGAGCAGCTCCTGACCGACGACCGCGACGGAGTTATACGCCTGACCGGAATACAGCATGAGCTGGTTGGCACTCTTCGGGTTCGTATAGTCGATATTTGCGAGTGCATAGAGATTAATCGCGCTGTCAGCAAGCACCGGGATGCTCAGTTCCATTTCGAGCAGATACACGAGCTTTTCAAAGGTGATGACCGGACCCTTGAGCTCGCCGCGGAGCTGCTCCCAGCGTGCGGGGATGACGCCGATGCCGAGGCCGAGCATCTGCTTGGTGCTCAGGGAATGCTTCTTCATCAGTTCGCGGCAGCTGGAAACGATGAACGAGATGATCTCATCCGGCGCGGTGTCGTCGCTGATCTCCTGATACTTGTGGTCGATCGGCTCGTTCGCGAGGTTCGCAAGACCCACGCTGATGTCATTCTCATTGATCGCGGCACCGAGGACATACTTGAATGTCGGGTTGATGCGGATCATGGTCTTTTTTCTGCCCTTCTTCTTCGGAGCACTGAGATCCTCCGGAAGCGGACCGTTCATGTCCTCCAGAATGTTCTGGGTGATCATCTGGTTGGTGATGATCGTGACGGCCGCACGGGTCAGGGAAAGCTGTGCTGCGATGTCCACGCGGGCGAGCATTCCCGCCTGACGGATCGCGAGCAGAATCTGCTTTCTGTTTCTGCGCTTGAGATCGAGTTTGCTGATACCTTTGGTTTCCATATACAAGTTCCTCCTCCGTATTTCAGCGATTCAGAGCGCGCCGATTTGGTACAGATTCCGGCGTGATCTTGAACGAATCGCGAAAAAGCATATACATACAAGACTTTTTTACATTTACAATTATAAATTAGAAATGTGAGCGTTCTGTGAACAAAGTGTGAATATTCTGTAAAAAGCAAAATCACAAACAATTATTTTTCTAGGAAATGAGCGCGTTTTTCAATATAATCCAAATTCCCACGCATGATTATACCAATAGCTTTCCGATCACGCAGGCCGCGACCGGCAGCAGATAGATCAGCAGCAGAATCATGCAGAAGCCGATCCGGAGCAGCCTTTCGCCGCACCGGTATGCCGCCCTGCAGAGCGGTGCCGGGATCCGTCTGCGCATGAGCAGAAACAGCAGAAATCCGAGGAGCCCCGCAAGCCCCAGCAGAATGCCGGCGTTCAGCCCGCGCACATGAAAGCGCACGGTCACGCGGCTTGTTCCCGCCGGAACGCGGACAGCTGCCTGACAGGTGTTTACGCGGTAAACCGATGCCGCTTCTCCGTTGACCTCCGCGGTCAGCCCTTCATTATAGCCCGCCGAAAGGATCAGCGTCTGCGGTCTGTCGGTTTCGCACTCCGCCGTATAAACGCCTTTCTGATACTGTAAAACCGTTCCGCTGACATGCTGCATTGCTTCTGCCAGACGGTCGGTCTGCATCCCGAAGAGTCCGAAGCTCTCACAGGTGACATTTTTGTGCAGGATGATGCTGACGAGGGTATAGCCCTCGCAGGTGCCGAGATAAACGAGCCCGTTGCGGTTGTTCTCCGGGTGCTCGTTCTGCACGGACACGCCGTTCAGAACGATGTCGCAGGCATCGCTGTTCGGGTCATTCAGACTGGTGCCTCTGTCCGAATACAGATCAAAGTAAAGCGCCTGCGGTTCCCTGAGGAAAAACGAGTAGCTGATAAGGCCGTCCGTTTCCGGGTCGGCAAGTGTACAGACTGTCTCCGTCTCCGAGGAACTGACCGACACACCGCGGAGCACAGAGGGCCGATACGGGATGACGGCGTCCGCAGCACCGAGGTACTGCTCTGCGAGATACTGCTGCACGGCGCATCTGCTTCCCGTTTCGGGCAGCTCCGCGATCGCTTCCGGTTCCGCATCGGTCAGAAGCGCGGAAGGCATCGTCATGCTGCTTTTCCCGACAGAAAACACACCGGCTGAACCGATCGTTTCGATCCACGGCGGAAAGTCGTACTCCGTGCCGAGCTCATACCGGATATTCCAGAGCGCGTCCGAAAGGAATGTTCCGCCGGTCGAGGGGACCTCAAGCCAGTAAGAGCTGTAGCCAAACCGCTTCATGCCCCGCAGGTAATCGGCGCGCGTGAACGAGGTATAATGTGCAGTCGTCGGATAGCCGATCGCCCCGAGCATGTTCGCGTGGACATATTTCCGGGAAGCCTTCAGCCTGGCTGCCGGCTCCTCCGGCGTAAAGAGCTCCGCTGCTGCGGTCGTCTGCGAATAAAGCTGACCGTCGTTTGCGGCTCTGCCGAAATAGGAATCGTAGTTCAGCGCAAATTCCAGCAGGAACAGCACCGCAAGAAATCCGGTGCAGCCGCGCAGGGAAAACCGCCGCTGCCGGTAGCTGACGATGCCGCAGGAATAGAGCAGCGTCATCAGGAAAAACCAGATCAGCATACAGAGCGCGTGCTCCGGGCTGACCCACAGGCTGTCCAGATAGGAGCGCAGATACTCCCCCGCAAATCTGCGGAGCAGATATGCAGTCACGGCCGCCGCAAGAATGCCGGAAAACGGCAGGAGCGGATGCGCTGTCCGGCGTCTGCCCTCCGTGAGACATGCGTCGTCCGAAAGCTGTTCGCCGGCATAGGTCAGCATCAGCAGGATCGGGAACATGCCCCAGCGCAGCGGAAATGCCTGATAGCTGCCGCCGTGCCACATCCGGTTGACCGGATCCAGCAAAACAGCCGCTGCCATCAGCAGAAAGAGCCGTCTGTCACGCTGCCGCGCTCTGCTGCAAGGCTTCATCGGCAGAAAGAGCATCGGCAGCATTGCAAAGCCGATGCATGTCGCGCCGAGCACGCAGATCCTGTCCGGAAGATGATGAAACAGCACCGGCTTCATCAGATCCCTGAGCAGCTTGCCGCTCCGCCCGGACTGCATGATCTGCAGGATGCAGGGCAGCCAGACAAATGCGGTCAGGCACGCAGAGAGGATGCTCGCACCCCAGAAATGCGCCGACACCTTCCCGCGCCGTTCCTCCGGCACCGTGTACCGCACCGAAAGTGCCGTATAGATCAGCACGAACAGCACGACCATGTAGCCGAGATAAAAGCACAGGATCATCACGGCGGAAAGCACCGCCGCATAGGGCAGCGCCTTCCCGGTCTGCAGCAGATGCCGCACCGCATAGAGCAGCAGCGGCGTCATCAGCATAATATCGAGCCACATCAGGTTCTGATAATAGAACAGACCGTAGCCGGAGCAGCCGTACATCACGGCCAGCAGAAGCTGCATCGGACAGGGCAGGCGGCGGATGCGGTACTGCAGCCAGAAGGCCGCCGTTCCCGCGGATAACGCCAGCTTGACCATGACCAGCAGCACCACGAGCCTGTCTGCGGGCAGATCGGTCACCAGAACGAGCAAGGAAAGCGGATTGCTGAGAAAAAAGAAGAAGATCCCGTAAAACTGCATGCCGCCTGCATCCAGTACGGAATAGCCGAGCCCTTCACCGCTGAGCAGCTGCCGCTTCAGCTGCAGAAGCAGCGGAACTGCCTGCTGCTCCATGTCGCACCATGTCACGGTATTGCCGCCGCACGGAAATATCCCGTAAAGCGCATTAAAACCGAGAAACATGACAAATACGGTCAGGCAGGAGAGCAGCGGAATTACGGTTGTTCTCCGGCGCGTCTGATTGATTCTCATCCCTTCACCACTGATTCTTTGTTCATTTACCATTGCATATCATAACATATTCAACATGAAAAAACAAGCGGCTTCATAAAATCTTCATGTTTTCTATAATAACATTCAGAATTCACGCAGAATCAGCGCAGATCCGGATGTACATATCGTTTTCTTCCGACAGACTTTTCGCCGTATTCGATCGCGCCCGCGGGACAGCGGTTCAGGCAGCCTGTGCACATCGCGCAGGTCGCCTTGATCCAGACCGGCCTGCCGTTCTCCATGCGGATCGCCTCCTCCGGACAGCGTTTTGCACAGAGCCCGCAGCCGGTGCAGCTATCCTCCGCACGGAACGGCACCGTTGAGCTGGATTTCCGCAGCAGCGGCTGAAACGCCGTCGCGAGCAGTCCGCCGCGTACCGGACGCACCGGATACTTTTTCAGCTTCTCTCTGAGTTCTGCAAAGCGCACATCTGCTTTCCGGAACAGCTCCTGCTGCTTGTCCTCCGAAGGTGCAGGCGAATAGGTGATCGCATTGTTCGGCATCCGGACAAAGGTTGCATAATGCAGCCGGATGCCGCGCTCCGCGAGCTCATGCCGGAGCAGTCCCGCGGCAAAGCTGACCACGCCGCCGCAGGTTATGACCGCAAAACAGTACAGCTGTCCCTTGACGTCCAGATTCCGCACGAAATCCAGCACGGGCTTGCCGACCGTCGAGCAGTATTCCGGGAAAACAATGCCGAGACGCTCGCGTCTTTTGAAGGTATAGCTGTATGCTTTGGTCTTGTTTACCTCCGCGATGCTGATAATCTGCTCGCCTTCTTCCGCAAGTGCCTTTGCTGCCGCGAGGGAATTTCCGGTTCCGGTAAAATAAAATATCATATTCTTTTTTCCTTTCATTTGATGTTTTTGCAAGGCTGCAACAATCATTATAGCACGATTCGGTCTGTATTACAATGAAAATCCTGTGAAAACGCTGTGCGCGGCGGAAAAAATCTCCCTGCGGGATTTACATTTATGAAAAAGTGTGGTATAATAGAATGGAATATCTATGTATACCGGAACGGTATGCATACCGGTACATCATATACCTGCTTTCAGCGAAAGGAGCGTGATACGCATGGCGAGCTGCCTGACGGACGACGAGCGCGAACGGCGTTATGCGGAACTGCGGAAAAAGAAGAAATACAGCGACATTCTGGTCGCAATCCCGATCATGACCGGCATTGTGCTGTTTATTGCGGCAGTGTTCAGCCTGCCGACGACCTTTGCGGATATCGCAACGGGCACCAGTGTGCTCGCACTGTTCCTGAATCTGTGCCCGATGATCTCGGCGGCGGTCGCAGCGTTCTGCGCATTCAGCCGCAACACCAAAATGATCCTGCTCGCAGTCCCCGCAGTCATTCTGATTGATCTGATCTCCGGCGGCAGCATGAGCCTGCTGCTGATTCCCGGGCTGATCTGTGCGCTGATCGGCGCGCATATCTTCGGGAAGCTGGAGAATGAGGAGGGCTTCCCGCTGTTCCGCATCCCGTTCTCCGAGCTGCAGGAGCGGCAGCAGAACGCAGAAAAAAAGACCCGCTTCCGTGCCGAGCAGGCCGGAACGCGCAGAATCGCGGACAGCGAGGTGCACGGCACAATGGGCGACCTGCTCGATGATGCAGAGAACGTCCCGGTGCAGACCGCTGCGCTGCAGGGGTATTTCGACCGGAGCGAGGGTGCGCAGGGCGTATTCAGTGCGCCGATGAGCGAAGCAGGCGAATACGGAAAAATGGATGAGCTTTGACCGGCGGGGACCGGTTGAACATAACAGGCTATGATACGGAAAGGACGGCGATCAATTATGGCAAACCAGGAAACCAAGGCACTGAATCCCTTTGAAGAAGAAAAACCGAAGCTCGTACATCTTGAAAAAGACCAGTCGCATTACGAATACTGCCGGATGCAGATGCATGACATTGAGCATGTGCACCGCCGCACATTCTTCTGCAATCTCGGCCTTTGCATTTTTGTATGTCTGCTGGCGGTGTTCCATGTGTATATCGGCGGCTTTGACCTGCTGAGCGGCCACGGGATCGACACCAGCAGAGCCGCGACCGTCATCACGGTCGGCATCTTCCAGATCGTCGTGGCCATGATCATTATTGTACTCGGCTATCTGGCATGGGCAAACTACCGCATCCTGAATATCATTCTGGAAATGTGGTATGTGATCGTGACAATCATCGGCATTGTCCGGCTGGACTATATGACGGGTCTGGTCGGTGCAGTCGGCGTCGTGTTCTATTATTTCTCGTTCCGCGAACTTTCAAAAGAGGAAACGCTCGCACAGATGGAGGGCTATCCGGAATTTCACGAAAAGCTCGATATCTCCAAATCGGATTATGTCGTACAGACACTGCTGGCACATAAAGGCGAGCATCTGGTCAAAAAGAAGAAGTCCTCTGTGTTCTCCACGGATTATTCGCTCCGCAAGGCGAAAAAGCACAAGGACGCGGAGGCGGAAGGCGGAGCCGCAGGCGCAGAGCTCGCCGCGACGCTGCAGAAGAAGATCAATGAGGTGCAGAACGCAAAGGACAGTGCAAAAACCGAGCCGGTAACGGAGCAGGCGGCGGAAGCAAAGCCGGAGCCTGCCGCGGAAGCGGCTGCCGAGACCGCTGCAGCGGAGATGCAGGATCTTACAGAGGAAAAGGCCGAACCGTTCACCGATGCCGATGCGATCATGGCAGAGGCAGAGGCCAAAGCAAAGGAGATCCTTGCAGAGGCAGTTGCGAAGGCGCAGTCCCTGAAAACAGAGACACCGGCACAGAAACCTGCACAGGCTGCCGCGCCGAAAAAATCCGGCGGAAAGAAAAAGCGCAGATAACAGAGGAACAAATCAAGGAGAACGTCTATGAAACTATCCCCTGAAGCCGAAGCAAAAATGGAAGCAAACCGTCTGAAAAAGCTGCAAAATGACGCAGACAACAAAAAATGCTTCTGGGCCTTTGTCGCTCTCGGCTGCATCATCTTCGGAACATCCTTCTTTGCAGGCGCGCGCTCCACAATGCTGGACGGCGCACAAGGAACCGGCATCTTCTATACGGCAATGGCGGCCGGCTTTTTCCAGATCCTGTTCGGCATCGGCACGGTCGTCATCGGCTTTGTCAATTACCGCAGATCGCCGGTCGCCGGCACCTGCTGCATCGGCGTCTGCCTGATTCTGCTGCTCTACTATCTGCTGCATCTGGAGCAGAACATCGCAGGCATCAATATCGTACTGGTCCTGGCTGCACTTGCATTGTGTGCATGGGCACAGGTCATCACGCACCGCGAGGAAGCACTGAAAACAGAGGAGGGCTATCCGCTGTTTTCGCCGGAGGCATCCTATGCGGGAAAATATGAGCTGCCGCCGGATGTGCGCCTCAGACAGCAGGCTGCATCCCAGGCAATGGGAACGGTCGGTCCGCCCGCGGCACCCCCGCTGCCCGCTTCACCGGAGCAGGAGACTGCCGCAGCAGCAGCGTCGCTGTTCGGCGGAAAAGAGGTCCGGCTGCCGAATGAAGTCAGAGTGCCGGAGTTCAGCCGCCGTGCCTCCGTACAGGAAGCCCCCGTACAGGCAAACGCCGGTCTGACGCCGGAAGCGCATCTCATGGATATGACGGCGGCACCGTCCCATGCGGTACAGCCGGGCAATGCTTCGCTGCTGCCGGATGCGGCTGCCGTCGAGGCGCAGCTGCAGGCAGCAAAGCAGATTCAGACGCAGAACAGCGTAAATGCAATGCTGGAAAGCTTTGCGCATGCCGCAGACGAGGCTCCGAAAACGGGCGTCGAGGCACTGCCGAAGGTCTCCGCGGAGGAGCTGCTCATGGATATGACGGCGGTGCCCTCTCATGCGGTACAGAAGGGCGATGCCGCCCAGCTGCCGGATCCCGCCGAGGTGCGGGCGCGCATGGCAGCGATGAAGAAGGCGAGAGATGAACACGAGGCTGCCATGAAGCAGGCCAGACTCGATCATCCGCTGAACTGATATACCCGGATACATAACAGAAACAGGAAAGGGCGGTGAGCTGATTGTTTGCAAAAGTCAACAGTATGGGACTGTTCGGGCTGAATGCCTTTCCCGTCGATGTGGAGATCTCCGTGAACAAGGGGCTCCCGCGCTTTGAGATCGTCGGGCTGGCGGATACCGCCGTGCAGGAGAGCCGCGAACGCATCAAGTCCGCACTGTATACCTGCGGGATCGTTTTTCCGACCTCAAACTGTATCGTCAATCTGGCACCGGCGGATAAGCGCAAAAACGGCAGTATGCATGACCTTGCGATCTTCATGGCGATCCTCGCGGCACTGGGCAGAGTACAGGTGCCGGAGGATGCCGCGATCATCGGGGAGGTCTCGCTGAACGGCGATATCCGGCCGGTGAACGGCGTTCTGCCGATGACGCTGACCGCCAAAAGCCGCGGCATCACGACGATGTACGTGCCGCTTGACAACGCAAAGGAAGCGGCCGTCGTGGACGGCATGACCGTCTACGGCATTGCGAATGCAAAGCAGCTGCTTGCGCATCTGGAAGGCGACGAGCTGCTGGAACCGGTCGGGCATATCGGCCTTGCGCAGGCGGGAATGCCGCCGATCCCGGATTTCGCGGACGTCCACGGGCAGACCGCTGCCAAGCACGCACTGGAACTCGCGGCGGCAGGCGGACACAATGCGCTGCTGATCGGCCCGCCGGGCAGCGGCAAAAGTATGCTGGCCAAACGGATGCCGGGCATTCTGCCGGAGCTGACCTTTGCAGAATCCATTGAAACCACGATGATCCATTCCGTGGCGGGGCTGCTCGATTCCGAGCACCCGCTTGTGACCGTGCGGCCGTTCCGTTCGCCGCATCATACGATTTCTTCCGCGGGACTTGCAGGCGGCGGAACGATCCCGCATCCCGGCGAAATCTCGCTTGCACATAACGGGCTGCTCTTTCTTGACGAGCTGGCGGAATTTGACCGCCGGACGCTCGAGATCCTGCGGCAGCCTTTGGAGGACAGAGAGGTCACGATCTCCCGTGCGGCAGGCACGATCCGTTACCCCTGCTCGATCATGCTGATCGCGGCGATGAACCCCTGTCCCTGCGGCTATCTCGGACACCCGACCAGACCGTGCACCTGCGGACAGCGTGCCGCAGCACAGTATCTGAACCGGATCTCCGGGCCGCTGCTCGACCGCTTTGATCTGCATATTGAAGCGGCACCGGTCACCTTTGACGACCTTTCCTCGCAGAAGCCGGAGGAATCCAGCGCGGAGATCAGAAAGCGCGTGGTCGCGGCAAGAGCGATCCAGAACGCCCGCTTCGAGGGCACCGGCATCACCTGCAATGCGCGCATTACGCCGGACAAGCTCGCGAAATTCTGTCCGATGACGGATAAAGCAAAAGCGCGGCTGAAAGCGGTCTTTGAGAAAATGGGGCTTTCCGCACGTGCCTACGACCGGCTGCTCAAGGTCGCGAGAACCGCGGCGGATATGCAGCAGAGCGAGGTCATTGATGCGCAGCATATCGCAGAGGCGGTGCAGTACCGCACACTGGACAGAAAGTATTGGCAAACATCTGATAAATAGACGGATACCCCCTCCGTCAGCTTTCGCTGACACCTCCCCTTTCAGTGGCGGCAAAAAAGGAGGATGCAATCACGCAGAGAACCGAATAAATGATAATCATTCCCACATAATGGGATTCCAAAGGGACACTGTCCCTTTGGCAGGGTTCAACATGAAGAAACAAGTTTCTTCATGTTTGGCGGAGCCCATTATCAATCCGTCGGAGATACATTATTATAAAGAAAAACAGGAGAAACAAAATTGAAGCGAAACATCTCAACCGAGACAGCGCGCGGCGGCTTTTTCAAGCGCATCGACCGGCTGCTGCTGCTGCTCGTGACGCTCTGCTCCGGCATGAGCGTTGTGCTGCTCCGGACGCTCTGGGTGCAGCAGATCACGGACGAGGTCGATGCAAACGACTGGATCGTGCAGCTCATTTCAATGGGACTCGGTCTGGCCGGCTGTCTGGTCGTCTCGGCCATTGACTATCACAAGCTGGCAAAATTCTGGTTTTTGTATGCACCGGTCGCGCTCGGTCTGGTCGCACTGACGTTCACAAGTCTCGGCTACGGACGCGAGGGTGCCGACGACCGCAACTGGATCGACTTCGGCTTTGTACAGGTGCAGCCCTCAGAAATCCTGAAGCTGGTCTTTCTGCTGACCTTCGCCTATCACATCTCAAAGGTCGGGGACAGGCTGAACCAGCCGTTCCAGCTCTTTCTGCTGCTGATACACGCCGCCTTTCCTATGGGAATCGTGGCACTGCAGGGCGACTACGGCACCGCGATCATTTTCGCGGCGATGACGGTGTTCATGCTGTTTACCGCAGGTCTTTCGCTCTGGTACATGCTCGGCGGCGCAGCACTGATGCCGCTGCTGATCTGGTTCGTCTGGACGTATGCCTTCGGTGACGTTCACCGGAACCGTATCCGGGTGCTGCTGAATCCCGGCACCGACCCGCTCGGCCTCGAATATCAGCAGAACCTCGGCCTGAAAGCGATCCGCAAGGGCGGACTGTTCGGGCTCGGGTTAAGCGGCGAAGGGTATGTCTCTGTGCCGGAAATGCACAATGACTTCATCTTCTCGTTCATCGGCGAGGCGTTCGGCTTTGTCGGCGCGATCGCCGTGATCGTACTGCTTGCCGCGATCTGTCTGCGCATTTTCAGCGACAGCCGCGCGGCCAAGGATTCCATGGGCAGAACGCTCTGCATGGGCGTGTTCGCGATCCTCTTTACACATGACCTGATGAATCTCGGCATGGTGCTGAAGGTGATGCCGGTCATCGGCATTCCGCTGCCGTTTTTCAGCGCCGGCGGTACGGCGATGCTTTCGATGTATCTCTGTATCGGTCTGGTCATCAGTGCATATTCGCACAACCAGAAAAAATACCGCGTATTCTATGATGCAGAGGCTGCACAGTAAGCCCGCCGCATCTGAAGATATACTGATTCCAAAGGAGTATTGATTTTTATGGAAAAGACCCTGTTCCCGATCACAATGGACAAGCACATCGTTTTCTGCGCAGTTGCGGCTGTATTCTTTCTGCTGCAGTTCATCCGCACAAAACGCATCTATCAGTTGATTCTCGCAATCGCGATCCCGCTTTCGCTGCTGATCTATCTCGCACCGGAAAATGAAATGCTGTTTTACGGTGTCGGCATTGCAGAAGCCGTGCTGCTCGTGCTCGCATTCATCCTCAATCTGGTACAGAACGCACGCGAGAAGAAGGCAGAGAAGCTGAAATCTGCTGGTGCGGAGGGCTGATTATGCGCGCAGAAAGAATCGTCATTCTGGACTGGGACACCATGGTCTATCACCGTGAGGAGCTGAATGCCCGCCGCTTTGCCTCTCTGGCTGCACATGTGGATATCTATCCGCAGACAAAGCCCGAGGAGACTGTGCAGCACATCGGGGATGCGGATGTCGTCATCTGCAACAAGGTGCTCATCACGCGGGAAATCATGGAGGCCTGCCCGAACATCAAATACATCGGAATTCTGGCAACGGGCTTCAACAATGTTGATCTGATTGCCGCTGCTGAACGCGGAATCCCGGTCTGCAATGCAGGCAGCTATTCCACAGACGCGGTCGCACAGCTCGTGTTTGCGTATATTTTCGATTATTTCCAGCGGGTCGCGCTCTATTCCATGGAGGTGCGGCTCGGCGGCTGGGAGAATTCTCCGACATTCTCCTATTTTCCGTACCCGACCGGCGAGCTGCGCGGCAAGACGCTCGGCATCATCGGCTACGGCAACATCGGCAGACAGGTCGCGAAAATCGCGGATGCATTCGGCATGTCCGTGCTGATCGCGACAAGGACCGTACCGGAAAACTGTCCGTATCCGGTCGTGACGGCCGAGGAGGTGTTCCGCCGCTCGGACGTCCTGACGCTGCACTGTCCGCTCAATGAGCAGACAAAGGGACTGGTCTGCAAGCGTTCCCTTGCGCTGATGAAGGAGACCGCAGTCCTCATCAATACCTCGCGCGGCGGCACGGTCGTGGAGCAGGAGCTCGCAGACGCGCTCAATAACGACATGCTCGCGGCGGCGTATCTCGATGTGCTCGAAAAGGAGCCGATGTCGCCGGATACCCCGCTGAAAAATGCGAAAAACTGCACGATCACGCCGCATATCGGCTGGACGCCGCTGGAAGCCAGACGCCGCCTGCTCGATATCACCGAGGACAATCTCCGCGGCTGGCTGAACGGCAATCCGCAGCATGTGGTGAATGGCGTGACGGCACCGGCTGCGGAGTGAGTGCCGGAGATCCCTTTATCAGACTGAAAGGAAGTAATTTTTTGGAAACGCAGAATACCCTGCGCCCGCTCTCGGAGAGCAAGCGCATTGTTGTCAAGGTCGGCACCTCGACGCTGACGCACCGCACCGGCAGAATGAATCTGCGGCGGTTTCATAATCTTGTCCGCGTGCTGGCCGATCTTTCAAATGCAGGCAGGCAGCTGATCCTCGTATCATCCGGAGCCGTCGGCCTCGGCGTCGGACAGCTCGGTCTGCGCGAACGCCCGACCGATACCCCGACCAAGCAGGCCTGCGCCGCAGTCGGTCAGTGCGAGCTGATGTATCTGTATGACCGGCAGTTCGGCAATTACAGCGTCAATGTCGCGCAGGTACTGCTCACAAAGGCAATCCTCAACTCAAACGGCGGCGTCAATGCGGGCAACTGCATGGAGCGGCTTCTGGATCTCGGCGTCATCCCGATCGTCAACGAGAACGACACCGTTGCAATCGACGAACTGGAGCTGGAAATCGGCGAAAACGATTCGCTGGCAGCGATCGTGGCAGGGCTTGTTCACGCGGACACGCTCGTACTGATGAGCGACATTGAAGGCCTTTACTCCGCTGACCCGCACAAGGACGAAAACGCGGAGCTGATCCCGGTCGTGCATGAGATCACGCCGGAGATCGAGGCGGTCGCAGGCGGTGCGGGTACCCCGAACGCCCGCGGCGGCATGACGACAAAAATCTCCGCGGCAAAGATCGCGACGGAAGCGGGCATTGACATGGTCATCATGAACGGCGAAAAACCGGAGCGTCTTTATGATCTGCTGCTGAATGACGAACCGGTCGGAACGAGATTTGTTTCCGCGGTACGGAAATAAACCGGTGAAGAATGAATCGTGAATGAAATCAAGCACAGGAGGAACAGAAGTATGGAACAGCTTACCGTTCAGCAGCTCGGTGCCCGTGCAAAGGCCGTGGCAGCGACGCTCGCAGCTGCATCACCCAAACAGAAAAACGACGCACTCGCCGCGATCGCGGATGCACTGATCGCCCGCACGGAGGAGATCGTTGCGGCGAATCAGACAGACCTTGAAAACGCGGTCAAAAACAACATGTCCAAGTCCATGCAGGACAGACTGCTCCTCACACCGGAGCGCATCAAGGGCATTGCGGACGGCGTGCGCAAGCTCATTTCACTGGAAGAGGTCGTCGGACAGGTCGAGGCGGGTTATGTCCGCCCGAACGGTCTGCGCATTCAGAAAACCAGAGTCCCGCTCGGCGTAATCGGCATCATCTTTGAGAGCCGCCCGAACGTGACGGTCGATGCCGCGACGCTCTGCATGAAGGCCGGAAACTGCGTGATCCTGCGCGGCGGCAAGGAGGCATTCTCCTCGAATGTCTGCCTGACCGATATCATGCGCGATGCGGTGCAGTCCGCCGGATTGCCCGCGGATATCATCCAGCTTGTGCCGGATACCACACGCGAATCCTCGAATCAGCTCATGAAGCTGTCGGAGTACCTCGATGTGCTGATTCCCCGCGGCGGTGCAGGACTGATCAACGCCGTCGCACAGAATGCGACCGTCCCTGTTATCAAGACCGGCGTCGGCAACTGCCATGTGTATGTGGACGATTCCGCCGACCTTGAAATGGCGGTCAATATCGTGGACAACGGCAAGACGCAGCGCCCCTCTGTCTGCAATGCGATCGAAACGGTGCTGATCCACCGCGATGCCGCTGCAAAGTTCCTTCCGATGATGAAGGCACGCCTTGATGCGCATAATGTCACGCTGCACGGCGATGACGGTACCAAAGCGGTGCTCGGCGACTGCGTCATTCCCGCGAATGACGAGGACTGGGCAACGGAATACCTCGATTATCAGCTTGCCGTGAAGATCGTGGACGATGTGGACGCGGCGATCGCGCATATTTCCAAATACGGCACGAACCACAGCGAGTGCATCGTGACGAAATCGCTTGACCATGCGGAGAAATTCCAGCGCGAGGTCGATGCGGCGGCGGTCTACGTCAACGCCTCGACGCGCTTTACGGACGGCGGCGAGTTCGGTTTCGGCGCGGAGATCGGCATTTCCACGCAGAAGCTCCACGCCCGCGGACCGATGGGGCTTTACGAGCTGACCTCGGTGAAGTACCTCATCAACGGCGACGGACAGGTTCGCTGAAATGGCTGTTTCAGATCGGGAGCTGGACGAGATCCTCGATCAGCTCCGGCATGAAAAGGATACAGACGGCGGACAGCCGGAACCGGCAAGCTCCGCGGAAAACGGGCAGCCCGTGCAGAAGCCTGCGCCGGAATCCGAGCCGGTAACGCCGGAGGCGGAGCCCGATGCGGCACAGCCCGCGGAGGACAGCACACCGGAGCCCGCACCGCCGGACACGCCCGAACAGGAGCAGGAGACCTCTGAGCAGGAGCCTGCTCCGGAAACAACGGAACAGAAGCCGGCTCCGGAGCCGCTGAAGCCGGAACGCTCGCTGGTCTCTGTCGCGATCAGACGGCAGCAGCGCAGACGGGCAGCCGGAAAGCAAAGCGCAAAGACCGTTCCGGTCCGCCGGCAGGCAGCCGATGCGGAAAAGCGGCAGAGACGGATCTATGACGTTCCGGTTCTTGAGGAGACGCCGCAGGAACAGCCGGAGGCATCCGCAAAGCCGCAGCGCAGAACGCTCCGCGAGGCGGCCTTCGGGCTCGCTTTGCTGCTGTTTGCGCTGATCGGTCTGTTTTCGCTGGCGCGGACGGGCATCCGTTCCGCAAAAGAACGAAGCAGCACGAAAAATGCGGCGGTCACGCAATGCATCCTGCCGCTCTGCGTCATGGATATGCCGTCCTTTGAGACCCCGGATGACCTGACCGATCAGCAGTTTCTGACCGCGGCGGTCTGGGCGTTCATTACGGACGGCAGACTTGCGGAATACCCCTCAGACACGAACCTCTGCACGGTACCCGCCGCGGAGATCGTCAAGGCGGGCAATCTGCGGTTCGGCACCGCCCGTCAGCCGGAATGCCGCACGGTCGGCTTTACCGACGCGCTGCGGTTTTACTACGACGCCGATCAGGACAGCTTCCTGCTGCCCGCAGACCCGCGCTATTTCGGCAATCTGCCGGAGGTGCAGAGCGTCACGGAGCAGAACGGACTGTATACGGTCAGTGTCGTGTGCAGGCCGGAGCAGCCGTCGTGGTATCAGACAGAAGCACCGGTCGTCCGGCACAGTGAATTTATCATGAAGCAGGCGCACGGCACATGGCAGATCGCCGCCCTGCATACCGATGCGCCGGATGCGCAGAACGAGGAGGAAACGGAGCCGACGCATGAGCAGGAAGATGACTGAATATGCCGCACCGGACTGCGGGGAAGGCAGCACGGAAAACGGGCTTCGCTATACGGCACTGTGCAGCCCGAAGTTCCGGAGCTGCCTGCTGACATTATATTTCTATGTACACAGGACAAAGGAGACTGCGCCTGTCCACGCGCTGCTGACCGATCTGCTGACGGCATCGTCCGCGGCATATAAAGATCACGCGGCACTTTCGCTGCGGCTGGAATCACTGTATGCGGCGGATTTTTCCGCGAAGCTCTCGCTCTGCGGAGACGACGCCGCGCTGGTCTTTACGGCCTCATGGCTCGATGACCGCTATGCGCTGAACGGCGAAGCGATCACCGGACAGGTGCTCGGACTGATCCTCGGCTGTCTGCTGCAGCCGAATGCGGAAAACGGCGCGTTCTGCGATCCGGCCTTCCGGATCTGCAAACAGAACCTGCTGGACGATATCGACTGCCTCTGCAACGACAAGCGCGAATACGCCTTGCAGCAGGCGGCCGCGATCGCCTATCAGGGAACGCCCGCGGCGTTTTCCGTGCACGGCAGCAGAGCAGACGCAGAGAAGGTCACGCCGGAGCAGGCCTACAAGGTCTGGCAGGAGATCCTGCGGGCGGCCTTTTGTGAGATCGTCTGCGTGACGCCGGAGCCGAAGCCCGAGATTGAGGCGGCGGTGCGCGGCGCACTGAACGGACTGCCCCGGAATGCGGCATTCTTTGATTTTGATGCGCCGGTCACCCCGAAGCAGGCACCCGCCGTTCAGACGGAAACCATGCCGCTGGAACAAAGCAAGCTTGTGCTGGTTTACCGCTATGACAATATCCCGCGTGAGGTACTGGCCGTTCTTTGCGGCGTATTGGGCGGGATTCCGGAATCGCTGCTGTTCCTGAATCTGCGGGAAAAGCAGGGGCTCTGCTATTACTGCGCGCTGCAAAGCTCGCAGTTCAAGCATACCGTCACGATCGACTGCGGTATGGACGCGGAGCAGGCGGAGACCGTTCAGGCGGCCGTCGCAGAGCAGCTTGCCCTGCTTCAGAACGGAGATTTCCCTGCGGAGATGATGCGGCAGGCCGTTTTACAGTATGAATATCACGCAGCAGCCGTGCAGGATGCGCCGGACAGTACGGCGGCAGCAGCAGCGGCCATGTACCGGCGGCGTGATCTGCGCACGCCGGAGGCACTCGCGGAAGCCATGCGGCAGGTCACGCGGGAACAGATCGCGGAAGCCGCAAAGCAGCTGACGCTTGACACGGTCTATCTGCTGCGCGCAGAGGACGGAGAGGAGGCGGATGCGGATGCCGGCTGAGATCACCCGTCTGACCGACCCCTGCACCGGAGACGTCTGCATCCGGATGCTGCATGACAGCGGGCTTGAGATTCGCGTCATGGAGATGCCTGCGTTCAGTACGTCCTACGCGCAGTTCGGAACGCGGTTCGGCTCGGTGCACAGGAAATTCCGCCGCGCAGGCGATGCGGCAGATACAGAGATGCCCGCAGGCATCGCGCATTATCTCGAACACAAGCTGTTTGAGAATCCCGACAGCAGCATTTCGGCTGCATTCAGCAGGCTCGGCGCGCGGGACAATGCCTATACCGATTTTGACCGGACGGTCTATTATTTCCAGACACAGCAGCATTTTTATGAGGCATTGGAGCTGCTGACCGGCTTCGTGCAGGAGCCCTATTTCACGCAGGAAAGCGTTGAAAAGGAACGCAGCATCATTGCGCAGGAGCTGCGGGAATGTCTGGATGACCCCGCCGATCAGGTGTTCTTTCAGATGCTCGGCGGACTGTATCCGGAGCATCCGGTGCACACCGATGTGCTCGGCACGGAGGAAAGCATCCTGCAGATCACGCCGGAGATGCTCTATACCTGCCACGAGCTGTTTTATCACCCGCAGAACATGGTGCTCTGCTGTGCAGGCAATGTTGAGGCGGAAAAAATATTGCAGCTTTGTGACCGCATGATCAAAAAGCGGACGCCCGTCACGGCTGCACCGTTCCGGTATCCGGAGCGTGCACCGGACGGCAGGCTGATCCGCAGAAAAACGATGCCCGTCGGCAAGACGCAGTTTGCGGCGGGGTTCCGGAGCAGACCGGAATCCGGAGCAGTGCGCCTGAAGGAATCGCTGCTCAGCTCGCTGACCGCGGAGCTGCTGATCGGTTCCTCGTCGCCGCTTTATCAGCGGCTGCTCGCGGAGGGGCTCATCAACGATACGTTTTCGACCGACTGCTTTGCCGGGGACGGCTGGTTCACCGTGCTGGCGGAGGGCGAATCCGACTGCCCGGAGGCGGTGCTGGATGCGCTCTGTGCAGAGATCGGGCGCGTGAAAAAAGAAGGCGCAGACCGCGCGCTCTTTGATACGCTGAAGCGTGCCGCTTACGGCGACACGGTCATCAGCATGAATCATCCGGAGGCGGCCTGTGCCGCAATGCTGGATTCCTTTATCTGGGACGGCATTTCGCCGTTTGCGCGGGCGGAGCTGCTCGCACAGCTGACGGCGGACGATGTGCAGGGCTGTCTCGAAACACGCTTCTGCACGGACAATATCTGTCTTTCGGTCATTGAACCGGAATCACTCGGAAAGGAAGAATCTGAATTATGATCTGTTCGTTAATCCATGCGGTTGATCCGAACCTGATCCGCTTTCCGCGGCTCGGGCTGGAGCTGACCGTCAAAAGCACGGCCTTCACCGTGTTCGGCTTTTCCGTCACATGGTACGGCATCCTCATCACGATCGGCATGATGCTCGCGATGATCTACGCCTTCCGCAGAATGCGCAGCTTCGGTCTGGATACCGACCGTGCACTGGACGGCATCATCGGCGGCGTGATCGGCGGTATCATCGGCGCGAGACTGTACTACGTAATCTTCCACTGGGACAGCTACGCCGGAGACTGGAAAACGATCTTCAACATCCGCAACGGCGGCCTTGCAATCTACGGCGGTATCATCGGGGCACTGCTGGTCGGCTCAGTGGTCTGCAAGCTGCGCAAGGTGCGGCTTCTGCCGATGTTCGATATCGCGGCACTCGGGTTTCTGATCGGCCAGTGCATCGGTCGCTGGGGCAATTTCACGAATCACGAGGCGTTCGGCTCCAATACAGACGGACTGTTCGGCATGACAAGCGGCAAGATTCAGTCGTGGATCGAGCGGAATTATACGGACGGCTCTGTCATCGCAGACCAGCCGGTGCACCCCTGCTTCTTTTATGAGTCAATGTGGTGCCTGCTCGGCTTCATCCTGCTGCATATCATCTCGAAGAAATGGCGCAAATTCGACGGCCAGATCTTCCTGATGTACGTGATCTGGTACGGCAGCGGCAGATTCTTCATCGAAGCACTGCGCACGGACAGCCTCTACGCCGGGACGCTGAAAATTTCGCAGGTCGTTGCGGTGATCTCGGTGACTGCGGCGCTTGTGCTGCTGCTGATCGGTCTTGCGCGGACAAAGCGGCTCGGCACGGATTACCAGCTTTATGTCGATACCGAGGAATCGAAGCGTCTGCTTGCGGAAAGCGATGCCCGCGAGCTCGAATGGCAGGAGCGTCACAGCAAAAAAACGATTGCTGCCGATGAGGATTCCACGCATGTGCTGATTCCGGAGGAGGCTGCTGAAAAAGCGGAGGAAACTGCCGCGGATATCGCGGAGCAGGCTGCGGATGCAGTCAGCGAGACCGTCACCGGGGCGGCAGAGGCCGTTCAGGATGCGGCGGCGGAGATCGCGGACGCCGCAGATCCGGACGCGGAATAACATTACCATTGTCAATCAAAATATCAGGAGGAATATCACATGGCACAGATCATTGACGGCAAGCAGATTGCCGCAAACGTCAAGGCAGAGGTTCGCGCAGAGGTTGAAAAGCTCCGCGCACAGGGCAAGGATCCGGGACTGGCGGTCGTGCTGGTCGGCAACAATCCGGCATCCCGCGTCTATGTCTCGAACAAGGAAAAGGACTGCGCGGAATGCGGGTTCAAGTCCTACGAATACGCGCTGCCGGAGGAGACCACCGAGGAACAGCTCCTTGAGCTGGTCGCGCAGCTGAATGCGGACGAAAAGGTCAACGGCATTCTGGTACAGCTCCCGCTGCCGAAGCAGATCTGCGAGCAGACCATTCTGCACGCGATCTCCCCGGCGAAGGATGTGGACGCATTCCACCCGGAGAACGTCGGCCGCATCATGATCGGCGATTACAGCTTCCTGCCCTGCACACCGGCGGGCGTCATTGAGATGCTGGACGCGATGAAGATCGAGATCAGCGGCAAGCACTGCGTCGTCATCGGCAGAAGCAATATTGTCGGCAAGCCGATGGGCATGCTGCTCCTGCACCGCAGCGGCACAGTCACGATCTGCCATTCCCGCACGCAGAATCTGCCGGAGATCACCCGTCAGGCGGATATTCTGGTCGCGGCTGTCGGCAAGGCCGGGTTTGTCACGGCGGATATGGTCAAGGAGGGTGCCGTGGTCATTGACGTCGGCATGAACCGCAATGCGGAGGGCAAGCTCTGCGGCGATGTGTGCTATGATGAGGTTGCTGCAAAGGCTTCCGCGATCACGCCGGTACCGGGCGGTGTCGGCCCCATGACCCGCGCGATCCTGATGCGCAATACGCTGACCGCAGCAAAGGAGCAGCTCACGAGATAAGGCTGATCTTTGAAAAACGGATAAACGGAAAGCCCCTGAGACTTCTGAGTCTCAGGGGCTTTGTTCTGTTCATATCGGTATTCACAGGAATCTGACCGGTCACAACCGCGTTCCTGTTCCCGGCAATATATCCTGCAATCGGTACCGCTGACTTACTCGGCTACCGGAAGTATCTCAAGCTTGGCGATATGCCGCAGGATCATCGTGATATCGTCCGGATCAAGCGTGCCGTTTCTGTCGCAGTCCGCGTTTTTTCTTCCGCTGTCGGTGATGACTGCGTTTCTATCCTCCGTGATCACGCGTGCGAGCAGCACAGCATCCGAAACATCAATCATGTTGTTGCAGTCTGTGTCACCGTAACGAATCACACCATAACCCGTTGTCAGGATGCAGCTCGTTGTTTCTGCCTCCTTGGTGGTGACAGCTTCGGTCGTAGTGGTCACAGCTTTGGTCGTGGTGACCTTCGGCGTCGTGACAGGCGGCTCAACATATTCGATGCCGTCAATGATCGAATCAAAGCACGGCTTTGCGGTATAATCCTCATTGAACAGCAGCGGCAGTCCCTCGACGCGCCAGCTCTGGTCATCCGTGGTGCCCCAGAACACAACTGCGGAGATGTAATCCTTGTACTTCACGATCACATCCATGATATCGCTGTAATACTTCGCCTGTGTCTTGAATCCGGTTTCGTTCAGGTAATCCTTATCGAGCGTTGCGTCCAGCTCCGTGACCTGCAGATCGAGGTTCAGCTCCTTGGCAACGTCAACAAAGTTCTTCATGCCCATTGCATAATGCTGTGCGGACGGGAACGCGTCAGAGCCCTTTCTGACGTCGAGATGCGACTGCATACCGATGCCGTCGATCAGGTTATCGGCTGCCAGCTCTCTGACCAGCTTGATGATGCTGTTCTGCTTCTCGGTCATGTACTCGTTGTAGTCGTTGTAATAGAGCTTGGTCTCTGCCGGTGCATACTGTCTTGCATATTTGAATGCATACTTGATGAAGGAATTGTCGCCGAACACCTTGACCCATGCGGAATCGCCGCGGTAGTCCTCATAGACGCCGGGGTTGCGCGGGCCTGCGGTGTTGTCGTCAAATGCTTCGTTCACGACGTCCCATGCGTAGAAGTCGATATCGGAATACTCCGCCTCGATCACCTCGAACACGCCCTTGATGTAGTTCTCCATGCGTTTCAGCATGACGTCCTTGCTGACCCAGTCGCCGTCCATGGTGTAGTCGTCCTTGAAGAACCATGTCGGGGTCTGGCTGTGCCAAACAAGCGTATGACCGCGCACCGGAATGTTGTTTTCCTTCGCAAAGTCAAGGATGATCTTCGCGGAGCCCTGCAGTCTGACCTGCGGGACGGTGTTGTCATCGTTCTCCTTCAGATACTTCTGGCACGCCTTCTGATCGAGCATGTTTTCCGGCTTCAGCTCATTGCCGAGCGTCAGCGAGTTGAAGTGCTTGCGGATCAGATCCTTGGTCGCGTTCGGTGCCAGCTCGGCCGCCGTGACCGCCGTGCCGACCTTGAAATAACCGCTGTACACATCCTTCAGAGACGGGATGTCCTTCTGGATGCTGTAGCTCGGGCCCTCGGTCAGAAAGAAATCGTCCACATAAAGATCGACCTTGTCGTTGCTCTCAATGTAGATCTGGACGTCCTTCATATCCGCAGAAAAGCTGAATTTGGTGTCCGGGATTTTGACCCATTCGCCCTGGCTGACCGCCTTGGACAGATTGCTGTAATGCTGCTCACCGTCGGCATCGGTATACTGCAGGCTGAGCTTGCATTCGTTGTACCACTGGGTCTTGACCCATGCGCTTGCGATGTAGCGGACGCCCGGCTCACAGCCCAGATCGGACAGCACGAGTGCCGGACCGTTCCAGCCCTCGGAACGTCCGGTCACGGACATGCAGGCATCACCGGAGTGCGGCTTCTCTGTCGATTTTTCGATGACGGATGTATCGTCATCGCCGCGCTTGGTAAATTTGGATGCGCCGTCGTCCTCGAATCCCGTGACAAGGATTTCCTTGCCGGCGTCCGCAGCATGGATCGTACCGACAAGCGGCAGGCTCTGCATCGCGAGCACAGCACTGACGGCAGCGGCTGCTGTCTTTGATAAACGCTTCATTTTGAACTCCCCCTTAGAATAATAGCTGGCCGATGATACGGCTATTCTCATTATAGCATATTCCGGCCCGAATTGCAAGCCGTTCCGCATAGGGCTTTTGGAATAGCAGGCATAACTGCGGACGAATGGATTTCTGAAATTTCCGTAAAAAAAACTGCCGCAGGAATCTGCGGCAGCGGTTTATACGGATTTGTTCAGTCTTTTCCGCGGAACAGCTCACGGAGCATCATGGCACCGCCCGCGAAGGTCATTGCGAACATCACAAAGAACATCCATGCACTGGAGGTTCTCCAGCGAACGCTGACGCTCATGATAACGGCTGCAAGGACGATCACGAAGCCGACTGCGATAAAGAGCCAGCCCCAGAGTTTTCTGTCCAGCAGGAAGAGCAGTGCGATGCCGATCAGCAGCGGGATCATGATCGTGCCGTTCGGGATGCCGTAGCCGCCGATGCGGAACACGGAGCCCATTCCCCACGAGCTTTCGACGATCATGTTCTGGAAGATCATGAACATGCCTGCGCCGAACAGCAGCATACCGCCGAAAAAGCGCAGCAGCTCATTCTGTTCCTTGTTGGCCTTGCGTGCATTTGCCTCAGCCTGTGCAGTCAGATTCTTCTGTTCGAGCTTTGCGTTCTCTTCGATCTCTGCATACAGCTTATCGAGGTTTGCTTCGGGCTTTGTTTGCTTCTCACTCATGTCAATATCCTTTCCCAATCAAAAATCCTCTTGGGCAACTGCCCGCGGGTGCAGATTTCTCTCTGCGCCGATGTATATTATACCATATTTCGTGAAAAAAGTCAAGTATCTGACAGCAAATGCCGGAACAATTCCGGAATGCGCATTTCTGCTGATGATTTCAGAGGTTTTCCGTGCGAATCGCTTGACGGGCGCAGCATTTTCCGTTATAATAATAAACAGCAGATATGCAGACCGCAAACCGAACGCAAAGGAGGTATCCCTATGAAACAAAACCCAAACCGCATTCTGAGCATTTTTGCGGCGGCCGCGATGATGTTCTCCGCCGTGCCGCAGCGCACAACCCTGCTGCGTCCTGCGCTGACCGCATGTGCGGCAAATAAAATTTATGATTTTGATTATGAGTATTCCGTCAGCCTTGACGGCAGCAGCACAGCCTTAGCAAAATATCTCGGTTCCGATGAAAAAGCAGAAATTCCGGCTGCATTTGAAGGACTGCCGGTGACTGAAATCAAATACCGTGCATTCGCAGATTGTTCCACAATCACCGATATCACGATACCGGGCACCGTGACGCAAATCGGCAGCGAAGTGTTCAGAGGGTGCTCTGCACTGACAAAGGTCAATATCCCGTCCGGTGTGACCGCGATCCCCGATAGTACATTCAGAGACTGCAAAAAGCTCACACAGATCACCGTTCCGAAGAATGTCACTGTCATTGATGACTTTGCGTTTTATGGCTGTACCTGCCTTGAACAGATCAACATACCCGATCAGGTGAAAAAGATCGGTGCTTTCGCATTCAAGGAATGCGGTGCGCTGACTGCACTGACAATTCCCGACAGCATCGAAAGCATTGACGAGACTGCTTTTGAAGGCTGCGGAAATCTGACGATCAAAGGAAAAACAGGCTCCTATGCGGAATCCTACGCAAAGGCGCACAGCATTCCGTTTGAAGCTGCGGCCGGTTCATCCGGGGAAATCCTCGGAAGCGGCACCTGCGGCGAAAATCTCACATGGACACTGGACAGCAGCGGGGTCCTGACGGTCTCCGGCGCCGGAAGAATGGCGGAATGGTCATCCAAAAATGAGGTGCCGTGGTACCGCTCCCGCGCTGAGATCAGCAAGGCCGTCCTCGAAGAAGGCGTGACGAATATCGGCGGCTATGCATTTTATGAATGCACAAATCTGGCTGACATTCAGATCCCGGACGGCGTAACCGGCATCGGAAACTATGCCTTCGCGAAATGTTCCGCGCTCAGGGAGATCACGCTGCCGTGGAGTGTCGGGTCGGTCAGCGGCTGGGCGTTCTGCGAATGTGCGGGGCTGCAAAGCCTCACGATCCTGAATTATAACTGCAATATCACCGGCAATCCGCAGACGGTCTGCAGCGAGATCGTGGACGACTATACGGCGCGGGACAGAGCACCGTTCCGCGGCACGATCTGCAGCTACAGCGGTTCCGCCGCGAAGACCTTTGCACAGCAGCACGGAAAGCCGTTTTCCGCGATCGAAAAGCCGGTATCCGGCACATGGGGCAGTCTGACATGGGAATTTGACGGGACAGATACGCTGAATATTTCCGGCACCGGCGACATGGCGGATTTCAGCAGCCGTCCGGTCTGGAATGCGCGCTGTGCCGATGTGAAAAAGGCGGTGATCGCGGACGGCATCACAAGCATCGGTGCCTATGCGTTCCGGGACTTCGGTCAGCTCACGGAGTTCGTGATCCCGGAGAGCGTCCGGCATATCGGCAGGGAGGCGTTTTCCGGAACACAGTGGCTCTCTGACCGGATCGCCGAAGCCCCGCTGGTCATTGTCAACAGCAGCCTGTATACGGGCAAAACCTGCAAGGGCAAGGTCACGATCCCGGAGGGCGTGACGGAGCTCGTGGATGAAGCGTTCTATAAGGCATGGGATATCACCGGGGTGACATTCCCGTACAGCCTGACGCGCATCGGAGAATCGGCGTTCTTCAATGACACGGAACTGAAAACGGTCGTTCTGCCTGCTGCCGTTGAAAGCATCGGGAAGAACGCATTTGCCCGCTGCTATCCGGATAAGGTCACGGTTCTGAACAGTCAGGCCGTGATCGGGGAGGGCGCATTCGGCACCGACGACGATCTGATCCTTGCAGGCTATGACGGCTCGACCGCGGAGGCATATGCAAAGGAATCTTCGCTTGCGTTTGAATCGCTCGGTGCAGAGCCGGAGATCCCGTCGGTGAAATACGGTGACGTCAACGGCGACGGCAGCATTGACCTGAAGGATGTGACAGAGCTTCGGCGCGCGCTCGCAGGCTGGGATGTGACCGTACAGGCGGAAGCGGCGGACGTCAACCGGGACGGCTCCCTTGATCTCAAGGATCTTGTCATTCTCCGCCGGTACTTAGCAGGCGGCTGGGGCGTTGAACTGCCGGCAGGCACGAAAGGAGAATCCGCATGAGCAAACGCAGAAAAAAGCTCATTATTATTCTGATCGTTTTCGTTGTCCTGTACTTTCTGCTGATCGGCGGATGCTATTTCTTTCTCAGACTTTTTGTATTCCCTTCTTTTGAGCAGGACAGGATGACCGGTGCGTATCCTTACGGCGATGCCGCAGTTCCCGATGATTTTGCGGAATATACCGCGGCGGGCTTAAAGCTGTATGCACCCGACTGCTTTCAGCCGGAAACGGACAGCAATGAAGTATTCAGGGGGTATCCCGGCAAGGATACTTCGCAGTATGATCTCATCATTCTGTCCATACCGGAGCAGAACGGCTTAGGCGATTTTTATAAAGTCAATGAGCAAAACGGGCATCTGATGAACAAATGGATCACCGGGTCGGCTGGGCCGACAGCCGCTTCCCTCCGGAGACGGTGAGCGAAGCTCCCCCATTTTTCTTTATAACACGCCGCTGATCGCGGCTTCTGTCAGGTAACTGCCCCCCAATGATAAAGCCCGCGGGCGGTTCCGAAAATGCGCCGGAAAGTAAGCTGAAACATAAATATACCGTGTTCAGCTTGCTTTTTGCCGTATTATGTGCTATAATGCATACAGGAAAAAACGGGAGGTCAGGCATGATTCAGGATATCTCACCAAGCAGACTGGATAACAGTTTCCGGGCGCAGCAGCCGCAGCCGGACAGCATCGCGATGTGCTTCCGGGCAGGCAGACTGCTCGCGGCAGTCACGGACGGCGGACTGCGTTTTCCGCGGTATCACGAGCTCGCAGCGCATAACACGGAGCCGGTCTATCTGTTTTCGGTCGATGACGAAAGCTTCTTTCTGACGGATCCCGCCGCAGAGCCTGACGGATATACATATTACACAGTACGGGAGCTGCGCGATCAGTGCGCCGGAAAATATCTCTACGCGGCGTTCACGGCGTATCATCTGCAGCAGTGGTATGCGGACAACAGATTCTGCGGGGTCTGCCGCGGAGACATGCAGCACGATGACAAAGAACGCGCACTCGTCTGCAAGGACTGCGGGCATAAGGTCTATCCGCGCATCAATCCGGCTGTGATCGTCGGCGTGATCAGCAAGGGACGCATCCTTCTGACACGCTACCGCCGCGGCTATGCGCATAATGCACTGGTCGCCGGGTTCACCGAGATCGGCGAGACGCTGGAGGAATGCGCCGCACGCGAGGTCATGGAGGAAACGGGTCTGCGCGTCCGGAATATCCGGTACTACAAGTCACAGCCGTGGGGCATGGCGCAGGATATCCTCACCGGATTTTTCTGCGAGGCCGACGGCAGCGACGCGATCACCATGGACGATTCCGAGCTGAAGTCTGCGCGCTGGTGCAGGCCGGACGAGATCGAGCTGCAGCCGCAGCAGCACAGTCTGACGAATGAGATGATGCGGCTGTTCCGCGATACGAACGGGCATCTGCCGCCGGAATATGCGCCTGTCTCAACGGAAATCCCGCCGCAGAAAACGCGTATTTACTTCACGCGCCACGGCGAAACGACAATGAACGTCGCCGATCACATCAGCGGCATCACGGACTGCGAACTGACAGAGAACGGCATCGCGCAGGCGGAGCAGCTGGCGGCGGTCTGTGCGGAGCACCGGGAGATCGGGCTGATCGTCTGCTCACCGCTGAAGCGCGCCCGCATGACCGCGGAGATCATTGCCGAAAAACTGCAGGTACCGGTCGTGACCGATGAACGTCTGCGCGAATGGGATTACGGCTCCTATGAGGATCAGCCGCGCGGGACAACGCCGGATTTTCAGGCGGCAAAGCGGGAATTCGGTGTCCGCATGAAAGACGGCGGCGAATCGCTGCTGCAGCTTGCGCACCGCGTCTACAGCTGCATCGACGACATCCGGAAGCAGTACGCCGGTATGACCGTGCTCTGCGTCTGTCACGGCGGGGTGTGCCGCGCCGCAGAGACCTACTTCCGCGATATGACAACAGAAGCGTTTTCGCAGTTCTTTATGGGGAACTGTGAGCTGAGAGCGTATGAGATATGAAAAAGCCGGAACTGACGGGGACGTCGGTTCCGGTTTTTCTGTACGATGTGTTTATTCTTCGTCGGACGGATCTGTTGTTTCTGTGCGCCGGTAAATATCAACCGGCTGGCCGTTTTCATTTGATATATGTCGTTGGGCTCTATTTACGTTAAAACATAAAAATATGTAAAGCCTGCTTGACAATAAATGTAAAGTGTGCTATACTATTATTGTAAAGCTAGCTTTACTTTTTCAAGGGAAGGTGATCATTTGAAGAATAAGATACAGGAGCTGCGGAAAGCCCGGAAGGTCACGCAGCAGGAGCTTGCGGATGCTCTCTGCGTCACGCGGCAGACTATCATATCACTGGAAAACGGAAAATACAATGCTTCACTCACGCTCGCCCACAAGGCGGCGCAGTTCTTCGGCGTTGCCATTGAGGAGCTGTTCATATTCGAGGGTGAGGAGAACCTTTAAGGAGGATCATGATGGAAGAATTCAAAAAAACATTAAAGAAGAAATCGGCTTTATGGCTGCTGGTGCTGATCGTTTCTCTGGCAGGGATCGGATTGTTTTTCGTATTTGGCGGGCTGCTTTTCGGTATGGACCCTGAACTCAGACGCTCTTTCGGCGGTATGTTCGGTTTTCTGTTCATTCTATCATTGGGATATTATGTAACAATCAATACGGCGCTCGGCAACGAAAAGAAGCTCAGGGAAGAATATATACGCAGCACCGATGAGAGAAACCTCAATATCGAGGCAAGATCATCCAATGTGACACTGAACATCGTCATGGTATGTCTTTTTATAGGATTCCTGCTTTTGACGCTGTTCTCCGGCAGGGAAGCCGGTACGATACCCGGAATCGCCTTTTACGGGATATGGCTCATAAAAAGTGTTGTGAAAAGTTATTATAACAAGAAGATGTGAACCGAATAGGAGAAAAGCACTGAATCTGTCTGCGTTCAGTGCTTTGTTTATTCACCATATCAGCGCATCAGCGCACGAATCCGGTCGATCAGCCCGCCGATTCTGATTTCAGTTGACTTTTTCATTGGGCGTATGTAATAATATGGAAAAGCGGAGGTTTCCGCTTCAGATCGGATTTTTACAGGATACGGCACTATGAAGGAGGAGCATAACGATGAAAGATTTGGGAGGTGGTTTATTATGTCGAAAGAGTATGGACGAATCAAAAAGCATGAAAAAGAGATAGAAGGATTAAAAGCACAAGGAGCAACACAACGTGACACAGCAGAGCAGTTAGGATTCACAAAAAACAGGTTAAAGAATTCATCCATAGGCAGCATAGAAAAGAAAGATAACTTGCAGCCGGGATGACCGTGCGCTGCGTCTGTCACGGCGAGGTGTGCCGCGCTGCGGAGACCTGCTTCCGCAATATGATAACAGAAGCGTTTTCGCAGTTCTTTATAGGGAACTGTGAACTGCGGAAATATGAGATATAAGAAAAAAACCGGAACTGACGGGGAGGTCGGTTCCGGTTTCCAGATTACAATAATCCCGGCGAAGTCACCCTCGCCGGGATCCAGCACCCCAAACCGGAATCGAACCGATGGCCTAACGCTTAGGAGGCAACAATATTGCATCCTTATATCTCCACCTAATCGTGCATTTTCCAGAAAATGCGCGATTTTCTTGTCTTCTCCAATCCCGAATTATCCAAATAGTCTGCTTATTTCTAGCTAGTTTGATTTGGTAATCTGGATTCGATGGGAAGATTTGGGAAGATGAAACCTACGATTATCTCGCGTCAATCTTCGAAGATGAGTATTCAATTTGAGGAGGTAGTGCGCGTGTTCAGAACAGGTATTCCTACCTGCGATCAGCTGAGAGAAATCACATTCAGCGGTAATGTCATTCCGCAGATCTGGTATCGTGTGTTCGTCAAGTCTGACCTCAAGCATCCGAAACCGCATCTGCTGGCAATCAATATCCTTGCGGACATTGTATACTGGTATCGCCCGCGGGAGATCCGAGATGAAAGCAGCGGCCAGATCATAGGTTATCAAAAGAAGTTCCGCGATGATTTACTCCAGCGCAGCTATACACAGATCGCAGAACAGTTCGGCTGTTCTCCCAGGCAAGCAAAAGACGCAGTAGTCTTTCTTGAGCAGATGGGTGTTGTTCGCAGAGTGTTCCGAACGATAGAAGCCAAGGGAATGGTCTATAACAATGTGCTGTATATCGACCTGGATGTCAAGCGACTTCGGGAACTGACTTATCCCACAGACGAATCAACATCTGCGGACGCATCAGATCACGATACCCCTGTGTCGGAATTTTGTCAGAGGGGTGACGAAATTTCGTCAGAGCCTGTGTCGGAAATTCGGCACACAAATACAGAGAATACTATACAAGAGATTACTACAGAGAATTCTATCAATCAATCTTCGTGCGACAATGAAGAACGGATGGATGGATTGAATGATTCTCAGATCACAGAGCAAGTGATTTCTGAAATCACAACATTGCAGCAAATCCCATACACCTATTCGCAAAGTCCAAAGAAGATGCAGGCTGCGATTCGCTGGCTCTGTGAATACGACTTTTACATGAAGTATCCCTGTGAGAAAACCGATTTGAAAACAAAAGACCGATTCGACAACTTCGTTCTTCTGGTAAACAGTTTGGTCAGCATGGCAACAAGAACCGGTACACAGACCTACTCCGGCGAACAAACCAATGCCTGCGCCGTAATTGACGCGATTAATGCAGCGTCAGAATGCTGCGGGTGCGGAACACTCTCTGAGATGATATTCTCTGCACTCGATGATTTCACCGATGCACTCGCCTCGACGCATATCAAGAACTATGCCGGCTATGCAAAGTCAGTTCTTTGGAACAGTCTGAACTCATATCGAGTAAAGCTGAACACAGAACTTGCAGTGATCTGAAAAAGCAATTGCAGATGCGTGCCTGACTGCATTCATTATACCACACAGTAGCGCTGCATGTCAAGATAAAGGGGTGTCCAGAACGGACATACCATGATACCACGAACATCAGGAGGGATTATATGAGAAACAAAAAACTCGGTCCGATTGAAGTCTATCTCACACGCGATCAGGTCAACGCGATGCTGACTATGCTCGACACGATGATCGTCGGCGGTTACGAATGCTCGTTCGGCGATATGGCAAAAACGGTCCGCGACAAAATCATCAAGTACGGAAAGCCGATCACGCGCGGCGACATGGAAGAAGTGCTGATCTACTTCTATGACAACGAAGCAGAGAAACTAATCGCACTCAGCAGCCTCTACCTTGCGCTCACTGCAAGGGACACGCGCGATTATTATCCGGAGATCGGTCAGCGGTATCGTCAGGGTTTGGGATCATCCCAAGCAGCGGAGCAGAAAGGAGTCACCCAATGAGCGCAGCGGTCTGTAGCGCAGGACAGGAACGGTCATGCACTACGGATATTGGGTAAACAATCCATAAAGTTTGCTCAGCGGCAAAATTCGCTTCTTTTCACAAAACGAACACACGAAAAAGGAAGGTGGACGTATGGAGAGATTCAGCATCAGTGTTACACTTGGCAAAGCAAGCAATCCTCACGGCGCGAACCTCGAACACAACAACCGAAATTTCATCGCACAAAATGTTCGCCGCGATCAGATCCCGCACAACATTTTGTTCAAGCAGCAGGACGTTCAAGAAGCATACGCGGAATTGTTCGGCGCAGCAGTTGAGGCGTATAACGTAAAACAGAAACAACCCTGCCGACGAATTCAGGATTACTTCAAACACATTTCGTCAGGCAAGCGAGAAGAACCTTACTACGAAGTGATCGTCCAACTCGGCGACTGCAAAGATACACCCTGCGGAAGTCGGCGTGCGGAGATTGCACAAAAGATTTTGTCGGAATACGCGAGGATGTTCCAGGCGCGTAACAAAAACCTTCATGTGTTCAACAGCGTCATGCATCTGGACGAAGCGTCCCCGCATCTTCACATTGACTTCATTCCGTTTTACACGCAGGGAAGACAGCGCGGATTGTCGAAAGGCGTTTCGATGAAAGCCGCTTTGAAGGAAATGGGAATCGCGCCAAAGAACAGCGGCACGAATCAGTTGGTGATCTGGGAAGAGCGTGAACGCAGAGAACTGGAACGACTGCTCCGCCGTCGGGAGTATGCACGCGAAGACAAAAAGTGTGAGCATCCGCATCTCACTGTTGAGGAATACAAAGCCTGGCAGGACACCAAGCGATACACAGCGATCTTTCAGGACAAGCAATGTTATGTGCCGGAAGAAACTAGGAACGCGGTCAGTATGCAGCGGAGGATCGACGAATTGATGCAGCGCAACGAGAAGCTCGAACGCGAGAAGCGTTCGCCGTATAAGTCATTCTTCTATGCAGACGATGACAAGCAGTCTTTCGTTCAGGCAACACTTGACCGCGATCAGATTCCGTACCGCGAAACTGAAAACGGATTTGAAGCGCAGGAATGTTACGTTGATGCGATCAGGCGAATTGAAGCACAGTATCAGGAACAGTCTCATTCGCTGCGGGACAAGCTGCGCGATGACATTGAGCGAATGCTGATGATGTCGAAAGACTTTGATGAACTGTTGCAGCGGCTGCGTGATGCGCACTATGAGATCAAGCAAGGCAAGTACATCGCGGTGCGTCCGGAAAACGCAAAGAACTTTATCCGGCTGAAATCGCTCGGCAAGTTATACAGCGAAGACGCACTGCATACGCGGCTGGACGCAAAGGCAGCTTATGAACACGATCTGGGGCAGCAGCTTCGTGACGCAAGAGAGAGGCAGACACCGAACTGGCCGGTTCTGCAAATCATGGCGCGATACGTCCTTTGCTTTTCAAAAGGGTATTTTCCGGTCAGAAAGACAAACCCGAGCAAGATTCTGACATGGACGAACGATGCGGAACTGGACAGGCTGACTGCGCTGAATGCAAAGATCAATCAGGGCGCGACACTGGATTCGCTCCGGCACGAAGCTGAACAGGCGCAGGAGAAGGTCAATGATCTGAAGGAACGGCTGCGGCGCTATGAGGAATACGTGAAGCATGACGCCGATCTACTGGAGTGTGCGCTGATCGTATACCAGAGAAAGCAGTCGGCATGGTTTACGCCGGAGCAGGCAAAGGCTCAGCTTGCGGAGTATCCACAGATCAACAGCGGCACATGGCGGGGGCTGGAACACAGGCTTGAAAACACAAAAGCGTCGCGGCAGTATACCGAGGACAGCTTGAAAGATGCAGAAGCGGAACTGAAAGAAGCTGTGGACTGGCTCACAACGGCAGAGCAGGTTCTCGGCGGTTCCTATCTGCAAGTGATCGCACGGAAGGAGATGCAGCGGAGGAAGGCTGACAATGGCGCTGTCCCGAACGGCCAGACGGATGCCGATGCTCCGCAGGAAGTTCCGCAGCTGGTGCCGCGGAGAAGATGAAAGGAAGGTTTTTATGAGCAATCAAACAGAAATCGGCTATTACGGCAATGCATGGATGAGCTTTATGGAAGAGAATTATCCGAAGCAGGCAGCACAGATGCAGAAGCACGGCGTTTTTGAGAATGTGGCACAATCCGTCAATCACAGCGCTTGTGAGTACTACAAACTGCTTGCCGATCAATATGCGCAGCAGAATCCGCCCCCGGACGATCCAGAAGCCTACCGCTCATGGAAATACACCCGCGACTACTATATAAAAAGTGCGGTGATGCGAGAACGGGTGCTGATACCGCGCACATGGAAATAAGTTATATGGACTGAGAAACGCTGTAAATTAGGCTCATCTTTCCTGTTAACACAAGCCCTAAAAATACTGTGAGCAAAGAAAGCATATTTGACGATGGTTTACGGCCGTATCCAAAATGATTTGGACGCAATTTGCGAGCAAGGCATTGATGAATGCAGAATTATATGCGCAGCGGCAAGATGTAGAATACAATACAAATCAACTATCATTGTGATTTATCTCGGCTGGCAGATTAGAAAACAATTTAGGAGAAAAGCAACAAAAGGCGCACTAACGAAGCCGCCATCGTTAGTGTGCTGATAAATAGCATTATGATTCTTTTACGCGAATTTTAAAGGCCTTCTTGCCGTACTGCCATGCAAAAATGCGCTTGCCATTCTTTAAGGTAATGTACGGGCGATAGATGTAACGAGCAGAACTGTCGTTGACATTCTTCATACGAAGCACCTCCTTTCTTCAAGACTTTTTGCGGACGAATCTGCAAAAGCACTTGAAAAAAGCCGGTGAATGTGATACAATTATCAATGAGGAGAATTGTAGGCGGCTTTTCACCTGCGATTTTCGAAATCTGTTCGAGTTGCCGCTCGAACAGATTTTTTTATCAACAGCTAAAGCTGATTGATAATTAGTTCATGGGGGTTGCACGTGAGAGATCAAAAAGCATTGCGTTTTCTTCGCGCAGTAGTGTTCCCGCAGCACGATAGCTCTCCATCTCTAAATCCCATCCTGTAAGATTTTTGATGGTTTGGAGCAAGTCTTTGCTATTCCACCGTACAGACAATATTCCCTTTCCATTTGACTTATAAAATGGAGCACTGTTCGGTGTGCTTTCGTCGCAAACTTTTATTGCGAGTTGCTTTGTGTCATTGTTAATCAGCAATAAAGCATGAGATGGATAACCTAATTTCATTATCACGCCCTTGTTAAATGTTAGTCCATTTTTGGTGACCGAAACATACGGCGCGCCTTCATCAAAGTTGAATGTTGAAAAGCCATCTAGTAGCGACATCGCTCACCCCTCCTTTCGTATATTTATATTATCACATTATCTGATTTTTGTCAAGTGCTTTTTTGATTTTTGTCTTCAAATTGTCTGATCGTTGTCCTTTTTGTTATATTGAATTTCACGTTGATTACGAAACCTGCTGCTTTCCTGATCTTCCTGTTGTCGATTCGTCTTATTCTATATTTGAGATTATTGACGAATCACGTGTAATATGGTATAATAGAGATAAAAAGTGTGTAATAGAATGAAAAGGAAATATGGTTTATTAAATGTGCTCGCATTGGTTTGCGAAATCATTACTCTATGCCCTTTGCCTATATAGGAGGCTAAATATGGATGATAATACTATCTATAATTCCGATTGTATTTCAGGAATGTCGGAATTCCTTGCGGATGAATCCGTAGATCTGGTCATTGCCGATCCACCCTATTTCAAGGTTATCGGTGAAAAATGGGACTATTTTTGGCGTACTGAAGAGGACTACCTGGACTGGTCTAAGACATGGATAAAAGAGGCAGTTAGATGTTTGCGCAAAGGTGGCAGTTTTTATCTATTCGGTTATTTCAGAATATTGAGTAGAATGTTGCCGCTGCTCGAAGAATCTGGACTTGAACTTCGACAGCAAATCATAATCAATAAAGGAATGCAAGCTGTTTCAGGTAGAGCAACACGTAATTACAAAATGTTTCCCAATGTAACAGAAAGCATCTTGTTTCTTTACAAAGACTCCAAACCGTTTGTCAAAGAGTTTTTAAAGCAACGTCAAAAAGAACTTGGGTTAAGCGCAAAAGAAATCAATGAAAAACTTGGCGTCAAATCAAACGGCGGTGGTATGTGGAGCATTTATACAGGTAGAAATATTTGCAAGCAACTCCCCACAGAAAAATTATGGAAAAAGCTGCAGGAAATCTTACAATTTGATCTTCCCTATAGTCGGTTATCACAGACTTATCATGCTCAACTGGGGGTTACCGATGTATGGGACGATATAAACTTCTACTCCGAAGAACGATATCACCCAACGCAAAAGCCTCAAAAACTGCTTGATAGACTGATTCTCGCCAGTAGTAATGAAGGCGATTTAGTATTAGATCCGTTTATGGGTGGCGGATCAACGGCCGTGTCTTGTATCGCAAACAACAGGAGATATATTGGTTTTGAGCTTGATGAAGAGTACTATCTTCAGTCTCTTGAACGCCTAAGCTATCATCAAATGAGCCTTCCGATTTAACCCGGAAGGCTCATTTTTTATTTTAGTTCCTTAAATTTATCTCTTATTCTAGAGGGAATGTCTCTCTTTAACGGCAAAATCAAAGGTAAATAGATTTCATCAGCGAGTAGATCACATAATTCAGCATTGGATAACGCGGTGTTTCTGCGTATTTGTTCTAATGCTCTGAGATTCTCAATTTTAGTTGAATTAGAGTCATAATCACTTACTAAACGTTTGATTACCCTTTGAACAACTCCTGGTGTCATTGTAGTTGCTCTCGAATACTGAATGAGATTGGGTAATTCGTTTGGATATGAATTGCCTTTTGTCGGAAAAATGACAGTATCTATTTTTCCATCGTTATGAATGATAGCTTTATATATTACTGTTGGTTTAGTTAATAGGAATTTCAATTCATGCGGCCACATATTAAATGGAGCATGAGACTTTGACTTTGCTCGAATATTTATATAATAATCTATCATACAAAAAGCAAATCCCTTATTGGATGGATCAACTTCCCAGATTGTTGCTTCAATGTCATTATTGATTTTACTTGTTAAGTCTGCAAATTCAAACAGAACGAAGAAATATCGAAGAGGATCAAGTACCTCTTCAAATTCTTTTTCATTTCTAAGACTAATCAGCCATTTCGAGTCATCTTTCCGGTTAATGTCGGTTGATCCGCATGCTGCACATCGTGTTTCTAAACTAGATACAACCGCACCGCAGTTATAACATGACCCCAGCTGATCAACACGATAACATGTCTTTATTTCACCAAATGCACCATTTTTCATCACCAAATCATAGCCTCGCGCACCAGATTTTCCACCCGGAAATCCTGTTACTACGCTCACTAAATGTTGACCAATATAGCCCATACGTGCTTGTGGCGTTTGATAAGTAATTTCGGACCATGCGTTAACTTTTGCTCTTAGATCTATATATAGATCCTTGATTAACGCTTCAGATGCTTCTAATGTTCCTAATTTATATTTCAACAATCCAATCACTCACTTTCTTTCAGCAACACATACGGCTCCACATCCAGTGCAGAAGCTATCCGTTGCACATTAGCTAAAGAGATATTTCGGGTAAAGCACTCAATATCACTGATATATGTTCTATGAAGTCCGCAAATTTCCGCGAATTGTTCTTGTGATAAGCCCTTTTTGTTGCGTAGTTTCCGAACATTCTTCCCAAAGACTTCAATGATATCCATCTAAACACCCCCTACTCTTTTATTATATAGTGTTGTAGTCAATGAGTCTACAGACTATAAGTGGCGTTTGGATGAATTATGAGAAAAGTGAGAAAACAAACCTGCAAAGGAATAATTGGCGGTTTGCTGTTGACATCAATCACGCCGTCGTAATTAAATGGCTATGCCGCTTTCGATAGTTCGAGTTGACAGAATATTTTTTTGCTTTAATTTAATCGCGGCTTTGTATAGAGGATTCTATATTATAGACTAAATCCGCTGAAAAGGATATTTTCAGCGGATTTGTATCAACTTATTCGTTTTTCTCGGACTCCAAAACATTAATCATTAGTTTCATGTGTCTTCGCTCACAATTTGCAATAGTATTAATGAAATACTGCAGTCTATTATTGGAAGTGCAAATGTCATTGTGATATACCATTGCCCACACATATTTTTTCAAAACATTTTCCTGTATTTCAAAACGCTTGATCTCATTTGTAGGAATTGAAGAATAATCGCTGTATCTTCTCAGCTTTTCTTTGACAATTTCAGCATGAGCTTTAAGTATAGCTTCAATTGGAGCCGGCGTATTTGTCATTCTCTCATAATCAGCAGGCGAAACTTGCTTTATCATCTCCTGTAGCTTTAATTGCACCTCTTTAGAGATGAATTCACTGACATCCAAGCGATATAAGTACGATAGGCACCACACATCGTCAGAACACCAATAAAGAATTTTCATAAAAATACGACGCTCAAGGCTTACAACTTGCAACACATGCGTGTAGAATCGTTGATCCTCAAGGGATATGTGTTCGCCGTCATTTAGTTTTTTCTCAATCTCAATTGCTTGATCAAGTTCCTGGGCAGTAAACTGGTATATACCCCATAAATACTTAACTATTGCTTCTGACACAACAATTCTTGGATGAATTGCGTGTTCTTCCATCGTAACAGCGTCAATCAAGCCATCTCCAAAAACATAGTCATCATTAATTGAAAGATTGCCTTTCGTAAATCCTCCCCGAAGGAATAAACCATCTTCTAATATGAAGCCCCTTTGGATTTCAGAAACCACCATCATAAAAGCCACAATACGTGCTTTTTCTTTTTTATCATCAGTTCCGACCTCAATGCACAACAGAATATTATCAGAAAAAATCTTGGATTGAATATTAAGGTTTCCAACCATCTGTGCCAAAGGTGAGTTATTTATTGATTGTAGATAGTTTTTAGTTTTAGTAATGGCATCATGAATAGACGAGAGAAGGCTTGCAACTTTATCATGATGTTCTTGAAAAAAGGCTTTATAACCCAGCATATCGAAATAAGCGATATAGTATTCAGAGATTGGATTCAGTTCAGTATTGTTCATCTTAGCCTCCTTGATATACTTGATGATTCTATTTAGTGCTATTATCTTGTAATTGCTGGTTTATTGAGGACAGCCCGACAGCTGGTTCCTGAGACAACGCAGCAATCTCATCGTCCAGATTATGCAGCAGGTTCAGCTTCAAGGTTTTGAACGTATCCACAGTCTTTGCCGCCTGATCCTGCTCAATCGTGTGGTCAACCTGCTCGATATCATACATTACGATAGTACGCAGCCTTTGCAGAGCGTTCAGAGCGTGCAGCCGATAGTCGGAGATCACACCGTCAGGCGGCGCGGTTTTGCGCTCTGGATGCACTTCAACCTCGTACTCCTGCGGAAAAGCATCCTGCCAGTTGCGGTATTCATCGTCCGTAATCTGCTCTGTTTCCCAAAGTTCACGCTTTTCGCACCACTTCTCGATCCCCTCATTGAGCACCTCGTTCAGTGTGCGGATACCATATGCAGTACGGGAGCTGTTCGGATTCACTGGGAATTTCGTGGGGACAACATACCCATCGGCTTCGATTTCAAACAGAATGTGCATAATGTCCGTGATGCTTTCGATTTTTCGGTCATAGAGCGCGGATACATCTACACCAAGGGCAGCTGCGATCTCCTGAAGCTTATCTTCTTTCGGCTCGCGAATATCATTCTCGTAGTGCCGAATCGCAGCATTTGTCAACTGGCAAGCATCCGCAATATCAGCAGTTGAGATCTGTTTTCGCATCCGAATGGAGCGAATCTTCTCTCCAATAGAATGCTTCGTACTTGATTTTTTGGAAAAAAGCCACTCAAACACAAAAAAACCTCCTAAAACCCCTTGACAGAATCATAAATATGTGATATAATGATAGCTGCGATACAAAATTGTATCTATAAATACGATTTTGTTTCCGCTATCTGAGAGGTTTACAATCTAAACAAAAGGAAATGATATCACTTCGTGCGCCAACACAGAGGATATCGCAGCAAGAAAAGGGAGGAAACGCAATGAAAAAGACTATTATGCCCAATGAACAGCACGAATGCGTCACGCTGCGTGTAGAGGACTGCGCTAACATCCTCGGCATCAGCCTCTCCTCGGCTTATACGCTGGTGGAACGCGCATTCACCGACCATGCACCGTTCAAGGTGCTCCGACTCGGTAAATCCTACCGCATCATCAAGCAATCATTCTTCGATTATGTGCTTGGCGAGCAGCAAGGAGCGTGAACATGGCCTCGATTCGCAAGGTAAAGCTGAAAAAAGGTCCGCCGAAAGTCTACATTATCCAGAGTTACAAGGACGAAGCCGGCATTACACATCAAAGCTGGATTCAGTGTGCGGATGAAGCAGAAGCCAAAGAACTGCTGGATGATGTCCGGGCAGCTGAGCGCGAGAACCGCATTTATGAGAAGCCTCAAGCGCTGAATACACCGCTGCCGTATGCAGCAGTTGCGCCGGAAGATGTTATGACAGTACGAGAATTAGTCGAAGCCTACCGTGTCCATCATATGCACATTGGCGGTTGGGAGGCGCATACTGCCGGGAACGTAATCAACATCACGACACACTATATATATCCATTCATTGGCGGTGTGCCAATCAAGAAGGTAACGCCGTACTTCCTGCAGCAATTCTACAATGATCTTCCAAATCATGATGCGGTTCGTTCACACAAAGGCGGAGAAGCAGCAAAGATCAGTGCCCGAACAGTGCGTGAAGTTCATAAGATTATTCGTCCGGCATTTCGGTTTGCAGTGCAGCAAGGCTTTCTCTCACACAATCCTGCTGCGGAACTTGAACTTCCCAAGATGGAGAAGTACGAGCGCGCGCAGTGGTCAGACGAGGAAGTGCTGGACGCAATCAACAAGTGTGAGGACGATCCGGAACTGCTCACGATGATGAGCATGATGTTCGGCTGCACGCTCCGCACAGGCGAGATGTTGGGATTGACATGGGACTGCATCGAGTTTGACGAAGACTGCAACGGTGCAACCGTGTATATCAAGAATGAGCTTGCCCGGCTGAACATCGAAATGATCAAACTGACCGGAACCAAGATCAACTTCCAGTTTCCGCCGATGCAGGCAGGAAACCGGACCGTTCAGGTTCTGAAGCTGCCAAAGACGGACCGCAGCATTCGCGAGGTATATATTTGGGATACGCTGGTACAGCTGCTTCGGGATCACAAAGAGATTCAGCAGCTCAACAAAAAAGAATATGCTGAAGTGTATCAGGACTTCGGACTGGTATTCTGCCAGAAGAACGGCAGACCGATCTCCGACGAAATGATAACCAAGCGTTTCAAGCGCTTCATCAAGAATGCAACGCTGCGCAAGGTTGATCTCTACAGCCTGCGCCATTCCGGTGCGACTGCAAAGATGGCAGCGTCAGGCAACGATCTGAAAGCGGTGCAGGGCGATATGGGACATTCCACACCGGATATGCTCATGAACGTTTACCTCGCAACCGTAAACAAAGCCCGCCGCAAAGTGGCTGAACAGCTCGAAACAATCATGTTCTCCAAGATCAAGCGCCCGCAAAAGGATGGAAAATCCGATGCAGGAAACAATCAGCCGGAACAGAAAAAACAGACGGAATAAACGGAGCTTTGGTAAGATTTGGGAAGATTCTCAGAATCCGCTCGAATTAGGCGACAAAAAATATAACAATATTGCTCTGCCCGATATGTATGCTCCAGAACTCTTTGTTAGCGATCCACTAACAGAAATTATGCTGATTTAGCATTCGACGGAAATGCGAAAATCACGCATTTCCGTCGAAATGGACGCCCCAAACCGGAGTCGAACCGATGGCCTAACGCTTAGGAGGCGTTCGCTCTATCCATCTGAGCTATTGGGGCTTATGACAAAATGAAACAGAAGATTGCACGAAATCGGATTCGCTTAGGAGGCGTTCGCTCTATCCTACTGAGCTATTGGGGCAAATCACCTATATATTATAGCACATTCGCCGGCGCAGGTCAAGCACCGGCGAATAATTTTTCAAAAGTCATTCTTCCGCATCGGTATCGTTGATGAAATCGGCGATGATATACCGCGGACGCGCCTTGACCTCCGCATAGATCTTGCCGACATACTCACCGATGATGCCGAGGCCGAGCAGCTGCAGACCGCCGATCAGCCAGATCGAGCACATGGTACTGGACCAGCCGAGTTCGGAGTGTCCTGCGATCTTGACGATGAACGCCCAGATAAACGCAATGACACTGAGGATCGACATGATCACGCCGACCGTGGTGATGAGCTTCAGCGGCTTGGTGCTGAACGAGGTAATGCCGTTGATCGCAAAGGCGAGCATCTTTTTCAGCGGATACTTGCTTTCGCCGGCGAAACGCTCTGCGCGCTCGTAGTAGACGCTGCAGCTCTGGAAGCCGATCAGCGGCACCATGCCGCGCAGGAACAGATTGACCTCTTTGAAGTTGGCGAGCTCCGCGAGGACGCGCTTGCTCATGAGGCGGAAATCCGCGTGGTTATAGACCACATCGGCGCCCATGACCTTCATGAACTTATAGAAGCCCTCTGCGGTAAAGCGTTTGAAGAAAGTATCGGTATCTCTGGCACTGCGGACGCCGTAGACGACCTGATTGCCCTCGTAATATTTTTCGACCATTGCGTCGATCGTGTTGATGTCGTCCTGCAGGTCGGCGTCCATGGTGATCGCCATATCGCAGAGCTCTTTGACGGTCATCAGTCCCGCGAGCACGGCGTTCTGGTGCCCCGCATTGTGCGCGAGGTTGACGCCGGAGAAGAACGCGGGGTCAGCCTGATGCAGCTCCTGAATGATCTGCCATGTTTTATCCTTGGAGCCGTCGTTGACAAACACGACGCGGCTCTTTTCGGAGATCAGATTCCGTTCGATCAGCGACTGATACTTTTCCTTCAGACGCTTGGCGGTTTCATGTAAAACCTCCTCCTCGTTATAACAGGGGACGACCATATAGAGGATTTCCGGTGTACTCATTTCTTTGCTCCTTTTTTACTGTTTGTCCGCTTCTTTCCGGACGGCTTCTTTCCGGTCTCCTTCGGGGCTTCTGTCTTTTCCGGCTCTGCACCGGCAGGCTCCCTGATTTCGCCGGTTGCTTCTTCGGGATTCTCCGCGGCGGTATCCGCAGCAGCTTCGGTGTTGTCCTCGGCAGCTTCGGGATCCTCCGCCGTACCGTCCGCGTCAGCCCCGTTGTTATCCGCAGCGGCTTCCGCGGTATCTGCTGCAGCGGGATAACGTGCGGCGCAGAGCTTTCCGAGCGGGCTGTCCGGCCGGATGCGCGATGCAGCGAAATCGTAGAAGCAGACCGCACCGAACGCGGCGTATCCGCTCATGATCATGAAGTACGGGATGATATACTGCGCCTTGCCCTCGGAGATCAGCTGATAGAAGAATCCGCCGAGGAACACCACGGGCAGCATGGAGAACAGGAACTTCTTTTTCTTCAGCAGATACAGCGTACTGAGGAAGAAGCAGAAGAACACGAGCTGCGAATAGCAGTCGATATACCGCTTGACAGGCCGCTCGCCCTCATAGCAGACCCAGTGCGCAAAGGCGTTTTTATCCTTATACTGCAGGCGCACGGTATTGTTCCAGATGCTCTGATACGAGGTCTCATTCCACTGGGAGACGATCTTGCGGTAGAAGAAATCGTTGGTATACTGCGGATTTTCGCGGAAGTATCTGAGCCGCTCCTTGATGAGCTCCGTGGAGCGTCTGCCGGCTTCCTCGGCATTGAAATCGCTCTGCTCAAAGTTAAAGACCGTGATATAGATATTATACCAGCCGGGTGCTAAGTCCGTTTCGCTCAGACCCATTGCGATCCACGAGGAATACGGAATGGAATCGCCGAGCTCATAATTCGCACGCTTTTCGTAGAACCGCTTGACGGTCGGCTGCACGCAAAGGCTCAGAACCACAGTGCCCGTCAGGAAAAGAACATCCATGACATATTTTTTTCGGGCAGGGATCTTGACGATCCAGACCAGCACCAGCGCGATCATCCAGATCAGGTAATTCGATTTCAGCATGATCGCGAACGCGATGCTGGCTGCCGCACCGATGCTGCAGAGCGGCTTGTTGTCGATCAGCCATTTCAGCTCCAGATAAACGGCGAGCAGCGCGAAGGCCATGCCGGGGAATAATCCGTAGGTAAAGACGCAGTCAATGACCGGTGCCGCGCTGAGTGCCAGCAGCACCGTCGTGACCAGATCGACGCGGTGATCTTTGAACAGCTTTGCGCCGATCGAGAGCAGCAGCACATTGATCATTGCGAGAAAAAACGCGTTCATGACCTCCAGCACCATGACCGTATCCGGATGCGTGAACAGCTCGATGAACCGGAACACGCCCTCATTGAACAGCACATAGCCGAGCTGGAACGGATAGTTCTTGAAATACTGGCCGTTGGTGAGCCGGTCAAAGTTATTCTCCGCAAATTCCCTTGCAGCGGCGGTCACGGTGTAGGAATCCTCCGAGGGACAGGTCTGCGAGGAAAGCACCCAGACCGTTCCGAGCAGGAACGTCCACACGAACAGCGCGATCTGCAGCGTGCGGAGCGGAACCTTTTTGACCTTTGCGATCAGCAGGAACAGCAGCAGCATTCCCGCCCCGAGCACGATCAGGTTCAGGATAAAATTATCGTTATAATAGATGACGGATTCAAGCCGTTCCTTGATATCCCAGACAACATTGTAAACGCCTTCGCCTTCCCCGACGACCTCGACGGCCGTCGTGTGCAGCAGGCTGACCGCCGAAAGGAAAAACGCGATCAGTGCCGAAAGGACGCCCACGACCCAGAGTGCTGCTTTTTCCGTCAGGACAGCAAGGCGGTTTTCTTTTTCGTTGTTCATAAAATGGTTCTCCTGTTATTCATTATCCGATCCCGTCTCCGCGTCATCCTCTGCGTCATCATCCGCAGAAAAGCCGTAGCTTCTGTCATACGGGTCGCCGTCATCCTCATCCAGAATGCCGGTGTAGTTCGGATCGCGGAATTCCTCCGGCGCATCCGTTCTGTCCGCGCCGGCCGCAGATTTCTTTTTGCCGAGGATCAGGCTGCCCGCGATCACCAGCACAGCGGCGACACCGACGAGCACACAGATCAGAACGGTCGGATCAATGCCGTGCTGTTTGAAGGTGACACCGGTTTCCTGCGCATATTTCTTGGCAGCCGATGCAGGACGGCCGTGCAGCACAAATGCAGGATCGACAGTCGGCTCGGCACCCTCCTCCTCGGAGCTGACCGTAAAGCCGAATGCCTTTTCCCCGATCTCCGCGACGTTCTTCGGGACGGAGACCTCCCGCAGCTGACTGCAGCCGCAGAACGCATAGCCGTCGATCGCCGTGACCGCATCCGGGATCGTGACCTCCGTCAGGCCGGTACAGTAAAATGCATAGCTGCCGATCACGGTGACATTGGCAGGGATCTGCACCGCGGTCAGGTTTGCACAGTGCGCAAACAGGCTCGGCGGCACCTGCGTCAGGCGGAACGGCAGATTGATGCTGTTCAGCATCCGGCAGTCGGCAAAGGCACCGTCCCCGATCTCCGTCAGGGAATCCGGCAGCTTGACCGCCTCCAGTGTGAGCGAACCGGAAAACGCATACGGCAGGATCCTTTCAATGCCGTTCGCAACAGAAACGGATTTTTCCTCCCGCCCTGCGGGATAAAGCACAAGCGATTTGCCGTCCTTGGTCACAAGCCAGCCCTGATCGTTCGTGCGGTAGACGCGGTTTGCGGGATCGACCTTGACCTCTTGCAGCCCCATGCAGGAAAGAACCGAATATGTGCCGAAATCCGTGAGAGATGCCGGGATCGAGAGCGTTTTCAGCGACATGCAGTTGACAAAGCTCATCTCGCTGATATGCTCAAGGCCGTCCGGCAGTACGAGCTCCGTCAGGCCGATGTCATAGTAGAACGCATAGGGCGGCAGCGTGTTGAGACCGCGCGGCAGCCGGATGCTATGCAGCGCATAGCAGTTTGAGAACACGTATTCACCGAGCGACTGTACGGAATCCGGCAGCTCAAGCGATTCCAGTGCCATGCAGTAATAAAACGCACCTGCACCGATTTTCGTGACAGTATCCGGAATGCTGACGGTTTCCAGTGCGCTGCACTGACTGAACGCACCGCTGCCGATCTCGGTCAGGCCGGATTCAATTTTGACTTCCTTCAGTGCCGTACAGCCGGTCAGCGCATTGTCCGCGATCCGGATGACCTTTTTGCCGTCCTTTGTCTCTGCGGGGATCGTCAGCTTTTCGGCGGAGCTTTCCGCACCGCTGACCTCTACGCCGCCCGCAGCCACAGCATACGTGATGCTGCCCTCGGTGAAGCTGCCCGCCGTATCCGCGGAGACCGCAAGTCCGGTCATGCAGCCGCAGACCAGCAGCAGGCTCCCGCCGATGCCGCACAGAGCACGAATCAGCTTATTCATCGCCGGATTCCTCCTCCGCTTCAGCATCCTCATCCGCAGCAGACGCCTCTGCTTCGGCGGGTTCCGGTTCTTCTTCCGTCCCGTCCGCTTCGTCAGGCGTCTCAGCCGGCTGCTCCTTCTCTGTATTCTTCTGGTTTTTGCCGGTGATGTATGCAAACACCGCAATGGCGATCAGCAGCAGCACACAGGCAATTATGCCGATCACCCGGATCGCGCTGTTCTTTTTCTCAGTTGCCTCGATCTCCTCCGCAGAAGCACCGGTATTCACGAATTCGAAGGCTCTGTTCTCGCCGCCGCTTCTTGCATACTGCTCTGCGCCGGTGCCGAGCTCACCGCCGATGATGAATTCGGTATTCATGTGCAGCTCGCCGTTTTCATCCAGCGTATAGCCGAATGCCTTTTCACCGATCTCCTCCACAGACTTCGGCAGCAGAATCTCAGCAAGATTTGTCTGCGCATAGGCCTGATTGCCGATCGTTTTGACGGTCTCCGGCAAGGTGACTTCCGAAATGGCAGTCGCGGCAAAAGTCGCAAAGCCGATGCTTTCCAGCTTCGACGGCAATGTGACCTCCGCCAGATTCGTGCAGCTGTTGAACACGAAATCCGCAAGCTCCGTCACGCCGTCCGGGATCACCACGGATTTCAGGCCGGGACAGTCCGAAAACGCCGCAATACCGATGCTTTTCAGAGAATCCGGCAGCGAAAGCGAGGTCATCGTTTCGCAGCACGCAAAGGCAACATCGCCGACGCCCGTGATACCGTCCGGAATGACGACATCCGTCGGCACCTTTCCGAGCGGATAGCGTTCCAGCACGGTGCCTTCGCCGCTGTACAGCACGCCGTCCTTCACCTCATAGACCGGATTGCCGCTCTCCACACGGTATTCGGTCAGCCGCTGGCAGTTGACAAAGGCATAGCTGCCGAGTGCGGTCAGCGTTGCAGGCAGCGTCACCGTCTGCAGATAATCCGCATTGACAAAGGCATTTTTGCCGAGCTGCACGACCGCCAGACCGTCCAGCTCCGACGGGATCTCCACATCCGTCTCCCTGCTGTTGAAGCTTTCGATGCAGGCGGCCTGTTCGCCGCTCCCGTCGGCAGCCACAAGCTTGGTATAGGTATAATCTCCGCAGTCATAGGTCGGCGGCGCGTCATCCTCACTCTCAAGGATAAATTCGCGATCCTCCAGCTCGATCTCTGCGGCAGCCGGCAGTGCTGCGGCTGCAAATGCAAACAGTGCCGCGCAGAGCAGGGCACCGCTGCGATAAATGTTCTGAAGCTTCATCTTCAGATCTCCCTCCCGAATGAAAATGCATAAAAGGGCGAAAACGGGGCAGGCAACCCCTGTTTCCGCCCCGGCGGTACTTGCGTATATATCTCAGACGTCAGAACCGGCCGTGATCCGGCCGGATACACAAAGTTATTATAGCATATCTCTATCTAAAAAGCAAGCGAAAAATCCCGTTTCCGCGCTTCGGTGCCGCCCCGGATTACTCCGCCGTGATTCTGCGGCACTCCATATAGAAACGCTTGTCCGCCGCATGACCCATGGAGAAGGTCTTTCTGGGCAGTGCGCCGTCCTTGATGACGGTCGGGAACAGCTCGGATTTCTGCATATCCGGCAGAAGGATGCCGAGGCTGTTTTCGTCGGCTGCCAGCTTCTCGACAACGTCCGCACCGTGGATATAGTCGATCTTGCCGCCGTTCTCCTTCAGCCATTTGTCAAGGAACATCTGCACGCTGCCGACGGTCAGGTTCGAGGTCGGACGGTGGATGTAGAACACCATTTTTCTGCCGCGGCAGACAACGGTAAAGGACTGCGCCGCGAGCTCATCGGAGCGCAGATCGAGTGCTGCGGTCATGTCCTCCAGCAGCTTCTTCGGGTCGATCTGATTGAGGATGCGGTGGATCGCCTCAAACTGCAGTGCCGGGCTGTGCAGATTGACCAGCTCGACCAGTGCATAGCGCATCGGGCAGTTTTCGGTATCCGCACCGGGATTTGCAGCCTTCCACTCCTCATAGAACGCCTTTGCGGTCGCGAGGGAGTGGTTGCCGTCGCCCATTGCATAAACAAGCGGATTTGCCTCGCCGGAATCGGTGCCGAGCGCGGTCAGTGCCGCGAGAATGCGGGTCTGCTCCTCTGCGGGAACGAGCCAGCCCCTGATCGAGCCGCCGCCCTGCATCAGCTTGGTGTCATAGAGCTTTTCCATGCTGTCGGTTTTTGCCTCAAGCGGCTCAATGACGGTCTTTTTCACATCGTCCAGCAGGATCATGATGTGCGGGAGCTCCAGCGCAGCACCTCTGCGGATGCGGACGCGCGGCGGGATGCGCTCCGGCACGGTCGCCTCAGTCGCACGCACCGGCGAAACGGAACCCTTGTTGTAATCATACTGTTCAAGGTCGATCTTGCCGATCAGACCGGCACGCATTTTGCCGTCGCTCTGGATGCGCTCGATGTAGACCATTGCATTTTTGTACTCCGCAAAAACGCCGCTCTGCAGATAATCCCGCATGGACTGCTGGATCTTCGCGATGCGATCGGTGACGTCTGCATCCTCGAGATAGACCTCCGGCAAAATCAGGCGGAGCGTCGAGGGCTTGTCGCCTGCCAGACGGTCGGTCTCTGCCCAGTAGGCGGGCTCGCCGGTGTACTGGTCACATGCGCAGACGGCCCATGCCTCCGACATGCTGTTCTGATTCGGCAGCAGAATATCCGCTGCGCTGAATGCGGTGCTCTGGTTCATAATAATTATCCTTTCTGATTGAAAATGCTGCTGCTCCAAAAAGACGGAGCTGCTGAAAAATTCACTCCCGAAGGAGAAAATCCGTCAAAAGGTGTTTACAAATGAATCGGTTTGTGGTATAATAAGGGTAACAACTACCCGTTGCAAAACCAAAATGAAAGGAACCTTGGTATGCTGCATGAAAAATCGTGCGGCGCGATTGTTTATCGGCGGTTTCACGGAAACATCGAGATTCTGCTGATCAAACATGTCAACAGCGGCCACTGGTCGTTTCCCAAGGGGCATGTGGAGGGTGATGAGACGGAGCTGGAAACCGCTCGGCGCGAAATCAAGGAGGAAACCGGACTGGATGTCATTTTAGATCAAACATTTCGGGAAACTGTGTCCTATTCGCCGCGGCGGGATACACAGAAGATCGTCGTCTATTTTCTTGCGCTGGCGCGGAATTACGATTTCGTGCCGCAGGAGGAGGAAATCGCAGAAATCCGCTGGGTGGACATTGTCCGTGCCGCCCGAATGCTTACTTACGAAAACGATAAGACCATTGTCAACAAAGCACGCGCTGCGATCAAACAGCACAGTCACATGATGTGACATGAGGGGGAGAGCTTTCCGGCTCTCCCTCTTTTGTTTTCTGATTCACGCGGCTTTGAAGTGCTTGACGATTCGTGTTCCGCTCACTCCGTTCGCGGATTTACTCCGCGCTTCGCATTTTTAGGGCTTGCAGCCCTAAGACCCGCAAACGCCCGGTCACTCGTCGCGACCGGTGTCGCTCCTGTGTGCTGAGGGCAGATGCGGATTGCTCTGCAATCCGCTTAATAATGAGGTATCCGCTTCGCGGATGCTATTTGAGAATGGGGGCCTCTATCGCAGGCCCCCAAGCCCGTCTAGCTCTTGAACGATGGGGGAGTTCCGCTCACTGCGGTGAGCGGCTTAGGGCTCTGCCCTAAGAACCCGCGAGCTTTTGAAAAAGCTTGACCAAAACTTTTATTTTTGCCCGCTCGGTTGCGTTCCTTATTATCCACAAAATGGGATTCCAAAGGGACAGTGTCCCTTTGGCGGGGTTTGGGGCGGAGCCCCATTACAGAGCCGCCGGAGGCTCCTTACTTCCCAATTGCGTTGCGGAGTGCGCGGAGTTCTTCGGTGGTCAGGTCACGCCATTCGCCGGGCTTCAGCATTCCAAGCTTAACCGGCCCGATCGAAATTCTGCGCAGACGCGCCACTTCCAGCCCGACGGCATCGCACATGCGGCGTACCTCGCGCTTTTTGCCCTCATGGATCGTCACGAGCAGCACGACGCGGTTCGGCTCCGTCACCTGCGTGACGATATTCGCCGGTGCGGTCTTGAATCCGTCGTCCAGCGTCACGCCCGCAGACATTTTCGTGAGCTGCTCCTCCGAAACAGGCGGCCGCACCGTCACGCGGTAGGTCTTTGCGACCTCTCTGGACGGATGCATAATGCCGTTTGCAAATGCGCCGTCATTGGTGAACAGCAGCAGGCCCTCGGAATTGCGGTCCAGCCGCCCGACCGGATACACACGGGTATCAAGGCCGTCCAGCAGGTCGGTGACGCAGCGGCGTCCCTGCTCATCGGAAAGCGTCGTGACATAGCCGCGCGGCTTGTTCATCATGATATAGCGGAATTCCTTTTTCTTCGGGATATAGACAGCCTCACCGCCGACAGTCAGCCGATCGGTCGGGAGTGCCTTGTCCCCCAGCTTCACCGGATGCCCGTTGCATTTGACCTTGCCCGCCGAGATCAGTGCCTCGGCCTTGCGGCGGGAGCAGTAGCCCGCATCCGAAAGAAGCTTTTGTACTCTGATTTTTTCCATTTTGTCTCCGTTCTTCGGGAAATTGAGATTGCCGTGCCGTTCTTATTCGATGACCTCGGTCTTGCCCTCGTTCTTGGCCTGTCTGCCCGCGAGGAACCCGGTGACCTTGTCCATGACATCCGGCACCATGTTGATGAGTGCGTTCGGCGTGGAAGCATTGACGGAAAGCTGCAGCAGCTTGACGTCATTCGGCATAATGACAAGGAATGCGATCGGCGTGATCGTCACGCCTGCGCCGCCGCCGCCGCCGAACATATCCTTTGCGACCTTCGTCGGCAGATCGGAGCCGCCGGATGCAAAGCCGAAGGATACCTTCGAGATCGGAATGACGGTCGTGTCATTGCCGCACTGGATCGGCTGCCCGACGATCGTGTTGGCATCGACCATGCCGCGGATCTCGTCCATTGTGACGCGCATGGTCTCGTGAACCGGATGCTCATTGCTGCGTTCGCTCATTGTGAATACCTCCTGAATATCAATTTCGGAATCATAGCCGTATTTTGTGATTTATGCCTCGGCAGGGAGCGGCGCGGTTTCCTTCTCGCGCAGCTTTGCCTCTTTATCCTCTCTGCGGAACCGGCGGATCGTCCGCCACAGGAATTTGCCGCCGAGGATCAGTGCCAGCAGAAGCGCAGCCAGCGGAGATACCCGCAGCTCGCCCGAGGCACGGAATGTGATCGAATCATTGTAAAAATCCGCAAGGATGCGGCATTCGTCTGCCTGAAAATCGACCCAGCACTGCAGCTGTCCGATGAAATTGAACACCGCCGCCGAGATCGCGCCGTAGCGTTCGGCGGTTTTCGCGGCATCGTCCGTGCCGATCGCGGCATAAAGTTTGATATGCCGGAAATGCAGATGCTTCGTCAGAAAACGCAGCGTGGGCGAGAGTGCCGCACAGGCGTCCTTTGCCAGCGCAAGCGCATCGGAGACGGAATGCGGTTTCAGCCGCTCAATGAATCCGCGGATGCCGCGCTTTTTCTTTTTCGGCGTATCTTCGCTGTTTTCGGTTTCTTCTGTATCTTCGCTGTCCGCCTGTTCCTCTGCGGCAGCCTGTTCGGCTTTCTTCGCTTCCTTTTTCCGGCGGCGTTCCTCGCGCTTTTCGCGCTTCTCACGTTTTTTCCGTTCCTTCGGGGATTCCTCCGCGAGGAACGGGTCATCGTCCGCCGGCTCCGCGGTGACTGTTTCCGGCTTCGGGACTGCCTCCGCAGCAGCGGGCTTCGGTTTTTCGTCCGCAGGCGGATGTGCCGGTTCTTCCGGCGCGTGCTCCTGCTGACCGGGCGGAGCCTCCGGCATCTGCTCCGGGGAAGGCGTTTCGCCCGCGGGAACATCCTCCGGCTTCGGCGGGGTCACGGGCGGGGCTTTTTCCTCGGATTCCTTATGAAAGAGCCGGAACCATGCGTAGTACACGGAAACGCCCCATTTGCCCTCCGCGAAGAAGCCCCTGACGCGCACAGGCAGCAGCAGAATGACAGCAAGCACAAAGAGAATGGTCAGCAAAATCGTCCAGCCCAAGCCTGTTCACCGCCTTTCGGATCCGTCCTGAAAATATACAGATTTATTATAACACAATTTACGGAAAAATTCAATGGGTACAATTCATAAAATTGCGGAAGGATGCGCCTGTGAGATATCACGCGGCATCTCCCGATAAAAAAGGACGCCGACCGATCGTCAGCGTCCTTTTGTGATTCACAGTATCGCTTTTGGCAGCCGTTTTACTTCCCTGCGAGATCGGCAGCCGTGATCTGCTTGGCGATGTAGCGCAGGATCATGGTCGCATCCTCCGCACGGACAAAGCCGTCATGCGTGACGTCCGCAGCCTTCTTGCCGCTGTCGGTGATTACCGCGCCGGTGTCCTCGACCGCAAATCTGCTGATGAGCACGCAGTCCGAAACATCGACCTTCGTATCACTGTTCGCATCGCCCCAGATGATATCCGATGCCGGTGCAGCAGTCGTTGTCTTTGCCTGCGCCGTCGTGGTCTTAGCGGGGGTCGTGCCCGGTGCCGCGCTGCTGTTCGTGACCTCGCCGTAGACGATGCCGCAGCCGACCGTAGACATATACACCTTGCCGAACTGACTCATGTCACCGACAAGGAAATTGCCGTTGCCGGTGCCGCCGTAGAGATGCTCCGTGTTGATGCAGACCCACGATTTGCCCGCATCAGTCGAGCGGTAAATGCCCTCGGGGTCGCTTTCCAGCGGCTTGCCGTACATATACAGCGTGTTGACGCCGCCGGTCTTTTCCGGTGCGCCGTAGCCGACGGTCTTGCAGTAGCTGACGCCGTCGATCTTCTCCACTGTGACCTTGCCGCTCCTGACGGATGCATGATACAGGCCGTACCAGCCGCCGCCGAGGATCAGCTCGCCCTTGCCGAGATATGCGATGCGTCCGGCGCTGTCGCACTGGTCGTACATGCAGATATCGGTCGAGGTGAAGGTCTTGCCGCCGTCGGTGCTGACGCAGAACTTATACTGCGCATCTTCAGCGGTCGGCGCATCCTTGGAATAATGCCACGAGGAGTTGAAATAGGTCGCGTAGGCATAAACGGTATTCGGGTCATCCGGCTCGATCAGCAGCATGGTCGGCTTGGAGCCGTACTGCGACGGGATGCCCGCGCACTTGTTCCATGTGCCGCCGAAATCGTCGCTGTAGGAGACATCGCCGCTGTCCTTGCTCGTGTTGAAGATGCGGTATTTTCCGCTGCCGATCTGCGCGATCGCAGCCTTGCCGCCCTTTGCAGCGGGGGTCATGCCCTTCCATGTCTTGCCGCGGTCAAGCGTATAATACGCAGCAGCGGTGTTGTTGGTATCGCCCTCTGCGATGCGCACCCAGACGTCCGTATTCTGCGGGCAGACCGCGATCGCGGAGGTACTGCCCATGTTCGGCTGATACTGTTCGCCGACAACGTCCACAGCGGTATGGCGGAAGCCGTCGTAGTCACCGATCGCGGAGAGGTTCAGGCCGTCCGGCGTGGAAGCAAAGTCCAGTGCCACGACCTCCTCGATGCCGTTCGGGTGGAAGGTGAACTTCGGGATCTTCTCTGCGTCGGTGCTCCAGAGGTTCTCGCAGATAAAGACGCCGTTGCCGGAGGTGATGAACATTCTGTCCGGGTTGCGCGGGTCTGTGACGACCGTGCCCGACCAGTGGATCGCCTTTTCGCGGATCCACGAGAAGCCGCCGTCCTGCAGATACTCCGCGACGAGCGGGCCGCCCCAGCCGTTCTGCTTGCCGGGCGTGATGTTCTCCCATGTTTTGCCGCCGTCAAGCGAACGGTAATACTGGTCGCCCCAGCAGGCACCGTGCTCATCGGTCCATGCTTCCCAGAGCTGATCCTCCCACTTGCCGCAGGTGCCCGCGATCAGATGATCGGGGTTCGCGGGATCCGCCCAGACGGAGCCGAAGCCGCGCGTACTTTCGAGCAGCTGCGTGACCTTGCCGGTTTTCGGGGAATAGCGGTATGCGCCGCCGGATGTGCCGTTGAACGCGAGCCCCGCGATATAGGAGATCAGCAGGTCACCGTTCGCGTCCAGATTGATGCGGGACGGGAACACATCCGTCGGCAGGTCCGCGGACAGTGCCGAGAACTTGTCATCGCTGACATTTGCCGCATGGACATTGACAACGCCCTTTGCGGAGGTCGCCACATAGACCTTGCCGCCGGAGACCGCGATCGCCGCGACGCCGTTCTGATTGTTGTAGGCATCGTCCGTGACGGAGCGCGCGATGTTCTCCGTCCATGTCGGCCACTTGGTCGTCTTGCCGAACAGCCCGAGTGCGTCGTAGCTTTCGACAGGCTTCCAAGTCTCGCCGCCGTCGGTCGATTTGATCAGCGCGGATTTTCCGCAGGCAACGTCGCCGCCGGCATAGATGATCTTCGGATCGTCCGGATCGACGGCAATGGATTCGCCGCACTGTCTGCCGTCGCCGTTGCCCATGACCTTGATCTCGTCCGAGATATCGAATTCGCGGAAGGTCTTTCCGCCGTCGGTCGTTTTGAACACCACGGTTTTCTCATTGGAAAAATACGCGCATCCGCAGAGGAAATAGACCGTGTTGTCGTCGGTCGGGTCGATCGCCATCGCATCCACCGAGAGCAGACCGCGGTCTGCATCATTGATGAATCCGAGCAGCTGGACCCATTCTTCCTTGTCGTAGTCGTACTTGTAGGCGCCGCCGACGTCTGTCCGTGCATACATGACCTGCTTTCCGGTCACAATACCGGAGACGAATCCGCCGCCGCCGATGCGAAGTGTACCCCATGTCATAGCATTAGAAAGGTCTGCGGTCGCAGCCGTCACATGCAGCACGGAATACGGTACAGATGTTCCGAGCAGCGCAAGTGCCGACAGCAGCGCAAGACTGTGTCTCAGTTTGTTGGCTTTCATATTCGGTTGCCCCCTAAATATATTATAATTTACCCGTAACGGACGCAGCTCTCCGTTTCTGCATCCATTCGTATTATAACACAGCAAAAACCGGAATACAATGTCAGATTCCGCCCGCTGCATGTAGTATTCTCACATATTTTCCGCTGTCCGTATGCAAATGTGAAGAATGTGTTTCCGTACCTTTAACGCCCTTTTTTGGCAGTTTTCATACGGTTTTCACATTGCAGGGTATAATTAAGGCATAGGGCAAAGGAAATACGGGCTGCACAGAAAACGGCAGCCGTGCAATATGAGAAAGAGGTGCTCAGAATGTTTGAACATGATGATAACAAGTTCGATTTCGGCAGGACGCAGGAAATTGAAAATGATCCGGTCGAAAGACTGATGCGGCAGCCGGAGGAGACGGCACAGTCCGTCAGCGGCAGCTATTATTCCCCGAGAAGCGGCGAATCCGGCGGCGGATACATTCCCCCGACCGGCGGTTATTCCGACGGCAGCGAGCCGCCGAAGAAAAAGCCGCACAAGGGCCTGAAGGCTCTGGCACTGTTCGCGGGCGTCGCGTTTGTCGCCTATGCTTCGATCCAGTGCTATCAGTACGCGACCGAAAATCCGTCGATCCGCTCCTTCCTCGGCCGGCAGAACAGCGCAGTCTCCGAGGACGCAGATGCCCGTCCGGATTCCGATGCGGACAGCAGCGCGAAGGAGAATGCGGATGCCTCCGATACTTCTTCCTCGAAGGCGGAGCCGATGAGCTTCTTTGAGCTGACCGCGCGCAAGGACGCAATGACCATTCCGGAGATCGTCAAGAAGGTGACCCCGGCAACAGTCGGCGTTTCCTCGACCTTCCTGCTCGAGGGACGGCAGCAGATGACCTACGATCCGTTCAGCATCTTCGGCTTCGGCGGCTTCGGCCAGCAGCAGACGCCGGACCGCGAGCTCACCGGCACCGGCACCGGCATCATCATGCGGGACAATAAGGACGGTTCCTATTATATCATTACGAACGCGCATGTCATTTACGATTCCAGCGAAGAATACAACATGGGTCTTGCGAAGAAGGTACAGGTCGTCCTGAACCCCGACTATTACCCGAATGCTTCCGAAAGCGGCATCGAAGCAGAGGTCAAGGGCTACGACACCGCAGAGGATATCGCCGTTCTGAAGGTCAAGACCGATGAAAAGCTGACGGTCGCTGAATTCGGCGACAGCAACGATCTGGAGGTCGGTGAATTCGTCGTCGCGATCGGCAACCCGCTCGGATTTGAGCTGTTCGGTTCCGTCACGACCGGTATCGTCTCCGCACTCGACCGTGAGGTCACGATCAGAGACCAGTCCATGCGCCTGATCCAGACCGATACCGCGATCAATGCCGGCAACTCCGGCGGCCCGCTGATCAACTGCTACGGCCAGGTCATCGGCATCAACTCCTCGAAGATCAGCAGCAATTATTACAGCAATGAGGCTTCCGTCGAAGGTCTGTGCTTCGCGATCCCGATGACCCACGCACAGAAGGTCATCAACGACCTCATCAATTACGGTTATGTCACCGGTCCGCAGATCGGCATTACGCAGTCAGAGGATGTGGACGAGTCCATTGCACAGCGCTTCGGTCTGCCGGTCGGCGTGTACGTCAAGGGCATTGAAAAGGGCAGCGCAGCGGATAGAGCAGGCCTGCAGGTCGGCGATATCATCACCGCGATCGACGATGTGACCGTCAAGGATACCGACGGGCTCGCCGCGGAAAAGGATAAGCATGAGGCAGGCGACACGGTCACGCTGACCGTGATCCGTCAGGGCAACGAGCTGAAGATCCCGGTCACGCTGACCATGAATGCACCGGCAGGCGGTGCTGCGGAACAGGCAGCAGATCAGGAAGAAAACGAAGACTGACAGATATCCTTTCTGAAACAATATGAAGCAGGCGTCCCGTGCAGAAATGTGCGGGATGCCTGCTTTTGTACAGATTGTATTTTTTGTCCGAAATTGTCATACCGGCACTTGACAAACCGCACGGAATATGGTAGACTAATCCTATAAGGCGTGATAGCCGGACTATCATCTCTGAGATGCAGTCTATCATTTTTTACGGGAGGCTTGTCAGGTGGAAAAACAACATACACACGAAACTCTGAAAACAAAACGAATCGGCCGGGCTGTGGAAATCAGTGCCGACATGTTTCTGAAACGCGGCATCGAAACGGTTAAAATGACGGACATTGCGGATGCCTGCGGCGTGGGCGTCGCAACGCTGTACTGCTACTTCGGCACCAAAACCGCGATCACGATCGCAGCCATGACCTACCTCTGGACAGATCTGAAGGAAAAGTTCCGCGGCGTGTTCGAGTCACATGCATTTCTCAGCCAGACCGGCAGCAAGCGGATCTACGATCTGATGAAGATGTATCTGCAGCTGTTCGACAAGCACCCGGATTTCATGCGGCTGCTCGGCGAATTTGATCTGATGCTGATCCGCGAGGAGGTGCCGAAGGCGGCGCTTTACGATTACGAGCGCTCGGTCATCAATTTTTATCCGATCGTCGCGGCGTCCTATGAGGCGGGCGTCAAGGACGGCACCGTGCGCAGCGACATTGATTTCCAGCTGTTCTATCTGACCTTTGCGCATTCGATGATGGAGCTCTGCAAGAAGATCCTGCGCGGAGACCTGCTCCCCTCGGACGATTTCGCAGAGGGCAAAACCGAGCTGAACATGCTCATCGACATGGCAATGTCGTATCTGAAAACGCCCGAAGCAAACTGAACAAAAAGGACGCTGATTGTCGTATCAGCGTCCTTTTGTTTTTTCGGTTATTCTTCTGCATCGGGAGAAGCCCCGGTCAGCGGCGTGTATGTCATTGCTCAGGCGCACGCTGCTCATTGTCTCCGGAGGGATCCTCCGGCTTGTTCTTGATGAGCTTCTTTCCGAGCGGGATCTCCGTGCCGTTCCGGATGCGTTTGATATTCTGGATATGCTTGATAACGATGATCACGCTGACCGCCGTGATCGCGGCAGATTCCAGCAGATCACCCGTGCGCACGAAATGCCAGACCGGTATCAGCACCGCACAGGCCAGTGTCGCCAGCGCGATATAGCGCGTGGTGAACAGCAGGATACCCAGCACCGCGATACACGCAAGAAACATGCGCCAGTCCACCGCCAGCGAAAAGCCCAGCAGCGAGGCAAAGCCCTTGCCGCCCCGGAACTGCATCCAGAACGGGAACATGTGCCCGAGAATCACCGCGATGCCGGTCAGCACGGGAACATGCGCGCATTCCGCCGGAAGCGGGATCACATGCAGCAGCAGGAATACCGGCAGAAACGCTTTCAGGATATCCGCCAGTGCAGTCGCTGCCGCCGCGCCCTTGCCCATCGTCACCAGCGCATTTGATGCACCCGCATTGCCGGAGCCCTTTTTCCGGATATCAAAGCCCTTGCATCTTGCGATGATCGCCGCCGTATTCAGATTGCCGATCAGATACCCCGCGGGTATCCAGAGCCAGTGTAAACTCATTGGTTGATTGCCACCTTACTTTCTCCGCCTGTATGGACACAGTGCGACGGATCCGCCGCAAAATGCATTGCCTTGGCACTCTGGATCGTCACATCCAGATCGGAATCAATGACCAGCAGATCGGCGTCTGCCTCATAGCTTCCGAAGTCCATGGCGCGCATACCCTCTGCGCGGATTTCCGCCTTGCAGTGCCGCAGGCTGATTTTCGGTCTGGAATCGCCCGAGCCGGCAATCAGCACATTCTGACCGGTCAGCTCTGCCGTAATCATGGAATCACGCAGGAAAATTTCCCCGCCGCCGGTATGCGAGCCGATGCAGCTCACCGACGTACCCGAGCCGCGGAACGACAGGCTCGCCGTATTGCAGCGGACGTTTGCAAAGCCCTCGTCCGTGCCGATCGCGGCACAGTTCGCCATTCGCAGCGTGAAATCCGCCTCACAGCCGGAGAGCGAAATTTCCGCCGTACCGTCCAGCGTACCGATGCCGACACCGGTCTTGCCGCTCATTTCGACAAACAGCTTGGTGCCGAGCACGGAAATCTTCTGTCCCTTGCCGAGGCCTGCGCCGATGCCGACGCACTGGTTGCCGTTGGTAATAATATTCAGGCAGCCGGCAAGGTCTATGCTGATGTCGCCGCAGGCAAAATCGGGGTCGTTGCCGATGACAAAGGTTTTGGTATCGTCAGCGCGGATGCTGAGATTGCCCAGACCCGTCAGATGCAGAGAGCTCGATTCCGGTACAAGAATGCCGCCGGTATCCATACGGTTGTCGCCGACGCATTCCAGTGTCACATGCGAATTCTTGCCGAGCGTCACCGCCGGCGAGACGATCTGCTGCGGTGCACTGAAGCGAGCCGTCCGCAGGATGATGTGACAGTCGGTATTGTCGCGGACCTTGATGTGGATGCCGCTTGCCTCGTTGAAATCGCCGATGATCTCCACTTCCGGCTGCGACACGAACAGGTCTGTATAATGCTCCGCTTCCAGCCTCGGCAGGTGCACGATCTCCTCGCCGGAAAGCATATAGGTTTTCTGCATGATCTGCTTGGCGGCACTCGCGCTGAACTTGACGATCATCGCGGCAATGCGCTCCGGGATCGCGTCCAGCGGCGCGGCGTTCGGCACGGAGGTGAAGTTGCCCTGAATGAGATCCGCACCGAAGCGGATGACCGCGCGCAGCTCCTCTGCCGTCTCGACGCCCTCTGCCAGTGCCATAAAGCCGTTGGCATGTGCAAATTCAATGATATTGGTCACAAAATGCTGCTTCTTCGGCTCCTCGTGGATGTTCGCGATGAGGCCGCGGTCGATCTTGACGTAATTCGGGGAATATTTCAGCAGATTCGTCACATTGGAATAACCGGTGCCGTAATCGTCAACGGCGATGTCCATGCCGTGCTTCTGGCACCGCTGCTGGATCATCTGCAGCTCCTCGCCCTCGGTCTCCGCCTGCTCGGTGAACTCGACGACAAGCTGCGGGAGCAGATCGCCGTATTTTTCGCAGAGCTTCGTGAAATCCGCGTCATTGAGGAAATGCCCCGGAATGCTGTTGATAAAGATGCGCCGCCCCTGGAACTTATCGCGGGAGGCATCCGCATATTTCAGCACATTGTTATAGGTCAGCCACTCGATCTCATACAGGCGGCTGGTCGCAGTCGCATGGGTCAGCAGGGCCAGCGGAGAGACCTTCAGTCCGCCGCTGGTGCGCATCAGTGCTTCGTATGCAACAATCTGGCCGTTCTTGGCACTGACGATCGGCTGGAAGAAATAGCTCAGCAGGTTCTCGCTGATGATGCGGTCCATCTGTGCGGCATCCGCCTGCGAGACGACCGGCTTTTCCACGGAACGGTTATGCATCCGCTGCTCGTCCTTGAGCGAGACAGCGTCATTCAGCAGCGATTCCAGAGACATGTGCTCCGTGACCTCTGCGGAGACTCTGCCGACGGAGATTTCCAGCGTATAGCTCTTGCCGGAAACCTGATTGTAGCTGATCATACGGCGTTTGAGCACACTGATGAGTGCCTCCGCCGTATTCATGCGCGTATCGGAATGGAACAGCGAGATCAGGAACTCGTCGCCGCTGATACGCGCAGCAAGTGCGTCGCTGTCGATACTGTCGGTGATGGCGTTTGCAAGGCTCAGAAGTGCCTGATCGCCCTCGTTCCGGCCGAAAATACTGTTGATCTGCCGCAGGCGGTTCAGCCCGATCACGATCATGATGAGGCGTTCGCCGCTGTGGTTCTCCCCGTGGATGCGCTCGCCGAGCATCTTCATGACACCGTGCAGATTGAGCATACCGGTCAGGGAGTCACGGATTCTGGCGGCCATGAGCTTTTCGTTCATGGCCTGCAGACGGGAGGTCGAAAGGCTGCAGCCGATCGCATTGCCCGCAGTATGGATGAATTTCGGCAGGCGGAAGCTCTCCGTGTCAATGCTGCTGCCGCAGTAGACATAGTAGCCGTAAACCTCGCCCTGCATATAAACGGAATTGATATAGACAGCCTTACCGTCCGCAATGACCGCCGGCAGATCGGGGATCAGCTTGGAGCGCGGAATGATCGCAAACTGCTTTTCCGCACGCTTGTGCATCACGGTGCTCATCAGCTCGGAAGGATCCGCAAACTGCTGCAGGCTGCTGTCGGTCAGCTCCGCACAGAGCGAATCGCGCAGGCAGAGGAACGAATCCTCCGGAATATAAGCAGACATAACGTCCAGATAGTCAATGACATTCGGGGACTTGCGCGCCAGCATATCGCCGAGCAGCCAGTGCTCCTCCGATTCCTGATAGATGCAGGACTGCAGCTGATGATACAGGCCGCGGAGTGCTTCATTCTGGTCGCGGTACTCCGTCACGCGGCAGCCGCAGGATTCAGAGATCCGCATAACCGGCTCCACGCGGGTCTTTTCGTCTACCTCCGCACCGCTGAGGATCAGCTCCGCGGTATCAAAGGTCGCCGCACAGAGCTTCGGATAATCCTTGAGACAGGTCGTCAGGCGCGGGGAATGGAAATGCTCCTTGATGATGCCGTCCGAGCCTGTGACGATGACATCCTCCGGCACGCGCAGACCGTGTCTGCGGAGCACGGAGCAGACCGCGATCGCCATTTCGTCGTTGACGCAGACGATCGCCTCGGGGGTATCGTAGGCGAGGAAGCGTTCTGCCGCTTCGACCGCGGGTTCATCCCAGTAATTGCCGTAGCCGAGACGCTTCTCGTCAAACGGGATGCCGTATTTGCGCAGTGCCTCGCTGTAGGCCATGACCATGCACTCGGAGCCGTAATGCCCGCGGATGCCGCTCATCAGATCAACACGCTTGCAGTGATGATCGCCGAAAATATGATCCAGCAGCTTCCCGAACGCCTGATAGGAATAGGAATACACCGACGGGACACCATCCATGCAGCCGTCATAGCTGAGCAGCGGGATATGATGCTCCTTCGCCAGTGCAGTTATCATATCCGATACAATGCCGCGGTCGATCGTCTCATGCATGACGACGATCATGTCCACGAGCTGGAACGGGATCAGGTCGAACACGCTGGCACTGCTGACCTCCGGGATCGTCCGGGGCTGCAGATTGGTATCCAGCCCGGAATTGAACACGAGCACGCCGTAGCCGCGGGCATGTGCCTCGTGCACAAACGCCTTAACACTTTCCAGTATCTCCGGATTCTGGATCCGGGATGTGCAGAGCGCAAACAGCAGCCGGTCATTCAGCATCAGGTATCCCCCCTTTCTCCTAAATGTATGGAAACCGCCCTTACATACTGATAGTTATATTTATTTTAGCATAGTCCCTCGGATTTGTCAATGGGAAAATCGTGATTCTTGCCGAAAATCGGCCGAATTTTTGATACGCTTCTGTGATTTCGTCATTTTGCACGATGCAGGCGGTCGGAACCGCCGGATTTATGCACGGTTTTTGTTCATAAACCAGCCACAAATCGTTGACAATTCCGACATTTTGTGCTACAATAAAAAATGGTAGAATGTTGACATGCCGCGCAGAGGGGAGGCGCTGTGCATTATGAATTATTATGTGGATATCCATGCGAATCTGCTGCCCGGACTGGCGGGTCTCGGCGGCGGAAAGCTGACCGGAAGCGAAGCGGAAGCAAGGCTCGCCGTGTTTCAGGAGAGCAACATCAAGCTTGCGGTCGCTGCGCCGTATTACGATCCGGAACAGCTTTCGCCGGAGGCATTTGCCGCACAGCGGGACGAAAAGATCGCCGCACTGGAGCAATGCGGCGTGCCCGTGCGGATCGTCAGCGGTGCCGTGCTGCCGTTTTCCTACTGCATGGAGGCACCGCGGCAGCTGAAACCGTTTACGATCGGTTCCTCCGGGTATTTTCTGATCGACCTGCCGGATGCGCCTGTCACGGCGGAGCTCTGCGAGCAGCTGACCCGTCTGCGGATCGTCAGCGGCATGTGCCCGATCGCCGCAGATGTGGACAGATACTTCGCGTCATGGTCGCCGGAGGACTGGATCGCACTGAAGCAGACCGGGATCCTGCTGCAGATGTCCGTGAACGGCCTGCTCTGTCAGGAGCACCGGAAGCTTGCGATCTACCTGCTGGCCAATCAGTACGTTCACCTGATCGCGACCGGCTCGCGTGCGATCACCGAGCAGCTTTCCTTTGCCGAGGCGATGCGCATCGTACAGCGCAGCCTGCCCGCGCAGTATTACCGCAGAGTGAAAAACAACGCAGGTATGCTGCTTTCCGATGCAGAGCCGTCGGTTTTCCACTGATTCTCTTTCCTTTACAGACCGAACACTCCCTTTGCAGTGCAGAGGGAGCGTTTTTGTCTCCTGTTCCCGCAAAACACATACGCCCCCGGACAGTCTGCATCCGGGGGCGTATCATTCCGTATCATGCTGCGATCCCGCCTGCCACATCGAACAGCGTGATCCTGCGGTTTCCGGCCGCAATGCTGTCCAGCCTGTCGTTAAAGACACCGGGATTCTGTTCATTGAACAGGAAATCGTAGGTATTGAACGCGTGCAGCGTACCGGCCGAACAGTGCCAGACCCGCTGTCCGTTTTCCGTGCCGTAGCCGTACCGGCGCTCGACCGCATAAGCAACATTCAGCGTCGCCCGCTGCTCCGCCGGAGCGTATCCGGCCGGCCCGAAGCGGATCGTCTTGGGGTGCTTCTGCGCATAATCGTAATTGAAATACTGCCTTGTGATATAGTTCTCATACATGCTTTTCGGCTTGATCATAAACGGGACCCTGTCAAGGCTGACCTGCTCCGGCTCGGAAATGCAGAGCGCGTACAGCCGGAGCCAGCATGCATCAAAGCAGCCGTCATTCTCAAGCTGCTCCGCGAAGGCACGGTCAGATCCGATCGCCGGATTCCACGGGCTCAGATCCGTGGCGAGCTCAAACACCATACCGAGGCGCGTAAAGAACATGTCTGCGCCCTTCCCGTTCTTCGTATCGGTCAGCGCGAAAAACCGGCTGCTGCGCTCTGTCCGCATATCCCGGCAGGCATACTGGAACGCGGTTGAAGTGAAATAAGCTGCTCTGTCCGACTGCAGCCGGCCGCGGAGATCCTGACGCAGAACATCCGGGAACGTCATGCCGATTCTGTTCAAAGTGCGCACCGTACAGAGCAGGCGCACATTCGCAAAGACCTCGTCGCTGGTCACAAAGGGGCTCTTTTTCTCATCCACATACGCGTGAGAAGCCTCGTGCAGCATTCCCCACGCCATATAGGGCTCATCAAAGGCGGTGATGCCGTCTGCCAGCTCATTGGACTCATAATCGCCGAGCGAGTTCACACCGGCAACAGAATAGCTCCAGTTGCTGTCTATCACAGGCTCGCCCCGCACCGTATCAAATTTGCCGCCGGATTCGATCGCATCAAGGACCGTAACAAAATACTGCTGCGAAACGCCGGTGATCTCCCGCTGCGTATTGAGAAACTGCAGGAACGGCACCATCCATTCCGTGAGCTTCCGGTCGGAAACTGCTTCCAGCTCCGGACGGCGTGCCGGGTCATAGAGGAAAACGGCGTTTTCGGAATAGCTGATCGCATTTTCGCACGGCTCGGTATAGATGATCCTGTAGTTCCGGTAGAGACCGCTGCTGTCCGTGACCTCGTAGCCGAACCGCCCCTTCAGCGCGGCCTTGATCCGGGAACCGTCCGGCAGCAGGGAATACTGCTCTGCACGCATGACGGTAAAATCGCTGCCGACGGGGAAAAAACGCTCTGCCGCTTCCGCCGTCAGAAAGCCGCCGTCATCCGCAGGCTGCTTCCGGAAAGCTGCGGCACAGGTAAAGGCCGTCACGGCAGCCGTAATGAGCGCGGCGAAACGCCTCGGAAACCGTTTCATCTGAACTTCTCCTTATGATCATGATACTGCCGGGATCACCGGCATTTCCTGATATGACCGGAGACGGAATTGTGCTGCGTCGTATAATTGAGATGATGTTGCGAAACCGATCCCGTTTCCAATCATAGCACAATGTTGTATTGCTGTCAATATTGTCCATAAAATTCGGCGTTATTAACAAAAACTTGAATGATAGACAGACAATCAGACATGACAGCTGACAGCAAATGTAGGAATACACCCCGTTCCGGGGCGAAACACGGCATCCTGCACCCCGATTCCGGAATACATCCCCGTTTTTACATTTTCCGGGAAATATTCCGGATACAGCCGCCGCGATCCACAATTTCAGATTTCGCAGATGAACATAAAAAATGAGGGTATTATTGCGCTTTTGTGAATAATTGCCAAATCAGTACCGACAAATTCCCGCCAAAAAGCCGGAACAATACAAGATAACAAGACCCGGCAGCGGATGCAAAACAGCCGCTGTGATCGACGTCCGCATTCATGATGCCCTGTTTGCTGAGCATCGCGCCGAAGGTGTTGTCCGAATACGCGATATCTGCGCGTCCCAGCTGCGCCGCGCCCGAATAAGGTTCGGCGGATGCCGTCAGAACAGAGCCCGGCCAGTATCCCGTTACGGTCAGGACTGCTGCTGTCAGCATCGAAACAAATCTTCGTTTTTTCATATTCTATCCCCTTACATCCTGATTTGCAGTATCCTGCAGCAAATATAATACCGGACGCAGGCCAGTTTGTCAAGTGTTATGATTATCAGCTTTGTTTACTTTTTATCACTTCAGAACAGCCGGAAAGGGGCGTGCCGGCTGCTTTTGAAACTTTTTGCGGCAGGCGCGTGAAGCCCGCAGCGGAGCGGCCGATCCAGTCCTCACGCCGTTTTTCCGTGATAATAAACAAATATGGCCGCGTACTTTTGTGCAAACTTTCATTTTGTCAAAAATAAGTTGCACTTTTTTCTGTTTTGTGCTACAATGATTGGGAGTATGATCGAAAGGCTCACTTTCATTCGTAATGCTTGTTATGATCTGCCTTGCAGGATGCGGCCGGATGACGAAAGAATAGGCCGGGCCGCTGTGAAGCTGTCGTATGGATGCACAAAGCCGGTACGCCGGTCTGCGCAAATAAACCGAAAACGATTCTGAAAAAGCAGGAGGTATTCTATGAACAAATGCACTTGGAACAGGCTGCTGGCCGTACTGATGACTGCGGTGCTCTGTCTGGGACTTCAGGCAGGGCTCCTTGCAGACCGGCAGTATTTCGCCGGCCTCACCGCAGAAGCGATCGACGTTGCCTACGGCAATGCGATTGCTTATCAGCAGGCGGATTCCCGCTGGGGCAACTATCCGTTTGTCCGCCGCAACCCCGGAAATCTGAACGAGCTTCAGGATGATGACCTCAACAACAGCATTGCAAAAGCAGCGTGCAGTCTCCTTTCCTGCGTCAACAGTGTCTATTATAAGACCGGCGTTTTCATCAACCCGAAAGAGCTTGCCGATTTCGCGATCAATAACGGCTACCGCGTCTGGCCGCAGAGCGGCGTTGTAACGACGTTCTTCAAAGCGTTCTGCGACAATTTCGGCAGCCGCGCCGGATTCTCGTATAAAACCTCGACGACCAGCGCATCCGCTGCATTGGAATATGTCCGGAACGGCAATACCGCCGTATACAATATCCCCGGCCATTACATTGCTGTCGTGGACTACAATCCCTCATACGACATGTATCTGATCCTGGATTCCGCTGCAGGCTCATCAAAAAGAGCACCGTATATCCTGGGACATGCGGATACCAAATGCCAGAGGGACGGCAGCGCATGGACCGGTGTTGCGTGGGTCAAGGACTCGTTCCTGACAAGCAGCGATAAATACTATCTTGCATTTTCTGCGTTTATTTTCAGCTACAGCGGTGCTCCTGTGAACGTCGATCCGGACGGTGACATTGCGCCGTATCCGCGCCCGACGGTTACGCTGAAAAACGGTTCCCGCGGCGATGACGTCAAATGGCTGCAGTATTGCCTGAACAAGTATTTCAAACTGAACGCAGGTGCTGAGGACGGCATATTCGGACAGAACACCGAAAACGCCGTGATCGCATTCCAGCGCAAATTCAGTCTGGATGATGACGGCATGTTCGGCCCTGCTTCCCGTTCAAAGATGGTGGAAGAGATCGAAAAAATAAAGAACGGCGGCGACACGGACGGAGACATCGCCCCGTATCCCCGCCCGACGGTTACGCTGAAAAACGGTTCCCGCGGCGATGACGTCAAATGGCTGCAGTATTGCCTGAACACGTATTTCGATCTGAATGCAGGTGCTGAGGACGGCATTTTCGGGCAGAACACCGAAAACGCCGTGATCGCATTTCAGCGCAAATTCAGTCTGGATGATGACGGAATGTTCGGCCCTGCTTCCCGCTCCAAAATGGTCGATGAGATCGAAAAGATCCTGAATCCGCCTGCGACAACAACAACAACAACTACTACTACTACTACTACTACTACCACTACAACGACCACGACCACAACGACTACCACTACAACTACCACGACCACAACGACTACGACAACAACAACCACTACAACTACTACGACAACAACAACAACAACAACTACCACTACAACGACTACTACCACAACGACTACAACAACGACCACTACCACAACAACTACAACAACGACCACAACAACAACAACTACAACAACGACTACCACAACAACTACGCCGCTGCCGCCGATCACACTTTCGACGGAAAGCATCACGCTGGAAAACGGTCAGCAGTTCCCGATCGAGACAGACAGGACAGACCTGCACTTCTCATCCAACAATGAAGAGGCGGCAATCGTTTCTCCAAACGGCATCATTACCGCGGTCGGGGCCGGTCACGCCGTCATCACGATATTTGACGACGCGGCCAATATGGCGCAGCTCACGGTCGATGTGATCCCGTTCGAGCCGGAGGAAACGACCCCGTGCACCGGCGATGCGAACGGCGACGGCGATGTCAATCTGAAGGACGTTGTCGCCATCCGCCGCTATCTCGCGGGCGGCTGGGAGCAGACCTTCTTCGAGAGTGCTGCCGATGTCAACAAGGACAAGTCGATCGACCTGAAAGATGTTGTCATGCTCCGCCGCTATCTCGCGGGCGGATTCGGCATCACGCTGTGATCCTCAATAATCAGAATACAAAAGGCGTCAGCTGAGATCATCAGCTGACGCCTTTTTGCTGTGTAATTGCCGATGCTGACGCCGAAGCTGTCAGCGGGATTTATTTACCGGACGGGAGACTGTCCAGCGGAAGCTGATCTGCGGTGATCTTCTTCGCAATGAGCATGAGGATCGCGGTCAGATCGGCAGAATCCAGTGTACCCTTGATGATATTCGCCTGTGCCTTGCCCGCTTCTGTAATGACCGCCTCGGTATCCTCCGTCAGATACCGTGCAAGCAGAACGGCGTCGGAAACGTCGGTCTTGCCGTCCGCAGTGGTGTCACCCCAGACAAAGTCCGACTGACTGCCGTCTGTCTTCGTTGTCGTGACAGCAGGCTGCGTCGTAGTCTCTGCCGGAACCGGAGGCGGAACCGGGTTCATCCGCTCCTGCAGGAAGGAAACGATCCATGCAAGCTCTGCGTTCCAGCTAAGCGCGGACGAATTGCTTGACCATGATTCGATATCGTCCGTATAGCACCGTTCGGACGGATTGTCTGTGCGCCGCGGATCGAAGCCGAGTGCCCGCATATACGGATCATTCATATAAACGGTCGGCCCGGCGACCAGCACGCCGTCCGGTGCGTTCGGGAGGGTGTCATCCAGTTCATACGCCCAGAATTTGTGATGCGGCCACTGTACCCTATAGTCGCCGTAACCGGTGATAAAGGAGAAGGACAGCGGGTTGTTGCCGAGCAGATAATCCATGCCGGATGTGACGCCCGCAAAATACTTTTCATTGCCGGTCAGGTCATACGCGTATGCCAGTGCGATCATGTTGCCGACCGCTCTCGCGTTGGATCCGAACTCAAAGCCGACGAAATACGGTTCGGAATAGAGCCCGGCCAGCGGATCCTGATAACCGGGGCCGTCATACAGATACGGGATGCCGTAGCCCTGCTTCTCTGCAGTATGCAGGTAGTCACCCGCAGTATCGAGGATCGACTCTGTCAGCGTTTTCTGCTGTGCATCGGTCAGCAGATCCCAGTGCAGTGCCAGTGACAGAGAGCCTGCTGCACCGGTGTTGCCCCAGTTGAACGCCGTGAGAGAACCTTCGTCAGTCTCATTCTCGCCGCCGGTGATCCGCTCAGGCACCTTGAATGCATCCTTGTATTCGGAGAGTTCCTTCAGATAATCCGCTGCTGCGGAATCCTCCATCGCCTTCGCGGAGATATAAAGCTCGCAGGCTGCCCAGTAGGCATCGTCACGAACCTCAACATCGCCGTAGGGCTGTGCGGCACGCGCCTGATACTTCGGCGCATACTGGGAGGTCTTGTTCAGCTCCTCCTGCGGAACCCGATTGATGTAACCCGGAAGATACGTTGTTTTCAGATCAGGCTCATAATAATGCAGCTTGAATGCCTGATACGCATCCTTCGCATTTTTCAGCAGCTTTGCTGCATAGTCCGGATCGTATGCCTGCCAGAGTCTTGCGGCCTGTGCCGCACATGCCGCATAGTTCAGCGTGGCCGCAAAGGTCGGCGGCTTGACGATGCGCACAGGCTCATATTCTTCGATATAATTCCACGGCGTGGCTCCGATCCCGATCGGCTTGTAGTCCTGCACCTGATGATAGTAAAGTCCTGCCAGCTCACCCCATGTTTTCTCGCCCGCATCGACCTTCATCTTCTCCATGAAGTCAAGCTCATATCTGCACTCATCAAGGATATCCGGAACCTTGTTGTCCGTTTCCGGCACGACACAGACGCCGGAGCCGTTCTCAAACTTTTTCCTGCCGTTCTCTGTCTGTGCGGCTCTTTCATAAAGATTCTGGAGCGTCCAGACGGTCATGCCGCCTTCGACCATGGATTTGCAGTAATCCTCTGCATTGTACCAGCCGCCGGATACGTCGATCACGGAGGAGCGATAGGTCTCGTTCGCTTCCTGCGCGCTGTAATATTCATCAAACCACTGTGTCTGAACGATCGCCCTGTCACCCTTGTGCGTACCGCGGTGTGCAAGTTCCCTCTCGTCGCCGGAGGTGATGTACTGCTGCTCAATATCCGAACCGGAGCGGCTCTGATAGAAGTAGTTGAGTGAATTGGTCAGCATATCAGCCGATGTATCGCTGATTACGCCGCGATGATCGAAGGGCGGCATATCGCTTCCGCCAAGCATCTTCCCGCCGCTTCTGTAAGGATTCTCCGCGATCTCAAACTCGAAGGAACGCCAGTCCTTATTCTTGATGCGCAGATAATATCTGCCCGGCGTCTGATATTCGGAGAAGTCGATTTCGCAGACATTGTCGTGCGAATCGTAGTCATGGAACTTCCTGCCGGTCTGACCGGTATACACGACCTCGCCGGACTCACTGACCAGCTCAAAGGTGTAGCTTTCATCCTTCAGTTCGATCGGGTTCTTATGGTACTGGATATTGCCCGCATCGTCGCCCAGTGTCGCGGTCTTTGCACCCCGGATAAAGTAACCGACCTGATTCACGGAGATATAGTTATTCGCAAGGCCGCTGCCCAGACGGGTGATACCGTAATCCGGTTCGGGCGGGGTCACGGAGCTGCCGTCCAGATCAACGATCGACATATTGTCAAACCAGATCTCGTCGCCGTCCGCTGCATTGCCTCTCTCACCGTAAGCGTACTGGAATGTCCACTCCTTTCCGTGCAGATCCTCGGTGCATTCAAAGGTGCCTTCAAAGGTCTGCCATTCTGTCGTCAGCGCGACCGGCTCGCCCCAGCCCATACCGCCGCCGCCCATGTGCGGGCCCTGCACGAATCCTTCCTTTTTTAGGCAGCAGTATTCATTATACGGATTGCCGGTGTCGCCGATGTAGGAATTGATCAGAAAGCCGTCTCTATTGGACTTTGCCGTGAAGCTGACCTTGTACGTATGCCCTGCCTCGAAGTTCAGCTTTCTGTGCCGGAACTGCAGATCATAAGTGTCCCGTGATTCGCCCTTTGCCGAGATGATCGTGATATGTACCGCCCCGTCCTCAATTCTGAAATCCTGTCTTGCAGGACGGGCATCGACCGTATGCCACGGGATCATCTTGTAATCAAACGTACTTTCTCCGAGAATTTCCCCTTCTGTGACGGCCACAACCGGCATCACAGGAAATACTGCGGCTGCGGTCATCGCAGCCGCCAGCAGGCTCGCGATCACCGCTTTACTGTGTTTCTTTTGCATAATCATTCCATCCTTTTTTCGTGTGGGCCGGCCGTACCTTCCGGCTGTTTGTTTCTGCTGCATGTGTCCGGCGGAATCCGCCCCCGTACCTGCCGGTCCGGCATTCTGCTCCGTTCAGCAGAGCTGCTGCTCCGGCGAATCCGGATCCCCGCATTCACAGACATCCTGCATCGCATTCAGAAAAGTCCGCACCGCATTGCAGATTTTTCCGATAACCTTATTATAATACAAATTCTCGCATTTGTAAATGGATTTTTTATGAACATTCTGCAATGCGGGCGGCTTCTTCGGCTCTGCTGCCCCCAATGATAAGGCACGCCGACAGCATACCGGTATTCAGCACTATTCACTGTTCACTATAAAAAATCCCGCCCCCTGCTTCATATACGAAGCAAGGGGCGGCTGCTCAGTCTTTATGTTTTTCCGCCTGCTGTCTGACGGCGGGGTCATCGTATTCAAACGTATAGGTCCGGTACGCATTGATGACCACCGTCTCCCCAAAAAGGGAAAGCTGCGGTGCCTTCATCCCGTAATTCTGATGAATGTGGCCGTGCACAAAGTATTTCGGCTGATACTGCCCGATCAGACCGCGGAACGCTTCAAAGCCCTTGTGGCAGAGATCCTCGCCGTCATGAAAGCCGGCCATCGGCGCGTGCGTCACAAGCATATCAAATCCGCCGCAGAGCTTCAGACGGAGCTTTAATCTGCGGATGCGCCGCTGCATATCCTTTTCGGTATACTGATGCGTGCCGCTGCGGTAGCGCATGGAGCCGCCCAGCCCGAGGATCCGGATGCCGTTGTAGGTCACGATCTGATCCTCGATGCACTCGCAGCCCTCCGGCGGCGTCACATCATATTTTTCGTCGTGGTTGCCGTGCACATAGAGCAGCGGCAGATTGGACATCGTCTCGACAAACTGCAGATATTCCGGCTTCAGGTCTCCGGCCGAAATGATCAGGTCGATCCCCTTGAACATGCCCGGCTGATAATGCTCCCAGATATACTTGGACTCCTCGTCCGACATCACCATAATTTTCATGTTTATATTCCCCGCCCCTGTTTTTTATCCGGTTATTTCAACAGCCCGGCACTGTCCTGTTTATGAATGCTGTGCCACCTTGCAAATTCGCGGTACTGCGGTGCCAGCTCGCCGATCTCCGGCAGCCTGCCCTTCACATTGGACGGCAGCCAGTCCAGCGCAATGATCTCATCCGCATTCAGATTCTGACCCGGCCGCACAATGTAAGAACCGTCCCACCTGCAGATCGGCCCTCTGAACGGTTCAAATTCGCCGAGCGCGATCTGATTGTGCAGCAGCCGCGGAAGCTTCTGCAGATCACGCGGCAGATTGTCCGAGGAGTATTTGACGCCGACCGCGCCGGACGACATACCCCAGTAATAGTTGAGTGCCTGCTTTTCGTTCTGGTTCGCGTCGTTCTTCCATGCGCCGATCAGCACCGAACGCACCAGATCCTCATAGAGGCTGCCCCAGTTCAGCACCGGTGCAGCAAGCGGAAACGAATTCTGGTCGTCCACGCAGATCGCGTGCAGGCCGAAGTCCGCTTCCTTGGACAGATGCGCATTGATATCGCGGTCGGAGATCAGGTCGATCTTCTTTTCACGGAAAAACGCGAGCGGATCGTGGTTTTCAAGCGTGGACCAGTCCAGATAGACCTTGGCACGCGGATTGACCATTTCGACGCCGAGCGCAAATGCCGCGATCGAGGCCGGCGTTCCGAGCACCGGATAATCCGCGATATAGCCGATCCGGTTTGTCTCGGTCATGATGCCCGCAATGACGCCCGTGATGAACTTTGCCTCGTAGATGCGCAGATAATACGTGCGGAGCTGCTGATACGCGGTGTTCATCGAGCAGTTGAGAATGATGATCTCAGGGTGCGCGACCGCCATGCGCATACTGCACGCATGATAGACCGGCGAAGTCGTGAAGATCAGCCTGCAGCCCTCTGCGATCGCCTGCGCGATCGTGTCCTCTCCGTCCTCTGCGGGACATACATAGTATTTCGTTTCGATCTGCTCTGCAAATTTGCGCGCAATATGCTGCCGGCCGTGCTCATGGTTAAAGACCCAGCCGGATTCCTCCGGTTTCTTCGGATACAGGAACGCGATCTTCAGCGGCCCGGAGCTGCTCGGCAGGATCATTTTGGAGAGTGCGATCTTCTGCGAGCCCTCGGTCGGGTTGAGGATATGGGAGGTCGGATTGTCATTGTCAAGCACGCCGAACTCTCCGCGGATGCGCTCAATATGCTGGTGCAGCTCCGCCGACGAAAGCCCGCGGATCTGCTCAAAGCCGTAGATCTCCAGAAAATGCACGAAGGCGTCGCCCGTTTTGATCTGCAGCTGATTCCTGCCGATCTTGGCGGTATAGTAGCTTGCAAAGACCGAGTACAGAAATTTGACGTCACGCCGGAGATCGTCGTCCCACGGCTCCGGCTGGACGGGCTTCCCGTCGGTACCGTCCGGCAGCGCGACCGGCCGGATCGCCTGCATCAGACGCGTAAAGCCGCCCACCTGCTTCATCTCGATCTCGTAGATGCCGGAGACGCGGTGGAACGCCATAAATTCGCTGTAGATCCTGTATTCGTCGGTGTCGGTCTGTCTGGGGATGATCCGGGTGACGACGGCCCCGATGCTGACCGCCCCGAAATACTTTGAGACGCTGACGCGCTTGTTGCCCTCTGCGACGTAAAACCGCTGCATGAACTCGAATACGGTGATCGGCTCATTGACGCCGACCTCCCGGACGGAATCGCAGAGCAGGGACCATTTGTTGCCGAACTCGGTATCGTAGTCCAGCAGCGGCATGAAGTTCGCCGCAAATGCCGAGGTGCGCTCGGACTGCGCCGTGCCCTCGATCATGGAAAGCGGGATCTCCATTTGTCCCAGCGGGATCTGTCCCTCGACCTCATGGTTCCGGAGAATGTCCTCCAGCACAGGAAGATAGCGGGCCTCCTCGCTGGTGGCTGCGCGCTGCTGCTTTTCGGCAAGCTTCTGCGCCTTCATATAATCCTGAATTGCCATACGCTGCTCCTTTTTCGGTAGGTGCGGAATGCGGGTCATCGTTCCGATGCCCTTGCGGACGGTTGCTGTGATGCAGCATACTGACAGGCAGACCTGTCACTCATATTATAACATATTCCGACGGAGATTTCAATGGGCGCATCACGTAAAAAAACAGGCTGCACCGGACGGGCGCAGGATCCCCGCCGACCGCGTATGCGCACGCCGTGCTGTCCGTCATCCGGCACGGCCCGATGGTATTTCTGCAATCCGCAATTCATACAGAATCAGCGAAAAGAGCGCGGAAAATCATGGCAGATGTGCCGGAAAACAGCATATCCGCAGGTTTTCTGTCTTTCCCTATTGACAAGGTAGGAAATGTATGCTATAATACATCCATAGCCTATTTATTCGATAGGGATAATATGAAAGGAAGAAGCAATATGGCATTGCTGACAATCGAAAGCCTGTCTGTTGAAATTGAAGAAAAGGAACTGCTGCACGGCGTCACGATGGAAGTCGGCAGCGGTGAGACGCATGTGCTCATGGGGCCGAACGGCGCGGGCAAATCGACGCTCGGCTACACGGTCATGGGCAGCCCGGAATACAAGGTCACCGGCGGCAGCATCGTGTTTGACGGTGCGGATATCACAAACGAAACGCCGGATCAGCGCGCAAAACGCGGCATTTTTCTGTCGTTCCAGAATCCCGTTGAGATCCCCGGCATCACGCTTTCCGATTTCCTGCGGAATGCGCTGGAGCAGGTCACCGGACAGCGTATGAAGCTCTGGGACTTCAAAAAGCAGCTGAAAGCGGCGATGGATGTGCTGCAGATGGATGCGGCCTATGCAGACCGCGACCTGAACGTCGGATTCTCCGGCGGCGAGAAGAAAAAGGCGGAAATTTTACAGCTGCTGATGCTGAAGCCGAAACTCGCGATCCTTGACGAGACAGATTCCGGCCTTGATGTGGACGCGGTGCGCACGGTCTCGGCAGGCATTGCGGCCTACCGCGAAAGCTGCGGCGGCTCGCTGCTCATCATCACGCACAATACGAAGATCCTCGAGGCACTTTCCGTTGACCGCGCGCATATCATCGCGGACGGCAAAATCGTCAGAGAGGGCGGGGCGGAGCTGGTCGCGGAGATCAACGTGCACGGCTTTGAGCGGCTGACCGGAAAGGAAGCAATATGAAACAAAAGGCACAGGTCGCGGATATCGACCGTTCGCTCTATGATTTCCGGTATGACGAGGACGCGGCGGATTTTCTGTCCAGCGGCATCACCCCGGAGATCATCCGCGAGATATCAGAAGAAAAGGGCGATCCGGACTGGATGCGGGACTTCCGGCTGAGATCGCTGGAGATCTTTTCCCGCATGAAAATGCCGGTCTGGGGGCCGCCTGTTGACGGCCTGGATATGCGCAATATCGTCACATACATTCGTCCGAAATCCCGCATGAACAGCGACTGGAACGATGTGCCGGAGCACATCAAGGAGACGTTTGAGCGGCTCGGCATCCCGCAGGCGGAGCGCGAATCGCTGGCCGGCGTCGGCGCGCAGTATGACAGCGAGCTTGTCTATCACAATGTCCGAAAGGAGGTCGCGGAATCCGGCGTCGTGTATACCGACCTCGAAAGCGCGATGCATGACCCGCAGTACGCGGAGATCATTCGCAAACATTTCATGAAGCTCGTCCCGCCGACAGACCACAAATTTGCGGCACTGCACGGCGCGGTCTGGTCGGGCGGCTCGTTCGTGTATGTGCCCGCAGGCGTCAAGCTGGAGATCCCGCTGCAGTCGTATTTCCGGCTCAATGCAAAGGGCGCGGGGCAGTTCGAGCATACGCTGATCATCCTCGAAGAAAACAGCGAGCTGCACTTCATTGAGGGCTGCTCGGCACCGAAATACTACGAAGCGGGACTGCACGCCGGATGCGTGGAACTCTATGTCGGAAAGCACGCAAAACTGCGCTATTCGACGATCGAGAACTGGTCGAAGAACATGTACAATCTCAACACGAAACGCGCGCTGGTCGAAGAAGGCGGGCGCATCGAATGGGTCTCCGGCAGCTTCGGCTCACATGTGTCGTACCTCTACCCGATGAGCATTCTGAACGGACGCGGCGCGGCGGCGGAGTTCACCGGCATCACCTTCGCGGGCGAGGGGCAGAACCTCGATACCGGCGCGAAGATCGTGCACAATGCGCCGGAAACCTCATCGCATATCGATACAAAGTCGATCTCGAAAAGCGGCGGCATCAGCACGTTCCGGAGCGCGGTCACGGTGCATGAGAACGCCGTCGGCAGCCGGTCGTCGGTAAGCTGCGAATCCCTGATGCTGGACGGCATTTCGCGTTCGGATACGGTGCCGGTCATGGATATCCGCACGGACAAATGTGACATCGGCCATGAGGCGAAGATCGGCAGAATCAGCGATGATGCGGTGTTTTATCTGATGTCCCGCGGCATGAATGAGCAGGCCGCGCGCGCGATGATCGTCAGCGGATTTGCGGGCAATGTATCGAAGGAGCTGCCGCTCGAATACGCGGTCGAGATGAACAATCTCATCCGTCTGGAAATGACCGGGGCGGTCGGATAAGGAGGGCGTATGGCAACTGTGAAACTGAATCAGCTCCCCGCGCCGACCTTCTCATGGCTCGGCGTCAACGGGACGGAGCGCGAAATACCGGACGATCTTGCGGAAGAAATTGTGATCTCCGGCGCGGATGAAAGCGTCACAAAAATAGACGTTCAAAAAAGTACAAATGTAACGGTAAACGGCGGCGTGAATCCGCAGCTCGTTGTCATGCATATCCGTGCAGAGAAAGCTGCGATCCGGACGGCTGTTCATGCAGATGCCGGTCAGCAGATCCGACTTGTGCAGATCGTTTCCGGCGGTGAGACCGTTTCGGCTCTGCAAGCTGATCTCGCTGAAAATGCGTCATTGGAACTGGTACAAATTTATTTGAATACAGCAGATGCGGTCGGCGGGATTGAAATTGCCATGAACGGCAGAAAGTCCGCGTTTACGTCACATATCGGTTATCTTCTTGCGGATGACGATCAGCTTGATATCAATCTGAACATTGTGCAGAGCGGCAGAAAAACCGTTTCAAATACAAATGTCAGAGGTGCTCTGCGGGGACATGCGGAAAAGGTGTTCCGCGGTACGATCGACTTCAAAAACGGTGCGGCAGGCGCGTCCGGTACAGAGCAGGAAAACGTCCTGCTCCTGGATGAACATGTCGTCAACAAAACGGTTCCGGTGATCCTCTGTGCGGAGGAGGATGTTGTCGGTTCGCATGGCGCGACGATCGGACAAATCGACCCCAAGCAGATCTTTTATATGCAGTCGAGGGGCATCCCGGAGGCGCAGATCTGTGAGATTCTTGCGCAGTCGCAGCTCGGCAGCATCGTCAAGCAGATCGGCGACGCAGAAACGGAGCAGGCGGTCGGCAGGCTGCTCGGAAAGGAGGCGGATGATGCATAAACAGGACTTCCCGATCTTCACGGCGTATCCGGATACGGTGTATCTCGACAGCGCGGCAACGAGCCAGAAGCCGCAGTGCGTCACCGACGCTGTTGCGCAGTATTACGCAGCGGAAAACGCGAACCCCCTGCGCGGTCTCTACGATCTGAGCGTCAAAGCGACCGAAGCCTACGAAAATGCGCGCACCGCCGTGCGGGACTTCATTCACGCAAAAAGCACGAAGGAGATCGTGTTCACGCGGAACGCGACCGAGAGCCTGAACCTCGTCGCGTATAGCTGGGGGATGCAGAATCTATGTCCCGGCGACGAAATTCTGATCGCAATATCGGAGCATCACAGCAACCTCGTGCCGTGGCAGATCGTCTCGCAGAAAACCGGCGCGAAGCTTCGGTATCTGGAATGCGGCAAGGACGGGATCTATCCCGAGGAATCGCTGCGCAATGCATTGACAACGCATACGAAAATCTTTGCAGCTGCTCAGATTTCCAATGTGTTCGGAAATTTGAATCCGATTCGGGAATTTGCGGATATCTGTCATGAAAACGGCACGCTGATCGTCTGCGACGGAACGCAGAGCGTGCCGCACATCCCGGTCGATGTACAGGAACTGAATGTGGACTTTCTTGCGTTCTCCGGCCACAAAATGTACGCGCCCATGGGCATCGGCGTGCTGTACGGCAGACAGGAGCTGCTCGAGGAAATGCCGCCGTTTCTGTCCGGCGGCGAGATGATCGAGTACGTGCAGCGCGAGTCTGCGACCTACGCGGAGCTGCCGCACAAGTTCGAGGCGGGAACGGTCAATGTCGGCGGAGCGGTCGGTCTGCACGCAGCGATCGGCTATATGAACAGCATCGGCTTTGATGCGGTCATGCAGTACGAGCAGCATCTGACGGAGCTTGCGTTCTCGCAGATGCGCGATATTCCGGGCGTGCAGATCATCGGTGCGGAGGATGCTGCGGCGCATCACGGCATCATCACGTTTACGGTCGACAGCGTTCATCCGCATGATATTGCTGCAATATTCGATGCAGACAATATTGCGATCCGGGCGGGTCACCACTGTGCGCAGCCGCTGCACCGGCATCTCGGCATACCGTCTACAGCCCGCATGAGCATCGGGCTCTATAACGATGAACAGGATATCGAAAGATTCGTAAATACATTGAAAACAGTCAGGAGGCGTATGGGCTGTGGCGGATAATTTTTACAATGAGGTGCTGCTCGATCACAATCTGCACCCGCAGCATCTGCATGAACTTCCCTGTGCGACCTGCTCGCACGCGGGACTGAATCCGAGCTGCGGCGATGAGATCACGCTGCATCTGCAGATTAGAAACGGCATGGTGGAGACCGGCTCGTATACCGGTGTCGGATGTGCAATTTCGCAAGCATCTGCTGACATTATGCTTGATTTGATCATCGGCAGGTCGAAGGAGGATGCTCTGCATCTTGCGGAGCTTTTCAAGAAAATGATCGCCGGTGAGATCACCGACGACGAGCTGGACGAACTGGAAGAAGCGGGTGCGCTGCAGAACATCTCGAAGATGCCCGCGCGCGTGAAATGTGCCGTACTTGCGTGGAAAACGCTTGAGCTTCTGCTGCATGAAAACGGCTGACAGATAAGGAGGCGACCGTGAAATTCACAACAAAAGCCGAATACGGGCTCGTCGCTTTGGCGGATATTGCGATACATTCCGAACAGGGCGAAAAAGCAACGACCATTGAGATCGCACAGCGGCAGAATATTTCTCATAAGTACCTGGAGCAGATCCTTCTGCAGCTTCGGCAGGCAAATCTGATCCGCGCATCCAAAGGACAGAAGGGCGGCTATACCCTGATGCGGCCGGCATCCGGCATTCACATTTCCGATGTGCTGAACGCGCTGGACAGCAGCATTCTTGCGGATGTGCCCGAGGTTGACAGCGTCAGCGGGCTCCGGCGGAATATCAAGGACTGCCTTTGGGACAAAATGAACGGCGCGATGCGCGATTACACTGACCGCATGACGCTGGCCGAGCTGATCGAGCAGGGCATCTGTCCGGACGACGCCGGGTGCTATATGATATGAGCCGGCGGCGTGTCATCGTCGGGATGTCCGGCGGCGTGGACAGCGCGGTCACTGCGTATCTGCTGAAAGCGGCCGGCTACGACGTCATCGGGATGACGCTGAAAACATGGGTCGGCGACAGCGGAGAAGAAAGCAGATGCTGCGAAATCAGCGATGCGCAGGCGGTCTGCGGGCAGCTCGGCATCCCGTATTATGTCCGGAACTGCCTGACCGAATTCCGCGAGCAGATCACAAAGCCGTTTGTCCGGGAATATCTCTGCGGGCGGACGCCGAATCCGTGCGTGATCTGCAACAGCGCGGTCAAGTGGCGCGGCCTGCTGAACGCCGCCGACGCGATGCATTCAGACTATATTGCGACCGGACATTATGCCTCTGTCGTGCAGATGCCTGACGGTCGGTTTACGGTGCATAAAGGCGCATACAGTCAGAAGGATCAGTCGTATATGCTGTATCGTCTGACACAGGATATGCTTGCGCGGACGCTGATGCCGCTCGGAAAGCTCTCGAAATCCGAGGTGCGGGAGCTTGCAAAATATGCTGAAATTGCGGTCGCGGAAAAAGAAGACTCGCAGGAGATCTGCTTTGTGCCGGACGGAAACTATGCCGATTTTATCGAGGAACATGCGGAACAGCCTCTGCCGCCGGCGGGCGATTTTACAGACACAGACGGGCATATTTTAGGTCGTCACTGCGGCATATACCGGTACACGGTCGGGCAGCGCAGAGGGCTCGGAATCGCTGCCGGAAAGCCTGCATACGTACAGAAAATCGACGCAGGAGCGAATCAGATCATACTCGGCGATGCTGCTTCCCTGCTGACGCATGAGGTTTGGTGCAGGGACATCTGCTTTATGGGGCTCCCGGCACTGCAGCCCGGTGAGCAGCTTGCAGCCGAGGTCAAAATCCGGTATCATCACCCCGCACAGGCGGCGGTCTGTGAGATGCAGGCGGACGGGGCTATGCACATCCGGTTTCAGGATCCGGTCAGAGCCGCTGCACCCGGACAGTCCGCTGTTGTGTATGACAGCGCAGGCCGCGTGTTATGCGGCGGGATCATACAACAACAATAAGCACGCTGACAACACGGAAGCTGTCAGCGTGCTTTTTTCTGCAAAAACGACCGCCGCCCGATCAGGGGCAGCGGCCGTTTGCTGTATCAGGATGTCATTTCCGGTTCACGGATCATTCTTCGTCGCGCTTTCTGCACACGAACGCCGCTGCGGTCATAACCAGCAGTGTGACGATCAGTGCGGTCGGGGCTTTGTCGCCGGTCTGAACGGAGCCGGTCTTGGTGTTGACGCCGCCGCTCGGTACTGTCGACTTTACGGTCTGCGCCGCGGTTGTACGGCTCTCAGCCGTCTGCGGAGCAACCGTCGTGCCTGCATTTGCAGAATCATCTGTGTCGATCGTCGTGACCTGCGTTGTCGTTTCGATCTCCGTCGTCGTGACCGGTACAGTGGTGACCGGAGCGGTCTCCGAGACTGTCGTGACCGGAGCGGTCTCCGTGACTGTGGTCTCCGGAGCAGTCTCCGTGACTGTAGTTTCCGGAACGGTCTCCGTAACTGTAGTTTCCGGAGCAGTCTCCGTGACTGTAGTTTCCGGAGCGGTCTCCGTGACTGTGGTC